>NZ_CADIKI010000001.1 GCF_902859935.1 Paraburkholderia fynbosensis
GCGCCCGGGCGCGCTGATGAAGTTCCTGTCGTCGATGGCGCCGAACTGGAACATCAGCCTGTTCCACTATCGCAACCAGGGTGCGGACTACAGTTCGATCCTCGTCGGCATTCAGGTGCCCGCGAGCGAGACCGAAGCGTTCGAACGTTTTCTCGCCACGCTCGGCTATCCGAACTGGGAAGAGACGCAAAACCCGGTGTATCGGCTGTTTCTTGCCTAGCAGAGGTGCTCGGGGTTTACCTTGAGTGCAATCGGAAGTGCATGATTGCGCGGCGCTCGTCGTCGAGGCGCCGCAAGCCCCGCCAGCACGGCGTTGGCGCGCGTTGCGACCCGCCAGCGCCGTTGCCCCGGACGCGCTGTTTATCGCCATAAGCGATACAGCGTATGCGTCATATCGCGTTGCACGATACGGGCCATGATCGTCACACTGAGTGCAAATCAATCGCCGCATTCAGGAGACGACTCATGCGCACCCAAGTTGGCATCATCGGTGCCGGGCCCGCGGGCCTGCTGCTTTCCCACCTTCTTCATTTGCGCGGCATCGAGTCGGTCGTGCTCGAAACGCGTACTCGCGAACAGATCGAATCCACCATCCGCGCAGGCGTCCTCGAACAGGGCACGATGGACCTGCTGACCGAAGCCGGCGTGGGTGCGCGCATGAAAGCCGAAGGCGCGCTGCATCATGGCTTCGAACTGGCTTTCGAAGGCAAGCGCCGCCGCATCGATCTGACCGGACTCACAGGCCATTCGATCACGGTCTATGCCCAGCACGAAGTGATCAAGGATCTGGTCGCGGCGCGCGTGGCCGCGAACGGCGCGCTGCGTTTCGGCGTGTCGCAGACGTCGATTCACGGCGTCGATACCGACAAGCCGGTGATCCGCTATCGTCACGAAGGCGAAGCCTGCGAGCTGCAATGCGACTTCGTGATCGGCTGCGACGGATCGCAAGGCGTCTCGCGCGCATCGATTCCGCAGGCGCTGCGCAAAGACTATGAGCGCGTCTACCCGTTTGGTTGGTTCGGTATCCTGTGCGAAGGGCCGCCGTCGTCGGATGAACTGATCTATGCGCGCCACGACCGCGGCTTCGCGCTGATCAGCACACGCTCGCCGAACGTGCAGCGCATGTATTTCCAGTGCGATCCGAAGGACTCGGTCGAGAACTGGTCCGACGATCGCATCTGGGCCGAACTGCATGCACGCGTCGATTCGCACGACGGGCAGAAGATCGTCGACGGCAAGATTTTCCAGAAGAACATTGTCGGCATGCGCAGTTTCGTGTCGGCCACGATGCAGCATGGCCGGCTGTTCCTTGCGGGCGACGCGGCGCATATCGTGCCGCCGACGGGCGCGAAGGGCTTGAACCTCGCCGTCTCCGACGTACGTGTGCTGACGCAGGCACTCAACGCGTTCTACGTCGAAAATCGTAGCGATCTGCTGGATGGCTACACCGAAACCGCGCTCAAGCGCATCTGGCGCGCCGAGCATTTCTCGTACTGGATGACGAGCATGATGCACCGTATCGAAGGCGCGTCGCCGTTCGAGCAGCAGTTGCAGGTGGCCGAGCTGGAATACGTGACCACTTCGCGTGCGGCGGCCACCGCCATGGCGGAAAACTACGTCGGCGTCGCTGCCGTGCACGCATAAATGTAAGCGTGAGCGCGTAGTGCGCGCCAAGCAGCGCATCGGATGACTAGTTCAATGATAAATCCCGATGCGCCGCGGCCTGAAACTCCGTAGGCGTGACGCCGGTCTGCTTGCGGAAATAGCGGCTGAAATAAGCCGCGTCCTCGAAACCGAGCGCATGCGCGATCTGTTTGATGGTCAAGCCTGAATAGACCAGATCGCGCTGCGCCTCGCGTATCAGATGATCGTTGACGAGCGACATCGGCGAGTGGCCGAGTTCGTCGCGGCAGATGCGGCCCAATTGCGCCGCCGTAATGCCGATTTTGCCCGCATAGAACTCGATAGGCTGATGCTCGCGAACGTGCGCGGCGACGAGTTCGCGCAGCCGCTTGATCTGCGCTGCGCGCCGGTCGTTGACTGTCGCGCCGGCAGCCGCGCTAGCCGCCGAAGCCGCGTCGGTCAAACGCGCCACTTGTACAAAAAGTGCAATCATCAACGACATGCCCGCGGCGATGTGGCCGCGCGCACTGCCACGAAATTCCTGCTCCAGCAAACCGAATAGCGGCATCAGCGTGTCGTCGCCAACCTCGGGGCGCACGGGAATCAGCGCGGGCCGCTGCAGCACCGGCAACAGACCCGGCGACACGGCCTTCGAAATCGACTCCAAAGCCCGCTGTGCGGCGGTAATCACGAGCCCATCGATCTCGGGCGAAAACACGAAGCCATGCACCGTTTGCGCGGGAATCAGCACGAGGGAAGGCGGTTCGATCACGAGCTTTTCGCTTTCGATCAACACGTGGCCCGTGCCGCTGCGGATATAAAGGATCTGCAGCAACGCGTCGTGCCGGTGAGCGGCGATATGCCAGTCGTTAGGACGGCTGCGTTCGGCGATCCATTCGAAATTGAACGCGTCGTACCAGGGCGGTCGCGCGGATTCGCCGTACAGATCGTAGTTAGGGATTTTACTCATGCCGGTGTGTCTCCGATCCATTTTGCCGTGGTTGCAATGTACGAATTGTCCTGCGATGCGCCGCCTTTGTCCAATTTCAGGCGCATTGGCGTCGCTATACTTTTTTCCATGAAAGGCACGGGTGGAATGGCGCAGCGCAGGTATCGGCGCTGCACGCCATACCGGCAATCAAAAACCATGGAGATTCGGATGACTAATCAAATCACGAAAGCCGATGTGGACGCGAACTCACAGCACTGGCTCGGCCTCGAAGGCAAGGTCTGTGTGGTAAGCGGCGCGGCCGGCGGCATCGGCAGTGCGATCGCTCGCGTGCTGGGTGAGGCCGGCGCGCGGCTCGCGTTGCTCGACCGGGACGACGACAAGTGCCGCGCACTTGCGCAAGCGTTGAACACGAACGGCATCGAGGCGCTCGCGTTGGCCTGTGATATCGGCGATATAGACAGCGTGCGTGGCGCCGTGCAGGGCGTCGAGTCGGCTTACGGCGCGGCCGATGTGCTCGTGAACAACGCGGGCCTGCTGCGTCCGGGCGGCATCGAAGAGATCGGGCTGGAGGCGTGGAACGCGATGCTGCGTGTGAACCTGACCGGCTACATGCTGTGCTCGCAGCAGTTCGGTCACGGCATGCTGAAGCGGGGCGCGGGCGCGATCGTGCATGTCGCGTCGGTGGCCGCGCATCATCCGCAGACCTACAGCGGTGCGTATAGCGCGGCCAAGGCCGGCGTGGCGATGCTGTCGAAACAGATCGCGGCGGAGTGGGGGCCGCGCGGCATCCGCAGCAACACGGTGTGCCCGGGCATGATCCGCACGCCGCTATCCGCCGCGTTCTACGAGCATGGCGACATCGAGCGGCGTCGCAGTGCGATGACGGCCAGCCGGCGCATTGGCGAGCCCCACGACATCGCCGACGTGGTCGCGTTTCTCGCCAGCGCTCGCGCCGCGTATATGAACGGTGCGGAGATCGTCGTCGACGGCGGGCTCGAAAGCATGCTGATGGACCTCGTGCCGCGCCCAGGCTTTGAAGCCGCTGCGGCTGCGCCGGTCGCTCGCTAACCCCCCGCACAAGGACAAGGACGCACATCATGACTAACGCAACACGTGCCACCAGCAACGCCACGCTGACCTGCGACGTGCTCGTCATCGGTTCGGGCGCGGGCGGGCTCTCGACGGCCATCACGGCGCGCAAGCACGGGCTCGACGTGATCGTGATCGAGAAGGAGCCATTCTTTGGCGGCACCACCGCGTTTTCCGGGGGCGTGCTGTGGATTCCGGGCAATCGTCACGCTAGCAGCAATCATGTGACCGACACGCGCGAGGCGGCGCTGTCCTACATGCGCAACGAGACCGGCGCCTTTTTCGACGCCGCCGCTGTCGACGCGTTTCTCGACACCGGTCTGCACATGCTCGACTTCTTCGAGCGCGAGACCGCGGTCAAATTCGTGCCGACGCTCTATCCCGACTATCACCCGAATGTGGGCGGCGGCGTGGATATCGGACGCTCGGTGGTGGCCGCGCCATTCGATGCACGCGCGCTCGGCACGGACATCGTGCGTCTGCGGCCGCCGCTGAAGACCATCACGTTCATCGGCATGATGTTCAATTCGTCGAACGCGGACCTCAAGCACTTTTTCAACGCGACGCGCTCGTTGACGTCCGCGCTGTACGTGGCGAAGCGCCTCGCGAGCCACCTGAAGGATCTGGCACTGTACCGGCGCGGCGTGCAGGTCACGAGCGGCAACGCGCTTGCCGCGCGACTCGCGAAGTCCGCGCTCGACCTCGGCATTCCGATTCACACGAACACCGCAGCGCGCGAGTTGATAGTCGCGGGCCAGCGCGTGACGGGCGCACTCGTCAGCGGACCAGACGGCGAGATGCGCATTACCGCACGGCGCGGCGTCGTGCTCGCGTGCGGCGGCTTCTCGCATGACGTCGCGCGCATCGCCCGTGCGTATCCGCACGTGCGGCGAGGCGGCGAGCACGTGTCGCCGGTGCCGCCCGGCAATACCGGCGATGGCGTCGGCATGGCGGAACGGCTCGGCGCGAAAGTGACGATCCGCTATCCGCAGCCGGCGGCCTGGATGCCGGTCTCGCGCGTGCCGATGCGCGATGGCGGTGTCGGTGTGTTTCCGCATCTGCTCGATCGATACAAGCCTGGCATCATCGGCGTGACGCGTGCGGGCAAGCGCTTCACGAACGAGGCGAATTCGTATCACGACGTGGGCGCGGCGATGATCGAAGCGTGTGCGAACGAGCGCGAAACCGCGATGTGGCTGATCTGCGATCACGCGACGATCCGCAAATACGGGCTCGGTTTCGCGAAACCCGCGCCGGTCCCGCTCGGGCCGCTGCTGCGCAACGGCTATCTGACGAGCGGCCGCACGCTTGCCGAACTCGCGCGTAGTGCGGGGCTCGACGGCGTGGCGCTGGAAGCAACGGTAAAACGCTACAACGCCGATGCGGTGCGCGGCGAAGACCCCGAGTTCGGACGCGGCACGACCTCGTTCAACCGCTACCTCGCGGATCCGGAGCATCGGCCGAATCCGTGCGTCGCGCCGATCGGCGATGGCCCGTATTACGCGCTGAAGGTGGTGATGGGCGACCTCGGCACCTTCGACGGCATTTCGACCAAAGTGACCGGCGAAGTGCTTAACGAAGCCGGCGCACCGATTTCCGGCTTATATGCAGTGGGCAACGATCGCGCGAGCGTGATGGGGGGCAACTATCCGGGCGCGGGCATCACGCTTGGCCCGATCATGACTTTCGGCTACATCACCGGGCGGCATCTGGCAGGCGTCGCTGGAGCCGGTGCGAGCGGCGCGACCGCAGGCAACCACCAGGGCGGCAGCACGGGCGCCCGCGAAACCGAAACTGTATTGAGGACAGGCACATGAGCAGCGGCAAACCGTTTGTCGATCACCGCATCTATACGATCCGCCCGCGCGGCATGGCGGAATTCATCGAGGTATTCGACCAGTTGGCCATGCCGATTCAGGTGAAGTATCTCGGTGCGCCGGTCGGCTTCTATATGAGCGACATCGGCGCGCTGAATCAGGTGGTGCACCTGTGGGGCTACGAGAGCATCGCCGACTACGACCAGCGCCGCACCGCGCGCGACGCCGACCCGCAATGGCCCGCGTATCTGCAGGCATCGGCGCATCTGATCGTCGCGCAGGAAAGCCGCATCATCAAGCGTGTCGATTTCAGGAGTCTGGCGATGCTTCGCTAGCGGCGCACCGCATCATTAAGGAGGAGACAAAACATGAACGATCGAACACGACGCGTCGCGCTCGTGACTGGCGCCGCGAACGGAATCGGTTGGGCGAGCGCGCAACGTTTCGCGCAGGAAGCCTATAGCGTGGTCATCGCCGACATGGATGCGGACCGTGCTCGCGAACGCGCCCAGGCACTGGGCGCGGCTCATATGGGCATCGGCGGAGATGTCGCCGTCGAAGCCGATGTGCGCGCGCTGATCGGCACATGCGTCGAGCGCTTCGGGCGGCTCGACGTGCTGGTCAATAACGCCGGCACCGGCGATCAGCCGCATCCAACGATCGAGCAGAACGTCGATGCGTTCGACCGGCTGCTCGACATCCACGTGCGCGGCACCTTCCTCGCATGCCGCGAGGCGGCCCGAGTCATGCTCGCGCAGCGCAGCGGCGCGATCGTCAATCTCGGCTCGATTGCGGGGCTCGCCGGCATTCCGGCGCGCAACGCATACGGTGCGGCAAAGGCGGGCATCGTCGCGATGACGCGTTCGCTCGCCTGCGAATGGGCGCGTGAGGGCATCCGCGTGAACGCCGTGGCGCCAGGCTATGTCGCCACAGAACTGGTGGAGACGCTCAAGCGCAACGGCCAGATGAATCTGCAGGCAATCGAGCGGCGCACGCCGATGGGCCGCCTCGCACAGCCGGATGAAATTGCCCGGGCAATCAGCTTTCTCGCATCGGACGCGGCGAGCTACATCACGGGCACGGTGCTGAGCGTCGATGGTGGCTGGCATGCGTTTGGCGCCGCCGGCGACTGACCGCTTCTGCAGGCCGCGCGCATATCGAGCACAGGCAGTCGCACTATTCGTAGCATTCCGAACAATAAAAAAATACCTCGTCCTATCACGGAGACATTGCAATGAAAAAGCCTCAAGCAGGCAGGGCGAAAGTCCTGCGCCCGTACGATCGTGAAACACCCGCCACCCTCGCTCGAGGAGACCTCAAATGATCCGCTCCGAACGCCATGTGGATGTGCAGGCCTTCATCGACGAGCAGCGCTTTTCGCCGTATCAATGGACGATTCTCGTGCTGTGCTTTCTCGTCGTTGCCGCGGATGGCTTCGATACGGCGGCGGTCGGTTTCATTGCGCCGTCGCTGGTGCAGCAGTGGGGCGTCGCGCGCAGCTCGCTCGGGCCCGTGATGAGCGCGGCGCTCGTCGGGCTCGGAATTGGCGCGCTCGCGGCCGGTCCATGCGCGGATCGTCTCGGACGCAAAATGGTGCTGGTGTTATCGGTATTCTTCTTCGGCGTGTGGAGTCTCGCGGCGGCTCGCGCGAATTCGATCGAATCGCTGACACTACTGCGCTTTCTCACCGGGTTGGGTCTCGGCGCGGCGATGCCGAATGCCGTCACGCTGATGTCCGAATACGCACCGGCGCGACTTCGCGCGGTGGCGGTCAACGGTATGTTCTGCGGATTCTCGTGTGGACTGGCGATCGGCGGGGTGGCTTCCGCGTGGCTGATTCCGCACTTCGGCTGGCCCAGCGTACTGGTGGCCGGCGGCGTCGGCCCGATCGCGCTGACCGTGCTGCTGATTCTGCTGCTGCCGGAGTCGGTGCAGTTTCTTGTCGTGCGCAGGCAGGCGGATCGGCGCATCGCGCGGATTCTGCAACGTATTGCGCCGCATAGCCGCTTCGAAGGGTGCCGCTTCGTCGCGGTGGATGCGCGCGCAGGCCACGGGGCCGCCGCAGGCCACGCGAGCAAAGCCGGCGCGCGTCCTCAATGGGCGCTCGCGGTCGTGCTGTCCTCCCGCTACCGTTTCGGCACACTCATGCTGTGGCTCGCGTATTTCATGGGCTTGCTGATCTACTACCTGCTCACCAACTGGCTGCCGACGCTGTTCAAGGACACCGGCTTTTCCAGTGAAAAGGCCGCGCTGATGACCTCGCTCTTTCCGCTTGGCGGCATACTCGGCAATCTGTGCGTCGGCTGGATCATGGACCGGTTTGCCGGACATCGCGTGGTCGCGGTGACCTTCGTGCTAGTGGGTGTGCTGGTACTGCTGGTCGGACGCGGCGTTGGACATCAGCTCTGGCTCGGCACGCTGATCTTCCTCACCGGCACCGTGGCGACGAGCGCGGTCACGTCGATGTCGGCGCTCGCCGCCAGCTTTTATCCGACCCAGGCACGCGCGACGGGCGTGGCGTGGATGCTGGGGATCGGCCGCATCGGCGGCGTGGCCGGCGCACTGGTCGGCGCCGCGCTGATGGGGCTCGGCTGGCAGTTCGGCGCAGTGTTCAGCCTGCTGGCCGTGCCGTCGGTGATCGCCGCGAGCGGTGTGTATCTGATGACGCGGCGCGTGCAAGCCGACGCGTCTTCGAAGGAGGGGGCCGGTCCTGCAGTCGCACTCGAATGACCGCTGCGTTGCAAAGGCGTGGCGCCGCGCGACGGCGCCACGCCGTCACGACCGGCATGACAGGCAGCCACTTTCATTGTGGTCTGAAAAACAACAGTGAATTCGTGATTAACGGATTTATCCCGTCAGGTGACCCACCTACACTGCCTTCAATGCTGCCGCGCGCGTCACGCCGGCAGCGCATGTGGAGCCAATCTCTGGAGGTGGTGTCATGAAGTCGCTCATTCAAACCGTTGCACTCGCCGTCATTCTTGCCGCGCCGCTTGCGTCGTTCGCGCAGCCGGCCGGTGAAGCCGGTACTCAGGACTCGCAGGCGACGCAGACGCCAGCCGCCCGCCCGCATCACGCAGCTCGAACGGATGACAGCGGGTATGGTGCAAGCAGCCACGGTACGTGGCAGTCCGGTCGCGGCACCGACACGACGGTCAGCTCCTACTCGCCGCCGATCTACAACGCGCGTTGAGCGCAAGTGCATGCGGGGCATTGATAATGCATGCCTCGCGCTTAAGCACTTAACGAAGCCGGACATTGCCTACCGCGCGACGAGCGATTCGTCGCGCGCGTGTCTTCGGTTCCAGTCAGGGCGTACGCAACAACGCCATCTCATTGCGCAATAGCGCATGCAGTTCGTCGTCGGTAGGGCGAGTCCCCCAATGCTGTGCGCCCGCGACCGATGCTATCGCCATCCACGAATGCGGTGGGAACCACTCGCGCAACAGCGCGCCGTCCTGGCGCAAACACAATTGACCGGTTTGTTCGCTGTATTCGGCGCAGATGAGCGAGCCATCGATGTGCGCCGTTACTCGTCTTGGATCGTTGCGTAGCAAATCGTCGCTCCTGCAAAAAGGGTGGCGAGCATGCCCACGCGATACGGCTGCATCATCGACGCAGCCGTCGTCCAGGCATCAGTGATTGTGCCCGTGGTCGTCGCCATGGCCATGCCAGCCGTTGTCGTGACCGTGTGGGCCGCGAGCCTCATGCCACTCGCGCCGGTCATGATGACGCTCTTCCCATTCGCGCCGTTCCCAGTAGCGGTGGCCGTCGTAATACCGCTCGCCGTACCAGCCCGGGCTCACCACGACCACGGGCGGCGGCGCAGGTGCGTACACCGGCGCAGGCGCGGCATACACCGGCTCGGGCGCGTAAGCGACACCCGGCACGCCGATGTTGACGCCGACATCGACGTGAGCCAGCGCGGCCGACGATGCGCCGATTCCGAGGCCTGCAACGATCGCCAACGAGAGCCAGCGGTTTTTTGAATTGCTCATGTTTTATTCTCGGTCTCTACGATTGAGGGGACATGCGTGCGCGCCATGCGCTCAGTAATGGTCGTGATCGCGATGGTGGTCGTGATCGTGATACCCGCCTTCGGGGACCACGATACAACCGCTCAGCGTGCTGCCGAGCGTTGCTGCCAGAATGACCAGGGCGAGAATTCTTTTCATGTCGTTGCTCCGTTTTGCTTGTGAAGCGAACTCTACTGAGCGGCGGTATTTCCGTTGTGTTTGTGTGTAACAGGACGTGTCGATGCAACGGGCGCGGCTAACAGGAGGGATGCGTGGAGAGGGCGCCGGGAAAGCGCTTCATCGGGCGATGACAAGCTCGCCGCAACAGCGGCAAGCCATTGAACCGACTATGGAAAAAACGCTGCGCCCACGCATTGCGCATGACTGCGCGCGTGGAGCGGTCAATGCATCAACTGCCGGTAAGTGGATGACATCGTGTTTCGCGGCGGCTAGGCCAGGCGGATACATTCAGTTGCAGACTGAGGCGTGACGTTGCATAGCGAGCGGCATGCCCGCATGTTGCGCGTGCAGGCCTGCTGGCCTGCGTATACGCGGCACGACACGGCACGAGCGCCATCAGCTTTGGATAAGGTGCGATGCGTAGCATCGGCGAAATGTGCGTTCAGCGCTCGCGCAGACATGACGGCGCCAATGCTATGTCGAGTCAGCCGCGCTGTCATCGCAGCGCGCCGTTTATGCCGCCGATGCAGGTTCCGGCGCCGTCGCCGGCGCTTCGCGATAGCCGAGCCGCGTCGAGATCGCGAGTCCCGACTGCTTGAGCAACGCGACATAGTGCGACTTCGTGTCGGCGCCGCAGCGCATCGTCGGAAACGAAACGGACAGGCCGGCGATCACGCGGCCGAAGCGATCGAACACCGGCACCGCGATGCACCGCAGTCCTTCTTCCTGCTCCTCGTTGTCTTCGCCATAACCTTGCTCGCGCACGTGCGGCAGGATGCTGAGCACCGCTTCGGCGCAGGTGAGGGTCTTCTGCGTCGACTTGCGAAACTCGACATGCGAAAGCACCTCGCGCGCTTCGGCCGGGTCCATCCACGCAAGCAGCACCTTGCCGATCGCCGTGCTGTGCAGCGGATTGCGCCGGCCGATGCGCGACTGCATGCGCAAGCCGTAATCGGCGTCGATCTTGTGGATGTAGATGATCGCGTCTTCGTCGAACGCGCCGAGGTGCACCGCCTCGCGCGTCACCTGGCCGATGCGCCGCATCTCGATATCGGCCTCGCGCACGAGATCGACGCTCTCCAGCGCCTTCGCGCCGAGTTCGAACAGGCGGATCGTCAGCCGGTAGCGCTCGGTCTCGACTTCCTGCGTCACGTAGCCGAGCGCCTTGAGCGTCTGGACCACGCGATGCACGGTGGTCTTCGACATCGCAAGCCGTTGCGACAGTTCGCTGATGCCGATCTGTCCGCTGTCGCCGATCGCGTCGAGAATCGCGAACACGCGGCCGATCGACGACGCCGATTCGCCCCGTTCGCCGCCGTGGCCGGACTCGGCGCTCTGCGGGTGCTGGATCTGCGCGGCGCCGTCGTCCTTGCGCTGTTTGCCTGCTGTTGCCATTTCCGTCATTCCCTGTCTATGCGAACCCGTGCTGCGCCTGTGCGGGGCTCGCCCGCGCGATCGGCCACATCAGTCACGCTCGCTCACGCGGCGAGGCGCGCAAGCATACCGCTTCGCGCGCATGTGCGCCGGCTAGCGCGCAAGCCAGCCGCCATCTACCGCCAGTGTATGCCCGTGCACGTAGTCCGACGCGGACGACGCGAGAAATACGACCGGCCCCGCGAGATCTTCCGGCGCCCCCCACCGGCCCGCCGGAATCCGGCCGACGATCTCGTCGTTGCGCTGCGCGTCCTCGCGCAATGCCGCCGTGTTGGCGGTCGCCATATAGCCCGGCGCGATCGCGTTCACATTGATGCGCTGCGCGGCCCATTCGTTCGCAAGCAGCCGCGTCAGACCGAGCACGCCGCTTTTTGCCGCCGTGTACGAGGCGACCCGGATGCCGCCCTGGAACGACAGCATCGACGCGACGTTGATGATCTTGCCGCCGCTTTGCTGCCTGACGAACTGCCGCGCGGTGGCTTGCGACAGAAAGAACAGGCTCTTCAGATTGACGTCGACGACGGCATCCCAATCGTCTTCGGTGAAGTCGAGCGCATCCTCGCGGCGGATGATGCCGGCGTTGTTCACCAGTACGTCGACGCGGCCGAAGGCCTCGAGCGCGGCGCGCACGATGTCGTCGACGGGCGCGATCGAGCCGAGGTCGGCGCGCACGTCGGCGAAACGGCGCCCAATGGCCGCGACTCGCGCGGGCGTGGTGCCCGCATCGGCACGGCTCACGCCGACGATGTCGCAGCCGGCCGCAGCGAGCGCGAGCGCCATCGCGGCGCCGAGCCCCGTATTGCTGCCGGTGACGATGGCGACCTTGCCGGTGAGATCGAAAGTATTCACGTTGTTCAAACCCATGTCGTATGCCGATGCTCGTCGGAATCAGGCGGGCGGGCCGTCAACGCAGGTCGCCGATCGCGAGGTGATCCATGTCGCCGAACACCTGGTTCTCGCCGACCATGCCCCAGATGAACGTGTACGCGCGCGTGCCGACGCCCGAGTGAATCGACCAGCTCGGCGAGATCACGGCCTGTTCGTTGTGCACGAGAATGTGCCGCGTTTCATGCGGCTCGCCCATCATGTGAAAGACGGCGGCATCGTCGGCGACGTTGAAGTAGAAATACACTTCCATGCGTCGCTCGTGCGTGTGGCAGGGCATCGTGTTCCACAGGCTGCCCGGCTCGAGTTTGGTCATGCCCATCGACAGCTGGCAGGTAGGCAGCACCTCGGGCACGATGAACTTGTAGATGGTGCGGCGGTTGCTCGTGGCAGGATCGCCGAGCGTTTGCGGCGATGCCTGGGCGAGCGTGATCGTGCGGGTCGGACACGTTTCGTGCGCGGGCGCGCAGTTCAGATAGAACTTCGCCGGGCGCGCGGCGTCGTCGCTGCCGAACGCGATCGCCTGCGCGCCCTTGCCGATGTAGATCGCTTCCTCGTTGCGCACCGTATGGCGCGTACCGTCCACGTCGACCCAGCCGTCGCCGCCGATGTTGATCGCCCCGAGTTCGCGCCGCTCCAGCAGATAGTTGACGCCGATCGACTTGCCGAGCGAGCCGGGCACCTCGACTGCGCGCGTCGCCGGCCACACGCCGCCGACGATGATCCGGTCGATATGGCTATAGGTCAGCTTCAATGCGTCGCGCTCGAACACCTGCTCGACCAGAAACGCCTTGCGCAGCCCGGCGGTATCGAGCGTCCTCGCATACTCGCTGTTGACGGCCTGTCTCACTTCCATGTTTTTCTCCGTTCGATTCGATTTGCGCAGGGTCGCCGCGCCGTGCGGCCACGCTGCGCTGCTCAGGACTGTAGCTCAGATTCTAGGTTTCGGAACAGTGGTCCGAAAAGTTTTGGCGCGCCTTCAAGCGTGCTAAGGCTTCCGGACGGCACACGGGTAAACGATGATCTTCATTTACAAAGAGAATCGGAACGTCGTTCCTTTCATGGTGTTATATTGCGCCGAAAGGAGCAGACCGGCGCCAGACCGGCGACCTTACCCCGGGTGATTCACCTGACCAACAGGACGCAAAGTCCATGGAGGAGGCATGAAGATCAAGAAGGCCCTCGACCGCATTCCTGGCGGGCTGATGCTGGTTCCGCTGCTGCTCGGCGCCTGTGTCCACACGTTCGCGCCTAGCGCAGGCAAATACTTCGGGTCGTTCACCAACGGCCTGATCACCGGCACCGTGCCCATTCTGGCGGTGTGGTTCTTCTGCATGGGGGCAACGATCGACCTGCGGGCGACCGGCACCGTGCTGCGCAAGTCGGGCACGCTGCTCGCGACCAAGATGCTGGTGGCGTGGATCGTGACGATGATCGCGGCGCGCTTCATTCCGGTCGACGGCATCAAGACTGGGCTATTCGCCGGACTCTCGATCCTCGCGATCACGACCTCGATGGACATGACCAACGGCGGTCTCTATGCCGCGGTGATGCAGCAATACGGGACCAAGGAAGAGGCGGGCGCGTTCGTGCTGATGTCGGTCGAATCGGGGCCGCTCGTCAGCATGATCATTCTGGGCGCGACGGGCGTCGCGTTCTTCGAGCCGCGGCTCTTTGCCGGCGCGGTGCTGCCGTTTCTGATCGGCTTCGCGCTGGGCAATTTCGACAGCGATCTGCGTGATCTGTTCGGCCGTTGCGTGCATCCGCTGATTCCGTTCTTCGGCTTTGCGCTCGGCAACGGCATCGACCTGAACGTGATCGTGACGAGCGGCTTGCCGGGCGTCGTGCTCGGTCTCGGGGTGATCGTCGTGACGGGCATTCCGCTGATTCTGGCCGACCGCTGGATTGCCGGCGGCAATGGGGCGGCAGGGCTGGCGGCATCGTCGACGGCGGGGGCTGCGGTGGCGAATCCGGCGATCATCGGCGACATGATTCCGAGCTTCAAGCCGCTGGTGCCGGCCGCGACCGCGATGGTCGCCACGGCTTGCCTCGTGACCGCAATTCTGGTGCCGATTCTCACGGCGCTATGGGTGCGTCGGCATCACGCGCGCGATGCGTTGCGCGAGGATCTCGCGATTGCGCAAGCGGCGCCGCTCAAGGAGCGGGACGCGCGCGTTTGAGAGGAACTGGTGCGGTTGCGTGAGTTTGCAACGCAACCGGCAAGTGGCCCACGTGCGCTCGCGGGATCGGAGCGCGGGGCCTTTAGCGGCAGCGGGAGCCGAGACCGTGTGCGAGGCCGCGCCGACTAGCGCGCGAGCTTCGCTTCCAGCATCGTCTTCACCCCGGGCCATTCGTCATCGATGATGCTAAAGCGCACCGAGTTGCGCTTGCGTCCGTCCGGCATGATCCGTTCATGCCGGACCACTCCTTCCTGTTTCGCACCGATGCGCAAAATCGCCGCGCGTGAGCGCTCGTTGAGCTCATCGGTCGTGAACTGCACGCGCACGCATTGCATTGCGTCGAACGCGTGACTCAGCAGCAGGTACTTCGCCTCGGTGTTGACCGCCGAGCGCTGCACCGATTCGCTCAACCACGTATGGCCGATTTCGAGCTTGCGGTTCGCGCGGTCGATCTTCCAGAAGCGCGTGCTGCCGACAATCGCGCCGCTTGCGCGCAGCACGATCACGAACGGCATCACGGTGCCGGCCGCGCAACCCTCGAGCGCGCTCGCGATATAGCCGCCGATGGTGTCCGGTCCCGGCACCACCGTCAGCTTCATGTTCCAGAGTTGGCCGTCGGCGGCGGCGTCGAGCAACGCTGGCGCGTGTTCCTGCCGAAGCGCCCTGAGTTCGACGGTGGCGCCGGTCAGCATGAGCGGCATGAGTCGGGAAATGGGGTCGTCCATGGTTCTATGGCAACAAAAAAGTCCGCGAGCCAAAGCTCGCGGACCCGGTGCAGCGATTCGGAACGGGACGGGCCGAAAAGGCGGTTTCAACTCGCGCCGATTTGCCTTCAGCCCGCCGCGGCGCGGCGTTAAGCCGCCAGCACCGATACGGCCTTGGTGACCAGATAGCCTTCCATCGCTTCCGGTCCGCCTTCCGAACCGTAGCCGGAATCCTTCACACCGCCGAACGGCATTTCCGGCGAAGGCGTGGCCGGCTGGTTGATCCACAGCATGCCGACTTCCATTTGCTGCGACAGCAGGTGCACGTTGCTGAACGACTTCGTGTACGCATAGCCCGCGAGGCCGAACGGCAGACGGTTGGCTTCGGCGATCGCGTCTTCGAGCTTGTCGAAACCGCGAATCGCGGCGATCGGGCCGAACGGCTCGTTGTTGAACACGTCGGCTTCGAGCGACACGTTGGTCAGCACGGTCGGCGCGAAGAAGTTGCCTTCCGAGCCCACGCGTTCGCCGCCGGTTTCAACCTTGGCGCCGGTCTTGCGTGCGTCGTCGAGCACCTTGGTCATTGCGGAGAGACGGCGCGCGTTGGCGAGCGGCCCGAGGGTCGTGCCTTCCGTGAGGCCGTCGCCGAGCTTCAGGCTTTCGGCATGCTTGACCAGCGCCGCGGCGAATTCCTCGCGGATGCTGTTGTGCACGAGAAAGCGCGTCGGCGAGATGCAGACCTGGCCCGCGTTGCGGAACTTCGCGCCGCCGGCCGCCTTGACGGCGAGCGCCACGTCGGCGTCTTCCGCGACGATGACCGGCGCGTGACCGCCCAGCTCCATGGTCGCGCGCTTCATGTGCGCGCCGGCGAGGGCGGCCAGTTGCTTGCCGACGGGCGTCGAGCCCGTGAACGTGACCTTGCGGATCACCGGATGCGGAATCAGGTAGCTGGAAATTTCAGCCGGGTCGCCGAACACGAGGCCGACCGTGCCCGCCGGCACGCCGGCTTCGACGAACGCCTGCAGCAGTGCCGCCGGCGATGCCGGGGTTTCTTCCGGCGCCTTCACGAGGAACGAGCAGCCGCAGGCGAGCGCCGCGGAGAGCTTGCGCACCACCTGGTTGACCGGGAAGTTCCACGGCGTGAACGCCGCGACCGGGCCGATCGGCTCCTTGAGCACCAGTTGCTGCGCGGCAAGGTTGCGCGACGGCACGATCCGGCCATACACGCGACGGCCTTCGTCGGCGAACCATTCGATGATGTCCGCGGCGGCGAGCACTTCGACGCGCGCTTCGGCGAACGGCTTGCCCTGTTCCTGCGTCATCAGGCGGCCGATGTCGGAAGCGCGTTCGCGCACCAGAGCCGCGGCCTTGCGCATCGTTGTGGCGCGCTCGTTGGCCGGAATCTTGCGCCATGCTTCGAAGCCGCGTTGCGCGGCTTCGAGCGCGCGGTCGAGGTCGGCGATGCCGGCGTGCGCCACTTTGCCGATGGCCTGGCCCGTGGCCGGGTTGATGACGTCGAGGGTCTTGCCGCTGGCGGCGTCACACCACTCGCCGTTAATCAGAAGTCGGGTATCGGTATAGCTCGAAATGGCCATGCTGGGTTCCTGTAGTTGGGAAAACGACAGGCCGCGCGATCTTGAAGCGATGAAACCGACCTGCGCGGCCATGGATGGACTGCCGATAGGACTCATCTTATCTGATTGCACGCAATCGCATCGGCCGCCGCCTCGCTTGCGGCACGCGGCACGGCGCTTGCGAGGCGGTTGTCGCGACGCCGGAAAAACCATAGAAGCGGCGCCGCGCAAACAGGCGTAAAGTCAGATGGCTGTGGCCGTGCCGCGGCAGGAGCAGGCGCGGCCCGCGATGGTGGGCGGCGCTGGTGCAATACAGATCAGCGCGAAGCAGGCTCCCGGCGCGGCAGGTCAAAGACGGCGAACAAGGTCCAATCAACCCAGATGCACACGAGGAATCGACATGCCAACCGGTACAGTGAAGTGGTTCAACGACGCGAAAGGATTTGGCTTCATCACACCCGATGACGGCGGCGAAGATCTTTTCGCCCATTTTTCGGAGATTCGCTCCGAGGGCTTCAAATCGTTGCAGGAAAACCAGAAGGTCAGCTTTGAAATCAAGCAGGGGCCCAAGGGGAAACAGGCAGCGGATATCAAGCCGGTGTGAAGGAAGAGGGGCAGCCGGTTCGCGTGCGGGATGAGATGCGGCCGGCTGCTTCGTGAGGCGTGGGTGGGATTCGGATGGGCGAAGGTGGCGGTCGCCGCCGGCACGCCAGTTCGAAGCAAGCCCTGAGCGCTCGAACGCCGGCGGGTGGGTTCTGCATTTCGATCCATCCGCGCACCCGGTCGCTGTATTCCGTATATTCCGCCGTCCGCCGCAGCCCCGATTCCTTCGAGCAACTCATCACGCAGGACCGCGAGCGTTTCATCGCGCCGATCGCGTGGATGCCGTTCGGTCACCGCCACGTCGCGCAGCAGCCGACCCGCGCGCTGCGGACCTGCTGCGTTGAGCAGCAGCACCCGGTCAGACAGGTAGAGCGCCTCGTCCAGATCGCGCGTGACGATGAGCGCGGCGGCGCCGTGCGCGCGCCGAAGCGCTTCCTGTGTCAGGCGCTGGCGGCGCCCGACGCCCAAAGCAGCCTGGGAGTCGATCGGCGAGTTCTCCGCGCGACACTAATGGTCGCTTCGTCAGCCCGCCGTTACTTGCCAGTACGCGATGGTCGAGTGATTTGCCAACTGGCTCGCCAGTCGCAATTGGCATTTTTCAGCGTTAACTGAATAGGGACCGTCGAACCTATCGATCTCCCGCGCATGAACGCCATAGCGCATGACACCGTCAACGCAGTCAGCGCTCGGAATGTAGTGTCCCCCGACACCGCGACCCCATGGCCCGCCAGTGAAATGTGGCACGATCAGTTCAACCGCCGCGGGCAACGCGGCACGTTGAGAATGCAGCGAGGGCATCGTGGACAAAAACAGCGCATACAAGGAAATAACCGACAACGGCGGCGCACCGTATGCAAGGTACTTCGCCACCCAGAACCCCGAGCACCCGCTTACGCCGTTCTGCCATCGCTACCTGTTCGAAAAGGATCTCGAAGCGAGAACCGCCGCGCACGACGAAGAGCGCGGCTTCGCGCTGAAGTCGCTCGCGCAGATGGAGTCGTCGTCGCATCTTGCGCAAGCGGCGGCGAGCGCGTCGCGCGATGCGGCCGCGGCCGCGCATACGTCCGCGCTGAGCGCGCGGCGCTCGGCATTCTGGACGATGATCGCCGCGATCGCGTCGGCGCTCGGCGTAGTGGTAAACGCTGCCCTCAATCTGGGCTGGCTCGACTGGGCAAGGCACGTTGTCCGATGAGACAGGCAACACGCGAGTCACCGCGCATTTTTTGTCCGGCTAGCATAAGAAAAAGACAGGGGTGCGTGACGTGAAACTAAACCGCAGAACCATGCCGCGCATCGCGTGAAGGCAGTATTATTCATCAGGTTTCCTTCAGCTTTGCTCCGTACTATCTGCGCCACCCGTTCGCGTTCGCACGAACCACGGTTCCGATAGTGTCTCGACAGAAAACTGAAAACGCCGCACAGGCTTGCTGGAGTCCCTATGAAAACTCTTTTCTTGCAGGCTCCGTCATTCGACGGCTTCGACGGCGGCGCAGGTTCGCGCTACCAGGCCAAACGTGAGGTCAAGTCGTTCTGGTATCCCACCTGGCTTGCCCAGCCAGCCGCTCTGATTCCCGACAGCCGCGTCTTCGATGCCACCGCGAATGGCGCCTCCGTGGACGAGACGCTCGACGTCGCCCAGCAATACGATCTCGTCATCATCCACACCAGCACACCTTCGTTTCCCACCGACGCGCTCTTCGCGCAGCATCTCAAGGAACGCAAGCCGTCGATCCTGATCGGCATGGTCGGCGCGAAGGTGGCGGTCGATCCGCACAATTCGCTTACCGCGACCGAGGCGATCGACTTCGTCGGCCGCGAAGAATTCGATTTCACCTGCAAGGAAGTCGCCGAAGGCGTGCCGTTCGCGCAGATCAAGGGCTTGAGCTATCGCGCGGCGGACGGTTCGATCGAGCATAACGAAGCGCGTCCGATTCTCGAGAACATGGACGAGCTGCCGTTCGTCGCGCCGGTCTACAAGCGCGATCTGAAGATCGAAAACTACTTCAACGGCTACCTGAAGCATCCGTACGTCTCGCTCTACACCGGCCGCGGCTGCCGCTCGCGGTGCACGTTCTGCCTGTGGCCGCACACGGTCGGCGGCCATCGCTACCGGGTGCGCTCGGCCGAGCACGTGCTCGAGGAAGTGAAATGGATTCGCGACAACATGCCCGAAGTCAAGGAGATCATGTTCGACGACGACACCTTCACCGACTTCAGGCCGCGCGCCGAGGAAATTGCGCGGGGCATGGGCAAGCTGGGCGTGACGTGGTCATGCAACGCGAAGGCCAACGTGCCGTACGAGACGCTGAAGATCATGAGGGAGAACGGCCTGCGCCTGTTGCTCGTCGGCTATGAATCCGGCGACGACCAGATCCTCGTGAACGTGAAGAAGGGCTTGCGCACGGACATGGCGCGGCGCTTTGCGAAAGACTGCCGAGCGCTCGGCATCAAGGTTCACGGCACCTTCATTCTGGGCTTGCCGGGCGAGACGCCGGAAACGATCCGCAAGACCATCGAGTACGCGAAAGAGGTCAATCCGCTGACGATCCAGGTGTCGCTCGCAGCGCCCTATCCCGGCACCGTGCTCTATGACCAGGCGGTCGAGAACGGCTGGCTCGCGGAGAACAAGGTCATCAATCTCGTCAGCAAGGAAGGCGTGCAACTGGCGGCAATCGGCTATCCGCACCTGTCGCGCGACGAGATGTATCACCAGCTCGAAAACTTCTACAAGCGCTTCTATTTCCGCCCGTCGAAAATCTGGGAAATCCTGCGCGAGATGTTTACCAGCTGGGACATGATGAAACGGCGCTTGCGTGAAGGCGTCGAATTCTTCCGTTTCCTGCGTGCCCATCAGGCGTGAACGCCACACACCTGCTCGCCGTCACGCTAGCCTACGCGTGTGCGGCGGCGGCTGTGTTCGGCATCGGCTACACGGTGCTGGCCGGCATGCTGATCGGGCGCTTCTTCGCCCGGCCGGTGTCCACGCCGACCAGCTTTCCGCCGGTAACGATCGTCAAACCGCTGCACGGCAACGAGCGGGCGCTGCTCGCCAATCTGTCGAGCTTCTGCGAGCAGGATTATCCGGGGCCCATGCAATTCGTATTCGGCGTGCACGACGCGAACGACCCCGCGCTTCAAGCCGTTGAGGAACTGCGGCGGCTGCATCCCGAGGCCGACATCACGGTGGTCGCCGATGCGCGTCTGTACGGCCCAAACCGCAAGATCAGCAACATCATCAACATGATGCCGCAGGCGAGGCACGACGTGCTGGTGTTTGCCGACAGCGACGTGAGCGTTGCGCGCGACTATCTGCGCAACGTCGTGGGCGAACTGCAGAAGCCGGACGTGGGGCTCGTCACCTGCGCGTATCTCGGACAACCCGACCCGGGCTTCTGGCCGCGGCTGTCGGTCAAGGCCACCAACTACCAGTTCCTGCCTAGCGTGGTGATCGGGCTCGCAGTCGGACTCGCACGGCCGTGCTTCGGCCAGACCATCGTGATGCGGCGCGACACGTTCGACAAGATCGGCGGCTTCACGCCGTTCGTGCGGCATCTCGCCGAGGACCACGCGATTGGCGAAGCGGTGCGCATGATCGGCGAGAAAGTCGTGATTCCGCCGTTTCCGATTTCGCATGCGTGCGTCGAATCGAGCGCGGCGCAGCTGATCGCGCATGAACTGCGCTGGAGCCGCACGATTCGCTATATCGATCCGCCCGGTCATCTGGGCTCCGCGCTGATTCATCCGCTGCCGTTCGCGCTGCTGGCGGTTGCGTTTTCGGGCGGCGCGATCTGGGCATGGCCGCTCGCCTTCATCGCGGTGTGCGCGCGGCTCGCGCTGCAACTGCTCACCGACCGTGCGTTGCGGCTGCGCCCGCGCGACCTCTGGCTGCTGCCGTTATGGGATATCGTATCGTTTGTGATTTTCATTGCGAGCTTTCGGTCATCGCGCGTGATCTGGCGGGGCTTCAGCTTCAAGGTGGACGGCGACGGCCTGTTGTCGGCGACACAGGACGAGTGATGGATGAACGGCAAGGCAGGGCGGTCATGATGGATGGGCTTTTCGAACCGCGCGAAGCGGACTGTGCGGCTGCATGCGCGGCGAGTGGCGCCGTAGCCGCAGCGCAATTGATCGCGCCGACGTTGCGCGCACGCGAGGTGTGCGCGTGATGAAGCACTTCGGCCGCGCCGCCGCGCTAGTCGGCTTGTTACTGTCGCTATGGCTCGTGTGGCGCGACAATCCCGGCGCCGTCCTCGGCGCACTGCGGGGCGCGGGCGCCGGTCTCGTACTGGCGGCGCTCGTGCACCTGTTGCCGATGCTGGCCAACGCCTGCAGCTGGCGCTCGCTGATTCGCGGCGCGCAACAGCCGAGCGTGCTCCAGATGCTGCACCTCGTGTGGGTGCGCGAATCGATCAACAGCATGCTGCCGGTCGCGCGCATCGGCGGCGAAGTCGTCGCGTTTCGCATGCTCCGGGGCTGGGACACGCGGGCGTCGACGGCAGTCGGCAGCATCGTCGTCGACATGCAGCTCACGGTGATCAGCCAGTTGCTGTTCACGATGGTCGGCATCGGGTTCCTGTTCGCGCACGCGCAGTCCGATACGCTGCGCCTCGCGGGGCAACTCGCATGGGGCGTGGTGGTGCTCGCGCCGCTGCTGCTGCTGTTCGCGCTCGTGCAGCATGCAAATCCGTTCGCGCGCATCACGCGCGTGCTCAACCGGATGACGAGCGGCAAGCTCGCGGCGCTGGTCGGCCAGTCCGCGCAGATCGATCAGTCGATCAAGCTGATCTGGCGCCGGCGCGCAGTGGTGCTGCGCTATCTGTTCGTCTGGCAAGTGCTGCAATCCTTGATGACGGCACTCGAAATCTGGCTCGCGCTGTATTTCCTCGGCGTGCGGATCACGTTCGTCGAAGCGATCGTGATCGAATCGCTGATTCAGGCAATCAGCAGCGCGGCATTCTTCGTGCCGGGCGGCCTGGGCGTACAGGAAGGCGGCTTTATTCTGATCGGCGGCGCGCTCGGGCTCGATCCGTCCACCTGTCTGGCATTGGCCGCCGCGCGGCGGATTCGCGACGTGCTGATATTCGTGCCAGGGCTGATCGCGTGGCAGTTCGCCGAGTCGCCGGCGCGCGCAAACGCGCTGGCGAAACAACAGGGAGCGCGCGCGGAACGGCGCGAGCCGCGTTCCGCTGTGACAGAGAGTGGCCGGCGTTAGGCGCTGGGCGAGGCCAGCCGAGCCGGCGCAAGGTCTTTGAAAAAAAAGACGGGGCCGGCGCGCAGCCGCGTCAGTGCGCGTGTGCCTGCTCCTGGTCCTGCACATGGGCCGGAAACGACACCTCCGCCTTCAGACCCCGTCCGCCGGTGCCCGCGGCCAGATTCAGCCGCGCGCCGAAATGTCCGGCGATCCGCGCGGCGATCGACAATCCCAAACCGCTGCCGGAAGCTGTGTTGCCCGTCGCGCGAAAGAAGCGATGGGTCAGGCGGGCGAGGTCGTCCGGCGCAACACCGGGGCCGTCGTCGCACACGCTGATCCGCACGCGGTCGCCGGCCTGGCTGACCGCGACTTCGACGCTGCCGCCGCTGCGCCCGTACTTGATCGCGTTATCGAGCAGATTGTCGAGCAGGATGCCGACCAGTACCGGCTCCGCGTCGATCTCGGCGTGCGTGTCGCCGCTCAGCGTCACCCGGATGTTCTTCTGCTGCGCGTTGAGTTCGTTCGCGCGCAGCGTGTTCTTCGCCACCGTCGCGGGCTTGAGCGGCGCCGTCGACAATTTTTCGTGCGCGTCGAGCCGCGCGAGCAGCAGCAGTTGTTCCGCGAGCCGTGCGCTGCGATCCACGCCTTGCACGACGCGCTCCATGGCGAGCCGCTGCAATGCGGCGTCAGGCTCGGCCAGCGCGACTTGCGCCTGCACCTTGATCGCGGCGAGCGGCGTTTTCAGTTCATGGGCGGCGTCGGCGGTGAACGCGCGCTCACGCTCCAGCGAGTTCTGCAAACGCGACAGCATCAGATTGATCGCGTCGACGAGCGGCCGCACTTCGAGCGGGGCACAACCGATATCGACCGGCTCCATCCGGTTGACGTCGCGCGAGCGAATCGCGCCCGACAGCACCTTCAGCGGCGCCAGACTCCAGCCGATGCTGAACCACACCAGCAGCGCCAGCACCGGCAATGCGATCAGCGTGGGACGCGCGACGCGGCTCGCGACGCCGCTCACCAGGTCGCTGCGCGTATTGGCCGGTTCGAACACGCGCACGGTGTGGCCGAGCGTGGTGTCGCGCAGCGTGAACGAGTGATACCGCTCGCCGCCGAGCGTGATGTCGCGCGCGCCGCTGACCGACGGCGCCGGCAGGTCCCATGCGCCGAGCGCACGTAATTGGGGGCTGCCCGCGAGCACGTCGCCATTTGCGCCGCGCACCTGGAAGAGGGCGTCGCGCGGCAGGGTGTCGTCATCGTCGAGATCGCTGGCGCCGGGGTCGCCGCCTTTTTCTTCTTCGCGCACGTCGATGCGTGCGTTGGCGAGCGTGGTCAGGTTGCGTGGGTCGAGGAGCGCGAGAATCTGCGCGAGTTCCGCAAGACGCGCATCTTCCCATTCGCCGACCTCACGCGTGGCCTGACGATAACTCGACACCAGCGCGATGCCCCAGATCAACACGATGCTGGCGAGCACCAACAACACGAGGCGCCGGCGAATCGACGCGCCCATCACGCTTTCTCCACCACGTAGCCGATATTGCGCACGGTCTTGATCAGCCCCGCGCCGAGTTTCTTGCGCAGGTTCGAGACGTGCACCTCGATCGCGTTGCTTTCGATTTCCTCCTGCCAGCCGTACAGGCTTTCTTCGAGTTGCGAGCGCGATTGCGGAATGTCCTGATGGGTCAGCAACTGCAACAGGATCGCCCATTCGCGCGACGTGAGCGGCACGCGCGTCGCGCCCACTTCAACCGTCTGCGCGACCGGATTGACCGTCAGGTCCTGATAGCGGATCAGCTCGACACTGCGGCCTTGCGCGCGGCGCAGCAGAGCGCGGCAACGCGCGATCAGTTCGGTCAGGTCGAAGGGCTTGCCGAGGTAGTCGTCCGCGCCGGCTTCGAGACCGCCGACGCGCTCGGCCACCGTGCCTTTCGCGGTCAGCACCAGCACCGGCACGTCCTTGCCGGTGTCGCGCAGGCGCTTGAGCAGTTCCATACCGGAGACGCGCGGCAAGCCGAGATCGAGCACCACCAGCGCATACGCGGTGGTGTCGAGCGCGAGGCCGGCCTTGTGGCCGTCGCGTGCCCAATCGACGGTGAAGCCCGCTTGCCGCAAGCCGGCTTCGACGCCGTAGCCGATCAGATCGTCGTCTTCTACGAGGAGTATGCGCATGGTGGGAAATGTCCGTTTCGAATGTGTATTGCGTGACGGCAGGCGTTTTCATGTAAGCGCCGCGCGTGCATCCGCAGTTTAACCAGCCTCTTCGTCAGAGTGCCTTTATACCGCGCTCATGCTTAAGGTTTCCTTCAGTTCGAATGGATAGTATCGCCCCTCAACCACCCGGTTCGCGAGGCGATGACGAATACGTGATGCGCTTTTTTCAACCGCGCTTCTCACACGTTTGTCAGCCATTTGCAACTTGATCGTAAGGACATCGATGGAATATTTTCAGCGATGTCCATGCCGACAAATTCCGCCGTGTGTTTCTTCGCGTCACGAGGCCAAGTCATGAAACCACTCGCCGTCGACATGTTGCGCGCTCATCTGCTGGTCGCCTCGCTCACGGCCATGGCCGCCGAGGCGATCGTCTGCGTTGCACTGCTGGTGTTGCCCGTGTCGCAGCATTTCTTCGGCTCCGCTTCGTTCCGGCTGCTCGCGATTGCGGTGATCGTCGGCGGCGTGGTCGTGACGCGCGAATTTGCGCAGGCCGCGTTCGAGGTTGCGGTCGGAAGCCATCACACGATGCCGGCTGAGCGCAGCGAGCGGCCGGTCGAGATCGCGCCGAATTGTCCGCGGCGCTGGCTCGTCATTCTTCATCTGCGGCTGACCGGCCAACCGTTCGTGCTGGCCGCGCACTGACGGAAGCCGGGCTATGGCGGCGCTCGCATGGACCGTATGCCAATGGATTCTGGCGGCAGGCTGCATGGGCGCCGCGTTCTACGCGATGACCGCCGTGGCGGCGACGCGGTTTCGCGGCACGAGCCGTCACGCTTCGGTCCATCGAGAGAACCCCTCTGATTTTCGCGCGGCCGCCGTCAGCGCGCCGCAATCGGGACAAGCAACGCAATCACCGCAGCTGCCGCATCCATTCGGGCAGGTTGGCGTCAGCGTGCTAAAACCGCTGTGTGGCGCCGAGCCGCGTCTGTACGAAAACCTGCGAACCTTCTGCGAGCAACGTCACGGGCATTTTCAACTGGTGCTCGGCGTGTCGTCGCCGCGCGACCCCGCGATTGCGGTGGCGCGCCGTTTGCAAGCCGCCTATCCGGCGCACGACATCGAACTGGCAATCGACACGCGCGTGCATGGCAGCAATCTCAAGGTCAGCAATCTGATCAATATGGTGGGGCGAGCCCGCTACGACGTGATCGTGATTGCCGACAGCGATATTGCCGTCTCAGCTGACTATCTCGACAGCGTCGCCGCGCCGCTCGCTGATCCACGCGTGGGTGTCGTCACGTGCCTGTACGTCGCGCGAGGCGTCGGCGGATTCTGGCCGCGCGTGGGTGCGCTCTTCATCAATGAGTGGTTCGCGCCGTCGGTGCGCGTCGCGCACGCGATCGGTTCGCGCCGCTTCGGTTTCGGCGCGACTCTTGCGTTGCGTCGGGCGACGCTCGAACGCATCGGCGGCTTCGACGCGCTGAAAAACTGTCTCGCGGATGATTACTGGCTCGCCGAACACGTGCGCGCGCTGGGCTTGCAAACGGTGCTCTCGCGCGTGATGGTGGCCACCGACGTGATCGAGCCGACCTTCGGCGAGCTATGGCAACGTGAAACCCGCTGGTTGCGCACCATTCGCTCGGTGAATCCGTGGGGTTTCGCCTCGTTGGCGATCACGTTCGCAACGCCGTGGCTGCTGGTTGGCGCGTGGCTGAGCGTGTCTCTTGCGACGTGCGCGGCCCACGGCGCGCACAGCGCGGTCGCACTGGCGAGCGCCGCCGCCACGGCGGC
This sequence comes from Paraburkholderia fynbosensis, assembly GCF_902859935.1. Lineage (GTDB taxonomy): Bacteria > Pseudomonadota > Gammaproteobacteria > Burkholderiales > Burkholderiaceae > Paraburkholderia > Paraburkholderia fynbosensis. The sequence goes on from NZ_CADIKI010000001.1 coordinate 26,194, forward strand.
CGGGTTCGGCGCGCGCGTGCTGCTGCATTTGCGCGCCGCGCGGCACGAGCAGACGTTCTGGCGGGATCTGCCGCTCGTGCCGCTACGCGATACGTTGCTGGCGTTGCAATGGTGCGCCGCCGCGTTCGGCTCGCACGTGACCTGGCGCGGCGTGCGCGTACCGCTCGGCACGTCGGCTGCGGCGCCGGCGTCCAGCGGGCGCCTGAACGTGATGGATGCGATGGAGGTGTCCGATGGCGGCTAGGCCACGCGGGCTGATCATCACGGCCGACGATTTCGGCCTGCATCCGCGCGTGAATCTGGCGGTCGAGCGCGCGCATCGCGACGGCGTGTTGAGCGCGGCGAGCCTGATGATCGGCGCGCCGTCCGCAAGCGATGCCGTGGCGCGCGCCCGCGCGTTGCCGCGACTGCGGGTCGGTCTGCACCTGGTGCTCGCCGACGGTGCCGCGCTGCTGCCGCGCGCGCAGATTCGCGCGTTGCTCGACGAGCATGGCCGCTTCGGCGACAACATGGTGCGCGACGGCATGCGCTTTTTCTTCCTGCCACAAGTGCGCCGGCAACTCGCGCGCGAAATCCGCGCGCAGTTCGACGCCTTCGCGCAAACCGGGCTGACGCTCGATCACGTGAACACGCACAAGCATTTTCATCTGCACCCGACGGTGCTCGGGTTGATCCTCGCGATCGGCCGCGAGTACGGCATGAAGGCGATGCGCCTGCCGTTCGAAGCGAATGCGCCGCTGTGGCTGAAGCCGTGGCTCGCGCAAATGAGGGCGCGCCTCGATCGCGCGGGGATCGTGCACAACGACTACGTGCTCGGGATCGCCGGCAGCGGACGGATGGACGAAGCGGCGTGGCTCGCGGCGTTGAGCGCACTGCCGCATGGCGTCGGCGAGATCTATTGCCATCCCGCGCTGGCGGGCGAATTGCCGTTGAGTGACGGCATGCGCGACTACCGACATGCCGATGAATTGCAGGCGCTGCTCTCGCCGAAGGTGGCCGCCGCTATTCGCGCGTCGGGCGCGCGGGTCGGCGGATTTGCGGACGTGCTGGCGCAGCGCATGTGATGGCGGGGTGTTTGACTGCGGGCGCGTACGTCCACGAGACCGGCCGTGGACGTACCAACAATGATGCGCGCACGCGTACTCGCGGACTCGCGCGCACGGCGAAAGCTGCGCGTTATATCGGCTGCTTCTTCATCAACAGCTTCAGCAGCACCGGCAGCAGCAGCAACACCAGCGGCAACTGCACGATCAGCCCGGAGATGATCGCGATCGCGAGCGGCTGCTGCATCGCCGAGCCTTGCCCGAGCGCGAACGCGAGCGGCAGCAGCGCGAGAATGGCGGCGATCGTCGTCATGGCAATGGGGCGCAGGCGATTGCGGCCAGCGCTACGCAACGCTTCGTCGAACGGCATCTCCTCGTCCCGCACGAGGCTCTGCAATTCCGACACATAGAAGATCGCCACTTCGGTGACGATGCCGATGATCATCGTCATCCCCATCATCGCGGAGATGTTCAATTCGATGCCGGTGATCCACAGGCCGATGAACACCGCGCCCGCTGCCAGCAGCGGCATCGCCAGCACCGCCAGCGCGACGCGAAAGCGTTCGTAGAGAAACAGCAGCAGGCCGAACACCAGCGCGATCGCCGCACCGAACACGGTCAGCAGGCCCTTGAACGCGATCTGCTGTTGCTGGTACAAGCCGCCCAGTTCGTAGTAGACGCCCGTCGGCAACAGGTTGGCTTCGCCGAGCGCCTTCTGCACGTCGGCGATGGTGGAGCCGAGATCGCGTCCGTCGATGCGCGCGGTGACTGCGACCATCCGCTTGAGGTTGTCGCGGCTGATCTCAGGCTGGCCCGTCACCTTCACCTGATCGGCGACGCGGTTCAGCGCGAACAGATGCCCGTCCGGCGCGCGAATCTGTAACTGGCCCAGTTGCGTATCGGTCAGCTTCAACGCGCCGTCCACCCGCACGCGCACGCCGACCGTTTTCGGCCCGCTCTGGAACTGTGTCGCCACGTTGCCTTCGACCATGTCGGACACCGCTTGGGCGATCGACTGCGGGTCCATGCCCTCGGCGGCGGCCGCGGCCGGCAGGATGTGCAATTCGAGCGCGTCGCCGGCGGGGTTGATGCCGTCGTTCACGTCCACCACGCCCTGAATCTTGCCGATGCGCGCGGCGACCTTGCGCGCGGTGGTGTCGAGCGTGTTCGCGTCGTCGGAGAAGATCTTGATCTGCACAGGTTGGGGTACCGCCGTCAGGTCGCCGATCAGATCCTCCATCAACTGCGCGAGTTCGATATTGACGCCTGGCACCTGCGCTTCGACCTGCGAGCGGATTTCTTCCATCACCGTGTCGATCGGCTCGCGCCGGCCGGACTTCAGCCGCACGAAGAAGTCGCCCTTGTTGGGCTCGTTCAGGTCGCCGCCGAGACCCGCGCCGGTGCGGCGCGAATAGGTCGACACATTCAGATTCGCGCGGATGATGCGCTCGATCTGCTTCATCAGCCGGTCGGTTTCGCTCACCGAGGTGCCCGCTTCGGTGTGATAGTCGAGCACGAAGCCACCTTCGTCCATGCTCGGCATGAAGCCGCTGCCTACCCGCGTGAACGCGAACGCGGCCACCATGATCAGCGGCACGACGCCGAGCAGCACGAGCACGGGCTTTGTCGTGACGCGCTCGACCAGCGTCGCGTAACGCCGGTTCAGCCACGCGGCGAAGCGGGTTTCAGCATGTTCTTCGGCGTCTTTCGGTTTCAGCCACCGGTCGCACAGAATCGGCACCGCGAGCCAGGTCACGAGAAACGAAATGAACAGCGCGCTCGCCATCGTCACCGAGAGTGCCTTGAAAAATGCGCCCGTCACGCCCGACAGAAACGCGAGCGGCACGAAGATGATCAGCGTCGCCGCCGAGGACCCGGCCAATGGCCGCGTGAATTCGAGCGCCGCGGCCATCACGCGGCCATGGAACGAGCGAGAGCCGGCTTCGCGCATGCGCCGCACGATGTGCTCGATCATCACGATCGCGTCGTCGATCACGAGGCCGACCGCGGCCGCCATGCCGCCGAGCGTCATGATGTTGAAGCCCATGCCGAACACGTCGAGCAGCAGGATCGTCGCGGCCATCACCACCGGCACCAGCGCCACGGCGATCGCGGTGATCTTCCAGTTGCGCAGGAACACGAACAGCGTAAGCGCCGCCAGCACCACGCCGATCATGATCGCGTCGCGCACGCTGGTGGCCGATGCGATGACGAGTTCGCTCTGGTCGTACCAGTTCGACAGATGCACGCCCGGCGGCATCTGATGCTGGAAGTCGGCGAGTTTCGCGCGGATTGCCTTCGCCATCGCGACGCTGTTCGCGCCGGGCTGCTGGTAGACGTTGAGCAGCACGGCGTCCTGGCCGTCGGCGGTGACGCGCATCCACTGCGGCACGACGCCCTGGCGCACCGTCGCGACGTCGCCCAGACGGATCTGCGCCGCGCCGCTCGCAGACACCACCACGTTGCGCAGTTCATCGAGCTGTGTGATCGTCGTGTTGGTGATCACGAGGTACAGCTTGTCGTGGTCCTCGATGCGTCCGTTGGCCATCAGCACGTTGTGCGCGCCAATCGCCTTCGATATGTCCGCAAGCGACAGTTTGTACGCGGCGAGGCGCGCGGGGTCGACCGCGACTTCGAATTCGTCCTGAGCGCCGCCGGTCACGTCGACCCGCGCGACGCCTTCCACCGACGACAGCAACGGCCGCATCTGGAACTGTGCGAGATCGTGCAATGCCGACAACGACTGCTGCGTCGACGTGAGGCTGTACGCGAGCACCGGAAACACGGTCGGGTCCATGCGCCGCACCTGCATCGAGGTGCCGGGCGGCAGCGTCGCGAGAATCTCGCCGATGGCCGACTGTGCCTGCAGCGTGGCCTGCGCCATGTCGGTCCCCCAGTCGAAGTTCAGCGAGATTTCCGCCGCTCCGCGGCTGGTGGTCGACTCGACGTCGCGCACGTTCGGCACGCGGCGCAGCGCTTCTTCGACCGGCATCGTGACGAGGGTGGCCATTTGTTCGGCGGGGCGGTCGCCCGCGTCGAGCGAGACCACCGCGCGCGGAAACGCGACGTTCGGAAACAGCGAGATCGGCAGACGGAACGCAGCCAGTGCGCCCGCGATCGCCAGCAGTGCGATCACGAACAGCAGCGAGCGGCGATGCGTCTGCATCCATTGACCGAAGTTCATTGCGGTGCGCCCGCGCTGGTTCGCACCGCCATGCCGTCCTTCAATTCATAGTTGCCGCTGACAACGAGGGCCTGGGCGGCATCGATCGGGCCGTCCACACCGTAGCAATCGCCGTTCTCGATCTGAACGCTTACGGCGACGCGGCGCGCCTTGTTTTGCGCCGCGATCTGGAATACGTACGCGCCCTCGTCGTCCTTGAGCACCGCCGCGCGCGGCACGACCCAATGCGTGCCGCTGCGGGTCGCGATGCTGGCGCTCACGCGCGTGCCCGGAATGAACGCACTCTGGCCGAGCGGCACGTTCGCGCCCACGTCCACCTGTTGGCTCTGCGGATTGATCGCGGCGCCGACCTGCACCACGCGGCCATTGACCGGCGTGTTCGCGAGTGCGGTCGACAGGCCGCGCAGCGTGACGGAGTCGCCCGTGTGAATCGCGGCAGCGTCCGACGGTTCGACGCCGAGCATTACGTTCGCGCGCGCGTCTTTCGCATTGCCGCCGGCCAGTTGCAGGATCGCTGCGCCCGGTTGCACCTGGTCGCCCTGTGCCGCCGACAGTTGCATCACCACGCCATCGAGCGGCGCGGTGACGACCTTGTTGCCGCTCTTGACGCCGGTCTGATTCTGCGCAGCGAGCGCCTGTTGTGCATCGTCGGCGGCCTTGCGGGCGGCTGCGAGTTGCGACTGCGTGGCGAGCCCCTTGTCATACAGCGACTGCGTGCGCGTCAGCTCGCCTTGCGCGAGCGTCAAGGCGCTCTTCGCCTGGCTCGCGGCGAGCACGGCGGCGGGATCGGCCTGCACGACGAACAGCGGCGTGCCGCGCGTGACGCGCTGGCCGGACTGCACGCGCATCTGCACGATGCGTGCGACGTAGGGCAGATTGATGGTCGTGAGATTGGAGGCGGACGCGGCGACGATGCCGAAAGCGCGCACCGGTTGCGCGATTTCGGCGCGTTGCACGCGAACGGTCTGCACGGATACGACGGGGTGATCGGCGGCATCAGCGGCGGGGGCCGCGCTTGCGCCGGCTGCACGAGCCGCGCTCACGGCGTGGACCGCCACGGACAGCAGCGCGGCGCAGGCGAGCGCGCTCGCCACAGCGGCGACGCGCGACCGTGAGCTTGGGAGTGGACTATTTCGCATGAGTGTCGATGAACGTCTGAGCGGAGGTGAAGGCGTCGGGAATCGTGCTGCCTAGCAGCGCCTGCAAGCCGACGCGCTGTTCGGCGAGCGACTCGCGCAGTGTCGCTATGTCGACACGTTTGGCGAGCGCGGCGCTTTGCGCGTCGGTATACGCGCCGAGCGCGAGATTGTGTTCGGCATAGGCCGCGGCCGCATGCTGGGCAGCGAGGTCCACATCGGGCAGCGCGCTTTCGGTCTGCTGCCATTGCCGGGTGAGGATCGCGAGGTCCGCGCGCATCTGCGCGACGTCGGCGTAGGCCTGGTTCAGGCGCGTCTGATATTCGTCGCGCAGCCGTTGTCGGGTGGCCTTTTCGATCGCCACGTTGCCCTGGTTGCGGTTGAAGATCGGCAGACTCAGGTTGATCTGGAAGCCGCTGGTGTAGATGTTCGACGTGTCGCGCGCACGCACGAAGCCCACCGATAGGCTCGGAAACTGGCTCAGAATCGCCGCGCGATATTTCTGCTCCTGCGCTTCGTAGCCTGCCTGCAGCGCGATCAGGTCGGGGCGGCGTTGTGCGAGCGAGGCGAGCGCGCCGTCGAGCGTGGGCTCGCTCAGCGGCGCGATGTCTTCGCCGCCGCGCAGCGGCAACTGGACGTCGGGCGCGAGGCCGAGCAATGCGTTCAAATCGTGGTGCGTCTGCTGCGCGGCGCGTTCGGCGTCCGTGGCCTGCTTGCGCGCGTCGCTATACGCGGTGAGCGCGGCGCTCAGCGTGTCGTCGGTGAGGTTGCCGTCGCGGCGCGCTTCGGCCATCCGTTCATAGCGCGTGCGCGCAAGCTCGCGTTGTTGCTCCAGCAGCGGCAGCGTGTCCTGCTGGAAGCGCGTCTTGATGAACAACTGCCGCGCTTGCGCGACGATCTGCCATTCCTGCCAGAGCAGGCCGAGATCGGTTTTGGCGACCGTGGCGTCGGCGGACTGTTTGTTCGCGCTGCGCAGCACGATCGCCATCACGTCGATGCTCAAGCCATAATTGAACGCGCGCGTCGTGCCGGCGGCGCCGGGGTAGTCGCTCGACACGCTCAGTTGCGGGTCGGGCAACAATCCTGCCGAGTAGGCTTGAGCACGCGCGATGCCGAGATCGTCGCGGGCCAGTTTGAGCTCGGGATTGTTGGCCACCGCGAGCATCGCGACTTCGTCGATGTCGAGCCCGTCGGACGGATCGAAACGATGCGCAGCGAGCTCGGGCAGCGGCATGCGCGATGCGTCGATCTGGATGCGCTCGAGTGAACGCGCGGAGGTGGACGTGTCGTGCGGCGCGAGCGGCTCGCGGTGATACCACGCGCAGCCGCCCAGCAGCAACGCGGCGAGGGCCACGAGCGCGCGCAGCCGTGGCGCGCAGCGCGCGGCCCCTGACGCGCAGGTGACGGCGTGCTCTGGGAGTGCCGCCGGGAAGGCCGCCGCGGCGGCGTCGAAAACGGGCAAAATCCGGCTCCGGAATGAAGAGTTGAAGCAATCGCGAGCGCATGCCGCGGAAAAGTGGTGCCGAGTTTGCACACGGAGCGCTTAAGTCACGCTTAACTTCAAATTAAGCTGGACATCGGCGGCGCATTGGTCCGCTGTAAGGTGGAGACAAGGCAGCACCAAGGAAGTGCTAAGGAAGCGTTAAGCTGGCGGCCTGGACAATGTGCGGGCAATAAACGGGACGGAGAAAAGGCCATGCGCCTGCTACTGGTCGAAGACGACGAGATGATTGCGGAAACGGTGCTGGGCGCGATGCGCCGTTCCGGCTATGCGATCGACTGGGCTGGAGACGGCCGCGCGGCGGAGTTGTCTTTGGGCAATGATGTGTACGACCTGGTGCTGCTCGATCTCGGCTTGCCGAAGAAGGACGGCATCGACGTGCTCAACGCGTATCGCAAGCGCGGCGGCGCAGCGCCGGTCATCATCCTGACCGCGCGCGATGCGGTCGACGAACGGATTCGCGGCCTCGACGCCGGCGCCGACGATTATCTGATCAAGCCGTTCGACCTCGACGAACTGGCCGCGCGCGCGCGCGCGCTGCTGCGCCGGCGTACCGGCCAGAAGCAGCCCATCTATGCGCACGGCGAACTCACGCTCGACCCCGCCGCGCACGAAGTCACCAAGGACGGTGCGCCGCTGCCGCTCGTGCCGCGAGAGTTCGCGCTGCTGCAGGCGCTGATCGAAGAGCCGACCCGCGTGTTCACCAAGGCCGAGCTCGAAGAAAAGCTGTATGGCTGGGGCGAGGAAGTCGGCAGCAACACGATCGAGGTCCACGTGCACAGCTTGCGGCGCAAGATCGGCGCGGAGCAGGTCGTGACGGTGCGCGGCGTCGGTTACCGTCTGAAGAGGTGCTGATGAAGTCGATTCGCCGCTGGCTGCTGGGCTGGTTGATTTTCGGCATGGCGGCGGCCTCGGCCGTGGCCGCCTTCGGCATCTTTCAGACGGCCCGGCAGGAAGCCGGCGAACTGTTCGACTACGAACTGCGCACGATCGCGGTGTCGTTACCGTCGAACCTGAATGGCGCGGGAGACGGCGAGCATCGCCATCCGGACCTCGGTGGACTGTCCGACGACCGGGTCGTCATCGAAATCTGGGATCGGGGCGGCGAGCTGATCTATCACTCGATGCAGGCGCCGGTGTTCGAGCGGCTGCCGGAGGGGTTCAGCATGGTCGAGCAGGGCGGCTCGCAATGGCGCACCTTCGGCGTGCAGCAGAAAGAGCGCTACGTGCAGGTTGCGCAGCCCATCTCGGTACGCGAAGACCTCGCGCTGCGGCTCGCACTGCACACGCTGTGGCCCCTCGGCGTGCTGGTCCCGGTGACGATCGTGCTGGTGCTGCTGGTCGTCGCGCGCGGGCTCGCGCCGATCGGCGGCCTGTCGCGCGCGCTGTCGACGCGTTCGATCGACTCGCTCGAACCGCTGCGTCTGGACGGCAGCTTGCCGGTCGAAATCAAGCCGCTGGTGGAAGCGCTCAACGATCTGCTGCAAAGGCTGCACACCGCGTCACAGGCGCAGCGCACGTTCATTGCCGATGCCGCTCACGAGCTGCGCTCGCCGCTCGCCGCGCTGAAGCTGCAATTGCAGGCGGCTTCGCGCGACGGCTCGTTGAAGGGCGAAGGGCAGGCGCTCGAGCGCGTCGAGGGACGCGTGAACCGGATCATTCATCTCGTGCAGCAGTTGTTGACGCTCGCGCGCGAGGACGCGCAGCCGGTGACGTCGATGGTGCCGGTCAGCTTGCGCCGCATCGGCGAGCAGGTGGTGGGCGACCTGTCGTTGCTGGCTGAATCGGCGCAGATCGATCTCGGGCTCGAATGCGAAGACGCGCGCACACCCAACGACGCCTACACGGTGTTCGCCGACCCGCACGGCATGGGCGTAATGTTAGCTAACCTGATCAATAACGCGATCCGGCACACGCCGCGGGGCGGCCGTGTCGATTTGGTACTCAAGCGGGCGGGAGCCCGGGTCGGCTTCGACGTCATCGACAATGGTTCGGGCGTCCCGCAGGCCGAGATCGAGCGCGTGTTCGACCGCTTCTATCGCGGCGAGGAAGCGCGCGGCGACGGTAGCGGCCTCGGACTCGCGATCGTGTCGCGGATCGCCGAGCGGCATCAGTTGGGACTGTCGTTGCGCAATAACGAGGGGCGGCCGGGCCTGTGCGTGGCGGTCTTCGGTCTGAAGGCGCACGATGCCGAGGCGCCTGTCGCGCTCAGAGTCTGACGGGGCTCGCGGGAAGGGCGCAAATACGCCATTCGCGGGGAAGCGCGGGTGCTGGCGCCGATTCGAACGGCGCTGTGAAATTGGCCAGTAGAGGGGCCCGTGAAGCGGCCCGTGAAGTGGCCCGTGAAGCGCCCCGTGAAGCGGTGAATTCGCCTGCCACCGGGTCGGCGTCGACCCGCGTCGTAGGCCCGCAACCGCGCTCGCTCATCGCCTCGCGGCCACCCGCGCTTGCGTCCCGACGGCGTTGTCACGAGCGCATTGCCGCACGCTGCTACAATCTCGTCTTTCTCGATTGATTGTGCGCTATGGGTTTCGAACAACTCGCTGAACTGAAGAAGCAACTGGCCGCGGCACGCGCCGAAGCTGCGCCCGCCGCCAGGTCCGATGCCAAACCGGCATCCAAGCCTGCTTCGAAGGCCGATTCCAAGGCCGGTTCCAGGCCGGGCGCGAGGCCTGCCCGCAAGCCCGCGCAACCGCGTCGCGACGCGTCCGCAGCGGCCGCGCAAGCGAAGCCGGCGGTGGACGCCAAGCCGGTCGACCCGGTGGTGAAATCGATCGGGCGTCTGCAAAAGCGCTTCCCGATCGCCTTCCCGAAGAATCCGGCGCCCAAGCTGCCGCTGAAGGTCGGCATCTTCGAAGACCTCGTCGTGCATGCGAAGGAACTGTCGCTGAGCGAAGCCGAATTGCGCGACGCGATCAAGACGTGGTGCCGCGGCAGCCGCTACTGGAAGTGTCTCGTCGAAGGCGCGGCACGCGTCGATCTGACGGGCGCCCCCGTGGGCCAGGTCACCGCGCAGGAAGCAGCGGGCGCGCAGCGTCTGCAGGCGCATCGCGCCGGCAAGGGCGCGCCGAAGGCGGCAGCAGCGGGTGCGTCTGCGGTTGAAGGCGCAACCGAAGCGACGAGCGCGACGGTCGATGCAGCCGAAGCAGCGAACACGCCGGGTGCGTCCGACAGCGACGGCAAGCCGCAGGCCGGCGCCACTGAGCCGGCCGGGTCCAGCGAAACGGCTGCAGCGCCGGCCGATTCGCCCGCCGATTCGCCGGTCAATTCCCCGGCCGCACCCGAAGCATAAAGTCCTCGGCCACTCCATCTACGGGATGCTGCCGTGCCGCTCCGCAGCCGCCAGTCGGCTGCGCACAAAGCCGACGTGTTCGCGTAGCACGTAGAACGCGTCGGCGTAGGCGAGCGGCATGCGCAACTGATTCAACGACGCCTCGATTTCGTCCAGTTGCGCGAAGAGCTGCTTGCGCTCTTCGTCGGTCGAATCGGCGAGCGCGTCGCGCTCGATCGCAATCAACGACCCGTAATAGCGATAAATGCGCGAACGCACGCGCCAGCGGTAGAGCGCGGGAATCACACGCATGGCCGGAAACAGCAGCACCGCCACCGGCAGCAACAGCACCAGCGTGCGGTCGCCGATACTCGCGAGCCAGAACGGCAGCGTACGGTACAGGAAACTTTTGCCGGTCTTGTAATAGCGCTGCGCGTCCTCGCTGATTTGATATTCGTGGGCGGTCGGATTCGGAAATTGCCCCGCACGCTGCAACAACCCCGGCATGCCATGCACGTCCTGTGCCGCTTCGATCAGCAGGTCGGAGATCGCCGGATGTAGATTGGTCCGCGCGACGAGTTCGACCGTCGGGCTGATCAGATGCACCGTTTCACGCGGAATCCGGTACTTCAGATCCAGCACGCCAGGTGGCAGGTCGATCTGATCGAGGTACGGAAAGAGCCGCGTATACGCGGCCGCTTCATCGAAATTCATCACCGAAATGCCGGGCACCTTGAGCAGGCGCAGCATCAGGCTGCGCGTGGCCGAGTCGCCGCTGAGGATCGCCGCGTCCACCTCGCCCGAGACCAGTTGGGTGGCGGCCTGCAAGCCGTCGCTCGGCACCAGCACGGTGCTGCCGCCCGGTTCGATGCCGTTCGCACCCAGCAGCTTGAGCGACAGCAGACGCGTGCCGCTGCCTTCGCGGCCTATCGCGATGCGCCTGCCTTCCAGTTGTGAAAGCTGGGTCACGCCGCTGCCGCGATAAAACACGACCACCGGGATATAGAAAAGACTGCCGAGCGACATCAGCGAGGACGTGTCGACCCCGCTGGCGACACCGCCTTGCACGAGCGCGATATCGACATGCTGTTTCGGATCGAGCAGTCGTTGCAGGTTCTGCACTGAACCATCGGACTCCAGCACGTTCAGCCGCACGCCGTTGCGGGCGAGGATTTTTCTGTACTGATTCGCGGTGACGAGAAACGAACTGTCGCGCGGGCCCGCGCTCATCGTGATGGTTTTTGGCGGCGCCGGATCGACCACCCAGATCACCAGCGTGATCGCCAGCACGACGAGCGTGGCCACGATCACGAATGGCAGCGTGTGATCGCGCCATTCGGCATGCGGCTGCTCGCCGGGAAACTGCGGGGGACGCCGACGCTGAGCTTTCATGGACACTCCGAGGCTGAAGCCGGATGAACACATTGTCCACTGTCCGCGGCCGGTTTGCCGTCGGCAGTTTGCTCTATTGACCGTGCGGGGCGCATGGCTCGCCGGTTGCGTTTCTACTGGAACATTCGAGTTCCTAAGCGTAAATGTCGATGACGCCGGCGGCTTTGTTGTCGGGCGACATGGCGCCGCTCCAGAGGCGCGGATGCGTTCGCATTCAGATCACAGCGGAGCGGAGCAGGCCACTACACCCAGCCGCCCGTTCACCCGTTCAACACGACGCAACCCGTTTGATGCGATGGAAATTGCGATCGAAATAGATGAGTCCGTCTCCATCGGCGCGCACGCTGATACGCGTCGTCTTCACGAACATCACCGAGTGCGAGCCGACTTCCTTCAGATCGACGATCTCGCCTTGCAGGCTCGCGAGCGCATCGCGCAGCACCGGTACGCCGTGTGCGCCGTCGTCCCAGATCGGCCAGCCGAAGCGTTCTTCCATCGGCACCTGGGTCATCCCTGCGAAGTGGCGCGCGAGCAGCTCGTGCTCGCCGGGCAGGACGTTGACGCAGACATGCCGGTTGCCTTCGAAGGTCGCGTGCATCGCGCTCGAACGGTTCAGGCAGACGAGCAGCGTGGGCGGCGTATCGGTAACGGAGCACACTGCGCTCGCGGTGACGCCGCAACGTCCATGCGGACCGGCGGTCGTGATGACGTTGACGGCCGCGCATAGATGCGCCATCGCCTGACGGAATTGCTGCTTCTCATTGAGGTGGGCGTCGCAGTCGGCGCTCGCGAGCGGGGGCGGGGTCGTGGTCATGATCTCGGTTCCTTGGGGGCGCGGCCTCGTGGGCGCTGATCTGGACTGAAGCGTAATCAATCCGGATCCGGAAAAAAATCCGCACGCGCGGTGCGCAGGTGGGCGTCTTTCCCAACGTGTCTAAAGTTTTCCCCAATGCCTCATGCGTCCTCTGTGCCCTGGTGCACATTTGATTCGAACGGCGAGTGCGTGCGTGGGTCGTCAGCGCCGATTCAGGTGGAATTTCAGGGTAACTAGCACTTTGCACGGCTTTTTTCGCTGGCTATGATGGCTCGCGCAACACGTCCCGAATCGCTCCATCACGAACTGCTCCCACGCCTTCCATGCCTCACTCGCCGCACTCCGTTCCCGCCCCCGCACCGGTCGTCTACATCGTCGACGACGACGGCGGCATGCGCACGTCGCTCGCATGGCTGCTCGAATCGGTCGGTGTGAAGTCGGCGGGCTTCGCCAATGCGAGCGAGTTTCTCGCCGCGTTCGATCCGGCGATTCCCGCGTGCCTGGTGCTCGACGTGCGCATGCCGGAACAAAGCGGCTTCGATGTGCAAGCGGAGCTGAACCGGCGCGACGCCACCTTGCCGATCATTTTCGTCAGTGGCCACGGCGACATTCCGATGTCCGTGCGCGCGTTGCAGAACGGCGCGATCGATTTCGTCGAAAAGCCCTATAACTCGCAGCAGATGCTCGATCGCGTGCAACATGCGTTGAAGCTCGCCGCGCAGCGGCACGTCGCCGGTCAGAAGCAGCGCGAGTTGCGCAAACGGATCGAGTCGCTGACCGCGCGCGAAATGGAAGTGCTGCGCGGGGTGATCGACGGCAAAGGCAGCAAACGCATCGCGAGTGATCTGTCGATCAGCGTGAAAACGGTCGACGTGCATCGCGCGAGCATCAAGGACAAACTCGGCGCGGCTTCGATCGCGATGCTGGTGCGCGAAGTGATGGCGGTGTGGGAAGAGGACGGGGCGGCTGGCTGACAGCGTGAGTGCGATGGCGAGGCAGCGGGTGCGACGTTCGGATGCAAGCGGCGAGGTGCGCGTTCAGTGTGCCGCGAACGCATAGTCAACAGCGTCGGGTAACGCGAACGCAAGGGCAAGCACACGCGGCGCGAGAAGGTACACCCGGACGGCGCGTCGTAAGACACACCATGCCGGCACATCTACGCGTGCTAAACGGCACCGCGCGCACCGCACGCATCGACCGTCCTCACCGTCACCGCATGAACAACCCGCCGTTCACATCCCAGCACGCGCCGTTTGCAAAGTAGGCATTCTCCGCGGCGAGCATCACCGCCACATCGGCGACGTACTCAGCCGAGCCCAAACGGCCTGCGGGAATATTGGCGATCACCGCTTTGAGCTTCTCCGGCGCGACGCTTTCGTGCACGATCGGCAGGTCCATCGGACCCGGCGAAATGGCGTTGACGGTCACACCGGCCGCGCCGAGGTCGCGCGCAAACACCTTGGTGAGCGTAATCACGCCGCCCTTGGCCGCCGCGTAATGCGCGCCGGTCGCCGAGCCGCCGTTCTGTCCCGCCAGCGACGCGATGTTGACGATGCGCCCGTGGCCGACATCGGCGAAATGCTGGCCGAACACCTGACAGCCGAACAGCACACTGCGCAGATTGACGTCGATCACCTGATCGAACTGCTCGGCGGTAATCTCCATCACGGGGACGACTTTGGATGCGCCCGCGTTGTTGACCAACGCGTCCACGCGCCCCCAGCGCTGGAGGATCGCATCGCGCGCGGCTTCGAACGCGGTCTTCGCGGTGACGTCCAGATGCAGCGCGAACGCGCTGGACCCGTCGGCGCTCAGATCGCGCGCCAGCGCTTGCGCGGCGGCGAACGCGATGTCGCCGATCGCGACCGCATAGCCCGCCGCGTGAAAACGCGCGGCAATCGCGGCGCCCAGCCCGCGTGCGGCGCCTGTGACGAGTACGACTCTTTTCTGCATGACTTCGACTCCGTTAGTAAGCGACAAGCGAGAGCGGACACGACGCGCCGCCATGACACGCGGCAGCATGCGTCACCTGATGTCGTTCAGGCCTTGCCCGATCCCGATCGCATTCAGGCGGCAGGATCAGGCGGCAAGCGCGGCCTCGAAACGCGCGGCAATCGCGCACACCTGTTCGTCCTGTCCTTTGCGACCGACGATCTGCAAACCGGCCTTCAGCGGCGAACCCGCGAGCGGCAGCGGCAAACTCAACGCGGGATGGCCGCTCAGGTTGAACGGCCGGATCAGCTTCGACATCGCGATGACCGACGCGCCGCCGCGCGCCTCGTCGAGTGTGATGGGCAGAGCGGGCAGCGTCGGCAGAATCAGCACGTCGACGTTATCGAGCGCATGATCGACGGCCGCCGTGAATTGCCGGCGGACGTGTTGCGCCGCGTCGAGTTGCGCGGCGGTGGTGTTCGCCGCGGCGCGCAGCCGTGCGTCGAGATCGGCGCCGAGCTTGCCGGTTTCGAGCAGATGACCGAGTGCGCGCGATGTCTCCACATTGATGACCGCAAGGCCCGCATCGAACGCGGCCGACAGCCCGTCGAGCCGTAGCGCGTGCGCAGTGCAACCGGCCACGTCGGCCGCTCGCGCGACCGCTGCGCCGATCTCGGGCATCGCATCGGCCTGCACGATGCCGACTTTGCACCCCCCTTGCCACGCGCGCGCGGCATGCATGTCGAAGTCGGCGGTGATCGCCTGCATCACGGCCACCAGCGTCGACATCTCGCGCGCAAACGGCCCGACGCAATCGAGCGACGATTCACGCGGCGCCACGCCGCGCCGCGACACACGGCCGAACGTCGGCTTAAGACCGGCCACGCCGCAGCACGCGGCGGGCCCGCGAATCGAGCCGCCGGTGTCGGTGCCGAGCGCGGCATCCGCGAGTTTCAGGCCGACCGCCGCTGCCGAACCGCTCGACGATCCGCCCGGAATACGCGTAGCGTCCTGCGGATTTTGCGGTGTGCCGGTGTAGTCGTTGATACCGGTCATGCCGAACGCGAGTTCATGCATGTTCGCTTTGCCGACGACGCGCCAGCCGGCCGCGAGCAAACGCGCGACGACCTCCGCATGCTCTGCCGCGGGCGCCGTGTCGGCCAGCGCACGGCTTGCGGCCGTGGTGGCGTAGCCGGCGATATCGATCGTGTCCTTGATCGCGATCGACGGCCCTGTGCCGCCCAACGACAAGGTCTGGATAAACTCGTTCATGGGTTCGATGTCCTTGCATTGACTTGCCACGGCGCATCGAAGAGGCGCTCGGTGCGAAAGTGAGTGATGAGCCAGTCGCGGCCATTGTCCGCCGGCGCGAAATCCACTTCGAGACGCGCCGAGATCAGCTCCGCCGGCGCATCGACATAGCCCGACGCCTGCAGCATGATCCAGCGGCCCTTCGCGGCAGCGCCGCGCACCGCAATCGTTTCCGACGTGAGGAAGTGCACGTTCACCGAGAAATGCGGCGACGGCGGCAGGTAGCGCGACAGCATCGCGACGATCGCCGCACGACCCTTCAGGCGTCCGAACTTGTTGGCGTACTGTGGGCCGATGCCTTCCCAGACGGCATCGTCGGCAAACAGCGCGGCGAGCGTCTCGCCTTCGAGCGCGCCGCACGGCACATCGCATAGCGCCATATAGCGCGCCATCGTGCCGCGCACCGCCGTTTCGGCTTCGAGCGCGGCGAGCCGCTCGCTCAGCGCGCGCAGCGTATCGGGGTTCGTCTCCATTGCCTCGCGCTCCGTCATGTTCACGATGCGTTCGCGTGCTGCGGCGGCACTTGCAACGCGCGTCCGACGCGCGCTTCGATCTTGCCGTAGCGCCACAGATTGTATTCGCCGACCGGCGTCGTGCGATACAGATTGCACACGGCGACCGTCGTGTCGAAGTCGCGCACGTCGGCCATGATGTAGAAGGTCCACGGCGAGTTGTCCGCGTGGCCGACGGTGAGGCGGTCATCGTCCATGATGCCGAGCACCTCGACGCCTTCCATCGCTTCGATCGCGGCCAGCATCTTGCCGTAGGCCTGCCACACCGTGCCGATCTGCTCGCGGGGCAGATCGAAGAAATTCTGCGTGACGCCGCAGCAGAACAGAACGCGTAGCGGCAGCGCCGGATTGCCGGTCGAGTTGGACATGAGTAGGTTCTCCTTGAAAAACGTGTGAACAGAGGCAAAGCAAAAAGTGCTCGGGTCACTTCACGCAGCGCGCCGGGTCCCGCAGGCCGCTCAGAGATAGCCGGCAATCGGCGGCACGCCGACGAACACCGCACCGGCGCCGTCATAGTTGCCCTCACCCAGAAACGCGTGCTGCGTGACGACCATCGAGTCGCGCAACAGCCGCTGTAACGGATGCGAGCGATAGATCGCCATCGTGCCGCCGAGCCGGTATGCGCGCTGCACGACCTCGGCGCCTTCGCGCGCGATCTGCGTGGCCGCAAGACGCAGCAGGCTGACCTGATCGGCGGTGACGGGTGTGCCGGCGAGGATCGATTGCCAGACCTGATCGGTGGTGTCGTAGAAGAACGCGCGGGCCGAACGCAATTGCGCCTCGGCTTTCGCGAGTTCGATGCGGTAGTACGCGCGGTCGGCGAGTTGCGGCGCGCCGGTCGTGGTCTTGCGCCCGCCCGCCATCTGATTGGCGACATCGAGCGCGGCGCGGGCCAGCCCAAGGTTGACCACGGCGAGCACCTGCGCCGCATAGGCGATGGTCGGGTAGCGATACAGCGGTTCGTCCACGCACGGTTCGCCGCCGCGCACGAAGGTCCACGCATCGGCGACGAACTGGTCGTGCACGCGCAGGTCGTGGCTGCCGGTGCCTTGCATGCCGACTACATCCCAGTTCTCGACGATCTCCACCTGATGTGCACGGAACACGGCTGTGCGTGGTTTGCCGGGTGCGCCCGCGCCGCCGGTGCCGATGCCCACACCGAGCCAGTCCGCACCCTTGCAGCCGCTCGCGAATTTCCACGTGCCGTTCACGCGCCAGCCGCCGTCCGCTGGCTGCGCGGATTGCACCGGAAAGAGGCCGCCCGCGAACACCTGGTCGGGTCCGTCGGCGTAAATCTGCGCCTGGGTCTGAAGCGGTAGTGCTGCCAGATAGACATTGGCCGAGCCGAAGCTCGCGACCCACGCGGCCGAACCATCGGCCGCCGCAATCCGTTCGATCATGTCGAGAAACGCGGTGGGCGCGAGCGCATCGCCGCCGAAGCGCCGCGGCGTGGCCGCCCGATAGATGCCCGCGCGCTTGAGGCTGGCGATCACGTCGCGCGGCACATGCGAAAGCCGGTCGAATTCGTCGCGGCGCGCGGCGATCTCGGCGATCACGTCGGCGAGCGGCAGGCGCGCGCTCATCGACGCGGGGCAGGGGGCGGACTCGACGGCGATGGCGGTGGCGGACATGGGGGCTTCTCCTTGATTCGATATCGACGGGAATAGGGCGCACGGTGTGGTCGAAAACGACGCGCCGTGCACGGTGAGGCCAGTCTAGGAACGCAAAAAGAACGCTTCAATTGGGATGCGGGGCGCGCTTTTAGGTAACGTGCCGGGGGCGTCTAAAGAAATCTTCAGATACGGATTGCGGGTACTGGTGTTATGTTTCTGCACAGACCCGATTGAACCTGTGTGCCGCCACGCCCGATGAATTTCCCCGCCGAAGCCGATTTTCACCGCCTGCTCGACGCGCTGACGCTGTGCGTGCTGCTGCACGACGCCGAGACCAAGGCGATCGTGTGGGCCAATCGCGCGGCGTGCGAGGCGCTCGGCTTCACGCTCGACGAACTGTTGCCGCTTAAAGCGAAGGACATGACGCGCCCGGTGCCGAAGTACCGGCGCGAGATCGGCGTGGGCGCGATGGACCGGTCGATCACCGAGGGCCCGCAGGTCTACGAGTGGTGCTACCGTTCGCGCAGCGGCGCCGATATGTTGTCCGAAGCAATTGCCACCTATGTGCCGCTCGCCGGGCGCCCGGTCGTGATGGTGCAGTTCCGCGACATCAGCGCGGAGGACACGCTCAAGCAGACGTTGCGGCGCTACGAATCGCGGCTGCGCGAATTCATGCAGGATCTCGGCGAAGGCGTCGCGGTGCTGACGCCCGCAGGCGTCGTGGAATTCGTCAGCGAGTCCGGACGGCGCGTGCTCGGTCTCGAAGAAGGCGCGCCGATGGGCGACCTGCTCGACTATTGCAGCGCGGCGGATCGCGACCGTCTGCTCGCGCAGCTCGCTGCCGCGCCGCGCATCCAGCCGTCGGCGCCGCAGCGTTACCGGATTACGCGCCGCGACGGCACGCCGGGCTGGCTGCGCATTACGTGCCGGCGCATCGAGATCGAAGACGACCTCAATGGCCGCCTGCTGCACTTTCGCGACGTGACCGACGAGGTCGCGCTCGAAGAGGCACGCCGCAACGAAGCGCGTCTGCTCGAATATGCGGGGCGTTACAACGCCATGGGCGAGATGGCGACCGCGATCGCTCATGAGTTGAGCCAGCCGCTCGCGGCGGTGCGCAACTTCATCGAAGGGGCGATTCGCCGTCTCGCGCAACCTGGTTCGCTCGACGATGCCGTGTGGGGGCTGCGAAGCGCCGATCGTCAGGCGGAGCACGCGGCGTTGATCATCCGCAGCGTGCGCGATTACATCGCGAGGCGCGAGCCGAGCGAAACGCACGCGGACTTGCGCGAGGTGCTCGCGGACGCCGCTTACTTCATCGAATTGCGCGCGCGCGAAGCGGGCGTGACGGTCACGATCGATCAGGCGAGCGAGCCGTTGCCGGTGTATGTCGAGCGCGTGCTGATCGGCCAGGTGCTGCTCAATCTCGCGTTCAATGCGATCGACGCGCTGGGCCAAGGCACGCAGGCGGCCCCGACACCGCCGCGAAAGAGCGAATTGCGCCTTGTCACTCAACTGCGCGGCAAACACGCACTGGTCCAGGTGATCGACAACGGGCCCGGTGTGTCCGCCGATGCGTATGGGCGCCTCTTCGACGGCTTCTCGTCGTCGAAAGCGGGTGGCAACGGCATCGGCCTGTCGCTGTGCAAGAACATCGTCACGCGGCACGGCGGCGAGATCTGGGCGAAGCCGGCGCCGCACGGCGGACTCGAATGCAGCTTCACATTGCCGTTCGCGCTTGCGCCAGCCGCCTGAGCGCGGCTTAACCATGCGTGGCGTGCGTGTTCTTCGGAATGGTCATGAGCGTCAGCGCGGTAATCAGGCCGAAGCCGATCAGCATCAACGCAACGGGCCACGGCGCCCGGACCTGCGCATACAGTGCGGTCGCGACCAGCGGCGCGAGTCCGCCGGAGAACACCGACGCGATTTCGTGGCCGAGCGCCATGCCCGAGTAGCGCACTTCGGTCGGGAACAGTTCGCCCATCAGCGCGGGCTGCGTGCCGATCATCGCGGCGTGGCAGAACGGCAGGCCCAGCGCGAGCGACAGGAAAACATAGAGCGGCTGATGCGTGTCGATCAGCCAGAAGGCCGGAAACGCGATCACCACGAGGCCGAGTGCGCCGATCATATACACGGGGCGCCGCCCGATCACGTCCGAGAGCCGGCCCCACAGCACGATCGTCACGAGTTCGAGCAGCATCGCGATCATCACGCCGCCGAGCATCACCGAAACCGGCACGCCGACACTCTTGCCATACACCAGCACGAACGACAGAAAGATATACGTGCCGCCGTTTTCCGCGACGCGCAGCCCCATCGCCTGCAACACCTGCTTCGGATGATTGCGCAGCACGGTCAGCACCGGCATGTGCTTCGGTTTGGCGGCGGCGAAGTCGCGGCTTTCGGGCAAGCGCCGGCGAATATACACACCGACACCGAAGATCAGCACGCTCGCGAGAAACGGCACGCGCCAACCCCACGACATGAAGCTTTCGAGCGGCAGCCGCTGCACCAGATAGAACGCCGCCGCCGACAGCACGAAACCGCCGGCCACGCCCAATTGACTGAACGACGCGTAGTAGCCGCGCCGGTTGGCCGGTGCGCTTTCGCTGATCAGCAGCACACCGCCGCCCCATTCGCCGCCGGACGCGATGCCTTGCACGATCCGCAGACACACGAGTGCGACGGGCGCGAGAAAGCCGACCTGCGAGAACGTCGGTAAGAGGCCGATGCCGAAGGTCGCCATGCCCATCATCATCAGCGTGACGACCAGCGCGCCTTTGCGCCCATGCCGATCGCCGATGTGGCCGAACACGACGCCGCCCAGCGGCCGCGCGAGAAAGCCGATCGCGAAGCCCGCGAATGCGGCGAGCGTGCCGAGCAGCGGATCGCCGTGCAGCGGGAAAAACAGCGGCCCGAAGATCAGCGCGGCGGCCGTGCCGTACAGAAAGAAGTCGTACCATTCGAGCGCATTGCCGATCACGGAGGCGACGATGATTCGCCGCAAGGTCCGCGAAGTAGCCGGCATCGCGGACGCGGGAGGCGATCCGGCCGTGGGGGAAAACGTATCGTTTTGCATCGTCGTGCTCGCTATTGTCGCGGTATCGTGGGGGCGGGAAAGGGCGCTAGCGCCCGAGTGACTTCGCGCTCTGGCCGCCGATGCCGAAGTCGGTAGCCGGTATGTCCTTGATCATCACGCGGGCGGCCGCCAGTGGCGCATCGAGCAGGTTCGCGGCGCTCTCGCTGAGCGCGGCGATCAATGCGGCCTTTTGCGCGGGCGTGCGGCCAGCTATCAGAATCGCAATGATGCTTGGCAGTGCGGTGCGTGCATCAGGGGCGTTGCTCGCGCTGACGCCGCCTACGCCGATGTCGTGCGGCGGCAATTCGCTCAGCAGAATCCGCACCGCTTCGGCAGGCGCGCCGATCGCGTCGACCGTGGCCTGCGTGAGACTCGCGATCAGTTGCGCCTTGCGCGCCGGCGCGTGTCCAGCCGGTAGATAGACTTCTAGTGTAGGCATCGTTTCGCTACGCTCACGGGTTCGCAGGTTCGCCGATCACGGTTTGGCGATCACAGCAGGAAGCCGATCGCGCTCAACGCGTCGGTCGAATCGATCAGACGGATCACCTTCTGAACGATGCGCGGCTCGCCGCTCGCGAAGCCGATCCGATGCGTGAGGTCCGCCGCGAACAGCGTCGCCTTGCCGCGTTTGTACGCGACGGTCACTTGCGCCGAGTTCACCGTGACTTCATCGCTGGCGTCGCTCGTGAGCGTGAAGCGCGAGACCGTGCGCACGGTGCGCGCGGCGTCGCTCGCCGACGCCGAATAGCCGGACGTCATCCGTTGCACGCGTTTTTCGCGCATGTCCTGATCGTCATACGCGTAATTCAGCGTGGCGGCGAAGTCGGTGGCGTCGGGCTCGATCGGCACCACGTAGAAGCCCGCCGGGTCCCACAGCGTCAGCCATTCGCGATAGTCCTTGCGATCGAGCAGTTCGGCTTCGCGCCAGATGAGTTCGATCGCGTCGGCGAAGATCTTCTGCGAGAACAGGGTGTTGCGGTCGTCCATCATGCTTGCTCCATCATCGTGCGCCATTGCGCGTACGCTGCGCGCATGCCGGTTTCGTCGGTGGCGTGTGCGGTCTTTTCGCCGTTCGGCGCAGTGTGCTCGCGATTCAGGCCGCGGTTCACGAGGATCGGCAGATCGGGGCCGGCGTGCGAGCCGCGCTGCACGCGCTCCCAGGCTTCGGCGTCGTCGGGGCTGCCGAAACCGAACGGGCCCTGGAAGTGTTCGTGAATACGCAGACGCACACGGTTCGCTTCGTCCGGGCCGCCATCCATCGCGAGCGCGACGTGACGAATTTCGGTTTCGTGCGCGGAGATGGGCCGCAGCACGCGGAAAAACGCCATCGACAACGCGAGATTCGGAAACAGGTTCAGGTTGAAGCCGACGCCCATCAGCGAGCGCACGATGCGGCGCACCTCCTCGGGCGCGTGATCTTTGCCGAGCGACGCGGCGAGCGCCTCGAAGCGCTCGGGGATCGGCGCGCCATCATCCTTGTCCAGATCGACGAGTTCGGGCACCAGTACCGCGAGGCTATGGCCGTTGCCGAGCGAGCGGCAGAACGCATCGTCGCTGGTCATGAAACTGGTGATCGCGGCGGCAGTTTCATCGTCGATCGATTTCATCCACGATTTGTGGACTACCGGGAAGTGATAGAGGTCCGTGGTGTTCTCGAGCTGAATCTTCCAGTTGCCGTTGAAGCGGAAACGGTGTTCGCCGTTGGCCTTGATCGGATAGCCCGCGCCCTGCTTCATGAACAGATCGATCCAGGGTTTCGCGCCGCCGAGAAAATCTTCGAGCGGCTCGATCTCCTGATTGAAGCTCGCAAATATCAAACCTTGATAGATTCCCACACGCAGGCGGGCAAGCGGCAACTCCGTCTTGTCGATCACGCCTTCATAGCCGTCGCCATACGGCAGTGCGCGCAAGGCGCCGTCGAGGCCGTAGGTCCAACTGTGATACGGGCACGTGAAGCCTTTCGCGTTGCCCTTGTGCTGTTCGCACACGGTGGCACCGCGATGCCGGCAGCGGTTCTGTAGCACGTTGACTGCGCCGCTCTTGTCGCGCACGACGATCACCGGCTGGCGGCCGATCGTCGTGGTGCGGAAGTCGCCGGGGTTCGGCAGTTCGCTCTCGTGCGCGACCCAGATCCACGTCTTGTAGAAAATGCGCTCGAGTTCGGTTTCAAAGACCGCCGGGTCGTAGTACAGCGACGGGGCCACGCGGTCGGACTGCGCGCGCTGGTACAGCGCGCTCGCATCGACGGTCTGATATGAGGATTCGCTCATGACGGTGTAGTGGGGGTGTGGTCGATGAGCAAAGTCTCGCCGAGTGACTGATATGCGTCAAATTGATCTAAAATGAAAACTAAGATCAACCGCATGGATATCTCGATGAATTCGCTGGACCACGTCGACCTCAACCTGCTGCGCGTTTTTCAGGCGATCGTCGAAGAGCGCAGTCTCACGCGGGCCGGTCAGCGGCTCGCGCTGTCACAGCCGGCCATCAGTTATTCGCTGGGGCGCTTGCGCACGCTGTTCGACGATCCGCTGTTCATCCGCACGCGCGTCGGCATGCAGCCGACGCCGATCGCGCTCGAGTTGTCGGCGATCGTGTCGCGCGCGCTCGACACGGTGCGCGAGGCGCTGCGTTACGCAGAGCATTTCGATCCGGCGGTGAGCACGCGCACGTTCCGGCTGTCGCTCTCGGACGCGGGTGAACTGGCCTATCTGCCGCCGATCTGCGAAGTCGTGCACCAGCAGGCGCCGCGCGTGAGATTGCGCATCGAGCCGTTGCCGGTCGAAGAAATCGAAGACGCGTTGCGCTCGAGCCGGCTCGATTTCGCCATCGGCAATCTGCCCACGCTGACCGCGCGCACGCGCCATCAGGCATTGTTCGAGGAAACCTATGTATGCATGACGCGCAAGCGGCGCGGCTTGCCGCGCGCGAAGGAGCTGGGTCTGAAGGCGTTTCTGGAGGCCTCGCACGTGCAGATCACGTCGGTCGAGCACAGCCATCATGCGCTCGACGACGAGTTCCGCGCCCAAGGTGTCGGGCGTCATATCGCGCTGGAACTACCGCATTTCGTCGCGCTGCCGAGCGTGCTCGCCGTGACCGATCTGTTCGCGACGCTGCCGCGCCGCCTCGCGCAGATTTTCAACCGCGGCGGCGGCTTTCAGATCTACGAGTTGCCGGTGAGCCTGCCGGTCGCGGCGGTCACGATGCATTGGCACGAGCATTTCGACCAGGACGAGGGCAACGTGTGGCTGCGCACCCTGATGGCGGACATCGTGCGGCGCTTCGACGAGCTCTGACGCCGTTGCGGCATCACGTCCGTTTGAAGAGCCCGCGCGCGAGCGAACACATCAGCGTGGTGGCGGGTGATTCGTCCTGCAAACGGCGGCTCATGATGATCGGCGAGGCGATGCTGGCCGCCGGAACCGGCCGGTACACGACGCCATGCGCGCGCAAACCTTCCACGCTTTCCGGCACGAGGCATACGCCTACTTGCGCCGCGACCAGACCGAGCGCGGTCTGCAATTCCCGCACTTCGTGAATCGCCTTCGGCTCCAGCGCGTGATCGTGCAGCGCCGAGAGCTGCTGGTCGGCATAGCTCGGCCGCGGCGTGCTCGGATAGACGATCAACGTTTCCTGGGCGAGCGCGGCGAGGGTCAGCGGCTTCTTTTGCCGCGCAAGCGGATGGTCTTGCGGCAGCGCCGCAATCATCCGTTCTTCGACGAGCACCTCGCGCGCCAGTTGCGCGTCGTCGAAACGCAGGCGGCCGAAGCCGACGTCGATACGGCCGCCTTTGAGCGCGGCCAGTTGCTCGATCGTGAACATCTCTATCAGCGACAACTCGATATGCGGCGCGGCCTCGCGAAACGCGCGGATCACGGCGGGCAGCGCGCCGTACAGCGTGGAGGGGACGAAGCCGATCACGATGCGCTCGGCCAGTTGCGCGAGCCGGCGCGTGAGCGGCGCGAGTTCGTCGGCTTCGTCGACGAGGCGCTTCGCCTGCGTGTAGAAGATGCGGCCGGCTTCGGTCAGACGCAGCGGCCGCGACCCGCGTTCGAACAGCGGCAGGCCGACACTTTCCTCGATCTGCTGAATCTGCCGGCTTAGCGGCGGCTGCGTCATGTGCAGGCGACTGGCGGCCCGCGTGATGTTCATTTCTTCCGCAACCGCGATGAAATAGCGGAGTTGGCGAAGTTCCATGCAGACCCCTAAGGTACTGGTTTTCTTATTGATCTCGAACGTTCCCGAGCACGTCACAGCCCGTGCGGCGAAGGCGCAGGTTAGTTCAGGCGGGCGGGTATGGTCAACGTTCGCGTATGTCATGAGCGGCCAGGTACGCCGCTCATGGCCGCTGCGGCCCCGTGCCATGTTCATCTGTGGCGGCGCCGGATTCCTTCAGGTAGTCGTCGACCGCACTGCCCACCGTGGGATGGAAGTGGCGCTCGCCAATCACATCCGTCAGCTCGAAGCGGATCAGCTTGTCGCGCACCGGATCCTTCATCTCGGCGAAATGCAGCCTGATGCCGCGCTCGCCGAGAATCCGGCTCAGTTCCCGCAGCATGTCGGCCGAAGTGACGTCGACGCTCGTCACCGGCTCCGCCGCGACGACGACCCGGCGAACCGGCGAAGGATAGGCGTCGACCGCTTCCAGAAGCCGATCCTGAAACAGCTCCGCGTTGGCGAAAAACAGCGGCGCATCCCAGCGAAACAGCAGAAGCCCCGCGGGCCGCGCGGCATGCGGATAGCGCTTGATGTCATGGTATCCGCGCAAACCGTCCACGTGACCGAGAACCGCGTAATGAGGCCGCCAGCCGTCCCAGAGAAATTCGATGATCGCGATCGCCACCGCGAGACAGATGCCAGGAATCGCGCCGAATACCGCGACGCCGGCGAAGCACGCGAGCGAGAGCCAGAACTCCCACTGCTGGATGCGATAGATGCGCTTGAGGTCCGTCACTTCGAACAGGCCGAGCGCTGCGGCAATCACGACCGCGGCAAGCGCGCTGTTGGGCAGATAGCGCATCAGATTGGGCGCCGCCAGCAGCAGCGCAGCGACGGCCAGCGCGCCGACGACGCCGGTCACTTGCGTGCGCGCGCCCGCCGCTTCGGCCACTGGCGTGCGCGAGGCGCTGCTGCTGATCGGAAACCCCTGGAAAAAACCTGCCGCGAGGTTGGCCGCACCGAGGCCCACCATCTCCTGATTCGGATCGACGCGACTGTGAAGCCGTGCGGCGAAGGTGCGCGACAGCACGCTGGTGTCGGCAAACGAGATCAACGCCACGGCGCATCCGCCGAGCAGGATCTTGACCGGGTCGGCGCCGCTGGCCCATGGCAGGACGAAAGCGGGCAAGCCTTGCGGGATTTTGCCGAGCACTTTGACGCCGGCGCTGTCGAGTTCGAACAGGTAGACGCATAGCGTCGCCAGCACCACGGCGATCAGAATGCCGGGCAGCTTGTCGAAACGTTTGAGCAGCAGGACCAGGGCGAGACTGCCCGCACCGACCGCGAGGCTGTACCAGTTGGTTTGCCCGGCGACGATGGCGTGTGTCAGGTTCAACAGGATGGCCAGAGAACCGTTGCCGTTGCCGGAGACGCCGAAGAGCCGCGGCAACTGGCTGATCAGGACGGTAATCGCGATGCCGTTCATATAGCCGTATCGAATGGGCTTGGACAGCAGTTCGGTGATGAAGCCGAGGTGCAGCAGTCCCATGACGATGCAGAACACGCCGGAGACGATCGCCAGCATACTGGCCACCGCCATCGCGCGCGACGGATCGCCCATGGCCAGCGTCACGACGACCGCGAGGATCGGCGCCGCGAGCGCGGAGTCCGGACCCACGACGAGAATCCGGCTCGGACCGAAGAGCGCATAGGCGAGCAGCGGAACGATCGTCGCGTACAGACCGACGACACCAGGGACGCCGGACGCCTCCGCATAGGCGATGCCGACCGGCACCAGCATCGTCGTCAGGACGAGTCCCGCCGCCACGTCCTTCGGCAGCCGGCTGATCTGATACCCCTTCAGCATCACGAGTCCGGGGAGCCAGCGCAGCCATCCTTGCGCGCGGTTCGCGGGATGCCCGGCAGCGGCAGTGGATGGGTCGGATAGCATGAGTTGGCTATTTACCGTCTAAGCGCGGTTGCGCATGAGAGGGATGGACGTCGCCTTTCGTTATCTATCTGAAAGAATAGTGCACAGCCGCCGAAGGTAGTAGAGGGTTCGTGTGCTGGGCCTGCCGTGAGCTGCGTCACATCGTTCGAATCCGTTCCGCCTTCCATACCGCCAGAGTATGCAAATAGTCTGAATGGGTGTTGGACTGCTTTGCGGGTTTGTTTCTAATATGGGGCTCCCGATTAAGGCCGTCCAGGAGGGCAACGAATGACAGCAACACCCGTGAAGATCGAGAGCGTGGAGACGATTCTCGTCGACGTACCGACGATCCGTGCGCACCGCCTCTCGGTCGCAACGATGAACTGCCAGACGCTCGTGCTGGTGCGCATCCGTTGCGCGGACGGCGTGGTCGGCGTGGGCGAGGGCACCACGATCGGTGGCCTCGCGTATGGCGAGGAGAGCCCGGAGAGCATCAAGGTCAACATCGACACGTATTTCGCGCCGTTGCTCAAAGGCATGGACGCAACCCGCCCCGGCGCCGCGATGGCGACACTGCGCGAACTGTTTCAAGGCAACCGCTTTGCGAAGTCCGCGCTCGAAACCGCGTTGTTCGACGCGCAGGCGCAACGCGTGGGCGTGCCGTTGTCGGAGTTGTTCGGCGGCCGCGTACGCGAATCGGTGGATGTCGCATGGACGCTCGCGAGCGGCGACACGAACCGTGATATCGACGAAGCCGAGCACGTGTACGAGACAAAACGCCATCGTGTGTTCAAGCTGAAGATCGGTTCGCGCGCGGTGGCCGACGACGTCGCGCATGTGGTCGCGATCGGGAAAGCGCTCGAAGGACGCGGTGAAGTGCGGGTCGACGTGAACCAGGCATGGACCGAATCGGAGGCGATCTGGGCGGGCCGCCGTTTCGCCGACGCCGGCGTCGCGCTGATCGAACAGCCGATCGCCGCCGAGAACCGCGCGGGCCTCAAGCGCCTGACCGATCTCGCCCAGGTGCCGATCATGGCCGACGAAGCGCTGCACGGCCCGGCGGATGCATTCGCGCTTGCGAGCGCGCGCGCCGCTGATGTCTTCGCGGTGAAGATCGCGCAATCGGGCGGCTTGAGCGGCGCCGCGCAGGTGGCCGCGATTGCGGCGGCCGCGCATATCGACCTGTATGGCGGCACGATGCTCGAAGGCGCGGTGGGCACGATCGCGTCGGCGCAACTCTTCAGTACCTTCGGCGAATTGAAGTGGGGCACCGAACTGTTCGGCCCGCTGCTGTTGACCGAAGAAATTCTCACCGAGCCGCTGCGCTACGAAAATTTTGCGCTGCACCTGCCGCAGGGTCCGGGTCTCGGCATCTCGCTCGACTGGGAGAAGATCGACCGTCTGCGGCGCGACACGCGCAAAGGCGCGAGCGTTACCGCGAAGTAATTTAGCGATCCAGAATATCAAACCAAGGAGATACCCCATGAACAAACAAGCCATCGATACGTTGCTGAAAAAGATCAACGACAGCGCCACCAGCGAAGGTAATCCGCGCACCAGGCAGATCGTGAACCGGATCGTGCAGGACCTGTTCTATACGATCGAAGATCTCGACGTGCAGCCCGACGAATTCTGGACCGCGCTGAACTATCTCGGCGACGCCGGCAAGAGCGGCGAGCTGGGCTTGCTGGCAGCGGGTCTCGGGTTCGAACATTTTCTCGATCTGCGTCTGGACGAAGCGGAAGCGAAGGCCGGAATCGAAGGCGGCACCCCGCGCACGATCGAAGGTCCGTTGTATGTCGCGGGCGCGCCGGAGTCCGTCGGCCATGCGCGGCTCGACGACGGCACCGATCCGGGGCAGACGCTCGTGATGCGCGGCCGCGTGCTCGGCGAGGACGGCCAGCCGCTCGCGAATGCGCTGGTCGAAGTGTGGCATGCGAACCATCTCGGCAATTACTCGTACTTCGACAAATCGCAGCCGGCGTTCAACCTGCGCCGCTCGATCCGCACCGATGCCGAAGGCAAATACAGCTTCCGCAGCGTCGTGCCGGTCGGCTATAGCGTGCCGCCGCAAGGTCAGACGCAATTGCTGCTCGATCAGCTCGGGCGTCACGGGCATCGTCCGGCGCATATCCACTTCTTCGTTTCCGCGCCGGGTTGCCGCAAGCTGACGACGCAGATCAACATCGACGGCGATCCGTATCTGTGGGACGACTTCGCTTTTGCGACGCGCGACGGCCTCGTGCCCGCGCTCAAGCAGGCCGAAGGCGCCGACGGGAAACCGTACGGCGTGGAAGGCAACTTCGCCCTGATCGATTTCGACTTCACGCTGTTTAACGAACGCGACAATCTGCCGGGCGCCGAAGTGGAGCGGGTGCGCGCCGAGGCTTGACGCGCCGGCGTTTTGAGAGAAGACGCCTGAACGTCGTGCAGGAATCAGTCGACCCTGGCTGGCACGGCGTGTGGCTTGCCGTGTCAGCCAGGGTCTTTCATTACCGATCATCCTATTGATCATGTATCGATCACCCGTCGAGCACGGTATCGATTAGCCGAGGAGAACAAGCATGTTGTTTCACGTCGAGATGACCGTCAATCTGCCGCAGGACATGGATGCGGAACGCGCCGCGCGTCTGAAGGCCGACGAAAAGGCGATGTCGCAACGACTTCAGCAGGAAGGCGTATGGCGGCACCTATGGCGCATTGCCGGGCGCTACGCGAATATCAGCGTGTTCGATGTGGAAAGCCCCGCGCATCTGCATGACGTGCTGAGCCAGTTGCCGCTGTTTCCGTATATGGATGTCGAAGTGCGCGCGCTGTGCCGGCACGCGTCGTCGATTCGCGACGACGACCGGTAAGCGTCGAGGAAGACAAGCAGGGAGAGACCGGCCTCAGGAAGGTGCTGCGAAGGCCGCACCTTTTGCAATTGCATGAAGCCGCTGTCAAGCAATGGCGCAATGCAGACCATGCGGTTATGCGGTCTTCGCGCGCCACGCGCAAGACCGCAACACCTCAAAGATCCAGCACCAGTACCGGCGACGTCGCGCGCGACACACAGCAGCAGATCACCTTGCCGCTCGCGCGTTCCGCTTTGCTCAGACAATGGTCGCGATGCTCGGGCGTGCCGCTCACCACGTCGATCATGCAGGTGCCACAGACGCCCTCGCCACACGACGTGTCCACTTCGATGCCGATCGACGCCAGCGCCGCCACGATGGTCGTGTCCTTGTCGACGCGCACGGTCGCGCCGCTGCTGGCGATCCGCACGTCGAACGCGTCGAGCGACGCCGCTTCACCGCTCACGGCGGTGGAAGCCGGCTCCGCCGCAAAACGTTCCAGGTGAATTGCGTGTGGCGCGACGCGCGTTTCGCCGATCGCCACCACGCGATCCATGAAAGGCGCGGGCCCGCAGGTATAGATATGCGTGCCGTCACGCGAGCCTTGCAGACAATCGCCGAGCACCGCATCGAGCTGCTCGTGCGCTACGCCGAAGTGAAACTTCACGTGATCGCTGAACGGCGAGCGCGAGAGCAACGGCAAGAACGCCGCATGCTCCGCACTGCGCGCGAAATAGTGCAGCGTGAAGCGCTGCCGCTGCTTCAGCAACCGGTAGGCCATGCTCAACAACGGCGTCACGCCGATGCCCGCGGCGACCAGAATATGTTCGTCGGCGCCGGGCGCAAGCTGGAACAGGTTGCGCGGCGCGCCGATCGTCAGTTCGCTGCCGACCGTGACCTCGTCATGCAACGCACGCGAGCCGCCGCGCGAAGCGTCTTCGCGTTTCACCGCAAACAGATGCGCGTCGCGCTGATCGGGGTCGCCGCACAACGAATATTGCCGCGTGAGCCCGGACGGGCCGACGACGTCGATGTGCGCGCCGGGTTCGTAGTGGTCGAACGGCTGGCCATCCAGACGCGAGACGCTGAACGAGCGCACGCCGTGCGCTTCGTCACGCACGCTCTCGACACGTACGTTAAAGGTGGTTCTTTCCATGATTTGCCGACAAGAAATAACGCTGCAAGGCGCACTGTCGTGAGCAGTGCGGGCGCCGCGCGCATGGGTTGCATGCGGTCGTGCGTCAAGAATAAGAACCTAGGTCGAATCAGGCAAATCGATTAAAAATGGCCAACCGGATAAATGTGGCTGATATCAACGCGATTGGCCAAACCCCGTCCGAAACGCTAGATCCCAGCCAGATGCCGCACCAGAGCCTTTTCCAGCCGCGACATCGCGTTCAGCTCGCGCATGCAGACCAGCAACTGGCGCGAGGCCCAGCTCTCGGCCAGCTCGATCGTGCGAATGCCCGGCGTGCCGCGATAGCGCCGCGCCGCCGTGGCCGGCACGATGCCGACCCCCGCACCCTGTTCGACCATGCAGCAGATGCCGTCGAATGTGCGCATGTGCGCACGATAGATTAAAGGCCGACCGGCCAGCAAAGCGCGCTCGCCGAGATACGCGTGCAATGCGCTGTCCGCACTGAGACCGATGAATTCGCGCGCGGCCACCTCCGCGAGCGCGGCACGCCGGCGCGTCGCGAGCGGGTCGTCGCGGCTCGTGATCAGCACGAGCTTGTCGACGGCAAACGCAAACGTCTGCAGTGCGCCATGTTCGACCGCATCGGAAATGATGCCGATCTCCGCGGCGCCGGTGAGCACGGCCTTGACTGTCTCGCTGCTTTGACGCTCCTTCAGATCGATCTGCACGTTCGGGTGATTGCGCAAAAAGAGGCCGATCGCCGAAGGCAGGAACTCGGTGATGGCGGCGGTATTGGTCCACAGGCGGATGCAGGCCTTGCGCCCCTCCTGATGCTCGCCCAGCTCACCCTGCATCCTTTCGATCTGCCCGAGCACGAGCCGCGCATGATGCGCGAGCGTATCGCCAGTCGGCGTGGATTCGACACCGCGGCGGCCGCGTTCGAGCAGCGGCATGCCAAGCGCGTCCTCCATGCCGCGCAGCCGGGCGCTGGCCGAGGGCAGCGACATGTTCGCGCGCGCGGCGCCGTGCGTGATGCTGCCGGTGTCGAGTACATACAGGAAGAGCCGGAGATCGATGAGGTCAAAGCGCATGAGCGTGTAGTTTGAGCAGGAGACGCTGGAGGGAATCGAGCCTTAGTCTCAGCCTAAGTCACGATACGTATCTTACGCATTGTGGACTGCGCGGCCGGGATTGAAAATCGCTCACATCACTTCAATAAAAATCGGCCGATGATCTCTTGGTTCGCAAGTTTGTTTTCAGGTCCGTTTTCGAGTCCGTTTTCGAGTCCGTTTACGGGTTCGATTGCGCTGCATGCCAGCGTGATCGCCGCGACCTTCGTCGTGGCCGGTTTCGTAAAAGGCGTGACCGGCATGGGCCTGCCCACCGTCGCAATGGGCGTGCTCGGCACGCTGATGCTGCCCGCTCAGGCGGCCGCCTTGCTGCTATTGCCGTCGTTCGTCACGAACGTCTGGCAACTGTTCGCGGGGCCGAGCGTGCGCGCGATGCTCAGGCGCTTATGGCCGATGATGGCGGGCATTGTCGGCGGCACGCTCGCGGCGGCGTCGTTCATTGCGGGGGCTGGCGGTGCATGGGCGGCCGTCGGACTCGGCGCCGCGTTGACGCTGTATGCGGCGGCCGGCTTGCTGGCGTGGCGCTTCTCGGTGCCGGCGCGGCACGAGCGCTGGCTGTCACCGGCGATCGGCGCGCTCACCGGCGTGGTCACGGGGGGCACCGGCGTGTTCGTCGTGCCGGCAGTCCCTTATCTGCAGTCGCTCGCGCTGAAGAAAGAGGACCTGGTGCAAGCGCTCGGACTGTCGTTCACCGTGTCGACCATCGCGCTCGCCATCGGACTCGCGAGCGAGCATGCCTTTGCTGCCGACGAGCTGGGTGTCTCGCTCGCCGCCGTCGCACCGGCGCTGATCGGCATGTGGATCGGCCAGCGCGTGCGCGGGCTCATCAGCGCGGCGAGCTTTCGCCGCTGGTTCTTCATCTGCCTGCTCGGACTCGGCATTCAATTGATGGCGCGTGCATTCGTTTAATGACAATGCAATGGGAACGGACAACGGAGGGAGATCGTGTTACACGTCATTCTCGATACGCTCGGTGCGCTGGCGGTGCTCGCAAGTGTCAGCGTGCAGATTGCGCTGATACGTAAGCGCTGAGTTCATTTTCCGCCATCATCTGGCCGGCCGCGCAATGCGGGCCGCCATCGTCTCGCGAGCACGCATGCGCACGCAAGCGCTGCAGCTAGATTGCCGATTGTTCGGTTCAACCGACGTATCTATTCGCCGTCAGCCGCTTTATCCCTCACGCTGACATGCCTACATTGTGTCCAGTGACAGCGCCACTGCAAATCCAGCTTCATCGACGTGAATCCCGCGAATGTTCGCGACAGCGCGTCGGCGCCAATTCCATTGAAAGGACATGATCATGAGCAAGCTCACAGGTAAAGTCGCGGTCGTAACCGGCGGATCGAAAGGCATCGGCGCGGCCATTGCGAAAGCATTGGCGGCGCAGGGCGCATCGGTGGTAGTGAACTACGCGTCCAGCAAGGCAGGCGCCGAGAGCGTCGTCGAAGCGATCACCGCGGCGGGCGGCAAGGCCATCGCGGTCGGCGGCGACGTCGCCAAGGCAGCCGACGCGCAAGGCATCATCGACACGGCGGTCGAAACCTATGGCCGTCTCGACATCCTCGTCAACAACTCGGGCGTGTATGAGTTTTCGCCGATCGAGGAGATCACCGAAGAGCACTTCCACAAGCATTTCAATGTGAACGTGCTGGGTCTGCTGTTGACCACGCAGGCGGCGGTCAAGCATCTCGGCGAAGGCGGCAGCATCGTCAACGTCAGCTCGGTGGTGAGCCGCATCACGCCGCCGGGCAGCGCGGTGTATACGGCGACCAAAGGCGCGGTGGACGGCATTACGGGCGTGCTCGCGAAGGAACTCGGTGCGCGCAAGATTCGCGTGAATTCCGTGAATCCGGGCATGGTCGCGACCGAAGGCGCGCATAGCGCGGGGATCATTGGTTCGGACCTCGAAGCATGGGCGCTCGGCACGACGCCGCTCGGACGCATCGGCCAACCTGACGATATCGCGGATGTCGTCGTGTTCCTCGCCTCAAACGATTCGCGCTGGCTGACGGGCGAGAGTCTGATTGCGAGCGGCGGCTCGCGCTGAGCGAGTTTGTCGTGCGATGGTGTGCGGTGCGGCCTGCGAAAGGACGGTGGTCGCAACCGCATGCCTGACAGTACAGCAGCAGAGAAGTACAACGCCTGGCAAGTGACTCGCCTCAAAACCCCGTCATCACCTGCCGGGCACTTCACACTTTCATCCAGCCGCAATCGCAGCCGCGCCCGGCAATTGCACCGCGAACAACGCGTCCAGCAGATTCGACCCCGGCCGCTCGGCGAGCCGCGTGAGCGACTCGATCATCTGCACCCGGCAATCCTGCAGCGGGATGATCCTGATCCGCCGTGACTCGTTGAATTCGGCGCGCGCAATCACGCCGACGCCGAGGCCTTGCGCGACCGCTTCTTCCAACGCCTCGCGCCCGTCCACGTACATCACGGGCTCCACCTGCAAAGACTCGCGCACCAGCTCGATTTCGAGCAGTTGCTGTGTGACCGATTGCGACTCGCGGAAAATCATCGGCTGTTTGACCAGTTCCGCGTAGCTCAGCCTGCGTTTCTTCGCGACCGGATCGCCGGCCGGCACCATCGCCACCAGCGGGTCGCGCCGCAACACGCGCGACTCCAGCCGGCTGTGCACTTGCGGCGCGGCGGTAATGGCCGCGTCGACCGCGCTCGCCAGCACGCGCTGCATGCAGTCCGCCGCATTGGCGATCGACAGCGTCACGACGATCCCGGGATGCAGCTTGCGAAACGCGCCGATCAGCGTGACCGCGAGATCGGGCGCATCGGCGGCCAGCGAGAGCGAGCCGGACTCCAGCCCGCCCGCCGACTCCAGTAGTTGCCGCGCGTCGCGCTCGCAACCGAGCATGTGGCGCGTCACGGCAAACAGACGCAAGCCCAGTTCGGTGGTTTCGACGCCGCGTGGACCGCGTTCGAACAGCTTGACGCCGTAATCCTGCTCCAGCCGCCGCACGTGGTCCGACACCGCCGGCTGCGTCAGCGACAACGCCTGTGCCGCTTTCGAAAACCCGCCGTGTTCCGCGACCGCATGAAACGCCCGCAATTGCGCGTATTGCACGTGTGCCTCGCCGCTCGTTTCGAGCAATAAGTTTTGACGATACCGTCATCGATTATATCGATTTTACCGATGCCATCCGGGTCTGTACTGTGTCACGCATCGACATAGCAATACCGGAGTTCCGCACATGGAAAGCGCGATCGGTCGTTCAACCTCTTCAACCGCGGCCGGCGCGCTGCCATGCGCCGCGCCTGCGAGCGGCGAACCGTATCTATTGACGCCGGGGCCGCTCACCACCGCGCGCTCGACCAAAGAAGCGATGCTGCGCGACTGGGGCTCGTGGGACGGCGATTTCCGCGCCATGACCGCGCAGTTGCGTGCGAGCCTGCTCGACATCGCGGGCGCCGGTGCGGACAACCCCGCTAGCGACTACGACTGCGTGCCGCTGCAAGGCAGCGGCAGCTATTGCGTCGAAGCGATGCTCGGCAGTCTGATGCCGCGCGATGGCCACGCGCTCGTGCTCGCGAACGGCGCGTACGGCAAACGCATCGCCACCACGCTCGGCTACCTGGGCCGCGCCTACACGCTGCTCGACAAGGGCGACTACCTGCCGCCGCGCGGCGCGGAAATCGAACGCATGCTGAATGCCGATCCGCGCATTACGCACGTGGTCGCAGTGCATTGCGAAACCAGCTCGGGGATTCTCAATCCGCTCGCGGAGATCGCCGCGGCCACCGCAAAAAAAGGCCGCAAGCTGCTGATCGATTCGATGAGCGCGTTCGGCGCCGTGCCGCTCGACGTGCGCGAGACGGCCTGCGAGGCGTTCGTGTCGTCGGCGAACAAATGCATCGAGGGCGTGCCCGGTTTCGGCTTCGTGATCGCGCGCAAGCGCGCCTTGCAGGAAGCGAAGGGCCGCAGCCATTCGCTCGCGCTCGACGTGCACGATCAATGGGACGTGATGAACCGCACCGGCCAGTGGCGCTTCACGCCGCCCACCCACACGGTGGCCGCGTTTATCGAGGCGCTGCGTCTGCACACGCTCGAAGGCGGCCAGCCTGGGCGCCTCGCGCGATACGCGAACAATCGCGACGTGCTGGTCGAGGGCATGCAGGCGCTCGGCTTCGAGCCGCTGCTGAATGCACGCTGGCGCTCGCCGATCATCGTGACGTTTTTTGCGCCGGCGCATCCGTCGTTCGAATTCGCGCGCTTTTATGAATTGATGAAACAGCAGGGTTTCATCATCTATCCAGGCAAGCTGACTGTGGCGGAGAGCTTTCGCATCGGCTGCATCGGCCAGGTCGATGAGCACGTGATGCGCCGCGTGGTGCAGGCCTGCGCCGCATCGTTGCGGGCGCTCGGCGTCGACCATGCGGCGGCGCCGGCGACGGCGCTCGAAGAACGCAAGGCGTTGGCGCAAGCGGAATGATCGATGAGGCCACCTGATGAGGATTGAAACCAATGAAACACGTTAAAGCGGTAATTTTCGACTGGGCCGGCACGGTGGTCGACTACGGTTCGCTCGCACCGATGGGTGCGTTCGTCGAGACCTTCGAGCAGTTCGGCGTTCCGATCACGATCGACGAAGCGCGCGGCCCGATGGGCATGGCCAAGCGTCCGCATATCGCCGCGCTGATGGCGTTGCCGCGCGTCGCGCGAGCCTGGACCGACAAATACGGGCACGCGCCGAACGAAGCCGACATCGACGCCATCTACGACGTGTTCGTGCCGAAGAACATCGCGGTGGCGGCGAGCTACAGCACGGTGATTCCGGGCGTAGCCGAAGTGGTGAGCGCGCTGCGCGAGGACGACATCCGCATCGGCACGACCACCGGCTATACGCGCGAGATCATCGACGAGATCGTGCCGGGCGCGGCGGCGCAGGGATTCTCGCCGGACAGCATCGTCTGCACGGGCGATACGCCCGAAGGGCGGCCGTCGCCGTACATGATCTACAGGACGCTGCCGGCGCTCGGCGTCTGGCGCGCGAAGGAGGTCATCAAGGTCGACGACACCGCGGTCGGGATCGAGGAGGGTCTCAACGCCGGGACGTGGACGGTCGGCGTTGCGGTGAGCGGCAACGCGTTCGGGATGACCGAAGCGCAGGTCAAGGCATTGTCGCCGGATGAGTTCGCGTCGCGCCGTCACGCGGCGTTCGAGAAGTTGCAGGCGGCGGGCGCGCATTATGTGATCGACAGCGTCGCCGATCTGATGCCGGTGGCGTACGACATCGACGCGCGTCTCGCGCGAGGCGAGCGGCCGTGATGCGGTGACGCCAGCTGAGCGGGATGAAGCGACCAGCCGCGCGCCATGCCCGTCAGCTCACTCGAAATATCCCACCGCCAGATCGATGAATTCCCGCACCTTGCGCGGCACGAACTCGCGGCTCGGATACACCAGCGACACCGCGACGTCGCCATTGAGCATCGTGTAGTCGCCGAGTATGCGCACCAGCGTGCCGGCGCGCAATTCGTCGGCGACCATCTCCAGCGGCAGCAACGCGATGCCCATCGCGCCCAGCGCCGCCTGTTTCTGCATGATCATGCTGTTGACCGTGAACGACGCATCGAGCGCGACGCTCTCGTCGTTGCCGCCGTCCTTGCTGAAGATCCAGCTTGGCGGGCTCGTGTCGAGTGGCGCTGCGATCACCCGATGCCCCGCGAGATCGGCAGGCCTCGCGGGCTGGCCGGCCTGCGCGAGATAGGCGGCCGACGCCACCGGCACCGCGTGCGACTTGAGCAGGCGCCGCACTACCAGCGATTCCGAGCGGATCATATGCTCGGTCACGATCCCCACGTCGAAACCGCCTTCGAGCAGATCGACGCGCTTTTCCGTCAGCGTGACACGCAGATTCACGTGCGCAAACCTGGCCTGGTACTCCGCGAACAATGGCGTGAGGCGAAACAGCGAGAAGCTGCCCAGCGC
This sequence comes from Paraburkholderia fynbosensis, assembly GCF_902859935.1. Lineage (GTDB taxonomy): Bacteria > Pseudomonadota > Gammaproteobacteria > Burkholderiales > Burkholderiaceae > Paraburkholderia > Paraburkholderia fynbosensis. The sequence goes on from NZ_CADIKI010000001.1 coordinate 64,113, forward strand.
GACGATACGCAGATCGCCGGCGACTTCCTTCGAGGTCGTGGTCGCGCGTGATTCGACTTCTTCGAGCTCGGCAAGCAGCACGCGGCAACCATCGGCATACTCCGCGCCGGCCTCCGTCAGCACGACCTTGCGCGTGGTGCGCTGGAACAGGCGAATGCCGAGATGCTGTTCGAGGCTCGACACGTGGCGCGTCACGACCGAGGTCGAGACGCCGAGGTGCGCCGCGGCCTGCGCGAAGCTGCCCGCGTCGGCGACCTTGACGAATGCCTGCATGGCCTGAAAGAGATTGATCATGTGAGTGCGGGAAACGTGTTCGTGCGTGCCTGCGTGTGCGTGCGTGTGGGTGGACGCCAGTGGCGTGGGGTGTAGCGCGAGGTGCCGGCGCGGCAACGGCTGTGGCGACCGCTCCCGCCTGCGCCGTGTCGCGCGTTTCAGCCGCCCGGCTGATGCTGCGCGTGTGCGCCGGCGCGCGCGACGATCCGGCCGCTCGCCACCACGAGTCTGCGGGCCGGCCGCGCGACGATCGCATGGGCGAGCGTGTCGGCGTCCACCAGCACGAGGTCGGCGCGTGCGCCCGTCTGCAATCCGTAGTGGGTGAATCCGCAACCGCGTGCGGCCGTGCCGCTCACGCAATCGAACGCGAGCGCGAGGTCGTCATCGCGGCGCAGGTTGTAGCGCATGGCGATCAGCATCGCGCGTTCGAGCATGTCCGGCGAACCGTACGGCGTCCACGTGTCGCGAATGCCGTCGTTGCCGCCGAACAACGTGACACCCTTGTCGATGCAGGCATGCAGCGGCGGCACCGGCGTCGACGGCGGCGCGGTCGTCAGCAGCGCGACGCGCAGTTCGGCGAGGCGCGCGAGCAGCACATCACGTTCGCGCTCGGGCAGCGCGCCGAGACAGAACGCGTGACTCACCACCACCTGGCCTTGCATGCCGAGCGCCGCGACGCGGTCGAGCAGAAGACCGAGTGTGAATGCGCCGATTTCGCCGGGCTCGTGCAGATGAATGTCGATCGGCTTCTGATGACGCTGCGCGAGGCCGAACGTCAAGTCTAGCGACGCCACCGGATCGCCGTCGATCAGCGCCGGGTCGAGCGCGCCGAGCACGTCGGCGCCCGCGCTCAACGCGCGATCGAGCAACGCGTCGGTGCCCGGGCGGCCAAGCAGTCCCGATTGCGGAAACGCGACGATCTGCAGGTCGAGCACGTCGCGCAGCGCGGCGCGCGTAGCCAGCACGCCTTCGAGGTGGCGCAGACCCGCCTCGGTATCGATATCGACGTGCGTGCGCAGTCGCGTCGTGCCCGCAAGCAGAAACGCGCGGGCCAGCGCGAGCGACTGCGCGCCCGCGTCGTGGCCGCCCTGCGCGCGCCAGCGCCGTTCGTTCTCGATGCGCTCGGTCAGCTTCGGCCCGACCTCGTTGCGATACCAGCGCATGCCCCAGTGGGTCTTGTCCAGATGCGTATGACCTTCGACGAAACCAGGCAGTAGCAGCGCATCCGCACCGTCTTCGATCGCGATGCCGGGCTCGCGCGCGAGGTCCGGACCGATGGCCGCGATGCGGCCGTCGGCGAACGACACGTCCACGCGTGCGCCATCGGTCTGGCGCACGTTCGTGATGAGCCAGGCGTTCGTCGGGTTCGTCGCGTTCGTCGTACGGGAGGGGGCGGTGGTGGTCATGAGCAGGTTGACGGCAGCACGGATAAGCGCCGCGCGCGGCGGGCCGCCGGCAATGGTCAGTTGAATGAAGCGCGCTGCCCAATCGGCAGGCAAACGAAGATGGCGCGCGGCTGGCGTGTGATTGTACTTCGCGTGGCCGCGCGCCGATCGCGCCGCCGGGTTGCGCGTCGTCCGGTGCGCCGTCGAAAGCGCTCATCGCGCGCGCTCCGAAGCGCTCAAGTTTCATACGTTTATGCCGTTGACATAGGCTAATCACCTTCCGGGATCCAGCCGTGCAACTCGCTCACAGTAACGACCGTCTCTCCAGCCGGATGGCCGTCGATCCGTTCGCCCCCGGCGAACCCGAGCTGGAGTCTTCGGTCATCGAGTGGCTGTTGCACGACGACCAGGTGATGCGCGAGTGTTTTACCCATGCGGCGGAAATCCTCAAGAGCGTGACCGGCGCGGCGATCACCGCGATCACCCTGCTCGACGAGGAGTACCAGCATTACCGTGCCGAGGTCGGCATGGCGATGCCGCTCGTCACGCGGGCCCGGTCGCTCGCCGACTATGCGGTGCGCGACGAGGATCTATTCGTTATCGAAGACGCGCACGACGACAGCCGCTTCGGCGAATGCATGCTGGTGCAGCGCTATCCGTTCGTGCGCTTCTATGCGGCGATCGCGCTGCGCGCGCCGAATGGCGAGATCGTCGGCGCGTTGTGCGCGATGGACCCGTCACCCGGCCGGCTCGACGCGGGGCAGCAGGGTGTGTTCTACCATCTGCGCGCGATGATCGAAAACGATCTGAAAATGCGCACGGCCACCGCGATCGATCCGCTCACGCAGTTGTACAACCGGCGCTTTCTGCTCGAGAGCATCGCGCGGCGCTGGAAGGAAGCGCGGGACGGCGACGTGATGGGGTCGGTGGTGGTCGACGTCGACTGGTTCAAGCAATACAACGACACCTACGGCCACCAGGCCGGCGATCATTGTCTGCGCAAAGTGGCTTCCGTGATGCAAGCGGCGGCCGATGGCGAACGCATCGTCGTCGGACGCATGGGTGGCGAAGAGTTCGGACTGCTGGTGCTGCACGCGGAGGCTGCAGCGCTTGCCGATACGCTCGAAACGCTGCGGCAGGGCGTCGTCGATCTGGCGATCGAGCATCGCGCCTCGCCGCTCGGCGTGGTGTCGGTGAGCGTGGGGGCGTCGTTGACACGCATCAGCGAGCACGCGCGGCCCGCGCATCGCGATGGCTTCGCGAGCGCGGACCGCGCGTTATATCGTTCGAAGCATGGCGGCAGGAACCAGGTGACGATGGCGTAGGGCGCAGCACTTCGCTGGTGAAGGCGTTCGGTGAACGGCCGCGCACGAGGCGAGCGGCGCGTCCATCAGCCATCCTGAAGATTGGCGTAAATCTGGCTCACCCAGTCGGCGAACACACGCACCTTCGCGCTGTAGCGCCGGCTCGGCGGATACGCGAGATAAACCTGCAGCGGCGCGGGCCGCCAGTCGGTGAGAATCGGCACGAGTTCGCCGCGCGCAATCGCCGGGCGCACCATGAAATCGAGCGTGTGCACGATACCGAGGCCCGCCAGCGCAGTCGCGAGATGCGCGTTGCTTTCGCTCACCAGCACCGTACTGCGCACGTCGCCCAGCACGATCGACTCGCCGTCCCTGTCGAAGCGCAACGGTTGCGTGACACCGCTGCTCGCGGAAAAGTAACCGACGACCGCGTGCCCGTCATCGACGATCTGCTGCGGGTGCAACGGTCTGCCATGCGCGGCCAGATATGCCGGGCTTGCGCAGGTGGTCCAGCGCAGCGTGCCGATCGCGTGCGTGACGAGCGCGGGGTCGTCCGCGGTGCTGCGAATCGCGCAATCGATGTTCTCGGCAATCAGGTCGGCGGTGCGGTCCGTCACGCTCAACTGCAGCTGAATGTCCGGATAACGCGCGCAAAACGCCGGCAGTGCGGGAATCAGAATGCCGCTCGCGGTCGAGCCGCCGGTGTCGACGCGCAACGCGCCGCGCGGATTCGCGCGGTCGCGTCCCAACGTGGCCTCGATATCGTCGAGTTCGGTGAGCAACGGCTGAATGCGTTCGTAATAGGCAACGCCCTCGGTCGTGACGTTGACGCTGCGCGTGCTGCGTTCGAGCAGCTTCACACCGAGGTGGTCTTCGAGCGAACGGACCCACTTGCTCACGGTCGCGTTGGGCATCTGCATCGATTGCGCTGCGCGGCTGAATCCGCCGGTTTCTACGACCCGGGCGAAGATGCGGATGGCTTGCAGGTGATCCATGAGACCTCTGGCTTCGGGTGATTATCCACAGCAGTGAATAAAGAAACCACAGGATACGTATTTATCTCCACTTGTGCCTGAAATAAGCTGTCGTCACTGGGTCAGCCGACCTCACACATCACGGAGCGAGCCATGAATCAGTCCATGCAAGGAAACATCCACACCACCAAACATGCCGGCAAGATCGTACTGGTCACCGGCGGCAGCAGCGGCATCGGCCTTGCCGCCGCGACCCGTTTCGCCCGGGAAGGCGCGACGGTCTACATTACCGGCCGGCGTCAGGCGGAACTCGACGAAGCGGTGGAGCGCATCGGGCACGGCGCGGTCGCGATTCGCGCCGACATTTCGTCGGCCGCCGATCTCGACCGGATGTTCAGCACGGTGCAGGCCGCCCATCAGCGGCTCGACATTCTGTTTGCGAATGCGGGCGGCGGCGAGTTCTCACCGCTGGGCGAAATCACTGAAACGCAGTTCGACAAGTACTTCGACATCAACGTCAAAGGCACGCTGTTCACGGTGCAAAAAGCGTTGCCATTGATGCCGCGCGGCAGCGCGATCGTGCTCACGGGCTCGGTCACCTCGATTCAGGGCGTCCCGGCGTTCGGCGTGTACGCGGCGACCAAGGCGGCATTGCGTTCGTTTGCGCGCACCTGGGCATCGGATCTCAAGGGCCGCGATATTCGTGTGAACGTGGTCGCGCCCGGGGTGGTGGTCACGCCCGCGTACAAGTCGGAGCTGCACATGAGCGACGAGCAGATCGACGCGTACCGGCAGCATGTCAGCGCGACCACGCCGCTCGGCCGTGTCGGCGAACCGGACGAAATCGCGAAGGCCGTCTCGTTCCTCGCCTCGGACGACGCGAGCTACATCACGGGAATCGAGTTGTTCGTCGACGGCGGGATGGTGCAGGTTTAATCGGCAGGGCAACACGAAGACCGACATAGCGTGAAGAGGGCCGGGATAACCGGCCTTTTTTACATGCGGCGGCAGGTGCAACGCTGCCGGATCGAGCAGGAGCGACTAAATCGGCAACGCGTGCAATGGGTGCAGGAAAATGGCGGACCCGGCATGCCGCTTTCCGGCCACGCATAAGGTTTCCTTAAGGTGTAGTTGTTTACATAGTCGGCGGGAGCGCGGGTATCGGTCGGCGCCGCGCATCGAAAACCGCGGAGAAAACAACGATGCCCAACGAGAGAAAGCGTGGCGGCAAACAGGGCTGCAAGCGCAACCTGCAGGTCGAGAAGACGCTTTACAAATCGATCTATCAGATAGAGTTGGCGCGCGGCAGTTCGTACATTGCCAGCACGTGCAGCCCGGCGACGCAGCGCATCGCGATTACCGAGGTGTTTCAGGAATTTCACCTGCGATACGGTCCCGACACGGTGAGCATCTTTCGCGAACTGTTGGCGGAAAGCCTGAGGCAGCGCAACAATCTACCGGCGGCGCAGGCCGTCCTGAGTTTCGAGGCGTGTTGATTGCGAGGGGGAGGGCAGTCGAGCCGAGGCGTTCAACTGGCCCCAATGCGGCCGTGACGCTACGTAAAAGCCGCGAGCCTCAACTTGCGATCAGCTTCAGCCCCACCGGCAACGACTCGCCGAACACGCGGCCTTCGTCTGCGTTGTCGAGCTCGACGCTCTCGCTCACCATCGTGATCCACGCGCGCGGCGCACTGGCTGCTTCGAGCCGGCGTACGACCGTCTGACGCAACTCGTCGGGCAGATCGCGTGAGCGGTCACCGGTCATGCGCGCGATCTGCACGGCGGCGAACGCCGCAGGGTCGACTTTCTTCCAGTCGAGCGCGAGGATCGTGGTCAGCCATGGTCCGGCGATCTCCGGCGGCACGACGCTATGCGCGCTGCCGTAGAACGGGCGCCGCGCGCCAATGCGCCCGACCGCCCACCAGCTCTGATGATTTTCAGCGGGCTTCTTCAGCCGCGTCAGCACCGACTCGCCGAGTTCGATCTTGCGTTCGACCGGAATGCGTTCGAGCGACGCGCTCAATCTAACCATATCGGCGAGGCCTGTTTTCGCGACATCGAACGGCAGCTTGTGACGCGACTGCGCGGCCGTCTGCAGGTACGCCATCGCATCGAGCACGCGCAGTTGCGCGCTCTCGCCGAGGCCGCCCGCGGCGCGGCGCCAGAGCGTCCACCACTCCGACCAGACCTGGCTGTCGTTGACGTATTGAATGCCGTCGTCGAACAGCGACCACAGCTGTTCGACGCGCCATTCATCGAGCGGATAGCCGAAGCCAGGCCGCACGCAATAGCCGGCGAGATTCAGCCAGAGCCGTTCGTGATCCGCGGAACGGCGGCGGCGCCGCGCGCGTTCCCACAGCGCGCCGAACAGTTCGCGCAGCAACGCGCTGTTCCAGCTTTCGCGCGGGCCGAGCAACTGTTCGAGTTGCGAGCGCAGCCGTTTGACTTCTTTCGGGTCGACGTTTTGCGCACGCGAACCGAAGCAGCGGTCGATCTGTTCGATCGCGCGCTCGGCCGCCGGATGACGGGCCGAGGCGGAGTCGGCGGGGAGATGCACTCGCGCGTCCTCGCCGCGCAACTGGAATTCGAGCAGCCAGCGCTGCGCAGGATCGTCGCGTTCGATGCAGTGCACGTCGAGCGTGCCCACTTCGGTGAGCGACGTGGCGATCCGTACGAGGGTTTCGCGCGCGTTGCGCTCGCCGCGCGGTTGCACGACGGTGGCGATCGGCGGCAGGCGCACGAAGTCGCCGTCCGCCAGATCGATCAGTTCGCCGGCCTGATAAACCGTGTCCGCGCTCGAGGACACCAGATGAAAGCGCACCGGATGTCCGAGGCGCAATGCGAAGGTCCGATCGGCGATCAGGATCTCGTGGCCTTCTTCGGTGCCGCGCGGCAGCAGGCAGATGCCGCGTTGCGCGGGTTCGGCCGTGGACTTGCCGTCGGCGCCGCCGTCGAGCACGAGGAAGTAGCTGCGCGGCGAGCCGCCGCCGATTTTCGGCGCGTTGCCCGCGCGCGCCAGCGAATACGCGACCGCGCCGCGCGCGACGGCCACATCGGGATTGTCGTTGTGCAGCACGTTGAGCGGGGCGCCGCGCCACATGCCGAGGGTATCGGCGAGACGTTGCGTGAGCGCTTGCGCACGGAAGACGCCGCCGTTCAGGAGAAGGGTGTCGGGTACGGGAAGGGCCTCGTCGGTGCCTGCGCCGCCGCTGGGTGCGCCGTTTTCACCGGATGCACCGCCGACGTCAGGGGCGCCGCCTGCGCGAAAACGCGTGCTCTCATCAGCCCCGCTACCCAGCGCCTTGCGCGACTGCGCCGCGAACCGGCTCAAAAACGCCGCGATATGCCGCGTGACCGCTGCATCGGTCGCATAGGGCAGGCCGAACTCGACGATCGCGCCGCGCGGCCTGCCTGGCCGTTCGTGCGACGCCACCGCCGGAAAAAACCCCTCGACGATGACGCGCTCGACCTCGTCACGCGTCACTTGCGCGGTACGTGCACCGCCGATCAGCTTCGACCCCGCGCCGAGCAACGTGATCGAAGCCGAATCGGGCGCCTGCGGGCCGAGCAGTTGTTCTTTCGCGCTGCGGCAGCGCTCGACCAGCTGCGACAGGCTCGCCGCCGATAAACGTGAATTCGGCGTGCGCGCATCGCCACCCGGCAGCCGTGCCTCGACCAGATGCGCGAGCGCAAGATCCATATTGTCGCCGCCGAGCATCAGATGATTACCCACGCCGATGCGCGTGAGTTGCGGCTCGCCGTCTTTCATGCCCACTTCGATCAGCGTGAGGTCGGTGGTGCCGCCGCCGACGTCACAGATCAGCACGAGGCGCGTGTGCGCGAGCTCGCTCGCAAGCTGCTCGCGATGATGAAACAGCCAGTCGTAGAACGCCGCCTGCGGCTCTTCGAGCAGCCGCAGCTCAGGCAGACCGGCGAGACGCGCCGCTTCGACGGTCAGCGCGCGCGCACCTTCGTCGAACGACGCCGGCACCGTGAGCACGACGTCCTGCTGTTCGAGCGGAGCGTCGGGGAAGCGTTGATTCCACGCGGCGCGCACGTGCGCGAGATAACTCGCGCTCGCGTCGACGGGCGAGACTTTGCGGACATCGTCGGCGGCGCCCCACGGCAGGATCGGCGCCACACGGTCGACCGACGCGTGCGACAGCCAGCTTTTCGCGCTCGTCACGAGCCGCCCCGGCACCTGCGCGCCCAGCACGCGCGCGAGCCGGCCGATCACGACGGGCGGCGGCGCGTGCGCGGCTGCGCGATCCGCCGTGGACCACGGCAATTGCAGATCGCCCGCGCTCAGCTCGCCCGCGCCCGCGTGATAGCGCACCGAGGGCAGCAGCGGCCGCGCGGCGACCTCGCCGGGACTCACCAATTGCTCGATCTCGAACACCCGGATCAGCGCAGCGCCGTCCTGTGCGCCGGCCTGCGCATAGGCGAGCACCGTGTTGCTGGTGCCCAGATCGATGCCGACGCTGTAGCGCTTCATCTCGCTCACGCAGGCACGTTACGCCGACGCGCTGCCGCGCACGTCGAACTCGACTTTCCAGCGTTCGTCGGAGCCGCGCGGCATCGCTTCCAGTTCGAGCGTGCCCGCTTCGGTGACGCGCGCATGCAGCTTCACCGGCACGACTTCACCGGCGGTACGGCCGGCGGCGGGCAGCGTCGCCTGGATTTCCTCGAGTTCCTGCAATTCCTCGGGACCCCAGAAGTCGAGCAGCGTGCCGACCTGATCCTGACGACGCACCGACGACCCGAAGAAGCGGAAGTGCACCGGCTCGCCAACCACGAGACCGAATTCCTGCGCGGGCAACTCAGCCTCGGTGCCTTCCTCCATGCCGAACGGCGCGACGCACAGCGCCTGCACCGGCGGCTCGAGCCCGGGCACGGCCGGCATCGCCGATTCGATTGCGATGTAGTACGCGCGCGCGGTGCCGCCGCGAATCCGCACGCCCTGGCCGCGTCGCACGTAGCCGTAGTAGGCCGCGCCGCGCGCGACCGCGAGATCGAGGTCCGCGCCTTCGAGCAGGCGCGCCGGCGCCGCGCCTTCCGCCGTGAGCCATTGGTTGAGCGTGCCCATGATGCGCTCGACCAGCAGCGGCGACTTGAACACGCCGCCGTTGAACAGCACGGCGGTGGGGTGCAGGAAGCTCGCGCCTTCGACCGCGTGATCGCGCAAGCCTTCGATTTCGGCAAGCGCGCCGACCTGACGGCCGAGGAACGCCGCCAAATGCCGCGTGATGCCCGCGTCCTGCGCGTACGGCAAGCCGAGTTGCGTCAGACCGACGCGCGCGCGGCTGACCGGCCGGGCCGCGCTGTCCACCTGCGGGAAGAAGCCTTCGAGGATCGTCTGCGTCAACTCCGCGCGCGTCAGTTCGGTGCGGATCGAGCCGCCGATCAGCTTCGAGCCGCGGCTCGGCACGACGAGCGGCACCGCATCGGTGGCGGGGTCGCTGAGCAGCGTTTCCTTGGCCGAGCGGCACGCGTAGGTGAGGGCGCGCAGTTGCCACGCGTCGGCCTGGGTGCCTTGGGCCGCGAGCTTGCGCGCGACCACGTGTGCGAGCGCGAGGTCCATGTTGTCGCCGCCGAGCAGGATGTGTTCGCCGACCGCGATGCGATGCAGTTCGAGATTGCCGTCGCGCTCGATCACCGCGATCAGCGAGAGGTCGGTCGTGCCGCCGCCCACGTCGACCACGAGGATGATGTCGCCGACCTTGACCTGCTTGCGCCAGCCGCCGGCGCTCTTCTGAATCCAGCTATAGAGCGCGGCTTGCGGTTCCTCGAGCAGCGTCATGCGGCTAAAGCCCGCAGCCTCGGCGGCTTCGGCGGTCAACTCGCGCGCGGCCGGATCGAACGAGGCGGGGATCGTCACCGTGATGTCCTGGTCGGCAAACGGCGCGTCCGGATGTGCGTGGTCCCAGGCTTCGCGCAGGTGCGTCAGATAGCGCACCGAGCTTTCGAGCGGCGACACGCGCGCGACTTCGGGCGGTGCGTCGTTGGGCAGAATCGCCGCGCGGCGATCGACGCCCGGATGGCACAGCCAGCTCTTCGCGCTCGACACGAGCCGGATCGGCGTGGCCGCGCCGCGGCTGCGGGCGAACTCGCCGACCGCGAACTCGCGCTGGCCGGTCCAAGGCAGATAGAGATCGCCCGAGGCCAGTTCGTCCGGATGCGGCAGATAGAGGAAGGAGGGCAGCAGATCGAGGTTATCGATGGCGCCGGGGCCGGTCAGTTGGGCGATCGGCAGCACGCCCTGGGTGGTTTTTTCGCCGTCGCTCGCGCTCGTGTCCACGTAGGACAGCGCGCAGTGCGTAGTGCCGAGGTCGATGCCGATCGAATAGCGTGCGTCGCTCACAGTTCCACCTCCGCCGGTGCGATGACCTTGGCGTTGTGGCTCTCGGCGACTTTCGGCAGACGAACCTCGTCGACGCGCCAGCCGCGATGGCTGATGCTGCCGTTGAACGGCGCTTTTCCGACGACATTTCCGGTCAGGCGGATCGAACTCGCGTCGAAACCTTCGACGAGCGTGACGCGCGCGCCTTCGGCTTCGTCGCGCACCGGGCGGATCGTGAAATGCTCGCGCAGCGTCGCGCGGCAGCCGTCGTGGACGAGGCGCGCGGCGGCGCCGATGTCGGCGTCGCTGTAGTTCTTGATGTCTTCTTCGACGAAATCGATGAAGCGCGCGTCGCGTTGCAGCAGGCCGAGCAGTTGCAGCGCGGCATCGGGGCTGGCTTCCTTTAGCGTTGGGGCGGGTTGCGGCGCGGGAGCCGGGGTCGGTGCCTGCGTCGGCGCACTTGCGCCCGCGGTTTCGCCCAGGGTTTCGCCTCTACGCAGACGCAGCACGCCGGCGGCGAATTCGCCATCGCCGAGGATGCTGAAAAACGTGCCGACGGCAAGTGAAATCCTGCCGAGGAAGGATGGGTTCGAATCGGTCATAAATGCTCCTGAGGTGCTCTGTTAAAGGACGAGCTGTCCTGGCTGCGCCGCACGCGACGGGCCGCGTAGACCTTGGCTGGGCCTGCTCGGGCCGCCGTCGTGCAGGTTTGCGAAGGCCGGCGGCAAGCTTGCAGCCGGTAGTGATTCAGCGGCAATCGCGGCGCGTGCGACGCGCGCAAAAGCCGTATTTTGCCTCGCGGCGCGCCCGACGCGGACAAAGGCGGCCATTCTAGCGGGCAATCGGGCGAGATTGGCAGGTTGTTGCGAGGTGGGCGGACTCGTCTAAAGCCGCTCTCCCGTCACACAATCTCGCGTCATTGCGCATTGCCCGGTTCATCGTCTTTGCTCGTGCCCGCATCCCAATTCATTCGGTGACGATTAACGGTTTCCTTGTGCCGCGCGTCATCTTCCGTGTGCAGATAAAGACTCGTCGTATTGAGCGACACGTGTCCGAGGTTGTCGCGGATGGTGCGCAGGTCGACGCCCCCATCGGCCTGATGGGAACCTGCGGTGTGGCGCAGCCAGTGAGCCGACGCCCGTTCGAGTTCATCGGCGCGATCGCCGAACTCCGGACCTCGCGCGCGCAGCCACGACGCCGCGCCGCTGAAAATGCCCTTGATCGCGTCATGGATCGCGGAGCGCGACAGACAGCGGTTTCTGCCCTTGAACGGAATCACGAGCGGCGTTTCCTCGGAGCGGGTGGGCAGGGCGGCGAGACCATTCTGGGTCCGGTAGCTGCGTAACTCCTCGACCAGTTCGGCCGAGACGGGGACGATGCGCTCCTTGTCGCCCTTGCCCAGCGTTTCCAGCCACCATTGATCTTTGCCGTCCGCGCCGAGCCTGCGAAAAAAGCTGCCCATCTGGCCGCCGGCGACTTCGGAGATCCGCATGCCCTGCAGATAGAACAGCGTGGTCAGCCAGCGGCAGCGTGCGTAGTAGGCGCGTTGCGCGTCGGTGTCCTGCGGCAGTTGTTCGACGAAGAGCTTCACTTCATCCCAAAGCGACGTCGACAGATAGCGCGTGACGCGCGGCGCCGAGCGTTTGGCCCGTTGCCGCAGCAAGGCCATCGGATTGCCGCGCAAATAGCCGGCGTTGACCAGCCACGTGAACATCGCGTTCAGGATGATCAGCGCCTGCCGCTGGCTGGCCGGCGACAGCGGCCCGTTGAACGGCCGCCAGCGCTCGTCGCCGCGCGGATATTTGCCGCCGTTGGCCGATACCCAACGGCTGGCGGGCTGTGGATTCACGAGAAACGTCTTGAACCCCAGCAGATCCTCGTGCGTCAGCGACGATAGCGGCTTGCCCAGTTGCACGACCGCCCACAGCAGCAGCCGCTCGGCTTCCTTGCGGTAGTTGTCGAAGGTGGTTTTCGTGTCGGCGTAATTCGATAGCCATGCGCGCACGGCATCCAGATCGTTGCGGGCCGAGAGCTGGGAATTCTCGATCGCGCCGCGATTGGTGCCGTCGCGGCCATCGAGACTTTCCGGCACAGCGAGCGATTCGACGGGCTGCACAGTGGCTAGTTGGGCATTGGGCACGGTTTGAGGGCTCCAGATTGCGAGGAAAACGCCAAATCAGTCGACTATAGATAATACACGACATTATAGTACTAATGTCGTGTTTGAAATGCGTGAATGTCGCATTGCTCGCGATTTACGTTGTATTATCAACACATTCCTTCTTTTTAGGGTTGCCCCGCGCCGATGACACTCGAATCCGACATTGAAGCTGTTCGAGAACACGCCGCCGACACGCAAGCGCTGTATCGCGAGGTTTGCGCGCTGATGTTCTTCCGATACGGCGAAACGCCGACCGCCAACCGGCTCTACCAACTAGTGCGCAAAGGCAGCATGAGCGCGCCGGCCAAGGCGCTGCGCGACTTCTGGGTCGAAGTGCGCGAAAAGACCCGCGTCGACGTCGGCCGTCCGGACTTGCCACCCGAGGTCGCCAAGGCCGCGGGCGAACTGGCCGCCAACCTGTGGCGGCTGTCGAGCGACGCAGCGACGGCCGCGCTGGACGTATTCAGGCAGGACGCGCAGTCGGACATCGCCGCCGCTCGCCGGCAGGCGCAGGACATGGAAGCGCAGCGCAATGACGCGGTGCTGAAAGCTGATCAGGCCGCCAGCAGCGCCGCCGCGCTGGGCCAGCAGATCAGCGGGCTTGAAGCGCGCCTCGTCGAACTCCAAACAGCCAACGACATGCTGAGCAGGCAACTCGCTGTCTCGAAGGACGAAATCTCGGCAGGCGCAGCCGCACTGGCGGACGCACGACGCGACTTCGCCGCGGAGCTGGCCAAACTGCGTCAGTCGCACGATCTGAACGAACAGCGGCTGGCGGCGACCGAAAAGCGTGCCTTGCTTGAAATTGAGAGCGAACGGGCGGCGGCCAGCCGCGCGCGCAAGGAACTGCAAGCGGCCAATGAACGGATCGCGTCACTGGAGACCGAGCATCGCTCGGAGCGCGACGCCTTGCGCGATGGGCTCGCCACCGCGAAGGCCGAACTGGCTGCGGCGAAATCGCGATATGCGGCGATCGATGCGCAGCTGGCAGAAAAGGATGCGCTGCTCGTTGAGCGGATTGCCTCGACGGACCTGCTTCGCCAGCGTCTTGAAACGATGTCGAGGCGATTGGAAACGGCGCGCACCGAGCCCGCCGCTGGACGCCCTGCTCGCCGTTCCCGCGCGAAGGCCGAGCCTCAGGCGCGTGGGTCGGTCCGTTTTTCGGGTGGGCCGTTCGTCAAACGCCCGCCAGGCGACAAGCGATGAACGCCGCCAAGCAGTGGATGCGATGGCGGCGGCGTTCAGCATGTTGACGGTGGCGGGATTCGCCTGCGCCGTCTTGCATTCCGCCTGCGTGTCACGACGCTGGCAATGCGCCCCGCAGTGATGCGGTCGATCTGTGCGAAGTCAAATGTTGTCCAAGTTGATTCCGATACTCCAGTGTTTTATGGCGCGGCCTATTTCCAGGTCGCGGCAGCGCTCCAAGTGGTTACCTTGAATTAGGCAAAACCGGTCATTTCATCAAGCCAGTCGAGCCTTTAATCTGCACTCGGGTCAATCATCAACGGAAGGACGGAACTCATGAAGATCATGCACGTCGACGCCAGCGCGAAACGCGAGCGCTCCAACTCCCGCGCATTGAGCCGCTATTTTCTGGAACGCCTGCGCGAAGAGCGCGTGGACCTCGAAGTCGACTACCTGGACGTCACGGTCGATACCCCGCCGCACGTCACCGAAGCTTTCGCGATCGCGACCTACACCCCCGCCCACGAACGTACGGCGGCGATGAAGGCGACGCTGGCGGCATCGGATGCGCTGTGCGAGCGGCTGCTCGCCGCCGATGCGCTCGTTTTTGCAATGCCGATGTACAACTGGTCGATGCCCTCCGCATTCAAGGCGTACATCGACAGCGTCACGCGCACCGGCCTCACCTACGTGCACTCAGAAGATGGCCACACCGTCGGGCAACTCGTGCGACACAGGGCGCTGTTCATCACGAGCCGCGGTGCGGACTTGCGCGCGGGCTCGCCCTACGAATCGATGGATGCGCTCACGCCGGCGTTGAAAGCGGCTTTTGGCTTCCTCGGTGTCGCGAGTCCGACTTTCGTCGATGCGCAGCCGCTGCAGTTTGCGAACCTCCAGGCGCGCGCGGACGCACTCGAACGGGCGCGCATGGAATTGGCCGAGGTGGCGGCAAATTGGGCGAAGCAGGTTCACGCAACCCCGCACGCTCGCGCCGCCGATCCGAACAATGAAGTCATGACGCTTTGTCAGGAGTAAACGCAATGAAGATTCGCGCCCTTATCGCGGCGACTTTGGCTGGACTCTCGATCATCGGCGCTTCGCAGTCCGCGTTCGCCGCCGATACCAGCGCGCGCGAAACGATCACGCCCGCTTTCGCCGAAGCGATTGCGAACGTGCCGGGCAAGACGATGACCGCGCTGGTGGTCGACTACGCGGCGGGCGGCAAATCGCCGCCGCATCGGCATGGCCAGGCTTTCGTGGTCGGCTATGTGCTGTCGGGCGCGATCCGCAGCCGAGTCGACAATGGCGAAGAGCGCGTCTATCACGCGGGCGAATACTGGACCGAGAAGCCCGGCGCCCATCACACGGTCAGCGAAAACGCGAGCGCGACCGAACCGGCAAAGCTGCTCGCCATTTTCGTGGCGGATACAAAAGACAAAAACCTCGTCACGTTCGACAAGAAGTGATGGCGTGGTAGCGGCCCTCGTCGCCGCCACGCGGGCGGCCGGCGCCGTTGACGCGTCGAAGCCGCCTGTCGGCAATTTTTCCATTGGGTATGGCGAGCGCAGCGAACGAGGCAGTGCGGCGTCCGGTGCTGCCGCGAGGGTTGTCGCGGTTGCGATGCGTCTATGAGTTACGGCGTGTCGCGGCCGCATGTGTCATAGGAAGGGTCCGTTAAAGCCGGCGTGGTGGCTTCCGAATGCACGCGTCGATGGATTCGCGGTTTGTAATGCTGCGGCGGCCCAGTGATTCACGGCCCACGTAGGCACACGTGCGTCCACGAAAAACGGCGAGCGCATCTCGCGCCCTGCCCGCGTCGCACTAGAACTTCGGATGGCACTCGAAACTGACCGACGACGCGTGCTGCGACATCACCTGCACACCGCTGACGGTTTCCGTCGTGACGCTGCTTTGCATACCGCGACGCTCACAATAGTCGCGCGCTTCGTTCACCGCATGTTCGTGCGCGCGCGCCCATGCCATGCGCCCGCCTGTCGCGCTTGCCGCGACCGTATAAGTGCCGGGCTTGTCGCTGGCGACGACATCGCTCGTCGATGCGCAGCCCACGAGGCTCGTACACGCGAGCACGGCTGCGATCAAACCGCGCACGCGTTGGTTGGATTCGAGTAGTCGAAGGCAATGATGGAGGGCCATGTGATACCTGTACTTTTTCTAGCGGATTTTCAAAGCTAATTATCCGCAATCACATGCAAGAGATCAGCCTGCCCACCTGAAAACACTGTTACGCGGGTATTAACAATCTTTCGAAACGTTGCGCCGCATCTACGCGTCATTTCATTCCGGGCGCGTTCCCTTTTGCCATCGCGGCACATTCGTTGCTGGCTCGTTCCGGCATCACGGCATGTGTCAACCCTTTCCGGAAACGCACTTCAGCGCCTAGTCTGTAACGACGCCGTTCAAACGCAACCGGAAAGTGAACCGGAGGAGGCATCGATGGAACTCGAAGCACGCACCCTGAAACGTGTCACGGTTCGGCTCGTGCCGTTCCTGATTCTTTGCTATTTCGTCGCCTATCTCGATCGCGTCAACGTGGGCTTTGCCGCGTTGCAGATGAACAAGGCGCTCGACCTGTCGGCCAGTGCGTTCGGTTTCGGCGCGGGCGTCTTCTTCATCGCGTATTTTTTCTTCGAAGTGCCGTCCAACCTGCTGCTCGAACGCTTCGGCGCGCGCCGCTGGATCGCGCGGATCATGTTCACGTGGGGCATTCTCGCGGGCGCCATGGCGTTCATCCCCGATATTTCGCGCTACACCGGACTCTCGCCCGCGCATGTCTTTTATGGCCTGCGCATTCTGTTGGGCGTGGCTGAAGCAGGCTTCTTTCCCGGCATCATTTTCCTGCTCACGTTATGGTTCCCGGCCGCCTATCGCGGCCGCGTGGTCGGCTATTTCATGGCGGCGATTCCGCTGTCCACGGTGATCGGCGGGCCGATTTCCGGCGCGTTGCTGTCGCTGGACGGCCACGGCGGACTCGCCGGCTGGCAGTGGGTGTATCTGATTGAGGCGCTGCCCGCTGTGTTACTTTCGGTTGCGGTGCTGCTCTATCTGACGGACCGGCCCGCCGACGCCACCTGGCTCACTGCCGAAGAACGCGACTGGCTGGTCGCGCGCCAGAAGCAGGAGCGCGAGCATCGCGAAGCCGTGCGCGCCTTCAGCGTGAAGGAAGCGCTGATCAATCCGCGCGTGCTTGCCATCGCCCTCATCTACTTCGGCGCGAACGCGACCAATTACGGGCTGAGCTTCTTCCTGCCGCAGATCGTCAAGTCCTTCGGTCTCACCAACTTGCAGACGGGCTTCGTGACGTCGCTGCCGTATATCGTCGGCGTGATCAGCATGGTGGTGTGGGGGCGGCATTCGGACCGCAAGCTCGAACGCCGATGGCACGTCGCGATCGCGCTGCTGGTCGCGGCCGGCGGCATTGCGGCCGCGGCCGGGCTCGACAATCCGGTGCAGAAGATGATCGCCTTGTCGATCGCCGGGTTCGGCATCTTCGGCTGCCTGCCGGTGATCTGGACGTTGCCGGCCGCGTTCCTGTCGGGCGCGGCGGCAGCGGGCGGGATTGCCGCGATCAACTCGCTCGGCAATCTGGCGGGATTCTTCGGACCGTTCGCGATGGGCTGGATCAAGGACAGCACCGGCGGCTTCGGCGCGGGTTTGCTGTGCCTGTCTGGCGCGGGCCTCGTGGGGGTCGCGGCGGTGCTGCTGCTGCATCACGATGCGTCGCTCGAAGCGTCGGCATCCGGGCTCCCGGATTCGCGCGCGGCGGGCGGTACCAATGTGGCGCGATCTTAATGGCGGATCGTGCGGCAGAGATGCGGCGCGATGGGGCAATCGCGCAGCGCACGAAGCACGGGATAGCCCGGCCTGAGGGTGAGGCCACGCGACGCGTGAGCCGAAGCGGCCACGCTGGGGCGAGACGACCGTGCTGCGGCGCCAAAGACTCGTGAGCCTGCCGCGCTGCCCGAGCGTATTGTGATCAACGCGATCGCGCCGGCCGCACCGGCGCCTTTGGGGAGCGTGGGCGACAGCGGCGACAACACTGGAACCGAAGCCTCGCTCAGCGACACGCCCATACTCCGCTCGCACTGCAGCAGCCGCACCGCGAGGAGCGAGGCCCGCGGCGGCCTCCTCCAGTCTCAGTGCGCCGCGCCGCCGTTTGTCGCCGCCCCTTCGGTGGGCGCGCTATCTGCGTCCGGCGGCACCACATCGTCCGGCGTGGGCGTCGGCGCAATGGCCGGCGCACCGCCGCCGCGCGCTTCACCGTCGACCGCGCCGCTTGCGGGCGCCGGCGTCGAACCCGGCGCTTGAAGCAGCGGCGGTAAATCGCGCGGCTCGACCACGGTCTCCGACACGGCGGACGCCGCCGACGCCTGAGGCGCAACGGTTTCAACCGGCGCCCGGCGCACCGGACTGCGCGGCGCAACCGGCTTCTCCCGTTTGGCCGGCGACGCCGCCAACCACTGCTGGAGCCACTCGCGCAAGCGGCCGGTGCGTTCGGCGAACCAGCCCGGTTCCTGCGCCGTATCGAACTTGACATGCGTGTCGACCAGCCGCGAGCGTTGCGCGCGCTGGAAGAAGTCGCCGACGATCGGCAGCGCGCTATGCGCCCCCTGCCCCCAGTAGTCGCTGCGCAAGGTGACCCGGCTGTCGTTGAAGCCCACCCACGCGCCCGCCACCAGTTGCGGATGAATCAGGATGAACCAGCCGTCCGCGTTGCCTTGGGTCGTACCCGTCTTGCCCGCGACGTCGCCGCGCACGCCGAAGCGGCCGCGGATGCTCGAACCGGTGCCGCGGCTCACGACGTCGCGCATCACGTCGACGAGCGTGCGGGCGGCGTCGGCGGGCAGTTCCTGGCGGGACGGCGCCGGCGCGAAATCGGCCAGCACCTCGCCGTTGCGATCCTCGATGCGTGTGACCATCACTGGCTCGACATAGCCGCCGAGGTTGGCGATCGTGCCGTAGGCCGACACCATTTCCTTGAGCGTGACCGGGCTCGTGCCGAGCGCGAGCGACGGCACCGGGTCGAGTTCGCTGTCGCGCACGCCCATCGCGCGGGCGAGGCGCGCGACCTTATTCGGGCCGACCGTCTCCATCACCTGCGCGGTGATGCGGTTACGCGAAAACGCGAGCGCGTCGCGCAGGCTGATGGCACGCTCGCTCGGTTCGTCCTCGTCGCTCGGACGCCAGACTTCGCCGCCCGCCAGCGGAATTTCGACGGGTTTGTCGACCAGCGTATCGGACGGTTTGGCGCCCGCCTCGAAGGCCGCCGCGTAGACGAACGGCTTGAAAGTCGAGCCCGGCTGACGGCGCGCCTGCTGGACGTGGTCGAACGGGTCCTGGCTGAAGTCGCGGCTGCCGACCCATGCCCTGATCTGCCCGTTGCGCGGGTCCATCGCGAGGAAGTCGGCCTGCACGCGCGTTTTCGTCTCGCAGACCGACTTCACCAGATCGTGATCGGATGCGACGCGCTTGAGCGCGTCGTCGTCGCTCAGGCCCGCGTCTTTGGCGGCGCGGAATTCGGGCGTCTCGCGCAGGAAAGTCTGCAGCAGGTCCCGGCCGTTCGAACATCCCGAGCGCGTACCCCACGCCGAGTTCGCGATGCCCTGCAACTGCTTGCCCTGCAGCGTCACCGCCTGGGTCGCCATGTTCTGCAAGCGCGAATCGATGGTGGTGCGCACCACGAGGCCATCGGAGTAGATGTTGTAGTCGTTGCGATCGGCCCATGCCGCAAGCCACTTGCGCAGTTGCTGCGCGAAGTGCGGCGCGGGTCCGGGCGGCTCGGTCTGACGCTCGAAATCGATGCGCAGCGGCCGGCGCTTGAGCGTCTCGTAGGCGGCGGGCGTCAGCTTGCCGTACTTGACCATCTGCGCGAGCACCGTATTGCGGCGATCCAGCGCGCGTTCCGGGTTCAGCACCGGGTTGTAATAGCTGTTGCCCTTGAGCATGCCGGTGAGCGTCGCGCTTTCCAGCACGTTCAGGTCGGATGCCGATTTGTCGAAATAGGTGCGTGCTGCCATCTCGATGCCGTACGCGTTGTACAGGAACGGCACCGTGTTCAGATAGGTTTCGAGAATCTCGTCCTTGCTGTAGAGCGCTTCGATCTTGAACGCCGTGATCGCTTCCTTGAGCTTGCGCGTGAGGGTCGGCGCGCGGCCGATCTCGTCCGGATAGAGATTGCGCGCGAGCTGCTGCGTGATGGTCGAGCCGCCCTGACGGTCGCCGGAAAACGTATGCAGCGCGGCCGATGCGGTGCGCCGCCAGTCGAGGCCGAAATGCTGATAGAAGCGGTGATCTTCGGTCGCGATCAGCGCGCTGACCACGTTCGGCGAGATGTCCTTGAGCTTGACCCACTCGCGGTTGGACGGCTTGAACTCGGCGAGCAGCTTGCCGTCGGCCGAGAGAATCCGCGCCGGCTGCTCGATCTTCGCCTTGCGGATGTCGCCGATGCCCGGCGTGAACGGAATCAGCAGCAGCACATACAGGAGCAGCAGCACCGGCAGCGCGGCGCACGCCCACGCCACGCCGCGGCGGGTAGGATGGCGCAGGTGCCATAGCGCCTGCGCGATGTGCGGGTTGATGCAGGTCAGCCCTTTGTCGAGGGCCGCCAGAAACGAGGGGATGAGGCGCTTCACGCTTGCTACCGTCTGCCGGGAAAGGCGCAATCCTACCAAGATGCGCGGCGGCGGCGGTTTTTTGCGTGATAGACGCCAACCCGCGTCGGCCAATCGGGTCGCCGAACCGGCACGGCGCGCCCGCAACAATCGGGGGCCACTATAATGTCGCCAAATTCCGACAAGAGGTGCTTCATGATCATCAAACCGCGCGTGCGTGGCTTTATCTGCGTTTCAACCCATCCGACCGGCTGCGAAGCCAACGTCCGCGAACAGATCGAGTACGTGAACGCACGCGGTCCCATCGCCAATGGCCCGAAAAAGGTGCTCGTGATCGGCGCCTCCACCGGCTACGGCCTCGCCGCGCGCATCAGCGCCGCGTTCGGCTGCGGCGCGGACACGCTCGGCGTGTTCTTCGAGCGCGCCGGCAGCGAAACCAAGGCGGGCACGGCAGGCTGGTACAACAGCGCCGCGTTCGAGAAATTCGCCACGGAGAAAGGCCTGTACGCGACCAGTATCAACGGCGACGCGTTCTCCGACGAAGTCAAGCAGCGCACCATCGAGGTCATCAAGCGCGATCTCGGCCAGGTCGACCTCGTCGTGTACAGCCTCGCGGCGCCCAAGCGCACGCATCCGAAGAGCGGCGAAGTGTTCAGCTCGACGCTCAAGCCGATCGGCCAGGCCGTGAACCTGCGCGGCATCGACACGGACAAGGAAGTCATCAAGGAAACGGTCCTCGAACCGGCGACGCAGACCGAGATCGACCACACCGTGGCGGTCATGGGCGGCGAAGACTGGCAGATGTGGATCGACGCGCTGCTCGAAGCCGGCGTGCTCGCGGACGGTGCGAAGACCACCGCGTTCACCTATCTCGGCGAGAAGATCACGCACGACATCTACTGGAACGGTTCGATCGGCGCGGCCAAGAAAGACCTCGATCAGAAAGTGCTGGGCATCCGCTCGAAACTCGCGGCCAAGGGCGGCGACGCGCGCGTGTCGGTGCTCAAGGCGGTGGTCACGCAGGCCAGCTCCGCGATTCCGATGATGCCGCTGTACCTGTCGCTGCTCTTCAAGGTCATGAAGGAGAAAGGCACGCACGAAGGCTGCATCGAGCAGGTGTACGGCCTGTACAAGGAGAGCCTCTACGGCGCCGCGCCGCATCTGGACGACGAAGGCCGTCTGCGCGCCGACTACAAGGAGCTCGACCCCGAGGTGCAGGAGCGCGTGCAGGCGCTGTGGAACCAGGTGACCAACGAGAACATCTACGAACTCACCGACTTCAGCGGCTACAAGACCGATTTCCTGCGGCTGTTCGGCTTCGAGATCGCGGGCGTGGATTACGAAGCGGACGTCAATCCGGACGTGCAGATTCCGAAGCTCGTGCAGGTTTGAGTCGCGTTTGAGGTTTGATGCCTGACGCGCGGCGGGCTCGCTCGATGCGGGCTCGTCGTGCGGTTGCACTGTTCGTTCGTCCCGGGCTGACGGGCTGCCGTGGCCCACGTTGCGAGGACCCGCGTGCGATGCCATTCGAAGCCGCCGAAGCCACCATGTGGCAGCTCGTCCAACGCCATACGGGCCGGGTTGGATACCGGCGCGGCGTGAAGTCGGAAGGGCTCTTGGCGAGTCCGCCGGTCATCGACTGTTCCGGCTGGACCGCCCTGCTTCTGTCGCGAGCGCTGCAAGCGCACAACGTGGCGGCCGCCCGCGCGGTGTTCACCGATGACGACATCGCCGCGCTGCACACGTGGTCCGAGCGCATCATCCACGAGATCGGGCAGCGCACCGGCTTCGTCCTGCAAGGCACCGCCCTCACAGCCGACGCATTGCCGCGATGCGCGACCATCGGCCTGAAGATGGGCAACCCCGCCTGGGCGGCCAATCATCCCCGGCCGCGAGGCATCACGCATACCGTGCAGATCGTCCGCCGTCCGGACGACGATGCACCGTTTGTTTCCGAATCGTTCGATGGTGCCGTCGCCGGCATCCGGCTCACGCCGCTCATGCAGTGGCTCGCGCGCGCCCAGCCGGCACTCGACGCGAACGAGGCATGGGCCGTCGACGCCTTCCGGCTGGCCTCAGGCGCGGCGCGCGGACATCAGCAGGGAAACGTGCCCTGAAGCGCACGGAGAATCGCGAGGCCGATCGGAAAATCGTCCGAAATGCCGGGGTGGTTGGCAAAAAATGCGTCGAGCAACGGATAGACGGTCTGATTGCCGATCGCGAGCGTTGGCGGCGGGCAAAACAACTGCGGCCGCTTCTTAGCGACCAGGTCGCCGTTCGCCCAACCGTACGCGTTGATCGTGCCGGTGATGTACGCGGCGTAGACCGAGTTGTTATCCGCATGAGCCCACTGTTTGTACTGGGCCGCCGTCATCTCGGCGTTTGCATTGAGAGCGAAAAACGCTGTCAGCAAAGCCAGCGCGAATGTCGATAACCGCATCGTAGAACCTTCAATCCGTGTCGCAAAGGCGGCCATTGTAGGGGAGTCGCGACGTGGTGCGCAGAAGCGTTGCGTACGCGCGAATCCGTAAGCTTTCCGGTGGCTTTTTGTAAGTGGCGTGGGCACGAAAAGGCCGGGTGTGGCACACGATGCGCCGCGTCGCTCGCGCTGCTCGCCCCCGGCGAAAAATGGGTGTTTGCGCGAGCCGCGGCCGAGCGGCCGATTGCCTTATGGCGTGCCGTTGCGGCAGTAGTCGCGATAGCCTTCGCGCCCGGTCAGCCGAGCCATGTAAGCGCTAACGGCCGGAAAATCCTCGTGCTGCAGCGGCGTGTCGAGCCAGCGGTTCACCGACAGCGCGATCGGAATGTCCGCGAGCGAGAACGTCTGCCCCGCGATGAACGCGCCCGTGCGCTCCAGTTGTCCTTCGATGATCGCCATATGCTTCGTCCAGTTCGCGCACGACAGCGCGATCTGCTGCTGATCCTGATGGGCGGGAGAATGCCGCACCAGCGCGAGAAACGCGTAACTCCACGAGCGATTCAGCTCACTCGCCTGCCAGTCGATCCACTGGTCGCAACGCGCTCGCTCGCACGGATCGCCCGGATAGATCGCCTCGCCGTGATAGCGGCCCGCCAGATAACGGATGATCGAATTGGATTCCCACAGCACGAAGTCGCCGTCGCGGATCACGGGCACCATCGCGTTCGGATTGAGCGCGCGAAACTCCGCGACGTCCGTCGCGCGAAATCCCGCCCCCCAGTCCTCCTGCTCGAAGGACAGCCCGAGTTCCGCGCAGGTCCACAACACCTTGCGGACGTTAATCGATGAGGTCTTGCCGAGTATCTGGAGCATGGTCGTTCGTCGTTGACGGATGATCTGATGAAAGGCGGCAACGGCTGCCGGCGGGTGTTCGATGTGATGCAACGCAAGTCGAGCATCGGGGGTGCGAGACGGCACGCAATCCGGCGGTGGCTTCGACGCGACGCGGATCTCTCGTCGCCGCAACCGCGCGTGACGGTACGGGCCTTTGCGCATGAACCCGCCGCGCTTACCACCGCGCGTTCCCCCTTCCCTGCCTTACCCCTTCAACGTCGCCTGCTCGCGAATCATGTCATACAGCGCCTGCGCCGCCGGCGACAGTTGCGCGGTCTTGCGCGCGACCAGCACCAACGTGCGCGACACCACCGGCTGCGTCAACTCGACCGTGCGAACCGTAGGATACGCGCCCTTGTGCAGCGCGAGCGCCGGCACCACGGCCGCGCCGACGCCTTGCGCGACCAGCCCGACTGCCGTCGAGCTGCGTTGGACCTCGTAGAACGAGCGCAACGCGAGTCCGCTCGCTTCGAGCGCGCCGTCGAGCAATGCGCGATTGCCGCTGAGCTCGCCCGCGAAGATCAGCGCATACGCGTGCAATTGCCGCCACGCAACGCGCCGCCGCTTCGCGAGCGGATGGTCCTGGTCGCAGATCAGCACGTAACGGTCTTTCGTCAACGGCACATTGACCAGATCCGGATGCGGATCGCGCGCGATACTGATGCCGAATTCGACCTCCCGCCGCAACACGGCCTGCTCCACCGCCGCCGACGCGTGATCGAGAATCTTGATGCGGTTATGCGGATAGCGCGCCGCATACGCCTGCAGAATGCGCGGCAGATACTGCACGCCCACGGTCGGCACGCAGGCCATCGACACGTCGCCGCGCCGCGCCATCCCCGTCTCGCGGATTTCGACCAGCGCGTCGGCGAGTTCGCCGAGCAAGCGGCGCGCTTGCGGCAGGAAGCTGCGGCCGGTTTCGGTGAGCGCCATCGACCGGGTGGTCCGCTCGATCAGCATGACGCCGAGAAACGCTTCGAGCTTGCGCAGTCGTTGCGTGATCGCCGTTTGCGTGACGTGCAGCGAATCGGCCGCGCCCTGAAAGCTGCCGCGATCCGCAATCGCGACGAAGGCCTGGACGCCGAGCGTGTCGATTTTCATTAGAAAAATGAAGGAATCGGAATAATAAATTCATTTTACTCCGGTGACATGTCGAGCCGAGAATGCGTTTTTGAACCCAGCCGCAAACCGGCCAGTCAGCACGACCCGCATACAAAGGAGCATCAGATGACAGAGACAACGGCTTGGCAGGCGAAACAGTACATGCTGTTCGAACACGAGCGCACCCGTCCGGTGAGGGATCTGCTCGCCGCGATCCCCGCGACGGACGTGCGCCGCGCGGTCGATCTCGGCTGCGGCCCCGGCAATTCCACCGAAACGCTTGCGGCGCATGCACCGGGCGCGGCGATCGTCGGTCTGGACAGCTCCGCCGACATGATCGCGGCGGCCCGCCAGCGCCTGCCGCAATTCCGCTTCGACGTGAGCGACATTTCGACGTGGGACGCGCCCGGACCGTACGAACTGATCCTCGCCAACGCGGTGCTGCAATGGGTGCCCGGCCACGAGCGGCTATTTCCCTCGCTCGTGCAGAAACTCGCGCCGGGCGGCAGCCTCGCCGTGCAGATGCCGGACAATCTGGACGAACCCGCGCACCGTCTGCTGCGCGAGGTCGCCGCGCACGGCCCGTGGGCGCCCCGGCTCGAGGGCGTCGAGCGGACCATGCGCTTTGGCGCCGGCTGGTATTACGGCCTGCTCAAGCCGCTGTGCACGCGGGTCGACGTGTGGCGCACCGTCTACCATCACCCGCTCGCAGGTGGGGCCGGCGCGGTGGTCGATTGGTTCAAGGGCAGTTCGCTGCGGCCGTTCCTCGCCGCGCTCGACGACGCCGAACAGCAGGCCTTCCTGCAACGCTACCAGGACGAAATCGCGAAGGCCTATCCGGCGCTCGCCGACGGCACCGTGCTGCTGCCGTTCCCGCGGCTTTTCATCGTCGCGACGCGTTAGCCGCGCGGGCCGCACCCGGGCTGCGACGCCTGCCGCCCGGGGATGCGCAAAGCGCACGGCCGCCTGCTGCAAACAGTGCGCCAGGATACGCTGGAATTGCCGCGCCTGAATTTTGCGTGATATTGTTGCTGAAAGCGGAGGACGACGTCTCGCCGTCCTCTCCGGGCAATTTACAGCAGCGAGCGTCGCCATGAGTGATGTACGCCATCATCTGAGTCCACGTGACCGTTTGGAGCTGTTGTGCTGGCTCACATGCGGCAGCCTTGGCGCCTATTACCTGAACGAAGACTGGCCCGACGCGGCGTTTCACGTGCAGTCCGCGCACAAGTGGCTCGACCGCCGCGCGCGCGAGGCCGACTGGCTGAGCATCGCGAAGCTGTCGGCCACGGCGCTCGACATCGCGCAGCGGCACGCCCGCTTCGTCGATACCGATTGGGCGCGCGACGCGGTCGAGGAAATTCTCGATACCGACGACCTCGATCCGCAAGCGCGGCTGGTCAGGCAAGTGCTGGCGGATTGCCAGAATGCGCTGGCGGATCGCCGGCTCGCGGATTGAGTCATCGCGGGTGCGGCGCGCTCAGAAGTTGTGCCGCAAGCCGACGATCACGGAAAGCTGCTTATCCGAGTCCGAATTGACGATATTCGGAATCTGCGCGAGGTTCCGCGTCGCGCCCGTCGACGGATCGATCGCCAGCCCCGCGCCCGAAGACTTCTGCCCGATCGCCACCGCGTATACCGCAGTGCGCTTCGACAAGCTGTACACCGCCCCCAGATTCACCTGATGCACCCGCGTCGACGCGCTGCCCGACACTCTGGCGTCGTTGAAAATATAGGCGAAACCTAGCTGCAAATCGGGCGCCAGCGCGTACGTGGTATTTAATTCGGCGATATCGAACGAAATATCCGCGCCGTCGGGCCGCGCCGTACCCGCGAAGTACTGACTCTGCGATAACCGCGTATGCGTATAAGTCAACGCCACGCTCGCCTTGCCGAACGCATACGACCCCCCTGCCCCGACTATCCGCACCTTGCTCGCGTCCTGCAGCAGGCAGTACGACGCGCCGGGGTTCGCGCAACTGAAGTCGCCGATATAACCGTTGGCGCCGCCCAAGGCCGCGTCCAGCGGCTGGTTCAGCTCCAGATATCCCGCGCTCAGCGACAACGGCCCGTGCACGTAATTCGCGGCGAGCGCCCATCCCTTGTTGCGTGAAAAATCGCCCGCGACGCCGCCGAGACTGAACAGACCGCCGAGCGTGAAGCCGCCGAAGCTCGGGCTGATGTACTTGATCGAGTTGTTGAAGTTGAACGCTTCGTTCAGATTGTCGACGTCGCCGAAATGCGAGCCGTACAGCGTCGCCCAGTTATTGCTCGACACATAAGCGCCGAGGAAATCGGAGAACGGATCGTACTGGCGGCCGAAGGTGAGCGCGCCGTACGTGCCGTTGTTCAGACCGACCCACGCGTTGCGGTTGAACAGCGTGTTCGATTGCAGCATCGCGCCGTTGCCGATCAGGAAACTGTTTTCCAACGTGAAGTTGACCGCGGTGCCGCCGCCGATGTCCTCCGTGCCCATCAGGCCCCAGCGCGACGGCACCAGATTGCCGCCCGCCAGCTGATAGTTCGCGTGGCCGCTGGTGCTGCCGTCGGCGTGCGTCGTCTGCTGGTTGTTCGTGTAGACGAGGCCGGCATCGACCGTGCCGTACAGCGTGACTGAGGATTGCGCGTGTGCGCCCATCGCGAGGCCGAGCGCGGCCAGCGCAAGCGCCGGGCGCTTGACGAATTTGTCTGCCATGTTTTTGCCGGAAAGTGAGGTGAGCTGTGGTGAGCGTGGAGCGATGCGCCGAGACGCTTACTGGCCGAAGCCCGCGTAGATGTCCGGCCGCGTCTTGCGCAGGATGAGACCGATCAGCACGCCGACGAGCGCCACGGCGAATACGATCCAGGGGAAGGACTTGACGATCGGGCTATCGGAGCCGCTCAACGCATCGAGATTGCGCACGAGAATCACACCGATATACAGGAGGCCGAGTCCGCCGAGCAGCGGCGCGAGGAACGAGTGCCATACGCGGGTATCCTTGCGCGTCTTGCGAAAGAACGCGATCACCGAAAAACTCGTCACCGCTTGCAACATCACGATGCCGATCGTGCCGAGCGCCGAACTCCAGCTGAACACGATATTGAACACGTCGCTGCCCGACGCGATGAACAGTCCGAGCAGCACGCACACGGACAGCGTTTGCAAATAGCTCGCGACATACGGCGAACGGTATTTTTCATGTACGCGGTTCAGCGCTTGCGGCAGGATGCCTTCGAGGCTCAACGCGTGGATGTAGCGCACCAGCGTGTTATGAAACGACAGCAGACTCGCGAAAATACTGCTGAGCAGCAGAAAGCTCATCGCCGTCGTCACCGCGCCACCCAGATACTTGCCGGATTGAATGAACCAGAAATCGCCGGGCTGTCTGGTCGCGACGTCGACCACGTCGGCGAGACCATAGGCGCAGACGATGGTCCACGTCACGAAGGCGAAGAACACGAGGATCAGCATGACCGACACGTACGTCGCGCGCGGCACGGTCACTTTGGGATCGCGGCATTCCTTGCCATAGATCGCGGTGGCTTCGAAACCGATGAACGACGCGAACGCGAACATCACCGCAATGCCGAGGTGGCCGCTGAACACATGCTGCGGCGAGAACGGCGCGAGCGTGAGGCCGTTAGGCCCGCCGCCGTGGATCACGATCGCAATCGCGAGCAGCAGGAGGATGCCGAGTTCGAGACACATGAGCACGCCGAGCAGGCGGCTATTCAGATCGATGCCGCGAATGCCGGTGAATTGCACCACCGCCACACAGATCAGCGAATAGCCGTACCACGGCAGCGCGGCATGCAGCAGCGGCGACAGGACCACCGTGCAGAAGAATCCGAACAGTCCGTATAGCGCGATCTGGATGAACGTGTACGACATCAGTGCGACGAGCGCGCCAGCCATGCCCAACGGCCGCCCCAGTCCCGCGGTGATGTAGGCGTAGAACGCACCGGCACGCACCACGTGCCGGCTCATCGAAGCAAAGCCGACGCTGAAGATCAGCAGCACGAGCCCGGCAATCACGAATGCGCCAGGAATGCCCGCGCCGTTGCCGAGACTGATCGCGGGCGGCACCGCGCCGAGCATGCCGGTCAGCGGCGCCGCCGCGGAAATCACGAGAAACACGATCTGCCACAAGCCCAGCGTATTGCCCTTCAATTCCACGGGGTTCTCCGCGTCGACCAGACTGGTCGGCGAATAGGGTTCGTTCATCGCTGCCTCTATGTTGTTGGCTAGTCTGAAACTCGCCAGAACCCTCGCACTGCTGGTTATGGCGCTCGCTTGACCGACGTCAAATGCTTCGGGGTGAGCGCATGGTAGGTAGCTAAAAAATAAAGCGACTTCGCGAACTGCGCCAAATTTTCGATAAAGCGCGCCAATGCGGGCGAACCCTGAATTCGCCAATCTGCAGCAGATACTTAGGAAACCAGACGTTATCTTCCGGTGAGGTCAGCGCGAGGTCGCGCGATACTTTCGTAATGAAAGCAGCATGCGTGCGCGGCGCGCGACTATTTCTTCCAGCTGCGTGTGGCGCGCCATAACACGGTCGCGTCGGCATAACCGACCGCACGCGCGATCGCCGCATTGGTGAGCCCGTCGCGTTCGAGCAATCCCGCGACGCTGCGCTGCCGCTCCTCACGCAGAATCTGCCGCACAGAGGTGCCTTCCTGCGCGAGATGCCGTTGCAACGAGCGATGCGAGAGGCCAAGGTCTTTGGCGATGTCGGCGACGATCAGCTTTTCATGCGCAAGCCGCCGCGTAATCAGATCGCGCACCTGCTCGACGATGCTGTGCGGCATCGCATCGTTCGCAATCAGATCAGTCGCGTGGCGCTCCATCATGCGCGCCATTTGCGTGTCGGCGCTTTTGAGCGAAGCGTCGAGATCCTGCGGACGCAGAATCACACCATTGAAAGGCTGCTGAAAGCGCACCGGTACGCGAAAGATCCGCGCATAGGGTTTGAGATCGGCGGGCGCCGCGTGTTCGAAATGCACTTCGACCGGATTCCATGCGGCGCCGCGCACGAGCCGGATCATGTTGCACATGGTCGACAGGCTGTATTCCGCGTCCTGGCGGCGCGGCCAGATTTGCGGACTGGCGATCTGGTAGGTCCAGATAGGCCACTCGTCGTCGCGCAGCACTTCGCAGCTCGTCGTGTTCTGCCACGAGGCGAGCGCGAGCGTGAACTTGCGCATCGCCGCGTTCAGCGTCGGCGACGAAAGAAATACGAGGCCCGCCGGCCCGAGTTCCGTCAACTGCAATTCGCTGCCGAGCCGCAAGCCGAGCGACGCTTCGCCGAGCACGTCGGCCGCGCGCTCGAAGGCCGCCACATAACGCGTGAGCGGCAGGATCTCATACGGATTGGACAGTAGCCGCCGGCTCATGCCGAACGCTTCGAGCAGCGTGTCGCAATCGGCGCCCGACTGATCGAGTGCGCGCACGACCGGTCCCATGACCGCTGCGCGAATCATCGGGAAACTGCCATTGACTGTGACTTTTTTCATGCTGAGCGTCTCCTCCCCAGTCTGCGCTGTCGTGTGGCTCGAGCCGTTTCCTCTGGCGCACTTTATCGCTCAATTGGCGCGATAAGCAAGCGCGAAAATAATATTGGGTTCCTACGATTTGCCATCGACTCAGCGTGCGCCGCGTGTCACCGGTGCTGATCGGCACGCTGTCCGGTCCAGCAAACATCTTTACGGGAATCTGATGAATACGAAAGCCACGAAAGCTGCCCACCCCTTCGTTCATCCGCTCGACCCACTGAGCGGCGAAGAAATGCAGCTTGCCTGCGATCTCGCGAAGGCCGCCGAAAAACTCGATTCGCACGCCCGTTTCCCGATGGTCGAATTGCGCGAGCCGCCGAAAGCCGAAGTGGTCGCGTTCAAAGCCGGCGACTATTTTTCGCGCACCGCGTTCGTGCTCGCGATCGACCGGTCGAATGGCGCGACGATCGAATTCGACGTGGACCTGAGAGAAAAACGCATCGCGTCGCGCCGGGTGTTGCCGTTCGACCAGGCGCCTTACGGCCAGCCGCCCATCATGATCGACGACTTCATGAACGCCGAGCAGATCGTCAAGAACGACGAAGCCTGGCGCGTGGCGATCATGAAGCGCGGCCTCAGCGAACAGGACCTGGAGCGCGTGCAGGTCGATCCGTTCTCGGCCGGCTGCTTCGATCGCGAGCACGAAAACGGCCGGCGTCTCGTGCGCTGCGTGAGCTACTACCGCGAGACACTGACCGATAACGGCTACGCGCACCCGATCGAAGGCGTGCTCGCGGTGGTCGATCTGCTCGATAACAAAGTGATCGAACTGATCGACGACGGCCGCATCATTCCGATTCCGCGCGCCAAACACAACTACGACACGCCGAGCCTCGGCCAGCCGCGCAGCACGCTCAAGCCGCTGTCGATCAACCAGCCCGACGGCCCGAGCTTCACGATCGACGGCTGGCACGTGAGCTGGCAGAACTGGACCTTCCGCGTCGGCTTCACGCCGCGCGAGGGGCTCGTGCTGCACCAACTGTCGTGGGACGACGGCAAGCGCGCGCGGCCGGTCATCTACCGCGCGAGCGTGACGGAAATGTGCGTGCCCTACTCCGATCCGAGCACCAACCACTATTGGAAAAGCGCGTTCGATGCGGGCGAGTACGGGCTCGGAAAACTCGCGAACCAGCTCGAACTCGGTTGCGACTGCCTCGGCACGATCCGCTATTTCGACATCCCTTCTGCCGACGATTTCGGCAACGCGTTCGTAATGAAAAACGCCGTGTGCATGCACGAAGAAGACTACGGCACGCTGTGGAAGCACTATGAATTCCGCACCGGCGTGTTCGAAATGCGCCGCTCGCGCCGTCTCGTGATTTCGTTCTTCGCGACGGTCGGCAATTACGACTACGGCTTCTACTGGTATCTGTATCAGGACGGCACGATCCAGCTCGAATGCAAGCTGACCGGCATCGTGCAAACCTCGGCGGTGGCCGACGGCGACACGTATCCGTGGGGCGGCATGATCACGGAGAACCTCGGCGGCCCCACGCACCAGCACTTCTTCAATGCGCGCATGCACATGATGGTCGACGGCGAGCGCAATACCGTC
This sequence comes from Paraburkholderia fynbosensis, assembly GCF_902859935.1. GTDB lineage: Bacteria > Pseudomonadota > Gammaproteobacteria > Burkholderiales > Burkholderiaceae > Paraburkholderia > Paraburkholderia fynbosensis. The sequence continues at coordinate 95,867 of NZ_CADIKI010000001.1, forward strand.
ACCGAACACGAATTCGTGCCGCGTCCGATGGGCGATGCGAATCCGTACGGCAATGTGTTCGATACGACGAAGCAGGTGCTGAAGACGGAGAGCGAAGCCGCGCGCCTCGCGAATGGCCGCACGGGCCGCTACTGGAAAGTCATCAACCCGAACGTGACGAACGCCGTGGGGGCGAATCCGGGCTATAAGCTGATCGTCAACGACTCGCCGCTGATGCTCGCCGACGAACGTTCGAAGGTGCGTCAACGCGGCGGCTTCGCGACGCGTCACGTGTGGGTCACGCCGTTCGATCCGGCCGAGCGCTATGCGAGCGGCGACTATCCGAACCAGCATTCGGGCGGCGACGGCTTGCCGCGTTATATCGAGGCCAACCGCAACATCGAGAACGAAGACCTCGTCTTGTGGCACAGCTTCGGCCACACGCACGTGTGCAAGCCCGAAGACTTTCCGGTCATGCCCGTCGAGTACGCCGGCTTCATGCTCAAGCCGAACAACTTCTTCGCCGCCAATCCGACGATGGACCTGCCGGCCGAGCGCGACCTGAACAGCGTCGAAGACGGCAAGCCGACGGATCATGGCTGCTGCAAGCACTGATCCGGCGCTGCGCGCCCGCGACACGGCAAGCGCGCTTGCCGTGTGCGCGGCCGGCTCGGCTTGCGTGCTGATCGCTGGCGGCGGCGCTGCGTTGTCGATGCGCGCGGGCCTCGGTCCACTTCCCAGCGCGCTGTGGATGAGCGGGCTCGCGCTCGCGACGATGATGGGCACGCCGCTGCTGATGGCGCGCTCGACACGCCGCGCCACCGTCGCAACCGCCGCAACATTGATCGTCACGATGAGCGCGATGAATGCTTTACCGGCGGTTCTGAGCGGACTACAGCACGGCGGCGCGCTTGCCGCGTTGATGATCGCAGCGGGCGGCGCTTTGCTGTTTTACTGGCGGCAACTGGGCGGCACGCTCGCCAATGAGCGTCATCACGCGAATGACCCCGCGCAAACGACGCGCGCAGCAAGCACAACGGTGCTGCTCGCGTTGCTCGCGGGCATGTCGAGCGGCACTCTCGCGCGCTTCCAGTTGTTTGCTGTGTGCGGCGCAGGCGCTGCGAACGGCGTTCAACCGCTCTGGCACATCGCGCTCTCGCTGGCGGCGGTATGCGCGCTGGCCTGCTACGCCGACCGCTCGCGCAACGACCGGATGCTGTCGACGTTGTACGTCGCACGCGCGCTGCTGATCGGCACACTCGCAACCGTCGATAACCCCGCGCTCGCCCCGCTCGCGGCAAAACTATTTCTGCTGCTCGACTGCCTGACGATTCCAGCCCTCGCGAACCTGCGAGGCAACACGAGGCGCGCGCTGAGCGCGAGTTGTCCCGGCATCGCGCATCACATCGGCATGCTGGCAGGCGCCGCCTTGTCGACCACCCCCTACTTTTTCGGCAACGGATTCGTCGTGCTGTTCGGCATCAGCGCGGCCGCGAACCTGATTTGCGCCGCGTCGCTCGCCGCCCATTGGCGCGGCATGAAGACGTTCCACTTGCACGCACACCGGTACCACAACGAGGCGCACTCATCCGGTTAGCGTCGCACCAGTTGCACCCACGGACCACGGACCCACGGACTCAAGACGCACTCAACGGAGACGAAGCACCATGAGCGAATACCATCACGCAGCGGCGGCGTTGCCGCAGACCATGTTCATCGACGGCGAGAAAACCCGCAGCGCCGCGGGCAAAACTTTTCCGGTCTTCAATCCGGCCACGGCGCAAGAACTCGCACAGATTCCCGATGCTTCGGAGTCCGACATCGATCACGCGGTGAGAACCTCGAAGGCCGCCTTCGAATCGGACGCGTGGCGCAGAATGCCGCCGGCCGCGCGCGAGCGTCTGCTGCTCAAACTCGCCGAGCTCGTCGAACGACATACCGACGAACTCGCCGCGCTGGAAACGCTGAACCAGGGCAAGCTGATCGGCTTCTCGAAGATGCTCGAAGTGTCGGGCAGTGTTCAATGGCTGCGCTACATGGCCGGCTGGGCTACCAAGATCGAGGGGACCACCTTCGATCTGTCGATTCCATTTCCCCCGGGCACGCGCTACAACGCATCGACCCGCCGCGTGCCGGCCGGTGTCGTCGCGGCCATCGTGCCGTGGAATTTCCCGCTGCTGATGGCGGTGTGGAAAATCGCGCCGGCGCTCGCGTGCGGCTGCACCGTCGTGCTCAAGCCCGCCGAAGAAACGCCACTGACCGCGATCCGTCTCGCCGAACTCGCGCACGAAGCAGGCTTTCCGCCGGGCGTGTTCAACGTGGTCACCGGCCGGGGCGAAACAGCCGGTGCGGCACTGGTTAGGCATCCTCTGGTCAACAAGGTCACGTTCACGGGATCGACCGAGGTGGGCCGCATCATCGGCCGCCAATGTGCGGGTGATCTGAAGCGCGCGTCGCTGGAACTGGGCGGCAAGAGCCCGGTGATCGTGCTGGACGACTGCGACCCGCGCAAGGCGATCGAAGGCGCGGCGGGCGCCATCTTCTTCAATCACGGCCAGGTGTGCACGGCGGGTTCGCGTCTCTATGTGGCGCGCTCGATCTACGACGAAGTCGTGCAAGGCGTCGCGGCGGTGGCCGACGGCATCGCGCTCGGCTCTGGCTTCGATGCGGCGACGCAGATGGGACCGATGGTGTCCGCCCGGCATCGCGACAAGGTGGTGGGCATGATCGCGCAAAGCAGGCAGGAAGGCGGCGAGATCCTGTCACGCGAGGCGCGCGTGGACGGCGACGGCTACTTCGTGCGCCCGACCGTGATTGCCAACCGCGCGTGCAAACCGCTGTCCGTGGTCAGCGAAGAAGTGTTCGGACCGGTGCTCGTCGCGATGCCGTATGACGATCTCGACGAAGTGCTGGCGCAGGCGAACGCGTCCGAATACGGACTCGGCGCGAGCGTCTGGACCAATCAGCTCGACAAGGCGCTGCGGCTCGTCGAGGGGATCGAAGCGGGCACCGTATGGGTCAATGCGCACAACATGGTCGATCCGGCGATGCCGTTCGGCGGCTTCAAGGCTTCCGGAATCGGCCGCGAACATGGCAAGGCGATCATCGACGCGTATACCGAGAGCAAGTCGGTTTGTATTGCGTATTGATCGGGCGTTGCCTGCGCGCCGCTTCGTCTGCGTGGGGATGCCATAGCGTAAACAGACGATTTACCGGGACCTTGCGCCACCGCGCATGACGTCCCGGTCGAATCTTTCGAATCGCACGATCCTCGCGCGCACGCGGCAGTACCCCAGGCGCCGAGGAAGTCCCTCACTCCTCCACCATCGCCTTCAACCTCGACAAGGCGTGATCCCACTGCTGCGAAATCGCGTCGAGCGCGCGGCGCGCTTCGTCGAGATGGGCCGGCTCGAACGCCCACAAGCGCTCGCGGCCGACCTTCGCGTCGCGCACGAGGCCCGCGTTCGCAAGCACCTGCAGATGCTGCGTGACCGACTGCCGCGTGATCTGCGTGCCCGCGGTCAGTTGCGCGATCGACATCGCACTGCCCGCACATAACAGCGCGATCAGTCGCAGGCGCGTTTCGTCGCCGAGCGCCGCGAAAATCGGCGCGGAGTTCTTCAGCGCCGACGTTTTCAGACTTGCATTGGCCGACGCGGTCCTAACCTTTGGCGACATGCTTTTCGATGTTGACCAACTGATGATCCCACCCGCCGCTGTTCATGCGGAACGCCTCGTCGCGGCGCGTGGCCGGAATCCGGTCGAAGCCCGATTCGACGACACGCAGCAAAGTGCCCGCCTCGAGCTCGGTCAGCTCGAATACGACGAGCGTGGTCGGCTCCGACGAGTAGTCGAGCGCTGCATCGATCGCGGCCGGATGCCAGCGCCACGACAGATGATGCTCGGGCTCGACGCGCTCGATCAGCAGGTCGATGACGAGATGCTCATAGCCGGGGTAAGTCAGATTGGCTTGCACGGCCTGCCCGGCAATGAACTGCTGGCCGGCCAGATTCATGCCGAACCACGTGCCGAATTCCTCGGCATTGGACAGCGCGCGCCAGACCCGCGAGCGCGGCGCCTTGAGCAGAATCTGCTTTTCGATGCGATCGGTCGAAGTGTTCATATGCAGCCTCCTGACTGCATATTAGAAAGCCAATGCCCAATATGCAAGGAGTTGACTGCATATTTTTCAAGCGGATTTTCGTAGGAACTTCACGGTTCGTCGCGCTCCTTCTGCTCGTGAAGCAGCCTGCATCCGGCGAATTCGTGAGCGTGAACCGTGCGGCTGGATGCGCCGGGCAATCGCGCCGCGGCACTGCCGCGATGCGTGCGTCCCCTTGCACGTCCACGCCCGGCGGCAGCGCTGTCTGAATCGTGAGTCCATACGCGGCGCTCAGATGCCGCCGCGTCCCGTCTTTCGCGTAGCATCACTCGGTGGCGTGCGCGTGCATCACACCGGCTTGCATCGACCACGCCATCCACGGACGGCGCAGCGCGACGATCGCCACGAACGCGCAGGCGGCCAGTGCGCCGAACGTCGCAAAGCCCATCTGATAGCTGCCCGTGCTTTCCTTGGCAATGCCCATCACGACCGGCAGATAGAAGCCGCCGATACCGCCCGCCGCGCCGACGATGCCCGACATCAGACCCGTGCGGCCCGCCCAGCGATGCGGCACCAACTGGAAGGTCGCGCCGTTGCCGAGACCGAAGGCCACGTACAGACACAAGAGCAGCGCGATGCCGCCGGAGAGCGAAGGCATCGCCGCGGCAAACACGAAGTCGCACAACGAAATGATCGCGAGCAGGACGGTCAACGCGCGCACGCCGGACACCTTGTCGGCGATCAGCCCGCCGAGCGGCCGCACCATGGCGCCGGTGGCGGCGAGCAACGCCATGAACAGACCGGCGTCGATCTTCGACAACTGATACAGGTTCGTGAGCAGCAGCGACACATACGAGGACATGCCGACGAAGCCGCCGAACGTGATGCTGTACACGAGCATGATGACCCACGTATCGCGTTCGCCGAGCACCGAGCGATAGCGCTTGGGCAGCACGGCAATCGCGAGCAGCGCGCCGATCACCGGCAACAGCAGCACACCGGTCTTGCCCGAACCGAACAGCCCGGCTTCGACCAGCAGCACCAGCACGATCAAGCCGCCGAGCGTCACCGCGAAGCTGCCGAATGCGCGTAACACACTGCCGGATTTCACACCCGCGTCGTTGGCCCAGAAGTACAGTGTGATCGCGGCGATTGCGAGCAGCGGCAGTGCGCCGCCGGCGGCCATCTGCCAACCGTAGTGCGTCGCCAGTTGCGGGAACAGGAAGCCGTCGAGCACGGCGCCGATATTGCCGGCTGCGGCGAGGCCAAGCACCAGGCCCTGCACTTTCGGCGGATAGTTGCTGCCGGCCATCGGCAGCGCCACCGCGAAGCTCGCACCGCCGACGCCGAGGAACACGCCGAGCACGAGCAGCATTTCATACGACGGCACGGACTGCATCAGCGGCAGGACGATGGTCGGCACCGCCGACAGCAGCACCCCCATCAACGCAATGCGCTTGCCATGCGCCGACTGATACAGATTGCCGAGCGTCACGCGCAGAATCGCCGCCGACAGCACCGGCACCGCAACCAGCAGGCCCTGTTGCGCGGGCGTCATCGCAATGCTCTTGCTGATGAACGGCGCAAGCGGTCCGTACAGCACCCACACGGTAAAGCCGGTGTCGAAATAGAGAAAGCACGCCACCAGCGCGCGCCAGTCTCCGCTCTTCAGGGAGCTCATCACGTTTTTCATCAGGCATCCTCATAAAACTGATTTTTCGACTATCCGGCAATGGCGTCGCGCGCCATGCACCAGCCAGTCACACGATTAAGAACCGATCTGAACATGCAACGTCCATGCCATCGGGCTCCGTCTTCTGAAACTTTCCTGCGTACTCTTGCTTGAAACCTTGCGTGCGTGTTCGAACCCGCATCGAAGCGCGTGCGTAGGCTCAATACACGTCGCGTGCATAGCGCTTTTCGCGCGCGAGACGGCTCACGTATTCAGTCGCCTTCCCGGCGCTCATGCCGCCGTGCGTGGCGACCACGTCCTTGAGCGCCGCATCGACATCGCGTGCCATCCGGTTCGCGTCGCCGCACACGTAGAAATGCGCACCGTCTTCGAGCCAGGCCCACAGTTCCGCACCTTGCTCGCGCATGCGGTCCTGCACATAGACCTTGTCGGCCTGGTCGCGCGAGAACGCGAGGTCGAGCCGGGTCAGCACGCCGCTGTCGCGCATCGCTTCGAGTTCGTCGCGATAGTAGAAATCGGTGGCCGCGTGCTGCTCGCCGAAGAACAGCCAGTTGCGGCCCTTGTCGCCGCGTGCGCGGCGCTCGTGCAGAAAGCCGCGAAACGGTGCGATGCCTGTGCCCGGCCCGACCATGATCATCGGCGTGTCAGCGCTGTGAGGGGGGCGAAAATGCGCCGATTTCTGCACGAATACGGGCACGTCGGTCTCGCTCGCGCGGTCCGCGAGAAAGGTCGACGACACGCCCTTGCGATGACGCCGCGCGTTGTTGTAACGCACCGCCGAGACAGTCAGATGCACTTCGCCCGGATGCGCTTTCGGGCTCGACGCGATCGAGTACAGACGCGGTTGCAAACGCTTGAGCATGCCTGTCAATTCGGTAGCCGACAGGCTCACCGGAAATTCGTGCAGCACATCGGCAAGCTGCTGCCCCCACAACCATTGTTTCAGTTCCGCCTTGCGTTCGGGCGCGAGCAGATCGCGCAGCGCGCCGTTGCTGCTGCGCGCGGCGATGAACGCGAGCGCATCCGCTCCCGGCCGCGCGATTTCGTAGTGCTTGCCGAGCGCATCGGCAAGCCGCATGTCGCCCGCGCCCGCCACGTTCACCGGCGCATCCGCACTCAGGCCGCTCAGCGTGAGCAATTCATCGACGAGTTCGGGGCAGTTGCTCGGCCACACGCCGAGTACATCGCCCGCTTCGTACTCGAGGCCCGAATCGCCCGTATTCAGCGAGAAGTAACGCGTGTCTTTGGCCGCGCCCTGGCGGTTCAGGCGCAAATTGCTGACGAGCCGCGACGCGGCCGGACGCGCTTTGGTCGGCACCGCGCCGGGCACCACCGCGTTGATCATGCCGCCCGGCGGCACCGCATGCAGCGCAGCGTCTTCTTCGTTGATGCGCACGATGATGCGTTCGAGCCACTCATCTGCGCTTTGCTGATACTCGCCGTCGCAATCCACGCGGTCCATCAGACGAAGCGCGCCTTGCGCGGCGAGACGTTCGTCGAGACGGCGGCCGTGTCCGCAGAACTGATCGTAGTTGCGGTCGCCGAGCGCGAGCACCGCGAAGCGCATGCCGTCCAGACGCGGCGCGTCGTCGGCGCTCAATTGCGTCCAGAAGCTTTGCGCGTTATCGGGCGGATCGCCGTCGCCGAACGTACTCGTCATCAGCAACACATACTGCGCTTTGGCAAGCGCCGAGACCGGATAGTCCGCCATGCACGCGGTGCGGATTTCGAAGCGCGACTCCATCAGACGGGTCGCATAGCGCTCGGTCAGCGATTCGGTGTTGCCGGTTTGCGAGGCCCACAGCAAGGTCACCTTGGGACGCACGCGCACGATCCGCACGCCGGATGCGTGCGGCGAGGCGGTATCCGTTTGCGCGGACGTGAGTGCGAATGTGGGTGGGGCCGAGGCTGCGGGCGCCGCTGCGCTGCGGCTGTAGAGACCGGCCAGCATTCCGTCCACGTGAAGGCGGTTGGCCGTCTCGAACGGCGCGCTGCGCGGCAGAACCGGCACGCTGTCGATCCCCTGCGCTTCGGCCGCACGCAGGCCGCTCACGAAGCCGGCCAGATAGGCGCGCTCGGCGTCGCTCAGCGACGGCGCGGACGTCGGCGGCAATTGCAGGAGGCTGGTGAGTGCATCGATACGGGGCATGTCCTGATCCTTGATGCTGGCGGCAACGGCAACCTCATCGGCGGGTACTTCGTCATGGTCTTGCGCGGCCGGCTCGGCGGCATCGAGCGTCACCGGACTCAGCGCGACCGCGCAGAACTTCAGTTCGGGCTGCTGGGAAACCGGATCGATCGCGTCGCTCGTCACCGCGTTGATGCACAGGTCGTCGCCGAATACGTCGTTCCAGTGCATCGGCGCGAAGCAGTTGCCCGCGCTCACGCGTTCGGTGACGACCGCGGGCAGCACCGCGCGGCCACGGCGTGAGCGGATCTCGACAGGGTCCTTTGCCTTGATGCCGAGCGTGGCGGCGTCTTCGGGATGAATCTCGACGAACGGGGCCGGGTTCAGCTTGTTGAGCATCGCGACCTTGCCGGTCTTGGTCATCGTGTGCCACTGATGCTGCAGGCGGCCCGTATTCAGCACGATCGGGAATTCGCGGTCGGGCAATTCGGCCGGGGCCGCATAGGCGCGGGCGAAAAACATCGCTTTGCCGCTCGCGGTCGGAAACACGAGCCGCGGACGGCTGCCATCGGGCAGCACCTTCAGCGTCTGGCTCACGCCGTCGTTGAGGTAGCGGACCGGATTGCGATCGGCCGAACCGGCGGACGCGAGCGGCCATTGCAGCGGCGTTTCCTTCAGACGGCGATGGCTCGCACCGCGCAGGTCGTAGCCGGTTTTCTGATTCGACGCACGCGTGATCTCGGCGAACACCTCGTCGGCGCTCGCGTAGCTGAACGCGTCGGCAAAGCCCATTTCACACGCGACGCGCGCGATGATCTGCCAGTCGGGCAACGCGGCGCCGGGCGGCTCGATGCCCTTTTGCATCAGCGTGAGGTTGCGCTCGGAGTTGATCATCACGCCTTCGGCTTCGGCCCACAGCGCGCCGGGCAACAGCACGTCGGCGTAGCGGTTGGTCTCGGTGTCGAGGAACGCGTCCTGCGCGATCACGAGTTCCGCCGCGCGCAAACCAGCGATGGCGTTCTGACGGTTCGCGACGCTCGCCACCGGGTTCGTGCAGATGATCCAGCATGCCTTGATGTCGCCCGCGGCCATGCGCGAAAACATGTCGATCGTGCCGTTGCCGACTTCGGTCTTCAGCGTGCCGGGTGCAATGCCCCACAGGTCTTCGATGAACGCGCGGTCCGCGTCGACCAGCACCGAACGCTGACCCGGCAAACCCGGCCCCATGTAGCCCATTTCGCGGCCGCCCATCGCGTTCGGCTGGCCCGTCAGCGAAAACGGCCCGCTGCCGCGCCGGCAGATCTTGCCGGTCGCCAGATGCAGGTTGCAGATCGCGTTGGTGTGCCACGTGCCGTGCGTGCTTTGATTCAGGCCCATGGTCCAGCAGCTGATCCACTCCTTCGCGGTGCCGATCATCTCGGCAGCGCGGCGGATGTCGTCGGCGGCGAGGCCCGTGATGCCGGCAACCCGCTCGGGCGTGTAGTCCGCGAGAAACGCGGGCAGCGCGTCCCAGCCTTCGGTGGCCTCGGCGATGAAAGCGGCATCCGTCTGGCCGTTTTCGTGCAGCAGATGCAACAGGCCGTTGAGCAGGGCGAGGTCGGTGCCGGGCTTGATCTGCATGAACAGATCGGCCTTCTCCGCGCTCGCGTTGCGGCGCGGGTCGACCACGATCAGTTTCGCGCCGGCCTTCACGCGGTCCATCATGCGCAGGAACAGAATCGGATGACAGTCGGCCATATTCGCGCCGATCACGAAGAACAGGTCTGCGTGGTCGATGTCCTCGTACGAGCCCGGCGGGCCGTCCGCGCCCAGCGAAAGCTTGTAGCCGCTGCCTGCGCTCGCCATGCACAGGCGCGAATTCGATTCGATGTTATTGGTGCCGACGAAGCCCTTCGCGAGCTTGTTGACGAGGTACTGCGCCTCGATCGACATCTGACCGGACACGTAGAACGACAACGCGTCGGGTCCGTGTTCGTCGAGCAGGCCCCGCAAACGCGCAGCGGTGGTGCTGATCGCCTGAGCCATCGGCAGCGGCACTGGGTCTTCATCGCGAGCATGACGAACGAACGCGCTTTCCAGACGGCCGGACTTGCGCAATGCGACATGCGCGGACTGCCCCTTCGTGCACAGCCGTCCGAAGTTCGACGGATGCTCCTTGTCGCCGGAGATCTTCACGACCTGGCCGCCCTCGACGTGCAGCACCATCCCGCAGCCAACGCCGCAGTAGGGGCAAACGGTTTTTACGCTAGTGGAGGACATGGCGGGCGACATCGTTCAAAGATGGTGTTTCCGGGAAATTCAACGGCTTAAACAGCGACCCACACGTGACCGTCTTGCACGCGGGTAGCGAATGCACCGACGGAATACGACGGGGTCTCCAGGCATTCGCCCGTGCGCAGATCGAAGTGATGCTTGTAGATCGGCGAGGCGACCACGACGCGCTCGCCGAGGCTGCCGATCAGTCCGCGCGAGAGCACCGCCGCCTGCGAGCCCGGATCGAAGTTCCCGATCGCGTACACCGTGTTGGCGGCGCCGTCGTCCACGTGGAAAACCGCCACCTGTTCGCCGTTGACCAGCGCGCAGACGCCCGTGTTGGGCACGATGTCGTCGAGCGGGCAGATGGCGGTCCAGGGGCGTGGTACGCGATCGTTGTTCATGGCGGAAGTCCTCGCTAGGTGAGCAATGAGTGGTGCTGCAATCAGTCAGACGGTCTCGACGACCACGGGAATCGCCGCCAGCGCCGTTTGCCGCTCGACGGGCGTCGCCGGGCGGATCTGCCCGCGCTCCTCGACGAAGCGCACGTTGCTGTCGGGCTCGCCGCTGTTGACGAAATGACGGAAGCGCTTGCGCGTGGCGGGATCGGTGACGGCCTTCTTCCATTCGCACTCGTAGGTGTCGATCACGTGGCGCATCTCCGCTTCGAGTTCGGCGGCCACTTCCAGGCGATCGTTGATCACCACGTCGATCAGATAGGCGAGGCCGCCTTCGAGGTTGTCGCGCCACACGCTGGTGCGTTGCAAACGGTCGGCGGTGCGCACGTAGAACATCAGGAAGCGGTCGATGTAGCGGATCAGGGTGTCCTTGTCGAGGTCCGACGCGAGCAGCTCGGCATGACGCGGTTTCATGCCGCCGTTGCCGCACACGTAGAGGTTCCAGCCCTTCTCGGTGGCGATGACGCCGACGTCCTTGCCCTGCGCTTCCGCGCATTCGCGCGTGCAGCCCGATACGCCGAACTTGATCTTGTGCGGCGTGCGCAGGCCCTTGTAGCGGTTTTCGAGCTCGACCGCGAGGCCCACCGAATCGCCGACGCCATAGCGGCACCACGTCGAACCGACGCACGACTTCACCGTTCGCAGTGACTTGCCGTACGCGTGGCCCGATTCGAAGCCCGCCGCGATCAGTTCTTCCCAGATGAGCGGCAGTTGCTCGACGCGCGCGCCGAACAGATCGACTCGCTGACCGCCGGTGATCTTCGTGTAGAGGCCGTATTTCTTCGCGATCTGGCCGACCGCGATCAGACCGTCGGGCGTCACTTCACCGCCCGCCATGCGCGGCACGACCGAGTACGTGCCGTCGCGTTGAATGTTGGCGAGGTAGTAGTCGTTGGTGTCCTGCAGCGACGCGTGTTCTTTCTTCAGCACGAAATCGTTCCAGCACGACGCGAGAATGCTCGCCACCACCGGCTTGCAAATATCGCAGCCGAGGCCATGACCGTGCTTCGCGAGCAGTTCGCCGAAGCTGCGCACGCCCTCGACGCGCACGATGTGATACAGCTCCTGGCGCGAATATGAAAAGTGCTCGCAGACGTGGTTGTTGACCGCGAGCCCCTGCTTCTTCATCTCGGCCTTCATCACCTGCGTGACGAGCGGCACGCAGCCGCCGCACGAGGTGCCCGCGCCGGTCGCGCATTTGAGCGCGCCGATGTCGGTAGCGCCCGCGCCAACGGCCGCGCACAGCTCGCCCTTCAAGACGTTGTTGCACGAGCAGATTTGCGCGGCGGCGGGCAAGGCCTCGACGCCGAGCGCGGGCTTCGCGTTGCCGTCCGCTTGCGGCAGGATCAGGAATTCAGGCGCTTGCGGCAGTTCGATGCGGTTCAACATCATCTGCAGCAACGTGCCGTATTCGCTCGCGTCGCCGACCATCACTGCGCCCAGCAGATACTTGCCGCATTCGGACACCACGAGCTTCTTGTAGATCTGCTTGCGTTCGTCGCTGAACTGGTAAGAGCGGCTGCCCGGCGTATTGCCATGCGCGTCGCCGATGCTCGCCACGTCGACGCCCATCAGCTTGAGCTTGGTGCTCATGTCGGCGCCGGCGAATTCGGCGGCGGGTTCGGCTGCGGATTCGGCACAAGCCGCGAGCAATTGCTTCGCGACCGTGCGCGCCATGTCGTAGCCCGGCGCGACGAGGCCGAACAACTGGCCGTTCCAGAGCGCGCATTCGCCGATCGCATAGATGTGCGGGTCGCTGGTGCGGCACGCGTTGTCGATCACGATGCCGCCGCGCGCGCCGAGCGTCAGACCGCATTCGCGTGCGAGGTCGTCGCGCGCACGGATGCCTGCGGAGAACACGATCATGTCGGTGTCGAGATGGCTGCCGTCCGCGAACTGCATGCGGTGCGTGCCCGTTTCGCCGTCCATGATCACCGAGGTGTTCTTCTGCGTGTGGACCGTCACGCCGAGTGCTTCGATTCTGGTGCGCAACACGCGGCCACCGCCCTCGTCCACCTGTACGGCCATCAGGCGCGGGGCGAATTCGACCACGTGCGTTTGCAGGCCCATGTCGCGCAGCGCCTTCGCGCATTCGAGACCCAGCAGGCCGCCGCCGACCACCGTGCCGATTTTCGAGCGCGCGCCGCATTCCTGCATCGCTTCGAGGTCGTCGATAGTTCGGTACACGAAGCAATCGGCACGCTCGCGGCCAGGCACCGGCGGCACGAACGGATAGGAGCCCGTGGCGAACACGAGCTTGTCGTACGGCAGCGTCTCGCCGGTCGACACGGTGACGGTGCGCGCATCGCGATCGACCGCCACGGCCTTTGCGTTCAGCTTGAGCATCACGTTCTGGCGCTCGAAGAACCCCGGTGCGACGAGCGACAGGTCGTCCGCACTCTTGCCCGCGAAGAATTCGGACAGATGCACGCGATCGTAGGCCGGCCGCGATTCCTCGCACAGCACCGTGATGTCGAGACCGTGCGCGGCATCTTGCGCGAGGCTCTCGACCAGTTTGTGGCCGACCATCCCGTGACCGATAACGATGATTTTCATGAGCGCGGTGTCCTCAATGTGCTGAGCGTCGGGCGTCGCCGTCTGCATCGGGCGAAGCAATTGCGAAAATAAAAACGGCGTCCCGCGAATCCAGTCGATGACTGAATCCGGGGGACGCCGTTGTCCTGATCTGTCCTGCAGGCGAACGCTTTGTATTGCACTCGCGCCGGATCGTCGTTGATCCGATGACGACGCTTAATGCAAAGCCCGTGCCAATCGCGAGCAATACGTCGGGAAAGGCCGTCGCGCGGGGCTCCGCGGCGTATCGAAGGGAGCGGCGGCGGGCACGGCGCACGGCGCGTTTTGATGCGCAGAGGCACATGGATGGTGCGACGCAGCACCTTGCGCGTGCGGGAGCCGGGCACGCGCACGGTGCGCGCGGTGCTTTTTCAGCACGGCGGGCGAAACGGGTGCGGGATCGGAGGAGCACCTCCCGCTGCCGTCGTGCAATGGGCGGGCGGTGGTTTGCAAACGCCGCCCGATGCTCACGATATCGGGCTCGTTCCCGCGCAGTGACAGCCGTTCAGCGGTCGCGCTGATCGCCGGGAGCGGATTGCACAGGTCATGTTCGAGCATGGCGATGAACTGCTTGCGCAGGCCCCGCGGTTTCCCGCTCGCGACAGTTCCGCTTCGCCCGCCTGTTGGCGGCCTTCGGCGGCGACCTAATTCGCGATCAATTCGGCGAACACTTCGAACTTGCCGGACATGCGCGGGTTCGAGGGTTCGGTTGGCGCCGGATCGATCGCGCAGAGATTACCGAAGTCGCCGCCATCGGGAAGAATGATCGGTACGGAAATATAGCTGCCGGGCTTGTAGATTCGCGCGGTGCGATGGGCGCAATAGACAGGATCGTTGTCGAAATCGTCGACCACGATCGACGCGCGCGATTCGATGCACAGCGTGGTGTGCAGATCGAGCGGGCCGCCGGCGGGGAGTCCGAAGGTCACTTCGTCCCCGAACCGCGCAGGCAGTCCACGTGTGTTCCATGACCCGGCCCACGGCCGCAAAGCCCATACCGGTGTGCTTGCAGATCAGGCGCAAGATGGACGGCACGGCATCGATGCGTTGGACCGCCTCGATGTCGTGCGCGAGGCCGGCGTCGAGGCCGTTTCCGAACGGTAAATCATTCATAGACCGGCGCTGCCGGAACCCCTTGCGTACGCGGCCTGAAAACAGAAATGGCGACGCCGGATTCTGGCGGGACTTCAAATTGCTCACTAGCTAAGACCAACCAGGAGAAGCCGGATGCCCCTTCGCCATAGCGCCCGACTGCTGATCGCCGACGACGACGCGGATCTGCTCGCCGCCTACGCGCTTTATTTCAGTGCGCATGGCTTCGACATTCGCACCGCGCGCAACGGCCTCGACGCGCTCGCCGAGTATTGCGCGTGGCATCCGCAGGCCGCGCTGCTCGACGTCGAGATGCCCCGGCTCGACGGCCGCGCGGTGGCGCGGCGTATCCGCTACGTGGCCGATACGCCCGCGCCGACGTTGGTCGCCGTCAGCGGTCTCGAACAGACGGAGGAAAAGAACGAGTCGCTGCGCTCGGGTTTCAATCATCACTTCGTCAAACCGGTGCCGATGCACGTGATACTCGCGGCGTTGACGAAGCGTTTCAGACGAACCAGTGATTGACCCGGCCGACGTGCTCTGCGGGGACGCCGTGGGTACTGCCGTCGCCGCCGCAGCCTGGTCGGAAAGCGCGCGAATCAATCACCGAAGGCCAGCTCCGCCTCGACCGTTTGCCCCACCCGCAGCCACGCGCCGGCTCCGCTCGCGACCAGCGCGTTGTTGCCGAACGTGATCGCACCGTCTCGCTGCGGCTGGGCCCGGTAGACGCTCATCGTATCGCTCGGTTCGTTTGGCCAATCGGGGTCGGGTGCGCCCTTCGCCTGGTCGATGGTCGGCATCGGGCAGCGTGCGCACGGCTTGACCAGTTGCAATTGCACGGGCGGCTCGGCATCGGTCGCGCTCACGATGCTCAGCGTTTCCACATAGTCCTCTTCGTATGCGTCGAGCCCCGTCAGCACGAGATTCGGACGGAAGCGGTCAATCGGCACCGCCGGCGCGCCCTTGCGGGTGAGGCGCGTGTTCAGGTCGTCGAGCGAAGCCTGGCCGATCACCAGCAGCGGAAAACCGTCGGCAAACAGCGTCGTGGCGCCGCCGGTGCTGTCCGTGTAGTCGGGGTCGACCGTGCGTTCGCGCTCGGGATCGAAGCGCAGGAGCCGCGCCGGCATGCCGAGAAACTCGGAGAACCAGGCCGCGCTCGCTGCGCCGGTGTCGATGCCGTAGGCGGCGTCGCGCCAGACCTTCGTCTCTACTTTGCGCGACGCGTCGAGCCGCGCGGCATCCAGCGGCGTGCGCAGCTCGCTCATGCCGGGCGCGCGCAGCACCAGTTCCTCTGCATCGAGTTCAGTCGTGATGAGCGCCATACGCGGATACGCGCGCTGCGTGAACATCGCGCCTTCCGGATCGGCGACCATCCAGCCTCGATCGTATTCGAGGCCAGTCGCGAAGAGGCGCGCTTCGCGCAGCGCAATTCCCGCGCAGGATTTGACCGGATAGACAAACAGTTCGCTGATTGTAGGCATGGTGTGGGGGCGTGTCGTATGTGTAGCGCGCACGGGGTCTGTGCAAGGCTCGATTGTAAAGCCCCTTGCTCGCGGGCTTCCAGTCGGTGTGTGACGTGGGCGAGGCGCTGTGTTCGCAGTTCGATGCGCCCTGGCTTCGCGCACGCGTTGGCGGATTGATGGGCGTGGCCGTCCCGGCGATGCCGACAAAATGCTGTCACAGGCGGACGAAGGCCGGTTACGGCGACGCGTTTTGACACCCTGCTGCGCGAGGGTCGATGCCGTTTGATTTCGGCGCATCGATCGCGCCCCCGCCACGCTCGATGCGCCGTTGGAAACCGGCCGCGTGCCGCTGCCGTTTCGTCCAGCCCCGCTTGGACGTAGAATCCCCCAAGCATGGCGCTCGCCCGGCAGCCCGGCGGCCGCGCATTCGATCAATCACGGAGCACGGCCGACATCGACGGCCCGAAGCATCCACGACGATGCGACGCACCCGCCCTGCATCACCGGATAGAACTTGTAGAAGCATCCTTACCATCACCGAGACAGGAAATTCATTATGCTGAGCAAACCCGTGTTGACCGTTGCCGAAACGACCCGCATCCTCGAAGCCGCGCGTACGGAAGCCGAGAAGAACAAATGGGCCGTCGCGATCGTGGTGGTCGACGACGGCGGTCATCCGCTCGGAATGCTGCGGCTCGACGGCGGTGCGCCGGCCAGCTCGTACATCGCGACGGAAAAAGCGCGCACCGCGGCGATCGGCCGTCGTGAGACCAAGGTCTACGAAGACATGATCAACAATGGCCGCACCGCGTTCCTGAGCGCGCCGCTGCAAGGCACGCTGGAAGGCGGCGTGCCGGTGATCGTCGATGGCCAGGTGGTCGGCGCGGTCGGCGTGTCCGGCGTCAAGTCGGATCAGGACGTGCAGATCGCCAAGGCGGGTATCGCGGCCCTCGCGGCCTGAAGCGTGAGAGCGTCGGCAACGGCGCGCCCGCCTCGATCGAATTGAAGTACCCCGTGGCATCACTCTGGCAATAACTGGCAATCACGCGGACCGATGCCCCCTCATCGGTCCCATTCAGACAGATGGAGCAGTCGATGACTCAGATGAACCCGCGCGGCGGACTGCAGGTCGCCGCCAACCTCGACCAGTTCGTCGAAACCGAAGCCCTGCCCGGCACCGGAATCGACAGCGCCGCATTCTGGTCGGGTTTCGACGCCCTCGTGCACGAGCTGGCGCCCAAAAATCGGGCGCTGCTCGCCGAGCGCGACCGCCTGCAAACCGAACTAGATAGCTGGCATCGCGCGAATCCGGGTCCGGTGCGCGATCTGCGCGCGTATCGCGCGTTCCTCGAGGGCATCGGCTATATCGTGCCGGCACCTTCGCGCGTCCAGGCCACGACCGACCAGGTGGACACTGAAATCGCCGAACAGGCCGGCCCGCAACTCGTCGTGCCGCTGTCGAATCAGCGCTATGCGCTGAACGCGGCGAACGCGCGCTGGGGCAGCCTGTACGACGCGCTGTACGGCACCGATGCGATCCCCGAGACCAATGGCGCGCAAAAGCAGCAGGCCTTCAATCCGGTGCGCGGCGCCGCGGTGATCGCGTATGCGCGCAAGTTTCTCGATCAGGCCGCCCCGCTCGCGAACGGCTCGCATGCCGACGTGACGCGCTATCACGTCGAAAACGGCAAGCTGGTCGTCACGTTGAAGAGCGGCACGAGCGAGCTCGCGAAGCCCGCGCAGTTCATCGGCTATCAGGGCGATGAAAGCGCGCCGTCCTCCGTGCTGCTCAAGCACAACGGCCTGCACTTCGACATCCAGATCGACGCGAACGATTCGATCGGCAAGACCGATGCGGCGCATGTGAAGGACGTCGTGGTCGAAGCGGCGGTGAGCACGATCATCGATTGCGAAGACTCGGTCGCGGCCGTGGATGCGCACGACAAGGTGCAGCTCTATCGCAACTGGCTCGGCCTGATGACCGGCGATCTGACCGAAGAGGTCACGAAGAACGGCAAGACCTTCACGCGGCGTCTGAACGAAGATCGCGTGTACGTCGCCGCGAATGGCACCGCGCCCGTCGTGCTGCATGGCCGCTCGCTGCTGTTCATCCGCAACGTCGGCCATTTGATGACCAATCCGGCCGTGCTGACGAAGGATGGCCACGAAATTCCGGAAGGCATTCTCGACGCGGTGATCACGACGCTGTGCGCGCTGCACGACCGCAAGCACAAACTGAATTCGCGCACCGGCTCGATCTACATCGTCAAGCCGAAGATGCACGGCCCGGCCGAAGTCGCGTTCGCGAGCGAGCTGTTCGCGCGCGTCGAAGACCTGCTGCAATTGCCGCGCAACACGATCAAGATGGGCATCATGGACGAGGAGCGCCGCACCAGCGTGAACCTGCTCGCCTGTATCGCCGAAGCGTCGGAGCGGGTTGCGTTCATCAACACGGGCTTTCTCGATCGCACCGGCGACGAGATGCACTCGGCCATGGAAGCCGGCCCGATGATGCGCAAGGGCGATATGAAGTCGAGCGCGTGGATCGCCGCATATGAGCGCAGTAACGTGCTGGCCGGGTTGAGCGCGGGCCTGCGCGGCCGCTCGCAGATCGGCAAGGGCATGTGGGCGATGCCCGACCTGATGCACGCGATGCTCGAACAGAAGATCGCGCATCCGAAGGCCGGTGCGAACACCGCCTGGGTGCCCTCGCCGACCGCCGCGACGCTGCATGCGCTGCACTATCACCAGATCGACGTGCAGGCGGTTCAGCAGCAGCTGGAGCGCACCGACTACGCGATGGTGCGCGACGAACTGCTCGACGGCCTGCTGACGATTCCGGTGGTCGAATCCGCGAAGTGGAGCGACGACGAGATTCGCAGCGAGATCGACAACAACGCGCAAGGCATTCTCGGCTACGTGGTGCGCTGGATCGACCAGGGCGTGGGCTGCTCGAAAGTGCCGGACATTCACGACGTCGGCCTCATGGAAGACCGCGCGACGCTGCGGATTTCGAGCCAGCACATCGCCAACTGGCTGCATCACGGCGTGGTGAAGCGCGAGCTGGTCGAAGAGACGTTCCGGCGCATGGCGAAGGTGGTCGACCAACAGAACGCCGGCGACCCGCATTACCAGCCGATGGCGCCGGGCTTCGACACGATCGCGTTCAAGGCCGCCCAGGCGCTGGTATTCGAAGGACGCCAGCAGCCGAGCGGTTATACGGAACCGTTGCTGCACAAGTTCCGGCTGGAAGTGAAGCAGCAGGGGTAAGGCTGTCGTGGCCTGCCCGCTTCGCTTTCAGTGACGGGCGAAGCGGCTGAAACGACAACGGGCGCCGCGATGCGGCGCCCGTTTTTTTATTGGCGCAGAGCTTTCATGCGGCGCTTGCGCTCAGCGCGATGGCATGTAACCCGCACGGTTCAGCAGCGCATCAACCCAACCGCTGAACGACTCAGGCCGCTTCCGCCGTGTACTGCGCCGGCATGCCCGCCGGCTGGTTGTTCTGCATATACGCCTGCAGATACGCTTCGAAATCTGCCTTCACTTCCGGGTGGCGCAGCGCGAATTCCACCGTCGCCTTCAGATAGCCTAACTTGCTGCCGCAATCGAAACGCGTGCCGAAATAGCGATACGCGAGTACCTGCTCTTCGGTCAGCAGCGACTGCACCGCGTCGGTCAGTTGCAGTTCGCCGCCCGCACCCGGCTTCAACGCGCGGATATGCTTGAAGATGGTCGGCATCAGCACGTAGCGGCCCACCACGCCGAGATTCGACGGCGCGACATCCGGCGCCGGCTTTTCGACGATGCCCGACAGCTTGATCACGTTGTCTTCCCATTCACGGCCGTCGACCACGCCATACGAACGGCTGTCTTCACGTGCAATGGTTTCGACGCCGATCACCGAGCTGTGATAGTGATTGAAGGTGTCGACAAGCTGGCTCATCACCGGCTTCGAGCTGTGCAGCAGGTCGTCGGCCAGAATCACGGCGAACGGGCTGTCGCCCACCAGTTTTTCGGCGCACAGCACCGCGTGACCCAAGCCGAGCGCTTCGGCCTGGCGCACGTAGAAGCAGTCGACGTTGGCCGGCTTGATGCTGCGCACGAGGTCGAGCAGCTTCTGCTTGTTGCGTGCTTCGAGTTCGGATTCGATCTCATAGGACTTGTCGAAGTGATCTTCGATCGCGCGCTTGCTGCGGCCCGTCACGAAGATCATCTCGGTGATGCCGGCGGCAATCGCTTCCTCGACCGCGTACTGGATCAGCGGCTTGTCCACGATCGGCAGCATTTCCTTAGGACTTGCTTTGGTAGCCGGCAGGAATCGTGTCCCGAGGCCCGCTACGGGAAACACGGCTTTGGTGACTTTCAGCATGGTAGGCATTCCCATATCGGTTAGAAGTTAGTGTGATCGCGGACCTGGCGGCGAATCGATGTCGCCGGAAAGACTAGCAAAAAAATCCACGTGTTTCACGTGCGATTTTTTATCGAATCAACAAAAATAAATCGATTCGCGCTCAATATGCCGAATCGCGATAAGCGACAGGAAATAATTACATATATCAATTGAATTATTTCCGGCGATTCCGAAAATTTTACGTATCGAAGCGCCGGCCGGCCGCCCGCGGCATGGCAGTGAAGCGCGGCATTGTCACACGCGTTTCATCGATTCTCGTTCCACCTCATTCGTTTTCGTCGACGGGCGGCAGCTTGCCCGGATTCATGCGGTAACGGCGGATCGGCTCGTTGCGCAAGGCCTCGCGGTAAGCAGACGCGGCAACGAGGATCAGCAGCACGGCAATGCCGGCGAGTAAATGCAGGTTCATGACTTCACCTCTGGTCAGGAAAATCCGTGCTTTAAATTAGCACGACAAAAGCGGTAAATAATTCGCCGCGGCATCTGCTTATGCTCGATTACAATTCGTCACAAAATAGGGATTCAATTCAATACGGCAGAAATTTTTTTATCGATTTTTTGCGGCCGCGGTGCTCTAGCATGTGATCCATTGCGGGCGCATACGGCGCCCGGCACTCCGCTTTTTCCCATTCAGATTCAGAATAAGGATCGCGCATGAGCGACTCAGCACTGGATGCCGCCGGCTCATCCCTGCCGCTGTCCCCCTCTGGCCCTGCTCGTGCGGCCAGCGCCGCCTCGCGTGCGTCGGCCGACGCGCGCGCCGACAGCGCCGGCAAGGAACACGTGATCGACGCGATGCGCGGCTTCGCCGCGTTGCTGGTCGCGTATTTTCATTGCCGCCAGGTCGCATGGGTCGGCATGCAGGCGTTTCATCAGAGCGTCGGCCATTCGTTCAGCTTGAGCACGATCGCCGCCTATCTGACGTTCCCGATCGCGTGGGGCTCGGCGGGTGTGCCGATTTTCTTCGTGATCAGCGGCTATTGCATTCATCGCGGCGGCGCCCTGCGCCTTGCAGCCAATCCCGCTTACCGGCTCGACGCGGCCAATTTCTGGGTACGCCGTTTCGCGCGCATCTATCCGGTGCTGCTCGCGGCGCTGGTGCTGACCTTCGCGCTCGACTGGTTCAGCCTGCAACTGCCGCCTGTCAGCCACAAGATCCGCGAGATCGGCCTGCAGGCGTTTCTCGTCAACCTGTTCTCGCTGCAAGGCGTGGCCGGCAAGACCTACGGATCGAATGGCGCACTGTGGACGCTGTCGCTCGAGGTGCAGTTCTACGCGATCTATCCGCTGCTGTTCGCACTGCGCCGGCGCATCGGCATGACGTCGGTGCTGGCGCTCGTCGCGGTGGTCAATGTGGTCTCGGCCTATGTGCTCGAACGCCATGACCTCCAGTTCTTCACGTCGTACTGGTTCTCGTGGACGCTCGGCGCGTGGATCGCCGACGCCAAGGTTCGCAGCGCACCGCAAGCCCGCTCGTCGGCATGGCTCTATGCCCTGGCTGCAGGCTTTATCGCGCTTGGCTGCGTGGCGTTCCATTTCGGCCAGTACGGTGCGTTCCAGTTGTGGGCGCTCGGCTTCGCGTTCTATCTATACAAGGCGCTGGACCGCCGCAACGGGCCGCCACGCGCAAGCTTCGGCACGCGGCTGCTGTCCCGCTTCGGCGATTTCAGCTTTTCGCTGTACCTGATCCATCTGCCGATTTTCGTGCTGCTGTCGTCGCTGCTATTCCGCTCGGCGTTGCAGATGTCGATCTGGCCGTCGTTCGGCTATATGCTCGTGGCGGTGCCGGCCGCCTACGTGTTCTACCGGCTGGTCGAACTGCCCGCCATGAAGTGGTCTGCCAGCTTCAAACCGGCGGCCGTGAAGCCGCAGCAATAAGTTACGGCACGCAAAACAGCGATAGAAAAAACGGAGCGAAAGCTGCTGACTTTCGCTCCGCTACGCCAACGACAGGAACCGGCCGAGTCCCTGCCTACCCCCGCGTCAAATCTGTGCGCGCCGCAGCGCATCGAACCTGCCTGAACTCGCATCGACAGCGGCGGCCCGAGGGATCGATCCTCCCAGGCCGCCGTGACCCATTTAACGCCCCGCCACGCGCTTCAGAATCCGCGCGACACCGTCGACATAGGTGGCGGTGCCGAAGCGGCTCAGCGCCGTCTGGTAGCCGTTTCTGACCAGCGTGTTGCGCAGGTCGTCGTTCGAGCGCAATTCCGCAAGCGTATCGGCGAGACCGTGCGCATCGCCGGGCGTGCACATCACGCCGTTCTCGTAGTCGTCGATGATCTCCAGCACACCGCCCGCGCGGGCTGCCACCACCGGCCGCTGCGCGAGCATGCCCTCGACGATCACGCGGCCGAACGGCTCGGGCGTGATCGACGTATGGACGACCGCGTCGACCGCGCACATGCAGGCCGGAATGTCGTGCTGGAAGCCGAGAAAATGCACCCGCTCGCGCAGATCGTGCGCGGCGACGAACGCATGCAATTCGCTCTCGTACTGGTCCTCGCCGAAGAGCGGCGCGCCGACCAGCACCGCGTGCATCTGCGGATTGAGCACCATCGCTTCGAGCAGCACGTGCTGCCCTTTCCAGCGCGCGAGGCGGCTGAACGAGCCCACGAGGAACGCGTCGCGCGGCAGGTTCAGCCGCTCGCGCAGCGCCGCTTGCGGCACCGTGCGCAACGCGTCGAACGGTTCGGCGGAAATGCCGTTGAAGACGACGTCGATACGTTTGTCGTCGAACTGCGTGAGCTTCGCGAACGCCTGCGCCGACGCCGCCGAGTTGGCGATCACGTGCGTCAGACCGAACCGCGCGCACCATTTGATGATGGCGAGTTGCTTGCCGCCGAAATGCTCGGGACTCACGATGTCGCGCAGGTGCCAGACCACCGGCCGTTTCGCGAGCTTGCCGGCGATCGCGCCGATCACCATCGCCCGCTGCGTGTTCGCGTAGATCACGTCCGCCTTGCGCGCGCGTTTCGCGGTGGCGCGCACGAGCGACAGCAGGCCCTTGAGCGCCGCACCTTTCGGCAACGAACCGCCCTGCTTCTTCACATGCCGCAGCGCACCGGCATCGAGCACCTCGACTGTCACGCCCGCCTGGTCGAGCGCCGTGCGGAACGGGCCGTCGTCGAACAGCACGACCTCGATGCGCGAGCGCAGCGCCTTGACGATTTCCAGCAGCGAGAGCTCGGCGCCGCCGAGCACGCCGCTTTGATCGACGGCGAGGATGCGCGGCGCGCTCGCGGCGGCGTCCGCCTTGTAGGGGAAGTAGGCCGGCTGTTGCGCGCTGCGCAAGGCCGGTACCGCCGCGCGCACATGCGCAAAAAAACGTTCGCGGAAATGCGCGGCGGAAAACTGTTCGGCGTTGGCGCGGCAATCCATCGGCGAAAAACGCTTGATGTGCGTATCGAAACGCTCGACCGCGGCGATGATCGATTCGGCATCCTGCTCATCGAAGAACATGCCGGTGGGCCGCGGCTCCGACAGATCGCGCACGGTTTCGAGCGCGCCGCCCTTGCCGTAGGCAATCACCGGTGTGCCGCACGCCTGCGCTTCGACCACCGAAATGCCGAAGTCTTCCTCGGCGGCGAACACGAAGGCCTTCGCGCGGCTCATCCGGTCCTTGAGCACCTTGAACGGCTGGTAGCCCATGATCTCGACGTTCGGCCCCGCCTTCGCGCGGATCTTCTCCATGTCGGGACCGTCGCCGATCACGACCAGCTTGCGCTCGGGCATGCGCGCGAACGCCTCGACGATCAGGTCGATCTTCTTGTACGGCACCATCCGCGATGCGGTCAGGTAGAAGTCTTCCTTGTCGGTGCACAACGAAAAGGCTTCGACGTCGACCGGCGGAAAGATCACCTGCGCCTCGCGCTGATAGACCTTTTTGATGCGCCGCGCGATGAACTGCGAGTTCGCGACGAAGCCGTCCACCGAGTTCGATGTGCGGATATCCCAGTTGCGGATGTAATGCAGGATCAGCCGCGCGAGCGCCGACTTCGGACCGTTAGTCAGTTTCGACTGCTGCAGGTATTGATGCTGCAGATCCCACGCGTAGCGGATCGGCGAATGCACGTAGCTGATATGCACCTGGTCGGGGCCGGTCAGAATGCCCTTGGCGACCGCATGGCTGCTGGAGATCACCACGTCGTACGCCGACACGTCCAGCTGCTCGATCGCGAGCGGCATCAGCGGCAGATACGAGCGGTACTTGCTGCGTGCGAGCGGCAGCTTCTGGATGAACGACGTCGTGACCGACTTGCCGCGCAGAAAGCTGCGGTCGTCGAGAAAGTCGACGAGACTGAACAGGTCCGCGTCCGGAAAGCACGCGACGATCTGCTCGAGCACTTTCTCCGCGCCCGCATAGGTGACGAGCCAGTCATGCACGATCGCGATGCGCACCGTTTTATCGGCGCGGATCGCGGCGCGGCGCGCCGTGGCCTGCACGCCGGGCACGCCGGTGAGTTCGGCGAGCGCGCTGCGCTTTGCGGGCCGCAGCACGGCTTCTTCAAGGATGTCCTGGTTCATGCGCTTTTCCTCGGATTCAGTCGCAACAGCAGTGAACGCGCAAGATTGCGCAAGGCGGGGGTCATCGTGATCGACCAGGCGAGATTCGCGCCGACCATCAATGCGCCGGCGGCGAGCGCCAGCGCGAGACCCGGCAGGAAGCTCGCGAGCCACAGGCTCGCGAGCAGGAAAGCGAGGTGGGCCAGCATGTCGAGCGCGATCTGGCGCGCGCGGATCGCCGAGAAATGCAGCAGCACCGCATAGTCGAACAGAGCGCGGCCGGCTACGGCCACCGCCGCGCCGGTTAGCCCGAAATGCGTGATGCCGAGCCACAAAGCCCCTGCAAACAGGGGCAATTCGACGAGACCGACGCGTGCGGCCGTCGCCGGACTGACCTGCGACTGGATCAGGATCCGCGTGACATTCGCCTGCCCGACCAGCCACACGGCGACGATCATGATGCGGCCCACCGGCGCGGCGACGGTGGCGATCTCATTGCCGACCCATAGATGCAGGAACGGTTCGAGCACCAGCATCGCGACCAGTGCGACCGGCGTGAACACGCCATTGAGAAATTCGAGCGACTGCTGCGTGATGGTGTCGGCATCGGCGCGGCCGACTGCGGACAAACGCGGAAACAGCGTACGCACCAGCGCGGTCGGCACGATGTTCAGCCGCGTCACGAGATTCTGCGGCACCGTGTAATACGTCACGAAACGCGCGCCGAGACGGGTGCCGAGCATCACGCGATCGAGCGAGTCGGCGATCATCGTGGTGACGCTGGCAATCAGCATCCAGCCGCCGAAATTGAACAGTCCCTTGGCCACGCCGAATTGCGGCGGCAGAACACTGCGGATGTCGAGCACCTTTAGCGCGGAGCGGCCCAGCAGAAGCGCCGCGAGGATCCGCGCGAACACCGCCGCGGCGAGCACGTTCTGCAACGTCGCGCCGAGCCACCATGCGGCGCCGAGCGGCAGCAGCTGGAACAGGAACGTGCCGATGGTCTGGTTGGTGTTGTAGACGCCAAAGCGTTCCGCGCCGTTGATTGCACCGGCGAATACCCATGACACGTTGGCAATCGGAATCGCCACCGCGAGCCACGGCAGCGCCATATAAACCTCATGCTGCAGCTCGGGTGACACCTTGGTGAAATACGCGGTGTAGAGAAACGCGCCGAAGTAGATGATCAATCCGCCGACCACCCCGGTCGCGAGATTGAGCCACGTCGCGCTCCAGAACACCCGCACGCTTTCGTCCTTGTCGCCGGATGCGCGCGCCTTCGAGATGTGGTTCTGCGCGGCCATGCTCATGCCGAGATCGAGAATCCCGAAGTAGCCGATCAACGTCCACACGAGACTGATCACGCCGTAGCGCTCGACGCCGAGCAGCTTGATATACGACGGCACGGTGACGAGCGAGACGAAGGTCGGCAGCACCAGCCCGACGAAATTGATCGTTACGTTCCTGAGAATGCCTTTGTCCATCGGATGCCCTGGGTTGACTGCGTTTGCGTTTGTCGGTGCGTTCGTGGGTGCGTTTGTGGCTGCGTTTGTCGTTGTGTTTGTGGTCACGGTTTCCAGCGGTACATCAGCACCTTGCCGCGCGCGTCTTCCTCGACGAATATCAGGTATTCGCCGTTGGCGCGCTTTGCCGCGCTGATGCCGTTGGGCACGTCCACCCAGCCCGACGCGCGCCCCACTTCCGCGCCCGGCCGGATCACGCCGAGTTCGCGGCCACTGTCCTTGTCCCACACATGCACCGCGCCGACCGGCTCGACGCCGAAGATGTATTGCCCCTCGACTGTCAGGCCGATAATCGTCGCGATGGGTTTGCTCTGCGTCTGCCAGGGCAGCGTGATCGCGTAGCGCTGCACCGGATTGCCGCTCGACCATTTGTCGTAGCGCACCAGCACGCGCCCCACCTCTTTCCAGAAGCCGCGATCGACTGGCGTGGCGGGCGTGTAGCCGGTCACGTACATCGTGTCGGTGGCGGGGTCGTAGATCGCGCGGCGCAGTTCGGTGAACGGCTGCGGCACCGGGTATTGCGTGAGATTCGAATATGAATAGAGCGGATTGCCCTTCGCATCCAGCCCGCCGAAGCGGAAGCGGTAGATGCCCTTGGTGTCGCGCGTGCGCCAGATGTCGCCATTGCTGTCGACCCACCAGCCCCAGCCGCCCGCGAGCTTCGTGCCCGTCGTGTTGAGCGTGAATTCGTCGCCATCGAAGCGGCCGTCGCCGTTCGTGTCGCGCCAGATCCAGTCGCCGCCCGGCGGCGCATTCGGCACCTTCGCGACCGCGCGCTCGCGGCCCGCGATGAAGCCCGAAGGAATCGCGGTTTCGCCGTCATGTTGCGGATCGAAGCGATAGATCTTCAGGTGATCCGCATACATGTCCGTCAGATAGAGGAAGGTGCGGCCCTTGAGCTTGCGGGCGATCGGCAGGCCCGGGTATTGATCCGTGTGAAAGACCGGATCCTCGGGATACCTGAAACGGTTAGACAGGAACCCTACGTATTTCCAGTCCTGCCCGGCGGGCTTCGACAGATCGAGTTCGAAGCGCTTGTTGCCGGTGTAGACGCTGTCCGGCCGCGACGGATCGATCCACGCACCATCGACGAACAACAGCCCCTGCACCTGCCAGTTCTGCTTGCCGTCGGGCGCATAGCTTTCGAGCGTCGCGCCGAGGCCCGCGCCGATCGGCGCGTAGCGCGGACCGATGCCGTTGGTCGATACGTAGACGTTGCCGCGCGCATCCACGCCGACGCCAGTGAGTCCATTGAAACGGCGCGGGCCCGGCTTGCCGGCCACGCCGCTGAAAATTCCGCCTTTCTCGCCGAGCGCGCCCGACTCCGCATAGCGACCGTTGCTCTTCGTGAAGAACAGCACCTGTTGGCGCGGACCGTTGTCGGCGATCAGGATGCGGCCTTGCGCGTCGACGGCGAGATCGACCGCGACCGTGTCGGCGGGCAGCGTGAAGTTTTCTTCGATGTGCTGACCGGTGGCCGTGTAATGCTCGATGCGCGCGCGTTCGCCGCGCGTGCCGCTCAGCACCCACAGCGTGCCGTCGGGCGCGAGCGCGAGGCGGCCGGGTTCGTGCACGTCCCACGCGGCCTTCTTCTGCATCGATTCGGCGTCGTACACCTCGATGCGATCGCGCGCGGTATTCGCCGCGTAGAGCGTGGTGTCGTTCGCCGCGAGACCGCCGATTTCGGCGCTCGTGCCGGTCGGCACTTCGTTCATCATCAGGAAACCGGCCGCGAGTTGCGCGTGCGGGTCGGCGGTTTTCGCGGCGGGCTGGAACGCTGCGGCGCGTTTCGGATCGGCGATCTGCCGGCGCGAAATGCCGAACCATTGCTTGCCCTTTTCGGGCCATACACCCTGCTCGACCAGATGACCCTTTTCGTTGCCGACCGCAATCGCCACGAACGCGTACTTGCGATTGACCGCGACCGCGTTGCCGCCGCCATTGCCCCAGCCATGCGTGCCACCCGCGAAGCCGAGCATCTTGCCGTTCTGATAGACGCTTGCTTCGGCGCCGCTCTCGTCCCATGGCGCGTTCGTGTACACCTTGCCGTCGGGCGCGACCGCGATCGCGGTGATGTCGATCTGCGCCCATGTGCCGTCGCCGAAGCCGAAGCTGTTGCCGATCCATGACGTTTTCGCGTTCAACGCGGTCTCCGCGCGCGCTGCGACGGTGACCGATCCTGCGGCCAGTGCGGCGGCGCATGCCAATACGGCGAACCAGCTTTTGAACGTGAAACGGGGCAAGGTAGGTCCTCCAGTCAACGCCGCGCTCGGGCACGAGTCCGCGCGACGATACAAAAGTCAGTGATGCGACGGGCCGGGCCGCCGAAAACCACACAGGAACGTGCGAGCGATTCGTGCAGGAAGGACGGCTGCGAAGCAGCGCGCTGATGCGGCATTCATTCAGGCGACATTCAGACCATGGCCGGACCGGCCACCCGTGCGACGGCCCACGCACCGTCCTGGACAGGCCAGTGCGCACGCCTGCCCGCATGGTCACCGCCTTGGCCACATTACGCGGAAAAAACACCGCGACGAAAATCGAAAATAATTCAAAAATATTCGACGCTTTAAGCATCGTGAAAGAAAGCGATTTAAAAATCGATTAAAACGGGAGGCGTGAACGGACCGCATCGCGCGGGACGATTTCCCCCATCTTTACCGATGCCAGGGCGAGCTCGCTGCATTTATTACATATTTCCCGTTCGCTGCACGGCTCACAAGACAAGCATATAAATGTCGCGGAAATGAATAACGAAACACCCTGTTGCAATCTGATTCATTTATCCAATTCATTCCCGTTTTTTCGCGATTTTCTTTTCCCTAGAATCGATTGCACTTCCGTTGCGACCGATGCGAGCGCGCCTGCCCCGTGTGGAATCTCGCGTGACGCTTCGTCCGGCCCATCCGCTTCACACCATGGACGGTTCATGACTGCCAGCGCATTGCCCCTCGCGCCCTCCCATTCCCGCATCGTGCAGCTCGACGGTTTGCGCGCCATCGCCGTGCTCGCGGTGTTCGCGCAGCACGCATTGAAAGCGCCGCTGTGGATGGGCGTCGATCTGTTTTTTGTCCTGAGCGGCTTTCTGATCAGCGGCATCCTGCTCGATCGCAAGGACCGCGGGCAATCCTATTTCCGCTACTTCTACGCACGCCGCGCGCGGCGCATCCTGCCGCCGTATCTGCTGCTGATGGTTG
Source organism: Paraburkholderia fynbosensis (assembly GCF_902859935.1). Taxonomy (GTDB): domain Bacteria; phylum Pseudomonadota; class Gammaproteobacteria; order Burkholderiales; family Burkholderiaceae; genus Paraburkholderia; species Paraburkholderia fynbosensis. Next base: position 125,246 of record NZ_CADIKI010000001.1, read on the forward strand.
TGTCGTCGCTGCTGTTCGGCCTCGCGTGGGCGCAGCACTGGTACTGGTATGCGTTTTTCGCGACCAATATCGGCGACGCGCTCAATCAGAGCGGTCACGACAGCCTCAACGTGCTGTGGTCGCTCGCGGTCGAAGAGCAGTTCTACATCGTCTGGCCGTTCGTGATCCTGCTCGTGCCCGAGCGTCTGCTCGGCTACGTGGCGGCCGCCCTGATCGTGCTGGTGCCGGTGCTGCGCGCCGTGGCCACGCCATGGTTCGACTCGTTCTGGCCCATCTATTACCTGACGCCGTTCCGCATGGACCTGCTCGCGGCCGGTGCGCTGCTCGCGGTGGCGGTGCGGCGCGACCGCCAGGCGCTCGAGCCGTTCAAGTGGCTCGCGGTGCTCGGTTTCTTCGCCGCGCTCGCCGTGCTGGCGTGGCTGCATCTGCACTTTCCGCGGTTTCGCGCGGCCAATACGCCGCTGTCCAATGCCGGGCTCTACAGCGTTTCGTTGGTGCTTTGTACTTCCGTCGTGGTCATCGCCCTGCAAAGCAAGGGCATCGTCAAACGGCTGTTGTGCAATCCCGTGCTGGTCTATATCGGCACCATCAGCTACACGATTTACCTGATTCACCTGAGCGTGCTGTACGTGCTGTGGCCGCTACATCTGAACCGTTATCTGAGCGCTGGCTGTGCGCTCGCGATTACGCTCGCCTACGCGAGCATCACGTGGTTCGCATTCGAGAAGCGGTTGATTTTCGGTGCGCGCGGCAAGAATCAGGCGCATGTGTCAGCTCATGTACCTGGCCATGCGCCGGCTCAGGCGCAGACGCATGCAGCGTCCGGCGGCAGTGTCGCGCGAGCGGGCACTGCGCCGCAAAGCCGCGCATGAGACGCCGTGGAGAACTTGCCGCGGGCCTGAGGGTCGCGGCTCCGCTGTCGAGTGCACGCGTTGGCTTGCCTGTGCGCGCATGGGCCGCCGCGTTGACCGGCTCGCTCGCGATGGCGCTCGCATTCGCGCCCGAGACCTGCGCAGCCCGTAGCAATGCGGCGCAAAAGCCGCTGCCGCAAACTCAAACGCAAACGCAAACGCAGCAGCAAGTCCAGATCGACGCCTACGGCGACTCGACCACGCTCGGCATCACCTGCAACGACGGCCGCTGCGGCCCACAGCCGCAAAACGCCGTGTCCTATCTGCAGGAAGACCTGAGCGCGCATCACGGCGATCGCGTGCGCGTCACGAATTTCGGCGTAGGCGGCGCGATGGCCACGCAACTGCGCGACGGCACCGGCAACCGCCGCGCCGGCCCGAGCGCGGGTTTGCCATGGCGCGAACGCCTCGCGGCCTCGCCCGCGCAGATCGTGTTGATCAACTACGGCATCAACGAAGTGATGCAGAACCAGACGCCCGAGCAGTTTTACGCGGCTGAAACGGAACTCGTGAAAACCGCCCGGACGCTCGGCAAAGAGCCGGTTCTGCAGACCTCGAACCCGATGCCCGACAACCGGCTCAACGCACGGCTCGCCGTGATGGTCGCGATGACGCGCCGCGTGGCCGCCGAACAGCAGGTGCCGCTCGTCGACCAGTTCGCTTACGTCAGCAGTCTGCCCGACTGGAAGACGCTGATGTCGGACGGCGCGCATCCGAAACCGGGGCTCTACCGGCTCAAGGCCGAACAGGATTATCAGGTCGTCGACCCGTTGGTGCGGCGGCTGCTGGATGGCACGCTCTGAAGCGTTTTTTCAAGCGCGTGCTTCGCGAGGTCCGCTTCATGACGAAGGTGAATCGTGCTTCTGAAATGCGCTTCCGAGTGTGCCGATGAAATGCGCCCTGGCGGGTGCGAACGCTTCTTCCTTTTTTCTTTTACCAATATCGAAGGCAAGCCATGAGCCAACCACACAGCCAACCACGCAAAGCGATCATCACCGGCGTGTCCGGACAGGACGGCGCCTATCTGACCAAACTGCTGCTCGAAAAGGGCTATCACGTGACCGGCACGTACCGGCGCACGAGCTCAGTCAATTTCTGGCGCATGCGTGAGCTCGGCGTGCTCGATCATCCGAATCTGCGTCTGGTCGAGCACGATCTGACCGACCTCGGCTCGACGCTGCGCCTGCTCGAAGGCGCGCAGGCCGACGAGCTCTACAACCTCGCCGCGCAGAGCTTTGTCGGCGTCTCGTTCGATCAGCCCGTGACCACCGCCGAAGTGACCGGCGTCGGCGCACTGAATCTGCTCGAAGGCCTGCGCATTCTGAGCCCGAAGACGCGCTTCTACCAGGCGTCGACCTCCGAGATGTTCGGCCTCGTGCAGGCGGTTCCGCAGCGCGAGAGCACACCCTTCTATCCGCGCAGCCCGTATGGCGTCGCCAAGCTGTTCGCGCACTGGTCGACCATCAACTATCGCGAGTCGTACAACCTGTTCGCCAGCAGCGGGATTCTGTTCAATCACGAATCGCCGCTGCGCGGCCGCGAGTTCGTCACGCGCAAGATCACCGACACGGTCGCGAAGATCAAGCTCGGCAAAGCGGACGTGCTGGAACTCGGCAATCTGGGCGCGCAGCGCGACTGGGGCTTCGCGCTCGAATACGTCGAAGGGATGTGGCGCATGCTGCAGGCCGATACGCCGGATACCTTCGTGCTCGCCACCGGCCGCACCGAGACGGTTCGCGATTTCGTGCGCATGGCGTTCACCGCTGCGGGTTATCAGATCGAGTGGTCGGGTAAGGACGAGCGCGAGACCGGTATCGATGTCGCGACCGGCAAGACGCTGGTGCGCGTGAATCCTAAGTTCTATCGCCCGGCCGAGGTGGACCTGCTGATCGGCAGCGCGGACAAGGCACGCGAGACGCTCGGCTGGCAGCCGCGGACCACGCTCGAACAGTTGTGCCACATGATGGTTCATGCCGATATTGGCCGCAACGAGCATCACGAGACGTTCTGAGCCGATGTGAGGATGCGCGGCCGCAGCGACGGCCGCGTGCAGCCGCGCCAGGGATCGTCGGTAAAGCACGTCTACGCAAAAAGACGCGAGGCCTGATCGTCGTGATTCAGGCCTCGCGTCTTTTTGCTTCCTGGACGAAGCGAGCTGCGCTGCGCCACGCTCTTCGGCCCGAGCGTGATGCGGCGAACCACAAGTGGGGCGAGAGACTGCCGCGTCAGCGCACGCGCGGCAAGCTCATCGCCCCAGCAATTCAGTGCACCTCACCCGCCCCAATCGCCTCGCTATACACCGACGCCACACGCTTCGCGATCACCGCGTTATCGAAGTTCTCACGCGCATAGCGGCGGCACGCATCCGCATCCGGCAACTTGAGCGAGCCGTTCAGCGCGCCGGCAAGGCCATCGGCAATCGCCTGCGCGCCGGTCTCCGGCAGCACCAGATTCGGCGACAACCCCGCCACCGCTTCAGGCAGGCCGCCGACCGGCGTCACCAGCACTGGCGTACCTGAGGCGAGCGATTCGACGGTGATGAGACCGAAGCCTTCGAGCGCGACCGTCGGCACCACGCTGATATTCGCCGCCCGATACAACGCCGCCAGATGCTGATCGGGCACGAAGCCGAGCAGCTTCACGTTGTCCTCGAGACCCGCTTCGCTGATACGCGCCTGCAACTCGCCTTCGAGCCGCCCCTTGCCCGCGATCAGCAGCAGCACGTCGGGCGCGCTGCGCTTGAGCAACTTCACCGCGTCGATCAGATCTTCGAGACCCATGCGGCGCACGAGGCGGCGCACCGCCAGCACGATCGGCCGGTCCTGCGGCAATTGCAGCCTCAGGCGCGCCTCGGCCGGCGTGATCGGCAGATTGAACTGCTCGACGTCGACGCAACCGGGCACCACGCGTACGCGATCGGGCGCAATCCGGTAGCGCGAGGTCAGAATCTTGCCGAACGCTTCCGACAGCACGATCAGCCGCGACGAGCGCGCATACACGGACTGCTCCAGATAGCGCTTCGCACGCTGGCCGAGCGAATCGGCGCCTTCGACGTGGCTCTCGTCGGCCCACGGCCCCTGAAAATGCGACACCTGAGGAATGCCGCGTGTCACGTCGAGTCCCGGAAACGTGTAAAGGGCGAAGTGCGAGGAGATGACGTCCGGGCGCGAAGTGCTGATTTCCTGGCGCAGTGCACGGCGTGCCGCCATCAGCCGCAACGGCAGCGATTGCGCGGCCGAGCCGAAGCCGTTGATGGCGCCGCCGGTGTCCGCCGCCACTTTCGGCGAGCCGGCCACCACGCCGCGCACCGCGACGCCCGCGCCCGGCAGCGCGCCGATCAGCGAGTAGTACATGCGGTCGAGGCCGCCCGCGCGTTCGGGAAACCAGTGCATCCCGATCTGCAGCGATTTGATTGAGCTCGTCGTCATGGTTGTTGCCCCTGTGCGTTCTGAGAGTTGTGTCGATGAAGCGCTGAACGCCGCGAATGCGTGGCGTGGCGCAACACGCGCCGCGCCGCTACGGCATCCGTCATTCCGCGCTCTTCTGTCCGGCCAGCGTGTTCAGCGTCAGCGCGTCGGTCTTCGCGACCGCTGCCGCTTCCGCTTCGCTGCGCCGGCGGTTTTCCTGCTGCCCGGCCAACTGCCGGTACAGTGCGATATATTGCTCGGCCATGCGCGCCCAGCCGAAGCCGGTGGCGAGCTGATTGGCGGCGACGCCCATCGCGCGGCGCGCTTCGTCGTTATCCGCGAGACGCGCGACCGCGCCGGCGAGCGCCTTGGGATCGTCCGGATCGTCGAGCACGATCCCGCAATCGGGCGTGATGATTTCGGCGCCGCCCGCGGTGCGCGCGGTAACCACCGGCAAGCCGGCCGCCATCGCTTCGAGCAGCGAGAGGCTCATCGCTTCGTAGCGCGAAGGAAACACGAACGCGTCGACCGAATGCATCAGCACCGGCATCTCCTTCACGAGGCCGAGAAAATGCACGCGGTGCGCGATACCGAGCGCCTTCGCCTGTTCGGGGTACGGACTGCCCGGCAAAAAGCCGGCCACCGCGATCTGCACGTGCTCAGGCAAGTGCTTCAAAGCGGCTAGCACAGTGCCGAGATTCTTGCGCGGCGTGCGCAGATCGCCGACGAACAGCAGCAGGAATGCGTGCTTCGGCAAGCCGAATTTCTCGCGATTGCCCGTGGCCGCCGCGAAACCTTGCGTGTCCACGCCGTTGTAGATCACCTCGACGCGGTTACGTGGCGTGAGCCCGATCGCGCGGATTTCGTCGGCGACCTTTTGCGACACCGCCGTGATCACCTTCGAGCGCCGGTAGGCCCAGCGCTCGAGCAGCGCATTGCAGCGCGTATACACCGACTGATACGCGGACCACATCCCCTTCGTGAGACCGAACGGGTAGTACTTGCTGCCGAACCAGCCGCTATGCACGAAATGCGACGTATTGACGTCCGCGGGCATCCACGTGATGAAGCCGTTCACGTGCAGCACGTCGTATTCGCGGCGGTGCGCGCGCAGCCACATCGCGCTCTTGAACGCGAACACCTGCTGGCGCAGCAGATTGGTGGGCCACCAGCGGCCGATTTTCACCGGCGCCCAGCGGACGTTCGGATGCGCGAGCAGCTCGGGGGCGACGTGCGACGCGACCAGCGTGACGCCGATGTTCTCGTCGAGGGCGGCACGCGCGATCTCGTGGTTGACGCGCCCCTGGCCGTCGTTATGGCGCACTACGTGCGTGACAATGGCGACTCTCAATCCGTGCCTCCGTGGAGAAATAGCGTGCGTCGGCGGTTCATCTTGTCGTGATGGACCGCGGAAAGAATCGAAAAAACACTCATGAAAAGCAGCAGGCCGCCGGTGCCGACCAGCGAGTTGGTGAACACCAGCATCGCGAAGGTCGCGAGGCTCAGGCTCAGGCACGCGGACACGAACTTGTCGTCGCGCAACTTGAACGACGCGAGCACCGCGCGCATGAGCAGCCAGACGATGCCCGACATGTAGAGCAACGTGCCGGGCCAGCCGAGCACGAACGGGATGTTCATCACGCCGCTGTCGAAGTTGCCGTACTGGCCCAGCTGACCGCCGTCGTTGGACAGCTTGGTCGAGGTGCCGGTGGCGCCCATCCCCTCGCCGGCCACATCCGTGAACGCGGTCTTCGCGAAGGTCGCGTAGAACTCGTTGCGCGCGGCGTAGCTCTGGTCGTCGTTCAGGTTGACGATGGTGCTCAGGCGCGCCTGCATCCGCTCGGCCACCGGGCCGACCGCCAGCAGCGGCACGCACAGCCCGGCCAGCAGCACCGCGCTCGCGACGATGCGCAAGCGCACCTTGTTATTCGACTTGACGAGCTGGATCAGGAGCGCGATGACCCAGCCGCCCCAGGTCGAGCGCACGAGGCTCAGCGCGAACGAGAAGAAGCCGAGCGCCGCGGCGATCCAGCGCACGCGGTGGGTGGCCGCCATCACGAAGACCATCGCGCCCATCATCGCGAACGCGAACGGTCCCGACGAATTCATCGTGCTGAATACGCGCACGCCCATCGGCACCGGGTCGCCTTGCGAGTTCATCTGCGAGCCGAGCATCCACAGCGCGTCCCACTGCGGCATGATGAAGAACTGGATCAGGCCGTAGCCGCCCATCACCAGCATGCCCCAGATGAACGTGTTGACGATGGTGTCGCGGTACTGCGGATACTGACGCGTATGCGCCATGATGTGAAAACCGATCAGGATCGGATACAGCCAGTTGGCAAGGTCGTAGGTGGCCGCGAGCGGCCCGCTCGACATCACGCCGACCATGAACGCATAGGCGAGCCCCATGAGGACCAGCAGCACCGGCAGGCCGCGCCGCTGCGCGAGCAGCTTGTAGTAACGCAGCAGCGACAGCGCGCTGATCATCGTGACCGCCAGCGGCGCGACCTGGATGAGGCTGGTCGGCGTGAACGAGCCTTTGGACCAGTCGGCCAGACGCCGCACTTCCGGGCTCAGGAACCACAACCACCACATGAAGCCGATGTAGCGCGCCGGGCTCTTGAAGTACAGCCACAGGCCCGTGAAGATCGCGAGCACCGGGAACGCGAGCGTGAGCACCGTGCCCTGATGCGCGACGATCAGCACCGCTGTGATCAGCCACAGCAACAGCGGCGGCAGCCATTCCTGCGGGCCGCCGGACAGCAGCCGGGCCGTCCCTTTTGGGGCGGCGTCGGTGGCGTGGGCTCGCGCGATCGTCGACATCGTTCAGAGGCCTCCGCGTGATTCGCGCGCGGCAGCGCGGGCGGGTTGTGCCTGCTGCGGTGCGTGAGCCTGGGTTGCTTGCATGTGCCCTTGCGCGTGTGCCTGTGCCTGCGTTTGCTGTTGCGTTTGCGTCTGACCCTGCGCACGCGCGCGCAGCATGTCGCGCGTGATTCGCGCGTGCTGCATCGCGTAGTGTTGCGTCGTCAGATCGCGCGACAGCAAACCGGCAGCCGCCGCCTGGGCCTGGCGCAACGCCGCGGCTGGCGACGCGACGAACTGGTCCACCGCGTCGCGCAGCGCCTGCGGATCGAACGGCGGGATATAGGCCGCTTCATCCGCCGGAAAATAATCCTGCAGCGCGCCGACGTTCGTCACCACCATCGGCTTGCCGAGCGCCGCCGCTTCCAGCATCACGGTGATACCCGACGCGTGCGAGTTCGGCCGCAGCGGCACGACGATCACGTCGGCCCAGTCATATAGTTCGTGCTGCTTCCTGATACCCGAGAACAGCGCGATCTCGACATTCGGTGCGCGCAGCGACGCGGGAATTCGCCGCCGCGTCGCGAGCTTCACGGTGTAGCGCGAGTCGTTGCCGAACGCCTTGATGAGCGTCCCCCAGTCGCGGTCGCGATCGTTGCCGATCGCGGCGATGCGCAGCGGCGTATGCGGCGTCCATTGCGCGGGCGCGCTGACCGGAAAGTCGTGCGTGTTCAGGCCGTACAGCAGCGGCCGCGCGTCGCGGCCGAAATAGCGCTGACACAGCTCGGCGTTTTCGCTCGCGAGCGTGGTCAACTGATCGGCGCGGCTCATCAGCTTGCGATACAGCCAGCTACGAAAAACCCCGTACGAGGGCCACTTGTCGAGCAGCCACACGCTTTGCGCGAGCAGCAGCGGCGATGCGGCGGGGCCCGCCTTGCGTCCGCTCAGCAGCAGCATCAGCGCGGCCGACAGCCATTCCTGCTCGGTGTGCGTCCAGATCACGTCGGCGCGCAGCATCTCGGCGCGGTTGCGCCACGTGTGGATGAAGTCGAAGCCGAGCAGCGCCTTCAGCGCGCGGCGCGCGAGGCGCACGGGCTTGCCTTCGCGCGCGTCCTGCGAATAGGTCAGCCTGAACTCGTCGGACTCTGCGTGGTGATAGCCGTATAGGCAGCCGATATTGTCGCCCGGCCGGTAAAAACGCGGGTCCGCGCCGTAAAACAGATGAACGTGAACTTTCGTACTCATGCAGACACTCCGCTCTGCCGGTGGAAAGAGGCATCGGCGGCCCTGACGGTGGTCAGGGGCCGATGCGCGAACATAGGGGACGTGGTGGCCCTTGCGAGGTCGCTCACGAGAGCGCCCGGCGCGCCTCATGCGCGCCTGTACGCACCGCGCGCCAGCGCGAGAGCTTCAGCCCCGCCTGCTTCGACACCAGCGCGAGCGCCGCATGCGTGAGTCCCGGATAGACTCGCGTGCCGACCAGCGTCCACCACCACCACGCAGTCTCGCGGCGCAGCGGCGGCAACTGGTCACGCAGGATCAGATGGAAGTTGAACGCGGCGTTGCGCAACGCCGTCATGGTTTGCGCGTCGCGGCGGTCTTCGTCGAAACGTTCGGCGGGAAAGTGATCGACCGCCACGCGCGGGTCGTACATCAGCTTCCAGCCGGCATTTCTCACCGCGAGGCTGAACGCCATGTCGTTGTGAACCTGCGCGCCCGCGCCGCGCAGGCGTGCGTCGAAGCGGATCGTGCGCACCGCGTCGCGCCGGTAGCTCATGTTGGCGCCCTTCAGGATGTCGACTTCACGAGCGCCGCCGACCCCGAGATGATGATTGCCGATGATCTTGCCGTGCGCGGTGACCTTGCCCACCCGTCGCCGCTCGCCGTCGAGCACGCGGCCTTTCTCGTGCACCCAGTCACGCCCGCCGAGCGCGCCGAGACGCGCGTCGCTCTCGAACGCGGCCGCGATCCGCGCGACCCAGTCGACGTGCGGCGCGGCGTCGTCGTCGGTGATCGCGATCACGTCGCCGCTCGCGGCGTCGAGCCCGCGATTGAGCGCCGCGACCTGGCCCGGCACGTCGACCGGCGCGATCACGAGCGGCAGCTTGCCCGGCACCGCCGGATCGCGCAGACACGCATGTGTCGCGTCGTCGTCGGCGCGCGCCACCACGACCACTTCGTCGGGTGCGCGCGACTGCCGTTGCAGCGCCGCGAGGCAGCGCGCCAGATCGGCCGGGCGGCGGTATGTCGGAACCAGTACCGTCACTTTCATCGTCATGTCCTTTTTATCTTCGTTGCGCTGGAGACTGAACGGGCGCAGCGCAGGCTGCGCTCAGGTGCTCAGATATTCCTGAACCGCGGCATAGCTGCGGTCGTAGCCGCCGCGCGAGCGCGCCGGCATACCGTTGAAAATGCCACCCTGCACGTGCACGCCAGCGGCGCGCAGGCGCTTCAACGCGTCGGCGATCTCGCCTTCGCTGTGCATGCCCGAGCGCATCACGAAGAAGGTCGAGCCGGCATACGCGCCGATGATCGACGCATCGGTCACGGCCAGCACCGGCGGCGTGTCGATCAGGATCACGTCGTAGCGCTTGGCGAGCCCGTCGAGGTATTGCGGCAGACGCGGCGACATCAGCAGCTCCGACGGATTGGGCGGACGGCGGCCGCACGCGATGAAGCTCAGGCTCTCCACGTTCGAACTGCGGATCGCTTCTTCGAGTGAGATCTGGCCGCTCAGCAATTCGGACAGGCCGTTATCCTGCGGCCCGCCCAGGCAGCGTTCGAGCACGCCGCGCCGCATGTCGCCGTCGATCAGCAGTACTCGCTTGCCCGAGTGCGCGAGCAGCACCGCAAGGTTGACCGTCAGGAAGCTCTTGCCGACACCGGCCATCGGACCGGTCAGCATGACGATACGGTTGCGTGCGTCCATCATCGTGAACTGCATCGCGGTGCGCAGGCTGCGCAGACTTTCGATCGTCACGTCCTTGGGACGCGCGTTCGCCAGCACCGAGCGCAGACGTTCGCCGCCGCGCTGGAACGCGCTTTCGAGTTGCGCCTGCTCGGCGCTTTGCGGCACGAGCCCGAACACCGGCAGATGGAACGCACGCTCGATGTGATCCGGGTCGTCGATGCCCTTGAACATATTGCGGCGCAGGAACACGAAACCGGTGCCCGCGATCAGCCCGAGAATCACCGCCGCCGACAGGATCAGCATCTTCTTCGGCTTGACCGGTGCGCCCGGACGCAGCGCGGCGTCGACGATATGCACGTTGCCGCCCGTGCCGGCCTTCTGCACCGACAACTCCTGCACGCGGTTGAGCAGCAGCACGTAGATGTCTTCGGCGACCTTCGCATCGCGCTGCAACTGCACCGCCTTCACTTCGGTGGCCGGCAGATCGCGGAAACGGTCCGCGTATTTGGCGCGCTGCGCCTGCAGCTCGGCCATCTGTTCACGCGCGGCCTTGAGCAGCGGGTGGTCGTCGCCGTAGCGCTCGTTCAACTGCGCCATCTGCAGACGCAGGCCGGCGATCTGCTGTTCGTACTGCACGCTGCCTTCGAGGTACACCTTGGCTTCATCGCTCGCGTTAATCGAGCCGGACTGGCGCTGATACGCGGTCAATGCGGCTTCCGCGCGCTCCAGATCGGACTTCAGACGCGGCTCCTCGCTCTTCAGGAAGTCGAGCATGCGGATCGCGTCTTCCTGCTTGTTCGACACGTGCTGGCGCACGTACGACTGCGCGAGCGCGTTGGCGACCAGCGCCGCGTGTTCGGGGCTCTTGTCTTCCAGCGAGATCTGGATCACACCGGTCTGCTTGCCCTGCTCCTGCACGCTGATGGCCGACTGGAACGCGGTGATCGCGTCGAGGTCGTTGGCGCGCACCACCGTGAATTCCTGGCCCGGACGCGCGACCAGACTGTTCACGAGCATCGTCACGCCGCCGCCCTGCGCCTGTTGCCCGACCTGGCCGCGCAGCAGCAGCGCGCCGTTGGGTGCGAACAGCTCGTAGTGCTGCGCGTCGATCACGCGCAGGTTCAGCTTCTGGCCTTCGAGCGCGGGCGTCACGTCGATCGAATCGAGGTCGAGGGATTCGCCGCCCCACGCGTACGATGTCAGCCCCAGCCACGGACGCGCCGGCTGGCCTGGCGTGGCGAGGCGCGCGGCGATGCTGCCGAGCAGCGGCACCGTTTTCGGCGTGACGCTGAAGTTCAGCTTCAACTGCTGCACCACCGGACCGACCACGCCGCGGCTCTTGATGATTTCGATTTCGGCATCGGTCGGCAGCGAGGTCGAGCCGCTCGTGATCGCCGCGCCGGTCTGCGTCTGCGTGAGCGCCTGCGACGTGTTGTCGGACTGCTCGACGCGCACGTGCGCATCGGCCGAATAGATCGGCTTCGCGAGGTAGCAGTACGCGACGGCCATCGCGATGATCACGCCGGCGATTGCAAGCAGCCACCAGATGTCGTCGATGATCACCTGCACCAGTTGCCCGAGGACGATGTCCTCTTCTTCGGTCTTGATCGGACCGGCCATGTGTGGAGAGATTTGATTGCTCACAATTCGATCCCGTATCGGTTGCTTCGGCGTTTTTGCTTCGGTCCCGCGCCGCGCCCATGAAGAGAGCGGCGCGGCGCGGGCCTGTCTAGGGCTCAGAGGTTCAGCGCGTCAACTGCTTCAGATAGAACAGCGTCTGCACGCTCGGCAGGACCTGCTGCAACACACGGTTGAAGGTGGTCGAAGCGGCGGTGCCCACATACACGACATCGAGCGGCTGCAACTGGAACTGTGAGGACAGCATGATCGAGTCCGGCTGCGTCATGTCGAGGCGGAACACCTCCGGCGTGGTCGGATGGTCCTTCATGCCGCGCATCACGAAGATCTGGCGCGGATTGGCGTCGGTGTTCAGAATGCCGCCGCCCTGCGTCAGCGCATCGGCGATCGTCATGCGGCCGCGCACGATCGGCACCTGGATCGGCGTCTTCACTTCGCCCATCACGAAGATGCGGCTGTCGGTGCGGTCCGGCACGTTGATCACGTCGCCGTTTTGCAGCATCACGTTCTGCGTGGTGTCGCCGCGATCGAGCATGCGGTCGGCGTCGAGCGTGTAAAGCCTGTTGTTGCGCGTGAGACGCACGCGCTGGATGTCGGCGTCGGGGTTCGTGCCGCCCGAGCGCGTGATCGCGTCGACCAGCGTGAGTGGCACGTCGCTGATGGCGAGCGGCCCCGGTGTCTTCACTTCGCCGGTCACCTGGACTTTCTGGCCGCGATACGAGAGCACGCGCACGTCGACCTGCGGATTGCGGATATAGCGCACGAGGCCGCTCGCGAGCTGCTCGCGCAACTCGCCGGTGGTTTTACCCGCGGCCTTGATGCGGCCGACGAACGGGAAAAAGATCGTGCCGTCGGCGGCGATGGTCTGGCCGTACGGATCGGCCTGGCCCGGCAGCGCAGCCGTATATGGCTGCTGCAACGCACCGCCGATGGACTGCGTGGTGTTGCCGCCCGAGGACAGCGTACTGCCCTGCGGCGTGGTCAATTCAGGGTGATCCCACACGGTGATGCCGAGAATGTCCTGCGGCGAAAGACGGTACACGTACTGCGACGGATCGCTCAGGGTCGAGCTCGGCAGCACCTGGATTTTCGAAGCGGCCGCCTGCGCCTGTGCGGCGATCAGATTGCCGTCGATCAGATGGACCGGATAGGTTTCGGTGGGCCGATTCTGGTCGTCCTCTTTCAGGCGCGACGTGTCGAGATAATTGCCCGGTGCGGTGGCGCAGGCCGACAGAAAAGACGTCAGCAAAAGTGTCGCGGCGAACTTCGTACCGAAGCAGGCCTTGACGTTTGCGAATGAGTTTGCAGTGAGTTTTTGCATCAGCATATTTTTTTCAGCCATCCCATGACCAGGTGTTCGATGAGCACCAGACTCTCCCTGTAAGCGGTTTCCTCGCCGCCGTGCGGATCGGCGACATCGGAATCGTCTTCCCATTTGCCGAGCGGATAGACCTTGCCGCGCGAAGCCGGATCGAGCGCTTCGACGTCGCTCACCTGCGCGCGCTCGGTGACCAGCACCAGATCCGCGGCTCGCACGAGCGTGCGGTCCAGACGGCGCGAGTAATGGATGCCGGAGGCAACGCCCTGCTCGGCGAGCAGGCGTTGCATGACCGGGTCCATCGCGTGGCCATTCATCGCGCGCAGGCCCGCCGAATGAAACGCGATCGGCGCGGCGTAGCGCCCTGCTTCCGACGCCGCCCGCTGCTTCGCCTTGAACAGCATTTCGGCGGCGGGCGAACGGCAGACGTTGGCGTGGCACACGATCAGAACGTTGGCGAACATGGCAGGCTCCTTGACGAGGCGCGTGGTGAGCGGGTGGCCAGGCGGCCTAGAGGCTCGCGGCGGCGGCGTTCACCGCTCGTGTATCGACGTCCGCGTGCGCGCCTGCCAGGCCGTTCGCGCCGACCCGCGCCGGCGCATTGCGCAGCGCGTGCTGCCGGCCGATCGCGTGATACTCGATGCCGAGTTCGAGCAGTGCATCCGGCTCGTAGAGATTGCGGCCGTCGAAAATCAGCGGCATCTTCAGCATCTCCTTGAGCGCGTCGAAGTCCGGGCTCTTGAAGACCTTCCATTCGGTGAGGATCACCAGCGCGTCGACGCCCTCGGCCGCTTCCATTTCCTCCTTCACGAACGTGAGGCGCGCGTGCTGCTGCGGCACGTCCTTCAGATCGAGCGCGAACACGCGCTTCGATTCGTCCATCGCGACCGGGTCGTAAGCCTTCACCTGCGCACCGCGGCGCAGCAGCTCGGCGATCAGCGCTCGGCTCGGCGCTTCGCGCATGTCGTCGGTGTTCGGCTTGAACGCGAGGCCCCACACGCCGAACGTGCGGTCCGACAGGTCCTCGCCCAGACGCGCGACGATCTTCTGCGCGAGGATGCGCTTCTGCGTGTCGTTGACCGCTTCGACCGCTTCGAGAATGCGCAGGTTGGCTTGGTGGTCCGCGGCCGTGCGGATCAGCGCCTGCACGTCCTTCGGGAAGCACGAGCCGCCGTAGCCGCAACCGGCATACAGAAAGTCGTAGCCGATGCGCGGATCGGAGCCGATGCCACGGCGCACCGCTTCGATGTCCGCGCCGACGCGGTCGGCCAGATTGGCCAATTCGTTCATGTACGAGATGCGCGTGGCGAGCATCGCGTTGGCCGCGTACTTGGTGAATTCGGCCGAGCGCACGTCCATGTGCAGCGTGCGTTCGCGGTTGCGGTTGAACGGCGCGTAGAGGCGCTTCATCAGTTCGCGCGCTTTTTCGCCGGGCACGTCCTCGTCGCAGCCGAGCACGATGCGATCGGGCCGCGTGAAATCGTCGACCGCTGCGCCCTCTTTCAGGAACTCCGGGTTCGATACCACCGAGAACATGTGCGTGGCGTCGCGCGCGGCCAGTTCGGCCGCGACCACCTCACGCACGCGCGAGGCCGTGCCGACCGGCACCGTCGATTTGTCGACGATCACCTTGAAGCCCGTCATATGCCGGCCGATATTGCGCGCGGCGGCGAGCACGTATTGCAGGTCGGCGGAGCCGTCCTCGTCGGAGGGCGTGCCGACCGCGATGAACTGGATGTCGCCGTGCGCGACCGCGGCCTCGACGTCGGTCGAGAACTTCAGGCGTCCGGCCTTGCGATTGCGCGCGATAATTTCCTGCAGACCCGGTTCATGGATCGGCACGCCGCCGTTGTTGAGCACGTCGATCTTGCGCTGATCGACGTCGAGACAGAACACGTCGTGGCCGATGTCGGCCAGACATGCGCCCGTCACGAGGCCTACGTAGCCACTACCGATGATCGTCAGGTTCATGTGTTGCACCTCGAGAAAAGGAGTTGATTCGGTGGAGTTGATTCGGGCGTGCAGTCGTGCAGCGCGTCGCGTTGCATGACCGGCACTCGATCGCGGGATTCAATAAGCGTTGTTGCCAACGAAACCCTTCCACAGCGTCAGCACGACGATCTTGATGTCGAGCCAGAAGGTCCAGTGCTGCATGTAATACAGATCGAGCTTGACGCGGCCCATCATCTTTTCGATGCGGTCGGTTTCGCCGCGATAGCCGTTGATCTGCGCCCATCCGGTGATGCCGGGCTTGATCCGGTAGCGGTGCATGTAGCCCTTCACCAGATCCTTGTAGATGTCATCGTGTTCGAGCGCATGCGGGCGCGGGCCGACCACCGACATCTCGCCGCGCAGCACGTTGATGAACTGCGGCAGTTCGTCGAGACTGGTGCGCCGCAGGAACGCGCCGACCGCGGTGATGCGCGGGTCGCGGCGCGTGGCCTGGGTGATCGTGCCGGCCTCTTCCTTGTGCTGCTTCATCGAACGGAATTTGTAGATCTCGAACTGATTGCCGTCGATGCCCTTGCGCTTCTGGCGGAAGAACACCGGACCGGGCGAACTCAGTTTCACCATGGCCGCGATCACCAGCATCAGCGGCGACAGCGCGGTCAACGCGGCGAGTGCGAACAGGCGGTCGAACACACGCTTGGGCAGCACGCGCAAATCGGTGATCGGCGAGGCGGCCAGGTTGATCGCCGGCACGCCGAGCAGCTCGACCATCGGCTGATTGAACAGCGTGAGACTGCCCACGTCCGGAATGAAGCGGATGTTCACGAAGTCGTTGCGCAGGTCCATCACGAAGCGATGGATCGCCTTTTCCTTCGAGATCGGCAGCGCCAGCCACAACTCGCGGATCGCACGCTGGCGCACCAGCTGGATCATCCGCTGGTAATCGCGCTCGACCGGCACGCCTTCGATCACGTCGCCCCCGTCCGGGTCTTCGTAGTGATTGATGGTGCCGTCCTCGTCGAACATCACGACCGGACTGAAGCCCGCTTCCGGGCGGCTGCGCATCTGCTCGATCAGGAAGCGCCCATACGGCGCCCCGCCGACGATCGCCACCGCGCGCTGATTGAAGCCTTCGCGGCGCAGTCCGCGCAGGATCGAATAGACGATCACCTTGGTGACGATCAGCAGCACGATGGTGGCCACCGCCCAATACACGAGCCACAGCCGCGACAGGCTGTCCGAGCGGTGCAGGCTGAAGCTGATCAGCACGCCTGTGATCTCGACCATCACCCAGCCGCCCGCCACGCGCGACAGCAGGTCGTAGAGCGGCTTGCCGCGCCACGATTGATAGATGCCGAGCGCCGGGAAAAACACCACCACCAGCAGGCAGCCGAACGCGAGCGACACGCTTTGCATATCGTCCAGCCACACGAACTTCCCGCTGTGCACGGCCGCCGCGATGGCCGCGCCGAGCGCGACCATGGCGATGTCGATGATTCTCGATAGAACGCTCAGCATGCGCTGCCCCTCAGTTCGTCAGTCAAGTGCCATCCGTTGGTTGGTTGAATCCGTCGCCACCCCGTCCGCCAAACGGGCACACCACGCCGTCGAGCGCGTCCCGCAATAAACCTGCGCGACGCGAAACTGGGTTGAACCGGTGCGATTGCCCTTCCATTTCCCAACCTGAAAATGCCTGAATGGCCGGATGGGAAAATTCATGTCGAAATGAGTGAATACCCTTCTACAGGTATAGATAAAGCGATATTAAAATTCGTACTGCAAGACCGCAAAATATCTCAAATTGTATCGGTCAAAGTTTCGATATTTTTTCTGAGTTTTGTTCGGCAATTGTTACCGGATTGAGCACTTTGGCGGTTTTGAAGGCACTCTCGAGGGCTGTCTTTAAGGCGAATGCGCTCGCGCCCTGCGGTTCCCTACGAAGCTTACGTCCGATCTGCTGCCGTCATTGTGACGCGCAATGTCCGTTAAAAAAATGGCCGACGATTTTTTTCGGGTAATTTTTCTTTTTTATAAATCTGACGGACATTTTTTCTACACGAAATGGATATTTTCATTGCGCGCTTTTATATAGTTTTCATTTAACGCGCTTTTATTGATTCCAGACTTCATGATAAAACTCGTCGCATTCACCCAGCCTCGAGGAGTCCATCATGACAGCTCCGGTCACGGCGACACCCGCCGACACCCGGTCCACGCAAGCTATGCCCCTGAACGTCAAATTCAAGGTTCACCCCGTGATTCTCGCGGGCGGCTCCGGCACGCGGTTGTGGCCGATGTCGCGCGAACAGCATCCGAAACAGCTGATCGGTCTGATTGGCGAAGACTCGCTGCTGCAATCCACCACCCGTCGTCTCGACGGACTCGAATCCGGCTACCCGCTCACCGAGCAGCTGGTCGTGGTGGCCAATGAAGAGCAGCGCTTCACCACCGCCGAGCAACTGCGCACGAGCGGCAAGCCGACCCGGCTGATTCTCGAACCCGCGGGTCGCGATACCGCGCCGGCGCTGACGGTGGCCGCGCTATCGATCGCCGCGCAGGACAGCGACGGCATCATGGTCGTGATGCCCGCCGACCACGCCGTTACCGACAGCGACGGCTTCCGTGCGGCGGTGGCCGCCGGCGTGCAGCACGCGGCGGCCGGGCACATCGTGACGATGGGCATCGTGCCGACGCGCGCGGAAACCGGCTATGGCTACATTCGCATCGGCGCGGCGCTCGGCGCGCAGGCAAATGCTACGGATGACGAAGCATCCAGCAAGATCACCGCGCATCAGCTCGACCGCTTCGTCGAGAAGCCGCATCTGGAACTCGCGCAGCGCTACGTCGAATCGCGCGAGTACTGGTGGAACAGCGGCATCTTCATCATGCGCGCGTCGACCTGGCTGAAGGCGATTCGCCATTTCCAGCCGGCCATTTACGAGGCGTGCGCAGCTGCGTTCGCGGGCGGCAAAGCGGACGGCGACTTTTTCCGTCTGCAGCGCGACGCGTTCAGCGCTTCGCCGTCGAATTCGATCGACTACGCGGTGATGGAAAAGCTCGGCGCCGATCAGAGCGTCGCCACCGGTGTGGTCGTGCCGCTGCAGGCGGGCTGGTCGGACGTGGGGTCGTGGGACGCGATCTGGGACATCTCTGAGAAAGACGCCGAGCGCAACGTGAGCCGCGGCCGCGTGATGTTCGAAGGCGCATCGTCGACTTTCGCGCATTCCGAAGGACGACTGATTGCCTGCGTCGGCACGCAGGACCTCGTGGTGGTCGAAACGGCCGACGCGATTCTCGTCGCCGACAAGTCGCGCGTGCAGGACGTGAAGAAGATCGTCGGCCGGATTCGCGAAGAAGGCGGGCTGGAAGCGTCCAACCATCGCAAGGTGCATCGCCCGTGGGGCAACTACGATTCCGTCGATACCGGCGAGCGCTTCCAGGTCAAACGCATCGTCGTGAAACCCGGTGCGCGCCTTTCGCTGCAAATGCATCATCACCGCGCCGAACATTGGATCGTCGTGCGCGGCACGGCGCTCGTCACGCGCGGTGAAGAGCGCTTTATCGTCTCCGAAAACGAATCGGCCTATATCCCGCTGGGCGTCACGCACCGCCTCGAGAACCCGGGCAAGATGCCGCTCGAAATGATCGAGGTGCAGTCGGGTTCGTATCTCGGCGAAGACGACATCGTGCGTTTCGACGACACGTATGGACGCCAGTGATCAGGCAACACGGTTGAATCACCACGAATGAAGCGGGAACCTGCGGCGGTTGCTCCTGACTGCCGCGGGGTGCTGCTGAACTAGGTAGCCGCCGTGCTCATCCCGCGTGGGAGATGAGTTCTGAAAACGTCGACGAAAAGCGATCCGATGCGCGATCTGATGTGCTGCTATTGCTGTCCGATAGCGGGGCTGCGACCGGCGCCTCACCGGGATAACGGCGCAACGGTCCACGGAATGCATTGAGCGGACCGTGCAGCGGCGCGCCATGATTCACCGCGACCGGCTCCGGCACGTGACGCAAGGCGGGCAACGGACGTGCCGTTTGTCTAGGTGCATAGACCGAGGGCGCACGAGCCGCGTTCGCGGGTTCGGCCGCGGCCTGCGTCGCGCGTTCCCGGTCGATCCACTGCTGCGCCCAGTCGAGCGCGTACTGCTCAGCCTCGTGCGCATCGGCGAAGCGCGGGCCGACGAGGCCGGAACGCTCGACGCGCTTGCCGTCCTTCATGATTTCCGCCCACGCGCGATACATCTCGTTCGGCACCTGCTCCGCCACGACGTAGATCAGATAGCCGTGCGGGCCGGCGATCTGCATGCCGCGTGGCGCGAGGCTCAGTGACAACGGGCTGCGCTGATCGTCCGGCGCATGCGCGTGACGTGCCGACGCGATCGCCGAATTCAACTGGCCCATCGCGGTGCCGACCGCACCCGCTTCGCCGAAATCGGCAGACACAGCGGCACGCGTGGCGGACGTTGCAGCGCTTGCCGGCGCGCGCGCCACCGGCGTTGCTGTCGCCAAGCCGGACAATTGCCGCGTCATATCGGCGATCGGATCAGCCGAGCGCCAGTTGGCGAGCGTGCTCGACACGCCCGGCGCCTGCCACGATTCGGGACTCTTCCAGGACACGCCGCGCAAACTCTCGTCGCGCATGCTGGGTGTTTCCGCGACCGGCGCCGCGGGTTTGGCCGTGACGGGCGGCGCCGGCTGGGGGACGTACGCGAAAGTGCGCCCGGTCTGCGACAACAACCGGACCATCTCGAGCAGCGTGCCGTTCAGTTGCCATTCCTCAAACCGGCGACGGCACGTGGGGCCCGACGGATAGCGGCCCGGCAGTTTCGACCAGGGCTCGCCGGTAGTCAGAATCCACAGGACGGCATTCGCCACGATACGCGGTTCGGCGCGGGGCCGGCCGCGTCGGTTCAGACGGACGGCCGGCTCATCGGAGACAAGCGCTGCCAGCAGCGCCCATTCGTCATTGCTTAGCTCATCGAAAAACATTGGATTTTCTCCACGCGGCCTGGCCTGGCCGCGGCGTTGGACCTGCCACGGATTCAGCTTTCACGATCCGTGTGCGGCCCTCGGTTGCACAAATATGTTTGGTACGTTCAGTTGGCTGGTCAATACCGCCCTGACTTAGTGCGGTTTGTCCCTATTGCGAAGCACAGAACGTGGTCTCACTCGTGCATGGGAGAATTTGTGCACGAAGCATACCATCCCAGGGTTTGCGTGAGTACAGTTGAGACAAGTGTTACGGATAGAAACAATCTTGTCCTTTTCACTGCGTCTTTACACTCATTGCCGTCACACTAGTGTTGACGGAATCTCACAGCGAAGCGTTGTATTGCAAAGCACAACAACGTGCATCGCGGTCGAATAGGATTTACCAATCCTACACGTATTTTGAAGCGCATTTCAATGCGTGATAGCAGCGCGGGAATGGCCGGCGCGCGACCGGACGGTCGCGCTGACTGAATCTATGCATGACGCAAAATGAGGGGGTTGCGATGGACGCACGCCGTGCCTGCGATGCGCCCTCTTTCTCGTGATGCGGTCCCTTCGACGAGGCCTGTTGGCCCGCTTCTAGCGAGTCGGTTTGGTGGCGTTCTCACCCACCACCGTCGTCCACTCGCGCACGCGCCAACGCGTCACGAGTCCGGCGAGCACATACGGATCCCTTCTGGCAAAGGCTTCTGCGGTAGCGGCAGAGTCGCTTTCGAAGAGCAGCACCGCGCCGTCCGTAGGGTCGGCGAGCGCGCCGGCGAGCAGCAGTTCGCCGCGCTCCGACGCCGCCCACGCGAGTTTCAGATGCTCGTCCCGATACGCCGGACGCCGTTCCAGGTAGTCGGAAACGAAGTCGTACATCAGCAGGTAGTGCATGGCGAGCCCTCCTATGGCTGGCTAGAGATGGTAAACCGCAGCGCGTTGGCGCCAACATCACCGATCCGATTCACCTTGGAATTTTATGCCGATTTACTATTCATTTGCATTCGCAGCAATGCTGAATACATTTCAACCTTTCAATCAATGGTCCAAATAGTGGATAAGTCGATTCCATGAAATAAGCTTAATTAATTGATCTGGATTGCATAACATATTTCCATGCGGGCCTCATTCGCCCGTTTCAAACGGCGACGGGCGGTGCGGCCCCCGTCGCGTCAGGGAAAACGAGCGTGAGCACCTGTCAACCGGAATGCGCTTTTGTCCGTTCAGGCAGACAGCATTTGCCATAATGGACGTGCCGGGGGGCCCTGGATGCCGTTGACGCCCACGCGCATGAACGACCAAAAACGTTTTCACCACCGATGGAGTGTCACATGAAAATCCAATCCGCTATCGCTACGCTGGTGCTGGGCGCGGTTCTCGTTTCGCCGGTGTTCGCGCAGAACAGCCAGCAAACCAAAATGGCCGACTGTAACAAGCAGGCCGGCGACAAGAAAGGCGACGAGCGCAAGGCGTTCATGAAAACCTGCCTGTCCGCGAAGCCGGCCGCCGCGCCGATGACCCAGCAGGAAAAAATGAAGGTATGCAACACGCAAGCCACCGGCAAGAATGGCGACGAGCGCAAGGCCTTCATGAAGACTTGCCTGTCGTCGACGCCGGCTAACTGAGTACGACCGAAATGCAGCGCATCGGCGTCATGCAACTAGCATGATGACCGGGCGCTGATTGCTTGAACACGGCCGCGCCAACATCCGCTTTGATGTCTCGCGCGGCCTCCCGCTTGCCTCGCCTCTCATCCCCTTCGCAGTCCGACCGCCTGAACCCGCCGTTTTCTTCTATGATGGCTGCGGAGACGGCCCACCCCCATATACAAACATTAGACGGGCCGCCATCTTGTCGTTGGTGCTGCTGAGCATCGATTGGAGGCAAGGATGGTATCGAAGCATAAAAACCGCTGGTTGAGGCGGTGGCTGCTCGTCATCGTTTTCTGGGCCGTGCCCGTGGCGATCGTCGCGGTCAGCGAGATCCGCGAGGAAATGGCATATAACGCCGTCGACCTCGACCGCGCGCTGACCACCTGGAATTTCACCGCGGCACAACGCGCGGCCGGCGCGGCCGCGCGCTGCCACGGCAAGCCCGACGAAGCCCGGGCCGCGGGCTGTCCCGCCGACGTGCTGGCCGCCAATGCGCCCCGCCAGCAGGACGCACGCAACGAGTACAGCGTGCGCCGCACGACGCTGATCGGGTATCTGTGGCATGCGTTCGTCGGCTACTGGGTGGTGCCGGCGGTCGTGCTGCTGCTGATCGGCATGCTGATCGGCATGGTGCGCCGTGCACTGCGGCGCCCGCCGCCGGTCAAGAGTCCGGCGAATCATGGATGAGGCGGCGGCGCCCTTCCTGCCACTCATCGAATGCGGCGTTCAGGCAACAGTTCCGTTTCGATTTTCAACGCCTGAGCTCGACCCAAAAATCGGTAAAAAGCACTTTTCTGGCGGACGCCGAGCGTTTGACCAACGTGCGGCCGCGCGCGACGCAGCCCGCCTGGGATGCCCATCAAAACGCCACGCAGGCCCTTTCAGGCCGGCACAAAGGCAGGTCAAAATTACAGCACGCCCTCTTGCGATCAGCCGCAAAGCCCCGTCACACAAGGCTTCACGCCTGCCGGCGAAGTGCGCGTTGGCGCTCGCCTGTGATATAACTTAAAGGCAACCCGGCGACATCGCCCTCATGTTGCGCCCCGGAACTACACGGAGAAAAACGATGCAAAGACGAAACTTCATGTTGAAGACTACCGCTGCGCTCGCTTTCGGAGGCATTGCACTCGCTGGCTGTACGACCACGTCTTCCAGCAGCAACAACAACACGCCTGCCACCAATGCCTCGAAGCGCCAGTCGATCGACGCCGCCGTCGACGGCACGCTGTCACGCCTCTTCACGACGGTGAAGGGTTCGCGCGAACTGGTGTCGAAGGCGCGTGGCGTGCTGGTGTTCCCATCGGTTCTGCAAGCAGGCTTCATCGTCGGTGGCCAGTACGGCGAAGGAGCGCTGCGCGTGGGCGGCGCCTCGGTCGGCTACTACAGTACGGTTTCCGGGTCGTTCGGCCTGCAGGCGGGCGCGCAATCGAAGGCGATCATCTTCCTGTTCATGACGCAGGACTCGCTCGACAAATTCCGCAATGCGGATGGCTGGTCGGTCGGCGGCGACGCCTCGGTCGCGCTGGTGAAGGTCGGCGCCAACGGCTCAATCGACACGACCACGGCAACCGCGCCGGTCCAGGTATTCGTGCTGACCAATGCCGGTCTGATGGGCGACCTGTCACTGCAGGGCACCAAGGTATCGCGCCTGAAGATCTGAGCGCGCTATCCGGTTGGAAGGTCTGCGGGGCAAGCGTCTGATCCGCCCAGTTGGGTGAGCGGCGGCGGCCGTGTCAGACGCAGGCCCGCGCGATCTGCGGTTGCAGGGCGGCGGGCGGGAGCGTCGCGGCGGCGGGTTCGTTCAGGCTGCCGGCCGCCGCTCATCCTCGCGTTCAGGCTGTCCTTCGGGCCTGTGCCGCAAAAGTCCGGCGGCGAGCCAAGGCAATCTTCAGCATGAAGCAGTAATGAAAAACGGCGGTGTGCATTGCACACCGCCGTTCTTTTTTCACCGTGCCGCGCATGTGGGTCCGCGGACTCGATGCAGCGTAGTCGAATCCGCCTCGTCAACTGCCCGACGACGTATCGATCACCTTGAAGCGCGAACGCTTCTGCGCGCGAATCACCGACTGATACGCATCCACGTACTGCTGTGCCATCCGGTGGGAAGTGAAGCGCTCCTCGAAGCGCTGCCGCACGCCCGCGCGCGGCATCTTGTGCAGACGGTTGACCGCCGCCACCGCGCCGATTTCGTCCTCGACGATAAACCCCGTCACGCCGTCTTCGATCACTTCCGGCACCGAGCCGCGATTGAACGCGATCACCGGCGTGCCGCACGCCATCGCCTCGATCATCACGAGACCGAACGGCTCCGGCCAGTCGATCGGGAACAGCAGCGCATGCGCGCCCGACAGGAATTCGGCCTTCTGGTTATCCGCAATCTCGCCGATGAACTCCACGTACGGCAAGTCGAGCAGCGGCCGGATCTCGCGTTCGAAGTACTCGCGGTCGGCGGTGTCCACTTTCGCGGCGATGCGGATCGGCATCCCACAACGCCCGGCAATGCGGATCGCCGTGTCGACGCGCTTTTCCGGCGAGATGCGGCCGAGAAACGCGAGGTACTTCTGCTCGACCGGCTGCGGCGTATAGAGCTGCTCGGGCAAGCCGTGATAGACGGTGGTGAGCCAGCGCGCCTGCGGCAGCGGATGACGCTGCGCGTTCGAAATCGAGATCACCGGCGCGGTGTTGAAAGTATCGAAGACCGGCTGCTGCTCGGGCAAATCGAGGCGGCCGTGCATTGTCGTGACGAACGGCGTCTCCTGCCGTTTGAACACCGAGAACGAGTAGTAGTCGAGGTGAAAGTGCAGCACGTCGAACTCGTCGGCCTGGCGGCGCACCAGTTCCATCAGCAGCATGTGCGGCGCGATGCGGTCGCGGATGCCGGGGTCCAGACGCAGCGCGCGCGGCCAGACCGCTTCGAGCTTGGCGCTGGTGACGGAGTCGCCGCTCGCGAACAGCGTCACGTCATGGCCGAGCTCGACGAGCGCCTCGGTGATGTACGACACGACGCGCTCCGTGCCGCCATACAGCTTCGGGGGCACCGATTCGGTCAGAGGGGCGATCTGCGCAATCTTCATATTAGGTGTCTCCATGGACTGACGGCTTGCGCCTCATGGCGGTGCACGTCAGCGACGCCGAGTATGACAGCGCCGTTCACTCCGATCAATGCAACGCGCGACGGTGACGCAAGGACGCGTGCTCCACTGGCATCGGAGCATTATTCCCTGGCATCCGGCCAAAAGCCCCTAACCTTGCATTTGCTCTGCGCTGTTACAGTCGGCTTACATGCGGGCCGCCCCTCTTCAGCCCGAAAGACTAGCGCGCGGGCCATTTCCATGCGGGCAATTCAAGGTCGTCGGCATCGGCGAGGCGCGTCGCACCGAAGTGTTTCTCCAGCATGATCGACTGGCTCGCCTCCTCGCGTTCGAGCGCCGCGATCAAGCGCGCCGCATGCGACACCACCAGCACCTGCGAATCCGCCGATGCCCGCGCGATCAGACGCGCGAGCGCCGGCAGCAGGTCCGGATGCAGGCTCGTCTCCGGTTCGTTCAGCACCAGCAGCGCGGGCGGACGCGGCGTGAGCAAGGCCGCGACCAGCAGCAGATAGCGCAAGGTGCCGTCCGACAATTCCGCGCCTTTCAGCGGCCGCAGTAGACCATGCTGACGCATGGCCACTTCGAAGCGGCCGTCGTGCGTCGTGACGTCCAGTTGCGAGCCGGGAAAGGCGTCGTCGATTGCCGCGTCGAGCGCGGCTGGGTCGCCGATCTCGCGGATGGTCTGCAAGGCCGCCGCGAGGTCCGTGCCGTCGTCGCACAGCACCGGCGTATGCGTGCCGATTTGCGGCAGACGCGCAGGCGCTTCTGCGTCGGTGCGGAAATGGTCGTAGAAACGCCACGAGCGGATCTGCTCGCGCACCGTGACCATTTCGGGTGCGCTGCGCGGGTCGGAGAACTCCGTCATCATGCTGTCGAAACTGGCGACCGGTTGGGCAACGGTCTGCCACTCGCCATTGCCGTCACGCGTGCGCAAGGCGACGCCGTGGCGGTCGACCAGCAACGCCGACGGCCGCAGCAGCGCGCCGCTCCAGATGCACTCGCGTTTGATGACCGGGTCGAGCTGGAATTTGCTCGACTGCTGCGGCGTCGGCAAGCCCAGATCGATCGCGTAGCTGAACTCGTCGCTGGCGAAGCCGAGCCTGAGACTGACCGGCTCCTTGCGGCGCGTCCCCTCGACTGGCGACTCGCCCGCCAGCATCGCGCGCGAAAAGCGCTCGGGGCCGGCCCACAGCGTCGACGGCAAACCGCCTTCGCGCGCGAGCGATGTGATCACGCCGCCGCGCGCGGTCTCCGCCAGCAAACGCAGCGCGCGATAGACGCTCGACTTGCCGCTGCCATTCGCGCCGGTGATCACGTTCAGGCGGCCGAGCGGCACGATCAAGTCGCGCAACGACCGGTAACCCGCGATGGCCAGCGCGCTCAGCATGCGCTTGTCCATCGTGCGAACGCGAGCGGCGGCAGGTCCGCCGCCGTGACGCCATCCCCATGCGCCATCACTTGTGGCCACCGTCCTTGTTCGGCTTCTGCGCCGGGATCTTGCGCAGATCGCTCAGGAAGGTGTCGCGCCACACGCCGAGGTCGTTCTTGCGCAGCGCCGCCATGTTGATCTCATGCCGCCGTTGACGCGCGTCGAGCGGCATCTGCAAGGCGCGCTGCAACGCTTCGCACATGCCGATCGCATCGTGCGGATTGACCAGCAATGCGCCGCTCAACTCCGCCGCCGCGCCCGCGAACACCGACAACACCAGCACGCCGGGGTCGTCGGGATTCTGCGCGGCGACGTATTCTTTCGCGACCAGGTTCATGCCGTCGTGCAGCGGCGTCACGAAGCCGATCTGCGATTCGCGAAACAGCGACATTAGTTTCCAGCGGTCGTACTGCTGGTTCAGATAGCGGATCGGCGTGTAGTCGAGGCCCGAGTAGCGGCCGTTGATTCGCCCTGCTTCGTATTCGAGATCCTGGCGGATCTTCTGATAGGTGGCGACGTCCGAGCGCGTGGGCGGAGCGATCTGCACCAGCGTGACGTTGCCGCGCCATTCGGGCGAACGCTCCAGCAGATGCTCGAACGCGCGGAAGCGCTCGACGAGTCCCTTCGAGTAATCGAGCCGGTCGACGCTCATGATCAGCTTGCGGCCTTCGAGGCTCTGCTTCAGGTCGAGCACGTGCTGGCGGCTTTCATAGCGCTTCGCCTGCTCGGCGATTTCGTCGGGGAACACGCCGATGCGGTAGACGCCGGTGCGCAGCTTGCGCCCGAACGCTTCGACGAGGCCATCCGCGCTCACCGTGCCGCGCGCGTGGCGCGCCACGTAGTCGTGGAACGCCTGCTCGTCGGTAGCGGTCTGGAAACCTAGCAGGTCGTAGCACGACAGCGATTTCACCAGTTCTTCGTGCGGCGGAATGTTGAGCAGGATCTGCGGCGCGGGAAACGGAATATGCAGGAAGAAGCCGATGCGGTTCGTCACACCCTCGTTGCGCAGCGCCTCGGCGAACGGGATCAGGTGGTAGTCGTGAATCCAGATGATGTCGCCGGGTTCGAGCAGCTTGATCAGCTTGTGCGCGAGCCATGCGTTGACGCGCCGGTAGCCCGCATACTCCTCGCGCTCATAGCGCGCAAGGTCGTTGCGGTAGTGGAATACCGGCCACAGCGTCGCGTTAGAAAAGCCGCGATAGTACTGGTCGTAGTCCTTGCGCGTCAGTCCGACGGTCGCGAAGGTGACGGCGCCGTCCTGTTCCAGCGTAGGCCCTGCATTGGCGACGGTCTCGCTGACCACGTCGCCGCTCCAGCCGAACCACACGCCTCCCGCGTCCTTCAGCGCACCGAACACGCCGACCGCGAGGCCGCCCGCCGATCCTTTGGTTTCCGTCGGTGTGGCGACGCGATTCGACACGACGATCAGTCGGCCCATGTTGCATGTCCTCCTTGGTTCGCACGGCGCGGGCGAGTGTGCTTTGGCGATGCCGGCGGCGGTATTGCGAGTTGCGCCGCCGTTGCCCGAAGCGCGCTGAAGCATGCCGTTGCCGCGCCAGGTTCGTGAGTGAGTGGACGGTTCGACCGCGAGAGGGCCGATCGGTTCAGGCACGCAATGTAAGCGGGGCACGGTGCCTCATGCACTCACCAAAGTATGCGTTACCCGGCGCCCCCGCTACACTTTTTCCTTCGCCTTCTGCAGTGCCTCCGCCGCGCCAGGCCGTCCAAACCGGCTGGCCACCGGATCGGCCTCGGTATGCGCGGCCGTGCTGCCGGCCGGCGCCTGCGCGCTGCGCGGCACCCAGTCGATCTGCTCGTTCGTGCTGGTTTCCACCTCCGTCGACACGTCGGCACGCGTACGCGGCAAGTACTGCGGATAGTGCCGCTGGATGAAGTCGAGCAGCCCTTCGCGCACGCGGCAGCGCAAATCCCAGTTCAGGCCGGAATCGAGCGAACTGACGAGCGCGCGCAATTGCATCGCGCGTTCGGTGCCGTCCGTGACCTGCAGCACCTGCACGCGGCGGTCCCATTCGGGCGCGCTCTCCACGATGCGCGCCAGCTCCTCGCGCAGCGGCGCGAGCGGCATCCGATAATCGACGAACAGAAACACCGTGCCGATGATCTGCGAGCTGCTGCGCGTCCAGTTAGTGAACGGATTTTCGATAAACCATTGCAGCGGCACGATCAGCCGGCGCTGGTCCCACAGCCGCACCGACACATACGTACCGGTAATTTCCTCGATACGCCCCCACTCGCCCTGAATCACGACGACATCGTCGAGCCGGATCGGCTGCGACAAGGCAATCTGCAAACCGGCGATCAGATTGCCGAGCACCGGCCGCGCCGCAATACCGGCAACCAGGCCGGCCACACCCGCCGACGCCAGCAGACTCGCGCCGACCTGGCGGACATTCGGGAAAGTCATCAGCGCGCCGCCCGTGCCGACGATCACGATCAGGATCATCACCGAGCGCGCCAGCACCCGGGCTTGTGTATGGATGCGGCGCGCCTGCAGGTTGTCTGCGCTATCGAGCGGATGGGCGCGAATGATCGCCTCGCCGATCGCCGCCGCCGAGCGCACCGACAACCACGTGAGCGCGGCGATCAGCGCGATCGCGGCGACGTCGCGAATCGGCTCGATGTACCTGAGCGTATCGGGCGCCTCGGACCACACGGCTTCCAGCACCAGAATCACGAGGACGAACAGTGACGGCTTGTCGATGTAGCGCAGCACCACGCTGATGAGCGGATGCGGCCGCGCGATACGCATCACGACGCGCGCGCCGACCCGATGAATGCCGACGGCCACCGCCGCCACGATCACCGACACGATCAAAGCGCCGAACCACGTATGCAGCGGCGCTTCGGCGACGAGGCTGAAGTCGTCGAGAGTAGACATGGGGGGTATGTTCCTCCTGGCTCGAGTGGTAGACAGGACCGCTGCGCGTGGCGCATGGCCGCGCCGTTGGCGAGGTACCGCCTGCTGCGCTGGGCGCCGGGCCGCCGGCCGACGACGCGGCGCACTGCCGACGCCGACGCCTTGCAGAGTCGAGGGCCCGCCGCGCCTGCCCTCACGGCGGCGTTGAACAGGCGGCGTGCTGCTCCATGCCCGCGTGGCACATCAGCGGACTACCGTCATCTTAGGTCTCAATCGCCGCGCAATGGCGAATCGCGCACAAGCCCCCAGTTGCGCAGAGGGGCGTTCCGGTCTTCAACCGGCTTTGAAGCAGCCGTCCCGGCGCGGATTTTCGACCCCGCAGCAGGCCGGCCCGCATACGAAGACATTCGCCGGCCACGACGCCCGCCCGCGTGAGGCACGCAAGCTCGCAGCCCGGCCGTTCAGATCACTCGCTGCTCTTGCAGGGGAACGCCTTGCCGAGGCCCAGCGAGATCGCCGTGCTGGCGTTGTAGCCCGCGACGATCGGATTTTCCGCGATGTACTTGCGCACCGCGTCGGTCAATTGCGCCGAGCGCGCGTCGGGCGGCAGGCAGAAGTACTGGCCGACCCGCGGGCCGGTGGTGCCGCCGATCGCATCGATGGTGTTAAAGATACCGTCGGCGGCGCCTTCGATATAGGCGGCGCAGGCGCTACGCGATGCTACATCCGTCTTGGTGCACAGCTTGTTGAGGTCGCCCCCCGTAAATGCGGCTGCCGATAGCGGGACGGCAAACGCGCTGGCGAAAATCAAAGCCCGCAGCATGGTGTTCCTTTCGAGGGTCAATTATCAGGCGGTCTTTCGCCGCATCCCAGACGGCGCGCCACCTGGCGCGCCAAGTCGTCATTCTGCACTGTTTCGGGCAAGCGCAGCAGGCAGCCCGCCGCCACCTTCAGGCCGATTTGCGGCGAACTGCGTGGGCGGCCAGGCCGCCGCACCGTTCACTTCTGCTGCATTTGCTGCAGGCGCGCGCTCAGGCCTTCGACTACGTCCGGCTCCTTGTAGGTCTTCGCGAAATCGAGCGCCGTCATACCGATCTGGTTCTTCACTGTCAGATCCGCGCCGTTGTCCAGCAGCAGCTTTACCGTCGACACATGGCCCCCGCGCGCGGCCATCATCAGCGGCGTGGTGCCGTTCGGCGAACCCGCGTCGACATAGGCCGAATGGTCGAGCAGCACCTTGACGATGTCGTCGTGGCCGTTCGCGGCCGCGTAGTGCAGCGGCGCCCAGCCCTTCTTGTTGACCTCCGCGTCTTTCGCGATCAGCAGGTTGACGAAGTCCAGGTCGCCGACCAGCGCGGCCATCATCAGCGCGTTCTCGCCGGCCTTGTCTTCGATCTCGATGTTGGTTTTCGGATTCGCGAGCAGCGCTGCCCCCACCTTGTCCGATTTTTCGCGCGCGGCGATCACCAGCAGCGGAATGCCCTGATTGTCGACGCTGTTCGGGTCCATGCCCTTCGCGAGCAGCTTGTTGACGCCGTCGACATCGTCGAACTTGACCGACTTGATCAACGAGTCGATCGGCGCCGCCTGCACGGGCGCCGCGACCAGCGCGCTCAGCGCCGCGCAGGCGAAGGCGGCTACGAGCGCGGCACGCGATGCGCCGCGCCGCGCCGAAGCCAGCGCGCCGCGGCCGGCGGAAGTCGATTGAAAGGCAGGGGTCGACATCGGAATATTTTTCATATCTTGCTTTAGGAAACTTCCCTATCCTTTTGATATTACTAGGCTTTGTGGATCACGCGCCGGTTGGGGCCGGAATCTTGAACAGCCGGAAGAAGTTTTGCGTGGTCGCAGCGGCCAATGCTTCGTCCGGCATCTCACGCTGTTGCGCGATGAAGCGTCCGACATAACTTACGTACGCAGGTTCATTAGGCTTGCCGCGATACGGCACCGGCGCGAGGTACGGCGAGTCGGTTTCGATCAGCAGGCGCTCGAGCGGCACGCGGCGCGCGACGTCCTGCACCTCGGTCGCGCTCTTGAACGTGACGATGCCCGACAGTGAGATGTAAAAATTCTGCGCGAGCGCCTGCTCGGCCACCGCCCACGGCTCGGTGAAGCAATGCATCACGCCGCCCGGCTCGCTCGCGCGTTCCTCGGCCATGATCCGCAGCGTGTCTTCTGCCGAGGAGCGCGTGTGGATGATCAGCGGCTTCCTGGTCGCATGCGCGGCGCGGATGTGCGTGCGAAAGCGCTCACGCTGCCATTCCATGTCGGCGATCGTGCGGCCTTCGAGGCGGTAGTAGTCGAGGCCGGTCTCGCCGATCGCGACCACTTTGGGATGCGCGGCCAGCTCGATCAGCTCGGCGAGACTCGGCTCACGCATGTCCTCGTGATCCGGATGGACGCCGACCGACGCGTAGACGTTCTCGTGCCGGCTGGCGATGTCCAGCACGGACGGCAGCGTCTCCAGATCGACCGACACGCACAGCGCATGCGTAACCGCATGGCTGCGCATGTTCTCGAGCACTTGCGGCAGGCGGTCGGCGAGTCCTTCGAAATTGATGTGACAGTGCGAATCGACAAACATGATGAGGTCCTGCGAAAAGTGGCTTGAGGCGGATCAGGCGGCGGCGTGAGCCGAATCGAGGCGCTTGCCGAGAATCACCAGATCGCGCTCCACGCCGTCCAGCATGGCCACGCGCGGCAGCGAGCCCCACGTGTCGAAGCCGAAGCCGCGGAACAGCCGCAAGCTTGCGTCGTTGTGACCGAACACGAAGCCCAGCACGGTGTCGATGCCGAGCGCCGGCGCCGCCGCGAGGGAGGCCGTCAGCAGCTTTTTGCCGAGGCCCTGCCCGCGCGCACTTTCGTCGAGATAGATGCTGACTTCGGCGGTGCGCAGGTAGGCCGGGCGGCCGTAGAAATCCGAAAAGCTCAGCCACGCGATCACGCGGCCAGGCTGTTGCGGGTCTTCCACCACCCACAGCGGGCGCTTATGGGGGCCGTGCGCGTGAAACCACGCAAGGCGGCTTTCGACCGTGACCGGTTCGAGGTCGGCCGTCACTTGCCGCGACGGCACGGTCGAGTTGTAGATGGCGACGATCGCGGGCAGATCGTCGAGCGTGGCATCGCGGTAGGCAAGGCTCATGGTGCTTATATCTGAAATGAAAGACCGATTACGGGACCCATGACCGGGCCGGGGCGCGCAGCGCAAAGCCCGTTCCGGCCAGGGCGGCGAGCGGCTTGCGCTCGCCGCCGGTGCGGCTTAAGCGAACAGCTCGCGGTAGCCGATAAACAGTTCCTCGAACACCAGCCGCGCATTCAGCGGATGGTTCTCGACGGCGCGCTGACGCGTCACGGCACGCGTGAAGCGCGCAAACGCGCTGGCATCCGCCTGTGACGCGCAGCGCGTCAACGCCGCCGAGGCCTGCGGAAAATAACGCGGCGCGCCGGCGGTGCGCTGCGCCAGCAGATCGTACATCCAGCGCTGCAGCCAGCCCAGTACCAGCGGCACCGGCAGCTTCTGCAGCGCCTCGCCGCAGGCAAAGGCATCACAATCGGGACCCGCGGCGAGCTGCTTGAGCGTCCAGTCGCGCAGCGTGCGGTTTTCGTCGCTGGCGAGCGCGAGTGCCGCGAGCGGCGCACCGCCGGCTTCCGCGAGCAGCGCGGGCGCTTCGGCGACGCCTTGCGCGGCCAGCCACTTCATCGCCACCTCGGGCGCGGGCACACTCATCGGCCACTGGCGGCAGCGGCTGATGATGGTGGGCAGCAAACGGTCGATGCGCGCCGACACCATCAGGAACACGACGCCCGCCGGCGGCTCTTCCAACGTCTTGAGCAGTGCGTTGGCCGCCGCGATGTTCAGCGCTTCGGCCGGATACAGCACGACCACACGCGCGCCGCCGCGATGCGAGCCGACGCCGACGAAGTCGAGCAGCCCGCGAATCTGTTCGATCTTGATTTCCTTGCTGGGCGTGCGGGTCTTCTTGCCTTCGTCGGCGTCGGCTTTGTCGGCTTTTTCGTCGGCGCCGCTGCCCAAGCCGGCTTCGGCCGCGAGCGCCTCGGGCACGACGATCCGGTAGTCGGGATGATTGCCCTGCGCGAACCAGTTGCAGGCCACGCACGCGCCGCACGGCTCGCCATTGGCCTGCTGGGCCTCGCACAGCAGGCCTTGCGCGAGATGCTGCGCGAAGCGCAGCTTGCCGATGCCCGCCTGCCCATGCAGCAGCAATGCGTGCGGCCAGTGGCCGCGCAGCAGCTGCAGGCGGTTCCAGTCATCGGCTTGCCACGGATAAATCATTATTTCTCTTTTAAATCAAACAGTTGAAAGCGTTTTCGAGATTTGACGTGAGCTAGAGCTTTGTTATAAAAGGAAATTATATTTCCTTAAAATCAAATAGTTGAAATCAATTCTTCAAGTTGCTTCTGAATGCGCACGATGCTCAGCGAAGAGTCGATGATAGCGAAACGGTAAGGCGCCTCTTCCGCGCGTCGCAAATATTCGGTGCGCGTGCGTTCGAAAAACGCCGCCGACTCGCTCTCGAAGCGGTCCGGATCGCGCGCCGCGCTGCGCCGTTCGTTGGCGATCTCCGGCGGCAGATCGAACAGCACGGTCAGATCCGGCTGAAACCCGCCCTGCACCCAACGCTCCAGCGCTTCCAGCTTGTCGCGCGGCAAGCCGCGGCCGCCGCCCTGATAGGCGAACGTGGCGTCCGTGAAACGGTCGGACAGCACCCAGTCGCCGCGCGCGAGCGCCGGCTCGATCACTTCGGCCAGATGCTGGCGGCGCAGCGCGAACATCAGCAGCGCCTCGGTTTCGAGGTCCATCTTCTGGTGCAGCACGATCTCGCGAATCTGTTCGCCAAGCGGCGTGCCGCCCGGCTCGCGCGTCATGACGACCGAGCGGCCGGTACTCGCGACCTTCGCTTCGAGCCGTTCGCGAAACCAGCCGAGGTGGGTCGTCTTGCCGGCGCCGTCGATGCCCTCAAACGTAATGAATTTGCCCCGAGCCATCATTGCCCTCGAATGTATTTATCCACGGCTTTGTTGTGATCGCCGAGGGTGTCTGAAAAGATGCTGCTGCCGTCACCGCGCGACACGAAGTACAGCGCGGTGCTTTGCGCCGGATTCAGCGCCGCCTGCAGCGACGCGACCCCGGGCAGCGCAATCGGAGTGGGCGGCAAGCCCATTCGGGTGTAGGTATTGTAGGGAGTGTCGGTCTGCAGGTCTTTCTTTCTGATGTGCCCGGTATAGCTCTCGCCCATGCCATAGATCACGCTCGGGTCGGTCTGCAGCGGCATGCCCGTGCGCAGACGGTTCGCGAACACCGCGGCCACCATCGGCCGGTCCGAGGCTTTGCCAGTTTCCTTTTCGATGATCGATGCCATGGTCAATGCATCGTACGGCGTTTTGTACGGCAGGTTCGGCGCGCGCGCGAGCCAGGCTTCGTCGAGCCGCACGCGCATCAGCCGGTAGGCGCGACGGTAGATCTCGAGATCGCTCGCGTTCTTGTCGAACAGATACGTGTCCGGGAAAAACAGCCCTTCGCCCGTACCGAGCGAGGCCTCGGGCGCGCCGATCGCCGTCAGCAGGTCGGCGTCGCTCATGCCGAGCGTGTCGTGTTTGAGCGCCGGATTGGCGTCGAGCTCCGCACGCATGCGCTTGAAGGTCCAGCCCTCGATGATCGTCGCCACATACTCGTTGACGTCGCCTCGCGCGATTTTCTGCAGCACTTCGTACGGCGTCACGCCCGTCTTGAACTCGTAGTTGCCTGATTTGAGATCGGTCTGCAAGCCCAGCAACCGCGTCATGATGATGAACAGCTCGGGTTCCACCGGCACGCCGCCGCGATTGAGCTGCAGCGCAACGCTGCGCAGGCTGCTGTGCGGTTTGACGGTCACGTCGAGTTGCGCGGGGCTCAGATCGAGCGGGCTGGTCGCCCAGTGATATCCGCCAGCAAGTGCGGCTGCGGCCAGCACAACGACGATTGAGCCGGCGACGAAACATTTCTTCAGGAGGGACATGCGAAACGGGACATGGGTGGACTGCATATAATAGCTGTTTGCCTTAGCTAAAGTCAGAATTGACTGTTCCCGGGATCCATGAACACACCGCTCGCTACCGCTTCAGGCACTCCGTCAGGCACTCCGTCCAGCACCGCGCCGGGTTCCGCCGCTGCGCTCGCCGTGCTGCCGCGCCCGTCGGCCGATGAATTCGACGCCGTGCTCCATCACGGCGCCTACATGCCGCTCACGCAGTTCGGCGTGATCGACGCCACCGGCGACGACGCGGCGAGCTTCCTGCACGGCCAGCTGACCAACGACACCCAGCACCTCGACGCCGCCAACGCGCGGCTCGCGGGCTACTGCTCGGCGAAGGGCCGACTGCTCGCGTCGTTCCTCACGTGGCGCAGCGGCGACACGATCCGCCTGCTGCTGTCGAAGGACGTGCAGCCCGCGGTGCAGAAGCGGCTGTCCATGTTCATCCTGCGTGCGAAAGCGAAACTGGTCGACGCGAGCGGCGAACTCGCGGTGGTGGGTCTCGCCGGCGACGTCCGCAAGGCGTTGTCCGGCGTGTTCGACGCGCTGCCCGACGGCGTGCACGTGCAGGTGGACGGCACGGCGGGCTCGCTGATTCGCGTGCCCGATGCGCTCGAGCGGCTGCGCTATTTGTGGATCGGCCCGAAGGCGCAGGTCGAGGCGCTGCTGCCCTCGCTCGACGGCCAACTCGAGCGCGTGTCGCCGGCCGTGTGGGACTGGCTCGACATCCGCGCGGGCGAGCCGCGGATCACGCAGCCCGTGGTCGAGCAGTTCGTGCCGCAAATGGTCAACTTCGACGTGCTCGGCGCGGTCAATTTCCGCAAGGGCTGCTATCCCGGCCAAGAAGTGGTCGCGCGCAGCCAGTATCGCGGCACGATCAAGCGGCGCACGTCGCTCGCCAACGTGGACGGCGAACTGGCCGACATCAGGCCGGGCGCGGAACTGTTCCACTCGGACGATCCGGGCCAGCCGTGCGGGATGATCGTAAACGCGGCGTCGGCGCAAGGCGGCGGCGTCGATCTGCTGGTCGAGATCAAGCTCACGGCGCTGGAAAGCGGCTCGGTGCATCTGGGCGCGGCCGACGGTCCGGCGCTGCGCTTTCTCGCACTGCCCTACGGCTTGCCGACCGAAGTCTGACGTCTTGCCTGGTTCGACGCGGCGCCCTCAGCCGCCGCTTTTTTTGCTGGCCGCTTGCGTTCATCACCTTTGCCGGCCTCTTCAACGCCCACGCCCTTCAGCGGGAGACACCCCCGATGTGCCTGATCGTTTTCGACTGGCGGCCCGATGCGCTCGACGGCCCGCTTTTCACGCTCGCCGCGAATCGCGACGAATTCTTTCGCCGCACGGCCGAACCGATCAGCTGGTGGCAGGACGCGCCGGGCGTCCTGGCCGGCCGCGATCTGGTGGGCGGCGGCACATGGCTCGGCCTGTCGCGCGACGGCCGCTTCGCCGCGCTGACCAATTACCGCGCGCCGCACGAAATGCGCGCCGACGCGCCGACTCGCGGCACCCTCGTGAGCGACTGGCTAAACGGTTCGGCGCGCGCATCTAACGGCAGCCCGCACGAGACCCCGCTCGCGTATCTGCAGTACGTCGCGCAAACCGGCGAGATCTACAACGGCTTCAATCTGCTGGTGGGCGACTGGGCACGCCGCGAGCTCGCCTGGTATTGCAACCGGGCCGAGCGCGCGCCCGCTCTGCTCTCGCCTGGCACGCACGGCATCTCGAATGCGGTCCTCGATACCGCGTGGCCGAAACTCGTGAAAAAGCGCGCCGAGCTTGTCACGCTGCTCGCGCGCGACGCCATGCCGCCGCTCGAACGTCTGATTGATCTCATGCGAGACCCGCGTGTTGCTCGCGACGACGAATTGCCCTCCACCGGTATTCCGCTCGGACGCGAACGGGTGTTGTCGGCGGCGTTCATCGAGTCGCCGGACTACGGCACGCGCGGCACGACCGCTTTGCGGGTGACCGCGCATGGCGAGGTGGTGAGCGTGGCGATCGCCGAGCATAGCGACGACAACGGCTCGCATCGGATCGTGCGGCCCGGCGATTTCGAGCGCAGCTTCGCGTTCAACATCGAACGCGAGATTGCGTGAAATAGTTCGGCGCCCTGCGTAGCGCTGCGCGCCTCGTCTTCCTTCACCGCTCGCGGGCTCGTGCAAGACCGACTGACCCGCTTCGTCACAGCGTGACGACGATCTTGCCGATGGGCGTCGATTGCGCCGCGGCTACTCCACCCCAAACGCCGCCCGCAACGCCGCCGCGGCGTCCGCATGCGCCTTCGTGACATCGGGCACAAAGCCGCCCATCTTGAAGAACTCGTGGATCATGCCCGGATAGCGCGTGAGCATGACTTCGTTGCCGAGCGCGCGCAGTTTGCGCGCATACGCATCGCCTTCGTCGCTCAGCGGATCGTATTCGGCGGTCGCGATCCATGCCGGCGCGACGCCGCGAAAATCGGGCGCGCCGCGCTCGCCGTCGAGCGGCGCGAAACGCCAGTCGTCGCGATCACTTTCGTCGCGCACGTACTGCTCGAAGAACCATTGAATCGTCTCGCCCGAGAGCAGGAAACCATCGGCGAAGCGCGCGTGCGAATCGGTTTGCTGATAGCCGGTCGTGCCGGGATAGATCAGCAATTGCAGCGCGAGCCGGATGCCGGCGTCGCGGGCAAGTACCGCGCAGACGGTCGCCAGCGTGCCGCCCGCACTATCGCCGCCGACCGCGAGCCGCTCCCCGTCCACGCCGAATTGCGCGGCGTGCTCGTGCAGCCAGCTCAACGCGTCGAACGCGTCCTCGACCGCGGTGGGGAATTTGTGCTCGGGCGCGAGCCGGTAATCGACCGACAACACCGTGCATTGGCCGTCGCGCGCGAACATCCGGCAGAGCGCATCGTGCGTATCGACGCTGCCTACCGTGAAGCCGCCGCCGTGGTAGTAGACCAGCGCCGGTGCGGGCTGGGCCCAGCTCGGCTCGACCGCCTGGTACAAACGGGCGCGAATCGCCGCGCCGTCGCGCGTGGGAATGAGCAGGTCGTCGAGCGTGAACATCGGCGCGCTCGCGATCTCCAGAATCGGCGCGCTGTTCTCGTACGCCGCGCGCGCCTGTTGCGCGGTCATCTGGTGATACAGCGGGCGCTTCGCCCGCGCGATCATCTCGAGTATCTGCTCGATCGTTGGATTCAGCGGCATGGTGCGCGTGGTGGATCGGAAGGCGCCTGTGCGCCGGAGGTTGGAAAAGAGCCGGCACGCAATGCGCCGCCGATGGGACGATGTTCAGACTATGAATACGCGCAATACGACGAGCAGCCGCGACTCATGCCTCGCCCGCGTTCTTCACCTCGGGCTTCAGCGACATCGGGTCGGTGGGATTACGCAATTGCTCGATATCTTCGTGACGCAGCTTCACCGTCGCCATGATGCCCGGATGCGTGATGATATAAAAACGTCGCGCGGCGATCGCTTCGAACGTGAGGTCGGCGACATCGGCGGCGCTCAGCTTACCCGACTGCACCGCGCGCTGCAGCTGCTTGCCGGCGGCGATCTGCGAGCGCGTCGGCCGGCCGGCGTTGCGCAGTAGCTCGGGACGCGCGCGCTCCGCATCGGCGATGCCGGTCGGCACGAAGGCAGGACACAGCAGCGAGCAGCCGACGAGACCACTCGCCGTATCCGCATCCTCTTCGTGCGTCGCTGGCGCCTGCGCCAGTTGCAGGTCGTGATGAAGCGTCTCGGTCAGCGAGACCACCGCATGCTTCGACGCGTTGTAGATGCCCATCGCAGGCGGCGACAGTAAGCCCGCCACCGACGCCGTATTGACGATATGCGCGGGCTCGTTCTGCGCCAGCATGATCGGCGTAAAGACCCGCACGCCGTGCGCGACGCCCATCACGTTGACACCGAACACCCACGACCAGTCGTTCGCCGTGCTCTCCCACAGGAAGCCGCCCGTGCCCACGCCCGCATTGTTGAAGAGCACGTGCACCTTGTCGAACGCGGCGAGCGCCGCTTGAGCGAGCGCGTCGACCTGGGCTGCGTCGGACACATCGGTCGGCACGCCGATCGCGTCTGCGCCGTTGCCGCGCAACGTTTCGACGGTTTGCGCGAGTGCGTCGGGATCCACGTCGGCGAGCACGAGCTTCATGCCGAGCGCCGCGCCCTTCTGCGCGAACGCACGGCCGAAGCCGCCGCCCGCCCCCGTGATCACTGCCACCTTGCCGGCGAATTCGAACATCGTCTGACTCCTGGCTGAGCACTGCGCGGTAACTTCTGGCTTGGGTCGCGGTGTGATCCGCGCGGCCCCTGGATGCGTGAGTGAGCTGTTGTGTTGTCGCGCTCAGATCAGCTTGACGAGCTGCTTGCCGAAGTTGCGGCCTTTGAGCAGGCCGATGAACGCCTCAGGCGCCGCGTCGAGCCCCTGCGCGATGGTCTCGCGATAGTGCAGCTGCTTCTGCGCGACCAGCGTGCCGAGCTGCTTGAGCGCTTCCGGCCACACGTCCATATGCTCGCTGACAATGAAGCCCTGCAGGAGCAGCCGCTGCGTGAGCATCAACGACGGATGCTTGAGCGGCATCGGCTGGCCGTCATAGCCCGCGATAAAGCCGCACAGCGCGATGCGCCCGAACGCGTTCATGCGCGCGAGCGTCGCGTCGAGCACTTCGCCGCCGACATTTTCGAAGTAGCCGTCCACGCCATCGGGCGTCACGGCCTTGAGGTCCTGATACAGATTGCCGGCCTTGTAGTCGACACAGGCATCGAAGCCGAGCGTGTCGGTCACGTAGCGGCACTTGTCCGCGCCGCCCGCGATGCCGACCGCGCGCGCGCCGGCCGCTTTCGCCAGTTGCCCGACCACGCTGCCCACCGCGCCGCTCGCAGCGCTGACCACCACCGTCTCGCCCGCTTTCGGCGCGATGATCCGGTTCAGGCCGTACCACGCGGTGACGCCGGGCATGCCGACCGGTCCGAGATAGGCCGACAGCGGCACGTGCGTGTCGTCGACTTTCTGTACACCGGTTCCGTTGGACGTGCCGTACTCCTGCCAGCCGAACATCGCGACCACCTTGTCGCCGACCACGAACTTCGGGTTCTTCGATTCCACCACTTCGCCAACCGTGCCGCCGATCATCACTTCGTTCAGCGGTTGCGGCGCCGCGTACGACTTGCTGTCGTTCATGCGGCCACGCATGTAAGGGTCGAGCGACAGGAAGTGATTGCGCACGCGCAATTCGCCGTCGGCCAGCGGCGCGAGCGGCGTTTCGACGAGCTTGAAATTGTCGGGCGTGACCGCGCCTTGCGGACGCGAAGCCAGCACGAGTTGACGGTTGATCTGGGACATCACGGTTGTCTCCTTGAGTGACCGATTGGATCGGTGAATAGTTGGAACGGCGTGCATGCTTTGCACTGCGCGTCCGCGTGCGCGTGCGCGAGCCGCGACAGGCGGGCGACACACTCGGCACGCGCGCCGCGCGGCGAGAGTTCAGCCGTCGCTCGGGCCCGGTTTCGCCGACGGGTCGCTGCGCAAACGCTGTTGCGTCACGCTGCGGCCGACCGCGAGGCGCCGCATGTATTTGAAGGTGCCGAGCGCCTTGGCGACGAAGTGGCCTTCGCTGTCGCGGATCTCGCCTTCGCAATAGGCCATCGTGGTCGAGCGGTGCAGCACACGGCCGGTCGCGCGCAACTCGCCGCGCCCCGGCTGCATGAAGTTGACCTTCATCTCGACGGTGACCACGCCGACGCCGTCGCCGGCGAGACTGCGCGCGGCCATCGCGAGCGCAACGTCGGCAAGCGTCATCGTGACGCCGCCGTGCGCGACGTCCCACGTGTTCATGTGATCGGGCTGCAACGGCAGCACGACTTCGCTGACGCCATCGGCAGCGGACAACAACTGCGCGCCGAGACGATCGACAAACGGGCTTTCAGGCAACGTCGCGTTGCCTGCTTTCGGTGATGAGGATGAATCGGTCATTGCGTATTCAGATTTCGTAGTCGGCGGAATGCGGGGTGGGTGAGAGACATCGTTGCTGCATCGTCGAGTCCTGACATCACAAAATGATGAGCGCGGCCGCACCTCGTTCGCTTCGGCTCGGTTCGATTCGATTCGATTCGATCAATTCGATTCGATTCGAAGTGTCGGGCCGCAGCCTGACGTTCGTCGCACTGTCTGTCTTGCGTTTTGGCGCATGACGTATGCATTCGGACGCACGCGCAACCTGCGCGAGGCGCAGCGGGAAATGATACCCGCTATCGCTTCGGCGCATGCGCCGCCATCCGTCCCGCCAATCTGCCTAACCTGCGCACCGCTTCGTCGGCCCGGCCGAGGTCCGTGCTCGGACAACTGAGCCGGATGAAGTGATCGAAACGCCCCGCGTTCGAGAACACCGTTCCCGGCATCACGCGAATCCCGTCATCCAGTGCGGCCTCGAAGAAAGCCGCCGACGACACCTCGCGCGGCAACTCGATCCAGAAGAACAGGCCGCCGCGCGGCGGCGTGAAGCGTGTGCCGTCGGGAAACGACGCGGCCACCGCCGCCGCCATCCGTTCGCGCTGAAGCCGCAAGCCGTCGCGCAAGCGCCGCAGATGCCGCTCGTACGCGCTCGTCTCCAGAAACCCGGCGAGCACCACCTGCGAGAGCTGTTCGTTGTGCCGCGACTGCGCGAACTTCAGCATGCCGATGCGCGGATGCCAGCGCCCGCCATTGATCCAGCCGACCCGCATGCCCGGCGCGAGGGTCTTGTTGAACGACGTGCAATGGATCACGGTGCCGTCGGTGTCCCAGGCCTTCAGCGAGCGTGGCGGCGCAACGGCATCGACGAGTTCGCGATACGGGTCGTCTTCGATCAGTGGAATGCCGGCACGCGCGCACAGTTCGACGAGGCTCGCCTTGTGCGCGTCGGGCATCACGCTGCCGAGCGGATTCTGCAGGTTCGGCACGACCACCACCGCCTTGATGTCGGGATGCGTTTGCAGCGCGAAGGCGAGCGCTTCGATCGCAAGGCCGGTGCTCGGGCTGGTCGGGATTTCCAGTGCGCGCAGGCCGAGGCTTTCGAGCGCCTGCAGTAACCCGAAAAAGCACGGCGATTCGACCGCGACGGTGTCGCCTGGCTGCGTCACCGCCCGCAATGCGAGGTTCACGGCTTCGATGCCGCCGTGCGTCATGATGATGTCGTCCGCGCCGATCTGGATACCGGCCTCGAGCGCACGCCGCGCGATGATCGCGCGCAACGCCGGGTCGCCCTGATCGGGACCGGCGGCGGTCAGCAACGTAGGCCGCGCGCGCAACGCGCGCAGCGCGGCTTTCTGCAACGCGTCGGTCGGATAGAGATCGGGCGAGGCGGTCGCGCCGCCGAGATTCAGCGCTTGCGGATAACGCTGGTAGGTCGACACGAGCGTGGAAATCGCCGAGTGAATGCCGACGAACTGCGCGGTGCCCGCAACCACCGCGGGATCGGGTTCGGCGGCGGCCGGCAAAGCGGCCGCGGGCGCCACGCGCACGAAATAGCCGGCGCGCGGCCGGGCATCGATCAGCGCGGCGCGCTCCAGCACGCGATAGCTCTCGGTCGCGGTCGCGAGGCTCACGCCGTGCCGCTGCATGAACGTGCGCATCGACGGCATGCGATCGCCGGGGCGCAGCACGCCGTTGCTGATCGCGCGGCGATATTGATCGGCCAGTTGCCGGTAAAGCGGCTGGCTGTTCGCGGACAGCTCGCTCGACGGCTGCGGCCGCTTGAGAATGGATTCGGTCATGAGCCGATGGTGCGGACAGTTCGCGCGCCGCGACAGATACACATTGGCCCGATTCGGACCAATACAGCATGCTGAAATGCTGTGCTGCACCGGTTCAGATTGTCGGCGGTTGCGGCTGTTTTCACCTTGACGGACTCAATAAGCTGTGTGGCATGAAAACGGTTTAAAGGACTCTGTCATGCATGCTCGTGAATCTTGCGCCGGTTTGCGCAGAACCCCTGCGTCGTCTCTCCTGGCCGGTCAGGTCGCCGTGCATGACCTGCACGCCGGCAGTTCGATCGTGGCCGTCGAAGGCCGTTTGCAACTCCACTTCCGCGACCGTTCGCTCGCGTGGCTGGGCGATGCCGTCCCACTCACGTCGATCACCTTGCTCGAAGGCGAGCGGTTCGTGACGCCGCAACGCGGCAGGGTGTCGATCAGCGCCCTGCGCGCAGCCGGTGCGAGCCGCACGGACTCTGCCGCGTTCATCGTGCTGCCCCCGCATGCCGCGCCAGGCGCTCATGGCTGGCTTCTGCTGGCCGTCCGGCATCTGGCCGAACTCGTCAGAACACGCTGGCGGCGCACCGTCTGAATCGCCTCTGCCCACGCGACGCTGCCTGGTACAATGCATCACCAACCGCTTCGTTCGAGGTGCCGGTCATGCCTTTCCTGCGCGCGCCGCTGTCCGGCCGTCTCTCCCACCTTCGCGGCTTGCCGGCCATCGTCGCCCTTCTCATGATCGTCACGCTGACGCTCAACGGCTGCGCGGGCCTGTTCGGCGCCGATCCGTTGCGCGTCAGCGTGGCCGGTATCGAGCCGCTCGACGGCCAAGGGCTGGAGATGCGCTTCAACGTCAAACTACGCGTGCAGAATCCCAACGATTCGACGGTCAGCTTCAGCGGCGTGTCGCTCGATCTCGAAGTGAACGGCGAGTCGTTCGCGAGCGGCGTCAGCGACCAGGGCGGCACGGTGCCGCGCTTCGGCGAAACCGTCGTCACCGTGCCGCTGACCGTGCCGGCTTTCGCCGCGGTTCGCCAGGCCTTCGCATTCGCCGGAGCCGCCGACTCGGGGCAGGTTCCGTACATCCTGCGCGGCAAGCTCGCGGGCGGCTT
The DNA here is from genome assembly GCF_902859935.1 of Paraburkholderia fynbosensis. Taxonomy (GTDB): domain Bacteria; phylum Pseudomonadota; class Gammaproteobacteria; order Burkholderiales; family Burkholderiaceae; genus Paraburkholderia; species Paraburkholderia fynbosensis. The sequence goes on from NZ_CADIKI010000001.1 coordinate 169,079, forward strand.
GACCGGTACGACACGCTTCATCAGTCAGGGGACGTTGAGTCTGGCATCGCTTGGCGCGGCTTCGCGCTGATGCCGCCAATCGATCCGGACAAGCGGCTTCGAAGAAGCGCGGATAGCAAGCGCCGCTAAACCAGCCGGCGGCACGGATCGCTCAGGTCCGTGCCGTTATCGCCAACACGCGCGCCCCCGGCAGCATCACACCACTTCGAACAGCCCCGCCGCGCCCTGCCCGCCGCCGATACACATCGTCACGACGACCAGCTTCGCGCCGCGCCGCTTGCCTTCGATCAACGCATGACCAGTCAGCCGTGCGCCCGATACGCCGTACGGATGGCCGACCGCAATCGCGCCGCCGTTCACGTTCAGACGGTCTTGCGCAATGCCCAGCTTGTCCGCGCAATACAGCACCTGCACTGCGAACGCTTCGTTCAATTCCCACAGGTCGATGTCCTCGACCTTCAGACCCGCCTGCTTGAGCAGCTTCGGCACGGCAAACACCGGGCCGATGCCCATTTCGTCCGGCTCGCAACCGGCCACCGCGAAGCCGCGGAAAATGCCGAGGGGCTGCAGACCTTCGCGCTCCGCGACCTTCGCGTTCATCACGACGCAAGCCGACGCGCCGTCGGAAAACTGGCTCGCGTTGCCGGCGCTGATCACGCCGCCCGGCATCGCGGTGCGAATCTTCGACACGCCTTCGAGCGTCGTGTCGGCGCGAATGCCTTCGTCACCGCTGACGGTCACTTCTTTCGTGAAGAGACGGCCGCTCGCTTTGTCGGCGACGCCGGCGAGCACGGTCAACGGTACGATTTCGTCCTTGAACCTGCCGGCTTCGAGCGCGGCCGCGGCACGCTGCTGCGAGCGCACGCCGTATTCGTCCTGACGGTCCTTCGAGATCGAATAGCGTTTCGCGACGTTCTCGGCGGTCTGCAGCATCGACCAGTAGATTTCCGGCTTGTTCTCGCTCAACCAGCCTTCGGCCATCATGTGGCGGTTCATCTCGTTCTGCACGCACGAGATCGACTCGACTCCGCCCGCGACGAACACGTCGCCTTCACCGGCGATCACGCGTTGCGCGGCGAGCGCAATAGTTTGCAATCCAGACGAACAGAAGCGGTTCACCGTCATGCCCGGCACACTGACCGGCAAACCGGCGCGCAACGCGATCTGGCGCGCGATGTTGCCACCCGTCGCGCCTTCCGGATTCGCGCAGCCCATGATCACGTCTTCGACGCGCGCCGGGTCGAGCTTTGCGCGTTCGACCGCGGCCTGCGTCACGTGGCCGCCGAGCGTCGCGCCGTGCGTCATGTTGAAGCCGCCGCGCCATGATTTGGCGAGCCCCGTGCGGGCGGTGGATACGATTACGGCATCAGTCATGCTTGTCTCCTTTGTCGACCAGAGTTGGCGCTTTAGCGCCTACTCAGGTCCCATGCAAGTTTTTGCGGTCGACCAGAGTTGGCGCTTTAGCGTGTCGATCCGGAGTTGACGCTTTAGCGTGTCGATCCGGGGTTGGCGCTTTAGCGCCTACTCCGGTCCCATGCTTTAGCACCTACTCCGGTCCCATGCTTCAGCACCTACTCTGGTCCCATGCAAGTTGGTCTTACTTCCAGATCTCGACGGTGGCGCGCCGACGCTTTCCCGTGCGCATCGCGCTGCACGCGCAGCACCGCGCCACCTCGGTCGTTTGATTCACGCAGCCTCGAAGGCTCGCTCAACCCCTCAGCCGTTGAACCCGCGCCCCTCGGCCGCCAGCTTCGCGATGCGCGGTGCGAGTCGCCACGCGTCGCCATTCGGCCGCGCCGCATAACGGCGAATCGCACGCTCCACGTTGTAGAGCCCGACCGTGTCCGCGTACAGCATCGGGCCGCCGCGATGAAGCGGGAAACCGTAGCCGGTCAGATAGACCATGTCGATATCCGACGCCTTCGACGCGATGCCTTCTTCAAGAATCTTCGCGCCTTCGTTGACGAGCGCGAACACGAGGCGCTCGACGATTTCCTCGTCGCTGATCTTGCGGCGCTCGGCACTGGTTTCCTTCGAGAACGCGCCGATCATCTCGTCGACCACCTTCGACGGATACGCAGTACGATCGCCCGCCTTGTAGTCGTACCAGCCGGCGCCGGTCTTCTGGCCGAAGCGCCCCATCTCGCACAGACGGTCGGCGATCTTCGAGTAATGCATGTCAGGATGCTCCTGATAGCGCCGCTTGCGGATCGCCCAGCCGATGTCGTTGCCGGCCAGATCGCTCATGCGGAACGGGCCCATCGCGAAGCCGAACTTCTCGATGGCCTTATCCACCTGCGCGGGTAGCGCGCCTTCCTCGAGCATGAAGAGCGCCTGACGGATGTACTGCTCGATCATCCGGTTGCCGATGAAGCCGTCGCACACGCCCGACACCACCGCCGTCTTTTTGATCTTCTTCGCGAGTTTCATCACGGTGGCGAGCACGTCTTTCGCGGTGTCCTTGCCGCGCACCACTTCGAGCAGCTTCATCACGTTGGCCGGGCTGAAGAAGTGCATGCCGACCACGTCCTGCGGACGCTTCGTGAACGCAGCAATCCTGTCGACGTCGAGCGTCGACGTATTCGACGCGAGGATCGCGCCGGGCTTGGCGACTTCGTCAAGACGCCTGAACACCTGCTCTTTCACGCCCAGTTCTTCGAACACGGCCTCGACGATCAGATCCGCGTGCTTCAGGTCGTCGTAGGACAGCGTGGGCGTGATCAACGCCATGCGCTGTTCGAGCGCTTCGGGCTTGAGCTTGCCCTTCTTCACGGAGGCTTCGTAGTTCTTGCGGATCGTCGCGAGGCCGCGCTCGAGCGCTTCCTGCTTCGTTTCCAGCAGCGTGACCGGAATGCCCGCGTTGATGAAGTTCATCGCGATGCCGCCGCCCATCGTGCCCGCGCCGATCACGCCAATCTGGCCGATGTCGCGCACCGGCGTGTCGGCCGGCACGTCGGGAATCTTGCTGGCCGCGCGCTCGCCGAAGAACGCATGCCGCAACGCGTGGCTTTCCGGCGTTTGGACCAGCGCGACGAAGCATTCGCGCTCGAATGCAAGGCCCTTGTCGAAACCGTTCTGCACGCCCGCTTCCACCGCGTCGATGCATTTGTGCGGCGCCGGGAAGTTCTTCGCGATCGCCGCGACGCTATTGCGCGCGAACTGGATGAAACCGGCCGCGTTCGGATGCTCGATCTTGCGATCACGCACTTTCGGATGCGGGCCAGTCTTCGCGCCGACTTTGCGCGCGAAGGCGAGCGCCGCGGCGGGCAGATCTTCCTCGCTCGCGACGACTTCGTCGAACAGCCCCGAGTCGGCCAGTTTCTCCGAGAACACGGGCGCGCCGGACACGATCATGTTCAACGATGCTTCGAGGCCGATCGCGCGCGGCAGACGCTGTGTGCCGCCCGCACCCGGCAGGATGCCGAGCTTCACTTCCGGCAGCGCGATCTGCGCGCCGGGCGCGGCGATGCGGTAATGCGCACCGAGCGCCAGTTCCAGCCCGCCGCCCATCGCGACGCTGTGAATGGCCGCGACCACCGGCTTGGCGCTGCCTTCGACGATCCGGATGACCGTGGCGAGCGTCGGCTCCTGGGTGGCCTTCGGGGTGTTGAACTCGGTGATGTCGGCGCCGCCCGAGAAGGCCTTGCCCGCTCCCGTCAGCACGATGGCCCTGATGGCCGGATCGTTCTGCGCGCGCTCGATGCCGTCGGCGATGCCCGCTCGCGTCGAGAGGCCGAGGCCATTCACGGGAGGATTGTTCAGCGTGATGACGGCCACGCCGTCATGAGTTGTGTAGTCCACTGCCATCTGCCTGCCTCCATGCGATCCATGCAATGAGGCGGCGCCTTGCGCGCCGCCTGTGCCGTTTTGCGAGCCGCCTCGATGTCCGGCTCATTGTCCGTCTTTCAACCGATTGTTCCCGGGTCTGCAGGCAGGATACACAGAAAAGCACGATCGTTCAATTTATCATGATGCGGGGTTTCCCCTGGTAAGCGGGCAGTTCGCTTCGTCGGCGAGCGCGGACGGCAGCACGTGGTCACGGAAAATGTCGCGCAGCTTCAGCTTTTGCAGCTTGCCGGTGGCGGTATGCGGCAATTCGTCGACGAACGCGACATCGTCGGGAATCCACCATTTGGCGACCTTGCCTTCGTAGAACGCGAGCAACTCCTCGCGCGTGAGCTCGAAACCCGGACGCTTGACTACTACCAGCAGCGGACGCTCGGTCCAGCGCGGATGCGCACACGCGATGCACGCCGCTTCCGCCACCGCCGGATGCGCAATCGCGACGTTCTCGAGGTCGATGGAACTGATCCATTCGCCGCCGGACTTGATGACGTCCTTCGAGCGGTCGGTGATATGCAGGAAGCTGTCGCGGTCGATGGTGGCGACGTCGCCGGTAGGAAACCAGCCGTGCACGAGCGGCGAGTCGTCCTTGCGGAAATAACGGTCGATCACCCACGGCCCGCGCACGTGCAGGTCGCCGAACGCGACGCCGTCCCACGGCAACTCGCGCCCGTCTTCGCCGACGATCTTCATGTCCACGCCATACATCACGTGGCCCTGCTTTTCGAGCAACGCGCGCTGCTCGGCGAGCGGCCGCTGGCTTTGCTCCCAAGTCAGTTTCGAGAGGGTGCCGAGCGGCGACATCTCGGTCATGCCCCACGCATGGATCACCTGCACGCCGTAATCGTCCTCGAACGTGCGCAGCATCGCGGGCGGACACGCGGAGCCGCCGATCACCGTGCGTTGCAGCGACGAGAACTTCGCGCCGGTCTCGCGCATGTAGTTCAGCAAGCCGAGCCACACGGTCGGCACGCCCGCCGAATAGGTGACGCGCTCGCTCTCCATGAGTTCATAAAGCGACTTGCCGTCGAGGTCCTTGCCAGGAAACACCAGCTTCGCGCCGGTCAGCGGCGTGGCGTGCGGAATGCCCCATGCGTTCACATGGAACATCGGCACGACCGGCAGCACCGCGTCGCGCGCCGACAGGCTCATCGCATCGGGCAACGACGCGCCGAACGCATGCAGCACCGTCGAGCGGTGCGAATACAGCGCGCCTTTCGGATCGCCGGTGGTGCCGGAGGTATAGCAAAGGTACGAGGCCTGACGCTCGTCGATAGTCGGCCATTCGAAGTCGCCGTCCTGCGCGTCCATCAGCGTTTCGTAGCTGAGCGCGGGCGTTTGCATGGCCGGCAGATGCGCCGTGTCGGCGAGCGCGATCCAGCCGCGCACTTTCGGGCATTGCGGCGCGAGCACGTCGACGAGCGGCGCGAACGTCGTGTCGAACAGCACGTAGGCGTCATCGGCGTGATTGATGATATAGGCGATCTGATCGGGGAACAGGCGCGGGTTGATCGTATGGCACACCGCGCCGAAGCCGGTCGTGCCGTAATACGCTTCCAGATGCCGGTAGCCGTTCCACGCGAGGGTCGCGACGCGCTCACCGGGTTCGACGCCCAGCGCAATCAGCGCCTGCGCGAGCTGCTTCGCGCGCTTCTCGCAATCGCGATAGGTGTAGCGGTGCAGATCGCCTTCGATGCGTCGCGAGACGATCTCGGTGCTGCCGAAATGCCGCGCGGCATGCGCGAGCAGCGAGGACACAGTGAGCGGCACATCCATCATCTGGCCCAGCAGCGGCGTCGTCATAAAGCGTGGTCTCCTCGGCTTGTCTGTTTCCATCGAATGGGGGTCCGGGAGCCGTTGGGGCGCAATGGCGCGCTTCTCCATGCGCCGCCGGCGAAATCCGCACGACCGGGGAAAGATGAGATGGGTGCAGCTTCGTTCAACGGCCGGCCAGCAGCTCCGCGGGCGCGGACTTACAATATCGGTTAATCCAGAGGCGCTCAATATGTCGTTTTCCCCAAGCATTGCAGGGTTATCCGAAGCTTTAACGGCTTTTTCCAACGTTCTTCTCAGCTCCCCCGAAAGCGCGTTCGCGCGGCTCGGCAGCACGTTCCTGACGCGCCTGCCCGCCGCGCCGCTCAACGCGCCGTACATGGTCGGCTTCTCCGCCGAGACCGCCGCGCTGCTCGGTCTCACGCCGGACCTTCGGAACGATGCGGGCTTCGTCGAGCTGTTCTCCGGCAACGTCACGCGCGAGTGGCCGGCCGATGCGCTGCCTTATGCATCGGTCTATTCGGGCCATCAGTTCGGCGTGTGGGCGGGCCAGCTCGGCGACGGCCGCGCGCTGGGTCTCGGCGAGGTCGAACACGACGGCCAGCGCTTCGAATTGCAATTGAAGGGCGCGGGACGCACGCCCTATTCACGCATGGGCGACGGCCGTGCGGTGTTGCGTTCGTCGATCCGCGAGTATCTGTGTTCGGAAGCGATGCATCACCTTGGCATTCCGACCACGCGCGCGCTGTGCGTGATCGGCTCCGATCAGCCGGTGCGGCGCGAGACCGTCGAAACCGCCGCGGTGGTCACGCGCGTCGCGCCGAGCTTTGTGCGCTTCGGCCACTTCGAGCATTTCTATTCGAACGATCGAACCGACGCGCTGCGCGCGCTCGCCGACCACGTGATCGAGCGTTTCTATCCGCATTGCCGCGACGCCGACGATCCCTATCTCGCGCTGCTCAACGAAGCGGTGCTCTCCACCGCCGACCTGATGGTCGAGTGGCAGGCGGTCGGCTTCTGCCACGGCGTGATGAACACCGACAACATGTCGATCCTCGGCCTGACGATCGACTACGGCCCATTCGGCTTCATGGACGGCTTCGACGCCGGCTACATCTGCAATCATTCCGACACGCAAGGCCGTTACGCGTACAGAATGCAGCCGCAGATCGCCTACTGGAATTTGTTCTGCCTTGCACAAGGATTGCTGCCCCTGCTCGGCGAACAGCACGCCGAAAGCGTGCGCGGCGACAAGGCGATCGAAGACGCGCAGCGCGTGCTCGGCGGTTTCAAGGACCGCTTCGCACCGGCGCTTGAGCGGCGCATGCGCGCGAAGCTCGGCCTCGACATCGAGCGCGACGGCGACGACACGCTGGTCAATCGTCTGTTCGAAGTCATGCACGCGAACCGCGCCGATTTCACGCTGACCTTCCGGCATCTCGCGCGCGTGTCGAAGCACGACGCGAGCGGCGACGCGCCGGTGCGCGACCTGTTTCTCGATCGCGCCGCGTTCGACGCATGGGCGAACGACTATCGCGCGCGGCTGTCCCATGAAACACGCGACGACGCGGCGCGCGCCATTGCAATGAACCGTGTGAACCCCAAATTCGTACTTCGCAATCACCTGGCGGAAACGGCGATCCGCCACGCGAAAGAGAAGGACTTTTCCGAAGTGGAGCGTCTGGCGGCGGTGCTGCGCCGCCCGTTCGACGAACAGCCCGAGCACGAAGCGTATGCGGCCTTGCCGCCGGACTGGGCTAGCTCGCTGGAAGTGAGCTGCTCCTCGTGACGCGCCAAACCGGACCGAACCAGTTCGCCTTCAACGTGCATCGCCAAAACAAGCCCGAGACAGGAATCCGACCATGAACCAGCCCGACGACCTCAACACCGACGTCCCCGCCGTGCAGAAAGACGACGCCGAGTGGCGCCAGCAGCTTTCCGATATCGAATACCAGGTGACGCGCCACGCGGCCACCGAACGTCCCTTCACTGGCCGCTACCACGATCACTGGGACCGCGGCATCTACGATTGCGTGTGCTGCGGCACGCCGCTGTTCGAATCGGACACCAAGTTCGACGCCGGCTGCGGCTGGCCGAGCTACTTCAAGCCGATCAACGGCGAGGTGATCGCCGAGAAGACCGACCGCTCGCACGGCATGCTGCGCATCGAGGTGCAATGCAAGAACTGCGGCGCGCATCTGGGCCACGTGTTCGAAGACGGCCCCGCACCGACGGGCTTGCGCTATTGCATCAATTCGGCTGCGTTACAATTCGAGCCCAAGTAAGCGCAGCGGCGCGAAGTCTGGCGCGTTGCCGGCCGGCGTGGCCGGCGGGATTCGAGCCGGCTGCGAGAGGACGCGGAGCGGCTCCGGCCCGGCGGAGCGGCACCTTGGCGCTGCGGGTCTGCTGCTAACGGCCTCGCCAGAAGCCGTCCGTTAGCCCGCTTGCCATGACACTCATGGCAGGTTGGCGCGGCGGCTTTCCGGCCGCTTACACACCATCGGGCGCTTCGCCGCGCCCTCACCTTCGACTCACTCTCCGTGTTCCCGACCAGATAATGAAATTCCTGTTCGATCTGTTCCCGATCATCCTGTTCTTCGTCGCCTTCAAGATCTGGGGCATTTTCACGGCGACGGCAGTGGCGATCGTCGCCACGCTGGTGCAGATCGCGTGGGTGGCCTTCCGCCACCGCAAGGTCGATCCGATGCTGTGGGTGAGCCTCGGCGTCGTCACCGTATTCGGCGGCGCCACGCTCGTGCTGCACAACGACACTTTCATCAAGTGGAAGCCGACCGTGCTGTACTGGGCGTTTTCCGTCGCGCTGATCGTCTCGCAACTGGGCTTCAACAAAAACCTGATCGAAGCGATGATGGGCAAGCAGATCACGCTGCCGCACGCGATCTGGGGCAAGCTGAACATCATCTGGGCGGTGTTCTTCGTGCTGCTCGGACTCGTCAACCTGTTCGTCGCGTATCACTACACGACCGACCAATGGGTCAATTTCAAGCTGTTCGGCGCAACCGGCTGCCTGCTGGTGTTCATCGTCGGGCAGAGTTTGTGGTTGTCGAAGTACATGAAGGAAGAATGACATGACGAACGATGTGTTCATGCACGCCACCACCGCCGAGCGCGCCGCGCTGATCGAAGCGCGCCTTACGGCCGCGCTCGCGCCAGTCGAATCGATCCGCATCACCGACGACAGCGCGCAGCACGCGGGCCACGCCGGCGCCTCGGCCGGCGGTCATTTCAGTGTCACGATCGTGGCTGCCGCATTTGCCGGCAAGGCCCGCGTGGCGCGGCATCGCATGGTGTATGATGCGCTGGCCGATGCCATGCAGCGCGGCATTCATGCCCTTGCCATCACGGCGTATACGCCCGAAGAATTTGCTTTGTTGCCCCGCTAGGAACTTCCGATGACCTTGAAGAAAACCCGCCTTTGGGTATTGCTGGCTGCATTTGCAGCCGCACCTGCATTTGCACAGAACATCGCCGTCGTCAACGGCACGCCGATTCCGAAAGCGCGCGCCGATGCGCTGATCGATCAACTGGTTCATCAAGGCCAGCAAAACACGCCGCAACTGCAAATGGCCGTGCGTGAAGAACTGGTGAACCGCGAAATCCTGATGCAGGAAGCGCTGCGCCGCGGCCTGCCGAATCGTCCGGACGTCAAGGCGCAAATCGCCGTCGCGCAACAGACCGTCGTGCTGCGCGCGCTGATCGAAGACTTCGTGAAGAACAACCAGCCGACCGACGCCGAAGTCACCGCGCGCTACAACGCGCTGATCAAGGATGCGGGCGGCAAGGAATACCACCTGCACCACATCCTCGTCGACAACGAGCAGCAGGCGAAGGACCTGATCGCGAAGATCAAGGGCGGCGCGAGCTTCGAAGAACTCGCGAAGCAATACTCGAAGGACCCGGGATCGGGCAAGAACGGCGGCGACCTCGACTGGTCGGACCCGAAGGCTTACGTGCCTGAATTCGCGGCAGCGGCCACGCATCTGCAGAAAGGTCAGATGACCGACACGCCTGTGCGCACGCAATTCGGCTGGCACATCATCCGCGTCGACGATGTGCGTGCTACCACGCCGCCGCCGCTGGAGCAGGTACGTGCCCAGATCGTCCAGCAGATCCAGCAGGAAAAGCTGCAAGCGTTCGAAGAAGGTCTGCGCAAGAACGCGAAGATTCAGTAAGCGAGTTGTCGAGTCGCCGCTTCTTCGTTTGACGTTGGAATGCAGAAAAGCCGCCCGAGGGCGTAATGCCGTTCAGTTAAGCGACTGAACGGCATTTTTTGTTTGTGGTGCAAAGTGGTTGTAAACGTGACGCAGGGGTGTTAACTTTCATCGCCATGCTGGTCGATGATCTACGCCCATTGGTCGAATCACAGCGGCCGTTCGAATGGGACCGGCTGGGGCAGCATCTTCCGTACGAGTGGATCGAATGTGCGGTACAGGCCAGTGCTAGTGCGAGCATTCGTCGGCCGAGGGCCGCTTTTTGTTTGCTGCGAAGGTATCGCTCAACAAGGCCGCCGCCCGAAGCGGCAGCCCTGCCCGAATCATCCCAGCCAGCGACGCGCGTTCTGGAACACGCGCAGCCACGGGCTCGCGTCCGTGCCATTTTCGCCCCAGCCTTCCGGATGCCAGCTCATCTGCACGGCACGATGCACGCGCTCGGTGTGCGGCATCAACACGGTGAAGCGGCCGTCTGCCGTCGTGACCGACGTGATGCCGTCCGGCGAACCGTTCGGATTGAACGGATACTGCTCGGTCGCCTGACCACGGTGATCGACGTAGCGCATCGCCACCGCTACCTTCGACGCATCGCCCTGCTGCGAGAAGTCCGCAAAACCTTCGCCGTGCGCGACCGCGACCGGAATGCGCGAGCCTTCCATGCCCGCGAAGAAGATCGACGGCGAAGCCTGGATTTCGACCAGCGAGAAGCGCGCTTCGAATTTCTCCGACTTGTTGCGCGTGAACTTCGGCCACGCGTGCGCACCGGGGATCATCGACGCGAGGCTGCTCATCATCTGGCAGCCGTTGCAGATGCCGAGCGCGAACGTGTCTTCGCGGCCGAAGAACGCGGCGAACATGTCGGCCAGTTGCGCGTTGAAGCGGATCGCTTTCGCCCAGCCTTCACCGGCGCCGAGCGTATCGCCGTACGAGAAGCCACCGCACGCCACCGCGCCGGCGAAGTCCGCCAGGTTCGCGCGGCCCGCGAGCAGATCGCTCATGTGTACGTCGTGCGCGTCGAAACCGGCGCGGTCGAATGCATAGGCCGTTTCGAGGTGCGAGTTGACGCCCTGCTCGCGCAGGATCGCGACACGCGGACGCGCGCTCTTGCCCACGAAAGGCGCGGCCACGTCTTCAGCCGGATCGAAGCTCAGCACCGGCGTGATGCCCGGATCGGCGGCGTCGAGCAGCGCATCGTATTCGGCATCGGCGCAAGCCGGGTTGTCGCGCAGACGCGCGATGCGCCAGCTCACTTCGCTCCACGTGCGATGCAGTTCGGTGCGCGGTGCGTCGTAGATCTTCTTCGCGTCGCGATAGATTTCGATCGCGTCGCGCTCGTTGAGCTTGCCGATCACATGCGAGCACGCCGACAGGCCGTGCTCGCGCAACGCGCCGAGCACGGCGTCGCGGTCCGCCGCACGCACCTGGATCACGCCGCCGAGTTCTTCATTGAAGAGCGCGCGAATCGTGCGATCTTCACGACGGCCGCTGGTCTGCTTCGCCCAGTCCTTCGCGTCGCCGTAATCGGATTCGTGGTGCGGATCGAGCACGAGCATGTCGACGTTCAGCGACACGCCGACGTGACCCGCAAACGCCATTTCGCAGACCGTCGCCCACAGGCCGCCGTCCGAACGGTCATGGTAAGCGAGCAGTTTGCCGTCGCTGTTCAGCGCCTGGATCACGTTGAAGAAGCGCTTCAGGTCTTCCGGATCGTCGACGTCCGGCACCGTGTCGCCCACCTGCTGCGTCACTTGCGCGAGGATACTGCCGCCGAGGCGATGCTTGCCGCGGCCGAGGTCGATCGCGATCAGCACCGAGTCGCCTGCGTCGCTGATGCGGCGCAGTTGCGGCGTGAGGTGCTTGCGCACGTCAGCGACCGGTGCGAACGCCGAGATGATCAGCGAGACCGGCGCGACCACTTCCTTCGCGACGCCGCGCTCTTCCCACTTCGTGCGCATCGACAGCGAATCCTTGCCGACCGGAATGCTGATGCCGAGCGCCGGGCACAGTTCCATGCCGATCGCCTTGACCGTGTCGTAGAGTGCCGCGTCTTCGCCCGGCGCGCCGCACGCGGCCATCCAGTTCGCCGACAGCTTCAGCTTGTCGAGCGACGCGATCGGCGCCGCCACGATGTTGGTGATCGCCTCGCCGACCGCCATGCGGCCCGACGCCGGCGCGTTGATAACGGCGAGCGGCGTGCGCTCGGCCATCGTCATCGCTTCGCCGCTAAAGCCCGCGTAGTCCATCGTCGTGATCGCGACGTCGGCCACCGGCACCTGCCACGGGCCGACCATCTGGTCGCGCGCGGTGGTGCCGCCCACCGAGCGGTCGCCGATCGTGATCAGGAACGACTTGCTCGCGACCGTCGGATGACGCAGCACGCTGGTCGCCACATCGGGCAACGCGATGCCCGTGACATCGACCGGTTCGAGCGTCTGCTCGACGCGCTTGACGTCGCGATGCATGCGCGGCGCCTTGCCGAGCAGCACTTCCATCGGCATGTCGACCGGCTGATGCGCGGCGGCGTCGTTTTCGGAGTCGATCAGCTTCAACTGGCGTTCGGCGGTGGCTGTGCCGATCACCGCGAACGGGCAGCGCTCACGCTGGCACATTGCTTCGAAGGCCGGCAGATCGGCCGGCGCGATTGCCAGCACGTAACGCTCCTGGGCTTCGTTCGACCAGATTTCGCGCGGCGACAAACCGCTTTCTTCCAGCTGGATCTTGCGCAGTTCGAACAGCGCGCCCTTGCCCGCGCCGTCCACCACTTCCGGAAACGCGTTCGACAAGCCGCCTGCGCCGACGTCGTGAATGCTCAGGATCGGGTTCTTGTCGCCGAGCTGCCAGCACGCGTTGATCACTTCCTGCGCACGGCGTTCGATTTCCGGGTTGCCGCGCTGCACGGAATCGAAGTCGAGCTCGGCGGTGTTGGTGCCGGTCGCCATCGAGCTCGCAGCGCCGCCGCCCATGCCGATGCGCATGCCCGGGCCGCCGATCTGGATCAGCAGCGACCCTTCCGGCAGATCGTGCTTGTGCGTGTGCTGGTCCGAGATATTGCCGATGCCGCCGGCGATCATGATGGGCTTGTGATAGCCGCGCACCAGGCCCGCGACGTTCTGTTCATACGCGCGGAAATAACCGCCGAGGTTCGGCCGGCCGAATTCGTTGTTGAACGCGGCGCCGCCGAGCGGGCCGTCGATCATGATCTGCAGCGGCGACGCGATGCGGTCGGGGCGGCCATACGCTTCGTGCTGGTCGTCCGGATTGCGGTGCGCGAGCGGCTGTGCGGCGTCGCGTGCGTTTTCCCAGGCCTCGACGCCGTCCGGCAATGTCAGGTTCGACACCGTGAAGCCCGCCAGACCCGCCTTCGGACGCGCGCCGCGGCCGGTCGCGCCCTCGTCGCGGATTTCGCCGCCCGCGCCGGTCGCGGCGCCCGGGAACGGCGAGATCGCGGTCGGGTGGTTGTGAGTCTCCACCTTCATCAGCGTGTGCGTGAGTTCGACGCTGCGGCGGTAGTGCTCCGGCAGCTCGTTCGCGCCGAGGTCAGCCGGCGTGCGCGGGAACCAGCGCTCGGCCATGCCGCCCGCCATGATCGCCGAGTTGTCCGAATACGCGACGATCGTGCCTTGCGGGTTCAGCTTTTCGGTGTTGCGGATCATGTTGAACAGCGAGATGTCCTGCTTCTCGCCGTCGATGGTCCAGTCCGCGTTGAAAATCTTGTGGCGGCAGTGTTCGCTATTGGCCTGCGCGAACATCATCAGTTCGACGTCGGTCGGGTTGCGGCCGAGCTTCGTGAACGCCTCGACGAGATAATCGATTTCGTCGTCGGCGAGCGCGAGGCCCAGTTCCGTGTTCGCCGCTTCCAGCGCGCCACGGCCGTGGCCGAGCACGTCGACGGTTTGCAGCGGCTTGGCCGGCAGTTCGTCGAACAGATGCAGCGCGTACTCGCGCGAGCTCGACACGCTCTCGGTCATGCGGTCGTGCAGCGCCGCGGCGACGGCCGCGCGGGCTTCATCGGAGAGCGCTTTCTTGCCGCCCAGCAGGCCGCTTTTCAGCATGACCGTGTACTCGACGCCGCGCTCGATGCGGCGCACCTGCGTGAGGCCGCACAGGTGGGCGATGTCGGTGGCCTTGCTGGCCCACGGCGACACCGTACCGAAACGCGGCACCACGAGGAAGGTCTCGACGGCGCCGCGCTCCTTGCTGTCTTCGAGTGGATCGCCGTAGTGCATCAGCGCCTCGACCTTCGCGCTGTCTTCAGCGGACAGCGGGGTCTGGGCATTGACGAAATGCAGGTACTGCCCGCGCACGCCGGTGATATTCGGGTCGATGCGCGTGAGCGTTTCGAGCAGGCGGGTTTGACGGAAATCGGAAAGGGCCGAAGCGCCGGGGAAACACGAGAAGTGGGCCATGGACTTGACGTTGCGTCGCTCAATGATGCCGAGAAGCCGCGCATGCAGGCGACGTGAGGCGGAAAGGAAGTCCGAGATTATACCCCGGGAACGGGCTTCCAGCGGGCCTCGCGGTGCGCTTTCGGTCCGCGCGCGGGATGCGCTCCACGTGGCCGCAGCGGCGCTTTGACTGCTATCATTCGCCCTTTCATCAGATCGGCGCGAGCCGCCCGAGCCATGCCGGGCCGCGCCGCATGCCCCGCTCAACGGGAATGCGCCGCTTCGGCGCCCCCTTCGGCAGTTCGAATCAAAACATGGATGTCATCGTCATTGGCGGCGGGATAGCGGGCGTCGCCACCGCTTATCACCTGCGCGCGGCCGGCCACCGGGTGTGTGTCGTCGAGCGCCACGCGACCGTCGCGCAGGGCGCAACCTACGGGCACGGCGGCACCGTTTTGCCGACCCCGCTCGACGTCTGGTTCGGCCCGACCTTTCTCGCGAGCCGTCAGAACGCCAAAAACGGCGTCGTCAACAAGATCGGCTTCAACGGCGCGGCGCGTCAGTTCGTCAAGCAACTCGGTGCATTGCAGGAGCCGGAGGCGTTCGCCCGTCAGTTCGGGCGGCTGCGGCCGCTGATCGAAGCGTCGCGCGACGCGCTCGCGGACGTCGAAGCGCGCTTCGGGCTCGAATTCGAACAGGCGAGCGGACTGCTTTATCTGGTGCGCAGCGAGCACGAATGGGAGCAGACCCAGCCCGCGCTCGACCTGCTGCGCCAGTACGAGGTGCCGCACCACGTGCTCACGCCGGACGAATGCGCATCCTACGAGCATTCTGTGCGCACGGAGCCTGAATTCGCCGGCGGCGTGCTGTTCGATCAGGAGCGCACGGCCAACAGCCCGCTGTTCACCAAGCTCCTCAAGCAGACCCTCGACGCGCAAGGCGGCGTGCAGTTCATGCACGGCTGCGAAGTATCGGCGATCCGCCTCGACGGCCAGCGCGCCGCGGTGGAACTGGCGCCGCGCGCGGGTGCGGCTCCGCGTTCGCGCGAAGTCGACGTGATTCATGCCGACGCGGTCGTGGTGGCCGCCGGTTACGGCAGCCTCGCGCTGCTCGAGCGCCTCGGCCTGCGCCTGCCGTTGCATCCGCTGCGGCTGCACACGCTCGTGGCGCCGATCGCGCATGAGGAATGCGCGCCGCACGTGGCGATCGTCGACGCGGTCAAGCGGATCGGCATCAGCCGCATGAACCACCGGCTGCGCATCGCCGGGGGGGCGGTGCTGCAAGGTGCCGGACAGATCGACACGCCGCTCGGCGAAGCCGTGACCAAGGAAGCGCTGGCGCTGCTCGGCCAGGCGACCCACGACTGGATTCCCGGCGCTGCGCGCATTTCGGCAGCCCTGCCGTGGGAAGGCGTCAAGCTCCTTTCACCCGATGGCTTGCCAGTGATCGGCAACGCACTGCACCCGCGCCTGTTCCTCAACGTCGGCCATGGCCCGTCGGGCTGGGGACTCGCATGCGGAGCGGGCAAACTGGTCGCCGAGCTGCTGTCGGACCAGACGCCGGAGCTGCCCGCCGGCACGCTGGCTGCGCTGCGCGCCGAGCGCTTCCAGTAAATCCTCTTCCTTCGATCTGCGATGCCGGGCCCGCTCGCGAGCGAGCCGGTCATTGCAGGCAGCGCCGCGCGCGGCGCGCGTATCGGCACTAACATAGCGATTCCCAGGTTTTCCGCCCGGCGGCGCCAACACTGCCGGGTCTTGCCATGACAGACGCCGAAAACATGCCGCCGACGCTCATCACACCGCACCAGCGCGCGCTGCCCCTGCTGACGCTGACCGATCTGCGGATCGCGGAAGCGCAGGCCGCGGCGGGGCTGGCGCCGCACACGCTGATGGCGCGCGCCGGCCAGTCGGCCGCGAGCTTCCTGCACGAGCAGATCACACGTGACACGTCGATCGAAAAATCGAAGCAGCGCGTATGGCTGATCGCGGGTCCCGGCAACAACGGCGGCGACGCGCTGGTTCTTGCGACCGCGCTGCACGAGGCCGGCATCGCGGTGGAGGTATGCATGCCGGTCGAAGCGAAGCCGGACGACGCCCGCTGGGCGCTCGACACGGCTCGCGCCGCTGGCGTGCCGATCGCGACGGCACCGCCCGTTTCGCTCGACGGCTATCGCTGGCTCGTGGACGGCATGTTCGGCATTGGCCTCACGCGGGCGCTCGACGGCGTGTTCGCGAGCGTCGCCCGGCAGTTGTCGCAACGCGCGAAGGCCCGGCCGAGGAAAGGCGGCGTGCTCGCGCTCGACGTGCCCAGCGGACTCGACAGCGACACCGGCACGGTGGTCGGCGGTGGTGTGGACGGCGCCGCCGTCCACGCCACCCATACGATCACCTTCATCGCCGCGAAGCCGGGCCTGTTCACCGCGCAAGGCCGCGACCTTTCAGGCGCGGTGACGCTCGCGCCGATCGGCGTCGACAGCAGCCTTCGCGCAGCCGTGCAACTGAACGCGCCGGAGCTGTTCGGCGCATTCCTGCCGCCGCGCGATTTCGCCACCAACAAGGGCACCTTCGGCAGCCTCGCGGTGGTCGGCGGCGACACCGGCATGTGTGGGGCGCCGATCCTCGCGGCGCGCGCGGCGCTCTACAGCGGTGCGGGCAAGGTGCACGTCGCGCTGCTCGGCGCAGGCGCTCCGCCCTACGATCCGCCGCATCCCGAACTGATGCTGCATGCGCTCGACGATCTGCCGCTCGACAAGATGGGCGCGCTCGCCGTCGGTTGCGGCATGGGGCATCGCGAGTGCGCGACGCAAGTGATGCACGACGTGCTGCAACTCGACGTGCCGAAGCTGTTCGATGCGGACGCGCTGAATCTGATCGGCAAAGATCCGGCGCTCGCCGCCGAAGTGACCGAGCGCGGCGTGCAAGGCGATCCATGCATCCTCACGCCGCATCCGCTGGAAGCGGCGCGTCTGCTCGGCAGCGACGCGCCAGCGGTGCAACGCGACCGGCTCGGCGCCGCGCGCGCGCTGGCCGCGCGCTTCGCGAGCGTCGTCGTGCTGAAAGGCACCGGCACGATCATTGCCGCACCGGACGGCCGGCTCGCGATCAACCCGACGGGTAACGCCGCGCTCGCAACGGGCGGCACCGGCGACGTGCTCGGCGGCATCATCGGCGCGCTGCTCGCGCAGCATCTGCCGCGCTACGAAGCGGCGCTGGCGGGCGTCTACCTGCACGGCCTCGCCGCCGACACGCTCAGCGCGCAAGGCCACGGGCCGGCCGGCCTCACGGCGGGCGAACTCGCGCCGATGGTGCGCACGCTGCTCAACCGTCTCTTCTATCCGCCGGGGGACATGTGAACCCGCGAAACACTGTGCCCCAATTTGGCCGCGGCAATGCCATACCGCTGCAGCCTGCCACGCAACGCCGCTATACTGACTAACTGCGCCGCGCGTCGGGTCGATCGCGGGTGGCGGCGAAACTTCAACGGGCTGGCCCTACGCTGTTTGACGGCTCGTCGAGGCTTTGCCGGCACCCGTGGACGAACCCGGGCGCGTGGCATCGCTCTAACAGCATCGTTGCATCATCCTCGGCAGCGCTTCATGCGCGCGCCTTTCTTCGTGCCCTTGGTTAGACGGACGCTATGACCCAGAACTCGCTCCCCTCCTGGTCCTCGTTGCAAACGCATTACGAGAAGATTCGCGATGCACACATGCGCGACTGGTTCGCCCCCGAGAACGACCCCGCCCCTACCCGGGCCGAACGCTTCACGTTCGCGGGCGGCGGTCTCGCGGCCGATTTCTCGAAGCACCGCATCACCGCCGATACCCTGCAACTGCTCGTGCAACTCGCCCGCGAAGCCGGCGTCGAGAAACGTCGCGACGCCATGTTCGCGGGCGACGTGGTCAACCCGACCGAAGGCCGCGCCGCGCTGCACACCGCGTTGCGCGCCACTGATCCGAAAGCGCCGTTCTTCGCCGAAGTCCAGGCCGAGCGCGCCAAGATGGCCGCGTTCGCCGACCAGGTGCGCAGCGGCGCATGGACCGGCTACACCGGCAAGCGGATTCGCTATGTCGTGAACATCGGCATCGGCGGCTCGGACCTCGGGCCGAAGATGGTCGTGCACGCGCTGCATCATCTCGCTGCGCCTGAGATCACCACCCACTTCGTGTCGAACGTCGACGGCGCGGATCTGTATAACGTGATGCAGCAGATCGATCCCGAAGAGACGCTCGCGATCATCGTCTCGAAGACCTTCACGACGCTCGAGACCATGACCAATGCGCGCTCGCTGCGCGACTGGTTCGTCGAGAAAGGCTGCCCCGAAAGCGCGCTCGCGAAACACTTCGTCGGCGTGTCGGCGAACCCCGCGGAAGTGGTCAAGTTCGGCATCGCGAAAGAGAACGTGTTCGAGATGTGGGACTGGGTCGGCGGGCGTTATTCGCTGTGGTCGGCGGTGGGGCTGTCGATCATGATCGCGGTTGGCCCGCAGCAGTTCGGCGAACTGCTCGCCGGCGCCAACGAGATGGACCAGCATTTCCGCGACGCGCCGCTCGAGAAGAACCTGCCGGTGCTGCTCGGCATGATCGGCATCTGGTATCGCAACTTCTTCGGTTCGCAAAGCTATCTGGTCGCCCCGTATTCGGAAGCGCTGCACTTCCTGCCATCGTATTTGCAGCAACTGGAGATGGAGAGCAACGGCAAGTCCGCTCGCCTCGACGGTGCAATGGTCGACTATCCGACTTCCGCCGTCACATGGGGCGAACCGGGTACGAACGGCCAGCATGCGTTCTTCCAGATGCTGCATCAAGGGCCGACCATCGTCCCGATCGACTTCATCGCAGTGCTGACGCCGGAGCATCCGCTCGCGAGTCATCATCCGAAGCTGCTCGCCAACTGCTTTGCGCAGAGCGAGGCGCTGATGCTGGGCCGCACGCTCGAAGAAGCGAAGAAAGTGGCCGGGCCGGACAAGCCGGAACTCGCGCCGCACCTGGTGTTTCCGGGCAACCGGCCGACCGCTACGCTGCTCGTCGACGCGCTCACCGCGCGTTCGCTCGGTGCGTTGATCGCGCTGTACGAGCACAAGGTGCTGGTGCAGGCGTCGGTGTGGAACATCAATCCGTTCGATCAATGGGGTGTCGAGTTGGGCAAGATTCTCGGCAAGGTGGTCGAGGCCGATCTGAGCGCGGCGAGCGTGGATGAGAACAAGCATGACTCGTCGACGTCAGCGTTGATCGCGCGGGCGCGGACTGCGTTGAAGCGGTGAGTTGAAGCGGTGCGTGCTCGGATGAGTCGGCGATTCGTTCGATGCGCGCGTCGGCAAGTAGCTCGTTGAACGCGATTGCGTGGTGCTTCAGGTTGGCCGCATGTTGCTCTATCGCGCTCGGCTGCCGGCCAAAGCAGCAATGAAAAAGCGGGCCCATTACGGCCCGCTTTTGCTTTTATATCGAAGCTCGCGCCTGGGTCAACCGCGCTCGCGGCTCATCACGGCCGAGCGTACACGTTCACGCAAGCCGCCCTGCTTCGATCGTCACGGTCGTATCGCAACGGCGCGCCAGCTCGACATCGTGCGTGACGAGAATCAGCGTGGCGCCGTTCGCCCGGTTCATCTCGAACATCAGATCGATCACCGCATGACCGGTCGCGGCGTCGAGACTGCCGGTCGGTTCATCCGCGAACAGGATGGCCGGATGCGTGACGAACGCGCGCGCCAACGCGACGCGCTGCTGCTCGCCGCCCGACAGCAGCTTCGGATAATGGCCGGTACGCTGCCCGAGTCCCACCTGTTCCAGCAGAAGACGCGCGCGCGTCGCGGCCTCGCGTGTGCCGATGCCGCCCTGCAGCTCGAGCGGCAACGTGACGTTTTCGAGCGCCGTCAAATGCGGCATCAGTTGAAACGACTGGAACACGAAGCCGACCGAGCCGCTACGCAACGCGGCCCGTTCATCTTCGGTCAATTCGGTGAGCTCGCGGCCCAGCAGCCGAACCGAGCCCGAACTGGCGCTGTCCAATCCCGCGAGCAAGCCGAGCAGCGTAGACTTGCCCGATCCGGATGCACCGACGATCGCCACACTGCTGCCGGCAGCGATAGCAAGATCGATGTCGTCGAGAATCGTCAGTTCGCCTGTTGCATCCTTAACTTTCTTGCACAAACCCCGCACTTCAATGACTGGATCAGTTTTGTTTAGCATGGTGAAGCGTAGGTTGAAAGTGCTCGCCATCGCCCCGCGCGCTACGGCGCTGACTACGGCATTCGGCTCGGCCGTCATGGCCGCCGCCCTGTTTTCGATGCCCCTACCGGTTCACGCCGCCAACGCGCCGGACCCGGCGAGACCGGTGATCGTCGTCCTGGGCGACAGCATCTCCGCCGAGTACGGCTTGCCCCGCGACACCGGCTGGGTTGCGTTGATGCGCCAGCGTCTCACCGACGAGCGAATCGATTATAGCGTCGCCAATGCAAGCATCAGCGGCGACACCACGAGCGGCGGGCGGGCCCGCTTGCCGGCGCTGATGCAGCGTCTGAAGCCGAGCATCGTGATCGTCGAACTCGGCGCCAACGACGCGTTGCGCGGCGTGCCGCTCTCCACCACCGAAGACAACCTGCGCACGATCATCGAACAGGCTCAGCAGGGCCATGCGAAAGTCGTGCTGGTGGGCATGTACGTCCCGCCAAATTACGGCCCGGACTATACGCAAAAGTTCCACGGACTGTATGGCGAACTGTCGAAGCAGTTGCGCGTGCCGCTGGTGCCATTCCTGCTCGCAGGAATCGCTGATAAGCCCGAGATGTTCCAAGCGGATCAGATTCACCCGACGCAGCAGGCACAGCCAGTGCTACTGGACAACGTGTGGCCCACTGTTAAGCCACTTCTTCGCACAAGTTCGCCGCGCTGAAAAGCTGGCTAACAACTTGTTTCTAGAACTTTGGGAACACGGATCGGTAAAGGTCACTCAGACACTTTCGTATCCCGTGTAATCCAGCTCGAATCTGAGCGCCTCTGAGGAGATAACGTGAAATACTTACCGTTAATCGCTTTGACCGTGGCAATCTCTGCCTGCGCCGCTCAACCGCCTGCTGGCGTTCAATCCGTCGGTCAAAGCCAGCAACCGCCACAGGCCGTGGCCAGTTGCATCGCGCAGAAATGGGCCGACGCCTCGCAGCAGCAGGTCGTTTCGCAAAACACGCTGGCGAACGATCGGGCGATGGACGTCTATGTTCCCGGTCAACAGCCGCCTAACGGCGCAGCCGCCGTGGTACGCCCGGCATACACCGGCGCAGGGACGTGGGTCGGCTTCCGCGGCAATGCCGCGGGCGGTCAGGCCACCGGTGCGATCAGCGGTTGCCTCTAACGTGCCACTGCGTACCGTGTGATGGGTATGATGCCCGTCAAATGGAAAAGCCCCGCAATTTGCGGGGCTTTTCTTTATTTGCGCGCTGTGCTCCGCGCGCCAGCAACATGGTTTGCCGGGTTTACTCGCCGTTCTGCTGCGCGTCGCTGCTGTCGAGTGAGCCATAGAACTTCACCTTCGAGCGGGCCCGCAATGCCTCGACATAGGCCTCGGCTTCGGACTGTGCCTCGACCTGCGCAATCTGCTGCTGCGCAGCGGCCAAACGCTGCGGATCAATCGGCGCACCCGCCGCTACCGCATTCACGCGATAGATCGCATAGCCGTCGTCGCCGAGATCCACACCGACGTAGGCTGGCAATTTTTGCGCATCGGCCTTGTAGATTGCGCTCAATGCGGCAGGCGGCACGCCTTGCGCATCGTTGCGCGATACCTTCAGCGTCGACGAGAAACCAGCGGTAGACTTCGACTTCTCGAACTCCGCGAGCTTTGCCGCACCGTCCTTGTGCGCAGCTTCGTTCGACTGCACCGCGATCACCTTCTGACGCACGGCGTCCTTGACGGCGTCGAACGCGGGCACGGCCGCGGGCTTGTAGTCGGTGACGCGCGCAGCGATCAGTGTGTTGCTGCCGACGTCGATGGCCTGCGTATTGTTACGCTGGACCGCCGCATCGTTCGCGAACACCGCCGCGAGGAACTTCGCATTGTTCAGCGGGCTGTCAGGCGGCAGCTTCGGATCCGGTTGCGGCGTCACCGTCGCGGTCTGCAGTGGCAATTTGTACTTGTCGGCGGCCGGTTGCAGGCTCTTTGCCTTCTCATACACGAGCGACGTGAAGCCTTCCGAAGCATCGCTGAAGGCCTTGCTTGCCAACTGCGTCTTCAGGTCTTTCGCGATCTGATCTTTCACTTCGTCGAACGGCTTCGTGACCGCCGGCTTCACGTCGGTCACCTTGACGATGTGAAAGCCGAAGTCGGTCTGCACGATGCCGCTGACTTCGTCCTTCTTCAGCGCGAACACGGCGTCGTCGAATGCCTGGCCGCCAGCGATCATGCCGCGGCCGAAGTAACCCAGATCACCGCCCTTTGACGCCGAACCTGGATCCTGCGAATTCGCCTGCGCGATCTGCGCGAACTGGTCGGGATGCGCCTTGATCTGCGCGAGCAACTCTTCGGCCTTCTGCTTCGCCTTGGCCTTGTCGGCCGCGCTCGCGTCTTTCGGCGCCGAGATGAGGATGTGGCTCGCACGCACTTCGACGTCGGTGCGAAAGTGCGCGATATTGTCGTCGTAGTACTTCTTCAGATCGGCGTCGCTCGGCCGGATGGACGCGCCCAGGCTTGCCGGGGACATCACCAGGTACTGGATCGTCGCAGTGGCCGGCGTCGCGAAGTCGTTGCGATGCGCGTCGTAGTAGGCCTGCAGTTGCGCATCGGTCGGCTGCACCTTCGCCGCATAGTCACGCGGATGGAACGCGATGCCCTGTACTTCACGCTGCTGTTCGGCAAGCTCGGTCAGATGCTGCGCGAGGGTCTTCGACGTGAACGCGCTGCCTTGAATGCTCGCGGGCAACTGCTGCATCGCGAGGCCGTAGCGCACGCGTTCGTCGTATTGATCGGGCGTCATGCCCTGCATCGCAAGCAACTGCTTGTAACGGTCGACGTCGATCGAGCCGTCAGGGTTCTTCAGCGACGAAATCACCGGATCGTTGAGCAGCACGCGGCGCACGGCGTCGTCGGATGCGGTCAGATGGAGGCGCTGCGTTTCATCGGCCAGCACGCGCTGCTCGATCAGACCGTCGAGCATCTGGCGACGGCGCTCCGGCGTATCGAACGACTTCATGTCGAACTGCGCGCCGAGCATCTGACGGGCGCGGTCGAGTTGCTGACGCGTCGCGTCGTCGTACTCTGCGCGGGTGATCTTGTGACCGTTGACGCTCGCGACGTTTGCACTTTCGTCAAAAAAGCCGCGGAAGCCTTGAATACCCACAAAACCCAACCCCGGCACAATGACGAGGATGAGCATGAACATCATCAGGCGTTTGTGATTGCGGAAAAAATCGAGCATGCGAAAGGAGTGCCAAAAACAGAACGCCCGATCTTACAACAGCGGGCAATAAAAAAGGCGAACCGGAGTTCGCCTTTCGTGGATACTGGCGGAGTGGACGGGACTCGAACCCGCGACCCCCGGCGTGACAGGCCGGTATTCTAACCGACTGAACTACCACTCCTTATACTGCGCTTTGCTGCAACGAGACCACTTGATCCGAATCTGAAACTGGTGGGTGCTGAGAGGCTCGAACTCCCGACCTACGCCTTGTAAGGGCGCCGCTCTACCAACTGAGCTAAGCACCCGTTTCGCGATTCAGTGTGCTTCGTTATTGCCACCTGCTTCTCAAGCAGCAAGCCCGTTAGTTTAGCGCATCCTTCAGAGCTTTGCCAGGCCTAAATTTAGGAACTTTTGCCGCTTTGATTTTAATCGCCGCGCCGGTGCGCGGATTGCGGCCCGTACGCGCGGTCCGCTTGCCGACCGCGAACGTGCCGAAGCCGACCAGAGTCACCGAACCGCCGGTCTTCAATGTTGCTTTGACGCCGCCGATCACTGCATCGAGTGCACGGCCTGCCGCAGCTTTCGAAATGTCGGCCTGCTGGGCAATGTGATCGATCAAGTCCGTCTTGTTCATTCCAACCCCCGAGAATGTTTATGACAATCGTGACGGTGCTCTGTAGCACCTGGCATCACGCGACCGGCGGGCAACGCCGGGCCGCCTCATTAGAATTGGCCGAAACCCTTGTGTCAAGCGGGGTTGAGCCTGATTCGACGGGTTTTTAAGGGGCTTTTTATTAGCAAATATTGTCTGGCGTCAACGCGCAAGCAACCTGTCACCCGAGGCACCTGGCGCGATGCTCACAAGGTGGGAAAACGTGACCTACGAGCGCATTGCAAAATCGCGCGGGCAATAAAAAACCCGCGGCCGTGACCGCGGGTTTCTGTTCAGCAAGCAGCTTCGCTTCTGGATGTTTTAGTGCTTCACAACCTCTGATGCTGCGTCTTTGCCCGGCTCCGCCGCAACGGGCGCGGCAGGTTTCGGTTCTTCTTCAGGCAAAGATTGCGGCACACGTTCGAGCGCCAGCTCGAGCACCTTGTCGATCCAGCGGACCGGCACGATTTCGATTGCGTTCTTCACGTTATCCGGAATCTCCGTCAAGTCCTTGACGTTTTCTTCCGGAATCAGCACCAGCTTGATCCCACCACGATGCGCCGCCAGCAGCTTTTCCTTCAGACCGCCAATCGGCAGGACTTCGCCACGCAACGTGATTTCGCCCGTCATCGCGACGTCGGCACGTACCGGAATACCGGTCAATACCGACACCAGCGCGGTCGTCATCGCGATACCGGCCGAAGGACCGTCCTTCGGTGTCGCGCCTTCCGGCACGTGGATGTGAATATCCTGCTTCTCGAACGCTTCGTCCTTGACACCCAGACGACGCGAACGCGAGCGCACAACCGAGCGCGCCGCTTCAACGGATTCCTTCATCACGTCACCGAGCGAACCCGTGCGGATCACATTGCCCTTGCCCGGCATCACCGCGGCTTCGATGGTCAGCAGATCGCCGCCCACTTCCGTCCACGCGAGGCCCGTGACCTGGCCAACCTGATTTTCCTTCGCAGCCAGACCGAAGTCGTACTTGCGCACGCCGAGGAAGGTGTCGAGATTGCTGCCGTCGACCTTCACCGCGCCTTCCGCCTTCTTCAGCAGAAGCATCTTCACGACCTTGCGGCAGATCTTCGAAATTTCACGCTCGAGCGAACGCACGCCCGCTTCACGCGTGTAGTAACGAATGATGTCGCGAATCGCGGTTTCCGTCACATCGACCTCGCCATCCTTGAGGCCGTTGTTCTTTTTCTGCTTCGGCAACAGATAACGCTGCGCGATGCTGACCTTCTCGTCTTCCGTGTAGCCCGACAAGCGGATCACTTCCATCCGGTCGAGCAGCGGCGGCGGAATGTTCAGCGAGTTCGACGTCGCGACGAACATCACATCCGACAGATCGAAGTCGACTTCGACGTAGTGATCGGCGAACGTGTGGTTCTGCTCCGGATCGAGCACTTCGAGCAACGCCGACGACGGATCGCCGCGGAAATCCTGACCCATCTTGTCGACTTCGTCGAGCAGGAAGAGCGGATTGCGCACGCCGACCTTGGTCAGGCTTTGCAAAATCTTGCCAGGCATCGAACCGATGTACGTACGACGGTGGCCGCGAATCTCGGCTTCGTCGCGCACACCGCCGAGCGCCATGCGCACGAACTTGCGGTTCGTGGCGCGAGCGATCGACTGACCGAGCGACGTCTTACCGACGCCCGGGGGCCCAACGAGGCACAGGATCGGCGCCTTGACCTTATCGACACGCTGCTGGACCGCGAGATACTCGAGAATGCGTTCCTTCACCTTCTCGAGACCGAAGTGGTCTTCGTCGAGCACGCGCTCCGCATTCGAGAGGTCATTGTTGACCTTGCTCTTCTTGCGCCACGGCAAGCCGATCAGCGTGTCGATATAGTTGCGCACGACTGTCGCTTCCGCCGACATCGGCGACATCAGCTTGAGCTTCTTCAGCTCGGCGTCGGCCTTCTTCTTCGCCTCCTTCGGCATGCGGGCAGCCGTGATGCGTTTCTCGAGGTCTTCGAGGTCCGCACCTTCTTCGCCTTCGCCGAGTTCCTTCTGGATCGCCTTGACCTGTTCGTTCAGGTAGTACTCGCGCTGGCTCTTCTCCATCTGGCGCTTCACACGCCCGCGGATGCGCTTTTCGACCTGCAGGATGTCGATCTCAGCTTCGAGTTGCGCGAGCAGATGCTCAAGTCGCTCGATCACCGGGAACATCTCGAGGATGTGCTGCTTCTGGTCGAGCTTGAGCGGCAGATGCGCCGCGATGGTGTCGGCCAGACGCCCGGCTTCGTCGATACCCGACAACGATGTCAGGATTTCCGGCGGGATCTTCTTGTTCAGCTTCACATACTGATCGAACTGCGACACGATCGCGCGGCGCAACGCTTCGGTTTCAGCGCTGTCGGCGTGGTCGGGTTCGAGCGGCATGACTTCGCACGAGAATTGCGTTTCCTGCTCTTCGATGGAAAGCGTTTTCGCGCGCTGCAAGCCTTCGACGAGCACCTTCACGGTGCCATCGGGCAGCTTGAGCATTTGCAGGATGTTGGCAACACACCCTACTTCGTACATGTCCTTTTCGGTCGGCTCATCTTTCGCAGCCGTTTTCTGGGCGACGAGCATGATGTGCTTGCCGCCTTCCATCGCTGCTTCGAGAGCCTTGATCGACTTCGGGCGGCCTACGAAGAGCGGAATCACCATGTGCGGGAAAACGACTACGTCACGCAGCGGGAGCAGCGGGAGCGTAATGCGTTCCGGCGGGAGGAGTTGGGTTCCTGACATTTCATTTCCCCATGAGTGGAATCAGTTCGTTCGATAGGTGAGGCCAGCAGAAAATATTGCAAGCCTCCGCGTGTGGGAAAAGTTCAGTGACTCCGAAGGTTCAGTGACTCCATAGTGAAAACAACCATCCTGACCACACGATAAACGAAAAAGCCGTTCACGTCGCCATGAACGGCTTTTTTACAGAACCCGAAGCCGATCAGTTCGAACCCGCGACCTTGGGCGCGTCTTCGTAGATCAGTAGCGGTTTGCCGTCGCCGTCAATCACGTTATCGTCGATGATGACCTTGCTAACGCCTTTCATTTGCGGCAGGTCGTACATCACGTCAAGCAACGCCTGTTCCAGGATAGAGCGCAGACCACGCGCACCCGTCTTGCGACGAATGGCTTTGCGCGCCACAGCCTGCAACGCGCCCGGACGGATTTCCAACTCGACGCGTTCCATGTTGAACAGCTTGTGGTACTGCTTCACCAATGCGTTCTTCGGTTCGACGAGGATTTTCATCAGCGCCGCTTCATCGAGCTTGCCGAGCGTGGCGACGACAGGCAGACGGCCGATCAGTTCAGGAATCAGGCCGAACTTGATCAGATCTTCCGGCTCCACTTCGCGCAGCACTTCGCCGGCGTCACGGTCCTGCTTGCTCTTTACGCTCGCGCCGAAACCGATACCTGTCTTCTCGGTACGATCGACAATGACCTTCTCGAGCCCGTCGAATGCGCCACCGCAAATGAACAGAATGTTGGTGGTATCGACCTGGATGAAGTCCTGATTCGGATGCTTACGGCCACCCTGTGGCGGCACCGACGCCATCGTGCCTTCGACCAGCTTCAGCAAAGCCTGCTGCACGCCTTCGCCAGACACATCACGGGTGATCGACGGGTTGTCGGACTTGCGGCTGATCTTGTCGATTTCGTCGATATAAACGATACCGCGCTGAGCCTTGTCGACTTCGTAATTGCAGTTCTGCAGCAGCTTCTGGATGATGTTCTCGACGTCCTCGCCGACATAGCCGGCTTCCGTCAGCGTGGTTGCATCGGCAATCACGAACGGGACGTTCAGAAGGCGCGCGAGCGTCTGCGCGAGCAGCGTCTTGCCAGAACCGGTCGGACCGATCAGCAGAATGTTGCTCTTGGACAGCTCGATCTCGTCCTTCTTGTCGAGATGCTTGAGGCGCTTGTAGTGGTTGTACACCGCGACCGCGAGAATCTTCTTCGCGCGTTCCTGACCGATCACGTACTGGTCGAGAATCTCGCGGATTTCCTGCGGACTCGGCAGATCGGACTTCGACAAGCCCGCCTCGATGCCCGCGCCGGCAGCCTCGTCGCGAATGATTTCGTTGCACAGGTCGATACATTCATCGCAGATGAATACCGATGGGCCGGCAATCAGTTTCTTGACTTCATGCTGGCTCTTGCCGCAAAACGAGCAATACAACAGCTTTTCGCTGTTAGAACTTTTCTTGTCCGCCATAGATGTGTGAGCCTCCGGACACTCAATTACATGATACGCCGTTTGCCCCCTACCTCGCAGCGCCGCAGGGGACTTGAGCCAAGGTGACGGCGCTTGCCGCAGGCGCTCGGACGGTCTTGATTATTTCACAATCGATCTGACGGCGGTTTTGCCCCAATTAGAGGCAAAAGCGCACCGGATCAAGGACGCTTGTGTGCGACCTGGTCAACCAGACCGTAAGCTTGCGCGTCGTCGCCGGACATGAAGTTGTCACGATCGGTGTCACGCGCAATACGTTCGACGGGTTGGCCCGTATGGTGCGCGAGCAGATGGTTCAACCGCTCCTTCAAATACAGGATTTCGCGCGCCTGAATTTCGATGTCCGACGCTTGACCGCGCGCGCCGCCCAACGGCTGGTGAATCATCACGCGCGAATTCGGCAGCGCAAACCGCTTGCCCTTCGCGCCCGCCGCCAGCAGGAATGCACCCATGCTCGCCGCGAGACCCATGCACAGCGTGGAGACGTCCGGCTTGATGAACTGCATCGTATCGTAGATCGCCATGCCGGCCGACACCGAGCCGCCCGGGCTGTTGATGTAGAAGCTGATGTCTTTGTCCGGATTCTCGCTCTCGAGAAACAGCATCTGTGCCACGACGAGATTCGCCGTCTGGTCGTTCACTTCACCGACCAGAAACACAATGCGTTCTTTGAGCAGACGCGAATAGATGTCATACGAGCGCTCGCCCCGGCCGCTCGTTTCCACGACGATCGGCACAAGTCCGAGCGCCTGCGCTTCGAGATCCCGCGACGACTGGGAGGTCAACGTGTCCAGCATTTGAGCGCGAAAGGTCATGCAATGGATCCTTGTCTGGAAATATTCTAAATATCAGATGCTGGACAGGTGGTGTGCGACGAGCCCGTATTCAAGTGCGCGATCAGCACAAGCGCGTTGCACGACACAACGCAAAGCACATTCACAGCACAAAAAAACGGCGTGCGGGCCGTCACTCCGACAGCCGGCACGCCGTTGCAGCGACACTTACGCTTGCGCCGTCGCGCTTGCCAGTTCTTCGAAGCTCACTTCCTTGTCCGTCACCTTGGCCTTGCTGAGCACGAATTCGACGACATTGGCTTCAACGACGTACGCTTCCATTTCAGCAAGACGTTGCTGGTTGGAATAATACCAGCGGACGACTTCCTTCGGGTCTTCGTAGCTTTTCGCGAATTCGTCGACTTCGGCGCGAATCTGCTCCGGCTTGGCTTGCAGTTCGTTGGCCTTGACCAGTTCGGCCAGTACGAGGCCCAGCTTGACGCGGCGCTCGGCCTGCTCCTTGAACATGGCGGGAGGGATCGGCGCGTCTTTGGCGTTCGGCACGCCGCGTTGCTCCAGATCCTGGCGCGCCATCGCGACGAGGCGTTCCTGGTCCTGTTCGATCAGCGCGTTCGGCACGTCGAGTTCCGAAATCTTCAGCAGCGCGTCCATCACCTGGTTCTTGACGATCGCTTGCGTGCGGCGCTTCGCTTCGCGCTCGAGGTTGTCCTTGATCTCGGCGCGCATCTTGGCCTGGTCGCCGTCTTCGATACCGAGCGACTTCGCGAAGTCAGCGTCGATTTCCGGCAGGTGCGGCCACTCGATCTTCTTCATCGTGATCGTGAATTGCGCCGTTTTGCCCGCCACGTCCTTGCCGTGATAGTCCTCAGGGAAGGCCAGATCGAATTCCTTCGCCTCGCCGACCTTCAGGCCTTGCGCCGCCTTTTCGAATTCCGGCAGCATGCGACCTTCGCCCAGCACGAACGCGAAGTCTTCCGCGCTGCCGCCCTGGAACACTTCACCGTCGATCTTGCCGACGAAGTCGACCGTCACGCGATCGCCTTCTTTCGCTGTCGTATCCGCGCCGCCGTCGCCGTGCTCGCCGGCTTCGCCGCGAGCGTGGAAGTGCACGCGCTGCTTGCGCAGGATTTCCAGCGTGCGGTCAATTTCCGCTTCGCTGATGGTGGTCGTGGTGCGCTCGATTTCAGCCGTGGCGACGTCGCCCAGCCGCACTTCCGGGTACACCTCGAAGGTCGCGTCGAATGCGTAGTCGCCTTCGACTGCGTCGGCCTTCGGCGCGAAGCTCGGCTGACCGGCCACGCGCAGGTTCTCCGCGCGGCTGATGTCGAAGAATTCCTTGCCGACCTTGTCGCTCAGCACTTCGGCTTCCACCTGGCCCGAATACTGCTGCGTCACCATCTTGAGCGGCACCTTGCCCGGGCGGAAACCCGGCATGCGCACGTTCTTCGCGAGTTGACGGATACGCGAGTCCACTTCCTTCTGCACGGCGTCCTTCGGCAGGGAAATCGTTACGCGGCGTTCGAGCTTGCCGAGGTTCTCAACAACGTTAGCCATGGCTTCAATCGTCCTAAATTTATTCGAGCGAATCAGTTATCTTCTCCGTGCCGCTTTTCGATGTCGCCGATGTCGCGTTTGCGTCGTTTAGCATCGATTGCGCGCCTGCGCCGCGGGCTTGCAGGCCGCCGGCAGCACGGTTGGGTCCAAAGAGCCGAATATTTTAGCAAACTATTTGCGCGCCTAGCCGGGATTCGATAAATGCGCGGATTTTTATCGGCATTCCGGGCGCTTTCCGGGCTGTTTTGGCGCGGTTTCGGTGGGGGGCGTGCCGTTTCCGTCATCCTGACGCACGCGCGCAGGCGTATTTCTCCACACCTGCGCTGTCTGCTGCGCGACGGTAGCGCGGCATGGGCGGGTGGCCGCGTCGATTGCGAAGCTCCGCTTCGCCGGCGTTATGGCGTGCCAGCTGCCTGCGGCGACCGGCAACCTTGCCCGCCTGGCGCGCTACGACGGACGATCCCAGCTATGCCTTTCGACATATTCAGTCGGCCCGCCCATGCTGATAAGCTAGCGAACGCGCTCGGGGCTGCATTCGCCTCATGTCATTGCCCCGCCTTCGCAACGATTCCAACCATTCAGAGACACCATGCCGAATTCGCCGTCCTCGCCTGTCGTCGTCATTGCCCCCGATTCCTTCAAAGGCTCGCTTAGCGCGGAGCAGGTCGCGCAGTCGATCGCATCCGGCATCCTGCGCGCTCGCCCCGACGCCAGCGTGCGCATCTGCCCGATGGCCGACGGCGGCGAAGGCACCCTCGACGCCATGCTCACGAGCGGCGGCGAGCGCCGCAAACTGAGCGTGCGCGGCGCGGCCGGTCCACTGCGTGAAGCGCTGACGGGCCTGCTCGTGGATGGCAGCGCGATCATCGAGACGGCGGAAATCGTCGGCATTACCGATCCGGTCGGAATGGGTGTGCCGGTCGAAGCGCGCAGCACGCGGGGCATGGGCGAAGCCATTCGCGCGCTGCTCGACGCCGGTGTGCGGCGCTTTTTCATCGCGCTGGGCGGCAGCAGTACCAACGACGGCGGCGCCGGCCTGCTGGCCGGCCTCGGCCTCAGACTCTTCGACGCGCAAGGCAACCAGCTCGAAGGCACGCCCGAACAATTGGCGCGCGTCGCGCGTCTCGACGTCTCGCAACTCGACGCCCGGCTCGCAGACACGCAGTTTGTCGGCATGTCGGACGTGGATAACCCGCTCACCGGCGAGCACGGCGCGACAGCGGTCTTCGGTCCGCAAAAAGGCGTCAAGCCCGGCCAGGTTGCGTCGATCGACGCCGCCCTCGCCCATTTTGCCGACCTGCTCGAGGCCGCGCTCGGCCGCACGGCGCGCGATCAGCCCGGTGCGGGCGCGGCCGGCGGCCTCGGCTTCGCGCTGCATATGCTCGGCGCGCAGTTCGAGCCGGGCGCGGAAACGGTCGCGCGGCAGATCGGTCTCGATGCGGCGCTCGAAGGCGCAAACTGGCTGATTACCGGCGAAGGCCGTTCGGACGTGCAAACGCTGCACGGCAAAGCGCCCTTTATTGCGTGCGGTCATGCGCGAGCGGCCGGTGTGCCTGCCACGCTGCTCTCCGGAGGGGTCGACTCCGCCGCGTTGCCTCGTCTCGCCGAATACTTCAGCGGTTGCTTCTCTCCGGCACCCGGACCGATCACGCTCGACGTCGCGATTCGCGATGCGGCACGCCTGCTCGCCGACGAGGCCGAACAACTGACGCGCCTCAAATACGGCTCGCGTTGACCGGCGGGACGGTTGCGGCAACAATCACTGCGCCGCGATCGCTCCACTCACCACGGGATCAGCATGAAGGACTCCGCCAAAGCCGGGCTTGAACAGTTCCTCACGTATCGTCTGCACGTGCTGAACAAACTCGCGGAGCGTGGCATCAGCGAGCGTTATCAGGCGAAGCTCGGCGTGAGCTTGCCGGAAGCGCGGGTGATTGCATCGGTGGGTTCGTTCGGACCGTTTTCCATCATGGAACTGGCGAGGCATGCCAATCTCGACAAAAGCCAGGCGAGCCGCGCGGCCGAAGCGATGATCCGGCAAGGGCTCGTGCAGCGCCGGCCAAGTGCCGAAGACGGTCGCGTGGTGCTGGTGTCGCTGACACCGGAGGGCCGCGCGCTGTACAGGAAGGTGATGCCGATCGCGCGCAAGTGGAACGGCGATATGTTCGATTGCCTCGACGAGCGGGAAAAGGCCGCCTTCGGCGATGCGCTCGACAAACTCATCGAGACAATGATTGAGCGAGTGGTGTAAGCGGTGGGAGCGTGGACGGACGACGCGGGCTCTGCGCTGATCTGCCTTGCATGCGGCTCGCTCTGCGCGGATTGATTCGCCGCAGCGTCCAACACTGCCCTGTTCGTTTGACTATGCGGCGGCCAACCCCAGTCGCTCGCACCATCACCTTTTCTCGCGGTCCGGCCCGTCGTCGACATTCGCACTGCCACCGATTCCCGCATCACCCACCGCGCCGCTTGTCACACCGGGCGCCGCGGGCAGATCAGCGGCCACTTCCCGCACGCGTGACTGCGCCATCCGCGCGAGCCACCATGCGATCATCCCGAGCGAACTCACGGCCAGCAGCAAAGCCAGCCACGACAGATAGCGGCGCGGCGCATCCGGCTCGCCGAGCACCGAGGAGCCTGCGCTCGTGCCTTGCGCCACAGGCGGCAGCACATCGCCCAGGCGCGCGCCCGCCACGGTCGACGACGCGCCCGCCAGCAACTCGTCCCGCGCCACCGCCGCCGATGACGCGGCCGCGCTCCCCACCATCAACACGAACGGTGCGGCTCCGCGCGCGGCAAAACTCAGCGTCGCCGGCTGCCAGCCGGCAGCAACGGTCAAACTGCCGGTGCCCAGTCCGCCATTGCGCGTATCGACCACCACCCGCCATTGGCGATCCGTGTCCGGCTTCAGTTCGAGCGATGGATTGTTCTGCTCCACCGCGCCGTTATGCAAGCGGAACAGCATCGCACTGGAGACCTCGCGCCAAGGCGCGTCCAGTCCCGCTCGCGAGTACACCACGGCAGGCGCCACCGTATTGGTCTGCGGCAGAATCACGCGCAAACGGTCTACCGGGTACGGGCCGCCCGTCGTGAAGAAATACTCGCCGGCTCTCGGACCCGCGTGAGCGACGATGCCTTCACGCCATTCGCGCTGCGCGTCGCCCCGCCACGCCGATCCTGCGATGCCCGTATGCACCTCCGCGTCCATCGACTCGACATACGGCACGCCATCGAGCCAGCGCAGTCGCAGGTAACGCGCGTGGGCGCCGTCCAGTTCGATGCGGTCCTGACTCAGCAGGCTGCCGTTGTAGTTGACCTTCAGCAGTTGCGCATTGCCCGCGGGTTGCCAGTGACGCAAATCGTCGCTCGACTCGATGCTTACACGGCCCTGGTAGTTGTCGTCGCGCAGATGCACGCGCAGCGCGCCGATCTGCCCTGATCGCGGCGCGCGTCCGGTATCAATCAGGTCTACGTCATGCTGGGCGCGCGGCGGCGGCGGCGAGGTCGCGCGCAACGATCCATCGGCCGCCATCGCTACCCCGACTGGTGCGCCGTTGCCGCCTGCCGCGGCTGGCGGCACGGGAAACCAGCTCACGGCACGCAGAGCCGGCGCAGGGCGCGCGGGTTCGCGCGGCGCATCGAGCGAGTACGGCACCGCTTCGCCGGCGCCGTTGAATACGCGCACGTCGCCGAGGTCGCTGCGCTGGCTCGCCGCATACACCTTCGCCGGCAGCATCACGCTGTAGTACGCGGCGCCGTCTTCGAGCTGGAGCGCGAAACGTTGCGCGAAATGGTCGGCTGCGGCTGCGGGTGGCGACATCCACGCAGCGGCGATTGCAAAGCACCAGGCGGTCAGTCTCAACGCATGCTTCATTGTTCAGTTTCCGGAACGACTGCTTGGGAGTGAAACGGGAATATAGCCAGACAGGCCAGACAGCGAAAGGAGACGACGATTGCCGTCCGAGCGCACCGCCAGCGAGGCAGAACGCCCGGCTAGCCGTCCACATGATCGCGGTAATACACAGACCATCGAGAATACCTAAACTGACGCCTGCGTGCGTCGAGGTGATATCCGCCGGCCTCGAACCAGCGCCCACGCCGCGATACTGTACAGCCCGTGCGGCCATGCGGCCGAATTCGCGACAGCGCGCCAACCATGTCAAAATTCGGCATCGGCCACCGAGCCTTCACCCTCCCACTTTTCATCCAAGGAAGTTTCAGTGGACATCAACAAACAGGTCGCAGCCCTCACTGCCTCGGAACTCCAGACTGCCGGCGCGAGTCAGGCGACCGCGATCGCGGTCAGCGTACTACTGCGTCATCTTCGCTCGCCCGAACTGGTCAAACTGTTGTCGTCGGCATTCGAAAACCATCAGGCGGTCATGCTGCAAACGCCGTGGCCGGATCAGATGCTGCAGGCTTTCGAATCGACCCGCCGTTTCCTCGAAGGCGCAGCGCAGGCGGACCTGCCGGGCGCGCAGGCGCAACCGGACACGCCGGGCGCCTGAGGTGATGGCGGGCAGGCTTCGCCCGATACGCGCGGCAGAGTCAGGCCAGAAAACAAAAAACCCCGTCAGTCCAACGACTTAACGGGGTTTTTCGCTACTGATAAGTGGTGCGAGGAAGGGGACTCGAACCCCTACACCCTTGCGGGCGTCAGGACCTAAACCTGGTGCGTCTACCAATTTCGCCACCCTCGCAGCCGGGCACGCCGCCAAGCGTCCTGCCCGATGTCCAGCCTGCTCGCGGCCGCGCCAGAAACACGCACCCGAAAGCGTAAGCGCGAGATTCTAACCGATTGATCCGCGCTTGTCTGCATCTGTCCGGTGTCTGTAGAAGCGGCGCCGATGCTAGAATTTCTGGCTTGACGCAGGCACGCCGTGCCCTTCTTCGCCTGCCCTTGCCCACATTCCCAATCCAGTGAATTTCGACGAATATTGCCAGCAGAAAGCGGCGCCGCCCGGATCGAGCACTTACTATGCGCTTCGGCAGGCGCCCACAGCGAGCCAGCCATTGTTGACGGCGCTGTTCGCATTGCGCCGCGAGTTCGAGGAAACGGTCAAGGAAACCAGCGATCCGACCATCGGCCGCACGAAGCTTGCATGGTGGCAAAACGAGATCGCCGCGCTCGCTTCGGGCTCGCCCTCCCACCCGGTTTCCAAGGCACTGGCCGCCTATCTGCCCGACGTGAAGGGGGAATATCCAGCGCTCCAGGCGTTGCTCGCCGGTTTCGAAATCGATCTCGACCAGGCGCGTTACCTCGACTATCCGAATCTGCGACGCTATATGCAAAGCGTCGGCGGCACCTTTGCGTCGCTGGTGGCACGCGCGACGGCGAAGGACGCCGCGCAGGCACCGGTCTGGGCGGCGCCGCTCGGCGAGGCGCTCACGCTCGCGCAGTTCGTCGCCGAAACGGGCAATGACGCGCGGCACGGGCGCATCTATATTCCGATCGACGAAATGCAGCGCTTCAACGTCACCGCAGCCGATCTGATCAACCGGAAATATAGCGACGCGTTCACCGAGCTGATGCGTTTCGAAACCGGCCGCGCGCGCGCCACGCTGCAAACCGCGCTCGCCGCAGTGCCCGCGCATGAGCGCCGCGCGCAGCGCACGCTGCTCGCATTAGTGGCGCTGGCGTCTGCCCTGCTGGATGAAATCGAACGCGACGGTTATCACGTTCTGCATCAACGCATCGCGTTGACGCCGATCCGCAAACTGTGGATCGCGTGGCGCGCGAGATAGAAGCGACGGGCCGACGCAGCACGGTGCGCTGCCCGGTGCTGTTTGGCTCCGCTTCGCGCAACTGAATTGCTCAGGCCATCAGTCATCGAAAGCATCGCCATCGCGCTCGATTCACCGTCAATCGTTCAATAGCGGCAACGGCTCGAACCGCTGTTGCAAAATCGCCGATGCATCGAGCCCCCACCAGGGTCCCAGCACGGTTGCATAGAGCCGCCGAAAATCGACGCCCAGCGGCAAATTGCCGTTGCCGTCAAGCCGTGCGAGAGTGGGCGGCATGCCGTACAAGCCGCCCCGCACACGTCCGCCCATCACGAAATGCGGTGCGACGGTGCCGTGCTCGGTGCCCCTGCTCTCATTCTCTCGCGGACGACGCCCGAACTCGGCATAAGTCATCACCAGGGTGCTGTCCCAGCGGCCGAGTTCGACGAGCGCCGATTTCATCGCGGACACCCCTTCCCCGAGTTGCCTGAGCAAGGCGGTCTGCTGAGCGGGTTGGTTCTGGTGCGTATCGAAACCACTCAGCGTCAGGCAGATGACGGCGACGCCCCGGCTGCTTTTTGTCAAGCCGCGCGCGGTGCTCGCAAAGGAGGGTGCATTCGGCGCATCGCGAGTGGCCAACATTTGCATCGCCGCTCTGATCGAACTACCGAATGCGCCGTCGGGAAACACCGTCTTCAATTGCGCATGACCCTGCGCGAGGCGCGCGCGATAGGCGGCTTTCGGGATGCTGTTCGCGACGTTGTTGTGAAGACGCGTCGGCGGCGACACGGGCGTCGTGGGCCACGTCACGTCGACGAACTGTGCCGGATTGGCCACGGAGAGAGCACGTGCGCCGTGCGCGAGCGGTCCCATTTCAGCGCTGCCGATCACCACGCCATCTGCGGCAAAGCCGGCGGGCACCGGCGTCTGCGCAAACGCGCGTGTCAACCAGCCTTCGCGCAAATACTGGTCGGAGCGCGACGCGGTGTCCCAGATTTCGGTCGATCGGAAATGCGAGACGTTCGGCTGCGCATAGCCGACGCCCTGCACGATTGCCAGCTGCCGGCTGCGCCAAAGCGCAAGCAGCGGCCGCAACGAAGGATGCAGCGCGGTATGGTCATCGAGTTGAATCGCCTGCTCACGCTTGATGCCGACGTTCCTGCGCAGCGCGTAATAAGTGGGATCGGCAAACGGAATCACGGTGTTCAATCCGTCGTTGCCGCCTTTCAGCTCGATCAGGATCAGGAGGTTGTCGTACCCGCGGCTTTGGGACATGCCAGCCGCCATCGCCTGCGCGCCGAACGAACGCGGCAGCCAGAGCGTCGCGCCGGTGGCTGCGCCGATCGACAGAAAGCTGCGTCGTTTCATTGTCACCCTCGTTCTATTGGTATGGCGCGGGTCGTATCTGCGTCGATGTGTCCAGCGAGGCACAGCGGTCGAATGGATCGTGATCGCGCCGACTCGCGTGAGCGGCAAGACCATGCGCTGCAACGACGGTCGAATCTGCAACACCCGAGTTCGCCATCGGCGTAGTGATGCAAGGCGGAGCGAAGCTCGCGACATCAAAGCGTACGCCACCTTGACCGGCTCGCGCCATGTGCGTTCCAACGACGGCTATTGCTGCATGGCGGACGACGCATCGTTCGCCCGCGAACTTCGAATATCGGCGACCCGATGAGCCTGAACGCTGCGGGCGAAGTCCTTACTTGAGCATGCGCTGGCAATGGGCGGTGTCATCTAGCCGCCTCGGCATCCCGGCACAATAGCCTTCTCTGCTACGCAGGCTGGCCTTTCCCGAACCTCAGCGTGAAACGCTTATTTGAGAGGAGCATCGACAGTGTGTTCGTCGGCTTCCACACACAAGCTGCACGTAATGTTTCGTAACGCCGAGCACATGCAGGCTGCCATTCGACATGCTGATCATCGGCGTTCGCAACTGCGCCCAGCCCGGCAAGGCCTCAGCAGCCATCCTGGTTGACGAACACAAGAAACGTTTTCGCACACGCGCACGCAGATCGCTCCACGCTGCTCAACAGTCGAGGAAACGCGCTTTGATCAATGGGAAGCACAACGAGATCTTTTCACGCGACGAGGCTGCGCGCCCTACGTGCCGCGAGCGGGCACGACAAAAGCTACCGCTTGTAGAGTTCGCGCACAGCATCTTCGATGTGCTGGCGCAACAGGCGCCGTTCGTCGGGCGTCATATGGCCATCGCGACGACGTTGATCAAGATCGGGGGGAACTGCAGTGCGCAACATGATGTCTGACGCGGGGCGATCGGCATTGGGGCTGTTGCGGCGACTGATCCGCGAGTTGCCGGGCCGGGGCGCGTGCACACTCGCAGCTCTGTCGGCGGAAGGCTGGGCATGGGCGAGCGTTGGTCCCAGTGAGCCTGCAAGCGTCCCGGCTACCGCCAGTGCAATGACGCTCAGGCGCACATTTGGCCAAACCCCTCCCTTCATGTTGTTCCCTTCGTGGCGCGGCAACCGGCTACCTCAAATGCGTATACAAACCCCGGTAACGAGCCGGGTGCGAGAGTTGTGGTCGGGTGAAGTATCCACCGAACAGCCGCATTGAGTAAAGGAGTCTACCTGCCCGAGCTTTACGTCGTGCCACAGTGGGGGTAAATTTTGTAACTGACTGTAACCCCGTAAACGATGCAACCGCGCACCACTTTCTAATCGCGCTAAGATGCCGACCATGGAAACCAAAAACCCTTCGAAAATCCTCGTCGTCGATGACGATCCACGTCTGCGCGATCTGTTGCGCCGCTATCTCGGCGAACAGGGCTTCAATGTCTACGTCGCCGAGAACGCGCCGTCGATGAACAAGCTTTGGGTACGTGAGCGCTTCGATCTGCTGGTGCTCGATCTGATGCTGCCCGGCGAGGACGGCCTGTCGATCTGCCGCCGCCTGCGCGGCAGCAACGACCGTACGCCGATCATCATGCTGACGGCCAAGGGTGAAGACGTCGATCGCATCGTCGGCCTCGAAATGGGCGCCGACGACTATCTGCCCAAGCCGTTCAATCCGCGCGAACTGGTCGCGCGCATTCACGCGGTGCTGCGCCGCCAGTCGCCCTCGGAATTACCGGGCGCGCCGTCCGAAACGACCGAAGTGTTCGAGTTCGGCGAATTCGCGCTGAATCTCGCCACCCGCACACTCACCAAGGCCGGCCAGGAAATTCCACTGACCACGGGTGAGTTCTCGGTGCTCAAGGTGTTCGCGCGTCATCCGCGCCAGCCGCTCTCGCGTGAGAAGCTGATGGAACTCGCTCGCGGCCGTGAATACGAAGTCTTCGACCGCAGTCTCGACGTGCAAATCTCGCGTCTGCGCAAGCTGATCGAACCCGATCCGGGCAGCCCGCGTTTCATTCAGACCGTCTGGGGTCTGGGCTACGTCTTCATTCCCGACGGTGCGGCCTGAGTTTGTTTCAGTTTCCTGTCTCTGATTTCAGATAAGAAGGGCCCATGCGGATCGACCGGCGCCTCCTGACGCTCGCGTTCGGCGGCCTTTTCTGGCGGACCTTCCTGTTGATCGCGCTGTTGATCGCAGTCAGTCTCGCCGCGTGGTTCCAGAGCTTTCGCGTGATCGAACGCGAGCCGCGCGCGCAGCGCGTGGCGTTGCAGCTCGTCGCGATCGTCAAGCTCACGCGCACCGCACTCCTCTATTCCGATCCCGACCTGCGGCGCGCGCTGCTGCAGGACCTGGAAAGTAATGAAGGGGTGCGCGTGTACCCGCGCGAAGCTACCGACAAATACAAACTCCAGCCCGACGAATCGCTGAACCGCCTGATCGAACACGACATCCGCGGGCGCCTCGGCGACGACACCGTCATCGCGCAAAGCGTGAACGACATCAACGGCGTGTGGATCAGCTTCAAGATCGACGACGACGACTACTGGGTCGCGCTCGACCGCGATCAGCTCGACAACGCGACCGGTCTGCAATGGGCCGGCTGGGGCGTGTTCGCGCTGGCGCTGTCGCTGTTCGGCGCGGCCTTCATCACGAGTCTCGTGAACCGGCCGTTCGCCCGGCTCGCGATGGCCGCGCGCAAAGTCGGCTCGGGTCAGTCGCCTGAGCCGCTGCCCGAGCGCGGCATGGGCGTGGCCGCCGAAACCAACCGCAGTTTCAACCAGATGGTGCAGGACCTCGAACAGCTCGAAGCCGATCGCGCGCTGATGCTCGCGGGCATCTCACACGATCTGCGCACGCCGCTCGCGCGGCTGCGGCTCGAAACCGAAATGAGCCCGTCGGACCAGAGCACGAAAGACGCGATGGTCGACGACATCGAGCAGATGGACATGATCATCGGCCGCTTCCTCGATTACGCGCGCCCTGTGCAGCGCGTGCCCGAGCCGGTCGACCTGTCCGTGATCGCCAGCGAACTGGCTGCGCGCATGCAAAGCGAGGACAGCATGCGCCTGATCACGCGGCTCGCGCCGTCGGCGGTGATCGAGGCCGATGAAACCGACATGCGGCGCGTGGTCGGCAATCTGCTGGAGAACGCGCGCAAATACGGCCTGAGCGACGGCGACGGCGTCCCGCACGTGATTCTGGAGACGCGGGTATCGCATTCGCGGGTCGAGCTGTCGGTGGTCGACGAAGGCCCCGGCATTCCGGAAGACCAGTTGGCGCTTGTCACCCGGCCGTTCTACCGGGTGAATTCGGCGCGCACCCAGGCCAACGGCACGGGCCTCGGCATGGCGATCGTTCAGCGTCTCGTGGGTCGCTATCGCGGTGCGCTGCGCTTGCGCAATCGCACGCCAGGGCCCGGTCTCGAAGTCACGATCGAGTTTCCGCTCGCCAAAGGCGTCTGAACGGAAACGGGCGCCGCCTTCTCTGCAACGCTGTTGACGCGTTGAATAATAACTATCCAGCCCGGCAGAAAAAACTATCAGCCCCATATTTTTATAGAAATATAGTGGGACGGTGTAACGCGCTCGTTGCAACGAGTCGCTAGCCTCAACATGCTGTTTTTTCCAACCCACGAAGGAGCACTCGCATGAAAACCGTTGGCGATAAAATCGAAGCGTTTACCGTCACCGCTGCCAGGCCGGGCTTCAATCACCATGAAGAAAACGGCGCGTCGGCGTTCGAAGACATCACGGAACAATCGTTCCCGGGCAAGTGGAAAATCATCTATTTCTACCCGAAAGATTTCACGTTCGTGTGTCCGACGGAGATCGCCGAGTTCGGCAAATTCGCCGGCGATTTCGAGGAGCGCGACGCAGTGTTGATGGGCGGCAGCGTCGACAACGAATTCGTGAAACTGGCATGGCGCCGCGAACACAAGGACCTGAACAAGCTGAACCACTATTCGTTCGGCGACGTGAAGGGCGAACTGATCGATCAGCTCGGCGTGCGCGACAAGGAAGCCGGCGTCGCGTTGCGCGCCACCTTCATCGTCGATCCGGACAATACGATCCAGCACGTGTCGGTGAACAACCTGAACGTCGGCCGCAATCCGGAAGAAGTGCTGCGTCTTCTCGACGGCTTGCAAACCGATGAACTGTGTCCTTGCAACCGCTCAGTCGGCGGTGCAACGCTTTAAGCCGTGCCATCAAAAACCCGCCGGCCTCGAAGAGGCAGCGGGTTTTTTTATCGACAATCCGATAGGAGATGCCATGGAATTCCTGGCTTCGATCAAGGCACGCGTGCCCGACTACGCGAAGGACATCCGGCTGAATCTCGACGGGACGATTGCCCGCTCGTCGCTCGAAGGCAACGACGCGGTCGGCGTCGCGCTGGCGGCGGCATTTGCCGCCAAAAGCACGATGATCGTCGATGCGATTCGCCATGCGGGCGTGTTGTCGCCGGAAGAAACCCAAGGCGCGTTGACAGCCGCCGCGCTGATGGGCATGAACAACGTCTGGTACCCGTACGTCGAGATGACGGAGAGCGCGGATATCAAATCGCAACCGGCGCAGTTACGGATGAACGCTTACGCGTCGCATGGCGGCGTGGACAAGCGGCGTTTCGAGATGTATGCGTTGGCGGCGTCGATCATCGGCAAATGCCATTTTTGCGTGAAGTCGCACTTCGATACGCTGGTCGCCGAGGGCATGAGTTCCACGCAATTGCGCGACGTAGGCCGCATCGCGGC
This sequence comes from Paraburkholderia fynbosensis, assembly GCF_902859935.1. Classification (GTDB taxonomy): domain Bacteria; phylum Pseudomonadota; class Gammaproteobacteria; order Burkholderiales; family Burkholderiaceae; genus Paraburkholderia; species Paraburkholderia fynbosensis. The sequence goes on from NZ_CADIKI010000001.1 coordinate 211,757, forward strand.
GGTGATCAACGCGGCTGCGCAGTGCATTGCCGCCGAGGGCGCAGAGGGCAAATAGCCGATCGACCGCGCGCTGGGCGGCTATGGTCGCCACGCGCGCATCATGTAATCGGATGGTCTGGGTAGCCTTCGTACGTTGCCCGCCAGCACGAAGGCCGTTCACGCGAATCAGCTTTTGACCAGCAGCGCCACGGCTTGCGCCTCAATCCCCTCGCCTCGGCCGAGATAGCCGAGCTTCTCGTTGGTCTTCGCCTTGACATTGACCCGCTCGACCGGCAGGCCGAGATCGGCGGCGATGTTCGCGCGCATTCCTTCGATATGAGGCGCCAGCTTCGGCGCCTGAGCGACCACGCTGCTATCCACGTTGGCAATCGCAAATCCCGCCGCCCTCACGCGCGCGACGCACTCGCGCAACAGCACGCGGCTGTCCGCGCCGGCGAACTTCGCGTCGGTGTCAGAGAAATGGCGGCCGATATCGCCCAGCGCGGCAGCGCCGAACAGCGCGTCGGTAATGGCATGCAGCAGCACGTCCGCGTCCGAATGGCCGAGCAGCCCACGCTCATAAGGAATCATCACGCCGCCGATAATCAACGGACGCCCCGGCACCAGCGCATGCACGTCGTACCCTTGCCCAATCCTCAAATCCATATGCGTCAAGTCCTCAAAGTCCGCCAGCTAAAATTGAAATTCATCACGAAGCCGCAGGGCGGCTCAGAATCGCCTCGGCCAGATCGAAATCTTCCGGGTAAGTCACCTTGAAGTTTCGCAAGCTGCCTTGCACGAGCTTCGGCGCATGTCCGAGCCATTCGATCGCGCTCGCTTCGTCGGTGAGTTCGTGACCGTCGGCCTGCGCGCGCAGGATCGCTTCACGCAACATGCCGATGCGGAACATCTGCGGCGTCTGCGCCTGCCACAAGCCGTCGCGCGCTTCAGTGCGGGCGATGCGGCCATCGGCGGACGCGGCGTCGATCCGTTTTAGCGTATCGGCCACCGGCAGCGCCATGATGCCGCCCACCGGGTCGTCCTTCAGGGAGCCGATCAGCGTGCGGATCAGCGCGGGCGTAATGCCCGGGCGCGCCGCATCGTGCACCAGCACCCAGTCGTCGTCGCGCGCGCCGAACTCGGCGAGCGCATGCAGGCCGTTCAGCACCGACGCCTGGCGCGACGCGCCGCCCGAGCGGCGCACCGCGAAGCGTAAGCCGCCGAAGCGGCGAGCGTCGAAGTGCTGGTCGTCGGGCGCAATCACAACCAGGGTTTGCGCAAATTCGCTGCACGCGTCGAACGCGGCGAGCGAGTAATGCAACATGTCGCGACCGGCGACAGTGCGATATTGTTTGGGCATCGCGGCGCCGGAACGGCTGCCGGTGCCTGCGCACGGAATCAGGGCAAATAGACGGGAAGTCACGAGTGCGGATGCCGCGAGGTCAAAGTAAAGGTCAGATTTTATAATAGGTGCTTCGCATCCACGCCCCGAGGCGCGTAAACTTGGCCGTCCGTGTGAGCCCGAGGCCGCTTTCTCTCTTCTATGCCAGACATCGCCGCATTATCGCAGTCCTCCCCGCCCGTCGCGCTCGTCAAGGCCGGCCAGCGTTTCGTCTTCGACGGCACGCACGGCTCGTCCGACGCGCTGCTGATCGCCCGCTACCATCTCGCCTGGCGCGAGAAGGTGCCGCTGCTGGCAGTCGTGTGCGAAAGCGCTGTCGATGCGCAGCGTCTGTCGCAGGAAATCGGCTTTTTCGCGCCCGAGGCGCGGGTGCGTCTGCTGCCCGACTGGGAGACGCTGCCTTACGATACCTTTTCGCCGCATCAGGACCTCGTCTCCGAGCGTCTCGCCACGCTGCACGATCTCGGCGAAGGCCGTTGCGACATCCTGCTGGTACCCGCCACCACGGCGCTGTACCGGATGCCGCCCGCGTCGTTCCTCGCGGCCTATACGTTCTCCTTCTCGCAGGGCGAGCGTCTCGACGAAGCGAAACTCAAGGCGCAACTGACGCTCGCCGGCTACGAGCACGTGAGCCAGGTCGTGCGGCCCGGCGAGTACTGCGTACGCGGCTCGCTGCTCGATCTCTATCCGATGGGCTCGCCCCTGCCTTACCGGATCGACCTGTTCGACGACCAGGTCGACTCGATCCGCGCGTTCGATCCGGACACGCAGCGCAGCCTCTATCCGGTCAAGGACGTGCGCTTGCTGCCAGGCCGCGAATTCCCGTTCGACGAAGCCGCGCGCACCGCTTTCCGCAGCCGCTGGCGCGAGACCTTCGAGGGCGATCCGAGCCGGGCGTCGATCTATAAGGACATCGGCAACGGCGTGCCGTCGGCGGGTATCGAATACTATCTGCCGCTCTTCTTCGAGGAGACGGCGACGCTGTTCCACTACCTGCCGCAAGGCGCGCAGCTGGCGTTCGTCGGCGATCTCGACGCCGCCATCCGGCGCTTTACCAACGACACGAAGCAGCGCTACAACTTCCTGTCGCATGACCGCGACCGGCCGATCCTGGAGCCCGAGCGGCTGTTCCTGTCGGACGAAGACTTCTTTGCGTTCGCCAAGCCGTTCGCGCGGCTCGCGCTGCCCGCCAACGCGGGCGGCGGCTGGTCCACCCCGCTGCCGAATCTCGCGATCGACCGCCACGCCGACGATCCGGTGCTGGCCTTGCGCGCGTATCTCGACACCACGCCGAATCGCGTATTGTTCGCGGCGGAGTCGGCGGGCCGGCGCGAGACGCTGCTGCAGTTGCTGGCCGACAACCATCTGAAGCCCGCCTCGAGCGACAGCTTTCAGGACTGGCTGCTCGGCGACGCGCGTTTTTCGTTAGGCGTCGCGCCGCTCGCCAACGGCTTCGCCGTGCCGGCCGACGGCATCGCGATCATCACCGAGACCGAGTTGTACGGGCCGCTCGCGCGGCGCGCGGGGCGTCGCCGCCAGGAACAGGCGAGCAACGTTGATTCGATGGTACGCGATCTGTCCGAGCTGAAAGTGGGCGATCCCGTCGTGCATTCGCAGCACGGTATCGGCCGCTACATGGGCCTCGTCACGATGGACCTCGGCGAAGGCGAGACGGAGTTCCTGCACCTCGAATACTCGGGTAATAGCAAGCTCTACGTGCCGGTCGCGCAATTGCACGTGATCTCGCGCTACAGCGGCGCCGATCCGGAGAGCGCGCCGCTGCACGCGCTCGGCTCGGGCCAGTGGGAAAAGGCCAAACGCAAAGCCGCGCAGCAGATCCGCGATACCGCAGCCGAGCTGCTCAATCTATACGCGCGCCGCGCCGCGCGTTCGGGCCATGCGTTCGCGCTCGAACCGAAGGACTATGTCAAGTTCGCCGAGAGCTTCGGCTTCGAGGAAACACCCGACCAGGCCGCCGCGATCGCGGCCGTGATCGGCGACATGACAAGCGGCAAGCCGATGGATCGCCTCGTATGCGGCGACGTCGGCTTCGGCAAGACCGAAGTGGCCTTGCGCGCGGCGTTCATCGCGGTGATGGGCGGCAAGCAGGTGGCGCTGCTCTCGCCCACCACGCTGCTCGCCGAACAGCATACGCAGACCTTCACCGACCGCTTCTCCGACTGGCCGGTGCGTATCGCGGAGCTGTCGCGCTTCAAGTCGACCAAAGAAGTCAACGCGGCAATCCAGCAGATCAACGAAGGTACGGTCGACATCGTGATCGGCACGCACAAGCTGCTGTCCTCGGACGTGCAGTTCAAGCGGCTCGGGCTCGTGGTCATCGACGAGGAACACCGCTTCGGCGTGCGCCAGAAAGAGGCGCTCAAGGCGCTGCGCGCGGAAGTGGACGTGCTCACGCTGACCGCCACGCCGATCCCGCGTACGCTCGGCATGGCGCTCGAAGGGCTGCGCGATTTTTCGGTGATCGCGACCGCGCCGCAAAAGCGCCTCGCCATCAAGACTTTCGTGCGTCGCGAGGAAGACAGCGTGATTCGCGAAGCGATGCTGCGCGAGCTGAAGCGCGGCGGCCAGGTCTACTTCCTGCACAACGAAGTCGAAACCATCGAGAACCGTCGGCAGATGCTCGAAGCGCTCGTGCCCGAGGCGCGCATCGCGGTCGCGCACGGCCAGATGCATGAACGCGAACTCGAACGCGTGATGCGCGACTTCGTCGCCCAGCGCGCGAACGTGTTGCTGTGTACGACGATCATCGAAACCGGCATCGACGTGCCGAGCGCCAACACGATCCTGATCCATCGCGCGGACAAGTTCGGCCTTGCGCAATTGCATCAGTTGCGTGGACGCGTGGGCCGCTCGCATCACCAGGCGTATTCGTATCTGCTCGTGCATGATCCGCAAGGACTCACCAAGCAGGCGCAACGGCGGCTCGAAGCAATCCAGCAGATGGAAGAACTCGGCTCGGGCTTCTATCTGGCGATGCACGACCTCGAAATTCGCGGCACCGGCGAAGTGCTCGGTGACAAGCAGTCGGGCGAGATTCACGAGATCGGTTTCCAGCTCTACACCGACATGCTGAACGACGCGGTGAGGGCGCTCAAGGAAGGCAAGGAGCCCGACCTCACCGCGCCGCTCGCCGCGACCACCGAGATCAATCTGCACGCGCCGGCCATTCTGCCGGCCGACTATTGTGGCGATGTGCAGGAACGCCTGTCGCTTTACAAGCGCCTCGCCAACTGCGAACTCAACGACTCGATCGATGGCATCCAGGAAGAGCTGATCGACCGCTTCGGCAAGTTGCCGCCCCAAGCGCATGCGCTCGTGGAGACGCATCGTCTGCGGCTCGCCGCGAAGCCGCTCGGCATTTCGAAGATCGATGCGGGCGAAGCGGTGATCGGCTTGCAGTTCATCCCCAATCCGCCGGTCGACGCGATGCGGATCATCGAGATGGTCCAGAAGCACAAGCACATCAAGCTCGCTGGGCAGGACAAGCTGCGTATCGAAACGCGCAGCCCCGATCTCGCGGTGCGGGTCGCGACGGTCAAGGAGACCTTGCGCGCGCTCGGCGCGCCAAGCCGCGGCACGGCGCCTGCTGCCGCCGCGCGTTGAGTCGGCCACGCACCGCCCGCAGGCCTGCCCGTTAGCGTTGCGCGGTAGCGTCGCGCGTCACAAAACGGGGGGACGTGCTGCGTTTTCATGCTCATGCTGCGGTGCGCCAATGGCCGCCGCAGCATACGGGCGCATTTTTTTTGGGTATGATCGAATGACTCAAATGCTGGAGTCTTGTCATGTCTCAAGTCGCTGAATCGGCGCAATCCTCGCCATCGTCCACCTCCGCTTCAGACGCCTCTCCCATCTCGCTGCCGTGGGTCACCCGTCTCGTGTCGATGGACACGGTCAGCCGCAATCCGAATTTCGGCCTGATCGAAACCGTGCGCGACGAACTGCGCGCCGCCGGTATCGAAGCCACGCTCACGCATGACGAACGCGGCGGCAAATGGGCGAACCTGTTCGCCACGATTCCCGCGCATGACGGCGAAACGAACGGCGGCGTGGTGCTATCGGGTCATACCGACGTCGTGCCGGTGGACGGCCAGCAATGGGACAGTGATCCTTTCAAGCCGGAGATTCGCGGCGACAAGCTGTATGGCCGCGGCACCTGCGACATGAAGGGTTTCATCGGCGCGGCGCTCGCGCTCGTGCCGGAGATGCAGCGCGCGAAGCTCGCCAAACCGATTCACCTCGCGTTGTCGTTCGACGAGGAAGTAGGCTGCGCAGGGGCGCCGCTCCTGATCGCCGACCTGATGAAGCGCGGCGTGAAGCCGGACGGCTGCATCGTCGGCGAGCCGACCAGCATGCGCCCGATCGTGGCGCACAAGGGCATCAACGCGTACCAGTGCTGCGTGCGCGGCCAGGCGGCGCATTCGTCGCTGACGCCGAAGGGCTTGAACGCGATCGAGTACGCGGCGCGTCTGATCTGCTACATCCGCGACATGGCCGATCAGTTCCGCGAGCAAGGTCCGTTCGACGAACTGTACGACGTGCCCTTCACCACCGCGCAAACCAGCACGATCAGCGGCGGCAACGCGATCAACACGGTGCCGGCCGAATGCAGGTTCCAGTTCGAATTCCGCAATCTGCCCACGCTCGATCCCGAACCGATCTTCGCGCGCATCGATCAATACGCGCGTGAAACGCTGTTGCCGAAGATGCTGCGCGAACATCCGTCGGCAGCCATCGAGATCACGAAGATCGCTGCGGCGCCCGGCCTCGATTCATCTGAACAAGCGGCCATCACGCAACTCGTGCGCGCGCTGACCGCCGATCAGGACAAGCGCAAAGTCGCTTACGGCACCGAAGCCGGGCTGTTTTCGCTGGCCGGCATTCCGAGCATCGTTTGCGGCCCCGGCGACATCCAGCAGGCGCACAAGGCCAACGAATTCGTCGCGCTGGACCAGTTGGTGGCCTGCGAGCGCTTCCTGCAGAAATTCATCCGCAGCATGTCGGTCAGCGCGGACGCTCACTGAAAACGGCGCGCGGCGGAACGGTTGCTGCGTCAAACCGGTCTTACTCTCATCGAGGACAACACGCTCCCGCCATGTCAACCGCCACGCCGCAGCACACCGACCACACGATCGACGGCGAGCCGATCCCCACGCTCGACGACATCGCCACACAGCATTTTGCGTTGACGCCGTGGGTCATGCGAACGCCGGTGTTCGACCGGCTCGACTTTTCTTCGCTAGAACGCACGGTGGTGAATTTCAAGTTCGAACTGCTGCAGGCGGGTGGCAGCTTCAAGGCGCGCGGCGCCTTCACGAACCTGCTCGCGCTCGACGAAAGCCAACGCAGCGCGGGCGTCACGTGCGTCTCGGGTGGCAATCATGCGGTGGCGCTCGCGTATGCGGCCATGCGTCTGGGCATCAGCGCCAAGGTCGTGTTGTTTCGCGCGGCGAATCCGGCGCGTGTCGCGTTGTGCCGGCAATATCGCGCCGACATCGTGTTCGCGGAGGATATTGCCGAGGCGTTCGAGCTGGTGCGCCGTATCGAAGCCGAAGAAGGCCGCTATTTCGTGCATCCGTTCAACGGTTATCGCACGGTGCTGGGCTCAGCCACGCTCGGCTACGAATGGGCCACGCAAACGCCCGACCTCGAAGCGGTGATCGTGCCGGTCGGTGGCGGCGGTCTTGCCGCCGGCGTCTCCACCGCGATGCGGCTCGCCAATCCCAATGTGCATGTGTACGGCGTCGAACCCGAAGGCTCGGACGTGATGAGCAAGAGTTTCGCCGCCAATCACACGGTCAGGATGGGCCACATGCACAGCATCGCCGATTCGCTGATGTCGCCGCATACCGAGCAATACAGCTACGAGTTGTGCCGCCGTCATATCGACCAGTTGGTGACCGTCTCCGACGACCAGTTGCGTGCGGCCATGCTGATCCTCTTCGCACAACTGAAGCTGGCGGTGGAACCGGCATGCGCGGCGGCGACCGCGGCGCTGCTTGGGCCGCTGCGCGAGCCGTTGCGGCGCAAGCGCGTGGGCGTGCTGTTGTGCGGCACTAATACCGACCCGGTCAGTTTTGCCGCGCATCTCGAGCGTGCGCGCCATGGCGAGTCACAGTTTCCTCAATAGAAACATTCATCGGCGCAGCCCGGGCCAAAACACTGGCCTATCCTTCTCAGGTTGGTATCATGCGGCTATTGATATCTGGGAGAGAACCTCTATGAGCATGATCAAGGAATTCAAGGAATTCGCCCTCAAAGGCAACGTGATGGATCTCGCGGTCGGTGTGATTATCGGCGGCGCTTTTTCCACCATTGTAAATTCAGTTGTCAAAGACCTGATCATGCCGATCGTCGGGCTTGCCACCGGCGGTCTCGATTTCTCTAATATGTTCATTCGCCTAGGCGCGATTCCGCCCACTTATCACGGCAATCCCACTTCGTACAAAGACCTGCAGACGGCAGGCGTCGCGGTGATCGGTTATGGCTCGTTTATCACCGTGCTCATCAACTTCATCATTCTCGCCTTCATCATTTTCCTGATGGTCAAGTTCATCAACAATCTGCGCAAGCCGACTGAAGCCGCACCGGCAGAGCCGCCGCCGACGCCGGAAGACGTACTGCTGCTGCGCGAAATCCGCGATTCGTTGAAGAATTCCCCACGTTGAACCGTATCGAAACGGCACATTCAGTGCGCCGGATCGAGCCAAAAGAAAGGCCTGTTGCGACAAGAGTCGCAACAGGCCTTTGTCTTTTGCATGAGCGTGAAGCAACGCGCTCATGCGGCGCACGCGTCACGCCTACTTTTGTGCCTTCAGATTCACCGCGCTTTCGATCATCGTTTCGAGCTGGCCGAAATTGACAGGCTTGGTCAGATGCGACGTGAAGCCCGCGCTCAGGCAGCGGCGCACATCTTCATCGGTGCCGAAGCCGGTCAGCGCGACGGCGGGCGCATCGGAGTGCTCGCGAAACGCCTTGATGAAATCGAGGCCCGTGCCGTCCGGCAAGCCGACATCGCTGACGATCAGATCGAAAGCCTGCTGCTGGGTGGCGGCGAGCGCATCGTCGACCCGGCCCACCACGGTCACGTCGTGACCCAGGCCACGGATCAGCTGCGCCATCACCTCGGCGGTATCGACGTGATCTTCGATCAGCAGGATGGTCAGCAATCCGCCCGAGTGCACCGCGGCCTGAACTGCGACCGGTTGCGCGCCCGATGGCGGCGCCGCGGTCGGCAGCGTGATCGTGAAGGTCGCACCGCAGTGCGCGCCGGGGCTCTGCGCGGTGACGGTGCCGCCGTGCACGTCGGTCAACGCTTTCGTGATCGCGAGGCCCAGACCCAGCCCTCCGAATTGCCGCGTCATGTTCTGGCCGCCCTGCTCGAACGCGTTGAACAGCTTGCCGATCTGTTCCGGCTCGATACCGATGCCGGTATCCTCCACGCAGATCTGCACGTGCATGCGCTCGTCGCGCGTGCGCACGTAGATATGGCCGCCGTCGGGCGTGAACTTCGCGGCGTTGCGAATCAGGTTCCACAGCATCTGTTGCAGGCGCGCGCGATCGGCCAGCACGTAATGATGGGTCGCCCGCTTGTCGACGTGCACATCCTGTTGCTTGATCTGAATCTCGCTGCGAAAGAGTTCGAGCACGCTGTCCATCACGTCGTGCACATCGACCGTTTCGAGCGACAGCCGCAGCTTGCCGTTCGCCACGCGCGTCAGATCGAGCAGGTCGTCGATCAGCCGCGCTTCCAGTTCGACGTTGCGACGGATCATGCGCACGCTGTTGCGCGCCTGGTCGGGCAGATCGGGAATCATCTCCAGCACGCGGGCGCCGGCCAGCACCGGCGTGAGCGGCGTGCGCAATTCATGCGACAGCATCGCCAGGAAGCGGTCCTTCGCGCGGTTCGCTTCTTCGGCGGTCTGACGGGCGGCCTGCTCCGATGCGAGCAGCCGCTCGCGTTCCTCGATCGCCTCGCGCTGCGAATGAATGTCCGTGCAACTGCCGAACCACTTGACGACGTTGCGTTCGGCGTCACGCACCGCCACCACGCGCGTGTCGAACCAGCGGTATTCGCCGTCATGGCGGCGAATCCGCATCTCGCGCCGGTAATCGCCGGTCGGGTTCGCCACCGCTTTGAGCCAACTGCGGCGGATCGCCTCGCGATCGTCGGGATGCACCGCGTCCAGCCAGGCGAGACCATACGAACTCTGGTCGGAGAGCCCCGTGTAGTCGCACCACTGCTTCGAGAGAAAATCGCAGTCGCCGGCCGCGTTGCACGTCAGCACGAGGTGCGGCAATGCTTCCGACAACGTGCGGTAATGCTGCTCGCGATCGCGCAGCAGCAAGGCCTCGTCCGATGCTCGTTGCAGGCGCACTTGCGACAGCACGCGCTCGACGGCTTCCGGCAGGTAATCGAGGTAATCGCCGGCCTTCGGCACCACGTCGGACACGCCCGCCCGCAGTGCTTCGATCACGCGCGACTCATCGGTGAAACCTGTCACGAGGATCGCGGGAATCCGCACGCCTTCCGCGCGCAGGCGGCGAAAGAAGTCGAGTCCGGTTTCCGGTCCGCTCAACTGGTAGTCGAGCACCAGCAGATCGGGGCCGCCGTCGGCGAGCCGCGCACGGGCGGCATCGGCGCCCGCGCAGATCGCGACCCGGCAGCCGGCGCGTTCGAGCGACTTGCGCGCGAGCCGCAGAATGCCTTCGTCGTCATCGACGACGAGCACATAGGCGGCGTGCGGCGTGGACACTTCTTCGGTCATGCGAACTGTCCTCTGGCTGATCGGTTGGTCTGTCGGTTTGCTCTATCTTGTCATGAGCGGCTTTCGGGCAGCTTCGGGCTGCACCGGGACACGCACGCGCGCAAGCCCGCGATCACCGCGCGCCGAGCCGATGGCCGGGCGGCAGCTTGACCACTTGCAGGAAAAAGCCCAGACGGCGCACTGCTTCGATGAACGCTTCGTATTCGACCGGTTTGCAGATGTAGACGTTGCAGCCGAGTTCGTAGCAGCGTGCGATTTCGCGCGGATCGTCGGTCGTGGTCAGCACGATGACCGGCACCGAGGCGGTCCGCGACGATTCCTTCAGACGCCGCAGCACTTCGAAGCCGTCGACCCGCGGCATTTTCAGATCGAGCAGCACGACGAAATTGGTCAGGTCTGCGCACGGCGGATAAATGTCAGCGACGGGGCTCGGCGTCGAACCGCCTGCGCCTTCGGGCGGCGCCGGGCCGAAGAAATAATCGAGAGCCTGCTGCCCGTCGCGAAGACGCACGAAGCCGTTCGATATGCCCGCACGGCGCAGATTGCGCTCGACTAGCGTGGCGTGGCCGTCGTCGTCTTCGATCAGCACGATACTGACGGTTTCCCCGTGACTCATATGCGCTCCGTGCTATTCATTCGTCCAGCCATGCGGACTGTCAGGTCCGCCGTGTCCGTCACGCCCGTCATGTCCGCACCGTTGCCGTGCGCCCGCCCGTGCCACGTCAGAGGCGTAACGGCTGTTCGGGCAACGCGACGAAGAAGGTCGATCCCGCACCTTCGGCCGACTCGACCCACACTCGCCCGCCATGCCGCTCCACCGTGCGCCGCACCACCGCGAGTCCGATGCCGTCGCCGCGCACGACCTCGCCGTGCAGACGCTGGAACGCGCGGAACACCTTCGACATATACGCAGCCGGTATCCCGAGGCCATTATCGCGGACATAATACGTGCGCATGCGCACCGCGTGCGGCTCGGTTTCGTCGACCGGTCCGGGCTCCAGTGCGCCGATCTCGATACGTCCGCTACGTGCCGGATCGAGAAAATTCAGCGCGTTGCCGATCAGGTTGCTGAAGATCTGCTCGAGCGCGGCGGGGTCGCCCCATGCAGGCGGCAACTCGCGCACCGTGACGACCGCCTGGCGCTGGCCGATCGCGCCCCGCAGCGCGTCGACGACGCGGCCCACCACGCGTCCAACGCTGACCCGCTGCCATTGATATTCGAGGCGGCCCGCGCGCGAAATGCGCAGCAGCGCGTCGATGATCGCCGCCGACCGCGTCACCGCGGTACGCAAGTAGTGCAACGACTCGCGCACGTCGCCGTCGAGAATATGCGCCATGCGCCGGCGCTGCGCCTCCGGCAATCCGGCCTGCGCCACGATGGTATCCAGTTCGTCGCAGGACACCTGCAATTCCTTCGAAAAGCCTTGCAGATTCACCAGCGGCGAACGCAAATCATGCGACACGCTGTAGATGAACATTTCGTTGTCTTGCGTTTCCTGACGCAGCTCCTCGTTGACGCCCGCGAGCGCCAGCGCGTGCGCCTCAAGCCGTGTCTTCAGCGTGGCCTGCTTGTTCTCCGCTTCGCGCAGACGCGCACCGGTTTGATGCAGCACGGCGTCGAGCGTCGAGATTTCGTCGTTGCCCGACAGCGGTACTGCGAGCGGCCGGCCGTTGCCAAGGCGCTCGGCGTTGTCGGTCAACACTTCCAGGCGCCGCCCGATGCTGCGCGCGAACACTGCCGCCGTGGCCGCCCAGATCAGCATCGAGCCCAACACCGCCGCGATCAGCGCGTATTGCTGGCGCTCGCGGCGCCGTGCGAGCGCCGCTGAACGGTCCGCATCGAGCCGCGTGGCCTCGTTGCCGAACGCGGTGAGCTCGTCGCGAAACAGCACAATCTGCTGCGGCAATGCGCCGCTCTCCCGTGCGATGAACGGCGCGAGGCTGCGCCCCTCGTGCAGCGCCTGCGAAATGGCGAGCGTATGCGCGCGATAGGCATCGACCACGCGCTGCATGTTGCGCACGCGCTCGAGCTGCTGCGGCGTGGCGGCGACCAGCGCGTCGAGTTTCGACAGACGGTCGCCGAGGTCGACCCACACCGTATGACGCTCGAGCAGCGAGGCGTCGTGGGTCGCCATGGCCGTGCGCACTCGCGCGGCCTGACGCAGCAGCGGATCGACGAGGGCCGATGACTGATAGAGGATCTGCTTGCTGTTGTCGACCCACTGCGCGGCCTGCGCTGTCTGCTCCTGGGTATCGAAGACGACGCCGAGAAGCGCCAGCTCGACCACGCTCGGCACTGCAATCAGCAGCAGACCCTTCGTGAATAATTTCATGTTTCGCCCGAAGGGTCGTTCGTGCCGAGGCGGCTCGCGAGCACCGGTTGCGCGCGCGCCGCTGAAGCGCCAGAGGCGAGCGCCCCGCGCGCTGCGCAATGCAGCCGGCCGGGCCATTATCGACGTGAACGCAAGATATTTCAACGCGACCGCAAGATGCGCTCGCCCACATAAAAATGACTTTTTTATTGTTATTGGATGTTTTTTCGGCGGCTCGTGCGTCTATGATGGAAACAGATGTGCTGGGATGCGAAAGCGCGCGGCGAGGCGGTTCGGCATGATTCGTGCGGGAGGCGATGAGGCGGCAAAGGCGTCGATTCATCGTGAATCCGACCTTGTCGTATGCTATAAAAGATCGACGTGCGGCGCGCGAAGCCGGGAGTTGTCGCATGAGGACGCAGCGTTTCTTGCAATTCTTTTTCAGGCGAATTTTTATGTCCTTCCCGAAAAAGCGTAGACGCGCGAAGGTGGACGGCGATGAGTCGTTCCTCGCGGTACTGCGGCATTTCAAACCGTTCGGCCAGCTCGACACCAAGATTGCGCGTGCTCGTGCACAAGACGAGCCGGTGTTGTATGCCCATGTGTTGCCCGGGCTCGACGTGCTCCTGTGCAGCGTGCGCGGCGCGCAACCGCCCTATCCGGCGGCCGCCGAATTGAGGCGACGCTGCATCGAATCCATCACCAATGCATTGGAACAGCCGCTCGACGGGCTCGAGAACGGCGGGTACTGGTACGAGGCGGACGGCTTCGGCTTCCTTGTCTTCGCCAGCCGCGCGCGCGGCAAGATTCTCACGGAATTCGGCGCTACGCGAGTCGGTTCGCGGCGAGGTGTGCGTCGGCAGGATGCCGCGGGCGATGCCACACCGCGCTCGCTCCGGTAGAGACGTTGCGATAGCCCCAGCGGTTCATTCCTGCACTTGCCGCATCCGGCAGCGCCACCGGTGTGATCCGGGTGGCGCTGCATCCCCTCTCTTCAGTTGAACTTGCCATGTCAGGCACCGCGTTGACCGCGTGCGCCCCATAGGCGGCGTGCCGCTGTCCGTTACTCCGGGATAGATTCGTCGGCGTGGCCGCGCGGAGGCGGCACGCTGATCAGCCACAGGAAGATGAACGACAGGCCGCCGCCGACGCTCCAGCTCAGCCAGTCCGCGGGCAGTACCGGCAGCATGGAAAACATCAGCTCCCCTTATATTCGGCCGCGCTCGCCGGTGACATGACAGCGGGCTTTCGATTCACCGCGGCGGGAGACGATGCACCGCCCACGGACTTGTTGACCGGCGCGCCTTCCAGAGACAGCGGCGCCTTGGGCTTCTGCTTGACGCCTGGCGGCGGCGCAGTCGGCGCCTGACGAACCTGCGACAGCAACTGCGCGCACGGCAGCGGCTTGTTGTTGCTAGGCGCGAGCAGCGGAATCAGCGCCGCGAACGGATTGATCAGGCCGAGCCCGATGGCCGCGCCGCCTCGCAGCGCGAGCGCCGCCGCATTCACGCCGACGTGCGGGTCCTTGAAGGTGCCCTTCGCGTACAGCGGCGAGCGCAGCGAAAACACCCGGAAGCCCTTGGTATGTGGATGCACGCCAAGATCGAGCGTCTCGTCGCGCAGATTGACGGTGCCGTCGATGTTGATCACCGCGTCGTCGGTATCGAGTGCGAATATGCGCGATTCGAGCACACCGTTGGTCGCGACGAAATCGGCGGCCGCGCAATTGATCTTCACGTCGCGATTGCCGAACAGTTTTTCATACACGACGTTCGCCACGTTCAGCCCCGCCGCTTCCATCAGCAGACGGCTCACCGTGCCCTCCGTCACCAGCGCCTTCAATTCTCCGTTTGAAGTGGCCGCGAGCGCCGCCGGCGAATTGCCGGTCGCCGTCAAGGCGGCGTCGCCGTTGATCTCGCCGAGCGCGTTCTGCATCGTCTTGAAGTTCGGGAACAACTGCTTGAGCTTCAGATGCCGCGCCGAGGTCGAGAAGCGCCCTTTCAGCGGCACCGCGCTGCCGTCCAGATGGATGTCCGATGCGAGCGAGCCGCCCGCCACGCCAAATTTCAACGGCTCCAGCGAGAGGACCCCATCGGTCATCACGACATGCGTGTACAGGTCCGTAATCGGCAGGTCCGTCGTCTTGACGATGCGCCGGCCGGTGAACCTGACGTCGGCGTCGATCGCCTTCCAGCGATCGGTGCGGAATTCCTCGACCGGCAGCGCGCGGCCGCTCGGCTGCGCCTTCGCATCGCCGCGTTTGGCCTTGCTCGCGTTCGAATCCGCGCCGATCACCGGTGCCAGATCCGAGAACTGCAGCAGATGCGACACCAGTTCGCCCTGCAGCAACGGACGCGGCTCGCGCGCCGTATAGGTCAACGAACCGTTCAGGTCGCTTCCGCCGACCCGGCCTGTAAAATTTTCATACTTGAAGACGTTGCCGCTCGACCTGAATTGACCGATTAGCCGGCCCTCGGTCGCGTACGGAGGGGTGTCGGGCAAGGTCACGCCCGTCAGCGAGTAGAGGCGCGCCATGCTGTTGCCTTGCAACCAGAGGCGCAGATCGACCGCCGCGAGATGCGCAGGATCGGTGATCGTGCCGACGAGGCCCACGTGCAGGTCGCCCGCCTTCACGTCGGCCTGCACGGGGAACGGCCGGTTCGCGTCCTGGAGCGCCAGCACGCCGCCCACCTTGCCGCTGCCCGCCACCGGCGTCTTGTTATAGGTGCCCTTGATGGTCCAGCCGATCGCATACGGCGGGACCTCCCGCTTCGCCCCTGCCGCTGCGTTCTGCTGTGCCTTCGTTTCGCTCGCCCCCGATGCGGCTGCGCTCTCACTGGCCACGCGCGAACCGCCGGCCGTCAGCGCGCCCGAGGCGCCCGTCGCCGCGCTTGCGCCCGATGCATCGATATCGGTCGCCGAGGCGCCCGAGGCGGCCGAGGCGGCTGCCGCCGATGCCGCCGCGGCCTCCGATGCCGCCTGCGCATTCGCCTGCGCGGTCAGCCTGCTCGCGCCCGTTTTGCCGATCGCCTGCGCGGACGCGCTGCGCGAGGCCGCCTCCTGCTGCTTGATCGCCTCACCGATCGGAATCGGCTGGCCGAGCGTGTCGATGACCATCTGCGCGTCGACTTTCTTCTGCTGGTCGGACAGCGCGATATTGCCCTTCGCAAACGCGATGTCGTGCAGATCGAGCTTCCATTCGGACGGCCCGGTCGATGCAGGCAATTTGAAAGTCCAGTTGTTGCGCCCGTCAAGCAGACGTTCGAGATCGACGGACGGATTGACGAGGTTGATCGCCGGAATCACGATGTCGTGCGCGAGCAGCGGCAGCACTTTGACCTGGAAATCGATTTCATCGAGCGTGGCGAAGTTCGGCTGTTTGGTCCAGTCGGGATTGCCCACCGTGATATTGGCCGCCGAGAAGCGCGGCCAGAGCACCCAGCCGCGCCAGCCGCTCTCGCCCACCGGATGCCGCCAGCCCACCTTCAGGTCCCCGTTGATCGCGAACGGCCGGCCGATAGCTTGCGTGACCTTGTCGTTGACATAAGGCCGGGCGCGATTCCAGTCGAAGGTCAAAATAAAAATGATCAGCGCGATAATCAGAAGGACGATGGTCGCCAGCAGCCAGGCGATGACTTTTCCGATTCGCCGTCCGATGCTCGACACTGCCATTGCGAAGCTCCGTCATTGTTCTTCGTGATGGACCGGGCAGCAGATATCATGCCCGGCGCCTCGCGATGGATCGCGTTGTCGGTCGCGTTGTCGTTTTATCATGCTGCACCCCGCTACAGCGAATCGGCGGCACGGCGCGCCGCCTCGCAGGTGATCCAGGCCGCGGCACAACCCACTACGATCCAGCTTATGACCGATGTTCCCCTCGTCCTCGCCGACGGTATGGTCCGGCGTGATGCGCTGCGCGGCCAGACCCTGCTGCAGCCGACGACCTTCGCGCTGCACGCCGGCGAGCGGGTCGCGATCACCGGTGCGTCCGGCTCGGGCAAGAGCGTGTTGCTGCGCGCACTCGCCTTGCTCGATCCGCTCGATGCGGGACGCATGCTGTGGCACGGTGCGGCGGTCGAGCGCACCGCGATTCCGCGTTACCGGCGCAACGTCGCCTATATCCGGCAGCGTCCCGCGCTGCTCGACGGCAGTGTCGAAGACAACCTGCGCTATCCGTTCGAATTGCGCGCCTATCGCGACGTGCGCTTCGATCGCGCGCGGGCGACTAGTCTCGCCACGCAGGCGGGCCGTGCCGACGATTTTCTCGACAAACGCGCGAGCGAACTGTCCGGCGGCGAAGCGCAGATCACCGCGTTGATCCGCGTGCTGCAACTCGCACCCGAGGTGCTGCTGCTCGACGAACCTACCGCATCGCTCGACCCGGCGTCGTCGCTCGCGATCGAAGCTCTGGTGCGCGCGTGGTTCGACGCCGATCCCGGCCGTCATGCGTCGATCTGGGTATCGCACGATTCGGCGCAAGCGGCGCGCATGAGCGAACGCCATCTGACGATGCGCGCCGGCACGCTCGACGAAATCACCGCGCCGATGTCCGCGCATCAGGAGCCCGCGCCATGACATTGCAGAACCTGACTTTGTGGGACGTCGCGATCGCCGCGCTGCTGATCGTCGTCAACGGCGCGGTGTCGGTGGCGCTGAAGCTCGATCTTGAACGCAAGCTCGCGTGGGCCGCGCTGCGCACCGTGGTGCAACTGCTTGCGATCGGCTATGTGCTCGGCTGGGTATTCAGTTACGGCCGCTGGTACGTCGTGCTGCCGCTGATGATCGTGATGACGCTGATCGCCGGCTTCGCGGGCGCGGGGCGCGGCAGCCGTACCTATGCCGGGCAGCGCGCCGACAGCGTGCTGTCGATCTGGGTCAGTTCGTGGCTGGTGGCCGCGGTCGGTTTGTTCGTCGTAATCCGCATTCATCCCTGGTACGAACCGCAATATGCGATTCCGATTCTCGGAATGATCCTCGGCAATACGCTGACCGGCGTGTCGCTCGGCATCGAACGGATGACCGAGGAATTGACGGCGCGGCGCGATCGCGTCGAGATGGCGCTCGCGCTCGGCGCGACGCGCTGGGAAGCGGCGCAGGCCCCGGCGCAGCAGGCCGTGCGCGCAGGCATGATGCCGACGTTGAACCAGATGGCGGTGGTCGGCGTGGTGAGCCTGCCCGGCATGATGACGGGCCAGGTGCTGGCGGGGCAGTCGCCGCTGCAGGCGGTGCGCTATCAGATCGTCATTATGTTTCTGATCGCGGCGTCATCGTCGCTGGGGACCGTGGGCGCGGTGCTGCTGACATACCGGCGGCTATTTTCGGCGGAGCACCGGTTTTTGTCGGCGCGGCTGGTGGAGCGGGCGGTGAAGCGGCGGTGAGGGGTGGGCAGACGGGCCGTGCCTGGCGGCTGAGCAATGTCTCGCTCACCAACACAGCACGGCGGCTAGGCATGCTCAGTCAGTGCTAAACACCTCGTGACAAACTTCGCGCGAAGGCGCAGCGGCAGACATGCTCAGATTCGCTCGATACGCCCCGGCTAACTCGCTTGACGCCGCAGCGGCGCGCGAGGTTCACGTGGGGCGCCGAGGACATCGCCGTAAAGGGCCGCTCATCCACCCAGCGGCACACCTGCAGCGCGCCGCCGACGCCACCGCGATTCTCTTCAACCGGGTTCAGCGCTTGGCGCTGACCGCCACTTCGGTGCCGTCGCTGAGCGTGAGCGTTTTCGTGCTGCCATTGACCGGCATCGTGAAGCGCAGAATCTGACTCATGCGCACATCGTTCGGACACTTGAGCGTTTTTCCGCCGCTCGTCACGGTCTTCACACCGCGCGGCGTCTGCGCCTGGAAGTTCATCTGCACGCTCGCCGTGCCGTCGCTGCTGACGACCGGCGCAAAGCGGATCTGCGTCTGGCGGATCATCGCGCCGTTGGTGTCGACCGGCAGCGACGCATAGTTGGGACACGCATCCGTGCCGGCCACCGGGCCGCCCGGCGGCACGGTCTTCCACGTGAAGTCGTCGGTCTCGCCGGAGCGGATCGTGCGGGTTTCCTGTGAGTTGCCGAACTGCTTCGACGTGACGCGAACCGTGTAGCGGATCGGACCGTCGAGCGCGGACTGGGACGTCACCGTGATCGGCGTGGCCGCGTGAGCCGCGGGCACGAGCATGACGGGCGCGAGCGCGCAAGCGAGAGAAGCGACAACTGAAACGGCGGAGAGTTTGAAGCTGGAGCTCATACTGTCACCTCGTTGTTGTGCCGCTGCGCGCCCCGCTTCAACGCTACTGTCTGTGCTGCACCGCCGATTGAGGCGGTTGGTCCGGCGAACCGGCGCGCGAGACACGCAACTGTTTTCGCATGATGCACCGCCAGTCTAACGCCAAGCGCGGCGCCGCGCGCGCCGCATAGGCTCGGGTGTTAACCCGCTTGCAGGGACGCGTTTTCTGCGTGTGCAATCGGCGAAACGCCGGGATAGTGGGAGGTTCGGGCCGCCGCTTCGACCGCACCGTGCCGCCGCACATCCCATTGCGTTGTCTCGCATGATGCGCGGCAAATGAACATGGCCGGCGCACATCGCTGCCGCGCCGGCCCTATCGACCACACTATTCGCGCGCTGCGCGCCTTAGAAGCCCGTGAGCACCAGCTTGCCGATCGCGCGCCCTTGTTCGAGCAGCCGATGCGCACGGCGCAGATTCGCCGCGTTGATCGTCCCGAGTTCTTCTCCGACGGTTGTGCGCAGCACACCCGCGTCGACGAGGCGCGCGACTTCGGTCAGCAGCTTGTGCTGTTCGATCATGTCGGGCGTGCCGAACATCGAACGGGTGAACATGAACTCCCAATGGAACGCGGCGCTTTTCGCCTTCAGCAGTTCGACCGGCACAGGGCTGCTGTTCTCGACGATCGTGCAAATGCCGCCTTGCGGCTTGATGATCTCCGCGGCTGCAGGGAAATTCTTGTCGGTGTCGTTGAACATCAGCACGTAATCGACCTGCTCGATGCCGAGCTTTTTCAACTGCGCGGGAATGTCGCCGAAGTGATCGACGATATGGTCCGCGCCCAGTTCGGTCGCCCATTTCGCCGATTCGGGACGCGACGCGGTCGCGATCACTTTCAGCTTCGCCAACTGCTTCGCCAGTTGAATGCCGATCGAGCCGACCCCGCCCGCGCCGCCGAAGATCAGCACCGTGCGGCCTTCGTCCGCGCCTTGCGGCGACACGCCGAGGCGGTCGAACAATGCTTCCCACGCGGTGATCGCGGTCAGCGGCAGCGCGGCCGCGTGCGTGAAATCGAGCGACGCCGGCTTGCGCCCGACGATCCGTTCGTCGACCAGATGGAACTCGCTGTTCGCGCCCGGCCGCGTGATGCTGCCCGCGTAGAACACCGGATCGCCGACCTTGAACAGCGTGACGTCCGGGCCGACTGCGGCGACCGTGCCGGCGGCATCCCAGCCGAGCACGCGCGGCGTCTTTTCGACGCTGTCTTTCGGCGCGCGCACCTTGGTGTCGACCGGATTGACGGAGATCGCCTCGACCTTCACCAGCAGGTCGCGCCCGGCGGCTTCGGGTGTCGGAATATCGACGTCGACCAGCGCTTCGGTTTGATCGATCGGCAAGTAACGGTAGAGACCGACGGCTTTCATGGAGACTCCTGTTCTGTCCGTTTCAATGAGATGGAGGACCGGCGAACCTTGCCGTCGATCCATGGGCGGCATCCTACGGCGATTCTTACTCTTCTAACACCGGCATAATGCCTTAAACATCTTTTTTAATTTCCGAATAATGACTCTTTCCGATCGCACCGCGCGATCCTCGTCCAGCGAACGGGAGCGGCTCGATCTGCTCGACGTCGCCCTGTTCGTGCGTGCCGCGCTGCTCGCCAACGTGTCGGCCGCCGGCCGCGAGTTCGGTTTGTCGGCGGCGGTCGCGAGCTCGCGGATCGCCCAACTGGAACGGCTCCTCGGCGCGCGCCTGCTGCACCGGACGACTCGCCGCATCAGTCTCACGCAGGACGGCGAAGTGTTCATGACACGCGCCGAAGCGCTCCTCGACGCGGCGGCCGCCGCGCGCGCGTCGGTGGGCCGTGCGCAAGCCGAGCCGCAGGGCCGGTTGCGGGTGTCGATGCCGTCGTCGTTTGGGCGGCAGCACGTGTCGCCGGTGATCAGCGAGTTTCTGCGCCGCCATCCCGGCGTCAGCGTCGATTTGCGGCTCACCGATCAACTGGTCGATCTCGTCGATGCGGGGATCGACGTGGCGATCCGCGTTGGCGTGCTGAAGGATTCGTCGCTGGTCGCGCGGCGCCTCGCGGTGAACCGGCGGGTGCTGTGCGCGGCGCCCGCCTATCTCGCCGCACACGGCATACCGCGTCACCCGTCAGATCTCGCGCGGCACGAATGCATGATTCTGTCGGACCAGCGCGACTGGGCCTTCGTTACGCCTGCCGGGCCGCTCGACGTGCGCGTGAGCGGACGGCTCGTCACCGACAACGGCGAGGTGATCCGCGATGCGCTGCTCGCAGGTTTCGGCATCGCGCTGAAATCGACGTGGGACGTGGCGCCCTATTTGCGCAGCGGCACCCTGGTCAGCGTGCTCGACGCCTATCCGCTCGCCGAGCAGGTGGCGATCTGGGCCGTGTATCCGAGCCGCGCGTTCGTGCCACCGAAGACGCTCGCGTTCATCGAGTTTTTGGCAGCGCATTTTGGCGATCCGCCTTATTGGGATGGTGAGGCTGAGTGAGATTGGGTTCGAGCTGGCTTGAGCCGAACCAGCGGCAACACCGCGCCCGATTCCACCCACCCGTCCACCGGCGCTCCACGTCCTCTCCATCAGCGCTTGCTTGGCCGCCCCGCATCGCCCTGCTTGCCGTCCGAATTCACATCGGTGTGCGTATCGTTCTGTGTCTGCTGCTGATACTCGTCGCCGCCACGGCGGTCGGTGTCTTTCAGGCCGTGTTCGAGATCCCGATGCGCCTGCTTGCCGATATGGCGCGGCTCGTCCTCGTGCTGCGATTCCGGCTCCTGATCGGTTTCATGCGGCAGCGGCGCGGCGGCGTCCTGCAACGAACGCGGGTGCTTTTGCCCATGCGGATCGGCCTGCTTGTCGCCGTCCGACGATTGCGGTGAGGTCTTCATGATGTGCTCCTTCCCGTATTGAGTGAAATCGGCTGGCAAACGCTCATCGCGCTCCGTCCAGGCGTTTTTTCATCGCGGCGGTAATGCGCTGGCGCGTCTTCGCATAATCCGCCCAAGGATCGCTTGCGAGATCGGCGAGACGCTCGTGCAGGTTCTCGATGGTCCACTGATCGCCGCCCGTGGTGGCAGCGACCTCGTCCCATGAAAGCGGCACCGACACGCCCAGCCCCGGCCGCGCGCGTGCCGAGAATGCAGCCACCGTGCTGGAGCCGCGGTTGTTGCGCAGATAGTCGACGAAGATCTTCTGCTTACGATTTTGCGCGCCCATCTTCGCGCTGAATTGCTTGGGCAGCGTCGCCGCCATATGTTGCGCGATGGCTTGCGAGAAGTCCTTCACCTCGTCCCAGCCGGCTTGCTTCGCGAGCGGCACGACGACATGCAGGCCCTTGCCGCCGCTCGTCTTGCAGAACGACTTGAGGCCGAGTTCGTCGAGCAGCGAGCGCGTGAGTTGCGCGGCTTCGATCATGCGCTCCCAGCCGAGCCCCGCGTCGGGGTCGAGATCGAACACCATGCGATCGGGCTTTTCGATATTCGCGGCGAGCGCATTCCACGTGTGAAATTCGACCGTGCCCATTTGTGCCGCGCCGACCAGCGCCTCGATCGTCTCGACGGTGATCAGCGGCGGATGGTCGGGGTCGAGGCCGGGATGCTGCGTGACGTTCGGAATCGATAGCTTCTGGCTGTGCTTCTGAAAGAACAGCTCGCCGCCGATGTCCTCGGGCGCACGCACGAGCGACACCGGCCGGTCCTGCAGATGCGGCAGCATCCAGTCGGCGACGGACTCGTAGTACCGCACGAGGTCGATCTTGCGCGTGCCGGTGCTTTTGTCGATGACACGGTCGGGGTGGGAGATGCGCACGCTTGCGACTTCGCTGCGGGTGGTTGTTTTCGCAGCGGTCTTTGCGGTCGTGGTCTTTGCGGTCGTGGTCTTTGAAGCAGCGGTCTTTGAGGCGGTAGTCTGCGAAGCAGAGGTCTTTGACCCGGCCGCCTTCGACACCGCCCGCTTCTTCGGCGCGGCATCGGACCCGTTATCGGTTTGCTGTTGCACGTCGGCTCCTTGGCGGGATGTTTCCTTGACGATCTGCCGCGCCGGCTTGTCGTCGCGCAGACTCACGAACGACGCCTGGCGCACGATGCCGTCGCTCGTCCACTCGGCGAAGTTGCATTCGGCGACAAGCACCGGTTCGACCCAGTGCACCGGCGTGCGGCTGCGCTCGCGCGGCGCGGCGGCGAACGGCATGCGCTTCGTCTCGTGGGCGTCGAGCGCTTTCTTGACCGTGCGCAGCAGCGCGGCGTCAAAGCCCGTGCCGACCCGCCCGGCGTAGCGCAGCCGCCCCTCGCCGTCGTAGACGCCGAGCAGCAGCGCCCCGAACGCCGCGCGGCTGCCGCTGGGCTCCGAATATCCGCCGATCACGAACTCCTGGCGCCGCCGGCACTTCAACTTGATCCACGTCTGCGAGCGCCCCGACAGATAGCCGCTGTCGCGCCGCTTGCCGATGATGCCTTCGAGGGCCATGTCGCACGCGCTCCGGAGCAGTTCGCCGGCACTGAACGCGAAGTCGTTCGAGAAGCGCAGTACGCTGTCGTCGACCTCGTCGAGCAGCGCGCGCAGAATCGCGCGGCGCTGTTCGAGCGGCACGCCGCGCAAGTCGTAGCCGTTCAGGAACGGCACGTCGAACAGATAGATGACGATGTCTTGCGGACGGTTCGAATCGAACGCGTTTTGCAGTGCCTGAAAACTCGGCACGCCCTGCTCGTCGAGCACGACCGCTTCGCCGTCGAGCCATGCGCTTTCGAGGCCGAGTTGGTCGAGCGCCTCAACCTGCTTGCCGAACTTCGCGGTCCAGTCGTTGCCCGCGCGCGTGAATACCTTGACGGCGCCGCCTTTGACCGAACGCTCAATGCGCGCCAGCACGCGATAGCCGTCGAACTTGATTTCGTAGGCCCAGTCGTCGCCAGGTGGAGCGGCATCGACGAGCGTCGCCAGTTGCGGCTTGAACGTGGCGGGCAAACGAGCCTTGACGGCCCCTTCGATCGACGGCGACGCGGCGAGCTCGCGCAGAGACTCCCCGGTGCGGGTGGAGACGATGTCGGGCCGCTTCGGGTCCGCGCGGCTCGACGATGCGGATCTTGTGTGGCTTGCCGTGCTGCTTGCGTCCTTCCGTTTCCTGCCTTTGCCGGGAGTCTCGTTTGCAATTTCGCCTTCGCTGACGAGCGCAGTTTTACTCGGCCGCCCGCTTGCGGTTTTCCCTTTCCCCTTGCTCGCGATTTTGCCCGCAGCACCTCTCGCGTTCGCCCCACTCCCCGCTGCCGACCCGCCACCGAGCACACTCCCGGGACGCTTCTTCAGAACGTCATACTCGCTCTCGTCGCGCGCTTCATCGTCGCGCTCCTTGATCAACAGCCACTGTTCCTTGTCGCCGCTGCCGCGCATGTGACTGCGCACCAGCGCCCAGCCGCCGCGCAGCTTCTCACCGTGAAGCTGGAACTTGAGCTTGCCCGCCGCATAGGAGCGCGCCGCCTCCGCCGCGCCACCCACTGGCTCCCACGAGCCGCGATCCCACACGAGCACGCTGCCCGCCCCGTAGTTGCCCGCAGGGATCTCTCCTTCGAACGAACCGTATTCGACCGGGTGATCTTCGACGTGCACCGCCAGCCGCTTCACCGACGGATCGAGACTCGGCCCCTTCGGCACCGCCCACGACAGTAACGTGCCATTGAGTTCGAGCCGGAAGTCGTAATGAAGCCGCCGCGCGTCATGCTCCTGAATCACGTAAGCGAGCGTCTGGTCGTTCGAGCGTTCCGCCGTTTTGCGGCCGGCGGAACGCTTCGAGCCCTTCCGGGTGCCGGCAGGCTCCGGCGTTTCGTCGAAGCGACGCTTGCGGTTGTAGAGGTCGAGTCTGTCGTTCATGGCGATGACGTCGTCCAAAGTGGATAGGGCGCGGCGCTAACCGTCAGCGCGACGCCTAGGTGGGCGGGCGTTCATGCGGCCGCGCGCCGCTTGCGGGCCGCTGGCGCCGCTGCGGTTTTGGCGGCCGTCGCCCGAGTGCCAGCAGCACCGCTGCGGCTGCCGCGACTGCGTGGCGTGCTCGCCGCGCGTGACGTGCGAGGCTTCTTTCGCGCCGGCGTCGAAGCCTTGCCGTCAGCCTCGGCGTCGTCCTGATCGTCGTCATCGTCTGCCGCGCGCTTGCGAGCGCCTGTCGCCGGCTTGCCTTTGCCTCGGCCCAGGCTCCGTTTGAGCAGATCGGACAGGTCGAGAATATCGGCCGATTGCCGCGACTCGTGCGGCGCTTCGACCTCGGTGATCTCCTCGGTCTTGCCCGCGCGAATCTTGCGATCGACCAGCGCCATGATGTCGTCGCGGAACGTGTCGTGATACTGCGACGGGTCCCACGCATCGCTCATGTCGTCGATCAGCTTCTTCGCCATGTCGAGTTCCCGCGCCGACACACCCGCGGCCTTCATCCCTTCCGGAGGCAGCTTGAATTCGTCGAAGCCGCGCACCTCGGCGGCCCAACGCAGCGTGTTCAGCGCCAGCACCGGGCCGACCGGAATCAGCGCCGCCAGATGCTGCTTGTTGTGCAGCACGACGCTCGCGACGCCGACCTTGCCCGACGCCTTCATGGCTTCGCGCAGCAACGCATAGACCTTGTCGCCCTTGCGGTCGGGTGTCAGGAAGTACGGTGTGTCCAGGTAAAGGAACGAGATATCGGGTGCATCGACGAACGCGAGGATGTCGACCGTCTGCGTCGACTCGGGATTCGCCGCGCGGATTTCGTCGTCCGACAGCACGACGTACTTGTCCTTTTCGTACTCGAACCCCCGCACGATGTTGTCGCGGCTCACATCCTTGCCCGTGCGCTTGTTGATCTGCTTGTAGCCGACCGGATCGATCGTGCGCTTGTCCAGCAGATTGAAGCCGACCTTCTCCGACTGCGTTGCCGGATACAACTGCACCGGCACGTGGACGAGCCCGAAACTGATTGCGCCTTTCCAGATCATGTGTGCCATCGTGCGCTCCCGTAGCCTAAGACTTGAAGCGAAGCAGCAAGCGTGCCACGGTTCGGCGGACGAAGCCGGGCGCGGTGTAGGCGTGGCGCCGCGGCGCTTCGGATGAAGCGCGGCCCGCTACCCGGGCGGTAAGACTTTCGTCAGGACGGCAAAAGCTACGGTGCGCAGCGCTATGCCGGCCCCGCTTCGGGCGCGACGTCGACCGGCACGGCCGCGAAGCCGCGAAAGCGCACGCGTCCGCCACGCGTCGGCTCGCCAGCAAGGCGATACGTCGGAAAACGCTGCACGAAACGTCCGATGGCGATGCGCGCCTCGAGCCGCGCCAACGACAGCCCGGCGCATTGATGGATGCCGAAGCCGAACGCGAGATGCCGGTTCGGATCGCGGCGGATGTCGAAACGGTCCGGCTGCGCAAACTGTTCCGGGTCGCGATTGGCCGCGCCGATGCACAGCGTGACCGGCGTGCCGCGCGCGATCTCGACGCCGCCGATCTCGGTGTCGACGCTCGCCATGCGGTTGCCGAGCTGGTTCGAGCTCTCGTACCGCAGACATTCCTCGATCGCCGACTCGATCAGCGACGGCTCGCGCAGCAACGCGGCGCGCTGCTCGGGCCAGTCGGTCAGTGTGACGAGTCCATTGCCGATCAGGTTGGTAGTGGTCTCGTGCCCGGCATTCAGAATGAAAATGCAGTTTTGCAGCAACTCCGCTTCCGACAATTGCTCGCCACCCGCTTCGCCCTGGATCAGCCGCGTCAGCACGTCGTGCTGCGGGTCGCCCGGTTCGCGCCGGCGCCGCGCGACCAGTTCGCGCAGATAGTCGACGAACTCGCTCACCGCGCGATTGCCGCGTTCGAGCTGCGCGTCGCTGAGCGACGGTTCGAGCGCGCCGAGGATCGCGAGCGACCAGTCGCGCAGCGGCTCGCGCTCGTCATGCGGAACGTCCAGCAGATTGCCGATGATCTCGACCGGAATCGCCGATGCGAACTCGCCGATCAGATCGATGCGGCGGCGCCGGGCCGCCAAATCGAGCAAGCCATCGACGAGGCGGATCAGGCCCGGCTCCATCGCCGCGATCGCACGCGCGGTGAGCGCGCCTGCGATCAGTTTGCGCACGCGCGTGTGACGCGGCGGGTCGTTGAAGACGAGGCTGGTCGTGTGATGAGCGTAGAGCGGCGAGTCGCCGTATTTCGGCTTGAACTCGACGGTCTTGTCGGAGCTGAAGGTTTTCGGGTCGCGGTAGACCGCCTGCACGTCGCGAAAGCGCGTCAGAAACAGTGACCCGTCGGGCATGCGCCGGATCGGCTCGTGGCTGCGCAGCGCGTGGTAGACCGGATAGGGATTGGCGTAGAACGCGGGGCTCAGGTGGCGAAGGTCGAAGTCGCGTGCAAGAGAGGATGCGTCGCTGGCGGTCGCCGGGGTCATGCGGTTGTCTCCGTAGGGATGCGCCTTGTTGCTTGTGCCAGTGTGTTTGTTCCGACGTGCGCTGGCGGTGACGGGCGCGCAAGGTCGGGACGGGCACAGGCCGGTGGGCGTCGTTGGAAGCGACAGTATGAACCGGGCGTGGAGGGATTGCACGACGCACGTGCAGCGGGACTCGCATGCGAACCGGCCCGGGTGATTGGGCTTGATCGTCGTACTGCGCGGGGCGCGTTCGCACCCTCCGCACGCGCGGCCTGGTGGCGCTGCTGAAGAAACGGCGGCGGGTCCCCTCGCGTTTAGCGGGGACGTTCGACACACGAGCGTGATGCACGCATGCAACGGCGGAGCGCAATCAACCGCCCGGCGTGCCGATCCTTTTCTGGCACCCCGTCCCTGTGCCGCCGCCTGGGCGCTCGCGATGGCGCGTTCCGCGGAACCGATACAATAGCGGGATTTTCCGCGCGCGCCGCGCGCCCTCTTTCCTGCATCACTGCGTCGTCCATGAACCTCGTCATTCAAAGCCCCGCGCCTCTTTCCGCCGATCACCACACCACGCTCATCGCGCTCGCGCGGGGGTCGCACGCCACCGTCATCGACGCGAACTCACTTCGCATCGCGGACGCAAGCGTCGCGCAGCGCGGCGATGTCGAGGTCTATTGCGCTGCCCATCAACTGGACTACGCGTTCGTCGAGGCCGGCCGCCAGTTGCGCGACTTCGGGCTGGTCGCGATGGACATGGATTCGACGCTGATCACGATCGAATGCATCGACGAGATCGCCGACTTCTGCGGCCTGAAGGCCGAAGTGGCGGCGATTACCGAGGCTTCGATGCGCGGCGAGATCAAGGACTTCAACGAAAGCCTGACGCGCCGCGTCGCACTGCTCGAGGGTCTCGACGCAAGCGCGCTCGAACGCGTTTATGAAGAGCGCCTGCAACTGTCGCCGGGCGCGGAGCGGATGCTGGCCGGTGCGAAAGAAGCGGGATTGAAAACACTGCTGGTGTCGGGCGGATTCACGTTCTTCACCGAAAAACTGAAAGCACGCCTGGGTCTCGATTTCACGCGCGCAAACACGCTCGAAATCGTGGACGGCAAGCTGACCGGCAATGTGATCGGCGAGATCGTCAACGCCAATGTGAAAGCGCGCACGCTGTGCGAAACGTGCGCCACGCTCGGCATCGAACCGACCCGTGCGATTGCGATGGGCGACGGCTCGAACGATCTGAAGATGATGGCCGCCGCCGGTCTGTCTGTCGCTTTCCGCGCGAAGCCGGTGGTGCGCGAAGCGGCCAGCGTGGCGTTCAACCATGTTGGACTGGACGGGCTGCTGCGGCTGTTCTGATGCCCGAAGGAAAGACCGCGCGGTGCCGCGCAGTGAGCGCTACACCATGACCGTCTATCCGGACCGTCCCGCTACCGCATCAGAATGGCGGCAGAAGCAGCGCCATCTCGCTGACGCAAACGATGAGGGTGACCACAGGCGCCCCCGTCATAACGCGCACCTGATTTTTTTCAGACCTCAGCGAAACGAGTAACTAGCTCATCGGTTCATCGCGCTGCGCGACAATATTCTGCGCGCGCCCTTGCCGTTCGATCACTGGCAGTCGCGTCCCATTGCTCGTCGCATACACTGAGCGAACACAACAGCACGACGATCGAAAATCCCACGATATTGAACGCCAGCAACGACAGTTCACCGTTCCCCCGCTCCAGCGCCACAGTCCAATCGCACACCAGAACAGCTGGCCGTTTTTCACCGAGGCGCCGATCAATGCCTTCGCGACGTGCCAGCCGTGCGCGGGTGCGACGAGCGCCAGCGTGAAGACTGGTCCGACAATCGGCACGCCAGGATCGAGCAACATCCAGAAAAAAACATTCATCGAGGCTCGCCGTCGTGCGGCAACCATTGGTCAGGGTGTGCACCATCGTAGCGTCGGGATTTCGTCCCGGCTATTCAGCCAAAATTGTTAGGCATACTGGCTATTGGGGCAAAAAAAACCCGCCGGCAAACGTGTCCCGATGGGCTTACTTATGGCATCACCGCGGGTGTCCCCTCAGCGAACGCACTCAGCCGTCTAATCCAGCGCAGCCAGGCACTGCTCGATGTCCGCACGCAAATCAGCCTCTTCTTCGAGGCCAATATAGAACCGCACCAAGGTCCCGCGATGCGGCCAATGCCCGGCGGTACGCATCGACGCGACGTCGTACGGCATGGCGAGGCTGTGCGCACCGCCCCAGCTCCAGCCGAGCGAGAAGAGCTCGAGCGACTCGCAGAACATATCGATTTGCGCCGCGCTGTAACGCTCGTCGAACACGACCGAAAACAGCCCGCCCGCGCCCGTGAAATCGCGCTTGTAAAACTCGTGGCCAGGACAGTCGGCGATTGCCGGATGTAACACCGCGGAAATTTCCGGGCGGCTTTTCAGCCATGTCGCCAGACCGAGCGCCGCGCGGTCATGCTGCGCGAAGCGCAGCTGCATCGAAGGCAGGCTGCGCAGAATCAGCGAGCAGTCGTCCGACGAGACGCCGATGCCCATGCGCATGCGCGCCGCCTTCAGCTTCAGATGCAATTCGCGGTCGACCGTGATCGTTGCGCCCATCAGCACGTCACCACCGCCCGACTGATACTTGGTCAGCGCCTGCACCGAGATGTCCACGCCGTGCTCGAACGGCCGGAACGCGAGCCCCGCCGACCACGTGTTGTCGATCGCCGTGACGACGTTGCGCGCGCGCGCCGCCGCCGTGATCTCGGGCACGTCGGCCACTTCCATCGTCACCGAGCCCGGCGCTTCGATCCAGATGAGGCGCGTATTCGGCTGGATCAGATCGGCGATGCCCGCGCCGACGAGCGGGTCGTAATAACGCACGCTGACGCCGAAATCGCGCGCCAGCCAGTCGCCATGATCGCGATTCGGCGAGTAGACGTTATCGGGAATCAGCACATCGTCGCCCGCTTTCACGAGGCCGAAGTACACGTTCGAAATCGA
Source organism: Paraburkholderia fynbosensis (assembly GCF_902859935.1). Lineage (GTDB taxonomy): Bacteria > Pseudomonadota > Gammaproteobacteria > Burkholderiales > Burkholderiaceae > Paraburkholderia > Paraburkholderia fynbosensis. The sequence goes on from NZ_CADIKI010000001.1 coordinate 241,836, forward strand.
CGACAGCCCCGACGGCTGCAGCAGCGCATGCTTGCCGCCTTCAATCGCGGCGAGGCGCTGCGCGAGCGCGAGCGAAGTCGGCGTCGCATGCAGGCCGTAGCGCCATTGCGCGTCGTTTTTCCAGTCGAGCGCGCGCATGGTCGCGAGATCGGGGAACACGACCGTCGACGCTCGCGTGACCGGCATCGAAAACGACTCGAAGCCCGGCGTCAATTGGTCCTCGGCGCGCACGGTGCGGGTTTGCAGACCGCGTTTGAGTTTGGATTGGGTCATGGCGAAGTTCGATGAAAGCTGAGAGAAACGGATAAAAGCGGATAAAAGCGGATAAAAGCGGATAAAAGCGGACGGAAGCGAGACAGAAGCGGCGAGCGCGCGGTTTCGGCACACGCGCCGCCTATGCAAGCGTAGACGAGGCAGCGAAATTGCGTCGGATCGACCGACGGCTCGCCTAGCGGGGGTTCACTCGCCGGTTTGCAGATTGCTGACGCCGCCCACCGGTTGGCCGCCGGCCTTGGCTGCTGGAGCCGCTGCCGGATCTGACGCAGCGGCGCGGCCGCTAGCCGAAGGTTGCTGCGCCGCGCCCGCTGCGGGCGCGGCTCTGGCCGCCGCAGCAGGCACCGCCTGCCCCGCCGCGAGCGGCTTCAGATTGAACGGCTGCGGATCAGAATCGTCGACGTTCATGCGGTCGCCCTCCACCGAGCCGTCGGCGGCGAACGTGCCGACCCAGTTACCGGTGATATGGGTGCCGTCGTTCGACTCCTCGACTTCGAGCGTATCGCCATTACGGTCGCCGGCGATCAGGATCAGCTCGCCGGTATCGGTGTACTGATATTCGCCGTGCACGCCGGACGGATCGTCGGTTTTCGCACCGAGCCGCAGCACGATCTGACGCGAGCCCAGCGTGCCGGCGTAACGCGGGAATTTTGCGAACTCGGGGCTCGGCTTGAGCGGCAACTGGATCGCCGCAGGCGCCGCCAGCTGCTTGACCGCATCGCTTTCCGCCCAGGCCTGCGCGGGCGTCAACGCCACCGTGCCGGCGCACAGCAACGCGGCCGCGCTCATGATTGCCCAACTGCGCTGTGCCGTCGCGCCCTTCAGCGCATCCTTCGCCGCGCCCTTCATCGCTTTCGATTCCCGCATCCGTTCCTTCCTCATTACCTGATACCTGCTTGCTACCGGTTCACTGCGAGCGTCAAATCCGCTCGAAGATCGCCGCGATACCCTGCCCGCCGCCGATGCACATCGTGACAAGCGCATAGCGCCCGCCGATCCGCTGCAGTTCGTATAGCGCCTTGACCGTGATCAGCGCGCCGGTTGCGCCGATCGGATGGCCCAGCGAAATGCCCGAGCCGTTCGGATTGACCTTCGTCGGATCGAAGCCGAGCTCCTTGCTGACCGCGCAGGCCTGCGCGGCGAAGGCTTCGTTCGCCTCGATCACGTCGAGATCGGCGACCGTCAGGCCGGAGCGTTCGAGCGCCTTGCGGGAAGCCGGCACCGGACCGATGCCCATGTATGCCGGATCGACGCCCGCGTGTGCATACGACACCAGCCGCGCGAGCGGCTTCACGCCGCGCTGCTCGGCGACACCGCGCTCCATCAGCACGAGCGCCGCGGCGGCGTCGTTGATGCCGGACGCGTTGCCGGCCGTCACCGTGCCGTTTTCCTTCGCGAACACCGGCTTGAGCTTCGAGAAGTCTTCCGCCGACGCGTTCATGCGCGTGTGTTCGTCCGTGTCGAACACCGTGTCGCCCTTCTTCGACGCCAGCGTGATCGGCAGGATCTGCTCCTTGAAGTAGCCGCTCGTGATCGCGTGGGCCGCGCGGCGGTGCGATTCGAGCGCGAGCGCGTCCTGGGCTTCGCGCGAAATGTCGTATTTGCGCGCGACGTTTTCGGCGGTCACGCCCATGTGGATCGACTGGAACGGGTCGTTCAGCGCGCCCACCATCATGTCGACGAGGCGCGCGTCGCCCATGCGCTGACCGAAGCGCGCGGCGGGCATCGAATACGGCGCGCGGCTCATGTTTTCCGCACCGCCGCCGATCGCGATGTCGGCGTCGCCGAGCAGGATGCTCTGCGCGGCCGAGACGATCGCCTGCAGGCCCGAGCCGCACAGGCGGTTCACGGTCAACGCGGGCGTGTGCTGCGCGACGCCGCCGTTGATCGCGGCGACGCGCGCCAGATACATGTCTTTTGGTTCGGTGTGCACGACGTTGCCGAACACGACGTGGCCGACTTCGTCGCCCGACACGCCGGCGCGCGTCAGTACCTCACGCACCACCCGCGCGCCGAGATCGGTCGGCGAAACATCCTTCAGGCTGCCGCCAAAGGCGCCAATTGCCGTACGCACACCACTTACCACCACTACGTCCCGTTGCATCGCTCGCTCCTCTTTTAGTCTGTGAAAGTCTCTAAGATGATCTTGCCTTGGCGGGCCGCGCGTCGCGGCGCATGGCGTTGCGTTCAGCCCGCCAGAATTCGTTCGACGCTGGCTCGCGAAGGAATCGGCGCCACCGCGCCGTAGCCTTGCGTGGACAGCGCCGCGGCGACGTTCGCGTAACGCGCCGCCGCAAAAGGATCGTCGCCTTCGACAATGCGCGCGATGAACGCGCCGCCGAAGCAGTCGCCCGCGCCGGTCGCATCGACCGCGTCGACGACGTGGCCCGGCACGACGCGCCGCTCGTCGGGCGTCGCGATATACGAGCCCTCCTTGCCGAGCTTCAGCGCGACCACGCGCGGACCCTGCCCGAGCAGGAAATCGACGATCTCGTCACGCCCCGTCAAGCCGGTCAGGTCGGTGACGTCGTCCCAGCTCGGCAGGCAGATGTCGGTTTGACGGATCGCTTCGAGCATCACCGCGCGGGCCCGCGCGAGCGGCCACAGCTTCAGGCGCAGGTTGGTGTCGAAACTCACGCGCACACCGTTGGCGCGCGCGTGCGCGATCGCTTCCAGTGCGGCATCGCAGGCGCTCAGGCTGATCGCGAGGCTGATGCCCGACAGATGCACGACCTTGGCCGCGGCGATCGCGTCGCGCGGCAAATCGTGCGGCGCATAGCGGCTCGCGGCCGAACCGGCGCGCAGGTAGTCGAATGCGTGGCCGTTCGGACCGTGCGACACGAAATAGACGCCGGTGGACGCGTGCGGATCGATGCGCACGAGCGACGTATCCACCTGCTCGCGCTCCCACAGATCGACCAGCAGACGCCCGAAATGATCCGCGCCGACCGCCGACACGAAACCGGTGCGCGCGCCCTGGCGCGCCGCCGCGATGCAGAAGTTCGACGTGTCGCCGCCGAAGCCCTGCAAATAGTTCGGCTGGTCTTTCGCCGACTGGTTGAATTCGATCATCGCTTCGCCGAGGGCGAGGACCGCTGCGGGCTGGCTTTGCGGCGTTGCGGCAATGCTTGCGGTCATCGCTTAGACCTCGCCCCACAGGTCGTGCCCGTCCGCGCCGGTGATCTTCACCGACACGAAATCGCCAACCTTGTAGCGTTTGGACGCCTTGGTAGCCGGCGCGATATACACCACGCCGTCGATCTCCGGCGCGTCCGCGGCGGTGCGGCCAATGCCGCCATCGGCGTTGATCTCGTCGACCAGCACCTTCAGCGTCTTGCCGACCTTCTTCGCGATCCGTTTCGCCGACACTTCCTCCGCCACTTCCATGAAGCGCGCGCGACGCTCTTCACGCACTTCGTCGGGCAACGCGCCGTCGAGTTCGTTGGCGCTCGCGCCTTCGACCGGCGAATACGCAAAGCAGCCGACGCGGTCCAGTTCCGCCTCGCGGATGAAGTCGAGCAGCGTCTCGAACTGCTCCTCGGTCTCACCGGGGAAGCCGGCGATGAACGTGCTGCGGATCGTCAGATCCGGGCACATCTCACGCCATGCCTTGACGCGCTCCATCACCTTCTCGGCGTTGGCCGGGCGCTTCATGCGCTTGAGCACTTCGGGATGCGCGTGCTGGAACGGCACGTCGAGATACGGCAGTACGTGACCCTTGTATGGGCCTTCGGCCATCATCGGGATGACTTCGTCGACGCTCGGATACGGATACACGTAATGCAGACGCACCCACGCGCCGTATTGCGCGGCGAGTTCGCCGAGCGCGCCGACCAGATCGGTCATGCGCGTCTTGATCGGCTTGCCGTTCCAGAAACCGGTGCGATATTTGACGTCGACGCCATAGGCGCTCGTGTCCTGCGAAATCACCAGCAGTTCCTTCACGCCGGACTTGAACAGGTTTTCCGCTTCGAGCATCACTTCGGCGACGGGGCGCGACACGAGGTCGCCGCGCATCGACGGGATGATGCAGAACGTGCAGCGATGGTTGCAGCCTTCGGAAATCTTCAGATACGCATAGTGACGCGGCGTGAGCTTGATGCCCGCCGCGGGCACCAGGTCGACAAACGGGTCGTGCGGCTTCGGCAGGTGCTTGTGCACGTGCTGCATCACTTCGCCGACCGCGTGCGGGCCAGTCACGGCCAGCACCTTCGGATGCACCTCCTCGATCAGCCCCGAGCCGCTGCCGCTCTTCTTCGCGCCGAGGCAACCGGTGACGATCACCTTGCCGTTCTCGTTCAGCGCTTCGCCAATTGCGTCGAGGCTTTCCTGCACCGCTTCGTCGATGAAGCCGCAGGTGTTGACGACCACGAGGTCCGCGCCGTCGTACGTACCGGAAATTTCGTAACCTTCGGCGCGCAACTGGGTGATGATCTGCTCGGAATCGACTAGCGCTTTCGGGCAGCCGAGCGAGACAAAACCGACTTTAGGCGCGGCTGCAGGCGCGGCGGTCGGGGCAATCGTAGGGGTGACAGACATGGGGGACCGCATGAAGACGTTAAACCTTGAATTGTAGCGGTTCGGCACGGCCACCGCTCGTAAGTCTTTGAATTTTAGCGCTCTCAACCCGTCACGGCTTCGGCCACATCGAGCTGTTCGGCGTATTCGCATCGAGATAGGCGCGGCGATGTGCCGGAAGCCAGCGCCTGCTCGATCACACCGAGAATTTCGCGGGAATCCTGCACACGCCGGATCACTGCGTGCAGTTCGGCCGCCTGTGGCCAGGTCCGCTGGAGGTAGCTGAGCCACTTCTTGACGCGGCCGTGCTCGTGGCTATGCGTCGCACGGGCCTGCAACTTCTTCAGATATCCGGCGATATCGCGAAGCACGCGCCGCCATTCCACATCGGATGGGGACGGGTCCATCAGTCCGCGGATTCGCAGCGCAAGGAACGGGTCCGACACGGCGCCGCGACCGAGCATCACGTCGGCGCAGCCGCTAACGGTTCGGCATCGCTCCCAGTCCGCCACGCTCCAGACTTCGCCGTTTGCGATGACCGGTACGCGAACGGCCGTGTCGATACGCGCGATCCATTCCCAGTGGGCCGGCGGCCGGTAGGCCTGATCGCGCGTGCGCGCATGCACGACGAGCGAGGCCGCGCCGCCTTCCGCAAGCGCGAGCGCGCAATCGATCGCCCGCGCGGTATCGGACACGCCGAGGCGCATTTTCGCCGTCACGGCGACGTTGGCCGGCACTGCCGCGCGAACGGCCGAGACGATCCGGTGCAACTGCTCGGGGTCGGCCAGCAGCATGGCGCCGCCGCCGTGCTGATTGACGAGTTTGGCGGGACAGCCGAAATTCAGATCGACCCCGTATGGCGACAAGGCGGCCGCTTGCGCCGCATTGCGGGCCATCCACCCGGGATCGCTGCCGAGCAGCTGGATCACCATCGGCGTACCGCTCGCGGTGCGGCTTCCGTGGAGGACTTCGGGCGCCTCCCTCTCGTAGACGCGGGCGGGCAGCAACGAGCCCGTCACGCGGACAAACTCCGACACGCAGCCGTCGAAGCCGCCCGTGCCGGTCAGCACGTCGCGCAATACGTAGTCCGCGAGCCCCTCCATCGGGGCGAGAAACAGCCGGCTCACGCGGGGGCCTGCTTATGCGATCCGCCGGTCAAGCGAGGCTGACCGGTGCGGCCTTCGGAGTCGAAGGGCCCGATGCGATGGGGAAATTGATCTGCGACATAAAGCAAAGCGGGCCCGGTTCGAGCGATGACGATGGCGAGAATGGGAAGTGAAGGAAGGGGTTCAAGGGTCATGAAGACCCCTACCCTATGGAAGAGCACCTGCGCGCTCAAGCGCTGATTGTACCGCGCGGCGGCTACGCACCTGTGCTTGCGTGGGCAGAAGCGCGAAGGTGACGCAGGCGGCGGCGCAAACAACCGCATGCCACATGTAGCTGCAGCCCCCTTGAAGCCGTCACGTTGAAGCGACCCGCAACACCCCACGCTATTACTTCTTCTGCGGTTCCGGATCGGTTTGCGGCGTGCCCGGCGCGTTTCCGCCACTCCCGGCATTAACCGCGCCGCCCGGCGTGAACGGGAAGGTGGCGAACATCGACTTCGCCTGGTTCTGCATCTGCTCCTGCATTTGCACGAACATGTTCTTCGATTGCTCGATATAGCTGGTCATCATGCCCTGCATCATCGGAGCCTGCATGTTCATGAACTGCGACCAGACTTCCGGATTCATCGCCTTGCCTTCGTACAGATTCTTCGACTGGTCGGCGAGCTTCGCCTGAATGTCGATGAAGGCCTGGATGTTCTTTTCCAGATACGTGCCCATCATGCCCTGCATCGCATGGCCGTAGAAACGGATGATCTGCGACAGCATCGACGACGAGAACATAGGCAAGCCGCCGCTCTCCTCTTCGAGGATGATCTGCAACAGGATGGCGCGCGTCAGGTCCTCGTTGCTCTTCGCATCGATGACCTTGAAATCCTCCTGATCGAGCACGAGCTGCTTGACATCCGTGAGCGTGATGTACGTGCTTGTCTCGGTATCGTAGAGCCGACGATTCGGATATTTCTTGATCAGTCGATCGGCTGTTTTCTTTGTAGTAGTGGTCATGTAACGCCTTTGAGCGCGAGTTGAGCGCGGAAACGGCGTCAGCCGGTTGCGCAATCGGGCCATTGCGCAACCGGGACGCCGCCGGAACCATCTGAGCCGGAGCGCACCGCCTTGCGAGCGGCGCGCCGGTGACTCAGCCCATATGCAAACCGCCGTTCAGCGAAAAATCAGCGCCCGTGGAGAAGCCCGACTCATCCGACGCGAGCCACGCGACGATCGAGCCGATTTCGTCCGGCTGACCCAGGCGGCGCACCGGAATCGTCGCCACGATCTTTTCCAGCACGTCCGGACGGATCGACTTGACCATGTCGGTGCCGATGTAGCCCGGCGACACGGTGTTGACCGTCACGCCCTTGGTGGCCACTTCCTGCGCAAGCGACATCGTGAAGCCGTGAATACCGGCCTTCGCGGTCGAGTAGTTGGTCTGGCCGAACTGGCCTTTCTGGCCGTTCACCGACGAGATGTTGATGACGCGGCCCCAGCCACGCTCGACCATGCCGTCGATCACCTGCTTCGTGACGTTGAAGAGGCTGGTCAGGTTGGTGTCGATCACCGCCGTCCAGTCTTCATGCGTCATCTTGCGGAACACGACGTCGCGCGTAATGCCGGCGTTGTTCACCAGCACATCGATCTCGCCGACTTCGGCCTTGACCTTCTCGAACGCGGCCTTGGTCGATTCCCAATCGCCGACATTGCCTTCGGACGCGATGAAATCGAAGCCCAGCGCTTTCTGCTCCTCGAGCCACTTCACGCGGCGCGGCGAATTCGGGCCGCAGCCCGCGATCACCTTGAAGCCCTCTTTGTGCAGTCGCTGGCAAATGCTCGTGCCGATACCGCCCATCCCGCCCGTTACGTACGCAATTCGCTGTGTCATAAACTACACTCCGTTATCGTTTTTCGAGGCGCCGACCGGCAACCTCTTCCCTCGTCTGGTGCTTCATCTCCACTGCCGCCGGGCGACCGGCCGACGAGGCCACTGCTGATACCACGCGCCACCTGCTTCGCCGTGACGCGCGGCAACCTTGCCTGATGATGCCTGCCTGCCGGCCGGCGCCTCGCTGCGCCGGTCAGCGCGGCGTCCTCAGGCGCGCTCGAGCGCCAGCGCCACACCCATGCCGCCGCCGATACACAGCGACGCCAAACCCTTCTTCGCATCGCGCTTCTGCATTTCGTGCAGCAGCGTGACGAGAATCCGGCAGCCGGACGCGCCGATCGGATGGCCGATGGCGATCGCGCCGCCGTTCACGTTGATCTTCGAGGTGTCCCAGCCCATCTGCTGATTCACGGCGCACGCTTGGGCGGCGAATGCTTCGTTGATTTCCATCAGGTCCAGGTCGGCCGGCGTCCAGCCCGCGCGTTCCAGACAACGGCGCGAAGCCGGCACCGGGCCCATGCCCATCACCTTCGGATCCAGACCGGAGGTCGCATAAGCCTTGATGCGCGCGAGCGGCGTGAGGCCGAGCGCCTCGGCCTTCTTCGCCGACATCACCAGCACCGCCGCCGCACCGTCGTTCAGACCGGACGCATTGGCCGCCGTGACCGAGCCTTCTTTGGAGAACGCCGGCTTCAGACTCCCCAGCGATTCCGCCGTCACGCCGTGACGCACGAATTCATCGGTAGCGAAACGCAGCGGCTCGCCCTTGCGTTGCGGGATCTCGACCGGCACGATTTCGTCGTTGAAACGGCCCGACTTCTGCGCGGCTTCCGCCTTATTCTGCGAAAGCGCCGCGAACGCGTCCTGCTGTTCGCGCGTGATGCCGTATTCCTTCGCGACGTTTTCCGCCGTCACGCCCATGTGGTACTGGTTGTACACGTCCCACAGGCCGTCGACGATCATCGAGTCGATCAGCTTCGCGTCGCCCATGCGGAAGCCGTCGCGCGAACCCGGCAGCACGTGCGGCGCAGCGCTCATGTTTTCCTGACCACCCGCGACGACGATGTCCGCGTCGCCCGCGATGATGGCGTTGGCCGCGAGCATGACCGACTTCAGACCCGAGCCGCATACGACGTTGATCGTCATGGCCGGCACCGCCGTGGGCAGCCCCGCCTTGATCAGCGCCTGACGTGCCGGGTTCTGGCCTGAACCGGCCGTCAACACCTGCCCCAGAATCACTTCGCTCACCTGCTCGGGCTTCATACCGGCGCGTTCGAGCACGGCGCGGATCACCACTGCGCCGAGGTCGGGCGCGGCGATCTTCGCCAGCGATCCACCGAATTTGCCTACTGCCGTACGGGCGGCCGATACGATCACAACATCAGTCATTTCCATATCCTCCGGGCACGCCGGCCAACTGCGCCGCAGCCCGTCAAGTTAAAAATTCGTTGCTCTTAAGGCCCTGCTCAATCGGACGCTCATTCACACCGCCAAACACCGCACCGTGATGCGCGTTTTAACTTTACTCCCGTTGCCGCACGTAACGTCCGGGCGCGGGTTCGATGACCGGAAATTCGGCCGAGCCGGCCGTGGCACGCGGCTTGACCTTCTTGCCGCCGTACTGATCGAGCCAGGTGGTCCATTCGGGCCACCAGCTGCCCGGCACTTCCGACGCGGCGTCGAGCCATTCGTCGGCGCTCTGCGGCAACGTTTTGGCGTCGCCTTCGAGGGTCCAGTAACTGCGCTTTTTCTTCGCGGGCGGATTGATCACGCCGGCGATGTGCCCCGACGCGCCGAGCACGAATTTCAGCGGGCCGGTGAGTAGCGGCACCGATGCGTACGCGGTTTGCCACGGCACGATATGGTCTTCGCGTGACCCATAGATGAAGGTGGGCACGTCGATCTTCGACAGGTCGATCGGCTCGCCGCAGGTGGTCAGCGCACCCGGCTCACGCAGCCGGTTCTCGAGGTACGTGTTGCGCAGATACCAGACGTACATCGGGCCCGGCAGGCTGGTCGAATCGCTGTTCCAGTACAGCAGATCGAACGGCACCGGCGTGCGTCCCTTCAGGTAATTGTCGACGACATAATTCCACACCAGATCGTTCGGCCGCAGGAACGAGAACGTGTTGGCGAACTCGATGCCGCGCATCAAGCCCGGCGCACCGTTCTTGCCGCCGATGGTCTGCTCGCGCATCTGCACGTGCGCCTCGTCGACGAACACGTCGAGCACGCCCGTGTCGGAAAAGTCGAGCATCGCGGTGAGCAGCGTCATCGACGCGGCCGGGCGTTCGCCGCGCGCCGCGGCGACCGCGAGCGCGGTGGCGAGCATCGTGCCGCCGACGCAGAAGCCGAGCGTGTTGATCTGCTCGCGGCCGCTGATCTTGCTGACTGTCTCGATGGCGGTGAGCACGCCCTCGCCGATGTAATCGTCCCAGGTTTTATGCGCGATCGATTGATCCGCATTGCGCCATGAAATCAGAAACACCTGGTGTCCCGAATCGAGACCGTGCGCGACCAGCGAGTTCTCCGGCTGCAGATCGAGAATGTAGAACTTGTTGATGCACGGCGGCACGATCAGCAGCGGACGCTCGCGCACGGTAGCCGTACGCGGCTTGTACTGGATCAACTGCAGCAAGTCGTTCTCGAACACCACCGAGCCTTCGGTGTTCGCGAGATTCTCGCCGACCACGAAACGCGATTCGTCGGTCTGTGAAATCTTGCCGCGCCGCATGTCGGCGAGCAGGTTCATCACGCCCTGGCGCAGGCTGTCGCCCTTGCTGTCGAGCAAGGTTTTTTGCGCCTCGGGATTCAACGCGAAGAAGTTGCTCGGCGAGGCCGCCGCGGTCCACTGCTGGACCGCGAAACGGATGCGCTCGCGCACCTTCGGTTCGATGTCGAGCGCGTCGACCATTTCCTGCAGATAGCGCGCGTTCAGCAGATACCAGGCGGCGGTGAATGCGTACGCGGGCGTCGCGCTCCATGCTTCGGCGCTGAAGCGGCGGTCCTTGAGCTCGGGCGCTTTGGCCGCCGACGAAGCGGCCTGCTGGATCAACTGCATCGCCTCGCGCGAATACTCGGCTTGCAGTTTCTGCAGACGTTCGGTCGGAATCGCGGCGCTCGGGATATTCAGCCCGGCGAACGACGGCGTGGACGGCATTGCGCCCGCGGCCAGTTTGCTGAAATCGGGCATGCCGGGAAACGACGGAATCTGGGGGAAGCCCATTTGCGCGGCGCCGGTCACCTGCGGCATCTGGGGCACGGAGAACGGCAGGCCGCCCGCGCCGGGTGGCGTACCGAGCGAACGCCACGCGTTCATCCACGTGTCGAATAATTGCTGCATGCCGGCGGCGGGCGCTGCGCCGCTCGTACCGGCCTGCTGCGTCTGCTCCGTCGAGGAGTCCGTGCTGGGGGAAGCTGAGGAATGAGAAGCTGCCATACCTGCTTTTGACCGGTAAGTCCTTGCGGACGGGTTGAGAGGCAGGTTCGTGCGCACGTGAGCGATTGCTCGCGACCTCGTCACGCCCTGTCCCATGTACGAGGAGCTCGTGAGGAACATTCTTGCTCCCCATCGCAAGGCATGTCAATGCTTGTTCCCGATTTTGCCGCAGTGCGATAGTTTTTTAATTATCGTTTTCCCTGTGTAGCAGATCGCGCTTTTTGAAGTCTGGTGATTGGAGAGGGCCGCGAACGAAAAAAGCTCCCAAATTGCACGGGCTTATGTGCATTTATCCGTTCGCAGGCAGACACTTTATGCGACAGATCTACGCCACCCGCGCGAATTCCGGCAGCGCAGCAAAAATGCGCCGCGCGGCTCGGCACAAACCCGCATACGCGAGTCCGCGAAACGCGTGGCCCAGCCCACGGGCGCTCGCCAATGCAGCTCACCCGCATGACGACGGATCGGTGTACGAAGCGTCTCCATGCGGGCGTGGATTTGTCTGAATCGCGAGCGGCGCAAGCCGCATTAGTCCGCGAGGGTCTGCGCCTCGTCGTCCAGCCAGATCAGCGCGGCCATACGGCCGGTCTCCCGATCGCGGCGATACGAATAGAAGCGCTCACGTTCGGTCACCGTGCAGAGATCGCCACCGACGACGCGCGTCACGCCCAGCGTCTGCAGACGCAAGCGCGCCAGCACCGGGAGATTCGCGAGATATTTGCCCGGATTGCGCGGGTGCTCGACGAATGCGTTCGCCGTGGCGTCGCGCTGTGCGCCGTCGACACCGTTCATGAAGGCGTCACGCACGTCGGGGCCGACTTCGAACGCGCCGGGACCGATCGACGGCCCGAGATACGCATGCAGTGCGTGCGTTTCGACACCGGCGAGTTGCGCGACACGCTGCGCGGTCTGCTCGACAATACCCGCCGCGAGCCCGCGCCAACCCGCATGCGCCGCACCGACCGCGCGGCCCGCTGCGTCGCACATCAGCACCGGCATGCAGTCGGCCACCATCACCACGCACACGGTGCCGGGGCGATCGGTGACGCTCGCATCGGCGCGCGTCGGCGTGCCGTCCGCCCGCGCCTGGGCGAGCACATCTTCAGCTCGCACGATGCTAGCGCCGTGAATCTGTTCGAGCCAAGCGGCCTCGCTCACGCCCGCGAGATCGAGCAGCCGCTTGCGGTTCAGCGCGACCGCGGCCGGATCGTCACCGGCTTTCGTGCCGAGATTGAGGCCGCCGGGCTGGTCTGCGCCATTGCGCCAGCGGCCGAACGGCGGCTGACTCACCCCGCCGTCGCGCGTCGTGACGAGCGCGCGCACGCGCGGCGACACGTTCCATGCCGGTTGCACGGCATCGGCAAAGCTCAGCTCCGGCAGATTCGGGCTCATGCGTGATCGTCCTTGTCGTGATCGTCTGCGTCTTCGGCGTCGTCGTGATCGAGGGCGGCGTCTTCGTCATCATCCAGCGATGCGTCGTAGTCGTCCTCCTCATAGTACGTCTCGTCGAACTCGCCCGCGTCGTCGCGCCCCAGCCCGAGCGCCGCCGACAGCGCCTCCATGTCTTCCGGAACGTCGGCGCGCCATTGCATCGTGCGGCCGGTTTGCGGATGAATCAGCCCGAGCCGCCAGGCATGCAGCGCCTGGCGCGCGAAGCCGTCGGGTAGCGGCGTGACCGAGCGCTTGCCGCGCGCGCGTCCGTACACCGGATCGCCGAGCAGCGGATGGCCGATGTGCGCGCAATGCACGCGAATCTGATGGGTGCGCCCGGTTTCGAGGTCGCAGTGAATCGCGGTGACCGGCTGACGCTGCCAGATCGCCGAATCGACCCGGCGGAAATGCGTGCGTGCGGGCTTGCCCGACGCGCTCGTCACCACCGCCATGCGCGTGCGTTCGCGCGGATCGCGGCCGATCGGCGCGTCGATCGTGCCCTCTTCCGGCATGTTGCCCCACACCAGCGCGAGATAGCGGCGCTTCACCGTGCGCGCCTGCAACTGGCGCACGAGGTCGGTCTGCGCTTCGAGCGTGCGCGCCACCACCATCAGGCCGGAGGTCTCCTTGTCGAGCCGGTGCACGATGCCCGCGCGCGGCAGGCCAGCGGCGGCGTCGCCGTAGCGGTACAGCAGACCGTTCAGCATGGTGCCGCTCCAGTTGCCCGCCGCCGGATGCACGACCATGCCGGCCGGCTTGTTGATCACCACCAGCGTGTCGTCTTCGTAGACGATGTCGAGCGGCACCGGCTCGGGCGTGAAGGCCAGCTGCTCGGGCAGCAGATCGGGCACGAGCTCGATGGTCGCGCCGAGCGGCACCGGCTGACGGATCTTCGCCGGCTTGCCGTCGATGCGCACGCGCTCCCCTTCGATCCAGCTTTGCAACCGGTTGCGCGAGAATTCGGGAAACACCCGCGCAAGCACCTTGTCGAGGCGCTCGCCGGCCAGTTCGTCGGGCACGACGACGCTGCGCGGGCTCTCGTCGGCGACGCGGCTCGCTACGGTCGGCACCATGGCCGGCGCGCCCGCTGCCGCGAGCGCGTCGCTGCCGAGATCGTCGTCGAGGGAATCGACGCCCAACGCGTCGGAGGGGTCAGCGCTTACGCTATAATCTTTGTTGCTATTCCCGGCGCCGGTTGCGGCGCCTGGAGTATTTGAGCGGGTCATTGAGTCTGGGTCACCTGGACGTAAAGCTAGACTGGAAAATGCGAGCCTTGAACACCATCACTGAAGCGGCGATCAATTTGGCGGCCATCAAGAAGGCGGCCCGGAAAGTGGCCGGATACATTGCGTGTGCCGCAGCCGTCGTCGCCGTTGCGGCTTGCCACGGCCTGCCGGAGAAGACCGACGAAACGGCAACGTGGAACAACAACAAATTATATACGGAGGCGAACGACGCCTTGTCCGGTGGTGATTTCGGCAAGTGCGCGAAATACTTCGAAATGCTCGAAGGCCGTGACCCGTTCGGCCATTTCGCCCAGCAGGCGCAGATCAACGTCGCGTACTGCAACTGGAAAGACAACGAAAACGCCGCCGCCGACACGGCGATCGACCGCTTCATCCAGCTGCACCCGGATCATCCGGACATCGCTTACGCGTATTACCTGAAGGGCATGATCCACTTCAACGACGACCTCGGTCTGTTCGGCCGCTTCTCCGGCCAGGACATGAGCGAGCGCGATCCGAAGTCGCTGCGCGAGTCGTACGACGCGTTCAAGGTGGTGGTCGACCGGTTCCCGAACAGCAAGTATGCGCCGGATGCCGCGCAACGCATGCGCTACATCGTGAATGCGTTGGCCTCGCACGAGGTTCACGCGGCGGATTACTACTATCGCCGTGGCGCGTATGTCGCAGCGATCAACCGCGCGCAACTGGCGCTGCGGGAGTACAAGAACGCACCGGCTATCGAAGATGCGCTGCACATCATGATGCTGTCGTATCAGAAACTGAATCAGCCGCAACTGGCCGACGATACCAAACGTGTGCTGGCCGGCACCTTCCCCGACAGCCCGTACATCACGGGCCACGCACGGCCGGGTACGCAGAAGTCGTGGTGGCAGTTCTAACGCGCGCCACGCACTGAACCCCAGCTGGAAATAAAAACGCCACGACTCCGGTCGTGGCGTTTTTACTTGTGCGAGCCGCCTGCCTCGTTTCCGAACAGGCGGCCGATAACGGCCGTGACCGTAAGCGGCGCTCACTCCCGCTCGAACAACGCGATCGATTCCACGTGCGACGTGTGCGGGAACATATTCACTACGCCCGCGCCGACCAGCCGATAACCGGCCTCATGCACGAGCAGGCCCGAATCGCGCGCCAGCGTCGCCGGCGCGCACGACACGTAGACGATGCGTTTCGGCAGTGGCCCGTTGCCGCTCTGCGCGATTTCCACCAGCGCCTTGGCGACGGCGAGCGCGCCTTCACGCGGCGGGTCGATAAGGAATTTGTCGAAATGACCAAGCGCGCGCAGGTCGTCGGCGGTGACTTCGAACAGATTGCGGCACGCGAACGACGTATGCCCCGCCACACCATTGAGCTCAGCGTTGGCGAGCGCCCGCGTGGTCAATACTTCGCTGCCCTCGATGCCCACCACTTCCTTCGCGACACGCGCAAGCGGCAGCGTGAAGTTGCCGATCCCGCAGAACAGGTCGAGCACGCGATCGCTGCGCGCCGGCGCCAACAGACGCAAGGCCCGGCTGACCAGCACGCGGTTGATCGCGTGATTCACCTGGGTGAAGTCGGTCGGCTTGAATGGCATGCGGATGTCGTATTCCGGCAGCGTGTAGTCGAGTTGCACGTCGAGCGGATAGAGCGGCGTGACCGTGTCCGGGCCGCCCGGCTGGAGCCAGAACTGGACCTTGTGCTCGTCGGCGAAATCGCGCAGCACCTGTTCGTCGGCGGCGGTGATCGGTTCGAGGTTGCGCACCACCAGCGCCGTGACCGACGAGCCCACCGCCAGTTCGAGTTGCGGCATGCGGTCATAGATCGACAGCTTGCGAACCATGAAACGCAGCGGCATCAGCATCGCCGAGACATGCGGCGGCAGCACTTCGCAGGTCTTCATGTCGGCGATGTAGCTGCTCTTCTTCTCGTGGAAGCCGATGCGCATCCCGCCCTTCTCCGGCAGAAAACGCACGGCGAGGCGCGCGCGATAGCGATACCCCCAGGCCGGCCCGTGAATCGGCCGGAACACCGTTTCGGGGCGCAGCTTGGCCAGATGCTGCAGGTTATCTTCGAGCACGCGCTGCTTGACCGCGACCTGCGCGCGGATATCCAGATGCTGCATCGAGCAGCCGCCGCAGACATCGAAGTAGGTGCACTTCGGCTTGGTGCGGATCACGCTCTCGCGGAACACCTGAACGACCTCGGCTTGCTCGAATTTCGGCTTGCTGCGATGCGTCGAGTAGCTGACGCGTTCGCCGGGCAAAGCGCCTTCGACGAAAATCACCTTGCCGGGCGTGCCGTCTTCGCTCTCGGTGCGGCCGACGCCGCGCGCCTCCATATCGAGCGAAACGATTTCGATGACCGGTTCATTGCCGGTGATGACGGGCGCTGGCGCCGGCGCCTTCTGGTATTTCGAGGCGCGCTTCGGCGAGCGACGATGGGGAGCAGTTCGGGACACCTGCGACTTCCTGACAGACTTGGGGAAAGGCGAGATTGTAGACGAAGCGCTGCCGTAGCCGGCCACGCTCGCCATTCACCTTTGGATCGTCAACCGCGGCGGCGGCCGGCGAACCGGCGCGGCCGCGTCGGCCGGTCCTGGCTGCCGGGCAGTGCGACACTATTGCTCGAACGCCGCCAGATACTCGGCCCATTGCGGCGCGACTTCCAGCGCCAGCGCGTTCTTGACCAGATTGATCTCATCAGCATACTCCGCCGCCGAAAACGCGCCGCGGATCAGTTGGAACCGGCAATACAGCAGATACGTATTGACGACGTCGGTCTCGCAGTAATTACGGATTTCCTCGACGCGGCCATCCTGATAAGCGTGCCACACCTGGCTGCCGTCCATGCCCATCTTGCCGGGGAAGCCGCACATCTTGGCTAGCGCGTCGAGCGGCGCGTTGGCGCGCGCCTGGTACATCGCGAGCACGTCCATCAGATCCGTATGACGCGCGTGATAGCGGCTGATGTAGTTGTTCCACTTGAACTCGCGGTCGTCCTCGCCGAGATCCCAGAAGCGGCTGGCGGGAATGCCGTTGACCAATGCCCGATAGTTCAGCACTGGCAGGTCGAATCCGCCACCGTTCCACGACACGAGCTGTGGCGTGTACTTCTCGATCACGCGATAGAACGACTGGATCAGCGCCGCCTCGCCATCTTCCAGCGTGCCGAGCGAGCGCACGCGGAAACCGTTGTTGTCGCGGAACACGCAGGAAATCGCGGCGATCCGCTGCAGATGATGCGGCAGGAAATCGCTACCGGTCTTTTCACGGCGCGCGGCGAACGCGTGCTCGGCCACTTCGGCGTCGCTCAGGGTGGGAGGCAAATCTTCGAGGCGGCGAATGCCGGCGACATCGGGAATCGTCTCGATGTCGAAAACAAGAATCGGAGTCATCAGGTTATAGAACGGCGTCCTTCCGAACACCGTTGGAGGCGAAGAAGCGCTTCAGACGCACGAGCGCTTCCTGTTGGATCTGACGCACACGCTCGCGCGTGAGGCCCATTTCGTCGGCCAGTTCTTCGAGCGTGGCGGGTTCGATGTGATTGAGTCCGAAGCGGCGCTCGATCACATGACGATGCTTGTCCGACAGGCGTGCGAGCCATGCGCGCGTGAGTGTTTCCAGCTCGCGATGTTGCACTTCGGCATCCGGCGACTGGCTCTGGTCGTCGGACAGCAGATCGAGCAGGCTGCTCGCCGGATCGAGATCGAGCGGCGCATCCAGCGAAGCCGTGTGCTCGTTCAGCGCGAGAATGTCGGTGACTTCGTCGGTCGTCTTGCCGGTCAGATAGGCGATGTCGTCGATGCTGGCATCGCGGCGCTCGGCGGCTTCCCCGGAATTCATCGAATTTTTTTCCAGATGGCGCTTCGCGCGCAACACCTGGTTGAGCTCACGAATCACGTGCACCGGCAAGCGTACGGTGCGCGCCTGGTTCATGATCGCGCGCTCGATGCTTTGACGAATCCACCAGGTCGCATAAGTCGAAAAGCGGAAGCCGCGCGTCGGATCGAATTTTTCGATCGCGTGCATCAGGCCGAGGTTGCCCTCTTCGATCAGATCGAGCAAGGGCACACCGCGATTCAGATAACCCTTCGCGATACTGACGACCAGCCGCAGATTACGCTCGATCATCACCTGCCGCGCATCGAACTCGCCCGCCTTGGCAAGACGCGAATATTTCTGCTCCTCTTCGACCGTGAGAAGCGGCTTCACGCTGATGCGATTCAGATAATGCTGGATGGTGTCGGCCGTCAGCTCGGCTTGCAGCAGCGCACGGAAATCGTCCGCATCCGGCGCGGCTTCGCTCGCACCTTCACGGGCGTCGCCTGCTTCGTCAGCGCCGCTCTGACGCTCATCGAGATCGCGTTCTTCCGCGATCTCTTCTTCCACTTCCGAAGCGCCGCTTTCGTCCACCGCAGCAGACGTGGCTTGGCTGATCGTTTCAGACTCGGCTTGCGGCGGGCGGCGCTTCGATTTCGGCATGGTCGTATCGCTTATTGCGGCGGCAAATACTTCAGTGGGTCGACAGGTTTACCCTGACGGCGAACTTCGAAATGCAACATCACGCGGTCGGAATCGCTATTGCCCATCTCAGCGATCTTCTGCCCCTTCGTCACCGCGTCTCCCTCTTTTACCATCAAAGCGCGGTTGTGTGCATACGCGGTGAGATAAGTTGCGTCATGCTTGATGATAATGAGATTGCCGTAACCACGCAGCCCATTTCCGGCATAGACCACGCGGCCATCCGCGGAAGCTTTCACTGGGTCGCCTGCGGCACCACCGATATTGACACCTTTGTTGGTCGAATCGTTGAACGTGCCGAGGAGCGGACCACGCACCGGCCACGCGAACGCGACGTTGCCGGAAGCGCCGTTGGCCGACTCGCTGGCCGGGTTCGGATTGGCCGGCGGGCTCACGGCCGGATTGTTCGCCGTCGCGCCGTACAGCGGCGGCACGGCGGCGCCGGCTGCGGCGCCCGTCGATGCACCGCCGAGCGGCGCACTCTGCACCGCGCCAGTGCCGCCGATCGGCGCGGTCGCGACACCCGGCGTCAGCCCGGCCGTATTCGCACCCGGGGGCACGACGCGCAACAGTTGATCAACCTCGATCTGATTCGGGTTGGTCAGATTGTTCCACGTCGAAATATCGCGGTAGTTCTGGCCGTTCTCCAACGCAATCCGGTACAGCGTGTCGCCCGGCTTCACGCGGTAGTAACCGGGCGGCGGCGGGCCGAGCGGCACCGCCGGCTGCGCGGCCTGGGTGCCGAGCACGCCGCCGGAGCGGTCGACGACAGGCGCCTGATCGAGCCGGGAAGCACAAGCCGTCATCAACAGGGATAAGGCGAGCACGCACACGCTACGCTGGGTTACGGTCATGGGGGCATTCAGGCTGGTTCTTTGCATCGCGCGCAACATACTCATCGGTGTCAAATCACTCCGGATTTTAAGGGTACAAAGAAAACGCGATCAAGCCGCGACTCGCGCCATTGCGCAGGCCCGAGGCGCTCGACCAGCGTCAGCACCTGGTTCTGGCCGTCCTGCGAGCCGACCGGCGCAACCAGACGGCCGCCGATCGCGAGTTGTTCAAGCAAGGCCTGCGGCACGTCGAGTCCGGCCGCGGCGATCACGATCGCATCGAACGGCGCCGCCGACGGCAACCCGAGCCGCCCGTCGCCGTAATGCAACCGTATGTTCGGAATGCGCAACGGCCGCAGATTCGTCTTCGCGCGCTCGGACAGCGGCTTGATGCGTTCGATCGAATACACTTCGCGCGCGACCTGGCTTAGCACCGCGGCCTGATAACCGCAGCCCGTGCCGATTTCGAGCACGTTGGTCAACGCGCGGCCGGCCGCGGCCAGTTCGATCATTCGCGCGACCACCGAGGGCTTGGAGATCGTCTGGTGATGACCGATCGGCAACGCCGCATCTTCGTACGCCTGGGCCGCGAGGCCCGGGTCGACGAACATGTGGCGCGGCACCACCGACATCGCGTTCAGCACGCGCTGATCGGTCACGCCGTTCGCACGCAGGCGTTCGACCATCCGTTCGCGGACCCGTTCCGAAGTCAGCGCCAATGCGCCGCTCAACGCGACGTTCGGCGCCGTCATGCGTTCGTTGGTGCGGGCGGCAGGTTTGGCGGGCGGTGCGGATTTCAGCGCGGTGCGCGCAGTCGGGCTCGGCGTATGCGCGGCCTTGCCATGTGTGGTCAGTATTGCGGGCTTGGCCGACGGTTTGATCGATGACGACAGCAATGTCGACGGCGCGGCCTGCGGCTTCGGCTGCGTAATGGCTGCCGATTGGCTCGGCGCTCTCGCTTGCGGCACGGCTTGAGCCTTGGGCTGAAGCGCGCTCGGCGCTTTGCCCGGCGTTCTCGCTTGGGGCTTCGCCGGCTGCTGACGCGCATTCAGCGCCGCGCTCGCGGCGAGCACGGCGGCGCGCACTTCGCCCGGGCGCCCTTCGGGCCGGCGCGGTTCGCGCACCAGGTCCTCGAGGCCGAGCGGAAAGCGCTTGGCGCGCTCGCTCGTCATGAAGCGCCGCTGCCGGCGCGCGCCCAGTCGCGCGCCGCGGGCAGCATTTGCGTGTGGGTCAGGTCGAGCTGCAGAGGCGTGATCGACACACGGCCGTTGACGACCGCGTGGAAATCGGTGCCTTCGCTAGCGTCACGCGCACTGCCCGACGGACCGATCCAGTAGATCGGCTCGCCGCGCGGGTTGGTCTGGCGGATCACCGGCTGCGATGGATGGCGCTTGCCGAGACGCGTGATACGCCAACCGTCGAGCTGGTCGTAAGGCAGGTTCGGAATGTTGACGTTCAGCAATGGATGTCCGGGCAGCGGTTGCTCGAGATAATGCTTGACGATGTCGGCCGCGACACGGGCGGCGTCTTCGAGGTGCACCCAGTCCTTGTCGACGAGCGAGAACGCGATGGCCGGCACGCCGAACATGATGCCTTCGGTGGCGGCCGCGACCGTGCCCGAATAGAGCGTGTCTTCGCCCATGTTCTGGCCGTTGTTGATGCCCGACACCACCAGATCCGGCGTATGGTCGAGCATGCCCGTCAACGCGATGTGCACCGAGTCGGTGGGCGTGCCGTTCACGTAGTAGAAGCCATTGGCCGAGCGCAGGACCGAGAGCGGCCGCGACAACGTCAACGAATTCGACGCGCCGCTGCAATTCTGTTCGGGGGCCATCACGGTGACGTCCGCAATCGGCTTGAGCGCTTCGTAAAGCGCGGCAAGGCCCGGCGCCAGGTAACCGTCGTCATTGCTGAGTAGGATTCGCATGCGGCGATTGTAACCGAGGAAAGATGGCACGCGAACGACACGGCGGCTACGCGCGCGCCGTTTGCGACGCGTGCATGCAACGTTTGCGGCGAATGATCCAGGAGCGTTCGTCGCCGATGCACCGCACGATAAAAACGCACGGTCGTGCTGATTGTTTTACACTCGGACTGCTTGCGAAAGTTTGCTGATGTTTGCGAACCCTGATCGAAATGGAGACACGATGCGCGCGATTCGCTGTAATCAATACGGGCCGCCGGAGAGCCTGGTCGTCGACGACCTGCCGGACCTCTTGCCGCCACCCGGCCACGTCGTGATCGACGTCAAAGCCGCAGCCGTCAACTTCCCCGACGTGCTGATCATTGAAAACAAATACCAGTTCAAACCACCCTTGCCCTTCACGCCCGGCTCGGAAGTCGCGGGCGTCGTGCGTGCGGTCGGTGAAGGCGTGACGCAGTTCAAGCCCGGCTCGCGTGTGGTCGCGTACACCGGTTCGGGCGGCTTCGCCGAACAGGCGCTGGCGCCGGCCGCGGGCTGCGTGCCGCTCGCGGAGGGCGTGGAGTTCGACGTGGCCGCGGCGTTCACGCTTGCGTACGGCACCTCGCATCACGCGGTCGTCGACCGCGGCGCGTTGCAGGCCGGCGAAACGATGCTGGTGCTGGGCGCGGCAGGCGGCGTCGGGTTGGCGGCCGTCGAGATCGGCAAGGCGCTCGGCGCGCGCGTGATCGCAGCGGCGTCGAGCGACGAGAAGCTCGCCACCTGCGTCAAACACGGCGCGGACGCGACCATCAACTACAGCACCGAAGATCTGCGTGAGCGCATCAAGGCGCTCACCGACGGCAAAGGCCCGGACGTGATCTACGATCCGGTCGGCGGTGTGTATGCTGAACCGGCGTTTCGCAGCATAGGCTGGCGCGGGCGCTATCTGGTGGTCGGTTTCGCGAACGGCGAAATTCCGAAATTGCCGCTCAATCTGACGCTGCTCAAGGGCGCGAGCGTGGTTGGTGTCTTCTGGGGTGATTTCGCAAAGCGCGAGCCGCAGCGCAATCACGCCGCGTTCGAGCAGATGACCGGCTGGATCCGCGAAGGCAAGCTCAAGCCGTACGTGTCCGCCCGCTATTCGCTCGATGACACCGGCCGCGCATTGCGCGATATGGCCGAGCGTCGCGTGATCGGGAAGGTAGTGATTACGCCTTGAGTGAGGGCGCGTTTGATCGATGGCAAAGCGATGCCTGATCGAGCGAGCGGCAAACGGAAACGGCGTGCGGTTTAAAACCGCACGCCGTTTTTTATCGGGCGCCCACGCCGGCAGCGACTAGAGTTTCTCGGTGTCGCCGGTCTTCGGCTGCCACTTCATCAGGCGCCGCTCGCCTATGCCGACTATTGCGTCGAGCACCAGTGCGAACGCGGTCAACACCAGAATCCCTGCGAACACAGTATTGATATCGAAGGTGCCTTCGGCTTGCAGAATCAGATAGCCGACGCCGCGCGCCGAACCGAGATACTCGCCCACTACGGAGCCGACGAACGCGAGGCCGACCGACGTATGCAAGCTGGAAAACACCCAGCTCATCGCGCTCGGCAAATAGACGAAGCGCAGCAGCTGCTTGCGGTTCGCGCCGAGCATGCGCGCGTTCGCGAGCACGACCGGGCTGACTTCCTTCACGCCCTGGTAGACGTTGAAGAAGACGATAAAAAACACCAGCGTCACCCCCAACGCCACCTTCGACCAGATGCCCAAACCGAACCACACGCCGAAGATCGGCGCGAGAATCACGCGCGGCATCGAGTTGGCGGCTTTCACGTACGGATCGAACAACGCGCTCGCGAGCGGCGCGAGCGCGAGCCACAGACCGACGCCGAGTCCGAGCGCGGTACCGAGCACGAACGCGAGCACGGTCTCGACCAGCGTGATCCATAGATGCAGATAGATCTCGCCGCCCGTAAACCACTCCCAGATCCGCTGCAACACCTTCTGCGGCTCGCCGAAGAAGAACGCGGCCTTGTCAGGATCGTCGAAATAGAACGCCGGCAGCAGCGTCGGGCTGGTCAGCACGTACCAGAGCACGAAGCACAGCACGAGCAGCAGCCATTGCCAGATCACCAGATTCGCCCGCCTCGGGCGTAACGTCTTCCACATGACTCGGTTTGCCTTGGACGATTGGAACAACACGCTGGGTGAGGCGCGCATACGCGCGCGGCACAGCGCCAGACGACACGCGCGTTAAACCGCGCTGAGTTGCTGCTGATACCCCTTGAGCACCTCATCACGCAGCACGCTCCAGATCTGCGCATGGAGCTCGACGAAACGCGGATGCGCACGAATTTCCGCGACGTCGCGCGGACGCGGCAAATCGATCGTAAATTCGCCGATTGGGTGCGTGCCCGGCCCCGCCGACAACACCACCACGCGATCGGACATCGCAATCGCCTCGTCGAGATCGTGGGTGATGAACAACACCGCCTTGCGTTTCGCGGCCCACAGGTCGAGCAGTTCGTTTTCCATCAACTGGCGCGTCTGGATATCGAGCGCGGAAAACGGCTCGTCCATCAGGATGATGTCCGGATCCAGAATCAGCGTCTGCGCCATCGCGACGCGCTTGCGCATGCCGCCCGAGAGTTGATGCGGATAACGGTCGCCGAAGCCGCCGAGACCGACGCGCTTTAACCACTCGTCGGCTTTGGCGCGCGCTTGCGGCGCCGGCACGCCTTGAAACGAAAGGCCGGCCATCACGTTGTCGATTGCCGCCCGCCACGGCATCAACGCGTCGGCCTGGAACATGTAGCCGGCGCGCCGGTTGATGCCGTCGAGCGGCTCGCCGAACACGCTGACCGAACCCGAGGACGGCGTCAGCAAGCCCGCGCCGACGTTCAGCAACGTGGATTTACCGCACCCGGTCGGACCGACCACCGAGACGAACTCGCCCGGCGCGATGCGCAACGTGGTGTCCTTGACTGCCGTGTAGCGCTGCGCGCGGTTGTCGCGCGCGGCGAACGTGCAGGTGATGTTGTCGAGCGCCAGAGCGGCTACGGTCATCGTTCGGCTCGCTTGTTCGAAGATCGGTTTGGATGAGAGGAGGTGTCGTAGCGGCGACATCAAATCGCGTTGCGCCCGGAGCGGCGCGAACGAGGCGGACCCACCCAACGCCTCGTCTGCCCTGCCTCGCGCGCGCCTGCCCGAGCAAGCTTTACACCTTGACCGTGCTCAGCGCTTTTTTCACGAAGTCGTTGGTCCAGGCCTTCGACAGATCGATCGGCTTGCCTTGCATATTCGGATCGAACGCCTGCAAGGTCTTCAGCGACGTCGCGGGACCGTCGGCGGGCATCAGGCCGTCGGGCGACATCGCTTCCTTCACATGCTGCCACGCGTCCAGATACACGGCACGATCACCAAGCAGATAGCCTTCAGGCACCGTGTTGATCAGCTCGCTGCCGGTCGATGCCTGCAGCCACTTGAGCGCGCGCACCATCGCGTTGGTAAGCGCCTGCGTCGTGTTCGGATTCTTCGTAATGAAGCTCTGCGACGCGTACAGGCAGCCCGCCGGCATGTTGCCGCCGAACACGCTGCGCGTATCGGCGAGCGTGCGCGTGTCGGACACGACGCGGATCTCGCCGGTGCGCTCGAGCTTGGTCATGACCGGATCGAGATTGGCAATCGCATCGATCTGCCCCGACTGCAGCGCGGCGATCGCCCCGGCGCCCGCCCCCACGCCGATGAATGCGACATCCTTCGCGCTCAGCCCGGCCTTCGCGAGCACGAAGCTCGCCATGATCGAGGTCGAGGAACCCGGCGCCGTCACGCCGATCTTCTTGCCCTTGAGATCGGCAATGGATTTGTAGTTCGGCATCGTCTTCTTCGATACCGCCAGCACGATCTGCGGCGCGCGCCCCTGCAGCACGAATTCGCGGAACATCTGCTTCTGCGCCTGCAGCAGCAGCGTGTGTTCGAACGCGCCGGAGACCACGTCCGCGCTGCCGCCGACCGCGGCCTTCAATGCTTGCGAGCCGCCGGCGAAATCGGAAATCTCGACCTCGAGGCCTTCGTCCTTGAAGTAATTGCGACGCTCGGCAATCGTCAGCGGCAGGTAGTAGAACAGGTTCTTGCCGCCGACCGCGATCGCTACTTTGGTGGTTTCGGGTTTGCCTTGCGCGAAAGCGAGCGGCGAAGCTGCCAGCGTCGCGCCCGCGAGCGCGGCACTACCGGCGAGGAAGGTTCTGCGTTGCATGGTCTGTCGTCTCCGAACTTTTGTTGTGCGGCTTTTTTGAAGCTTTTTTTCGCGGCTGCTCGCGGTTGCCCTTCACCTGCTTTCGCAGCCACTTTCGCAGCCGTTTTTATCGCTGCCGTGTTTTCTTGCGCGGCGCTCTTGGGCGCCGCGTTCGTGTCCCGCGTCGCGCGACTGCTTGCGTCGCGCCAAGCTTCACACTATTTGTTGCGCATGCAGCCTTGCGATGTCGTCAGCATCATAACCTAGCGATTGCAGGACTTCATCGGTATGTTCACCCAGTTCGGGACCGAGCCAGCGCGTCTCGCCCGGTGTCGCCGACAGCTTCGGCGTGACCGACGGCAGCGTGATTTCCTTGCCGTCCTGCCACTTGAAGCGCTCGATCATCTGGCGTGCCATGAACTGCGGATCGGTGAACATATCCGCCACGCTATAGATGCGGCCAACCGGCACGTCGGCCGCGTTCAGCACCGCGAGCGCTTCGTCTATGGTGCGCGTGGCGAGCCACCCGGCGATCGCGCCGTCGATCTCCCGCGTGCGTGGCACGCGCCCGTCGTTATGCGCGAGCCCCGGATCGTTGGCGAGGTCCTCGCGTTCGATCGCCACCATCAGACGCTTGAAGATCGGATCGCTGTTACCGCCGATCACGATGCTGCCGTCGCGGCACGGATAGGTGTTCGACGGCACGATGCCCGGCAACGATGCGCCGGTACGCTCGCGCACCATGCCGTACACGCCATATTCGGGCACCACGCTTTCCATCATGTTGAAGACGGCCTCGTACAGCGCGACGTCGACGACCTGCCCTTTGCCGCCGTTGACCTGCTTGTGATGCAGCGCCATCAGCGCGCCGATCACGCCGTGCAGTGCGGCGATCGAATCGCCGATCGAAATGCCGATGCGCGGCGGCGGCAAATCCGGATACCCGGTGATATGCCGCAAGCCGCCCATCGATTCGGCGATCGCACCGAAGCCGGGCCGGTCACGATACGGGCCGGTCTGGCCATAGCCGGACAGACGCACCATCACGAGGCCGGGGTTGTCCGCGGACAGCACGTCGTAACCGAGTCCGAGTTTCTCCAGCAGACCCGGCCGGAAATTCTCGACGACGATGTCCGCTTCTTTCGCGAGGCGACGCACGATCTCCTTGCCCTCTTCGGCCTTCAGATTGATCGTGACGGACTTCTTGTTGCGCGCCTGCACGGCCCACCACAGCGAGGTGCCGCCGACTTCCGGATAGAGCTTGCGCCATTTGCGCAGCGGATCGCCGCCTCTAGGGTCTTCGATCTTGATCACGTCGGCGCCGAACTCGCCGAGAAAACGCGCGGCGAACGGGCCCGCGATCAGCGTGCCGAGTTCCAGCACCTTGACGCCGGCGAGCGGGCCGCGCGGTACCTGATTCTGGCCGTCATGTGTGGCGCTCGGGTCTGCTTCGGGGGTAGCGCTCATGTGTCTCCTTCGTTCTGGTCCTGAGCTGCGCGGTTTCAACGCGTGCGGTCATCACGGTACCGGGTGCGGCTGCGGCTCGCGCCCGATGCGGCGCCCCGCTGCGTGCTCAGCGCGACGCGCGGGCCACCGTCGTTTTACATCGAACGCCGGTCGAGCATCGCGCGGGCGATCGTGCCGGCGTCGACATACTCCAGCTCGCCGCCCACCGGCACACCGCGCGCGAGACGCGTGACGGCGAGACCACGCGCCTTGAGCGTCTGCCCGAGGTAGTGCGCAGTCGCTTCGCCTTCGTTGGTGAAATTGGTCGCGAGCACGACTTCCTTGACGACCCCATCCGACGCGCGCCTGACGAGCCGGTCGAAATGAATCTCCTTGGGGCCGATGCCGTCGAGCGGACTCAGCCGCCCCATCAGCACGAAATACAGCCCACGGTAGGTCATGGTCTGCTCGAGCATAATCTGGTCGGCAGGCGTTTCGACCACACACAGCAGCGTCGGATCGCGCTCCTCATCGAGGCAGACTTCGCAGATCTGCGCTTCCGTAAAGGTGTTGCACTTCTCGCAGTGCTTCAGATGCTCGGTCGCGAACAGCAACGAGCGGCCGAGCTTCTCGGCGCCCTCGCGATCGTGCTGCATCAGGTGATACGCCATGCGTTGCGCGGACTTCGGCCCGACTCCGGGCAGCGCGCGCAGCGCTTCGACGAGCGCCGACAAGGCGGAAGGTTGTTTCATGCGGATCGGCGTCGAAGTGGATGATGCCCGTGATAGGTGCGGGTAGCGATGCGGTGAATTCGGTCAGTCGTTGTTCGCCGGCGCGGTCATGGTCAGGAGGCCTGCGTCCCCGCATCTGACGGACGGTTCGAGCGACCCGGCGCACCGATGCGAATGGGCGGCGCATACGGGACGCGCGCTGCGTTCGGGCCGTTCGGTTCGCACCTTGCCTTCGCGCGTGCCGCTCGGCGCTGGCGGTCGACCTGCTACGTTCGCGACGCGGCGACAGCAGCCGCGGCGCTCACGTGCGTGGCGACCGTGTCGTTCAGAACGGCAGCTTGAAGCCCGGCGGCAGCGGCAGACCCGAGGTCATGCCGCCCATCTTTTCCTGGGCGGTGGCTTCGGCCTTGCGCACGGCGTCGTTGAACGCAGCCGCGACGAGGTCTTCCAGCATGTCCTTGTCGTCGGCGAGCAGGCTCGGGTCGATCGATACGCGGCGCACGTCGTTCTTGCAGGTCATCGTCACCTTCACGAGACCCGCGCCCGACTGCCCCTCGACTTCGATCAGCGCGAGTTGCTCCTGCATCTTCTTCATGTTTTCCTGCATCTGCTGGGCTTGCTTCATCAGCCCGGCGAGTTGGCCTTTCATCATGGACATGCTCCTTCTTGATAGCGTGAAATCTGGAAATCCGGTTCGCTACAGCGGAAAACGCGGCGAATCAGTGGGCCGGTGCCGCGCCGTTCCCGGCGGCGTCCGGTGTAATCGGGCGGATCGAGCCGGGCACGATGCTCGCGCCGAACTCGCGGATCAGCGACTGCACGAACGGATCGGCGCCGATCTCACGCTCCGCTTCCTGCTGACGCTGCGCGCGCATCGCGGCGTCGTGCGCGGCGGCGGTGCGGCGCGCCGCACCGACTTCGACCAGCACGTCGACCTGCCGGCCGAGCCTTTCCGCCAGCGCAGCCTTCAGTTTAGCGACCTGCGACGCTTCCGCGTACTGCGGCACCGGCACATTCAGTTTGAGCGTGCTGCCGTCGAGCGCCATCAGCTCACTGTTGAACGCGAGCTGATACGAAATGCCCTTGAGCGGCAGATCGGCGGCGAGCGCGGGCCAGTCGCCGTTGAAACCGAGCGGATCGAGCGGCACGGCGGCCGGCAGCGGCCGCGAGTCGAGCACCGGCGCTGCCGCGGCGGCGGCCGGCGCGTTCACGCGGACGTCATCGGGACCGCGGTCGAACACGGGCATGTAGTCGTCGTCGGGCGGCCCAAAATAGCCATCGTCCGATGCCGGGATCGGCATGTAATCGTCGGGCGGCATGTCATCCCACGGCGGCATCGACGAGCCGTTCTGCTCTGCGCCATTGCGCTGAGCCGGTGGCGCCGGCGCACCGGCGGCCGATGCGGCATCCTGCTGCGGCGCGCGGCGCGGCGCACCAGGCGTCGGCACCGGGACGACCACGCGCGGCGCTGCCGGCTTCGGCGTGCCCGGCGCTGCGGGCTGCGCAGCGGCCGCCGACGTGGCACGGCCACGGTCCGACGATACTTTCAGACCGGCACTGCGCAAGACGTCGAGTGCGGCGCTCGCGCCGCCGGCGCGGCGCGGCGCGGCATCGGCTGCGGGCGCTGCCCGCTCGTAGGGCTCTTGCCGTGCGGCTGCGGCCTGCTCCGTGCGTGCGAGCGCCGCAGTGGCCGGTGCGGTGAGCGCAGAGGCCGATGTTGGGTCGTTGAGAGCGGATGCGACGGGCGCTTCGTTTGAGGTCGCGTGGTCGAGGGTGACATTGGCTGCGGCGGCTGCGTTTGCGTTTGCGTTTGCGTCGTCGAAGCGAGCGTCTGTGGCGGGTGGATTGCCCCCCGCGTCAACGAGGTTCGCGTTTGCGGACCCCTCATTGGAATCCGTATCGCCCGGCGCGTCGTCCCATGGTGCCAGCGCGGGCGCTGCACTCGCAACAGTTGTTGCGGGCGTAGCGTTTGACGACGGAACCGCTTCCCCGACAGCCTTCATAGGCTCGGCGACGACTCCCGCTTCGGCATTCGGTGATTGCAGCGTCGCGGCGTCTTGCGCAGTATCTTCCGATGCCGACCGCGCGCTGATTGCATGAGTAGTTTGCTCCGCTGCGGCCGCCACGGATTCGGCCGCGGCACGTGACATCGGGCCGTTGTCCGCCATCGCGCTTCGAGCCTGTGAGCCACGAACCGCCGCACTGGCGCCTGGCGCTTCATGCGCATTCGCTGCCGCACTCGTCGGCATCGGCGCAGCCGCCACCGGCGAACCCGACAAGGCTCGCAAGGCCGACACCGTCGATGCCCCCGTGCGTTTGGCACCGCCCACACTCGCCGGGCCAGCCGCGCGCGCCCCACCTGCCGCACCACCGCCACCGGTAGGCGCAGGCTCGAACGCCAGCATCCGCAGCAGGGTCATCGTGAAGCCGGCGTACTCGTCCGGCGCGAGGCCCAGCTCGTTGCGCCCGATGGTCGCGATCTGATAGAACAATTGCACCTGCTCGGCGCTCAACGCGTCGGCAAAGCGGCGCAGATCGCCGGCCTCGGGCCACTCGTCCAGCACCGACGACGGCGCGAACTGCGCCCACGCGATCCGATGCAGCAAGCTCGCCAGATCCTGCAAGGCCGTCGAAAACGACAGGCTGCGTAATGCCATCTCGTCGGCGACCGCCAGCACCGCCGCGCCGTCGCCGTCCGCGAGCGCGTCGAGCAAGCGGATCAGATAGCTCTGGTCGAGCGCGCCGAGCATGCCGCGCACCGCCTCTTCATTCACCTGATTGGCGGAGTAGGCAATCGCCTGATCGGTCAGCGACAACGCATCGCGCATCGAACCATCGGCGGCACGCGCCAACAGGCGCAGCGCCTGGGCGTCGTACGGCACTTTCTCCTCGCCGAGAATGTGCTCGAGATGCGAGACGATATGACCCGCGGGCATCTGCTTGAGGTTGAACTGCAGACAGCGCGACAGCACCGTGACCGGAATTTTCTGCGGATCGGTGGTGGCGAGAATGAACTTGACGTGTGACGGCGGCTCTTCCAGCGTCTTCAGCATCGCGTTGAAGGCGTGGTTGGTGAGCATGTGCACTTCGTCGATCATGTAGACCTTGAAGCGCGCGTCGACCGGCGCATACACCGCACGCTCCAGCAGCGCCGCCATTTCGTCGACACCGCGATTGCTCGCCGCGTCCATCTCCACGTAATCGACAAAGCGCCCCTCGTCGATCTCACGGCATGCACGGCATACGCCGCACGGCGTGGAAGTCACACCGGTTTCGCAATTCAGCGCCTTGGCGAAGATACGCGACAGCGTGGTCTTGCCGACGCCGCGCGTGCCGGTGAACAGATAGGCATGGTGCAGACGGCCGCCGTCGAGCGCATGCGTGAGCGCGCGCACCACGTGCTCCTGTCCGACGAGCGACGCGAAATCCTTCGGCCGCCATTTGCGTGCGAGAACTTGATAGGTCATCCGGAAATTGTATCAGTAACGATGCCGCTCAAAACCAGCACATGAGGGCGTCCCCGCCGCTTCATTGAACCCGGCTACCGGACTGATAGAAAAAAATAGATGGAGCGCGCAAAAGACAACGGCGACATGACCGCACGCACGTTGAAATGGCGACGCTAAGGGTAAATCACGAGTTCGAAGAGGGTGCGGAGAAACCGCGAAGACACAAACAGAAGAAACAGACAATGCAAGAAAAAGGAAGGTGACGAGCCCGACCCTCGGCACTGGTGGAAAACGGCTGTGGCTGCTTCGTTCCCGACCTGACCAGGTTGACCATCCCTCCATGCGAGGAGGCCCGTCACGAAACATTCTATCACCGCTTGGCGCATCGCGCGACTGTTAATACGAGCAAAGCGACCTCGATGCGCGAATCAGGCTCTTCGCACCATATATAGCAGTCGCCCGGCGTGGGCGTCTGCGGAGGCACTTGAGTTCGGCGCGCCAGCCGCCAGATACAGTGCATCGCAGTGACTGGAACGTCGTGGCACTTCACCGGCAGCCGTTGGCCCCACTGCCCCTGATGAGTACTATCGCCCCCGGCAACGCATAGCGAATTAAGCTAAACTGCCGTACGGATGACCCGCATGCGCGTGCCTTCCGCGCATTCTAGGAGAAGGCATCATGTTTTTCCTGGCGTGTCGGCAAGGCTCCGCGTGCGGCAAAGCGAACAGAAGTTTCCTTAGGTTTTCACGTATCGTGGCGAGCAATTCAGGCGGGCCTCGAACCGATAGAGGTATTCATACAATGAGCGAACAAATCAAGCATATTAGCGACGCATCGTTCGAACAGGACGTCGTGAAATCCGACAAACCCGTGCTGCTCGATTTCTGGGCCGAATGGTGCGGTCCGTGCAAGATGATCGCGCCGATCCTCGACGAAGTCGCGAAGGATTACGCTGATCGCCTGCAAATCGCCAAGATCAATGTCGACGAGCATCAATCGACGCCGGTCAAGTTTGGCGTGCGCGGTATCCCCACGCTGATCCTGTTCAAGAACGGCGCTGTCGCCGCGCAGAAGGTCGGCGCATTGTCGAAGTCGCAACTCACCGCGTTCCTCGACGGCAATCTGTAAAGCAAGCGGCGCATAGCGGCGCGCCCGCAGTCCGCTTGACGGGCGAGCGCGTCGAGATGAGCGTGTTGTCAGCCGGCAACACGCTCGACAAGAAAGATGCCATCACGCCGCACTGGCGGAAATTGGCGTGTGCTATGCTAGAATCCGCAAAACGTCGAAAAGACGTGTAAGTCCTTGAGCGGTTCCGCTCACTCTCCTCCCAGATTTCATTTCGTCGCACCTTCTCCTGCGGGTTCTCCGTATGCATTTATCCGAGCTTAAGACTCTGCACGTGTCCGAATTGATCGAGATGGCCAATGGCCTCGAGATCGAAAGTGCGAACCGCCTGCGCAAGCAGGAACTGATGTTCGCCATTCTAAAAAAACGAGCCAAAACGGGCGACACGATCTTCGGCGACGGCACGCTCGAAGTGCTGCCGGACGGCTTCGGCTTCCTGCGTTCGCCGGAAACGTCGTACCTCGCCAGCACGGATGACATTTACATCAGCCCGTCGCAAATCCGCCGCTTCAACCTGCATACGGGCGACACGATCGAAGGCGAAGTGCGTACGCCGAAAGACGGCGAACGCTATTTCGCGCTGGTGAAGGTAGACAAGGTCAACGGCCAGCCGCCGGAGGCCTCGAAGCACAAGATCATGTTCGAGAACCTGACGCCGCTGCACCCGAACAAGGTGCTGCTGCTCGAGCGCGAAATGCGCGGCGAGGAAAACGTCACGGGCCGCATCATCGACATGATCGCGCCGATCGGCAAAGGCCAGCGCGGCCTGCTGGTCGCATCGCCGAAGTCAGGCAAGACCGTGATGCTTCAGCACATCGCCCACGCGATCAAGCAGAACCATCCCGACGTCGTGCTGTTCGTACTGCTGATCGACGAACGCCCTGAAGAAGTGACCGAAATGCAGCGTTCAGTGGCTGGAGAAGTGATCGCCTCCACGTTCGACGAACCCGCTGCGCGTCACGTGCAGGTCGCCGAAATGGTGATCGAAAAGGCCAAGCGCCTCGTCGAAATGAAGAACGACGTGGTGATTCTGCTCGACTCGATCACGCGTCTCGCGCGCGCCTACAACACCGTCGTGCCGGCCTCGGGCAAGGTGCTGACGGGTGGTGTCGACGCCAACGCGCTGCAACGTCCGAAACGCTTCTTCGGCGCGGCGCGCAATATCGAGGAAGGCGGTTCGCTCACCATCATCGGTACGGCGCTGATCGAAACCGGCAGCCGCATGGACGACGTGATCTACGAAGAATTCAAGGGCACCGGCAACATGGAAGTGCACCTGGAGCGCCGTCTCGCCGAGAAGCGCGTCTACCCGTCGATCAACTTGAACAAGTCCGGCACGCGCCGTGAAGAACTGCTGATCAAGCCCGAAGTTCTGCAAAAGATCTGGGTGCTGCGCAAGTTCATTCACGACATGGACGAAGTCGAGTCGATGGAATTCCTTCTCGACAAGATCCGCCAGACGAAGAGCAACTCCGAGTTCTTCGACATGATGCGTCGCGGTGGCGGCAGCTAAGGCGTCGCGCCGGCATAGCTGCATCGGCCGTCCTGCATGAAAAAGCCGCTCGTCGATGACGAGCGGCTTTTTTTTCGTCCGCAGAATTTGCACCTGGATCGCGCCCCGCACACACAACATGAACGTGAACGTACACGTTGTAGTACAATGCGGCCAGTCCAGCCCACCTGTGCATTGCTCATGTCGAAGGACTCACCCGCCCTGCTGACCGTGCGCGACGCAGCCGAACGCCTCGGCGTCACGCCACGTACGCTGAAGTACTACGAGGAACGCGGCCTCGTCTCGCCCACCCGAAGCGAAGGCCGCTACCGGCTGTACGACGAAGAGAACCTGAAGCGCTTCGGCCGCATCCTCCGTCTGCGCTCACTCGGCTTTTCGCTGCAGGGCATCACCGAAATGCTCAAGCGACCGCTTGAAGCGGTCGACGGCGGTCATCGCTTTTCGACCGAATCGCTGCAGCAGATTCGCGACGCCATCGCACAGCAGGTCGAAGCGCTCGACGCCCATATCGAGACCATGCGCCGCGAACTCAAGGAAGCGCAGAAGCAGCGCGCCGAATTGAGCCCCGACCTCGACTATCTCGAACGACGCCTCGCCGGCGAGAACGCCGACGCGCTGCTCGAGCAACGGCGCAACGCGCTGGGCAAAGCGGCCGGCGCATCGCCTGCCAGACGCATCAGGAAATCACGCACGCCGGCGCCGGATGAATCGTCATGAACACCCCGTCATCCCGCGTCGCGCTGTTCAGCGTCGAAAAGCTGCGCGGCGATTTTTTCCCATGGGTGCTGGCGGTCGTGACCGGCCTCGACTATTTCGACAACTCGATCTTCTCGTTTTTCACCAGCTATATCGCCGGCGGCATCAACGCGTCGCCTGATGAACTGGTGTGGGCCTCGAGCGCCTATGCGGTCGCCGCAGTGCTCGGCATCCTTCAGCAGCAATGGTGGGTCGAGCGCGTCGGCTACCGGCGCTACGTGGCCGGCTGCATGCTGCTCTATTGCGCCGGCGCGGTGGCCGCAGCACTCTGCGAATCGTCGATCGAACTCGCGTTGGCGCGTGGCTTTCAAGGGTACTTCATCGGCCCGATGATGGGCACCTGCCGCATCCTGATCCAGATGAGTTTCACGCCACAGCAGCGGCCGGCGGCCACGCGCGCGTTTCTTTTGCTGATCGTGTTGAGCAGCGCGCTCGCGCCATTGATCGGCGGCCAACTGGTCGCGCATTTCGACTGGCGCGCGTTATTCGCGTGCACGGCGCCCGTGGGTGTGCTGTTCGCGGTGCTGGCCCTGCTCGCATTGCCCGACTCGGGCAACCGCCTGCCCGAAGAGCGCGGGTCGGCGCATTTCTGGCCGTATCTGATTTTCGCGTTCGCCCAGGGCGCGCTGCAGATCGTGATGCAACAGGTGCGCTTCCAGTTGTTCAGCGCATCGCCGGGGTTGATCCTGCTGACGGTCGCCGGCCTTGTCGCGCTCGGCTGGTTCATCTATCAGCAGTGGCATCATCCCGCGCCGCTGATGCGCCTGCATGCGCTTCGCGAAAAGGTCTTCCAGGTCGGGCTCGTGCTGTACGTGTTCTACTACTACATCTCAACGGTATTCAGCTATCTGATCTCGCGCTTTCTCGAAAGCGGCCTCGGCTTTCCCGTCGAGAACACCGGGCGGCTGGTCGGCACGACGTCGCTGATTTCCGCGAGCGCGCTGTTCGTCTATCTGCGTTATGCGAAGCTGCTCCCGCGCAAGAAGTGGATCATCGTGCCGGGCTTCGCGGTGGCCGCATTCGCCGCCGCGTGGATGACGCGCATGTCGCCCGGTGTCGGCGAAGCGGCGCTGATCGTGCCGCTGCTGCTGCGCGGACTGTTGCTGCTGTTCATCGTGTTGCCGGTCGCCAACCTCACCTTCAGAATATTTGCGATCGAAGAATTCACACATGGCTACCGGCTGAAGAACATCGTGCGGCAGTTGACGATCTCGTTCGCCACGGCCTCGGTGATCATCGTCGAACAGCATCGGCAGGCGCTGCATCAAACTCGCCTCGCGGAGTTCGTGAATCCGTACAATCCAGTGTTCCAGAACTCGCTCACCGCGCTGACGAATAGCCTCGCCGCCGCGGGCCGCACCGCGTCCGACGCGCACTCGCTGGCGATCGTCGAGATCAGCCGGTCGGTCGCGCAGCAGGCGAGCTTTCTGGCTTCGCTGGACGGCTTCTATTTTCTGATCGGCGTAGCGATATGCGGCGGCCTTTTCGCCGCGTGGCAAACACAGATCGACTAAAGGTTGCATCAGGCCATGCTCTCGAAACTCACTCAATGGTTGGGCACGCGCCGCCGCGACCGCGCGCTGCGCGACTATGCGATCGACGACGCGCTGTGGCAAGCCACGCTCGACGGCCTGCCGTTTCTCGCTCACCTCGACGCCCCGGACCTCGCGCGTCTGCGCGAACTGACGAGCCTGTTCATCGCGCAAAAGGAATTCTCGACCGCGCACGAGCTGGAGCTGACCGACGCGATGACCGTGGCGATCGCCGCGCAGGCCTGTCTGCCGGTGCTGAATCTGAGTCTCGACCTGTATCGGGGCTGGGTCGGCGTGATCGTCTACCCGGGCGAATTCGTGATCCGCAAGACGGTCGAGGACGAAGACGGCGTCGTGCACGAGGTCGAACACGACGCGAGCGGCGAGGCGTGGGAAGGCGGCCCGGTGGTGCTGTCGTGGGAAGACGCGCAGATGACCGAGGGGCCGGACGCCTACAACGTCGTGATCCACGAATTCGCGCACAAGATCGACATGCTCAACGGCGAGGCGGACGGCCACCCGCCGCTCGTGCGCCGCTGGCACGCGCCGCTCGATTCGCAAGCCTGGGCCGACGTGTTCGACCATGCGTACGAGCACTTCTGCGCCCGGGTCGACGCGGTACCGGAGCGTCGCTGGGCGCGGTTCGAACGCGATTCGCTGATCGATCCGTATGCCGCGGATCATCCATCGGAATTCTTTGCCGTGTGCAGCGAGGCGCTATTCGTGCAGCCGCACGCCTTCGAGGCGGAGTATCCGGAGTTATACCGGCTGCTGGCGCGCTACTACCGGCACGATCCGGCGCGCGTTGGGTTGAGCTTCGCGCCGGCCTGAAGCAGACGCGCGGGGGGCGCTGAACCCGGCACCCGCGGGCGAAGGCGCTGCGAGCCGAATTGCCGACACCGCGCGGCCCCGGGCGCTCCGGCGCACCGCCCCCGCCCTGGACTGCCAGCGCCGCCGGTTAAGGCCGAGGCCAAGGCCAGCGAGCTGCCAAAAAGCTGGCAGAAAAGTCGTCAAGCGACTGATTTTCTGGCATAATCGCCGTTTTTCGACCATAGGCAAGTGGCTCGCGCCTAGATGCGTTCCCCGCTCATTGCGGCCCGCACGCGGGTTGGCTACCGCCAGATTAAAGGAAAGATCATGAAAGAAGGCATTCACCCGAATTACCGCGAAGTCCTGTTCGTCGATATGTCGAACGACTTCAAGTTCGTGACGCGCTCGACCATCCAGACGCGTGAAACCGCCGAATTCAACGGCAACACCTACCCGCTCGCCAAGATCGAAGTGTCGTCGGAATCGCATCCGTTCTACACCGGCCAACAAAAGATCATGGACACGGCAGGCCGCGTCGAGAAGTTCAACAAGAAGTTCGGCACGCGCGCTACCGGCAAGGCAGTAGCGAAGTAATACCCGCGACGTCGTCGGCTTTGGCCGACAGTGAAGCAGCGAAAAAGGGCAGCGTGAGCTGCCCTTTTTTGTCGCCTCGGCCAATGCATTGGGCCGGCGCCCGGTTTGAATTCCAGGGCGAAGCTGCGTTGGTGGCTTCGTGCGTCAACAGCGCTGGCCTGAGCACGGATCAACCCTGCGGCACTTGCCTGCGGCGCCGTGTTACAGCATTCGCCACGACGTTGCGGGCCGTTACCGGCCGTGACGCGCATCGCACGGCACGACTACAATGCCGGATGCTTCAGAAGGGCCATGCCGGCCGGACCCGCCGTCCGGTCCTGGCCGCACCGCTTATCCAATTTCCACACACCGCATGAGACCTGTCGTTCGCCTCACTGCCTCTGCGACCAGCGCGCTGCCGCGCTGGCTGCTGCTAGCCATCTGTATCGTCTACGCGTCGTTCGGACTATTCGGCCGCGATCCGTGGAAGAACGAGGACGCAGCCGGCTTCGGTGTCATGTGGACGATGGCGAACGGTGGCGCACACGACTGGCTGCTGCCGAATCTGGTCGGCAAATACCTGACCGAGGACGGCCCGCTCGGCTACTGGCTCGGCGCCAGTGCGATCCGCATGCTTTCGCCGTGGGTCGATGCGAGCAACGCCTCGCGCGTGTTCACCGGCCTGCTGTTCTGCGCGGGCTGCGCGTTCGTCTGGTATGCCGCCTACCTGCTCGGCCGCCGCGCCGAAGTGCAGCCGTTCAAGTACGCGTTTGGCGGCGAGCCGGAACCCCGCGACTATGGCCGCACGCT
This sequence comes from Paraburkholderia fynbosensis, assembly GCF_902859935.1. Lineage (GTDB taxonomy): Bacteria > Pseudomonadota > Gammaproteobacteria > Burkholderiales > Burkholderiaceae > Paraburkholderia > Paraburkholderia fynbosensis. The sequence continues at coordinate 279,932 of NZ_CADIKI010000001.1, forward strand.
CGCCGACGGTGCGCTGCTGATCCTGCTCGCCTGCTTCGGGCTCGCCGAACGCGGCCACGAAACCACGCCGCAACTCGCGCAGTTCGTCTGTATCGCGATGCTCGTGTACGGCCTCGTGCGAATGATCGACAAGCCGATTCAAGGCGCGGCGATCTGGGGCCTCGCAATCGGCCTCGTCACATTGGCAAGCAGCCCAGTGCTGGTTGGCGCGCTGCTGTTCGGCACACTGGCGATGACCCTGATCGTGCGCGAAACGCGCTGCCGCTGGCTGCTGCTGGCCGGTTTGCCGATCGCGCTCGTGGTGGCGGTATCGTGGCCGATCGCGGCGCTTGCCGCCTTCCCGGACGACGCCGTCTGGTATCTGAATCAGTGGCTGCACGTCAGTCTGAGTTCGTTCGCCGGCCCCCCCGGCTCGGTCGCCGCGTATGCGCTGAAAAACCTGCCGCTCTTCACGTGGCCGGCGTGGCCGCTCGCGGTATGGTCGTGGTTCAGCTGGAAGGGCCTGCGGCGCGGGCCGCACGTGGCGATTCCGCTGTCGGTGATCGGGCCGCTGCTGGTGCTGGTGATCCTGCAGAGCCACCAGTCGAACCGGCTCTACATGCTGTTGCTGCCGCCGCTCGCGGTATTGGCCACATTTGCGCTGCCCACGCTCAAACGCGGCGCGATCAATGCAATCGACTGGTTCGCGCTGCTCAGCTTCACGATCCTCGGCAGCTTCGTCTGGCTGGTGTACGTGGCCGGGCTGACCGGTTTCCCGCATCCGCTTGCGCGCAACCTCGCGCGTCTCGCGCCGGGCTTCGCGCCGCAGTTCAAGATTCTGTCGTTCGTGTGCGCGGTCGCCGTGACCTTGTGCTGGTTCATGCTGGTGCGCTGGCGTCTCGCGCGTCATCCGAAGGTCCTGTGGCGCAGCGTAGTACTCTCGAGTGCCGGCACGACGCTGATGTGGGTGCTGCTGATGACGCTGTGGCTGCCGGTCGTCAACTACAGCCGGACCTACAAGGACGTCGCGCAACAGATCGCGAGCCACCTGCCGGAGGACTACACCTGCATTTCGCCGGTGCGGCTCGGTAATGCGCAGATCGCGACTTTCGCCTATTTCGGCGACATGCATTTCTCGTTCGACCAGGACTGCGACGTGATCCTGCGCCAGGACTCGCAGGAATACGGTGACCCGAGCGCGCTGCCCGACTACATCTGGAAACTGGTGTGGGAAGGGCGCCGCGTGGCCGACCGCGACGAACGCTTCCGCCTGTACGTGCGGATCGACCGGCCGAAGCCGCCGGTCGTCAAACGCCGCAACTGGCACAAGAAGCTCGACTGATCATGTTCGCCGACGTACGGAAAATCGCCGCGCTGGCATGGCCCGTATTGATCGGCCAACTGGCGATCATCGCGTTCGGCGTGATCGATACGGCGATGGTCGGCCGCTACTCGGCGATCGATCTGGCCGCGCTCGGTCTCGGCTCGTCGATCTATATCTCCGTCTACATCGGGCTGACCGGCATTCTGACCGCGTTGCAGCCGATCGCCGCGCAACTGTATGGCGCGCGCCGCTACGCCGAGATCGGCGAGGAAGTGCGTCAGTCTTTGTGGCTCGCGCTCGCGCTGACCGTCATCGGCTTCCTGATTCTGTTTTTCCCCGGGCCGGTGCTGCATCTGGCGCGCGTGCCCGACGCCCTGCATGAACGCACGGTCGCCTATCTGCGGATTCTGGCCTTCGGCCTGCCGGCGGGCCTCGCGTTTCGCGTCTACAGTTCGATCACCAATGCGGTCGGCCAGCCGCGGCTCGTGATGATCCTGCAGATCGGCGCCCTGCTGCTCAAGTTTCCGCTCAACACCTGGTTCATCTTCGGCGGGTTCGGCGTGCCGGCGCTCGGCGGGCCGGGCTGCGCGCTCGCCAGCACGGCGATCAACTGGGGCCTGGCGGTGCTCGGCATGGTGCTGCTCACGCGCGTCGACGTGTTCAGGCCGTTCGCGATCTTCGCGCACTTCTGCTGGCCGGTGTGGCGGCGCCAGACAGCGCAGTTGCGGCTGGGCATTCCGATGGGCCTGTCGTATCTGATCGAGGTCACGTCCTACACGTTCATGGCGCTCTTCATCGCGCGCTTCGGCACGACGACGCTCGCGGGTCATCAGATCGCCGGCAACATCGGCGCGGTGCTGTACATGACGCCGCTGTCGATCGGCATCGCTTCGTCGACCCTGGTCGCTCAGGCGCTCGGCGCGCATCGGCCGGAAGCGGCGCGCACGCTGTCGCGTCACGGCATCATGATGGCGGTCGCGATCGCCTGCTGTTATGGCGCGATCGTGCTGGTGCTGCGGCCATACATCATCGAAGGCTATACGCCGAATGCGCAGGTCGTGGCCGCGGCGCTGCCGCTGGTGTTGATCGTCGTGTGCTACCACCTGTTCGATGCGTTGCAGATCACCACCGCGTTCGTACTGCGCGCGTACAAGGTGGCGGTCGTCCCGACCGTCATCTATGCGGTTGCGTTGTGGGGCGTGGGGCTGGGTGGCGGATATCTGCTCGGCTTCAACGTGAGCGGCGTCACGCCGGAATGGCTGACCGGCGCGCGGGGATTCTGGGTCGCGAATACCGCGAGTCTTGCGATTGCTGGTTTTGGTTTGCTGGCGTACTGGCGGGTGGTGAGCAAGCGGTATTTGCGCGCGGAGGTGGTAGGCGTGGTGGATTCAGCGGCCTGAAAGGCCGTCTGGCTGGCGGCTTGGCTTGCGGACCGGCGCCTGGCGGGTTTGCCGCCCACGCCCCGTGAAAACGGCTGGTAGAAACAGACGGTTAGTTGCTTTTGGTCCGCAGGAAAAGCGGGCCGCCAGGCACCGCTAGTCCCACCGCCCGTCATATCGGTTACTCCACTCCTCCCACTGCCTCGGTCACCTCCCGCAGCCCCGCCACGTCCACCCGATCGTGGCGCTCGAAAACCTCACGCGCGGCGAACAGCGCATTCAGCGCCGCCGGGAAACCCGCGTAGAGGGCCATCTGCATGAACACCTCGACGATCTCTTCGCGTGTACACCCGACATTCAACGCCGCCTCGATATGCACTTTAAGTTGTGGTTGCGCACATCCGAGCGTCGCGAGCGACGCAATCGTCGCAATTTCACGCGCCCGCAGATCGAGCTGCGGGCGGCTGTAAATATCGCCGAAACCAAATTCGATCAGCAGCCGCCCGAACTCCGGCGCGATCGGCGCGAGCGCGGCGATCACCTGTTCGCCGGCCCAGCCGTCGATCTCCTTCAGCTTGTCCCAGCCCCGGGTGTAGCGGTCGTTTTGTGCGTAGTCCATGTTGAGTCCTTGTCCGAATGTGAAAGCGATGCGGCTGCATCGCCCTGTCGTGTCGGCTCATCCGCGCCGCCGTTGCGCGCAGCTGCCTCGTAGTACGCGATCTTGTCGACGATCGCGCCCAGGTTGCTCTGCAGTTCGGCTATCCGCCCCAAAACCGCATCCCGGTGCGCCACCAGCTGGTCGCGGCGCGCGCCCATCGTCGGCTGGCCTTGTGCGCGCAGCGCCGCGAATGCCTGCATGCCGGCGATCGGCATGCCGGTCGCCTTCAAGCGCATCACGAAGCGCAGCCAGTCGAGATCGGCCGGCGAATACAGGCGATGCCCCGCCTGCGTGCGCCCGACCTCGCGGATCAGCCCGGCCTGTTCGTAATAGCGCAGCGTATGCGTCGAGACGCCGATCGTTTCGGCGACCTGACCGATGGTCAGTGCGGTTGAGATTTTCGACATGACGGACTCAGGTTAGGACTTCGAGTGCACTCTAAGTCAAGCGCGCGCCGCTGTCATTTGTCTGCGGTGTGATTTTTTTATGGCGGACGGCATTGAATGGATAAACTCGCCACAGCCTAATGGCCAAGCAAAAGGTTTAAATATTGTGCGGCCTGATTTACTTGTCATGAATCGATAGGTATAAATCGGCGGCGTTCACAAATAAGGGCGCGCGATTTGTTCTATGCTTAAACGCAGCGCCTGCTGACAGGATGCGTCGTCCGTTCCCGGCTAACTTGTTTGCCTTCAATGGAGTGCTTGCCATGCTGAAGAAGCTTTTAATGCTTTGCGTTGCTGTGGTTTTGTCGCTGTCGGCCGGATTGGCGGCGGCCGTCGAAGTGAATTCCGCCGATCAGGCGGCGCTCGAATCGGTCAAGGGTATCGGCCCCGTTCACGCCAAGGCGATCATCGACGAACGCACCAAAAATGGCCCGTTCAAGGACGCCGACGATCTCGCCAGCCGCGTCAAGGGCATTGGCGCCAAATCCGTCACCAACCTCGAAGCGGCCGGCCTGACGATCAACGGCTCGGGCGCGCCGCCGACCGGCGCCAAGCCCGCGACGAAGTCGACCAGCAGCACCAAGGCGGCACCGGCAGCAGCACCCGTAGCGACCACCCCAGCACCGGCCACCACCGCAGCGCCGGCGGCTCCCGCGGAAGCGTCGGGCGCGAAGGCATCGAAGTCGAAGAAAAAGAGCAAGGCCGCGGCATCCGAAGCAGCAGCGGCTTCCGCACCGGCCGCCGCACCTGCGGCCACCGCGCCGGCCGACGCGTCCGGCCCCAAGGCCTCGAAGAAGAAGGCAAAGAAGAGCAAGGCCGCCTCGGCCGCGGCGGCCTCTGGCGCGTAACATAACGACGCGCAAAGAGGTAGGCGCCGGCATCGCGAGGGCTCCCCGGTACGCGCATGATCCGCATGATCCCTGTGTCATGCGCGCACCGAAACCGTCCCGCTGCCGACCGCCCATCTTTTCCACTGCGCCGCGCAACCGCGCGGCGTTTTCACCCGCTGACCCGTCACGCACGTGTCGGCATTCAAGAGAGACCGTCATGAGCCTACTCGACACTATCGGTTCCCTGCTTGGCAAATCCCCCGAAGGCGGCGGTGGCCAGCAAGCGCTGATCGCAGCCGCACTCGAATTCGTCAATAACCAGCCGGGCGGCCTGAATGGGCTGATCGAACGCTTCAAGGAAAAAGGTCTCGGCGACGTCGTGTCGTCGTGGGTCAGCAACGGCGAGAATCAGCCGATCGCCCCCGATGCGCTGCACAGCGTGCTCGGCTCGGACACCGTGACCAACCTCGCGGCGAAAGCCGGCGTGGAACCGGATCAGGTCTCGGGCCTGCTCTCGCAAATCCTGCCGCACGTCGTCAATGCGGCAACACCCGAAGGCGAAGTGCCGGCCGAGGGCAAGCTCAATGCGACCACGGTGCTCGGCGCGCTCGGCGGGCTGTCGGCGCTGTTCGGCAACAAGAACGCATAAAATCACGCCCGCACAGGCGGGCAGCCTCGCCTGAGCGGCTCGTCGATCAGACAAAAAAAAGCGGCAACGAAGTCACCTTCGTTGCCGCTTTTGCATACTGGCGGTGCGGCTCGATCACCGCCGCAACCGCGCTTCACCGCTTAATGCACGACGCGCTCGAACACCAGTTTGCCGTCTTCCAGTTCGACCGGAATCACATCCTTCGGACCGAACTTGCCAGCCAGAATCAGCTTGGCAACCGGGTTCTCGATCTCCTGCTGGATCGCACGCTTTAACGGCCGCGCGCCGAACAACGGATCGTAGCCAACCTTGCCGACGTGTTCGAGCGCCTCGTCGGACACCACGAGCTGCATGTCGAGTTTGGCAAGCCGCTCATGCAGACGCTGGAGCTGGATACGTGCGATCGACTGGATGTTCGAGCGGTCGAGCGCATGGAACACCACGACGTCGTCGATCCGGTTCAGGAACTCGGGCCGGAAGTGCAGCTTCACCTCTTCCCACACGGCGTCCTTGACCGCTTCCTGCGGCTCGCCGACCATCGCCTGGATCACCTGCGAACCGAGGTTCGAGGTCATCACGATCACCGTGTTCTTGAAGTCCACGGTGCGGCCCTGGCCATCGGTCATGCGGCCGTCGTCGAGCACTTGCAGCAGCACGTTGAACACGTCCGGATGCGCCTTCTCGATTTCGTCGAGCAGGATGACGCTATACGGCTTGCGGCGCACGGCTTCGGTCAGATAACCGCCTTCTTCGTAACCGACGTAGCCCGGCGGCGCGCCGATCAAACGCGCGACGCTGTGCTTCTCCATGAATTCGCTCATGTCGATCCGGATCAGATGATCTTCGGAATCGAACAGGAACGAAGCCAGCGCCTTGCACAGTTCGGTCTTGCCCACACCGGTCGGCCCGAGGAACAGGAACGAACCATACGGACGATTCGGGTCTGACAGACCCGCGCGCGAGCGGCGGATCGCATCGGCCACCGCATTGATCGCCTCGTCCTGGCCGACCACGCGGTCGTGCAGTTTTGCCTCGATCTGCAGCAGCTTTTCGCGCTCGCCCTGCATCATGCGCGAGACTGGAATGCCGGTGGAACGCGACACGACTTCCGCGATTTCTTCCGCGCCGACCTGCGTGCGCAACAGCCGCCGACGCTGCGGGCTGTTCTGCTCTTCCGCCTCGGCCCGCGTCACTTCCTTCAGTTGCGCTTCGAGCCCCGGCAGCTTGCCGTACTGCAACTCGGCGACTTTCTCGAGCTTGCCTTCGCGCTGCAGACGCGTGATTTCCGCACGCGTTTTCTCGATCTCTTCCTTCAGTTGCGCACTGCCCTGCACCGCGGCTTTTTCCGCGGTCCAGATTTCGTCGAGGTCCGAGTATTCGCGATTCAAACGCTCGATTTCTTCTTCGATCAATTGAAGACGTTTTTGCGACGCTTCGTCCTTCTCCTTCTTCACGGCTTCGCGTTCGATCTTCAACTGGATCAAACGACGGTCGAGCCGGTCCATCTCTTCCGGCTTGGAGTCGATTTCCATCTTGATCTTCGACGCGGCTTCGTCGATCAGATCGATCGCCTTGTCCGGCAAGAAACGATCCGTGATGTAGCGATGCGACAGTTCCGCTGCCGCGACGATCGCCGGGTCGGTGATGTCGACGCCATGATGCAGTTCGTACTTCTCCTGCAAGCCACGCAGGATCGCGATGGTCGCCTCCACCGACGGCTCGTCGACCAGCACCTTCTGGAAGCGGCGTTCGAGCGCGGCATCCTTCTCGATGTACTTGCGGTATTCGTCGAGCGTGGTGGCGCCGACGCAATGCAGTTCGCCGCGCGAGAGCGCCGGCTTGAGCATGTTGCCCGCGTCCATTGCGCCTTCGGCCTTGCCCGCGCCGACCATCGTGTGGATTTCGTCGATGAAGACGATGGTCTGGCCTTCGTCTTTCGCGATGTCGCTGAGCACGGCCTTCAGCCGCTCTTCGAACTCGCCGCGATACTTCGCGCCGGCCAGCAACGCTGCCATGTCGAGCGACAGCACGCGCTTGCCCTTGAGCGTCTCCGGCACTTCGCCGTTGACGATGCGCTGCGCGAGCCCTTCGACGATCGCGGTCTTACCCACGCCCGGTTCGCCGATCAGCACCGGATTGTTCTTGGTACGGCGTTGCAGGATCTGGATCGAGCGACGGATTTCGTCGTCGCGGCCGATCACCGGGTCGAGCTTGCCGGCCCGCGCGCGCTCGGTCAGGTCGACCGTGTATTTCTTCAGTGCTTCACGCTGGCTTTCGGCGTCCTGGCTATGCACCTGCGAGCCGCCGCGCACCGCCGCGATTGCACTTTCCAGCGACTTGCGCGACAGGCCATGCTGACGCGCGAGGCGGCCTGCTTCACCTTTGTCGTCCGCGATCGCGAGCAGGAACATCTCGCTCGCGATGAACGTGTCGTTGAGCTTCTGCGCTTCCTTGTCCGCCTGATTCAGCAAGCCGGTCAGTTCGCGGCCGATCTGCACGTTGCCGTCGGTGCCCTGCACCTGCGGCAGACGCGTCATCGCGTCGCCGAGCGCCGTTTGCAGCGCCTGCACGTGCACGCCGGCACGCGAGAGCAGCGAGCGCGCCGAGCCGTCCTGCTGGGCGACGAGCGCCGAGAGCACATGAACCGGTTCGATGTATTGATTGTCATGGCCGACGGCCAGACTCTGCGCATCCGCGAGCGCTTCCTGGAATTTAGTGGTGAGTTTGTCGATTCTCATCAAGAGACCTCCAATTTCGATTACCACCAAAATGAGGCGTTTTATTCAGGTTTCAAGCACTTTTTCGCGTCCAGCGGCAACTATTTAACATTTGAGCGAAACAACTGTCCGCGCCCCGTTTGAGGCCGCCTACGCACCGCCGTCGGCCGGCGCTGACGCCGGCATCGGCGCCGACGCGACCGGTAAGATCGGGATCGCACCGTTCATGCCGAGCAGCGCGGCCAGTGCGCCTTGCGGCTGCGTGATTTCGCCGATCGTATGCCGGTCGAGCTCGGCGAGAAAAGCATCGCGCGCCGCCTGAAGCGCCGCGCGCAGACGGCATTGCGGCGAAATCACACAGGGCCGGTGCTCGCCACGCTGGTCGGGCATGCAGGCGACCAACGCGAAGTCACTTTCGGTCGCGCGCACCACCTCGCCGACGGTCAAATCACGGATATGTTCGACAAACCGCAGACCGCCGTTGCGCCCTCGCACGGTCTCGACCCAGCCGCGTTCCGCGAGTTGCTGCACGACCTTCATCAGATGGTTGCGGGATATCCCGTAGGCTTGCGAAATATCCTGAATCGTCGACAACGCATTCCCCTGGACGGCGAGGTACAGCAGGACGCGTAGTGAGTAATCCGTATAATCGGTCAGTCGCATAGGACAGGTCACGAAGGGCGCAAGCCGCGATCCTGGAGATAACCGCGTCGATGCAAGGGTTGCCGGTGGCCGCCGCTTCACCCTAAGATGCAGGCAATAAGCATGTTTGGTGATTTTGCCTCGACAGGCGGCGTTGATGTGCCGGTAGTAATGGTAACGTTTCCCGCCTCGGTCATTCGTAAGAAAAGCAGGGTATTCGCCGCCCTCTTCCTTTCTTCGCGAACGGTTTCACGCCACGCCTGGTCGCCCGTGGCGCCCGTGTGACGCGCCACCATCTGCAGCCGCCTTTTTCTGGAATCAGCATGAATCCGTCTTTTCCCGCCGCGCCCGCGGTCGAGCGCGCCGCCGAGCCGACCGAAGCGAACATCCGCGAACTCGTGTACGGCTTTTACGATCGCGTGCGCGCCGATCCGCTGCTCGGTCCCGTGTTCGACGCCACGCTGGCAGGCCGTTGGGACGATCATCTGCCGAAGATGTGTACGTTCTGGGGCAGTCTCGTGCTGGGTGCGAAGCAGTACCGCGGCAACGTGCAGCAGGCGCATCAGCCGCTTGACGGGGTCGAACCGCAGCACTTCAGCCGCTGGCTGTATCTGTTTCTGGATACGGTCGAGTCCCGCTATCAGCCGGCTGCGGCAGTGCGCTTCATGGAACCGGCGCTGCGTATCGCGCAGAGCCTGCAGTTGAGCCGCTTCGGTTGGGATTACAAGATTCCGGCGGAACAGCAGGCGCTGCTCGAACGCGTGGCGCCGAAGCGTCCTCCGCATGACGACGCCGCCCATGCCGCACGTCCGGCGGGCGAGCCGTTTCCAACGCGGATTATCGGTCAACCGCGCGACGAGTAAATGACAAGGGGCGTCGTGTGTGCTCGGCACACCCGGTGCACATTGAGCGCGTGCTGGGACCGTGGCTCACCCAGCCCATCCGTGCTCCGGCGCGGCTACTCCTGCGATTGATTCCCCGAGTCGATACCCCACCGCGCCAGCGCGGCGTCGTCGGCGACGCGAGCGTCTACCCAGCGCTCGCCACTCCCCGTCCTCTCTTTCTTCCAGAACGGCGCCTGGGTCTTCAGATAATCCATCACGAATTCACACGACGCGAACGCGTCGCCGCGATGCGCGGCCGTCGTCGCCACCAGCACGATCTGGTCGAGCGGATATAGCTTGCCGACCCGATGCACGATCAGCACCTCGATGCCCGGCCAGCGCTCGCGCGCATTCACGACGATCGCCTCCAGCGACTTCTCCGTCATGCCGGGGTAATGTTCGAGCTCCATGGTCTCGACCGTGCTGCCGTCGTTCAGATCACGTACGGTGCCGACGAAACACGCAACCGCGCCGACCTTCGGATTGCGCGCGCGCAACGCGGCCACCTCGGCGCTGAGGTCGAAGTCTTCGGTCTGGACGCGAACGGGCATCGGCGGCTCCTGGGCGGGTTGAGGACAGGTGAGCGGCGTCTCGCCTAGCCGCCGGTAACGGGCGGGAAGAAAGCGACTTCGCAGCCGTCCGTGACGCGGGTGCCAGCGCCCGTCATCACATGGTTGCAGGCCATGCGCAGCGCGCGGCCTTCGGCGAGCGTCTCGGCCCAGATGCCGCCGCGCACGCGCAGCCAGGCGCGCACGTCGCCGACGGTCGCGATGCCGTCGGGCAGATCGACGGTTTCGTCGGCCAGGTTGAGCGCTTCGCGCACGCTCGCAAAATAGCGGAGTTCAATTTTCATCGGAATGTCACCGGTCTGCGATGCATGGTCGGCCTCAGTTCAGCAATTCGGAAAAGGGAATGAAGCGCACGCTCTCGCCAGCGCTGATCGCGTGATTTGGCGGATTGTCGATCAGGCCGTCGCCCCAGACCGTCGAAGTCAGCACGGCCGAGCTCTGATTCGGAAACAGATCGAGGCCACCGGTTTCGTTGATCCGCGCACGCAGGAATTCGTTGCGGCGGTCGGCCTTGCTCTGCGTGAAGTCCGCGCGCAGCGACAGCGCACGCGGCGCCACGGTTCGCGCACCGGCAAGGCTTAGCACGAACGGACGCACGAACAGCAGGAAGGTGGCGAAGCTGGACACCGGATTGCCCGGCAGGCCGATGAAGAAGGTTTCCGCCGACGCCGGTGCCGATGCCCCCGCACTCGCGCGCGATGCGGCACGGCGCACCGCGCCGAAGGCGAGCGGCTTACCCGGCTTCATTGCGATCTGCCACATCGACAGACGCCCTTCCGCCTCCACAGCCGGCTTCACATGATCTTCCTCGCCCACCGAGACGCCGCCGCAGGTCAGGATCAGATCGTGAGCCTCGGCGGCCTCGCGCAGCGTCGCGCGGGTCGCGTCGAGCTTGTCGGCGACGATGCCATAGTCGGTTATCTCGCAGCCGAGCTTCGCCAGCAGACCTCGCAGGGTGAAGCGATTCGAGTTGTAGATCGCACCGGGCTCGAGCGGCTCGCCCGGCATGGTCAGCTCATCACCGGTGAAAAACACGGCGACCTTGACGCGCCGCCGCACCTCGAGCTGCGCGCAGCCGACCGACGCCGCCAGCCCCAGCGCCTGCGGCGAGAGCCGCGTGCCGGCCGGCAGAATGACCGAGCCGCTGCGGATGTCCGCGCCCTGCGCCGTGATCCATTCGCCGGCTTGCGGGGTGTGGAGAATTGTGACCTGATCGCCGGCGGCTTCGGTTTGCTCCTGCATCACGACCGCGTCCGCGCCGGGCGGCACCGTCGCGCCGGTGAAGATGCGCGCCGCGGTGCCGGGCTGCAATGGCGTGGGCGCGTGGCCCGCGGGAATGCGTTGCGACACCGGCAGGCGGCTCGCGCCCTCGCGTGCGAGGTCCGCGGCACGGATCGCGTAGCCGTCCATCGCGCTGGTGTTCATCGGCGGCACGTCGAGCGGCGACGTGACGTCGGCCGACAGCACGCGGTTCAGCGCCTCGAGCGTGGGAATGGATTCAGTGCCGTCGATCGGGCGCGCGGCGCCAAGCAGGGTCGCCAACGCTTCGGCGGTGGCGAGCATGGCAGCGCGGGGCGTTGGTGTGGACATCTCTGGTGTCGAAGCCGCAGATTAAAAGAACATTGTAGCGGTCGATGCCGTCGGCCTGGGCGGCCGGGCGTGAGGCGCGGGTTCGGCTTGGTGCGATGCGGCGCTGTGCGGTGCGGCGTGTGCGCTGCGCGAGCCCCCCGGACGCACGCAGCGCGACAACCACCCGGGTTACTCGCCCGTGTTCGCCACGACGAAGTCCTTCACGCGCCGCACATCGGCCGGCAGCACTTCGAAGCGCTGCGGCAACGATTCGAGCCCCGAGAACGCAGCCGGCCGCTCCGGTTCGCGCAGCAGCGCTTCACGGATCGTCTCGCCGAACTTGATCGGTTGCGCGGTCTCCAGCACGATCATCGGAATGCCCGGCTGCAAATGCTCGCGCGCCACTTTCAGACCGTCGGCCGTGTGCGTGTCGATCATCGTGTCGTAACGCTCGAACACGTCGCGGATCGTCTCCACGCGGGAATCGTGGCTGCTGCGGCCCGACACGAAACCGAACTCGTTCACGCGCACGAAATCGCCGCTCGCCGCGAGGTCGAAACCGCCCTTCTCCTCGACGTCGCGGAATAGTTGCAGCACGCGAGCCGGATCGCGGCCCAGCAGATCGAACACGAAGCGCTCGAAGTTCGACGCCTTCGAAATGTCCATGCTCGGGCTGCTCGTGTGATACGTCTCGGCCGCCTTGCGCACGCGATAGATGCCGGTGCGGAAGAACTCGTCGAGCACGTCGTTTTCGTTGGTTGCGACAACCAGCTTCTCGATCGGCAGACCCATCATGCGCGCGATGTGACCCGCGCACACATTGCCGAAATTGCCCGACGGCACCGTGAACGACACGCGCTCGTCGTTCGACTTCGTCGCCGCGAAGTAGCCCTTGAAGTAATAGACGACCTGCGCGACGACACGCGCCCAGTTGATCGAATTGACCGTGCCGATCTTGTACTTCGCCTTGAACTCGTGATCGTTCGACACCGCCTTGACGATGTCCTGCGCGTCGTCGAACACGCCTTCAACGGCGATATTGAAGATGTTCGGGTCTTGCAGGCTGTACATCTGCGCGGTCTGGAACGCGCTCATCTTCTTGTGCGGCGACAGCATGAACACGCGAATGCCCTTCTTGCCGCGCATCGCGTATTCGGCGGCGCTGCCGGTGTCGCCCGAGGTCGCGCCGAGAATGTTCAGCGTCTCGCCGTGCTTGGCCAGCGCGTACTCGAACAGGTTGCCGATCAGCTGCATCGCCATGTCCTTGAACGCGAGCGTCGGACCGTTCGACAGTTCCAGCAGCGACAGCGGCGCGCCGTTCTCGACGCCCAGAGTTTTGAGCGGCGTGATCTGCGCGGCGCTCTCGTCGTCGCGCACGTTGCAGTACGTCGCGGCCGTGTAGGTCTTGCGCGTGAGCGCGCGCAGATCTTCGGCGGGAATGTCGTCGCTGAATTTCGACAGGATCTCGAAGGCGAGGTCCGCGTAAGGCAGCGTGCGCCAGCGCGTCAGTTCGTCGGCGCTGACGCGCGGGTATTCGGCCGGCAGGTACAGGCCGCCGTCTTTCGCGAGACCGCCCAGCAGGATGTCCGAAAAGGTGTGGCGCTCGCCGGCTCCGGCGCCGCGCGTGGAGAGGTAGTTCATAGTGGGCCTAGTTCAGCGCTTCCATGCGCAGCTTCGTGACTTGCGAGACGACGGTCTTCAGCGCTTCGATCGTTTTGATCGCGGCGTTGACATGCTTTTCGACCGTTTCGTGCGTGATCAGGATGATGTCGGTTTCGCCCTTGCCGTTCGCGTCGACCTGCTCCGATTCCTTTTGCAGCAGCGCGTCGATCGAGATGCCGGTGTCGGCCAGAATGCGCGTGATGTCGGCCAGCACGCCGGTCACGTCCGCCACCCGCAGACGCAGGTAGTAGCCGCTCGTCACTTCGTCGATCGGCAGGATCGGCGTGTTCGACAGGCTGTCCGGCTGGAACGCGAGATGCGGCACGCGATGCTCCGGGTCAGCCGTATGCAGGCGCGTCACGTCGACCAGATCGGCCACCACGGCCGAGGCCGTCGGCTCCGCGCCCGCACCCTTGCCGTAATACAGCGTCGTGCCGACCGCGTCGCCATGCACGACGACCGCGTTCATCGCGCCTTCCACGTTCGCGAGCAGGCGCTTTTCCGGAATCAGCGTGGGGTGCACGCGCAGTTCGATGCCCTTCGCGGCGCGGCGCGCGATGCCCAGCAGCTTGATGCGGTAGCCGAGTTCCTCGGCGTACTTGATGTCGATCGCGGCGAGCTTGCTGATGCCTTCGACGTACGCGCGGTCGAACTGCACCGGCACGCCGAACGCGATCGCGCTCATGATCGTTGCCTTGTGGGCGGCGTCCACGCCTTCGATGTCGAAGGTCGGATCGGCTTCGGCATAACCCAGTTCCTGCGCGGCCTTCAGCGCGGTCGCGAAGTCGAGCCCGCGGTCGCGCATCTCCGAAAGGATGTAGTTCGTGGTGCCGTTGATGATGCCCGCGATGTACTGGATGCGATTGGCCGTCAGCCCTTCGCGCAGCGCCTTGATGATCGGAATGCCGCCCGCCACCGCCGCTTCGAACGACACCATCACGCCGTTGGCGCGCGCCGCTTCGAAAATTTCGGTGCCGTGCACCGCGAGCAGCGCCTTGTTGGCGGTGACCACGTGCTTGCCGTTCTTGATCGCGCGCAGCACGAGCTCACGCGCCACGCCGGTGCCGCCGATCATTTCGGCCACGATATCGATCGACGGATCGTCGACCACCGCGTTGAAGTCATCGGTCAGCGCCACGGTGCCGGCTTGCGTGCCGAGCGCCGCCGTCGCCTTGGCGGGATTGCGCACGGCGATGCGCGCAATCTCGATGCCGCGCCCCGCGCGGCGTTTGATTTCTTCCTGATTGCGACGCAGTACCGTAAAGGTGCCGCTGCCTACCGTGCCGAAGCCCAGCAGTCCAACTTTGATCGGTTCCATGCAGCGTGTGTTTTCGAGTAGGTGATTAAAAAGAGACGAGTCTCGGTGGCGCGCGGAGCAGTGCTTGCCGCGCCGTGCGCCCCATTGTGCGTTAGGCCGTGTGACGTTTGCGGTAGCCGTCGAGGAAACGCGCGATCCGGTTGATCGAATCCGCGAGGTCGTCCACGTTCGGCAGGAACACGACGCGGAAGTGATCCGGCGTCTTCCAGTTGAATCCGGTGCCCTGCACGAGCAGCACGCGCTCTTCGAGCAGCAGATCGAGGATGAACTGCTGGTCGTCCTTGATCGGATACACCTTCGGATCGAGGCGCGGGAACATGTACAGCGCCGCTTCGGGCTTCACGCAGCTCACGCCGGGGATAGCCGTCAGCATGTCATACGCGAGTTCACGCTGCTTGTACAGACGCCCGCTCGGCACGATCAGGTCGTTGATGCTCTGATAGCCGCCGAGCGCGGTCTGGATCGCGTACTGGCCGGGCACGTTCGGGCACAGCCGCATCGACGCGAGGATGCCGAGACCCTCGAAATAATCCTTGCCGTGGCGGCGGTTCTCGCCGGTCAGGCCCGAGATGAACATCCAGCCGGCGCGGTAGCCGCACGAGCGGTAGCTCTTCGACAGGCTGTTGAACGTGACCGTGAGCACGTCTTCGGAAAGCGCGGCCATCGACGTGTGCGTCTTGCCGTCGTAGACGATCTTGTCGTAGACCTCGTCGGCGAAGATCACGAGGCCGTGCTGGCGGGCGATTTCGATGAGACCGAGCAGCAGTTCGTCCGAGTACAGCGCACCGGTCGGGTTGTTCGGGTTGATGACGACGAGCGCGCGCGTGTTCGGCGTGATTTTCGCGCGGATGTCGTCGAGGTCGGGCATCCAGCGGTTCGACTCGTCGCAGATATAGTGCACCGGCGTGCCGCCCGCGAGGCTCACGCCAGCCGTCCACAGCGGGTAGTCGGGCGCGGGCAGCAGCACTTCGTCGCCGTCGTTCAGCAGGCCCTGCAGTGCCATCACGATCAGCTCGGACGCGCCGTTGCCGATGTAGATGTCATCCAGCTCGACGCCGTGCACGCCCTTTTGCTGCGTGTAATGCATGATCGCCTTGCGCGCGGCGAACACACCCTTGGAGTCCGAATAGCCGGACGAGCCCGGCAGATTCAGAATCATGTCCTGAATGATTTCGTCGGGCGCTTCGAAGCCGAACGGCGCGAGATTGCCAATGTTCAGCTTGATGATGCGGTGGCCCTCTTCTTCGAGCCGCTTCGCGTGTTCGAGGACGGGCCCGCGAATGTCATAGCAAACATTCAGCAACTTGTTGGATTTGAGAATCGGTTTCACGGCGGGCACTTCATCCTGGTTGATAAGCTTGGCGGACAGACACGGGCTAAAAAGACCAGGCCGGGCAAGTTCGCCGTACGGGGAATATGGAACGCGCAGGTCGGCGACGGCCGCCGAACGCGGATCCGGCCGCTCTGTCGAGCCGCCGTTGCGCGCCACAGCCGGCGTGCTTTCTTGAGCACACCTGCGTGCCGTTTTGCGGTGTTCGACTGCGGTTTCACCTGCGCCCGCTGGTCGCGCCTAGGGCAGATTGCGCCGGCACAGCCGCGAAACGAACAAAAATCGGACGAAAAGCGGGCAAAACAGCCAAAAACGGAAAGAAAACCGGCGATAGCGGGCAAAACCAGGGGCAGGTAGCCGGTGGGCCGCGCCAGCGAGCTCAGCGCGGCTTATGGCGGCACATGAGCGAGGGGGCGCCGCAAGGCGGCTAAAAAGTTATAATTTAGCGGATTTTGGCCGACTTCCGCAATGCACCAACCGCATCGGCAAGCCTTTTCGGCCCCTTCTTCTTTTTGGCCCCTTGTGTCCAATCGCGTGGAACCGCCCTGCTGGCTCCGTCCCACCAGGCCGCCAACACGCATGATGTCTCACGACGACTTCGGAAAACCAATTTGAAATTACATCAGGATTCCAGCGGCGCCCTCAACACCGTCACCGGCTATGGCGCCGACTATGTCGAAATCAATGCGGTCCGCCATTCGGGCAGCCTCCTCGTGCTGCCGGAGGCGCCCGTCATCCCCTGGCCCGTCTCTTCTTTCGACCAGCTGAGCGCCGAGCACTTTGCGATGCTGATCGATGCCGCACCCGAAGTGGTCATATTCGGCAGCGGCGAGCGGCTGCGCTTTCCGCACCCGCGCCTGACGGCCGCGCTCACCGCGAAGCGCATCGGCGTCGAAACGATGGACTTCAAGGCCGCCTGCCGCACCTACAACATTCTGATGGCCGAGGGCCGCAAAGTTGCCGCCGCGTTGCTGATCGAGGCGTAGCACCGGAGCGGGGTTGCGCGGCGGTACGGGCGCGGCATAGCCGTGGCGTCGTCCAGCCCCGCTTCCCAGGGGTGCCGCGCCGCCCTTGCGCTCTCGCCGCATCACGGCCGATCACGTACACTGCGCGCCATCGGTGTGGTGCCGGCAAATCGCGCCTGGTCATGCGTAGCATCTTACCGCGTCGGACCCGGCAGCCGACGCCCGCGCGCCCACCGCCGAAGCCGACTGCGGCGGGCGCGACGCCGCAGCTCCGCACGCAGTGCTCCGCGAATGGCCGCCCCGCGAACGACCGTTCGCCGTTTCCAGATAACATCGCGTCGCCGCCCACGCGGCGTCGCCATAAAGGTTGAAATTCATGAACGATACGCCGTCGAGGCTACCGCTCAACCGCACCACGATCCTGCTGCTGGTGCTGGCTCTCGCCGTGATCTGGTTCGTGCCGCTCGGCTGGCGCCATCTGCTGCCGAGCGACGAAGGCCGCTATGCCGAAATGGCGCGCGAGATGTTCGTCACCGGCGACTGGATCACGCCGCGCTACAACGGCTACAAGTACTTCGAGAAGCCGCCGCTGCAAACCTGGGCGAACGCGCTCACGTTCGCCTGGTTCGGCATCGGCGAGTGGCAGGCGCGCCTGTACACCGCGCTGACGGGCTTCGCCGGCGTGCTGCTGATCGGCTTCACCGGCGCGCGCGTGTTCAACGCGGCGACCGGCGTATTCGCCGCGATCGTGCTGGCGTGCTCGCCGTACTGGAATCTGATGGGCCACTTCAACACGCTCGACATGGGCCTGTCGTTCTGGATGGCGCTGACGCTCTGTGCGCTGATGCTCGCGCAACGTCCCAACCTGCCGAGCTCGTGGGTGCGCGGCTGGATGTGGGTGTGCTGGGCGTCGATGGCGCTGGCGGTGTTGTCCAAGGGGCTCGTCGGCGTGATCCTGCCGGGCGCCGTGCTGGTGCTCTACACGCTGATCGCGCGCGACTGGGCATTGTGGAAACGCCTGCATGTGATCGGCGGCCTGATCGTATTCTTCGTCATCGTCACGCCGTGGTTCGTGCTGGTGCAGCAGCGCAATCCGGAATTCCTGAACTTCTTCTTCATCGTCCAGCAGTTCAAGCGCTATCTGACGCCCGAGCAGAACCGCCCCGGCGCGTTCTACTACTTCGTGCCGGTGCTGCTGGTGGGCTTTCTGCCGTGGCTGTCGGTGACGCTGCAAAGCGTGCGCCACGCCTGGCGCACGCCGCGCCAGCCGAACGGCTTCGCGCCGGTCACGCTGATGCTCGTGTGGATCGCTTTCATCTTCCTGTTCTTCAGCGCCTCGCATTCGAAGCTGCTCTCCTATACGCTGCCGATCGCCCCACCGATCGCGCTCCTGATCGGCATGTATCTGCCGCTCGTCACGCGCGACCAGTGGCGCCGGCATCTGGCGGGCTACGCGCTGTTTCTCGTCGTCGCCGCGTTTGCCGCGCTGTTCATGACGCGTCTGGGCAGCGCGCGCAACCCGGCCGAGCTGTACGCCGAGTACCGTGGCTGGGTGCTCGGCGCGCTCGGCGTCGCGTTCGCGCTCACGCTCGGCGCGCTGTGGCTGAACCGCCGCAGCCGGGCCGGCAGCCTCGGTGCGATCGCCTGCTTCGGCGCGGCGTGGCTCCTGCTCGGGACGATCGCCGGCACCGGTCACGACGTGTTCGGCCGCCTTAGCTCCGGCGCGCCGCTCGCCCCCGCGATCAAGGCCCAGCTCGCGAAGCTGCCCGCGGATACGCCGTTCTATTCGGTCGGCGTGCTCGACCACACCCTGCCGTTCTATATCGACCACACGATGATCATGGTCGAGCATCCCGACGAACTGGCGTTCGGCGTGTCCGTCGAACCGCAGAAGTGGGTGCCGTCCATCGACGCATGGATCGAACGCTGGAAGGCAGAGCGCTACGCGCTCGCGCTGATCCCGCCGCCGACCTACGAGCGCCTCGTCAAGGAAGGCCTGCCGATGCAGGTGATCGCGCGCGATTCGCGCCGCGTGGTGGTGATGAAACCGCTCGCGGCGGCCGACGCGCCGGCGGCCGTGGAAAAACCACAACAATGACCCCATCTCAGGATTCAATCGTTCGATGAACCCGATTTCCCTCTTTTGCATCCTCGCCGGCGTGACATTGAACGCCGCCGCGCAGTTGCTGCTCAAAGCCGGCACGAATGCCGTTGGACACTTCGAATTCACCCGTGCGAACATCCTGCCCATCGGCTGGCGGCTCGCAACCCAGCCGCCGCTCATCGCGGGGCTCGCGTGCTATGTGGTGAGCCTGGTGGTCTGGGTGGTAGGGCTGTCGCGAGTGGACGTGTCGATCGCCTATCCGATGCTGTCGCTCGGCTATGTGGTAAACGCGTTCGCGGCGTGGTACCTGTTCGGCGAAGTGTTGTCGGTGCAGAAGCTGGTCGGGATCGGCATCATCCTGCTCGGCGTAGTCATCGTCGCGCGCAGCTAGACGCGAACGCCGCCGCTGCGTGCTGGCGAAAACGTTTTTTGCCGTTTATCGTCCGCGCCGGACTGGCGCGGGCCGGCCTGAGCAAGATACCGTCAGCGCAGCCTGCGGACGGACCAAGCATGACCTAAGGTTGATCGCAGTATGCTGTGCGGTTGCGCATTTTTCGCCGCCGCCTTGGGTTTGCGCGTAGTTTGTGGTTTACTTCGCGCCCTTCGGGTAGCGCCCCTTTCAATCGAGCGAAGCATTCATGAGCCAGTCAACAGTCCCGTTTTTGCCGTTTGTCAAACCTGAAATCGATGAAGAAACGATTCAGGGCGTCGCCGACGTGCTGCGCTCCGGCTGGATCACCACCGGTCCACAGAACCAGAAGTTCGAGGCGGCGCTGTCCGAGTTCTGCGGCGGCCGTCCGGTGCGCACGTTCAACTCCGGCACGGCGACGCTGGAGATCGGGCTGCGCATTGCCGGCGTGGGCGCGGGAGACGAAGTCATCACGACGCCCGCCTCCTGGGTCTCGACCAGCAACGTGATCCTCGAAACCGGTGCTACGCCGGTGTTCGTCGACATCGATCCGGTGACGCGCAACATCGACCTCGGCCTGCTCGAAAAAGCCATCACCCCGCGCACGAAGGCACTGCTGCCGGTGTTTCTGTCCGGCCTGCCGGTCGACATGGACCGCCTCTACGCGATCGCCCGCGCGCACAAGCTGCGCGTCATCGAAGATGCCGCGCAGGCCTTCGGTTCGACGTGGAACGGCGAGCGCATCGGCAAGCTCGGCGACATCGTGTCGTTCAGCTTCCACGCGAACAAGAACCTGACCTCGATCGAAGGCGGCGCGCTGGTGCTGAACAACGAGGAGGAAGCCGTGCTGGCCCAGAAATACCGGCTGCAAGGCATCACCCGCACGGGCTTCGACGGCATGGACTGCGACGTGCTCGGCGGCAAATACAATCTGACGGACGTCGCCGCGCGCGTCGGCCTCGGCCAGCTGCCGCATCTCGAGCGCTTTCTCGAACAGCGCAAAAAACTCGTGCGTGCGTATTTCGCGGGCTTCGAAGGCGGCGCGGCGGTGAAACTGGGCGTCGGCCTGCCGTTTGCCGACTTCGGCAACAGCAACTGGCACATGTTCCAGATCACGCTGCCGCTGGAAAAACTCTCGCTGGACCGCGCCGGCTTCATGGCGCAACTGAAGGAACGCGGCATCGGGTCGGGCATGCATTACCCGGCGATCCATCTGTTCACGCTGTATCGTGCACTCGGCTTCAAGGAAGGCATGTTCCCGCATGCGGAGCGCTTCGGCGCGAGCACCGTCACGCTGCCGCTCTTCACGTTGATGAACGAAAGCGACGTGGCGCGCGTCTGCCGCGCGGTCAATGAAATTTGCGAACAATACGGAAAATAAGCGGAAATGATTTATTCGGAACATCGCGCCGCCGCACCGGAAGTGTCGATCATCATCCCGGTGTACAACGAGGAAGCGGGGCTGGCCGCGCTGTTCGCGCGCCTCTATCCGGCGCTCGACGCGCTCGGCACCCGTTACGAAGTGATCTTCATCAACGACGGCAGCCGCGACAAATCCGCCGCCCTGCTCGCCGAGCAATTCCGCGCGCGGCCCGACACCACCCGCGTGATTCTGCTGAACGGCAATTACGGCCAGCACATGGCGATTCTTGCGGGCTTCGAACAGTCGCGCGGCGAGATCGTCATCACGCTCGACGCCGACCTGCAGAACCCGCCGGAGGAAATCGGCAAGCTGGTGTCGAAGATGCGCGAAGGCTTCGATTACGTCGGCACGATCCGTCTGCAACGCCAGGACAGCCTGTGGCGCCGCAAGGCGTCGCGCGCGATGAACCGGTTGCGCGAGCGCATCACCCGCATCAAGATGACCGACCAGGGCTGCATGCTGCGCGCGTACAGCCGGCACATCATCGACACGATCAATCGCTGCGGCGAAATCAACACCTTCATTCCGGCGCTCGCGTACACGTTCGCGCAGAATCCGGTCGAAATCGAAGTCGCGCACGAAGAGCGCTTTGCCGGCGAATCGAAGTATTCGCTGTACTCGCTGATCCGCTTGAATTTCGACCTCGTCACCGGCTTCTCGGTGGTGCCGCTGCAATGGCTGTCGTTCATCGGCGTGATCCTGTCGCTTGGCTCCGCCGCGCTGTTCGTGCTGCTGCTGATTCGCCGCTTCATCATCGGCGCGGAAGTGCAAGGTGTGTTCACGCTGTTCGCTATCACCTTCTTCCTGCTCGGCGTGATCATCTTCGCGCTCGGCCTGCTCGGCGAGTACATCGGCCGGATCTACCAGCAGGTACGCGCGCGGCCGCGCTATCTGGTGCAAACCATACTTGAGCAGCGCGACGGCGCGGCCGTCGCCGAAGTGCCGCGCCAGGCCGTCGTGCAGGCGGTGCAAGCCGCGCCGCTGATCGATCAGGGGCCGACGCCATGAACCCGCGCGCCGTCGTATTCGCCTATCACAACGTCGGCGTGCGCTGCCTGCAGGTGCTGCTCGCGCGCGGTGTGGACGTGGCGCTGGTCGTCACCCACGAAGACAACCCGAGCGAAAACATCTGGTTCGGCAGCGTGGCCTCGGTCGCGGCCGAGCACGGCATTCCGGTCATTACGCCGGCCGATCCGAAGAGCGCGGAGTTGCGCGCCGCGCTCAGCGCCGCGCGCCCGGACTTCATCTTTTCGTTCTATTACCGCCACATGTTGCCGGTCGACCTGCTCGCGCTCGCCGCACGGGGCGCTTACAACATGCATGGCTCGCTGCTGCCGAAATACCGCGGCCGCGTGCCGACCAACTGGGCGGTGATCCACGGCGAGACCGAAACCGGCGCGACGCTGCACGAAATGGCCGCCAAGCCCGACGCGGGCGCGATCATCGCGCAGACGCCGGTGCCGATCCTGCCCGACGACACCGCCGCGCAGGTGTTCGACAAGGTCACGGTCGCCGCCGAGCAAACCCTGTGGCGCGTGCTGCCGGCACTGCTGGCGGGCGAAGCGCCGCATTTGCCGAACGACCTCGCGCACGGCAGCTATCACGGCGGACGCAAACCGGAAGACGGCCGAATCGACTGGAGCCAGCCCGCGCAGCAGGTCTACAACCTGATTCGCGCGGTCGCGCCGCCCTATCCCGGCGCGTTCACCGATCTCGACGGACACCGCTTCATCGTCGCCCGCGCACGGCTGGCCGCGCCCGGCGCGCTCCGTCCGGATTTGCCGCCGGGCCTGCACGTAAGCGATAATGCCTTTTTTGCGATCTGCGGCGACGGCCGCTCGATCATCATCCACGAATTGCGGCACCAGCACGACGGCGGCGAAACTGTCGTCAGCCCGGCGGCATTCGCCCAGCTCATCCAAACTCCCCGACCTTCATGAAAAAAGTCCTGATTCTGGGTGTGAACGGCTTCATCGGCCATCACCTGTCCAAACGCATTCTCGAAACGACCGATTGGGAAGTCTTCGGGATGGACATGCAGACCGAACGTCTGGGCGACCTCATCAATCACGAGCGGATGCACTTCTTCGAAGGCGACATCACGATCAACAAGGAGTGGGTCGAGTATCACATCAAGAAGTGCGATGTGATCCTGCCGCTGGTCGCGATCGCCACGCCCGCCACCTACGTGAAGCAGCCGTTGCGCGTGTTCGAGCTGGACTTCGAGGCGAACCTGCCGATCGTGCGTTCGGCCGTCAAGTACGGCAAGCACCTCGTGTTTCCGTCGACCTCCGAGGTCTATGGCATGTGCACGGACGAGCAGTTCGATCCGGAAGAATCGCAACTGTCGTACGGCCCGATCAACAAGCCGCGCTGGATCTACGCGTGCTCGAAGCAGTTGATGGACCGCGTGATCTGGGGTTACGGCATGGAAGGCCTGAACTTCACGCTGTTCCGTCCGTTCAACTGGATCGGCCCGGGCCTCGACTCGATCTACACGCCGAAGGAAGGCAGCTCGCGCGTGGTCACGCAGTTCCTCGGACACATCGTGCGCGGCGAGAACATCAGCCTCGTCGACGGCGGTGCGCAAAAGCGCGCGTTCACGGATATCGACGACGGCATCGGCGCGCTGATGAAGATCATCGAGAACAAGGACGGCGTCGCCACCGGCAAGATCTACAACATCGGCAACCCGATCAACAATTTCTCGGTGCGCGAACTCGCGCACAAGATGCTGACGCTCGCCGCCGAATTCCCCGAATACGCGGACACGGCCAGACAGGTGCAACTGATCGAAACGTCGTCGGGCGCGTACTACGGCGCCGGCTACCAGGACGTGCAGAACCGCGTGCCGAAAATCGACAACACGATGCAGGAACTCGGCTGGGCGCCCAAGTCGACCTTCGACGAAGCGCTGCGCAAGATTTTCGAAGCGTATCGCGGCCATGTCGGCGAAGCCCGCGCGCTCGTCGAACAGCAATAAGGGCGGATCGCCTTGGCTCGTATCGTCCTGAAGATCGACGTTGACACGCTGCGCGGCACCCGCGAAGGCGTGCCGAATCTCGCGCGCATCTTTGATCGTTTCAAGGCGCGCGCCACCTTCCTCTTCAGCCTCGGTCCCGACCACACCGGTTGGGCGATGCGCCGCGTGTTGCGGCCGGGCTTTCTGAAGAAGGTGTCACGCACTTCGGTGGTCGAACACTACGGTGTCAAGCAATTGATGTACGGCGTGCTGCTGCCCGGTCCGGACATTGGGGCCAAGGCAGCCGCCGAGATGCGCGCGATCCACGAAGCCGGTTTCGAATGCGGCATCCACACGTGGGATCATGTGTACTGGCAGGACAACGTGCGCTCGAAAGACCGCGCGTGGACCAGCGCGCAGATGCAGAAAAGCCATGACCGTTTCGTCGAGGTGTTCGGCGGTTCGCCGGCCACGCACGGCGCGGCGGGCTGGCAGATGAACGGCCATGCGTTCGAGCAGATCGACGCTTGGGGCATGCGGTATGCGTCCGACGGGCGTGGCCACTCGCCGTATCTGCCGGTGGTCGGCGGCAGGACGCTCAGCCACGTGCAGATGCCGACCACGCTGCCCACGCTCGACGAAGTGCTTGGCGTGGACGGGGTCGATGAACACAACGTCGCGCAATGGATGCTCAAGCATACGGCCAGTAATCCGCACGACCAGGTGTTCACGTTGCACGCGGAACTCGAAGGGCAAAAGCTCGCGCCGATTTTCGAACAGCTGCTGGAAGGCTGGCGCGCGCAAGGCCATACCTTCGCGACGATGGGTGATTACTACGCCGCGCTAGACCGCAGCACGCTGCCATCGTACCCTGTTACGTGGGGCGAAATTCCAGGGCGTTCCGGCGAACTGATCGTCCAGCCCTGAGCGACGGATCGGCGGCCAAGCCTGACCACCCGGACGGAACCACAACCGGAATCGCCACCGCCGCGCGCAGGCGCCCACCTCCCCATAAGCCTCGATGCCAGGCCGACGCCACCGCACTAAAACGGCGCCGGCCATAACAAACCGGAGAACCTCGTGTCCATCGCAGTCGACCAACCCGTCCCCGACTTCACCGCCCCCGCTACCGGTGGCGAGATCACGCTGTCCAAGCTGCGGGGCAAGAAGGCGGTGCTGTATTTTTACCCGAAGGACAACACGCCGGGCTGCACGACGGAAAGTCTGCAATTCCGCGATCTGTATCCGAAGTTCAGGAAGGCCGGCGCGGAAATCATCGGCGTGTCGCGCGACAGCCTGCGCTCGCATGACAATTTCAAGGCCAAGCTCGAACTGCCCTTCCCGCTGATCTCCGATCCGGAAGAAAACCTGTGCGCACTCTTCAATGTCATCAAAATGAAGAAAATGTATGGCAAAGAAGTACGGGGAATCGAGCGCTCCACGTTCCTCATCGACGCTGAAGGGGTGCTGCGCGAGGAGTGGCGCGGCGTGAAAGTGCCCGGCCATGTCGACGATATTCTGGTGGCTGTACAAGCGCTTTGAGGCGCGTTATATTGGGTTGCAATGAGTGCCTGTCCACCCCACATTTTCCTCCGCTGCACCCGACTTGACGGCCCCTCCACCGGGACCGTGGGAGTCGTGAGGCGCAACGCGAGCACCCTAGGCGAGCCGCTTGCCCCGTACTCCGGGGCGGCGGCTTTTTTAATTGCGCGCAACCGTTCGTTCACTCGGCCGCGCGCTTGCATCAAGGAGCCGATCGAAGACCAGGCGAACCGGCATCTCTAGACCGAATGCGCGCCTCCGGACGCAAACTGCGTGCGCATCCACTGGCACCGGCAGAATGCGACAGGCGGCGCACGATATGCGACCCGATTAATTCGAGGGAAACCATGCCTTTGCCTACTCCCCCCAGCAAGCTCGGCAATCTCCTGCCGCCTGACGAATACAAGGCCAAAGCCGCCGCGCCGGCGCGCTCCGCCGCGAAGAAACAGGCTGGCGCCGGGGAAGCCGCAGAGTCGGCCGATTACGGCCGCGCGAACGTCGCCGCACCGATGGCGCAGGCGGCGAACGCCGCAACGACACTGCGGCCTGTGCCCGTAGCATCCGCGTCGCCTGCCGCGGCCGAAGCCGCAGCGCCGGCGCGCAGCCGCAGATCGAAGCAGACCGCTGCGCTGTTGCAGCCGGTGCCGGCCGCCCGTCCGCAAGCCGAACCGGCCACGCCCGCGGCTCATCCGCAGCCGGTGGTCGCGCGTGCGCCGAGCGCGAAGCAGCCCGCAGCCGACACGCCGGTTGCGGCGCCAAGCACGCGTGGCACTAGCAAGAAACGCGGCGCGGGCGCCGAAGCGCTCGAAGTCCAGAAACTCTTCGTGCTCGACACTAACGTGCTGATGCACGATCCGAGCTGCCTGTTCCGTTTCGAGGAACACGACGTCTATCTGCCGATGATGACGTTGGAAGAACTCGACAATCACAAGAAGGGCATGTCGGAAGTCGCGCGCAACGCTCGCCAGGTGAGCCGCACGCTGGACGCGCTGGTGGCGAACGCCGGCAACATGTCCGACGGCATTTCGCTCGCCCGTCTGGGCAGCCGCGAGGCGTCCGGGCGCCTGTACTTCCAGACCAAGCTCACCGCGATCGAGCGGGTCGAAGGTCTGCCGGAAGGCAAGGCCGACAACCAGATTCTCGGCGTGGTGCGCGCGCTGCAGCGCGATCGCGCGGATCGCCAGGTCGTGCTGGTGTCGAAAGACATCAACATGCGCATCAAGGCGCATGCGCTCGGACTGCCGGCCGAAGACTATTTCAACGACCAGGTGCTCGAAGACAGCGACCTGCTGTACTCGGGCATCCGCGCGCTGCCACAGGATTTCTGGACGAAGCACGCGAAGGGCATGGAGAGCTGGCAGGACACCAAGACCGGTACCACGTATTACAGGGTGACGGGTCCGCTGTGCGCGTCGATGCTGGTCAACGAGTTCGTCTATCTGGAGCCGCAAAACGGCGAACCGGCGTTCCATGCGCTGGTGCGCGAGTTGAACGGCAAGACGGCACTGCTGCAAACGCTGCGTGACTACGGCCACCACAAGAACAATGTGTGGGGCATCACGGCGCGCAATCGCGAGCAGAATTTCGCGCTGAACCTGCTGATGAATCCGGAAATCGACTTCGTCACGCTGCTCGGCCAGGCGGGCACCGGCAAGACGCTGGTCGCGCTCGCGGCCGGCCTTGCGCAGGTGCTCGACGACAAGCGCTACAACGAGATCATCGTGACGCGCGCGACGGTGCCGGTCGGCGAAGACATCGGCTTCCTGCCGGGTACGGAAGAGGAAAAGATGCAGCCGTGGATGGGCGCATTCGATGACAACCTCGAAGTCCTGCAGAAAACCGACGACGCCGCTGGCGAATGGGGCCGCGCCGCGACGCAGGAGCTAATCCGCTCGCGCCTGAAGGTCAAGAGCATGAACTTCATGCGCGGCCGTACGTTCGTGGACAAGTATCTGATCATCGACGAGGCACAGAACCTGACGCCGAAGCAGATGAAGACGCTGGTCACGCGCGCGGGTCCGGGCACGAAGATCATCTGTCTGGGCAATATCGCGCAGATCGATACGCCTTACCTCACCGAAGGCAGTTCGGGGCTGACGTACGTGGTCGATCGCTTCAAGGGTTGGGCGCACAGCGGGCACGTGACGCTGGCGCGCGGCGAGCGCTCGCGCCTCGCCGACTACGCGTCCGAAATCCTCTAAATTTCAGTTAGTTAGCTATACCTCGAAGCCGCGTCCGGAAGATTCCGGACGCGGCTTTTTTACGTCCTCGTACTGAACGGGCAACACTTAGCGCACGATGTTCAAGTAATTTATCAACAATTCTTGCCCGCGCCATGTGCGGCGGGCTACCATCCGGACATCGTCGTTCAGTCAACGAGTGTTTAACGCTCGCCTTGTTTGCCATGCGCCGTCTCGCCTTTTCGCTGCTGTCCCTCCTGCTGCTCGCCGCCTGTGCCGACGCGCCGCAGAAGACGTCGCGCGGGTCGGGCAGCTCGGTCGTGGTGGCGAACGGCGCGTATCATGCGCCGCCGCCCGGCTTTCCGCATTTCGTCGATCACAGCATCGGCCGCGAAGAAATCTCGATTCAGGCGATGAGTCTGGTGGGCGTGCCCTACCGCTGGGGCGGCAATACGCCCGATAGCGGCTTCGATTGCAGCGGGCTGGTTCGCTATGTGGTGCTGCGTGCCGCGTCGGTGAATCTGCCGCGCACCACGGCGGACATGAGCGGACGCGGCGAATCGATCGAACCCGACGAGATCGCGCCCGGAGATCTGATCTTCTTCAACACGACCGGCCGCGCCCATTCGCATGTCGGCATTTATGTAGGGAAGCTGCGCTTCGTCAATGCACCGTCGACTGGTGGCACGGTGCGACTCGACTATCTGACCAATCCTTATTGGGCCAAGCGTTTCGACGGCATTCGCCGGGTGGCCGCCCCGGCAGCGGCACCCGTGCCGTTCGATACGCCGAATTATCAGGCTGCGGCGCCGCAGCCGGAAAGTGGCGCGCCGGTGACGCGGGCCACGCCAGCGTATGCCGGCTCGACGACGGCAACCGCGCCAGGAGTCGGAGTCGGAGCCGGAGCCGCGGTTGCGAATTCGGGCTATGTTGCCGCGTCGCCGGTGACGCAATCGGCGGGCCGGCCGCAGCAAACGGCCCGCGTTGCCGCGACGCCGGCCGCGCCGTCGACAGCGGCGGCTCAGCCGGTCGTGACGACCGCCTCGGCCGGAACGGCCACCGTGCAAGCCGACCCATTCGAGCCACCGCCGCCGGGCATGAGCGCGGCGCAAATCCAGGCCCGCGCGGCGGGCGCCGTGGCACCGACAGCCATCCCGGCTGCCCAGGCGAGCGCGTATGATGCCCCGGTCGGCCCACCGGTTCAACCAGCGACAGCCTCGCAAACGGTCCCACGAACCACGGCCGCTCACGCGCCGGACGCCATCGACGCCGCCGCCGATGCGTTCGAGCCTCCGCCCCCCGCGGCGGTGGCCACGCGTCAGGCCCGGCAGGCACAGCAAGCCGATGCCAATGGCAGCGTGCAGATCATGCGCGCGTCCACGTCCTCGCGTAGCGTACCGGCCCCCAACCAGACCAACGACGATCCGATCGCCCGCTTCGCCAACGGCAACTTCTGACGCGCAGTTGTAGCCGCACCATCGAGCGGTCCCGCGGTATCGCAGAGCCGAGGGGGCACAGCAACGCCGCCGATCTGCTATCGTCATCGATATTCTTCCGACAGCGGGTGGTGACGATGGATCTCGGGCTGAAAGACAAGGTGGTGTTGATCACGGGCGGCAGTAAGGGAATCGGCTTCGCCTGCGCCCGAGCATTCGCTCAGGAAGGCGCCAAAGTCGCGATCGTGTCGCGCGACCCCGCCAATCTCGCGCGCGCCTACGAGCAATTGAAGCAGGAAGGCTTGCACGTGCACCGGACTCGCGCCGATCTGCACGAACCGCACAGCGCCGCCGATATCGTCGAAGAAGTCAGCACCGCGGTGGGCCCGATCGACGTCCTGATCAACAGCGCCGGCGCGGCGCGTCGCTATGACCCGGAAACGCTCGATGCCGACGCGTTCAGGGCGACGATGGAAGCCAAGTATTTTCCGTACATCTATCCGCAGCAGGAAGTGCTGCGCCGCATGGCCGAGCGCGCGAAGACCGGCGGCGGCGCGGAGCCGGGCACGATCGTCAACATCATCGGCATGGGCGGCAAGATGGCGAGCGACATCCATATCGCCGGCGGCGCCGCGAATGCAGCGCTGATGCTCGCTACTGTCGGCCTCGCCCACTACTACGCGCGCTACGGCATCCGCATCAACGCGATCAACCCGGGAGCGACGCTGACCGAGCGCGTCGAGGAAGCGGTCAAACTGGAAGCGGCGCAACAAGGCATCGAGAACGCGGACGCGCTGGCGCGCGGACAGGCCCGGGTGCCGCTCGGACGCTATGCAAAACCGGAGGAGATTGCCGACGTCGCGCTGTTTCTGGCGAGCCGCCGCGCGAGCTATGTAACGGGCGCGATTGTCCCGATGGACGGGGGCAGCGCGCCGCTCATTTGAGCGGCGCGCTGCACGTTACAACGTATGGGCGACGACTGCGTACCGAGGGTGCGAGCGTCGTTCGTGCTTTAGAGCCGCGGCGAGCGCCCCACGCGTCGTCAGCGGTGCACGCACCACGCCACGCACAGGCCCGCGCGCCGCAGCCGCTCAAGGAATTACAGAAAATGGTGGCCAAACCACCAGGCCGCCGCGGACAGCACTGCCGAGGCCGGAATCGTCAGAATCCACGCCCAGACGATGTTGCCGGCCACACCCCAACGCACCGCGCTGAGCTTCTGCGTTGCGCCCACACCGACGATCGCGCCGGTAATCGTATGCGTGGTGGACACCGGAATGCCGAGCCACGACGCAGTAAACAGCGTGATCGCCCCGCCCGACTCCGCGCAAAAACCGCCGACCGGCTTGAGCTTAGTAATTTTCTGGCCCATCGTGCGGACGATCCGCCACCCGCCGAACAGCGTGCCGAGGCCCATCGACAGATAACAGCCGCCGATTACCCATAGCGGTGGCGCGTCCGCGGACGCCGACGCGATGCCGGTCGCGATCAGCAGCATCCAGATAATGCCGATGGTTTTCTGCGCATCGTTGCCGCCGTGGCCGAGGCTATATAAACCTGCGGACACCAGTTGCAGACGCCGGAAACGACGGTCGACCTTGCTTGGCGGCGTGCGGAAATACATCCACGACACCGCCAGCATAAAGAACGAGCCGAGCACGAAGCCCAGCAGCGGCGAGATGAAAATGAACGCCACCGTCTTGAGCAGGCCGTCCATGTTGAGCGAGCCCCAGCCCGACTTGGCGAGCGCGGCGCCCACCAGCCCGCCGATCAGCGCATGCGACGAACTGGACGGGATGCCGTAAATCCAGGTGATGACGTTCCAGCCGATCGCGCCGACCAGCGCGCCGAAGATCACGTAGTGGTCGACGATGTTGGGATCGATCGTGCCTCGGCCGACGGTCGCGGCCACTTTCAGGTGAAACACGAAATACGCGATGACGTTGAACGCCGCCGCGAAGGCCACCGCCTGCTGCGGCTTCAGCACGCCAGTGGAAACGACCGTGGCGATCGAATTCGCCGCGTCGTGGAAACCGTTCATGAAGTCGAAAATCAGCGCGACGGCGACCAGGCCGGCAACGACCCAGATGGCGAGTTGTATCGATTGCATTATGCGTTTTCCAGCACAATGCCTTCGATGATGTTCGCTACATCTTCACATTTGTCCGTGATCGTCTCGAGCAATTCGTAGATTGCTTTCAGCTTGATCAGGGTCTTGACGTTGTCTTCCTCGCGGAAGAGCTTGGACATTGCCGAGCGCAGCACACGGTCGGCTTCCGATTCCAGACGGTCGATTTCCTCGCACGCCTTGAGAATCTGGCTAGCCTGCTTCATGTCCGACAGCAGGCTGACTGCGAACTGCACGCGCTCCGACGTTGCCGTGCAGATGTGCGCGAGCTGGCTGGCTTCCGAGGTCACCGCCTGCACGTCGTACAGCGAGATAGCGGTGGCGACGTCCTCCATCAGATCGAGGATGTCGTCCATCGTGGTGATCAGCTTGTGGATCTCATCGCGGTCGAGCGGCGTGATGAAGGTCTTGTGCAGCAGGTCGATGGTTTCGTGCGTGAGCTTGTCAGCGGCCTTCTCGGCTTTTTGCACGTTTTGCTTATGGGTTTCCGCCTCTTGCAGATTGTCAATCAGCAGTTCGAGTTCGCGGCTCGCCGAGACGATACATGCTGCGTGTGCATTGAAAATTTCAAAGAACTTGCCCTCGGTGGGCATGAATCGACCGAACATTGGGATCCCGAAAATTGGTCACGTAATGGCTGACATAAAACCGCCATATTGTACCGTTGCGGGGCTTGTGTCGCACTTTGAAAGCGCCGTTACAACAGGCGCCTGTTTGTAGCTTTACTCGCTGTAGAAATTCTGCGCACCGGCAAAATTGTCGAACTTCGTAAATTGGCCATGGAACGTCAGCCGTACGGGGCCAATCGGGCCATTCCGCTGTTTACCGATGATGATTTCGGCGGTGCCCTTGTCCGGGCTGTCCGGGTTATAGACTTCGTCGCGGTAAATGAACAAGATCACGTCCGCGTCCTGCTCGATAGCGCCGGATTCACGCAGGTCGGACATGATGGGTCGCTTGTTGGGGCGTTGTTCCAGACCTCGGTTGAGCTGCGACAACGCGATCACCGGCACGTCGAGTTCTTTGGCGAGACTCTTTAGCGAACGGGAGATTTCCGAAATTTCAGTCGCGCGGTTTTCGCCGGACGACGACCCGCTCATCAGCTGCAGGTAGTCGATGATGATCAGACCCAGCTTGCCGCACTGGCGCGACAGTCGGCGTGCGCGCGAGCGCAATTCCATGGGGTTCAACCCGCCGGTTTCGTCGATGAAGATTTGCGCTTCGCTCATTTTCTGCACCGCGTGCGTGAGCTTGGGCCAATCCTCGTCGGTCAGACGGCCGGTTCGCATACGGTGCTGATCCAGCCGGCCGACGGAGCCGAGCATACGCATCGTGAGCTGCGAGCCCGGCATTTCCATCGAGAACACGGCGACCGGCAGACCATACTCGACCGCCACATATTCGCCGATGTTCATCGAAAACGCCGTTTTACCCATCGACGGACGCCCGGCGACGATGATCAGCTCGCCGCCGTGCATGCCTGACGTCATGCGATCCAGATCGACGAAGCCGGTCGGCGTGCCGGTCACATCGCTCGGGTTCGCGGTGTGATACAGCGTGTCGATGCGCTCGACCACTTCGGTCAGCAGCGGCCCGATTTCCAGGAAGCCCTGGGTCCCGCGCGCGCCGTCTTCAGCGATCGAAAACACCTTCGATTCGGCTTCGTCCAGCAATTGCCGGACTTCCTTGCCTTGCGGATTGAATGCATCGGCCGAGATTTCGTCGGCGACCGACACCAGCCGGCGCAACACCGCGCGATCGCGCACGATTTCGGCGTAGCGGCGAATATTGGCCGCGCTCGGCGTGTTCTGCGCCAGTGCGTTCAGGTAGGCGAGACCGCCGACCTCTTCCGCCTTGCCCGAGGTGCCGAGCGCCTCGTACACGGTGATCACGTCGGCCGGACGCGTCGCCGCGATCAGCTTGCCGATGTGCTCGAAGATGATGCGGTGGTCGTAGCGGTAAAAATCGCTCTGCGAGAGGAAGTCGGCGATGCGGTCCCATGCCGCGTTGTCGAGCAGCAGGCCGCCCAGCACCGATTGCTCGGCCTCGATCGAATGCGGCGGGACTTTCAGCGACTCGAGTTGGGGATCTTTGGACGGTGCGTTCATGGAGTGGAATTATCGGGTAATCGGGCGGCCGGGGCGAGCGCAAAAACGAAAAAAACGGGCACAAAAAAAGCAGGGGCCGGTTACCCGGCCCCTGCCCTTCGCCAGCACCATCCTGGCAGGTACTAGCTGATGCTTAGACGTGTTCGCCGATCACAGCCACCGTCACATCGACCAGAACGTCGGTGTGCAGCGAAACTTGAACTGCGTGGTCGCCGACCGTCTTCAGCGGGCCTTCCGGCAGACGCACTTGCGCCTTTTCCACTGCGAAGCCTTGCTTGACCAGTGCGTCAGCGATGTCGGCGTTCGTCACCGAGCCGAACAGACGGCCGTCGACGCCAGCCTTCTGGCCGATCTGAACCGTCGAACCTGCCAGCTTTTCGCCTTGAGCCGAAGCGGCCGCCAGCTTTTCAGCAGCGACCTTTTCGAGTTCTGCACGACGCACTTCGAATTCAGCCAGGGCTTCCTTCGTTGCACGGCGAGCTTGCTTGTTCGGGATCAGGAAGTTACGAGCGTAGCCGTCCTTGACCTTCACGATATCGCCCAGGTTGCCCAGATTGACGACTTTTTCCAGAAGAATGATTTGCATTCGGATGCTCCTTATCGCGTCGTCGGGTTAGGCCTTGTGCTGGTCGGTGTACGGCACCAGCGCGAGGAAACGTGCGCGCTTGATTGCCGTATCCAGCTGGCGTTGATAGTGCGACTTCGTACCCGTGAGACGCGCCGGCGTGATCTTGCCGTTTTCGCCGATGAAGTCCTTCAGCGTTTCGAGGTCCTTGTAGTCGATGTGATCGACGCCAGCGGCCGTGAAACGGCAGAACTTCTTGCGCTTGAAGAGCGGATTTTGTTGCTGACGACGCTTGTCGAATTTCTTACCAGTCGGGCGGGGCATGTTCAGTCCTTTCCAATGTCCTGCAATGCTGTGATGTGAAATACCAGAGTTCTTGCGTTGCGGTGCTTTTTTGCCAGAAAGCCTGTGAAGAGCGTTTCCACGCCCATCGGACAGCTTTCCAGCCTGCCGCTCGCTTCGCCTGCTGCGACTGCCTGCATGGTCAGTTCGACCTGGCGGGCAATACCCGCTTCGACGACTTCCGTGCGATGCTGCAACGTGCATCCTGCGATCGGAACGCCGGCGGGGGTGTACCGCACCGGTTCGCGTTCGACGACGCTGGCCGTGAGTTGCAGCCGGTTCATGAAGCCTTTGGCGAAAGCGACGCTTGGGTCTGGTAGCTTAAATAGTGTGTCTTAAGCCTGCGCTTCGGACGGTTGCGTAGCAGCCGACTTCTTGGCTTCTTCGCGCTGCACTTCCTTCATCATCGGCGACGGGCCGGTTTCGGCCTTCTTCATCTTGACGATCAGGTGACGCAGAACAGCGTCGTTGAACTTGAATGCGTGTTCCAGCTCGTCGAGCGTGGTTTGGTCGCATTCGATGTTCATGCAGACGTAGTGAGCCTTCGCGAGTTTCTCGATCATGTAGGCCAGTTGGCGACGGCCCCAGTCTTCGATACGGTGGATCTGGCCACCGTGCGAGGTGATCGTGGACTTGTAACGCTCGATCATGGCGGGCACTTGCTCGCTCTGATCCGGGTGCACGATAAATACGATTTCGTAATGACGCATATTCACTCCTTGTGGATTAAAGCCACCCGGGCGTCGGAACCGGTGCGGCAAGTGAGAAGCCAAAGAGTGTAACTCGAATGGGGCCGGGCTGCAAGATATCTCGTTAGCGCGGCGCACGAATCGGGTGTGTTTTCAAAGGTTTAGGGGCGCACGGGCAGATGGAGTGAGAAAAGCTGGAGTGGCTTTTGACACTTGTGCCTGCCTGTTGCGTCAGGGCACTGTCCGCCCACCGGGCGAGCCCGCAGACCAGCTTTCTGCCCTGCTGCGCTCGCCCCTCTCCGTTACCGCGCATCGGCACTTGGCACCCGCTCCCCCAAACCTTCAACCGCCTTCGCTTCGCTCACTGCCGCCTTGCAAGCGCGCCCTGAGCGCCGCTTCGAGACCGCTCAACGCGTCCGGCGCGGCGTCGGTGATCGCCCACCAGGTCATGCCTTGCGCGTCCCAGTGGGCGATCGAATAGCCTTCGTGGCCGAGTGCCGCAGGCGCCGCGCCATCCGCGCCACGGCCTGCCCCCGCGCCAGCCTGCGGGAACACATATACGTCGATCACGTGCTTGCGATAGCGATACACCAGTACGGCCACCCGCTGATGCGCGATGTAGTCGAGCCGGCCGCCCTCCAGCGCGAAGCCGCTGGCCGCGAGATCCTCGACGGGCGGCGAATAGTCGAGCCGGCCGTTGAACCATGGCTTGACCGTATGCCGGTCCGTCGAAATCACGTCGATGTCGCGTCCCGAGACCTGCGCCCGCACATGACTTTCCACGAGTTCGTCTGCAAACGGCGTGAAATCGGCCGGGCGCCGCCAATTCAGCGTGACGACCACGGCCACCGCGCACAGCGCGACTGCGAGCGCCGCCATCCATCCCGGCGCGAAGAGGCGCTGCGCGCCGCCCGCGGCGAGCGGCTGCCCAGCGCCGCCGGGCGAGCCGCCCCAGCCGCCCGGCTTGCCCCCGCCCGGAGCGCGTGCCGGCCCCTGAAACCAGTGCTTCAGCCAGCCGCCAAGCCGCTGCGGCCATGCGGACTGGCGCGGAGGCTTCTCGTCCTCCGTCGAGGCGTCCGGCATCGCCGCAGCCCCCGCAGCCGCAGACCTCCCGGACGCCGCAGACTCCACCAGC
This sequence comes from Paraburkholderia fynbosensis, assembly GCF_902859935.1. Lineage (GTDB taxonomy): Bacteria > Pseudomonadota > Gammaproteobacteria > Burkholderiales > Burkholderiaceae > Paraburkholderia > Paraburkholderia fynbosensis. Next base: position 315,876 of record NZ_CADIKI010000001.1, read on the forward strand.
GCCTGATCCACTTGCGGCAATCCGGCGACGATCCGCGCCCGCAGTGACTGCGGCGCGCGATGATAAGGTGCTGCGCGCAGCGCGTCGCCCAGCGCCCGCAGGTGTTCGCTTTCACGCCGGCAGGCCTCGCAGCTCTCGATATGCTGCTGGACGCGCCGTGCATCCGGCGCGGGCAATTCGTGATCGGCATTCGCATCGAGGAGCGGCCGTGCTTCGTTACAGTCCATCCGGCGTCTCCTTGGCGGGGCCGGCGGCGTTGCCGCCGGGGAGGTTCAGAGGCCGGCCGTTCGCAGACGCCCGGAGTGGCATGACCGTCGCGCCAGGGGGCTTGCCGGCGACGGGTATGGCAGCGCGAGCGTCGTTGCCGCCGCCCGATTCGGCAGCGCGTGTGCCAGGCGCGCGACCGCTCTCACGCGGATCGGCGCAATCCGCCCGCGAAGGCGGCGCAGAAGCGGCGGATCGCAAATGCCCGGAAGACGGCGCACCGTTACGCGCGTCAGCCGTGCCCCCCGCCGACGCACCACCCACCGTCCCGCCACCGCCCGCCACGCCCTGCGTGTCCACCAGCAGCGCGGCCAGCTTGCGACGCCCGCGCGCGAGCCGCGACATGACCGTGCCGATCGGCACATCGGCCACCGCGGCGATCTCCCGATAACCCATCTCTTCGAGTTCCCGCAGAATCAGCACCTCCCGATACTCGACCGGCAGCAGCGCCAGTGCCTCGTGCACCCGCCTCGTATCCTCGTCACGGATCAGGAGCGCCTGCGGATCGGCGCCGCCCACGCTCCAGCCGTCGAAAGTGGCCTCGTCCATGGTCTCGTCGAATTCGAGCATGTCGTGTGGCGACGCGCGGCGGCGCCACTCGGTGTACCAGGTGCGGCGCACGATCGCCAGCAGCCACGGCCGCGCGGAATCGCCGCGAAACGTATCGAAGAAGCGGAACGCACGCATGAAGGCTTCCTGAACCACGTCCTCCGCGTCGCTGGCGTTGCCGCACAGCCAGCGCGCGAGGTTGTACGCGGCGTCGAGGTGCGGCAGCGCGAGCTGCTGGAAACGGCGGCTCCTCGCTGCATCGGTTTCGCCTCGCCCGCAGGCATCGGCATCGGTTTCGGTCTGGACCACCTCGGCCCTCCAGGGCATTGCGGCTAGGCTGTGCGGCTCGTCGTCAGGTTCCTCTTATCGCATAACCGGCCACACGCCGAGTTTATTCCCGCCACCGCCGCCAATCCGCCAAAAGATCGGCGCGTGCACTCCGCGCCCTGCTCATGGCCCTCGCCGCCCGCGCCTCTTTTGTTAATAAGCCGGCCGGTTCCAGTAATCCTCGCTTGCGTACATCTCTTTCAGATAATCGATGAAATAGCGCACCCTGGCCGGCACATAGCGCTGCTGCGGGTAGACCGCGAGAATGTCGTAGTCGGGCAGCGCGAATTCGTCGAGCACGGTTTCGAGTTCGCCGCGCGCCAGCTGCTGCTGGATTTCCCACGTGGAGCGCCAGCCGAGCCCAAGTCCTTCGGACACCCAACGATGCAGCAGTTCGCCGTCGTTGCAGTCGAGCCTGCCGCCCACGCGCACGGTCGCCAGCTTGCCGTTGCGGCGAAAATACCAGCCACGGTTCTGCCCGCCTTGCAGATTGAACGCGAGACAGTTGTGGCGCGGCAGATCTTCGAGCGTTTTCGGCTTGCCGTGCCGGCGGAAGTAGTCGGGCGTGCCGCACACCACGCGCCGGTTCGACGCCAGCTTCACGGCGACGAAGTTCGGATCGACCGCGCCGCCGATGCGGATCGACAGGTCATAGCCCTCGCGCACCAGATCCACGACCCGGTCGGTCAGATTGAACGACACCTGCAACTCCGGCTTGTCGGCAAGAAACGCCGGCGCGAGCGGCGCAACGTGCTTACGCCCGAACGCGGCCGGCGCCGATACGATCAGATGGCCGTTCACCGCGCGGCGTCCGGCGCTCAGTTCGTTTTCTGCCTGATCCCACTCGGTCAGCAGGCCGCGGCAGCGCTCCAGAAATGCGGCGCCCTCTTCGCTGACCACCAGGCGCCGCGTCGAGCGGTACATCAGCTTCACGCCGAGGCGCTTTTCGAGCGCGTCGATGCGGCGGCCGAGAATCACCGGCGACACGCCCTCCTCCAGCGCGGCAGCCGCGAGGCTGCCCGCGTCCGCGACCCGCACGAAGGTTTCGATCTGTTTGAAGCGGTCCATCGCTGTCTCCTCCCCTGCAGAACCGGTCACTGCCCGGGCTCACGCCGGGCCTGGCGCCCATTCAATACTTTTTGTTTCGGAATAAGCGACCCGCACTGATCTTATCAAACCTTTAGGTCGGGCCTACAGTGGCCTCAACACGCTTGAATTCGCCCCAATCCCAGACATTCAGGAGACATTCATGGCCAAGATGAGAGCCGTCGACGCAGCCGTGCTGGTGCTCGAAAAAGAAGGCATCGACACCGCGTTCGGCGTGCCGGGCGCCGCGATCAACCCGTTCTACTCGGCGATGCGCAAGGCCGGCAACATCAGCCACGTGCTGGCGCGCCACGTCGAAGGCGCGTCGCACATGGCCGAAGGCTATACGCGCGCGCAACCGGGCAACATCGGCGTGTGCATCGGCACCTCGGGCCCCGCCGGCACCGACATGATCACCGGTTTGTACTCCGCGCAGGCCGACTCGATCCCTATTCTCGCCATCACGGGTCAGGCGCCGCGCGCGCGTCTGTACAAGGAAGACTTCCAGGCCGTGGACATCGAATCGATCGCCAAGCCCGTCACCAAGTGGGCCGTGACGGTGCGCGAGCCGGCGCTGGTGCCGCGCGTGTTCCAGCAGGCGTTCCATCTGATGCGCTCGGGCCGTCCGGGTCCGGTGCTGGTCGACCTGCCGATCGACGTGCAGCTCGCGGAAATCGAATTCGACATCGACACGTATGAACCGCTGCCGGTCTACAAGCCGAAGGCGACGCGCAAGCAGATCGAAGCCGCGCTGACCATGCTCAACGATGCCGACAAGCCGTTGATCGTCTCCGGTGGCGGCGTGCTGAACGCAGTCGCTGAAGACCTGCTGGTGACGTTCGCCGAAACGCTCGGCGTACCGGTGATCCCGACGCTGATGTCGTGGGGCGCGATTCCCGACGATCATCCGCTGATGGCCGGCATGGTGGGCCTGCAAACTTCGCACCGCTACGGCAACGCGACGATGCTCGCATCCGACTTCGTGCTCGGCATCGGCAACCGCTGGGCGAACCGTCACACGGGCAGCATCGACGTCTACACGAAGGGCCGCAAATTCGTGCACGTGGACATCGAACCGACGCAGATCGGCCGCGTGTTCGGCCCGGATCTCGGCATCGTGTCGGACGCGAAAGCCGCGCTCGAACTGTTCGTCGAAGTGGCTCAGGAATGGAAGGCCGCGGGCAAGCTCAAAGACCGCAGCGCATGGGTCGCCGATTGCCAGCAACGCAAGCGCACCATGCTGCGCAAGACGCACTTCGACAACGTGCCGATGAAGCCACAGCGCGTCTACGAAGAGATGAACCAGGTGTTCGGCCGCGACACGTGCTATGTGAGCACAATCGGTTTGTCGCAGATCGCCGGCGCGCAATTCCTGCATGTGTACAAGGCGCGCAACTGGATCAACTGCGGCCAGGCCGGCCCGCTCGGCTGGACGATTCCCGCGGCGCTCGGCGTGCGCGCAGCCGATCCGCAACGGCCGATCGTCGCGCTCTCGGGCGACTACGACTTCCAGTTCATGATCGAGGAACTCGCGGCCGGTGCGCAATTCAAGCTGCCGTACGTGCATGTGGTGGTGAACAACTCGTACCTCGGCCTGATCCGCCAGGCGCAGCGCGCGTTCGAGATGGATTTCTGCGTGCAGCTCGGCTTCGAGAACATCAACTCGCCGCAGACCAACGGTTATGGCGTGGATCACGTCGCGGTGGCCGAAGGTCTGGGTTGCAAGGCGATCCGCGTGTTCAAGCCGGAAGAACTGAAGCCCGCGTTGCAAAGAGCGCAGTCGATGCTTGCCGAGTTCAACGTGCCGGTGATCGTCGAAGTGATACTCGAGCGCGTGACCAACATCTCGATGGGCACCGAGATCGACGCGATCAACGAGTTCGAGGAACTCGCAGCGACGCGCGAAGATGCGCCGACCGCGATCAGCATGCTCGACTGAGCGTCACCGGTTGCGCAGCACTGCGCGATGAATGCGACGGGCAGCGTCGCCATGCCGAACTGCCCTTCGCTTTCGCCAGAAGCCTCAAGACTCATTCCACCGACCGACCAGAGAGACACACGCACCATGCCGAAATTTGCAGCGAATCTCACCATGCTGTTCAACGAAGTCCCGTTCCTCGACCGCTTCGCGGCGGCGGCGGACGCGGGCTTTCACGCCGTCGAATTCCTGTTTCCGTATCCGTATCAGATCGCCGAGTTGAGCGAGCGCCTGCAGCAGAACCGTTTGAAGCTGGTGCTGCACAACCTGCCGGCGGGCAACTGGGAAGCGGGCGAACGCGGCATCGCGTGTCTGCCGGATCGCGTGGGCGAGTTTCAGGAAGGCGTGGGACGCGCGATCGAATACGCGAGCGCGCTGAAGGTGCCGCAACTGAATTGCCTCGTCGGCATTCCGACGGCGGGTGTCGATGCGGACAAGGCGCGCACGACGATCGTCGAGAACCTGCGTTTCGCCGCGGACGAACTGAAGAAGGCCGGTATCAAACTGCTGGTCGAGCCGTGCAACGCCTACGACATTCCCGGCTTCGCGCTGAACCGTTCGAGCGAGGGCCTCGACGTGATTCGCGCGGTCGGCTCGGACAATCTGTTCCTGCAATACGACATCTATCACATGCAACGGATGGAAGGCGAACTCGCAGCGACCATCAGGAAGAACCTGGCGCAGATCGCACACATCCAGCTCGCCGACAACCCGGGCCGCAACGAACCGGGTACCGGCGAAATCAACTACCCCTATCTGTTCTCGCTGCTCGATTCGATTGGCTATGACGGCTACGTCGGCTGCGAGTACAAGCCGCGCACGACCACCGCCGCCGGCCTTTGCTGGGTGCAGAGCGTGGCCGGGCAAACGCGCGGCGCGGCGCACGTGGCGGCCTGAGCGGCAAGTCGGGCGCTTCACGCCCCGAAGGAAGTGCCCCCAGGCACACCAAACAACCCTGGAGATTCAGACACATGGCAAAGATCGGTTTCATCGGCCTCGGCATCATGGGCGCGCACATGGCGCGCAACCTCATCAAGGGCGGTCACTCGCTGTTCGTGAACGGCGCCTATCCGGTGCCGGAAGACCTCGCCAGGACGACCAGCGTGGTCGCCAATTCGACCGCCGTCGCGCAGGCCGCCGACATCGTCGTCATCATGGTGCCGGACACGCCTGACGTCGCCAACGTGCTGTTCGCCGACGATGGCGTCGCCGCCGGTCTTACGAAGGGCAAGCTCGTGATCGACATGAGTTCGATCTCCCCGCTCGACACGCAAGCCTTCGCGAAAAAGATCAACGCACTGGGCGTCGACTATCTCGACGCGCCGGTGTCGGGCGGCGAAGTCGGCGCGCGCGAAGCATCGCTGACGATCATGGTGGGCGGCCCGGAAAAAGCCTTCGCGCAGGCAAAGCCGCTGTTCGAACTGATGGGCAAGAACATCTCGCTGATCGGCGAGAACGGCGCGGGCCAGACCTGCAAGGTGGCGAACCAGATCATCGTCGCGCTGAACATCGAGGCGGTGGCCGAAGCGCTCCTGTTCGCGTCGCGTTCGGGCGCCGATCCGGAGCGGGTGCGCAAGGCGCTAATGGGCGGCTTTGCGTCGTCGCGAATTCTCGAAGTGCACGGCGAGCGCATGACCAAACGCACGTTCGATCCGGGCTTTCGCATCGAGCTGCATCAGAAGGATCTGAACCTCGCGCTCGATGGCGCACGCAAGCTCGGCATCGCGCTGCCGCATACCGCGAGCGCGCAGCAGTTGTTCAGCGTGTGCGCGGCGAACGGCGGCAAGGCCTGGGATCACTCGGCGATGGTGCGCGCGCTGGAAATCATGGCGAACTACGAAGTCGCACAGGCGCCGGGCAGCGAAGCCAAGGCGGCTTGACGCGCAACCAGTCATGCAATGAAGCGACAGGCCAATCGGGGAGGCATGCCGCAAGCGTCATCAGCAAGACCGGTGACGCACACGTACAAAAAAATACATCAAAGCGTCATACCGATTGCCATGATCTGCGCATCGTCGCTTTCACGGCAATCACAGGTGGGGCGCCCGTTCGTCGCGCAGCATGCGCGGCGCAACGGGCAAATCGTGCCGCTCTGGGCTGAGAGCGGCAAGTGGGGTCCGCAGCGGCGCCCGGCGATGCCGGGGAAGCCTTGGTCGGTCAGACGTCGTCGTCGGGTGTCCGGCTGTCGGATTCATCATCATGCTTTTTCCGCCACGCACCAGTCGCCGCGGCAGTCACGCGCACCAATAGCAATCACGGCTCGCGCCCGCTTGCACGTCCGTTTGCATTTGCTTGCAACTCCCCGCCTTCCCCCGAACCTTTTTTGACACATCGTCGCGCGCTTTTCTCCTACACTCGTTGAGTCCGGCTGCACGCGTGACGGACACCACGCGCCCTGAGTTGTTTCTGGTGATGGCGCCTGGGCATGGCGTCCTGCCTGTCGCAGCGCGTGTCGTCCTTAGCGTTTGCCTGATTTCTCAACCAGTGCCTAACCCGTGCGTAATTTTTTTGCGCCACCACGTCAGGAGAGTGATCGATGGGTATTCTCAGTTTCATCAAGGAAGCCGGCGAAAAGCTGTTCGGCGCCGCCTCTACGCCCGCCCAAGCCGCACCCGCCGCGCCCGATCTGGCCGCCCTGAATAAAACCGCGGGCGACGCGATCGCCACTTATATCCGCAGCCAGGGCCTCGACGCGACCAATCTTCAGGTCACGTACGACGGCACGAGCCATACCGTCACCGTCGCCGGTGAGGCGGCAGATCAGCCGACCAAAGACAAGATTCTCGTCGCCGCCGGCAACGTGCAAAACGTCGACAAGGTCGACGATCAACTAACTGTTACGACGCCGGCCGCCGCGCCGACGCAGTTCCATACGGTCGTATCCGGCGACAATCTGTGGAAGATTGCGGAGAAGTACTACGGCAGCGGCGCGAAGAATGATGTGATCTTCCAGGCGAACACGCCGATGCTGAAGAGCCCGGACAAGATTTACCCGGGCCAGGTGCTGGTGATTCCGCCGCAGTGATAAGGCCGGCGTGACACGCCCTTCCGTATCGGCGTAAAGACGCACGCGGAAAACGACAACGCGGCGCTCGGGTCATCGGCCCGAGCGCCGCGTTTTTTATCGAGCGTTCACAATATGCAGCACCGGCGCGAGCCGCCAGTCGGCAGAGCTAGCGCAGCCTCGTCAGTAGGTGTCGAACACCTTCTGCAATGCAACCGGCCCCGTGCCACCCGCGGCCAGCGCCAGCATCAGCAGCACCCGCGCCTTGTACGGATTCAGCGAACCCGCGCTGATGAAACCGAGCGCATCGTCGGCGGCGGCGCCGTTGTGCATCACGTGTCCCGAACCCACGCGCGACGCACGCACTATCGCCACGCCTTGCGACGCGGCATCGGCGAGCGCCTGCAGCATCGACAGGTGAATCGAGCCATTGCCCGTGCCGGCGACGACGATACCGCGCACCCCGGCGGCCACCAGTGCATCGACGGCGATGCGCGACACGCCCGCATAGCTCGTGACGATCTCCACATGCGGCCAGTTCGAGCCGATCACGAACCCCGTGGCGAGCGTATGCGCGCGCACCACGGCGCGCTGGAATTCCACGCGGCCGTCCTGCACCCAGCCGAGCGCGCCGATCTCCGGCGACTGGAACGCATCCACCGCGTACGTGCTCGTCTTGACCACGTCTCGTGCGCTGTGAATGCGGTTGTTGAACGCGACCAGCACGCCCTGCCCGCGCGAGCCCGCATGTGCGGCAACGGTCACCGCATTCAGCAGATTCAGCGGACCATCGGCTGACAGTGCGGAGGCCGGGCGCATCGCCGCGGTGAGCACCACCGGCTTGTCGGACTTGACGGTCAGATGCAGCAGATACGCAGTTTCTTCGAGCGTGTCGGTGCCATGCGTGACCACTACGCCATCGACGTCGTCGGTGGCGAGCAGCGTATTGATGCGTTGCGCGAGCGTGGTCCAGAGCGACATTGCCATGTCTTTGCTGTCGACGCTGGCAATCTGTTCGGGCGCGATCCGCGCCACCGTCGACAGGGCCGGCACCACGGCCAGCAATTGATCGACGCCGACGACGCCCGCCTGGTAGCCGGACGTATTGGTCTCGTCCGCGGCCGCCCCGGCGATCGTGCCGCCGGTCGCCAGCACGGCGATGCGAGGCAGCGCGCAAGAGGATGTCAAAGTATTCATGGCGGCGATTGTAAGCGATGCGCCGCGCGCCGCCACGCGGGATTAAACGGATGCCCGTTCGTTTCGGCCCGGCCCGACGTTCGCGCCAGGCGACGCGTGACAGGCGCGCATCGAGTCACGCGCCAAACCCGCACCGGACCTCGACGGCCCGGCGCCCTCCTCAAACCGCTTCGCGCAACTGCGCGGCGATGTCCGCTTCGTTCAGCTGCGGCGCGAACATTTCGATCAGCCGGTAGGCGTAGGCGCGCAGGAACGCGCCCTTACGCAGACCGACACGCGTCGTGCTCGCTTCGAACAGATGCTGCGTGTCGAGCGCGACCAGTTCGGTGTCGCGCTTCGGATCGTAGGCCATCGCCGCCACCACGCCGATGCCCATGCCGAGTTCGACGTAGGTCTTGATCACGTCGGCGTCGATCGCGGTCAGCACGACGTCGGGCAGCGCCCCCGCTTTTGCGAACGCCTGGTCGATGTGCGAGCGGCCCGTGAAGTCCTGGTCGTACGTGACGATCGGGAATTCGGCGATCTCGTCGAGCGTCAGATTCGGGCGGCCCACCAGCGGGTGATCCTTCGGCACGACCACGACGTGATGCCACGAATAGCACGGGAACGTGACGATATCCGGGAAGCGGTCGAGCGCTTCGGTCGAAATGCCGATATCCGCTTCGCCGTTGATGATCATCTGCGCGATCTGCTGCGGACTGCCCTGGCGCAGCGCCAGATGCACCTTCGGAAATACTTCGGTGAACTGGCGAATCACCTTGGGCAGCGCGTAACGTGCCTGCGTGTGGGTCGTCGCCACGACGAGATGGCCACTGTCCTGATCGGCGAACTGGCGCGCGACGCGGCGCAGATTCTCCGCGTCGAGCAGCATCCGCTCGATCAGCTGATGCACCGCCTTGCCCGGCTCGGTCAGGCCCGTCAGGCGCTTGCCGCGCCGGATGAAAATATCGACGCCGAGTTCGTCTTCCAGATCCTTGATCTGTTTCGATACGCCCGACTGCGACGTGTACAGCACGTTCGCCACTTCGGTCAGATTCATGTTCTGACGCACAGCCTCGCGCACGAAGCGCAATTGCTGGAAATTCATTTGTATGTCTCCGGTTCAGCCAGAGTTGAGTTATTCGAGTTGTATCGAAACACCGGTCGACGTTGCGCATCCGTTTACGTCGCCCCGTGTGTTGCCGTGTGATGCGCGCGGTCTGTCGCTGCGCGCCTGCCTCACTGCGCCGGAAATACGCGCAGTGCGCGCGGCACCGCCGTCACCCCGTCGCCAACCGCCAGTTGCAGATCACGCCACGATTCGCGATCGAGTTCGGCTTCCAGCAGATTGCCTTCGCGGCCCGCGAGTTCGACGCGCACCGAGCCGCCCAGCGTCACCACGCGCCGCACGTCGACGACGATGCCTTCGCGATGACCCGCCGCCTGCGGATACAACTGCAGATCGTGCGGACGCACGTAGGCGAAAGCCGGACCGCTAAAACTGGCGGTAATCGCGACCGGCAGCGCGGCGCCGTCGACCACGAAGCCGCTCGCGTCGACCTTGCCGTGCAGACGGTTCGCCGCACCGAGAAACTCGTAGACGAACGAGGTCTGCGGATGGTCGTACACGTCCTGCGGACTGCCTACCTGCTCCACATGACCGCGATTGAGCACGACGATGCGGTCGGCCACTTCGAGCGCTTCTTCCTGATCGTGCGTGACGAAGATCGTCGAGATATGCAGATCGTCGTGCAGACGCCGCAGCCAGCTGCGCAGCTCCTTGCGCACCTTGGCGTCGAGCGCGCCGAACGGCTCGTCGAGCAGCAGCACTTTCGGCTCGACCGCGAGCGCGCGCGCCAATGCGATCCGTTGCCGCTGACCGCCCGACAGCTCCGACGGATAGCGTTGCGCGAGCCAGTCGAGTTGCACGAGCTTGAGCAGTTCATGCACTTTCTCGCGGATCACCGCTTCGGATGGCCGCTCCTTGCGCGGCTTCACGCGCAGGCCGAACGCCACGTTCTCGAACACCGTCATGTGGCGGAACAGCGCGTAATGCTGGAACACGAAACCCACCTCACGCTCGCGCGCGCCGACCGTCGCGACGTCCTGCCCTTGCAGAACGACCTGGCCGCCGTCCGCGTATTCGAGTCCGGCGATCACGCGCAGCAAGGTGGTCTTGCCACAACCCGACGGCCCGAGCAGCGCAACCAGTTCGCCCGGCGGAAAATCGAGCGAGACGTTGTCCAGCGCGACGAAATCGCCGAAGCGCTTTTGCAGGTGACGAACAGTGATACCCATTACAGCTCTCCTTGCTTGAGCGGGTGTTGCTGCGATGCATGCGTCGTATTGACGGACTGCTGGAAAGAAGACGGAACGGAACGCGACCCGGCGTGCGATCCCGATGCGGCGACGGTGGACGGCGTCGGCGGCCCAGCGTAGGCAGGCACATCGCGCGCGGCCGACAGTTCCGCCGACATATGGCGCTCGGCGAGCAGCTTGAGCCCCAGCGTCACGAGTGCGAGCAGGGCCAGCACCGACGCCACGGCGAACGCCGCCGAGAAGTTGTATTCGTTGTAGAGAATCTCGACGTGCAGCGGCATCGTGTCGGTCTGGCCACGAATGTGGCCCGACACCACCGAGACCGCGCCGAACTCGCCCATCGCCCGCGCGTTACACAGAATCACGCCGTACAGCAGACCCCACTTGATGTTCGGCAGCGTGACGCGGCGAAAGATCTGCCAGCCCGAGGCGCCCAGCACGTGCGCGGCCTCTTCTTCGTCGTTGCCTTGCGCCTGCATCAGCGGGATCAGCTCGCGCGCGACGAACGGGAACGTGACGAAGATAGTCGCCATCACGATGCCCGGCACCGCGAAGATGATCTGCACGTCATGCGCCTGCAGCCACGGACCGAACCAGCCTTGTGCGCCGAACATCAGCACGTAGATCAAACCCGAAATCACCGGCGACACCGAGAACGGCAGATCGATCAGCGTGGTCAGCAGCGCCTTGCCGCGGAATTCGAACTTCGCGATACACCACGAGGCCACCAGACCGAACACGAGATTCAACGGCACTGCGATCGCGGCGGTCATCACGGTCAGCTTGATGGCCGCGAGCGCATCGGGATCGGCGAGCGCTTCGAAATAGAACGCGAGACCCTTGTTCAACGCCTGGTAGAACACGGCCACCAGCGGCACGACCAGGAACAGTGCGAGAAACAGCAGCGCGATGCCGGTCAGCAGCCAGCGCACCACGGGCCGCTCGGTCACCGGATCGGGCCGGCGCGCGACGTTCAGCGGCGCATGCGCGGCCACGGCCGCGGTCACGCTCTGCGCCGCACGGTTCACGTCATGCTCGGGACGGCGGCTCATTGCGCACCTCCGCCGATCGCCGCCACGCCGGTTGCCGTGCCGGGCGCCGGGCCCGCGCTGCCGCGGCTCGTGCGGCGCTGCAAGTACCATTGCAAGGTATTGACGAACAGCAGCATCAGGAACGACACCACCAGCATCACCACCGCCAGCGCGGTCGCGCCGGCGTAGTCGTACTGCTCGAGCTTGGTGATGATCAGAAGCGAGGTGATTTCCGATTTCATCGGCACGTTGCCGGCGATGAAGATCACCGAGCCGTATTCGCCGAGCGCACGCGCGAACGCGAGCGCGAAACCCGTCAGGAGCGCCGGGAACACCGCCGGCAGCACGACACGGCGAAACGTCAGCCAGCGCGTCGCGCCGAGGCACGCGGCGGCCTCTTCCTGCTCGCGCTCGAACTCTTCGAGCACCGGTTGCACCGTGCGCACGACGAACGGCAAGCCGATGAAGGTCAGCGCGACCAGCACACCCGCCGGCGTGAAGGCGATCTTGATGCCGAGCGGTTCGAGAAACTGCCCGATCCAGCCGTTGCCCGAGTACACCGCCGCGAGCGAAATGCCGGCGACCGACGTGGGCAGCGCGAACGGCAGATCGACCACCGCGTCGACGATGCGCTTGAAGGGGAACGTGTAACGCACCAGCACCCACGCCACCAGAAAGCCGAACACCGCGTTGATCAGCGCGCCGCCGAGCGCCGAGAAGAACGTCAGCCGGTACGACGCGAGCACCCGCGGCGACGTGACCGCGCGCACGAACTGGTCCCAGTCGAGCGTCGCGGTCTTGAGAAAGGTCGCCGCAAGCGGAATCAGCACCACGAGGCTCAGATAAGCCACCGTGATGCCGAGTGTCAGGCCAAAGCCGGGCAATGCGCTCGGCTTTCGGAAGGTCAACGTCGTCATGCTGGATACTCGTTCAGGTTGATGCTGGCGTTTGATCTTCGGCCAACGGGTCCGGATTCCGGTTGGCCAGATGCGCGCCCACTGGGCGCGCCCGGGAAGTGGCGCGCCGCCGCGCCGGTGCATCGATGCCGGTTAGGGCATCGACAGGTTATTGAGGCTGGTAGATCGAGTCGAACACACCGCCGTCGGCAAAGTGCGTCTTCTGCGCATTGGCCCAGCCGCCGAACGAATCGTCCACCGTGTATAGCTTCAGCTTCGGAAACTTCGCGGTCAGGTCGGCCGGCACCTTGTTCGAACGCGGACGGTAGAAGTTGCGCGCGGCGATCTCCTGGCCTTCCTCGCTATACAGGAAGTTCAGATACGCCTCGGCCAGCTTGCGCGTGCCGCGCTTGTCGACGACCTTGTCCACCACCGCCACCGGCGGCTCGGCCAGAATGCTCACCGACGGCACGACGATTTCAAACTTGTCCGGACCGAACTCCTTCAGCGACAGGAACGCTTCGTTTTCCCACGCGATCAGCACGTCGCCGATGCCACGCTGCACGAAGCTGGTAGTCGCGCCACGCGCGCCCGAGTCCAGCACACCGGCGTTCTTATACAGCTTGCCGACGAATTCCTTCGCTTTCTGGGCATTGCCGCCCGGCTGATGTTCCGCGTACGCCCACGCCGCGAGGTAGTTCCAGCGCGCGCCGCCCGAGGTCTTCGGATTCGGCGTGACGATCGACACACCCGGCTTGGTCAGATCGTCCCAGTCCTTGATGTGCTTCGGGTTGCCCTTGCGCACGAGGAACACGATCGTCGACGTGTACGGCGACGCGTTGTCCGGCAAGCGCTTTTGCCAGCCCTTGTCGAGCAGCCCCTTGCCGGCGAGCGCATCGATGTCGTAGGCGAGCGCGAGGGTGACGACGTCCGCCTGCAGGCCGTCGAGCACCGAGCGCGCCTGCGCGCCGGAACCGCCGTGCGACTGCTTGAAGGTGATCGTCTCGCCGGTCTTCGTTTTCCATTCCTTGCCGAACGCCTGGTTGACCTCCTGATACAGCTCGCGCGTCGGGTCGTAGGAAACGTTCAGCAGCGTGGTGTCGGCCGCATGCGCCGGTGTCATCGCGCCGGCCGCGCCGAACGCGAGCGCCGCGATGAATTGCTTCGTTTTGCGAGCCAGCCCCGTGTGTCGATGATTCATGTCTTTCTCCGCGTGTGGTGCGCTGAAACCAGCGTGGTGTTGTTCTGCGTCGCGGTCACGTGCACATGAGCGGCAACTGGAAGGCAGTCTATCGAAGCCCTTTCATCATTAAAAATAATGTTTCTTCATTCTTTAATACGCAAAAGTGGTAATGACAGCTGGATAAGGCGTTGCGGCAGGAAAACGGGTGCTTTAACGCCGATCACGAGCGCCGCGGCGGCACCCAGGGTCACGAACTTAAAGTAAAGCTTGAATTGCGCCGAATACTGTATAAAAATACAGTCACCTGTTCATACATACAGTGGCCATGACAAAACTCACCGCACGACAGCAGCAGGTTTTCGATCTGATTCGCCGGGCGATCGAACGCACCGGCTTCCCGCCCACCCGAGCGGAAATTGCCGCCGAGCTGGGCTTCAGCTCGGCCAACTCGGCAGAAGAACATTTGCGCGCGCTCGCTCGCAAGGGTGTGATCGAACTCGCCGCCGGCGCGTCACGCGGTATTCGCCTGTTGGCGGGCCCGGAAGATTCACCGCATCAGTTCACGCTGCCGCACTCGAGCATCATGCAGCTATCGCTGCCGCTGATCGGCCGGGTGGCTGCCGGCAGCCCGATCCTCGCGCAGGAACATATCTCGCAGCACTTCGCGTGCGATCCGGCGCTGTTCTCGAGCAAGCCCGACTACCTGTTGAAGGTGCGCGGGCTGTCCATGCGCGACGCGGGCATCTTCGACGGCGATCTGCTCGCGGTGCAAAAGAAGAGCGAGGCGAAAGACGGTCAGATCATCATCGCCCGGCTTGGCGACGACGTCACGGTCAAGCGCCTGAAGCGTCGGCCGAACGGCCTCGAGCTGATCGCGGAGAACCCCGATTACGAGAACATTTTCGTTGAAACCGGCAGTGCGGAATTCGCGCTGGAGGGCATCGCCGTGGGGCTGATCCGCCCTGGCGAGTTCTAAGCCACCGCGCCTGTTCGCTTAATCCCACGCCGCATCAACACTGCATCGCCTGGAGAGACTCATGGAACGCCTTGCCCGCCTGCTGCCCTTTCGCCAGTTCGGCCGTTTGCGCCATTTGCGCAATCTGGTGCCTTGCTCATTGATCGAAGCACCGGCTCAGGACTGCGCGTCGCTGTTCGACGCGCCCGCTGATACAGCGAGCCTGCCGTCGTCGTTGCCGGCGTTTGCCCGTGTGTCGTTGAACTCCGGGTTGAATACGGCGGAGCCTGCACGGCGCGCGCCGGTGCGCGTCTATCATGGACCGTCGCGACTGATCATGGTGGGCACGGTCGACGCGGTGTGCCGCATGATCGACCGTTGCATTGCCGATGAAGCCAATGTGCATGGTGCGGTCTTCGAATCGTGAGCGTGTGTGTCATGCGCAGGAAATAGGCCGCACCGTGCCTCACGCATCGCGGTTGTCGTGCTCGCTTTTCAGACCTGCTGTTCGGATATTTGCATAGAATGGGATTGTTTTTGCGGGGCCGTAGTCCACGTTAAATCCAATCTGATCGGGAGTTCCATTCGATGACAGGTCCGACACGAACCAAGGGCGCCGCCACCCGGCCGCTGCTCATCACGCTGGTTGTAGTCGTAGTGATTGCGGCACTCGGGTTTGTTTACGCGTCACCCTATATCGCGCTGAATAATCTCAAAAGCGCGGCAGATGCGCGCGACGCGCAAACCGTCAATCAATACGTGGATTTTCCCGCGTTGCGCGACAGCCTGAAGGAGCAGATCGCAGGCATGCTGACGCGCCGGCTGGACGCGGATAACGACAGCAAAATGGCCACCATCGGCGCGATGATCGGCGTGACGCTGATCGGTCCGCTGGTGGATTCCTATGCGACACCAGACGGCGTCGCAGCCTTACTGAATGGCATGCCGCCGCGCGGCGATCCTGGCGAACATCCGCCTGCCGCAGCCACGCAAACGCCTGCCTCTCCCGCCGCTGGCGACACCCCCACCCCCGCAACGGCCCCGGCATCTCGGCAAACCACGGCAGGCTATCGCGGCCTCAATGAGTTCGTCGTCACTTACCGGCGCGGCGAAGCCAACGCGCACTACTCGGCGGTCTTCCGGCGCGAAGGTTTGTTCACGTGGAAGCTCGCCGCGATCAATCTGAACGAATGACCGGCCGGCCGTCACGGCCAGCCACTCGCTCCATACGCGCGTCCCTACGCAGCGAGCCGCATCAAGCCGCGGCTTGCTGCTGCTCCTGCGCGGAAGAACACGCCACCAGAATGCTGCATGACACGCGATCGAGCAGCGGCGTGTTGCCTGCCCCCATCCACCATCGCGACAAGCCGGTGCGGCAGCGATGTCCTACCACCACGAGATCGACATGCAGGTCATTGGCGAGGTTCGCAATCTCGTCGATGGGATGACCGAACGCGAAATGCCCTTGCGCGTTCACACCGCGTTCGGTGAGCCAGTCCACCCCTTCCTGCAGGATGTCGCGCGCGGTTTTTTCGAAGCTGCCGCAGGCCACATCGGTCAGCAGACCCGCGCTTTGCGCAATGCTGGAGCGCATGTCCACCACGGACAGCAGATGCGTTTCGGCCTTCAGGTCCAACGCGAGGTCGGCGCCGCAACGCAGCGCTTTGCGGCCTTCGCGCGAGCCGTCGTAACACAGCAGAATTTTTTGGTAGCTCGCCATGGTTTTCTCCCTTCGCGCGGGAAGCGCGGTCTGAATGAATCATGGTGCGCCGCAATTCAGGTTGCAAGGGATGGAAAACGCTAAGTGCGCGGGCCGTGCGCCCTAAACCGGTGCGCGCGGGCTTGTCCGGGCTTAGCAGTGGTTTGGCAAACGGATGCGGCAGTGCAAAACCCGGCCTCCGAATCGCTATCTGCCTGCCGACGTCAACCTGCCGATGCCCTAGAATAGGCGGCCTTCCCGGCCATTCGCGTTTCCCGGAGCCTCGATCGAGTTATGCCTGAAGCCGCCATTGAATTCCACCAGGTCAAGAAAAGCTACGGCGAGAAAACGGTCGTCGATGGACTGTCGTTTCATGTCAACGCCGGAGAATGCTTCGGCCTGCTCGGCCCGAACGGCGCGGGCAAGACGACCACCTTGCGCATGCTGCTCGGCATCGCGGCACCCGACGCCGGCGCGATCCGCCTATGCGGCGAGCCGATCCCCGGCCGCGCGCGGGTCGCGCGGGCGCGTGTCGGCGTGGTGCCGCAATTCGACAATCTCGATCCCGACTTCACCGTGCGCGAAAACCTGCTGGTGTTCGGCCGTTACTTCGGCCTGAGCGCCGCGCAGTGCCGCGCGATGGTGCCGTCGCTGCTCGAATTCGCGCGGCTCGAAAGCAAGGCCGATGCGCGCGTGAGCGAACTGTCGGGTGGCATGAAACGGCGTCTGACGCTGGCACGCGCGCTCGTCAACGACCCCGACGTGCTGATCATGGACGAGCCGACCACCGGCCTCGATCCGCAGGCGCGTCATCTGATCTGGGAACGGCTGCGCTCGCTGCTCACGCGCGGCAAGACGATCCTGCTGACCACGCACTTCATGGAGGAAGCCGAGCGCCTCTGTCACCGGCTATGTGTGATCGAAGAAGGCCGCAAGATTGCCGAAGGCGCGCCGAGCGAGCTGATCGCATCCGAGATCGGCTGCGACGTGATCGAGATCTTCGGTCCCGATCCGCTTGCATTGCGCGATGAACTGGCGCCGCTCGTCGAACGAACCGAGGTCAGCGGCGAGACGCTGTTCTGCTACGTGAACGACGCGCAGCCGGTGCATGCGCGGCTCAAGCAGCGCGCCGATCTGCGCTATCTGCACCGGCCGGCGAATCTGGAGGACGTGTTCCTGCGGCTCACGGGCCGCGAGATGCAGGATTGAAGACACCGCCGCCGCCGAAGCCATCACGACACCGCACGAGACACGCAATGGACGCACGCACTTACGAAACCCCTGGCGACACGCCGTCGAAACAGGAGCCCTTCGCCGCCTTTCCGGCCAACGCCGTCAACTGGATTTCGGTATGGCGCCGCAACTATCTGGTCTGGAAGAAGCTCGCGCTCGCGTCGATGTTCGGCAATCTCGCCGATCCGATGATTTATTTGTTTGGCCTCGGCTTCGGACTGGGGCTGATGGTCGGACACGTCGACGGCGTGTCGTACATCGCGTTTCTGGCGGCGGGCACGGTGGCGTCGAGCGTGATGATGTCGGCGAGTTTCGAGTCGATGTATTCGGGCTTCTCGCGCATGCACGTGCAGCGCACGTGGGAGGCGATCATGCATACGCCGCTCACACTCGGTGACATCGTGCTGGGCGAGGTGATCTGGGCGGCCAGCAAGTCGATGCTGTCAGGTGCGGCGATTATGCTGGTGGCGGGCGCGCTCGGCTACGCAAATTTCCCGTCGATGCTGCTGGCGTTGCCGGTGATCGTGCTGACCGGGCTCGCGTTCGCGAGCATCGCGATGGTGGTGACGGCGCTCGCGCCGTCGTACGACTTTTTTATGTTCTATCAGACGCTGGTATTGACGCCGATGCTCCTGCTCTCCGGCGTGTTCTTTCCCGCATCGCAACTGCCCGCGGCCGCGCGAGCGGTGACCGGCGTGCTGCCGCTCGCGCATGCGGTCGATCTGATGCGCCCGGCGATGCTCGGGCGGCCCCTCGACAACACGCTTTTGCATCTGACCGTGCTGGCGGCTTATGCGGTGGGCGGGTTTGTCGTGTCGGCGATTCTGTTTCGACGGCGGATGATGAAATAGCCCCCGCCTGTCGAATACATTGAATACGACGAATGATTTCAATAGCCGCACGTGGCGTGCGGCCTGATGGACCTGCGGCAACCCGAGGCGCGTCGGTGCCCGCATCCGCGCGCGCCTGAAAAACAATTGCCTTCAGTCCTCTTCGTCCGTCCACGGAATGTCGACGTCGGAGATGAACGCCACCGTCGCGAACGGGCCGCCATCCTGGCGCCCGATCTTGCCATCTGCGCGCTGCCATTCGACCCGGAACACCGTGCCCGGATCGTCGGCAATCAGGCGCACGGTCCGAACCTCATCGGGATCGGCTTCCTCGACCGGACCATCGAGCGAAACCTGCAGTTCCTGCGGCCACAGTCCATCGGCGGGATCGTAAATCTTGTCGCCATCGGGAATCAGCGTGAACGCTTCCACACCGATGGTCGCCGAAGCGTCGACGATCATCTTGCCCAGCGCGCGCAGCAAGGCTGTCGCCCGTGCCGAATTCGCCTGACGGATTGCCAGATCCCCGCGCGTGAGCGCCTGCTCGAGTTTTGGGTTTGTTTTTTGTTGCGCCATTCGATGTCCTGAGTCCTATCGCTCTGTTGTGTGCGGCGGGCACGTCGGTGGCCTGCCGCGCTCGATTTTTCGGGCTGAATCCTACCACTGGTGCCCCTCAGGGGGACTTCCTTCGGGCGTGCGCTGCAGCATTGCAGTACCCGCGGTCCGGTTCCTCCCGGTCGCCTCCGTCCACCTCAGTTTAGGTCGTGAATCGGGTTCCTGGAGGGACATTTGCCTGCCAGCTGGCGAACGCGGTCTTTTCACATGTGAGCACGCGCGACCGCTGCGCCGGTCACCGCCCCCTACCGGTGTGGCGATGACTAGCGCAAGCGTTGGCGTCGCTCGTGGCGATCCGGCTGCTCGATGCAAGCGCTCATCGCGTTCGCGCCCGGTGTGTTCAGGATGTTTGTTCTATGCGGAGGGCGGGAAGTTGGCACGCGCTTCAAGCGGCGGTGTGGGCGAAGCGAGGCAAACGACATCGCAGCCGCTCTGCGACCACGCCGGAGCGAGCTGCCACGTGGGTTCATGCCTCGCTCGAAACCACTTCGAACCAGGCTTGTCGACCCACGCTCGACGACCCCATCAAGGCGCCGGGTTCGGCTGCAATTCATGCTGCGCGTCGATCTCCGCAAGCACTTCCGGCGAAAGCTTCACCTCGGCGCTGGCGATGTTTTCCTTCAACTGATCGAGCGAGGTCGCGCCGATCAGATTGCTGGTCACGAACGGCCGGCTATTGACGAACGCGAGCGCGAACTGCGCGGGCGACAGGCCATGACGTTTCGCGAGTTCCACATAGCGCGTGGTCGCCTGAACCGCTTGCGGCTTGCTGTAACGCGCGAAGCGCTCGAACAGCGAGATGCGGGCGCCGGCCGGACGCGCGCCGCCTTCATACTTGCCCGACAGCCAGCCGAACGCGAGCGGCGAATAGGCAAGCAAGCCGATGTTGTCGCGATGCGCGTACTCGGACAGACCCGCTTCGTACGTGCGGTTCAGCAGGCTATACGGATTCTGGACGCTGACGATGCGCGGCAAGCCGAGCTTTTCGGCCGCGCGCAGGAACTGCGCGACACCCCACGGCGTTTCATTCGACACGCCGATGTGGCGCACCTTGCCCGCCTTGACGAACTCGGCGAGCACCGACAGCGTTTCTTCGATCGGCACGGTGTACGCGTCGTCGACCCACGGATAAGCGGGACGGCCAAACGTCATCGTGCTGCGATCCGGCCAGTGCAGTTGATACAGATCGACATAGTCCGTTTGCAGGCGCTGCAGGCTGCCGTCGAGCGCTTCGGTGAGGTTCTTGCGATCGAACTGATTGCCCTCGCCGCGAATATGGCGCGGGTTGTGCGGCTGACGCGCCGGTCCGGCGATCTTGGTGGCGAGCACGATTTTCTCGCGAGCGCTGCGATGCTGCGCGAGCCAGGTGCCGATATAGCGTTCCGTCGAACCCTGCGTTTCGGCGCGCGGCGGCACCGGGTACATTTCGGCCGTGTCGATCAGGTTGACGCCATGATCGAGCGCGTAATCGATCTGCGCATGCGCTTGCTGCTCGGTGTTCTGCTCGCCCCACGTCATGGTGCCGAGACCGATCAGGCTAACCTGCACATCGGAGTCGCCGAGTCTGCGGTGTTCCATCTATCTTGTCCTGTTGAATAGGTGAACGGAAAGCGCTGACGTTACCACGCCGACGCAATGCCTGCATCGAGGCTAGAATGCGAACCGGGCGGGCATCGCCCACTTTTTCGCACTCAACAGGCCACGCTTCGATCCTTCCGCGATGAATCCCGAACACCTCGAACTGCTGGTCACACGCGTGATGCCCTACGGAAAATATAAAGGCCGTGTGATTGCCGACCTGCCCGGCCATTATCTAAACTGGTTCGCGAGCCAGGGCTTTCCACCGGGCGAAATCGGCCGCCTGCTCGCCCTGATGCAGGAGATCGATCACAACGGTTTGAAGCCGCTGCTCGAACCCTTGCGCAAGCGCTGATAGCCGCGCGATGCGAGCCGGTTCGATTAAAGCGAAGCCGGATGAAAGGATCGGCGCAGGCTACGTGCAAGCCATGCAGGCGGTACAAATCTATACAGTCTTTTCTTGCGCCGCGCACTCGCGTGGACTTAAATCAGCATAAGCCATCGCGTCGTCGCGGATGGTCCGATGGCCCGCTTGAAGCTTCGCATCCGATCCCGCTTACCCGTCCGTCCATGCCCGAATTCAGTCTGCCCGCCCTGCTGGAATTTATCGGTCACGACCTCTCGCCCGTGCGTGCCGTCATCGTCTTTTTTCTGATCGGCTATCTGGTGGTCGGACTGCCCTTGCATTTTCGCCGGGGCGCTGCGTCGCGCGACATCTGGGGCACGGCCGCCGGCGTGACGATGGCTGCTATCTATGCGGCGTTCATCATCGGTGTGTACCCTGCGCTGCATCATTCGGGGCTGGTGCCGCATTAGCGTGCCTGGCATTGCGGGCTTCGCGCGATCGATGCGCTCGCACCGACACGTCGGCGTGACTGGCCCGGAAGACGTCGTGCGTCGGTACTCATACTCAGAGGCTAGCTCATCCAAAGCATCAGCCGCCATCAAATCCGGTCCAAGCCCCTCTAACAGTGGTTCGAGTAACGTCCGCCGCGGCTGGCAGCGACGCACCGAGCTCCGGTAAAGCGGACGCCGCACCTGCGCCGAACTCGCCGTGTTGACCTGACGCGCCGTTTGATGAAACGCAAGACAGCGATCGTCCCAGTCTAGCCCGCAATGCGCGAGCATCCGCTGCACGGTCGCTTCGAAATCGTCGATCATCTGCTCGTACTGGACCTCGATCATTACGCCTTCGGGCAGCGCGCTTCGCCAATGCGCCATCAACGCATCGTACGCACGACAGTAGCGGCCGAGTGCGCCGAGGTCGTAACCGAATGGCACGTCGTGAAAGAGCCGGGGAAAATCGACAGACAGGTTTGCAATGGCGAACGGCGGCTATGGATGAAGCGCGCGTTCGGCAGCGCCAGATGGATCAGCCCGACATTGATGAAATTGAACGGGCATTTGTCGGTAAAACGGCAGGGATGTGGCGCTGTACGTTGTGCGTCGTTGTCCAGCGAACCATGCATGCGATCTCGCGCCGCATTCTCCCTATCGCTCTGGCATTCAGGCAGCGCGCGGCGCATGAGTTCCAGATAGTCGGCCCCGAGCATGCGCAAGTGCGGCGCGCCCACGCCATGCAGTGCCGCGATGTCGATCCTCAGCGGATTGTCGGCGTCCCGGCGCAGGCACTGCGTCAGCGCTACGCCGAATTCCGTGCGCTCGCCCGCCCCGACCACCTGCGGATGGCTCACCAGGATCTGCTCGATCAAGGTCGAGCCCGGGGCACGGCATGCCGACGATAAAAATCGGCGCGGCCGACGGATCGCCAAGACGCGCGCCGCCGCGAGCGCGTCCGCGCTGTGCATCTGCGGCAACTGAGCGAACAGGCCGAGCGTTTCGGCTTCGATATAACGCACGCCGGCGCGATGCAACGCGTTGACTTCAGGATGTGATCGAACGACGCGTCGTGGCGGCCTACGCCGGACAATGCCTCGCCATATGCGAAGTGAAGCTCCGCCTGATCGGCCGGGCTCAGCGAAGCGGCGTCGCCGGCTAGCTGTTCGAGCGATGCGAACACGGGATCGTCTGCAGCGAGACGGCTCGTCTGCACGAAGTTGCGATAATAGAGCGGCACGCGCGGGGCGCCGTCGATCGCGCGATGGTATGCCTCATGCGCCTCGTCAAACTGGCCGAGCGCCTGCAGACAGTTGCCCATGTTGTCGTTCGAGCCGTCGGCGCCCGGGTTCAGTTGCACCGCTGCGCGGTACGCGTCCACGGCCTGTTCGAGCCGATGCATGTGCTCGAGCGGCCGGCCGAGTCCGTGATGCAAATCCACGTTGGACGGATTGCGCGCGAGCGCGTCGCGATAACGGTCGACGGCGTCCGGAAAGCGCTGCAACGCAGCCAGTGTCGCGGCGAGCCGTTCGTAATTGACGGCATCGGAGGGATCGAGCGCGGCACGCGGCTTCAAAGCAGGACAGCGCGGCGTGGAGTTCGCCACGCGCGATGCACGTCGCGCCTTCGACGCGTTTTGCTGACGCGGCAATCGGCGATGGATCGCGATCCATCGCCAGCGCGTGAGATTCGACGCGTGCATGGGGTGGGGATTCGGAGACGATTGTGTGAGCGGAAATTAGCAGGCGTCCCCTACAGTTGGTTTGCGAATAATTAACCAACTGTTACCGGCATGCGCATTGGTAAGGTGATGGAAGACTACCGCGATGGCTGGCCGCCATTGATTCGATCGCCAATAGGTGACTCACGGACGCGAGTTCGCTCGTGACGCATCGTAATGTGTGGACACAAATGCTTCTGAACTCCCTCGCAGGCGATTTTTCTCATGCTTAAACGAGGGAGAAAATCGTGAGCAGGCTAGTTGCATCGATCGCGCTGTCAGCGCTGGCGGCAGGTCTGACCGGATGCGCGGTTGCACCCGGATATGATTATGGCTACGCGCAGCCCTATTACCCTGGCTACGGATATGCGTACGGGCCACCGTATGTACCGGCTTATGGAACGGTAGGTATCTGGGGAGGCTGGGGTGGAGGCCCGTGCTGTTATCACGGTGGCCATTGGCATGGGCGCGGTGGTTGGCATGGCGGTGGCGGGGGCTGGCACGGCGGCGGGTATGGCGGATCGCACGGCGGTGGCACATGGAGCCGCGGTGGTGGCGGCAGTGGGCATGGGGGACATGGCCATTGAGGGGCGGTGCAGTGGTTGATTGACGCGGCTGGAGCGAGGTCACCAAACGAACGCCAAAACAAAAACGGCGTTGTGATTTCTCACAACGCCGTTTGCAAAACTCTACCGCTCGAATTCTTTGGGGTGGCTGATGGGGCTCGAACCCACGACAACAGGAATCACAATCCTGGACTCTACCAACTGAGCTACAGCCACCACTGACATCTGCTTGACTTGCCGGAAAAATCTGGCTCGTCGATGAAGAAACGAGATTATACGAACAAGATTTCCGTTTGCCTAGTCCTTTATTCAAAAATTTCGTTCGGCTCACGCAGATGCTGTCTTGCCTCGTCGAAGATGCTCAGATCGCGCGCGGCCAGGCGTTTGCTATCGGACAAAACGCGCCGCCAGCCACGCGCCCCTACCTCGCCGCGATAAAGACCGAGCGCATGGCGCGTGATCGCGCCAAGATATGTGCCGCGCGCCATTTCAGCGGCGCAATAGTCGATCAGCTTCGCTTCGACCTGCTCGCGCGTCAGCGGCGTTTGCGTCGAACCGTAGAAGCGCGCGTCGACCTCGGCGAGCAGATACGGGTTGTGATAAGCCTCGCGCCCGAGCATCACACCATCGACGTGTTGAAGATGGAACTCGACTTCATCAAGCGTCTTGATGCCGCCGTTGATGATGATCTCCAACTCCGGGAAGTCGCGCTTCAACTGGTACGCGTAGTCGTACTTGAGCGGCGGAATCTCGCGATTTTCCTTCGGACTCAGGCCCTTCAGGATGGCGTTGCGCGCGTGCACGACGAACACGTTGCAGCCGGCGTCTGCAATCGTGCCGACGAAATCGCGCACGAAGCCGTATTCCTCGACCGCATCGACGCCGATGCGGTGCTTGACCGTCACCGGCACCGAGACCGCGTCGCGCATCGCCTTCACGCAGGCGGCCACGAGTTGCGGCTCGTTCATCAGGCACGCGCCGAACGCGCCGCGTTGCACGCGCTCCGACGGGCACCCGCAGTTCAGATTGATTTCGTCGTAACCCCACTGCTCGCCGAGTTTCGCCGAACGGGCGAGGTCGTCGGGTTCGCTACCGCCGAGTTGCAGCGCGACGGGCGCTTCCTCGGGAGCGAACGCAAGATGGCGCGGCACGTCGCCATGCAGCAGCGCGCCGGTCGTCACCATCTCCGTGTAAAGCCACGTATGGCGCGAGATGACGCGATGCAGCGAGCGACAGTGGCGATCAGTCCAGTCCATCATCGGCGCCACTGAGACGCGGCGCGGGCTGGGGATTCGAGGTGAAGACATGGGGCAGCCAGATGGCGTGAATCAAAACGCCAATTTTACCGCAACGCGGGAAAGCGCCTGGTCGGGGCGGATAACTGGCTGTTGAGTGCTCATGTTCCCTGGCTTCCCGGCTTCGCTGGGGTCGCCAAGGCCGCCGCCTCGCCCAACCCAATAACCCGCCTGCGAACAAGCCTTTGGACTCCAAAACCGCTTGGTCATCAGGGCCGGATCGCCGCCGAGGCTTGTGCCGCAGGCCTCAGATGAATTATTCCGAAATCAGGAATAGTAATTTCAGTTTATCGGCACAAATTTTCGATAGTAGGGGTATACACTGCATTCCATCGACGTTGCAGCTACACCTCACCGGCCTGCGACGCCCTCCTGAAATGAAGTCGAAACGTTATCGGAGTCACACCATGAAGACCAAGCTCATCGCCGCCCTGCTGGTTGCCGCTTCTGCCTCGATCGCCGCCCCCGCTTTTGCTAGCGGCTACGGCCCGGCACCGTTCTATCGTCCGTCGGTCGGCGCACCGGCTTCGCAGCAAGGTCAGAACGCGCAAACCGTCGCGGCTGAACGCGCCAATAACGAAGCGAATGCCTACGGCGGCGTGAAGAACGTGTCGTCGCAATCGGGTACGCGTGAGCCGGTTTCCGGCCCGCAATCGGTTTTCTTCGGCCACTAAACACTCGCCGTCGAACCCGCTGCCTGCAAGGGCAGCGGCCTGGCTGGGCGCCGCGCATGCAGGACTGATGCCGGCGCCCAGTGGCGTTTACGGCCCAGCGTGCGAGGCGCCACGCGTCTGCGCGTCAAACACCCGCTCGTAAAAGCCGGGCCGATGATTCATCGAAACGATCGCGCTCTGCAATAGCGATGAACGCGGCGCCCGTCAGGTCCACAGCGCGCCGCCCGCTTCAGCAAGCATGGCTCGGCGGCAAAAGCCGAACATCCGAGTTCGCGGTATCCCCGCCACTATTTCGCCAGGCCCGCATCGATCAATTCCCGCGCCGCGTGAAAGCCGGCCTCGGCGGCGGCACGTTCGGTCGACCACAAGCTGTCGATATGCACGAGCTGCCAGTCGACCACCACGGTGCCCTCGCGCAGCACCCGAAAATGCGCCTTGACGCCCGTCAGCACCTGCTCGACTGCCACCTCGATGTCGTAGTCCTGATAGCGCTCCTCGTAGTCCCCCATGTCGAGGCCCTTCGGCTCCATATCCACCTCCATGAGTGCTGTATGAGTGCCCGTATGCCGCCCGTGAAATGTCGGCGGCGGGACCCCCGGCGTCCGGCGAGCGCGCGCACCGGTCCGCGGCACCCAGCGGCGCCTTTGCGGACTGCCCTTGCTGTCCGACGATCAATCGCAATCGCCGGAAAGATACTGCCGCCCGCTACAGGTGATCTGGACTTCCCCGCCCGTTTCGGCAACTAGGCCACCCGCCAGCAATTCCGCGGTGACTGACTGCGCGAGCTGCGGCGCCGGTTGACCGACGCCGACGTCGTTCAGACGCCGCAACGCTTCAACCGCTTCGGGACTCAATGATTTCGACATGGCCGTCTCCGGTCGGAATGTTCAATTCATCCTAGCAACTTTCGCAGACGTATGGAGGTGCGCGTCAACGCATAGACGTTGCGCGGCGGACTTTGGATAGAGGTATGGAGCTTGCTCGCCTGCTGCTGCCTACTCACCTTCATGACCGATGCCCTGCTGGCAGCCTCTACCATACCGGTCCCGGCAAGCGCGCATCACGCGAGCCGCCGGCACGCGGGAAGTCTTCATAGAAACGCTTCCCCCGTAAGCATTGCGGGCCGCGCGGGAGCGAATGTCGGCGTATCAGAGCGATGGGCGCCGAAGAGCGGAATGGGAGGACGGCACGCGCCGCCGGCGTCTGCACCGGGTCCATCGCCACAATTGGCGCCGGGGCATAACCACTAGGCAACCTCATCGCAGCGGAGGATCAAATGAAGCGAAGTAGATGGACAACGCTGGGCGCCGGCATCGCGCTCGCAGCGGCCACCGCAATCAGCATCACCCCTGCCGCATTCGCACAAACCGCGAAAACAGCGCCAGCGGACAGTAGCGCGTCGATGGCAAAACCGCCCGAAGCCGCGTCCGGCTCCGGCGGCTCGAGCAATCCCGACAACATGCCGATCAAACGTCCGCGCCAGCCGACCAACGACCGGATGATGCACGAGCCGCCCGCCAGCGGCGCGAACGCGAAATAGCGGCGGCTTTAGACGCTACAGGCGGGCGATTGACACCTCCGTCGACTTCACCAGCGCGACCACTTCGGAGCCGACCTTCAGTTCGAGTTCGTCGACCGAGCGCGTGGTGATCACCGATGTGACAATGCCGAACGGCGTCTCCACGTCGACCTCGGACACCACCGAGCCGCGGATGATTTCCTTGACCTTGCCTTTGAACTGATTGCGTACGTTGATTGCGGAAATGCTCATATCGAGTGACTCCAGAGATGCGGTTAAAACAGATCAGGCCAGCAAACTCAGATGGCCCAGCGGACGTCTGTCGGCCGCGTGAGACGGCCAGCGTCACGCGCGTCGTACGGGCGATCGGAGAGCGCGTCGTCGTTCGGCGCGTTCTTCAGCACGCGTTGCAACACGTGGTCTTCGAGCGCGGCGAAACCGGCCGACGCGCGCGCCCGCGGACGATCGAGCGCAACCGGCTGATCGAGTGCGATGCGCCCTTCTTCGATCAGCAGAATCCGGTCGCCGAGCGCCACGGCTTCATGCACGTCGTGCGTGACGAGCAGCGCGGTGAATCGATGCTCGCGCCACAGGCGTTCGATCAACGCGTGCATTTCGATCCGCGTCAGCGCGTCGAGCGCGCCGAGCGGCTCATCGAGCAACAGCAATTGCGGACGATGCACGAGTGCCCGCGCCAGCGCCACGCGCTGGCGCTGGCCGCCGGAAAGCTGTGCCGGCCAATCGTTGGCGCGTTCGAGCAGGCCGACTTCGGCGAGCACGGCGCGCGCATCTTCACGCGCGCTGCGGCCGAGACCTAGCATCACGTTGTGCAGCACGCTCTTCCACGGCAGCAGTCGCGCGTCCTGGAACATGATGCGGGTGTCCAGCGGGCCGCCGTTTTCGGCGCGCTTTTCGAGCACGCCCGCGCTGGTCTTTTCGAGGCCCGCGACGAGCCGCAGCAAGGTCGACTTGCCGCAACCGCTGCGGCCGACGATCGCGACGAAACTGCCGCGCTCGATCGACAGATCGAAATCGGACAACACCTTGCGCCCGCCGTACTGCTTGCCGACGCCACGCAACTGCACCGAGTAATCGGACGACGAACGGGACGCGCCGGGTGCGCCGTTGCGCGCGAGCGTGCCGTCGGTTTTTAGCGCGTCGCCCCGCGTCGTCGCTCGCGGCTTGCCGTGGGTCGAATCGGCATGCTCGAAGCCCGCGGCTTGGTCCGCGTCGTGATCGGCGATCCGCGGCTGCGCGATTTCGGCTTCGAGATCGCTGCCCGCAATCGCACCGAACGATGCCGACAATGTCGTTGCGTTCATGCTTTCGCTCCTCGTTGATAGGCCGGATGCCAGCGCAGCGACACCCGCTCCAGGCTCTTCGCAAGCACGTCGGCGAGTTTGCCGAGCGCCGCGTACAACAGAATGCCGACCACCACCACGTCCGTTTGCAGGAATTCGCGCGCATTCATCGTCATGTAGCCAATACCCGATTGCGCGGAAATGGTCTCGGCGACGATCAGCGTGACCCACATCAGCCCCAACGCGAAACGCACGCCGACGAGAATCGACGGCAACGCGCCCGGCAAAATCACGTGGCGGTATAGCGCGAAACCTCTCACGCCATAACTGCGCGCCATTTCGATCAGGTTGGCGTCGACCGATCGGATACCATGAAACGTGTTCACGTAGACCGGGAAAAACACGCCGAGCGCGACGAGAAACACCTTCGCCTGCTCCTCGATGCCGAACCACAGGATCACGAGCGGGATCATCGCGAGCGCGGGGATGTTGCGGATCATCTGCACGGTCGAATCGAGCGCGACTTCGGCGGGCTTGAACAGTCCCGTCGCGAGTCCGAGCACGAGACCGATGCCGCCGCCGATCGCGAATCCCGACACCGCGCGCCACGTGCTGACCTTCACGTCCGCCCACATTTCGCCGGACTGGATCAGCGACCACGCCGCCTTCACGACCGCGAGCGGTTCGGGCAGCACGCGCGTCGACAGGACGCCGCTGCGCGCGGCGAATTCCCACGCGAGCAGAATTACGAGCGGCGCGATCCATGGCGCCAGATGCGCGCCGATGCGGCGCAGCGCGCCCGCGTCGGCGCTTGCGTTCGCGTTGGCGTCCGCCCCCCCGTTTGGGTTCGCATCGCCGCGAGCCGCCCCCAGAGTGACTTGAGTCATGATGGTTTTCCTCATTGCTTGTCGAAGCTCGTCCGTGCCGGAGGCACCCGTGCGCTCAGCTCGCGCTCGCCGCCTTCGGCAGATAGTTGTTGCCGACGATTTCGCCGAACGGCCCCGACAGCGGACCATTCGAAACCTTGTTGCGGCGGTTCGGCAACAGCGGGAACACCAGTTCGGCGAAGCGATACGACTCTTCCAGATGCGGATAGCCCGACAGGATGAAAGTGTCGATGCCGAGCTCGGCATACTCCTTCATGCGCGCGGCGACCTGCTCCGGATTGCCGACCAGCGCGGTGCCGGCGCCGCCCCGCACGAGGCCCACGCCCGCCCACAGATTCGGATAGACCTCGAGTTCGGCGCGCCCGCCGCGCTTGCCGCCGTGCAGCGCGGCCATGCGGCGCTGACCTTCGGAGTCCATCTTCGAGAACGAGGCCTGCGCGCGGGCGATGGTGTTGTCGTCGAGCTTGCTGATCAGCTTGTCGGCGGCGGCCCACGCTTCTTCTTCGGTCTCGCGCACGATCACGTGCAGGCGAATGCCGAACCTGATCTCGCGGCCATGCACCGCGGCGCGCGCGCGAATGTCGGCGATCTTCTTCGCCACCGCCTCGGGCGGCTCGCCCCACGTCAGATAGGTGTCGATATGCTGGCCCGCCATGTCGTGCGCGGCCGGGGACGAACCGCCGAACCACAGCGGCGGATGCGGGTTCTGCACCGGCGGATATAGCGCCTTGCCGCCCTTCGAACGCAGATGCTTGCCTTCGAAGTCGATCGCGTCGTTGGTGTGCGACGCGCTGAGCAGCTTGCGCCAGATGTGCAGGAACTCATCGGTGATTTCATAGCGCGTGTCGTGATCGACGAACACGCCGTCGCCTTCCAGTTCGGCCGCATCGCCACCGGTCACGACGTTGATCAGCAGACGGCCGTTCGACAGACGGTCGAAGGTCGCCGCCATACGCGCGGCAAGCCCCGGCGACGAAAGACCCGGACGGATCGCCACCAGGAACTTCAACCGTTTGGTCGCGGCGATCAGGCTCGAGGCGACGACCCAGGCGTCTTCGCACGAACGGCCCGTGGGCAGCAGCACGCCTTCATAGCCGAGCGTATCGGCGGCGACGGCGATCTGCTGGAAGTAGTCGTAGTCCGCTGCGCGTGCGCCTTGGGACGTACCGAGATAGCGGCTGTCGCCGTGAGTCGGAATGAACCAGAACACCTTCATTTTGCTGCTCCTGCGTGTTCGAAACCGGGTTGAACGGCGACGATGCGGGAAGGGTCCGCGCACACGCCGGCCGCGCGCATCCGTCCGGCACGCGACCGGAGGGTGCAACGAGAAAGAGTGAGAAATGGAGCGTGGTGGCCGCGGGCTACGCGCGACAGCGCCGGCGCGCTTGCGCCATGCGGCGGGTGAAGATCGGCATCAGGCAGGACATCGCGACGGCTTCCCTCGACCAGACGTGCACATGACACGCTCGATTAACGGACGACGGCGCCAAACGCCGTCTGCATGAAGAAGCAGTCTATGGATCGGCGGGCGCCTTTTGAACGATTTTTTTTAGCTTAGGTTTTCCACTTTCGTGATTAGCCCGACGCTAAAGCATACGGGGTGTTGCGCTTTATGCACGCGGGAAACGGGGTACCCCTATATATAATGGCGCACATTTTCCAATAATCCGGTGCAGGCCACGCGAATGACGCCGCCTGTACCCTGGCGGTGCAATGCATGCAAAAACTCATCCTGCCGTTCGTCGCCGGTTTTCTGGCATCCCTGTTCTTTCACGAATCGACGCTGGCGCTGATGCACGCAGCGGGCATGATCGATCCCACCGGTTTTTCGACAGCGCCGTTCTTACCGCTGGAACTGCCTGAGTTCATCGCGAATGCAATCTGGAGCGCGTTCTGGGCCGTGCTGATGGCATGGCTGCTGCGCGTCGCACCGCACCGGCGCGCGCCGTGGGTACCGGCCTTCGTGTTCGGCGGCGTCGTGTTGACCGCGGCGAGCGTGTTCGTGATCGACCCGCTGCGCGGCATCTGGCCGAGCGGCAACATGCTGCCGCGCCTCGCGGTGGGGTTCGCGGCGAACGCCATGTGGGGCTGGGGCGCGCTGGTGTTCATGCGCGCGTTTATGGCGAGCGAAGACGAAGAGTGAGGGGCCTGGCGGAGAGTCGACTGCGGCGATACGCGCTGACACGCTGAAGGGTCGACTTGTAGTGTTGCGGGCTTTGCGGGTTTCACGCCAGCGCACTTGCAGGTTGATGCCCGCAACCATGCCCGCATAAACCCGTTCACTTCACTCCTCTCTTTAACCGCGCAAGTCACGCAACGGATGTTCGTCCGCCAGCCACGGGCTCTCGAACATTTTCTCCACGTCGGCCGCGCTCACGTCTTCAATGCGCGCAAAGCGCCAGCGCGGCGCGTTGTCCTTATCGATGATGCGCGCCCGAATGCCTTCGAGCGTGTCGCCCACGAGAAAGCTCGAGCGCGTCAGATCGAGATCGCGGCGCAGCACGTCGGCCATCGACCCCTCCCCGCGCGTCACCACTTCCAGCGACACCGCCATCGACAGCGGTGAGCGCTCACGCAACACGCCGATCATCTGTTCGGCCCACTCCGCTGCCTCGCCCTCATGGGCGCGCTCCTGTTCGAGCGACGCAAGGATCCGCGCGACATCGGGCAACGCGAAATGCCGGTCGATCAACACACGCGCGCCGGCCAGCGACGAAGCCTCCGGCGCTGGCACGACATGCTGGGCGAGCGCCGCCCGCTCGATGCATGCAACCACGTCCGCGCCGCGCTCGAACGGTTCGCTGCGCAACGTGTCGAGCAGCGCGGGCAATGCCGCATCGTCGAAATACACATCGGCGAGACCCGCGTAGAGCGCATCGGCCGCGCCGATCGTCTCGCCGGTCACCGCCAGGTAGCGGCCGATCGCGCCCGGCGTGCGCGCCAGAAACCAGCTCGCGCCGACATCGGGAAAGAGCCCGATGCGCGTTTCCGGCATCGCCATCTTCGTCGAGCCGGTGACCACGCGCAGGCCGCCGGTGCGATGCGCGCCTTGCGAGATGCCCATGCCGCCGCCCATCACGACGCCATTCATCAACGCGATGTACGGCTTCGGATAAGTGAAGATCGCGTGATTGAGACGATATTCCCCGGTGAAGAACACGTCGCGCGTGTCATGCTCGCCGCGCTGCGCCGACTCGTACAGAAACCGGATATCGCCGCCCGCGCAGAACGCGCGGGGGTGCGGGCTGCGCACGACGACGGCGAGCACGTCGGGATTGTCGCGCCACTGATCGAGCGCCGCGTGGATCGCGCGAATCATGCCGCTCGACAGTGCGTTCAGCGCCTTCGGCCTTTCCAGTTCGATGAAGCCGATGCGGTTGGCTATGTAAGTCGCGACTTCGTCGCTGACGGCGGGCGAGGCGGAGATGGACATGGCGTACGAGGCGCAGCGGCGCTGAGTGAAGTGGAACTGAACGTTATCACGCGCCCGTGGTTTTGCGCTTCGTGGCCGGACTGTGGGTCTTGCCTCGCGGCGCTTTGCCCGGCTTGCCGCCCGAGCCCGGCGACGACGGGGCACTGCCGCGATCGGCGGGCGATGTGGTCTGCATGTCTGCGGGTGGTTTCCTCCCCGCACCGGCCGTCCTCGCGACGCGGCGCGATGGCGAGGCGCCCGCTTGTGATGTGCCGAGCCAGGCGTCGAGTGCGATGTCCACCACCGTATCGAGCGGTGCGGTTGGAAACACCGGACACGTGAGGTTCAGCGCGACGATGCCGTGCAGGGTCGCCCAGAATGCCTCGGCCCACACAGCGGTATCCGTCGAAACCGGCAGGCGCCCCGCCGCTTTGAGTGCTTCAAGCGCCGCAATCATCAAGTGCAATGCAGTCGCGCCGGGGTCGGCGTCGGCGGTGGTGGCGGCTGCGTCGTCGCTCACCTCGCTAGCCGGCGGCGTCGCCGGTGCCATTGCGTTCGTCGCGGTGAGCGCCTTGGCCTTATCTGCAACCGAAGCTCCCGCGCCGGCCAGCGCCGCCCCCATATAACTCTGATCCTCCATGAAGATCAGTCGATACGTCTCCCTATGGGTGACGCCGAACGCAACATAAGCGCGCCCGAGCGCCTTCAACCGCTCAGCCGGATCGACGATCCCCGCGAGCGGCATGAAGGTCTCCAGCAATTGCGCATAGCCCTCCGCGCACAAGGCACGCGCAATCTCGTCGCGGCTAGCGAAATGCAAATACAGCGTGGCGGGTGAATATTCGATGGCGTCGGCGATCTTGCGCATCGAGAGCGCGGCGAAACCTTCACGCATGACGATGCGCCGCGCAGCATCGAGGATGCGTTCGCGCAGCGCCTGTTTCTGGCGGCTTTTTCGTTCGGTGATTCCCATGCCGGACATTTTCAGATTGACAAACTGAAAAGTCAATTTAAACTGAACACCGTTTACTGAACAGTGTTTAGTAAATTTTCAATCGTCATCTGAATGTGCGAGCGCGATTCGGCGCCGCCTGCGAGGAGTCGTCATGGAAGAGTCAGGGAAAGTGGGTTTGTTCGGCGCTGCGGGCGCGGCCGGTCGAATCATCGCGGCGGCTTTGAGCGCGGCGGGTCGTGACTACCGCGTCGTCGGCCGCTCGCGCGAGCCGCTCGAAGCGGCGTTCGGCCACGACCCGCGCGCCGAAATCGTCACGTGGAATCCCGACGACGCCGCGTCGATTCGCGCGGCGGCCGCCGGCTTGCAGACCGTGATCTACCTGGTCGGTGTGCCGTACGACCAGTTCGCCGCCCATCCGCCGCTGATGGAAAAAACGCTCGCCGGCGTCGTGGCCGCGGGCGTGGAGCGCTTCATCCTGATCGGCACGGTGTACCCGTACGGCCGCGCGCGCAGCAATCCGATCAACGAGGATCATCCGCGCGAGCCTCACACATTCAAAGGCCGGATGCGGCTCGCGCAGGAAAATCTCGTGCTGGCGGCGCATGGCCGGCACGGCCTCTCGACGCTGGTGCTGCGTCTGCCCGACTTCTACGGTCCCTGCATCGAGCGCAGCCTGCTGAACGGCGTGTTCGAGGGCGCTGCCGCCGGCAAACGTGCACAGATGATCGGCCCGCTGGACGTGCCGCACGAATTCATTTACCTGCCGGACATCGGGCCCGTGGTCGAGACGCTCACCCGCACGCCCGACGCCTATGGACGCTGGTGGCACCTCGCCGGCGCTGGCACGCTCACGCAGCGCGAAGTGGCGCGGCAGGCTTACGCGCTGACGGGCCGGGCACCGAAGCTGATGGTGGCCGGCAAGACCCTGCTGCGCGTGCTCGGCCTCGTCAATCCGCTGATGCGCGAGTTGGTGGAGATGAACTACCTGATGACCGAGCCGGTCGTGCTCGACGATTCCGCGCTGACGAGGCTGATCGGGTCGATCGTCAAAACGCCGTACGAGGAAGGGATCCGGCGCTGCGTCGAGGCCGCGCGCGACGCGGCATCGGCTCACGGCACGACGCAGCGAAGCGCCACGAAAACGGTTTGAATGGCGCAGCCCGCGCTGGGGCCGCGCATGCCAGCGAAACCGGCGCGGGTCGATCGGACTTTATCGTTACCGCGCGTTCGCACGAATGTGTCGCACGTATGAGGCGGGCAAGAGCCGGACTAGTCCGCCAGCTTACCGGGTGGGAAATGGCCGCTCCTGAGCAGCACAGGCGTGCCGTTGCTGATCTGCAAGTGCTCGCGCGCCACGGCCTCGATGCGCGGACGGCCGGCATCGAACGCGCGCAGCCAGCCTTCGCGGTCCTCCGTGTAGGCGCCGAAGTGGTCTTCGAGCGCTTCGACCGAAATCGCGCACGGAACCGGCTCGCCGTCCACCAGCGCGGGAAAGACTACGGTCAGATTGGAGCCGCGGTAGGCAGGCGCGTCCGCGGGAAACCGAATTTCCATGGTCGCCTCATCAGAAGGTTCCGGCACGAAGGCGGCGCCGGCCAGAACTGGCCGCGCGCCGCCAACCCCGCTATGGTACTCGTGCGGCCCGAGCGCGGTCCAGCGGGCTGCGGAGCTTTCTTCTGAGTTATCGGGCGCGATTTCGGGTGCGTTTTTTTGTGGGCCTGCAGCGGCGAGTTTGCCCGTATTCCGTGCTGGCATCAGTGTCCACCCAATAGACGGTCGACATAGTCGCGCGCCGCCTGTTCAACGAAAACCAGCGCGTCCGCCTCGCTGCCGAAGCGTTGCTCTCCGCCGAGATCCAGCAGCGTTTCCATCCGGCGCGGATCGTCCGGACCGTGTTCGGCGAGACTCACCGAACCGACGTAGGTGCCGCCCGCCTCCGGCGCATCGGTGGCCGGCACGAAGCGCGCGGCGGCGCTGATGTAATAGCCGCGATAAGGTCCGCTGACCCGTTCAGCCATAGTCTTCCTCCTCGTTGCGATTGATGGAGCGCGCGGCGCGCAGCGCGTCGGCCTGCGCTTCGCCGCAGGTCCGCAGATGCCGTCGCACGCATGCGCTTCTGGCAAACAGCCAGTAAGTAAGGCGCCTCGCGCACCGATAAGTTCTACCGGAAGCGTATCGGCCGTCGCTGCGCATTGCACTTGTTCGGGTCGTGCGGGTCGAACTTCGACATCGGCACGATCCGTGCTGCCGCAAGACGCGATTTTCGAGGGCGACGAGCGCAATATGGGAAAATATTTTCTACAGAACCAGGAACTGCCCGAGCCGGATGCGGCGAACAAGTGGTTTGCGTATGCCGAAAGCCACGGCATCGACATTCCGAAAGCCATCAGCATCTGGGAAGACGCGGCCACCGAAAGCGGCGCTGAAAGCCGCCGGCTGGTCAGCGCAGCGGGCATCACGATCGAGACGCCCTAGCTGTCGGCGCGCACGTCGCGTGGCGGCGTCGAGCCCACGAACCACCCGACCACCAGAAAGGAAATCATCACGATGCATTTTATGACGCAACTGCGGACTCAACCGCGCCGCGCCGGCCGCTTCCGATCCACTACCGCGCTCGCGCTGCTCCGCCGGGTTGCGCTGTCGGCCGCCCTGCCCGCCGCCGTGCTGCTGGGCACGGGTCTCGCCGGTTGCGCATCGTCGAACACGACCTCGTTGATCAACCTGCCGAACGGCCAGACCGGTTTCGCGGTGAATTGCAGCGGCGCCGACGCCGCTTCCAGTTGGGCCTCCTGCTACGTGCAGGCCGGCAACGCATGCGGCGCGACCGGCTACGAGATCGTGTCGAAAGATAACGACGAAGGCGGCACCGCGGGCGGCAGCATCACCAACGTCGTATCGGCCAACGTGAAAAACCGTTCGATGATCGTGCGCTGCAAGTAAGCGCCATCCCCAACGTTGGCGCCACTGAACGGCGGGCACCGACGTCACGCTCAACTTAGACCATGGCAATGCGGCGCACGAGATCCTGATCACCGGCGGACGCTGCGTCGCTTCGCTGGATCAATGCGCCTGCATCTTCGAGAAGATGTTCAACACGGCGACGCCGGCGACGATCAGTCCGAGCCCGATGATCGCCGGCACGTCGGGCACCTGGCGGT
This sequence comes from Paraburkholderia fynbosensis, assembly GCF_902859935.1. Classification (GTDB taxonomy): domain Bacteria; phylum Pseudomonadota; class Gammaproteobacteria; order Burkholderiales; family Burkholderiaceae; genus Paraburkholderia; species Paraburkholderia fynbosensis. The sequence goes on from NZ_CADIKI010000001.1 coordinate 352,923, forward strand.
ACAGCAGCAGCGCGACCAGCGTGATCAGCACGATGCCCGCGCCCGACCACACCGCGTAGACGATGCCGACGGGAATGCTGCGCAGCGTCAGCGACAGGCAATAGAACGCCACGCCGTAGCCGAGCACGACGATCGCCGACGGCAGGAGCCGCGAGAAGCCTTCCGAGGCTCGCATCGCGGAAGTCGCAACCACCTCGGCGACGATCGCGATGCCCAGCAATGCGTAGGGCGGCACCCGCATTGCATCAGACCTTGGCAAGCGCGAGCTTGCTGTAGTCGTGGCCTAGATGCGCGCACAGCGCCTCCACCACCAGTTCGTGATCGGCACGCTGCGGCAAACCGGACACGGTGATCGAACCGATCACCCCCGCGCCCGCCACCGTCAACGGAAACGCGCCGCCGTGGGCGGCGTATTCCGTGTTCGGCAAGCCGTGCTTGTCGGCGAGCGTGCTGCCCGCCAGTTGCATCTTCAGGCCGATCGCATACGAACTGCGGCGAAAATGCGCGACCGTGTTGCCCTTGCGGCGTGCCCAATCCACGTTGTCCGGCGTCGCGCCGCCGAGCAGGCTGAAGAACAGCGGCTGGCCGAAGGTGCGCACATCGATCGCAGCGGCGATGCCGCGCGCCTTCGCGACCTCGTGCAGATAGGCGCCAATTTGCCATGCGCGGTCGGCATCGAATTGAGGGAACACCAGGGCGTGTTCCTGAGCGGCAATCACCTGCAGATCGTGAGCGATATCCATGGGGTTCAGAGCAAGGTAGGAGTTGAGGCGCTCGCCGTTGTTCGTGGTCCGGCGTGAACGCCCAGCGAGCCGCGCAAAGAGAACCTGATTCTAGCGCAGCGTTCATGACGGTCTTTGCCGCATGCGACGTGGCCGATACGTGCGGCGACGTCGGATCCGCGCAAGCGGCGTATCGTGCAGTGCTCCGCGCCACGCGCGAAGTGAAGGCGATTCTTAAATAGCTGTTGCACTAGCGTAAGCTTTGCCCTATAATCTTTTCTTCGACGGACGCGGGGTGGAGCAGTCTGGCAGCTCGTCGGGCTCATAACCCGAAGGTCGTAGGTTCAAATCCTACCCCCGCAACCAAGAGCATCAACCGGTTGAAATCGTCGAAAAACATTGAAGGCTTGCCAAACCGGCAGGCCTTTTTTGTTTTGCGCTGCCGGCGGGCTCTTGCGCTGTGCATCCCGCACGTTCCCCCCGCGTGACTCTTTGTCTTTGCGCGATCTGCTCCAGATCCTCCACGCGCTACTACGCATCAGATTTCCGCACGATACGCGTGACGCCGGCCACGGCCATCTCGTCACGCCGCCCGTCCATCCGGACTCCGAAGCGATCAGGTCCACGCCTCACGGGCGATTCCGACGCTTGCTCCGCCACGGGCCTTCGTCCCAATTAACCCTCCGCCCCGGTGATAAACTCCCATCACTCCTTCTCGTCTCCTTCCTATGAAATTCTGTTCTGTCTGCGGCCACGGCGTCAGTCTGAGCATCCCGCCGGGCGATAACCGCGAGCGCTTCGTCTGCGGCAGTTGCGGCACGGTGCATTACCAGAATCCGCGTAACGTGGTCGGCACCGTCCCGGTCTGGGACGACAAGGTGCTGCTGTGCCGCCGCGCGATCGAACCGCGCTACGGCTACTGGACGCTGCCCGCGGGCTTCATGGAGATGGGTGAAACGACCGCCGAGGCGGCTTCGCGCGAAACGCTGGAGGAAGCCGGCGCGCGCGTCGAAGTGCAAAGCCTGTTCTCCCTGCTGAACGTGCCGCACGTGCATCAGGTGCATCTGTTCTACATGGCGCGCCTGCTCGATCTAGAAATCGCCGCTGGTGAGGAAAGTCTCGAAGTCAAACTCTTCGAGGAACACGAAATTCCGTGGGACGAGATCGCCTTCCCCACTGTCGGCCAGACGCTACGGTTCTTTTTCGCCGACCGCGCCACCGGCAGCTTTGGCCTGCACACGGGCGATATCTTCCGCTCGCTGCGCGAAGGTTGAGCGGCGCGCATGGTCCCTTGGCTCGGAACTGACGATCCGTTCCCGTCCGTCGAGCGTGCACTGGGCGCGACGAGCGGCGCGCCCGGCCTGCTCGCGGCGAGCGGCGATCTGTTGCCCTCACGGCTGATCGACGCCTATCGGCGCGGCATCTTCCCGTGGTATTCGGACGGCCAGCCGGTGTTGTGGTGGAGCCCCGACCCGCGCATGATCCTGCGTCCCGCCGAATTCAAACTGTCGCCGTCGCTACGCAAGACGCTCAGGCGGGTGCTGCGCGACGACGCGTGGGAAATCCGCGTCGACGATGACTTCGCCGCCGTGATGCGCGCCTGCGCACAAGCGCTGCGACGCGGACAGCGCGGGACGTGGATCACCGCCGACGTGGTCGAAGCCTATTCGTCGCTGCACCGGATGGGCGATGCGCATAGCATCGAAAGCTGGTTCGAAGGCAAGCGCGTGGGCGGCCTGTATGGCGTGTCGTTCGGCAAGATGTTCTTCGGCGAATCGATGTTCGCGCAGGCCACCGACGCGTCGAAAATCGCGCTGGCCGCACTGGTCGGCCACTTGCGCCGTCACGAAATAGAAATGATAGACTGCCAGCAGAACACGTCGCATCTGGCATCGCTGGGCGGTCGCGAGATAGCGCGCAAGGCGTTCATCGCGCATGTTCGCGCGTCTGTCGACGCAGCGCCCATTCCCTGGCGCTTCGACAAGACCGCGTTACTCGAGATCGTCACGCGGGCGGCGTAGGAAGGAAGAATCAGGCCGAATCCGGACCCGCCGTCCACCGAGCCGCGGGTGACAAAACTGCAGGGTGCCGGGTTCGCATTACCAGAGACGCTTCGCGAGCTGCCAACGTGACTCATCCCAACGAGCTGCCTCTTTCTCCGCTTTCAGCGTTGCAGTTTTATGCAACGGCGCCCTATCCCTGCAGCTATCTGGACGGCCGCATCGCGCGCTCGCAAGTCGCCACACCCAGTCACCTGATCAACTCCGACGTCTATACCGATCTCGTCAAGGCGGGTTTCCGGCGCTCGGGCGTCTTCACGTACAGGCCGTATTGCGACGGCTGCCGCGCCTGCGTGCCAGTGCGCGTGCCGGTCGAACAGTTCGAGCCGAACCGCACGCAGCGGCGCGTGTGGAAGAAGCACGGCGAGATGGTCGCCACCGTCGCGCCGCTCCATTACGACGAAGAACACTACGCGCTGTACATGCGCTACCAGTCGGCAAGGCATGCGGGCGGCGGCATGGACCGTGACAGCCGCGACCAGTACGAGCAGTTCCTGTTGCAGAGCCGGATCAATTCGCGCCTCGTCGAATTCCGCGAGCCGCTGCCGGACCGGCCGGAGGCGGCCGGCATCCTGCGCATGATCAGCATGATCGACATTCTCGGCGACGGGCTCTCGTCCGTGTACACGTTCTTCGAGCCGGGGCTCACGCGAACCAGCTTCGGCACCTACAACATCTACTGGCAGATCGAACAGGCGCGTAGCCTGAAGCTGCCGTACGTGTATCTCGGCTACTGGATCCGCGAGAGCCCGAAGATGGCGTACAAGGCGAATTTCCGCCCGCTCGAAGGGTTGATCGACGGCGCGTGGCGCGTGCTCGATCCCGCAAGCATCGATCTGCCGCCGGTCGATCTGGCGATTCACGGCAAGCGCGGACCGCTCAGGCCTTAACACGGCGCGCCGTTCGCCTCGCTGCTGATTCAACGCCGGCGTCGCGCGCCAGCGGCGCCGCCGATTCTGTGAATCGGTCTCATTAAAACGCAAAACCGGTAAAATGACGGGTTCTCATTTTCCGGCCGCCCGGCTTCGTCCTGTGTTCAGTCCCCTCTACCCGCTTATTCGCGCCCAACTCTTTCGCATGGACGCGGAAGACGCTCACCACCTGACTTTGCGCATGCTCGGCGCCGCCGGCCGCGCCGGCCTTGCCGGCGTGCTCGCGCCGCATGTGCCGGACGCGCCGCGTACCGTGATGGGGCTTACGTTCCGCAATCCGGTCGGGCTCGCGGCGGGTCTCGACAAGGACGGCGCGTGCATCGACGGACTGGCCGCGCTTGGCTTCGGCTTCATCGAAGTCGGCACCGTGACGCCGCGCGCGCAGCCGGGTAATCCGCGCCCGCGCATGTTCCGCCTGCCGCAGGCGAACGCGGTCATCAACCGGATGGGCTTTAACAACGCAGGCGTCGACCAGTTCGTGAAGAACGTGCAGGCCGCGCGCTACCGCGGCATTCTCGGGCTGAACATCGGCAAGAACGCCGACACGCCGATCGAGCGCGCCGCCGAAGACTACCTGTACTGCCTCGAGCGCGTGTACCCGTTCGCGAGCTACGTGACGGTCAACATCTCGTCGCCGAATACGAAGAACCTGCGCCAGTTGCAAGGCGCGGGCGAACTCGACGCGCTGCTCGCAGCGCTAAAGGACAAACAGCAGCGCCTTGCCGACATGCACGGCAAGCTAGTGCCGCTCGCGCTGAAAATCGCGCCGGACCTCGACGACGAACAGGTCAAGTCGATCGCCGACACGCTCTTGCGCCACCGTTTCGAAGGCGTGATCGCGACCAATACCACGCTGTCGCGCACCGCCGTCGCTGGCATGCAGCACGGCGACGAAGCCGGCGGCCTGTCGGGCAGGCCGGTGTTCGACGCCTCGAACGAAGTGATCCGCAAGCTGCGCGCCGAGGTGGGCGAGACGGTGCCGATCATTGGCGTCGGCGGGATTTTCTCGGGCGAGGATGCACGCGCGAAGCTGGCGGCCGGCGCGTCGCTGGTGCAGCTCTATACCGGCTTCATCTATCGCGGTCCCGCGCTGGTGGCAGAATGCGCGCAGGCGCTGCGCTGAGTCGCGATCGGTCATGGCCCGGGCCAGCTTGAGGCTTCGACCCACCGGGCAATATAGACATAAGCAAACGATATTTTGGTTTTCGATAGCCTTTTAGTTAAGCTCTCGTCCGTTAAAACGCCAGACGTACAAAAAGGAACACGATGAAATTTGGCCTGCTTAAAAAGCTTCTGGTCGCCGGTCTGATCGGCGCGTCGTTCACCGCCGCCGCGCACGCGGAAGACCTGCTCGACCAGGTCAAGCAGCGCGGCACGCTGCGCATCGGTCTGGAAGGCACCTTCCCCCCCTTCAACTCGAAGGCGCCGTCGGGTGAACTGGTCGGCTACGACGTCGACATCGCCAAGGCGGTCGCCGCGAAGCTCGGCGTGAAGCCGGAATTCGTCACGACCGAATGGAGCGGCATCATCGCCGGTCTGCAGGCGGGCAAGTTCGATGTGATCGTCAACCAGGTCGGCATCACCGACGCGCGCAAGCAGGCTCTCGACTTCTCGCCGGCTTACACGTACTCGGCCGCGCAGCTGATCCAGCGTAAAGACGACACGCGTGAGTTCAAGACGCTCGAAGACCTGAAGGGCAAGAAGCTCGGCGTCGGTCTGGGCACGAACTACATGGACATGGCGAAGTCGGTGCCGGGCATCGACGTGAAGACGTATCCGGGCGCGCCCGAGTATCTGCGCGATCTGGCCGCCGGGCGGCTGGATGCGGCGCTCAACGACCGTCTGATGCTTGCGTACCTGCTGAAGAACTCGCAGCTGCCGCTGCGCACTGGCGCGAACGTCGGCGCGGGCAACCCGTCGGGCATTCCGTTCAGGAAGGGCAACCCGAAGTTCGCCAAGGCGATCGCCGATGCGATGACCCAGCTCGAAGCGGACGGCACGTTCGCGAAGATCTCGGACAAGTGGTTCGGTATCGACGTCAGCAAGCCGATCAAGTAAGACACGCGGTGTAAAACGAAGGGCGGCATCGTCGGCGATGCCGCCCTTCGCGTTTTTGCGGCATGGCGCCCATGCATGCTGCGTGAGCCCGCCTCGCCCGCGCGTAAGCGCCGCTGGACCGGCGCGTTGCCCGCAGACTGCTGCGTGGCGAGACGCCTCGCAGCGCATGACGCAAGCCGCGCAGCGCCACACCGACGGCGTATGGAAAGCCGCTTCCCGATCGCGCCGCCCCCGTCTCTATCGATACGCGCGCCCCCCCCACGCATTCAATCCCCACGGCAAGCGCGCCTTAACGCCCGCCAAAGTTTATGATGTGCGCTTTGTGCGCCAACCAGACCACCGCTCATGTCCACCACCTCCCTGCTCGTCCAATCGCTTCCTGTGCTCGCACAGGGCGCCGTCCTGACGGTCAAGTTCGCGGTTCTGTCGATGATCTTCGGCCTGATTGCCGGCGCCATGCTCGCGTTGATGGGCATCAGCCACAACCGGCTGCTGAACTGGATCGCGCGCATCTACGTGAGCATCATGCGCGGCACGCCGCTGCTGGTGCAGATCTTCGTGATCTACTACGGCCTGCCGAGCTTCGGCATTTCGCTCGATCCGACGCCGGCTGGCGTGATCGCACTGTCGGCGAACGTGGCGGCGTATCTGTCGGAGAGCATGCGCGGCGCGATTCTCGGGATTCCCAGCGGCCAATGGCTGGCCGCCTATAGCCTCGGACTCTCGCGCCGCCAGACGCTGCGCTACGTGATCGCGCCGCAAGCGTTGCGCATTGCGGTGCCGAGCCTGTCGAACAGTCTGATCAGCCTGATCAAGGACACCTCGCTCGTGTCGGTGATCACCGTGACCGAACTGCTGCGCAGCGCGCAGGAAATGATCGCGTCGACCTATCAGCCGCTGCCGCTCTATCTCGCCGCCGCCGCGGTGTACTGGGTGCTGTGCCAGGTGCTCGAATGGGCGCAGCGCTGGTACGAACGGCGCCTTGCGCTGCCGTCGCGCCACTGAGCGCCCCCCTCGCGCTCGGCCGCTCTAGCGGCCGGCGAGCGGTGACGCCGCGTCCAGCGGCGCGCCGAAGCGCCCGAAGCGCGGCTCGTAGTAGTGCTCCGGATCGAGCGAGAACGCGACGCGCCGCGTGCGGCCCATCAGTTCCGTGCGCGGGAAAAAGCCGAAGTACCGCGAGTCGGCGCTGTCGTCGCGATTGTCGCCGAGCATCAGATACTTGCCCGGCGGCACAATGACCGGACCGAACGAATCACGCGGGCTCGGCGCGTCGGGCGCGAGCCGCACCGCATGGGCGACGCCGTCGAAACGCTCGGTCAGATAATCGCCGTGAGACACGGCATCGCCCGACAGCGGCGCGAGTTTCAGCGGCTGGTAATCGGCGCGCACGCCATTCACATACAGCACGTTCTCACGCATCGCGACGCTGTCGCCGGGCAAGCCGATCAGGCGTTTGACCATCAGCTCGTGGGCGGCCGACGAATCGATCGTGACGATGTCGCCGCGCTGCGGATCGTGCAGATGCAGGAGCGCGATATGCGTGAGCGGCACGCGCAGATCGTAGGCCATCTTGTCGACGAAGATCCGGTCGCCGATGCGGATCGTCGGCAGCATCGAGCCGCTCGGCACGACATTCCAGTCGGCCACGGCGCTGCGAAACAGCACCATCAGGAAAACAAACGCGACGAGGCTCCTGCTCTCGCGCCACAGCTTGCCGAGCATGCGCATGGCGAGGCTCCAGTGGAAGAAATTCGAAAGCGGCGTGCGCACACGCAGCGTGGCGCAGCGGCGCACCCGCGGGCATCGTACCATCGCAGCGCGCGGCGGCGCGTCTTCGGCGCCGCCCCCGCTGCACTCACTCCCCGGCGAACTTCAGCCCCAGCGTCGCACGCGCCGCGTCGGCCATCGCGATCATCTGCAACGATCTGGCGTGCGGCATCACCGGGCTCTCAAGCAGCCCTGCGCGGATCAGCTTGCAGAAGTGCGCGGTCTCGTAGTTCAGACCGCCGCCTTCGAACGGCGCGTCCAGTTCGACCACGCGGCCGTCGGCGTAGCGGATCGTCGCGCGCGACGGATTCCACCACGGCTCGTGAATCGTCACGTGGCCGCTGGGGGCCATCAGCAGCGCATCGCCCTTGCCATGCAGATCGAGCCCGCAGAAAAGCTGCGCGATGCCGCGCTCGTGCCGGCTATTCAGACTCGCGAACGTATCGACGCCGGTCGCGCCGAGCCGCCCGAGCGTCTGCACTTCGTGCGGCGCGCCGAGCCAGTCCACCGCGAGAAACATTTCGTAGACGCCGATATCGAGCAGCGCGCCGCCCGCATGCTCGAACGACAGCGACGGATGATCGTCCGGCACGCCCGGCACCGAACAGCCCGCACGCACGAGCCCGATGTCACCGATCGGTTCGGCCGCGAGATGCTCGCGCAATTGTCTGTAGAGCGGGTAGAACGGCGGCTTCATCGCTTCCATGAAGAGCCGTTGCGCGGCGCGCGCGGCATCGAGCACGCGCTCGAGTTGCGGCCGGTTGATGGCGGCGGGTTTTTCGCACAACACGTGCAGGCCGGCTTGCAGCGCGGCGATCGCATAGTCGGCGTGACTGTCCTGGACGGTGGCGATATAGACCGCGTCGATCCCACTCGCGAGCAGCGCGTCGAAACTCGCGCACGCCTCGCCGCCGAATTCTTCGGCAAAAGCCTGCGCCGGTTGCGCGCGACGCGACCACAGCGCGCCGATCCGCGCATGCGGCACATGCGCGAGGCTCTGCGCAAAGCGCCGGGCAATCCGGCCCGTGCCGACAATCCCCCAGCGAATCACGCGGTTCGAGGGCTTTTCCTGCGTTGCAATCGTCATCGTTTCTTCGGGTCCATGCGGTTCGGAACAGGCGCTATTGTCGCGCATGCCGAACGTGCACGCGTGGAGATCCGATGGCGTCTGCCGTGATCCGCTGTATCCCGCAGGAGAGCTCGCAGTAAAACCAGGCCACCGTATCCGCGCTCAGACGCGCGTGGGTGGCTCCGTTGAAAATTTGCCGCCGACTTCGCCGGCCGTAAAGTCGATCAAGGCCAGCGACGCAATTTCGGCTTCGTTCGGATCGCGCCGCTCGATCGCTTCGAGCACGCGTTGATGCGAACTCACCGCGCCCTCCCACAGGCCGTCCTTGTCGGTGACGATCGGGTTCACCGTCGAGAGCGCGCCGCGCACGATCGCCGCCATCTGCTTGAAGAACTGATTGCCGCTCGCCACCACGATGCGGGTATGGAACAGTTCGTCGGCTTCCTGATAGCTGGCCTCGCCCGGGCGGATCACGCGAAACGCCTCGAACGCCTCGCGAATGCCCGCGATGTCCGCGGCGCTGCCCCGCGCGGCCGCCTGCGCCGACGCGCGCGGTTCGATCAGGATGCGAAACTCGATCACGTCACGCAGAAACAGCGGATCGGGCTTCGCGCGAAAACGCCAGTTCACGACGTCCTCGTCGATCATGCGCCAGTCGCTCATTGGCCGGATGCGCGTGCCGATTTTCGGCCGCACGTCCAGCATGTCGCGCGCGAGCAGCATCGACAGCGCCTCGCGCATGACGGTGCGGCTGACGTCGAACTCTTTCGACAGCACATCCTGCGGTGGCAGGATCGCGCCGTACTTCTCTTCGACGATGCCGGTGACGAGTCCGTCCATCACCTTGCTGACCAGCGATCGATCTTTGTTTGCCTGTTCCATGGCACTCTCCCCGAAGCGGTGTTCACCCCGCGTAGCCTGTTGAATTGAGCGGCCCTGGCGTATCGTTTTTTATAGGTGCAGCAGTTCTTGACGATACGTTGCTAGCTTCAAAACATCTGCGCCAGTTGGGACACTTCCTGACAGGGTTATCCCTCTGATGAATTGTTTCGTTCGTGTAACGCAAAACGTTTCGATCGGCCATAAGCTTGTGCCTCAAGCGTGCCTGTGTTGAAAAATGTTCATAGTGCGAATACGCACGTAGCGGCGCGAATTGTCTGATTTGGGAGAACTTACGGTCGGCTCCGTGGTGGCGGCGGTTGAAGAGAGACGCGCGGTCCGGGGACGTCGGCTTGCGTGATCGCAGGCGCTCAAGCCATTCGCAAACGAAGGCCACGTGCGCGCGCCAGGTTGCAGCGGCACGCTCATCGGACCCGACGGCACCGCACGGCCGGATACGCCCGCCGTACACGTCAAAACGACGCGCCCTCACCCGCCTCGGTGCCGGCCTGATCGCGGCCGTATGGATCGTCGAAGCGCACGATGTCGTCCTCGCCGAGATAGCCGCCCGATTGCACCTCGATCATTTCGAGCGATGTCTTACCCGGATTTTCGAGCTGGTGCGCGACGCCGGGCGGGATATAGGTCGACTGATTTTCCGAGAGCAGGAAGCGTTCCTCGCCGCGCGTGACGAACGCCGTGCCACGCACGACGATCCAGTGTTCGGCGCGATGATGATGCATCTGCAACGAAAGGCGCCCTCCCGGTTTGACGACGATGCGCTTCACCTGAAAGCGTTCGCCGCGGTCGAGCGAATCAGAAAAGCCCCACGGCCGCCCGGCCTTGCGATGCTCCTGCGCTTCGCCGCTGCGCTCCGCCTTCAGCCTGCCGACGATCGCCTTGACGTCCTGCACGCGATCCTTCGCGGCGACCAGCACCGCGTCGGCGGTTTCGACCACCACCACGCCGCTCACGCCGACACACGCGACGAGGCGCCCTTCCGAATGCGCGAAGCTGTCGGTCGAGCCGTCGAACATCACGCGGCCGCGTGCGACGTTGCCCGCGCCATCCTTGGCCGACGCGTCCCACACCGAGTCCCACGCACCCACGTCCGACCATCCCGCCACCAGCGGCACCGTGACGCCGACGAACCGCGCATCGGTGGCGACGCGCTCCATCACCGCGTAGTCGATCGAATCGCACGGACACGCGGCGAACGCGTCGCGCCCGAGATGCAGGGCACCGTCGTCGTCGACGCTGGCCTGCTGGAAAGCGTCCGCGCACGCCGCCGCGATCACGGGCGCACACAGCTCGACAGCCGCCAGCCACACCGACGCACGCACCACGAACATGCCGCTGTTCCACCAGTACTCGCCGGAGGCGACATAACGTTCGGCGAGTTCTTCGCCATCGGGCTTCTCGACGAAGCGTTCGATCGCGCGCGCGCCGTGCGTGCCGAGCGCCATACCCGTGCGGATATAGCCGTACCCGGTTGCCGCGTGCCGCGGCGGCACGCCGAGCGTGACGATCGCACCGCGCGCCGCGTGCGCGAGCGCTTCGGCGAGCGCCACGCCGAACGCGGCGTGATCGGCGATCAGATGGTCCGCGGGCAGCGCAACGATGATCGGATCATCGCCAGCCGCCGCCGCGCGCGCGGCGAGCGCGGCGACGGTCAGCGCGGGCGCGGTATCACGCGGCACCGGCTCGAGCACCATGCGCACCCGCTGGCCGCAGTGTTCGAGGCGCTCGCGCGTTTGCTGGTGCAACGCCTCGCAGCAGAGCACCAGCGGCGTGGCCGTCGCGAGCGCGGCGACGGACGATATGTCGTGCGCGGCCACCACGAACGCCTCGTCGAGGCGGCGCAGCGTGGCTTCGAGCAGCGATTCGTCGCCGATCAGATCGATCAGCTGCTTGGGATTGCGCTCGCGCGACAACGGCCAAAGCCGCGTGCCGGGCCCGCCTGCGAGAATCGCCGGCTGCACGGAAAAGCGCGCCGTTGTTTCGGAGACGCCCACGCGCGGAGCGAATGAATTGCCTGGTACTACGATACGATTCATGAACGGTTCCCGTCGATGTCAGGTCTGGTCCGATTCGTGATCCTGCAATGCCCCGTTACAGTAGCTCGAATGTATCGACGAGTGATTCACCGTCACGTGCACGGCGCCGCGCGCCAAAGCGCGGCTGACTGCTGCGAACCTGGCGCGTGAGACCGATGAACGGCACACCATGTTCGAGAAACGGCCCTTCCGTCTTGCGAAAACCGAATTGCTCATAGAAGCCGCGCAGATTGAGCGGCGCACTCACGCGCGCGGCGTGTCCGGGCCAACGTTCGGCGATCGCTTCCAGCACACGGTCGAGCAGCAGCTCCGCGGTGCCGTCGCCGCGCCGCAGCGGACTCGTGAGCACCTTGTCGATGGTGATTTCCGGATCTTCCGCGTCGCCGGGTTGCACACGAGCGTAAGCGAGGATCGGCATCGGCCTTCCCATATCCTCCACCGCGAACACGTGCAGCGCATTTTCATCCCGACCGTCCGCATCGAGGCAGACATGCGATTGCTCGACGACGAACACCGCGCTACGCGCCCGCAGGATCAGATACAACTCGCGGGCCGAAAGCTGATCGAACTCCAGCGTCTTCCAATTCATCACATTCCCCACCGGTCAGAAAGTTCAACGAGGGTGACGGTGTCCACCACCTTCGACGGCCTGGCTCGACATGCCGGCTCGTTGTCATGTCCACACGGTACGTCCGCGAAACTCGTGTTTCCGTGCGCCATCGCACTGACGCTCCGCTTTCTCAATCCTTAAATATGTTCCGGAGCCCGGCAACGATCTCGGTCGGGCAGATAAACGCGGAAAGCGCACACGTCTCACGCGTTTTCCGTCTACATCATTTCAGGACCGTTGGACCATCAAGGGGGCACCGCACCATGAAGACTGCATTGCGACGCATCATTTCCGAATCCGCCCGTCTCGACGTGCCGGTCGACAGCCTCGCGGACGACGCCGATCTCTACGCCGCGGGCTTGTCGTCGCTGGCGACCGTGCATCTGATGCTGGCCATCGAAGATGAATTCGACGTCGAGATCCCGGACCGCCTGCTGACACGCCGGCTCTTCTCGAGCATCGATTCGATGGCCGCTGCGATCACCGAATTGCAGCAGGGCAAGGCCGCAGCATGAGCGCCCCACAGCCGGATGCGGCCAGCGCCGCAACCCCAGCGCACGACAGCGCTGAAGCGGCCGTCACGTTGACGACGGTCGAAGCCGAGCCCGGCTGGCGCGCGGCCGCGCACCGCTGCGCTGCGATAGCCGCGCAGTTCGCCGATGCGGTCGACCGCGACGCCCGCTTTCCCAGCGAAGCATTCGACGCGCTCAAACGCGAACGTCTGCTGTCGGCGATGGTGCCGAGCGCGTGCGGCGGCGCGGGATTGTCGCTCGCGGACATCGGCGCGATCTGCGAGACGCTCGCGCAAGGCTGCGCGTCGACCGCCATGATCTATGCGATGCATCAGATCCAGGTCGCCTGCGTCGAGGCGCATGGTGGCGAATCGGCGTGGCATCGGCGCCTGCTCGCGCAACTGGTCGAGCATCAATGGCTGCTGGCGTCGGCGACTTCCGAGGAAACCATCGGCGGCAACATGCGCACGAGCGCCTGCTCGGTCGAGCTCGACGGTCCGCGTTTGCGGATCGAAAAGCTCGCACCGACGATCTCCTACGGCGCGCACGCCGACGGCATTCTCGTCACCGCGCGCCGCACCGCGGAGTCGGCGGCCGCCGACCAGGTGCTGATCGTCGCGTTGCGCGATGACACGCAACTCGAAAAGCGTGGCGGATGGGACGCGCTCGGCATGCGCGGGACCTGCAGCGAGGGCTTCCGGCTGGTCGCCACGGGACTCGCCGAACAGATCCTCGCGACGCCGTTCGCCGAGATCGCCGACCAGACCATGCTGCCGGTCTCGCACACGCTGTGGGCCTCCGTCTGGACCGGCATCGCGATCGACGCGGTGAATCGCGCAAAGGCGTTCTTCCGCGCTCAGGCGCGCGCGACGCCCGGCTCGATTCCGCCGGCGGGCGTGCGCCTTGCCGAAGCGGTCGGCCTGCTGCAGATGATGCAGGCGCGCCTGTCGGTCGCGCTGGAAGCGGCACGCGCTGCGCATCAGGCGCGGCACGACGGTCCGCAGGCCGATGCGCCGCTCGCCGCGCTGCTCGGCTTCGCGTCCGACATGAACACGTTGAAGACCAGCATCTCGACCACCGCGCTGCAAGTCGTCCAGCAAGTGCTGATGATCTGCGGCATGGCGGGCTACAAGAACGGCACGCCGTACAGCGTAGGACGCCATTTGCGCGACCTGCACTCCGCGCCGCTCATGATCAATAACGACCGCATTGCGCAAAACACCGCGAGCCTGTTGCTCGCGCAGCGTCCTGCCGCACCGGGGAAAGCCTGAATGAACACGATGACCGATACCGCCGCGGCCGCTGCTGCCGCCGGCACCGTTGCCGACGCGAACACCGCGCCGGACTTTCGCGACGAACTGCTGGCCGCGGGCCTGCTGATCGATACCGGTGAAAACGGCCTGTACGGCCGCAGCCAGATTTTCGAGGATGTGCTCGAGCGCCTGAACGTGGCGATCACGCGTCTGGGCGCGGACCAGCAATCGGAAGTGCTGCGCTTTCCACCGGCGATGCGCCGCACCGACTTCGAAGACAGCGAATACCTGAAGAGTTTCCCGAATCTCGCGGGCACGATCCATTCGTTCTGCGGCGACGACCTGGGTCACCGCCGCCTGCTGCGCGCGCTCGACGACGCGCTGACCGACAGCGACAGCGACGACGAGCGCAGCGACGCATGGATGGCGCAGCAAAAGCCCACGCGCGTGGTGCTGACGCCCGCCGCCTGCTATCCGATCTATCCGGTGATGGCGCGGCGCGGCGCACTGCCCGCTGAAGGCCGCACGGTCGACGTGCTGTCGTACTGCTTCCGCCACGAACCGTCGCTCGATCCGGGCCGCATGCAGATGTTCCGGCAGCGCGAATACGTGCGCCTCGGCAGCGCGGAACAGGTGATGGCGTTCCGGCAGATGTGGATCGATCGCGGCTCGCTGCTGGTGGCATTGCTGCAATTGCCGGTCGAGATCGATCTCGCCAACGATCCCTTCTTCGGCCGCGGCGGCAAGATCGTCGCCGACAGTCAGCGCGCCCAGGCGCTGAAGTTCGAACTGCTGATTCCCATCGCCGATCCGCGCGGCAAGACTGCCTGCCTGTCGTTCAACTATCACATGGAGCACTTCGGCGCGATTTGGAAGATCGTCTGCGCAGACGGTGCTGTAGCGCATACGGGCTGCGTCGGCTTCGGCATGGAACGCATCACACTTGCGCTGTTCCGTCATCATGGCCTCGACGTGAACGGCTGGCCTGACGAGGTGCGCGCGCTGCTGTGGGGCGACACCGAAGCGCGCGTCGCGCAAGGCCTGCAGAGCTTGCAGGCGAGCGCGGCACACACCGGAGGTGGCGCATGAACCCGTCTCTGACATCCACGCCAATGAGCCCGTCCAGCGCTTTGCCGATGCCCCGGCGCGTCGAGGTGTCTGCGCGTGACAGCGCCGCCGCGCCGGGATCCGGCATGCGCCTGCGCGAACACGTGCCGCACGCGCTGCATCAGGGCGAGCGCGTGTGGCAGGAGACCAACTGCTACGTCGATCTGTGGATCGAACTGTTGCATGGCTTCGGGCTCGACCCGCGCGCGGCGTTCGCCTTTACCGTCACACAAGATTTCGAAGGCGACCAGTTCACGTTCTTCAAATTCCCGCTCGACGACATCGAGCGACTGTACGGCACCCAAGTGCAGGAACTGGCCATCTACGATTCGCTCGAAGCGCGCGTGCTCGCGCAGACCACGCGCGGCCATACGGTGCTGGTGGAGGTGGACGGCTATTACTTGCCGAACACGCGCGCCACGTCGTATCGCCGCGAGCATCCGAAGACCACGGTGGGCATCGACTTCATCGATCCCGCCGCGCGCCGCCTCGGCTATTTCCACAACACCGGCTATCACCTGCTCGACGGCGAGGACTACGACGGCGTGTTCCGCAAACTTCCGCAATTCGCACAGCAACCCGATCTGCTGTTTCCATATGTGGAATTCGCCAAACAGGCGCGGCCCGCGCTCGAAGGCGCCGCGCTCGCGGAAACGTCGGCGGAATTGCTGTGCGCGCATCTGCAGCGAAGGCCGCTCGTCAATCCGATTTCGTCGTGGCGTGCCGCGTTTCCCGCGCATCTCGACATGCTGCTCGAACGCGGCGAGGCGTTCTTCCATCCGTACTCGTTCAACCTGATGCGGCAGCTCGGCGCGAACTTCGAGTTTCTGTCGAAGTATCTGCTGTGGCTGTCCGCGCAAGGCTTCGACATGCCCGCGTCGATCCCGGCCGCGGCGCAGCGCATCGCGTCGGAGTCGATGGTGATGCAGTTCCGGCTCGTGCGAGCCATCGCGCGCAGACGGCGCGATGCGTGCGAAGACTGCTTCGACGTGCTCGAAAGCGCCTATGAAGCGACCTTGCCACCGCTCGCCGCGCTGGTGCGATGACGCGCGCTTCTCGCGCCATATAGCGTTTTTTGGGGGTTCGCAGTGGATGTACTGACGCACGGTGCGGCGGCCGATGACGCTCGCGGCGATGGTTCGATTGCGCATGCTGTCGCAACCACCACCATCGCCGCCTCACTCGCTGAAGCCGCGCGGATCGCCCCAACCGAGGAGGCGCGCACATGCGTGGCCGCACCGGACGAGGCGGCGACGCCATCACTCTGGCCGCAGCGGCTCGACACCGGCTGGCAGTGTGTCAGCACGCCGGCGGGCGCATGCGGGTCGCCTGCGGCGCTGCCCGCGCATGGCTGGCTCGCTGCGCCGGTGCCTGGCACCGTCGCAAGCGCTCGGCGCGCCGCAGGTCTGCTGGACGCCGCTCACCCTCCGCCCCTCGCGTTCGACGACCACTGGTATCGCGTCACGCTCACCGGCATAGGCAAACGCCGCTTGCGGCTGCACGGCCTCGCCACGCTCGCCGAAGTCTGGCTCGACGATGTGCGGCGCCTCGACTCCGATTCGATGTTCGTCGCACATGATCTGGACATCGAACTGAATGGCAGCGCGACACTGGCGCTGTGCTTTCGCGCACTGACAGCCGCATTGACGGCAAAACGCCCGCGCGCGCGCTGGCGGCCGCGCCTCGTTTCGCCGCCGACGCTGCGCAACGTGCGCACCACACTGCTCGGCCATATGCCGGGCTGGTGCCCGTCGATTCAGGCGGTCGGTCCATGGCGCCCAGTCGAACTGCTGGGCGACGCGCCGCATGCATTCGACACGGTCGACCTGGCTAGCCGCGTCGATGGCGATGACGGCATTGTTTCGCTCACGCTACGTTTCGCGTATCCACACGATGTCGCGACTGACGGCGCGACGCTCAAATGCGGCGCAGCTATTTCGTCTTTGCAATGGCGTGACGCCTATACCTTGACCGGCGCCGTGCGCGTGCCGCACGCCGAGCGCTGGTGGCCCCACACGCACGGCGAGCCGACTTTATATCCTTTGACGTTGCAACTCGATGACGATCGCTCAAATTCTTACTCTCTAGGCTCGATCGGCTTTCGCAGCATCGACGTGCAACGCGGCGCCGACGGTATGGGCTTCGCCATCCACGTGAACGGCGTGCCCGTGTTCTGCCGCGGCGCGTGCTGGACCAGCGCGGACCTCGTGACGCTCGCCGGCACCGAAGCGCAACTGCGTCACACGTTCGAACTGGCTCGCGCGGCCGGCATGAATATGCTGCGCGTGAGCGGCACGATGGTGTACGAGTCCGACGCGTTCTATGCGCTCGCCGACGAATACGGCCTGCTCGTCTGGCAAGACTTCGCGCTGGCAAATTTCGACTACCCGAACGATGCGGCCTTCCGTGCGTCGATCGAACTGGAAGCCGCGCAGTTTCTGACCCGCACACGACGCTTCGCAGCGCTCGCCGTACTGTGCGGTGGCAGCGAAGCCGACCAGCAGGCGGCCATGCTCGGCCTGCCGCCTTCGCTGCGCGCACAAGCCGTGTTCACTGAACTGTTACCCGCGATCGCCGCGCGCGAACGGCCGGACGTGCCGTATGTCCCCAACTCGCCTACGGGCGGAACGTGGCCGTTCTCCACCGACAAAGGCGTGACGCACTACTACGGGGTAGGCGCCTATCAGCGGCCGCTCGACGACGCGCGCCGCGCGCAGGTGCGCTTTGCCGCCGAATGCCTCGCCTTCGCCAACGTACCGGACGACGCGACCTTGCACGACGCGCTGGGCACGATCCATTCGCACGATCCGCGCTGGAAGGCCGCCGTGCCGCGCGACCCTGGCGCCGGTTGGGATTTCGACGACGTGCGCGACCACTACCTGCGCACGCTGTACGGCGTGGAGCCGGCGCAGTTGCGCTATGAAGACCCCGTGCGTTATCTGGATCTGTCGCGCGCGGTGGTCGCGGAGGTGATGAGCGACGTGTTCGCCGAATGGCGGCGCGCGGACTCGACCTGTGCCGGCGGTTTGGTCTGGCAATTGCAGGATCTGCGCGCGGGCGCAGGCTGGGGTGTGATCGACGCCACAGGACGGCCCAAAAGCGCGCTACACGGGCTCGCGCACACATTGCAACCCGTCCAGATCACGCTGACCGACGAAGGCCTCAACGGCCTCGATATCCACCTGATCAACGAACGCGCACAAACGTTTAGCGGACGACTCGAACTGGTCTGCCTGCGCGATGGCAGCGTGAAGGTCGTGTCCGCGAGTTGCCCCGTCGAGTTGCCGCCGCGCAGCGCGCAACGTGTCGGCGCGGCCGCATGCCTCGGCCAGTTCTTCGACTTTACGCATGCCTACCGATTCGGCCCGCGCGCGCATGATGTCACGCTGGCGACACTGCGCGAGGCGGCAAGCGAAGAAATCGTTTGCGAGGCGTTTCATCTGCCCGATCGGCGCATGAGCGAGCGTCACGACATCGGTCTGACTGCCCTCGTCCAGCGCCGTGGCGACGGCTGGCAGCTCGTCATCGAAACAAAACGCTTTGCACGCTTTGTTCATATCATCGACCCACACTATCGTGGCGCGCGCGACTGGTTCCATCTCGCTCCACATCGCCCCGTCATCGTGCCTCTGATTCCTCTGACGTCAGTGGCGTCGCAAGAACGAATCGTTGCCCACGCATCCAGCTCAATGGTTAACGCTGATGCAACATGCGCGACACCCGCGGGTGAAGTGCGCGCGATCAATGCGATATCCGCCACCTTTTATCGCTAGCTTGTCGCACTGATCTAGGTATCGCGCGCGAGCCGCATAAAACCTCACACTTCGCGAACCCATGTGTCTGCCTGAGGGAATCACTGTTGGTTTTTTTGCGACTTCCGGGTCGTCGAATAGATACTCCGTGCGGCAACGTACGCAACGCATTGAACACATCTGAATCAATTCCGGCACATCGCGGACATCGCATCGCAACGCCCATGGCAAGGCTATTTCGCCTCCGGGACACCCGCTGCGTGAACCCCGTTGACACGCGCCAGGCCAATACCATCAACGGCTCCGGTCGTTTGAAACAAGCCCGCGAAACGCGGACCTCGATGCGGCGCGTTGTACAGATTTGAAACAAAAAGTCACATCCGGCTTCGCACGCCGCTACGGCTTGGTTCGCTGCGCCGCACCAGCGCTCGCTTTAGGTAGCGTTGGCACACTCCTCGCTAATAGCTGAGCGCAACGCAGCGTCACCGCAGCAGGGTCCACAAAAACGGCGGCGGCGCACCAGGCCAATACGGGGCCGAGTCTGTCCATCCTTCACTGCTCGCGAGGCAGTTGTGATTTCTTCACGGATGCAGACATCGGATCAAAAACAGAAAGCCGCCCTCAACGCGACTTTCACGCGAGGACCGATCATGTTGACACTTCAATCCGATCTGCACGGTAACCACTTGCTTGGAGCATTGCCGTCGCACGAATGGCAAGCGCTAGCTCCCCATCTCGAACTGGTTCATCTGCGCACCGAACAGTTGCTGTGCGACTCGGGTCAACGCATTCATCACGTCTACTTCCCGACGACCGCGATCATCTCGATGCTCTCGACGATGGAAGACGGCAGCTCGGTCGAAATCGCCGCGGTCGGCCGCGAAGGCATGACCGGCGTGCCGGTGCTCACCGGCGGCGAAACCATGCCGAACCGTGTGCAGGTGCAATGCGCCGGCTTCGCATACCGGATGAGCGCACAGGCGCTCAAACAGCAATTCGCGCGCTCGGACTTCCTGCGCCGCCTGATGCTGCTGTATATGCACGCCCTGCTCACGCAAGTCGCGCAAACCGCTGCCTGCAATCGTCACCATGCGCTGAACAAGCAGCTGTGCCGCTGGCTGCTGATCGAAGTGGACCGCGTCGCGTCGAATGATCTGACGGTAACCCAGCAACTGATCGCCGACATGCTCGGCGTGCGCCGCGAAGGCATTACCGAAGCCGCCGGCAAGCTGCACGATGAAGGCCTGATTCATCACAGCCGCGGCCACATCAAGGTGCTCGATCGCAAGGGCCTCGAAGCGCGTGCATGCGAATGCTACGGCCTCGTCAAACGCGAATTCGACCGTCTTCTGCCGCGTCTGCGCCAGGCCGAAACCGTCGAATAAGCAAGGTGCCGCCCGACCACCAGAATAAAGAAAAATATGTTCAGGAATACTACGCGGGTTCTCGATGCGCTTTTCGTGATTGCCGGAAGCCTGCTCGGACATTGGCTGCGCTTCTCGACGCCGATCGCGTTGTCAGACACCGAGCGTCTTCTGATCGCGTTCAACTGTCTGCTCGTGTTGCTGTTGTTTCCGGGCTTCGGCGTGTATGAAACGTGGCGCGGCAAGGCGTTGGCGCCGGTGCTGGCGAGAATCACGGCGGCGTGGCTGGTGGTGTCCGTCACCGGCCTCGTGCTGGTGTTCACGCTGCATCGTATGGACGCGGTGTCGCGGCTGTGGTTCGGTTACTCGACGCTGATCTCCGGCGCGATGATCATCGCCACCCGCTGCATCACGCACGTCGTGCTGCGCAGCGTGCGGCGACGCGGGATGAATGTCCGCACCGTCGCGATCGTCGGCGCGCCAGGCTTCTCGCGTACGCTGCTCGCGCATCTCGAACATGCGCCGCAAGCCGGCTTCAAACCGGTGTGCGTCTTCGACACCAGCATCGAAGGCGCCGCCAACTATGGCACGCGCCTGAAGCGCCTGCCGGTGCTGACCGATCTCGATGCGTTCGTCAACAAGGTGCGCAACGAGCGCGTAAGCGAAGTGTGGCTTGCGCTGCCGCTTTCCGAAGAACATACGATCTATCGCTTCACGCATATCTTCAGACACGACTTCGTGAATCTGCGCTTCGTCCCCGATGTACGCAGCCTCTCGCTGTTCACCCACGCGCTGGTCGACGTCGTCGGGTTACCCACGCTCAATCTGAGCGCGACGCCCTTCTCGCCGCCGCAGATGTGGCCCAAGCTGATGTTCGACCGTCTGTTCGCTGCGCTCGCGCTGCTCGTGCTCGCGCCGGTGTTCATCGTGCTCGCGATCGGCATCAAGCTCAGCTCGCCCGGGCCCGTGTTCTTTCGCCAGACACGCAAGGGTGTCGACGGCGAGCCGTTCGCGATCTACAAGTTCCGCTCGATGACCGTTCATCAGGAAACGCACGGCCAGGTCACCCAGGCTTCGCGCAACGATACGCGCGTGACGAAACTCGGCGGCTTCATGCGCCGCACCAGTCTCGACGAGCTGCCGCAGTTCCTGAACGTGCTGCTCGGCCAGATGTCGGTGGTCGGCCCGCGCCCGCACGCGGTCGAACACGACGATCTCTACAAGGATCAGGTGTATGGCTACATGCACCGCTACCGGATCAAGCCCGGCATCACCGGCTGGGCTCAGGTGAACGGCTATCGCGGCGCCACCACCAAGGTGGAAAAGATGGAAGCGCGCGTCAAGTTCGACCTCTTCTACATTCAGAACTGGTCGTTCTGGTTCGACATGAAGATCGTGTTCATCACCATCTTCAAGGGCTTCGTCGGCCGCAACGCGTTCTGACCATGCCAGTGCGGCAACCGTTCGTGAAAGTGTCGGTGATCGTGCCGACGCACCGGCGCACGGCCGACCTGGCCCGCTGTCTCGCGGCACTCGACGCGCAGGAGCGTCGCGCCGACGAAGTGATCGTGGTTGCGCGCCACGACGACTACGCCACACTCGACTGGCTGCGCACACGCGAAGCGAACCGGCCCGATCCGCGCCGCTTCGTGGTGCTGATGCGCAAGCCGGGTATGGTTGCCGCTTACAACCTCGGCATCGAAAGCGCGAGCGGCGATGTGCTCTGCTTCACCGAGGACGACGCCGCGCCGCATAGCGACTGGATCGCGCGCATCGCTCGCGCGTTCAACGACGATCCCACGCTCGGCGGCCTGGGCGGCCGCGACATCGTGCATGAACGGCACGGCATCCTGCAGGGCCACACGCCGCGGGTGGGGCTCGTGCGCTGGTATGGACGGATCATCGGCAACCACCATATCGGCCATGGCGAAGCGCGCCGGGTGCACGTGCTCAAAGGCGTCAACATGGCGTTCCGCCGCGAAGCGATCGGCGCGCTGCGGTTCGACTCGCGCTTGCGCGGCCACGGCGCGCAAGCTCACTGCGAGATGGCATTCAGTCTGGACGTGCAACGGCGCGGCTGGGCTCTGATCTATGACCCTTCGCTGCTGGTCGAGCACTTCCCTGTGCAGCGCAGCGACGAAGACCCGCGCTTCGCTTTCAACGACGCAGCTTTCTACAACGCGTCATTCAATCTGCGCCTCATCATGTGGGAATACCTGAGCCCGCACGGCCGATGGGCGTTCGTCGCTTACTCCACGCTGATTGGCGAGCGCGCTGACCCGGGGTTTCTGCGCGCATTGTCGCTGGCATTCGCACGCGGCGGCGTGGCGCTTGCGCTGCGTAAATGGCGAGTGGGCCTGCGGGCAATGCGCGGCGCGTGGCAGGAAGCAATACGCTGACTGTGCAAAGCAGCCGCCTCGCGCGTGGCACCCACCCATCGCCTTCAATCCGGGCCGGTTGCGCCAGCATGGCCGCCGCGCCGCCACGGACCCGTTCCGTCACGTGAGTCGGCATACGCGACACAAGCGGCCGTGCCGGCGTGGGCCACGGCGCGCTCCTGCGCACTCTCAAACGGTCACCGCGTCCATGCTGTTGCGCCGACGCCAAAAGTGGAATCGCAAGCCGCCAGCGCCCGCGCGGATGGAACGGGTCGAAGTGCGAGCCGGCCTGCTAACGCTCCACGCCGCGCGCGGCACGAAGCCGGCATTGCGCCGATCTTCACAGAAACGCGCTGACGTCGATATGAAAACGCAAGGCAAGCGCCTTCGCCACTTTCTTGCTGATGGCGCGCCGCCCCGCGAGAATATCGCTTACCACGGTGGGCGACGCGATACCTATCAGGTCCTTCTGCTTGAGTCCGTGTGTTTCCAGCAGATGCCGCAATACTTCGCGCGGCTCCGCTTTGGGAATCGTCACGTTGTGCGCTTCCCAGTTTGCGACGAGTTCCGTGACGATCGCGAGCAGGTCGGCCAGAGGATCTTCGTTGTTGCCGTTCAGCTGATCGGCGAGCGAGTTGGCGAC
This sequence comes from Paraburkholderia fynbosensis, assembly GCF_902859935.1. GTDB lineage: Bacteria > Pseudomonadota > Gammaproteobacteria > Burkholderiales > Burkholderiaceae > Paraburkholderia > Paraburkholderia fynbosensis. The sequence continues at coordinate 376,086 of NZ_CADIKI010000001.1, forward strand.
CCGCACCATCTGCTGGTAATCCTCTTCGGTACGAATAGGCGTAATCGGCAACTGGTTTTGCAGCGCGACCCAGGTTTGGGCAACGTCGGGAAAAGGTCCCGGAAGGCGATCGGCGTTCATGAGTTTAAGTTCTTCCTCGTCCAAAGGTCGTACTCCGCATGCGTCATACATGACGAACGAATGACGACAGCCTGTTGTAGTGAATCGCCACGACGATCCTGAACCAGTTGTCGCCCGCATCGAAAAACGATGTATTGCGGCGGCACATAGTCCACACTGGCGAACGTCTGCTTCAGGTCGTTATGGCCATACGCGAGGCAAGCCTGCGCTACTGCCACGTCAATAGCGCACTGCGCGCACCCCGGATGTCTCTTTATAAAGTCCTGCAACGCCTTCTTTGACATGACCCGCGTCGTCTTCGTCCGCACGTACTCGCGCATCGAAGATGCGCGAGTACGTGCAAGGCTAAACGGGGCGGATCGACTGCGATAGCCGGTCGGACTGGCATAGTCCGGACGGCCATGTGCGGCCTACTGCGGTGCGACGAAAGTCCATTTATTCGCATACTGTTCATTTCTCAATATGCGAATAAATAGGTACCCCGAGCCAACTGCGGGCCATGCCGAGTCACCCGCTACCATCCGGCGCAAGCACATCACGGTCCCAAATTGCTCCTGGATGCGGGCTTGTCCGACCATGCAAGGTCCTCGGTCTCCAGATCGTGCTCTCCCACCTCCACCGTTCCAACGCGCTGACGCATGCCGGCGGCGGCGATCGTCCGGGTGACCTCGGCCATGAATGCGCGCCGGAACACCGCTGCCGAAAAACGTTCGGCATTCGCGCGGCAAGCTGCAGGCGTGATGCGTTCACGCAGCCGTTCGAAGCGTTCGATCGCCTCGCGCATCGACACGACCGTTTGGGATGCGAAATATATGCCGGTGGGATGCGCGTCGCCAAGCGGCGTCAACCTGTCCAGCGCGTCGCCCTTGCCGAAGGCAATCACCGGCGTGCCGCACGCCTGCGCTTCGAGCGGAGCGATGCCGAAATCTTCCTCGGCTGCGAACACGAAGGCCCGCGCGCGTTGCAGATAATCCTTCAGAACCTCGGGCGGCTGATGCCCGAGGATCGTCACGTTCGGCCCGGCTCTCGCGCGCAGCGCCGCCATCTGCGGCCCGTCGCCGATGACGACCAGCTTGCGCTGCGGCGTCGCGTTGAAGGTCTCGACGATCAGATCGAGGCGCTTGTCCGACGCCATGCGCGACACGCTCAGATAGAAGTCGTCCTTTTGCGCGCGCACTTCGAACTCATGCACGTCGACGGGCGGCGGAATCACGGCTGCCTCGCGCCGGTAAGTCTTCATCATGCGGCGCGCCGCGCAATGCGAGTTCGCAATCAGGCTGTCGACACCGCTCGTCGAACGGGTATCCCAACTGCGCAGATAATGCAGCCACGCGCGGGCTGCCCACGACTTCGGCCCGTGCGTGAGCCTCGTTTCACGCAGATATTGGTGCTGCAGATCCCACGCCTCGCTCATCGGTGAATGCACGTAACTCACATGTGTCTGATCCGGGCCCACCGGCACACCCTTGGCGAGCATGCGCGAACTCGTGATAATCAGGTCGTAATCCGCGAGATCGAACTGCCCGATGGCACGCAGCATCAACGGCAAATACGCGCGATAGCGGCGCCGCGCGAACGGCAGGTGCTGAATGAACGACGTCGTGACGGACTTGCCGCGCAGCAGCCGGCGATCATCGAGAAAATCGACCAGGCTGAAGAGGTCGGCGTCGGGAAAGCACTCGATGATCTGCTCGAGCACTTTCTCCGCACTGCCGGATGCGACGAGCCAGTCGTGCACGATCGCCACTTTCATGACCTCTCCTAGCTGTCGGGAAAAACGCACCTCTTGGGCCTAGCAACGAGTGTATGTGCCGCATTAATTGCTGTGCGTGCGGGTGCCCACATTCGACGCGCGACAGTGCGCGAATAATTGGCCGGATGCTCGTATGGCTATGCGAAACCGTGGATTGCGCATGCGGTGGCGCAAGGCTTTGCTCGCCTTCGTGCCATCGGTTCGCGCGGATCAAGGATGAGGGCTGCGCCTGCGTACGCCGACTTGACAGAGCGGTTCGGGGCAGTGATCGCCGAAGCGATGAGGTGAGACAGAGGCGTTGTACTCGCCGCAATGATCAGGACATTGCGCACCGACCGCACACTCACACAGCGTCTCACGGAGCGACGCGCGAAACGATATGCGACCTAGGTCCGCGGCAACTCGATGTTGGCAGCGCACGGCACGGCAATCGGGCAAGCCGCGCGCCCGCGCAAACGATTCATACAAAAGCAAATCGCGCGCAAACCCGCACATTGCAGGTTCACGCGCGATTTCAGAACGACCGCCGGTCAGCCCTTGCTGTACTCGATCGTCTCGACGCCGGTGTCCGTGCCGAGCAGGCACAGGTTCGCGCCACGGCCCGCGAACAGGCCCACGGTCACCACACCCGGCCACGCATTGATGTGCGTTTCCAGCGTGCGCGGGTCGCTGATGCGCAGACCCTTGACGTCGATGATCTCGTTGCCGTTGTCGGTGATGAACGGCACGCCCTCTTTCGTCACGCGCACCACCGGCACGCCGCCGAGCGCGGTGACGCGGCGGCCGATCGCAGTGCGCGCCATCGGCACCACTTCGATCGGCAGCGGGAAGTTGCCGAGCGTGTCGACCAGTTTGCTGGCATCCGCGATGCACACAAATACGTCCGACACCGACGCCACGATCTTTTCGCGCGTCAGCGCGCCGCCGCCGCCCTTGATCATGGCGCCGCTGCGGTCGATCTCGTCGGCGCCGTCCACGTACACCGGCAGCGAATCGATTTCGTTCAGGTCGAGCACCTTGAAGCCGTGCGATTGCAGACGCGCGGTGGTGGCGAGCGAACTCGACACAGCACCGCGATAGCGCGCCTTGTTGGCGGCCAGCGCGTCGATGAAACAGTTCGCGGTCGAGCCGGTGCCGACGCCGATCACCGCGCCTTCAGGCACGTTGGCGTTCACATAGTCGGCGGCGGCCTGGCCGACCAGTTGTTTGAGTTCGTCTTGAGTCATGGGAGAGAGGCTCGCGAGCAGTTGAAGCGATAAAACCGCTAGTTTACCGGAGTGATGCGCGAGTGCCGGGCGATTACTTCTTCACCGCCCGCTGCCGCACCGCTTCGAACAGACAGACGCCCGACGCCACGGAAACGTTCAGGCTTTCGACCGTGCCCGCCATCGGAATCTGCATGACTACGTCACAGGTGTCGCGCGTGAGACGGCGCATACCCTCGCCTTCGGCGCCCATCACGAGCGCCACCGGACCGTCGAGCTCGGTGTCGTAAAGACTCTTGGTAGCCTCGCCGGCTGTGCCGACCACCCATACGCCCGCATCCTTCAATTCGCGCAGTGCACGCGCCAGATTCGTCACCGTGATGTAAGGCACGGTGTCGGCCGCGCCGCTCGCGACCTTCGCAGCGGTCGCGTTCAAACCGACCGCGCGATCACGCGGCGCGATCACCGCATGTGCGCCCGCGGCATCGGCCACGCGCAGGCAGGCGCCGAGATTGTGCGGATCGGTCACGCCGTCGAGCACCAGGATCAGCGGCGAACCGTTGATGCCGTCGAGCAGTTCGGCCAGATTCTGCGCGAGCGGCATGTCGCCCGCGCGGGCCACCACGCCCTGGTGACGCTCGGTGTGCGCGAGGCCCCACAGACGCGTTTCGTCGGCGGCGATCAGACGCACGCCGGCTTCCTTCGCCGAGTGCAGGAATTCGGTCATGCGACGGTCTTTGCGCGTCGCGTCGTAATAAACATCCTCGACCGTCGACGCATCGTGCCGGATACGCGCGGTCACTGCGTGAAAACCGTATAAAACCTTGAGACGTGCCATGACTGAACAACCTTTGATTGAGCGCGACTGCAACGCGCGCTGCTGTGATGAATACGAGTCTGAGTACTTCGCGTGAATACTTTGCATGCCTGCCGCGCTCGTGCGCTGACCTGCGTGCCACGATAAAACGCAGACCGCGCGCAACCGGCACGTGTGAACGTACCCGATGCGCGCGGTTCAGGCGGTGAAACCGCTTCAGCGTTTCTTGCGTGCCTGCGGTTTCGACGCTGCATTGGCCGCGGCGCCATGCTTCTTCGCCGCACCACGCGCTGCGCGCGCTTCCTTGACCGCCACGGTTTGCGCGGGCGCGGCCTTCTTGCGCCGCGCGCCGCCCGGCGCCGACGCACCGGCTTCGGCCGGCGGCAGCGAACGCACGCGCGCGCCGCCGCTGTCACCGGCGCCCTTGTCGGCCAGCGCCCCACGCGCTGCGGGCGGCTTGATCGGCGTGTCGCGCACGAGCCGGAAATCGATCTTGCGGGCGTCGAGATCGACGCGGCTCACCTGCACCCGCACCCGATCCGACAGACGATAACGAATGCCGGTGCGCTCGCCGCGCAGCTCGTTCTTGATCTCGTCGTACTGGAAGTAGTCGGAGCCGAGTTCGGTCACGTGCACGAGGCCTTCGATAAAGAGCGAATCGAGCTGCACGAAGATGCCGAACGACGTCACGCCGTTCACCATGCCGCCGTACTCTTCGCCGAGCTTGTCGCGCATGAAATAGCACTTCAGCCATGCTTCGACGTCACGCGATGCTTCGTCGGCGCGGCGCTCGTTAGCCGAGCAATGCAGTCCGAGTTCTTCCCAAATCGCGACGTTGTTGCCGCGCTGGCGGCCGCGCTTTTCGTCGTCGGCCTGTTGCATCGCACGGGCGCGCGGCGACAGCGCGGTATTCAGCTCGACACCTTGCGGCGGCTCCGGCTGATACTTGCGGCCCTGCAGGATCGCGTAGATCGCGCGGTGCGTGAGCAGATCGGGATAGCGGCGAATCGGGCTCGTGAAGTGCGCATACGCCTCGTACGCGAGACCGAAGTGGCCGATGTTCTCCGGGCTGTAGACCGCCTGCTGCATCGAGCGCAGCAGCATGGTTTGCAGCATCTGCGCATCGGGCCGCTCGCGGATCTGCGCCATCAGCGCGGCGTAATCGCTCGCGTGCGGCGTGTCGCCGCCGGCGAGCGTCAAGCCCATGCCGCGCAGGAAGGTGCGCAGATTCTCGAGCTTTTCAGCGGTCGGCCCGGCGTGCACGCGGAACAGACCCGGATGCTTGTTGCGCTTGAGGAAGTCGGCCGCGCAGACGTTCGCGGCCAGCATGCATTCCTCGATCAGCTTGTGCGCGTCGTTGCGGGTGCGCGGCACGATCTGCTCGATCTTGCCCTGCGCGTTGCAGACGATGTACGTCTCGGTCGTATCGAAGTCGATCGCGCCGCGTTTCTGGCGCGCCGCGAACAGCGACTTGTAGACGCCATACAGATTCTGCAATTGCGGCAGCAATGCGGCGCGCCGCGCAGCCTCCGGACCCTTGGTGTTTTTCAGCACCGCGGCGACTTCCGTATAGGTCAGACGCGCGGCCGAATGCATCACACCGGGATAGAACTGATACGCCTTCACTTCGCCGCGCGCGGTGACGATCATGTCGCACACGAGCACGCAACGGTCGACGTGCGGGTTCAGCGAGCACAAGCCGTTCGACAGTTTCTCCGGCAGCATCGGAATCACGCGGCGCGGGAAATACACCGACGTGCTGCGCTCGATCGCGTCGGCATCGAGCCCGCTCTTCGGCAGCACGTAGTGCGACACGTCCGCGATCGCGACGATCAGACGGAAGCCCTCGCCACGGCCGACCTGCACCGGTTCGCAATACACGGCGTCGTCGAAGTCGCGGGCGTCTTCGCCGTCGATCGTGACGAGCGGCACGTCGCGCAGATCGATGCGGTGACGCGCGTCGACCGGACGGACTTCGTCGGGCAGCTTCGAGGCTTCGTCGAGCGCATCCGGGCTGAACTCGTGCGGCACGCCGTACTTGCGCACCGCGATTTCGATTTCCATGCCGGGGTCGTCGATATCGCCGAGCACTTCCACCACGCGGCCGAGCGGCTGCGAATGACGGCTCGGGAAATCGGTCAGCTCGACCACCACCACCTGGCCGACCTTGGCCTTTTTGGTGTTCTGCGTGATCAGGATGTCGTGGCCGATGCGCTTGTCTTCGGGTGCGACGATCAGCGCGCCGTTCTCGTTGAGCAGGCGGCCGATCACGCGCTTGTTGGCGCGATCCGTCACTTCGACGATATGCCCTTCCGGGCGGCCGCGCCGGTCATAACCGACGATGCGCGCGAGCACGCGGTCGTTGTGCATGACCTTCTGCATCTCGCCGGTGGGCAGGAACAGATCGTCCTGACCGTCGTCGCGGATCAGGAAGCCGAAGCCGTCGCGATGACCTTGCACACGGCCCGCGACGAAGTTCGAGGGATGCGTCAACTGATAGAGATTGCGCTGGTCGAGCCGGATCTGGCCGTCGCGCTCCATCGCGCCTAAGCGCTTGAAAAATCCTTCGCGCTCCTGGCGCTTGATCGACAGCGCTTCGGCGATGTCGTTCGCGGCAAGCGGCGTTTCACTCGTGCGCAGGACGCCCAGAATTTCTTCGCGGCTTGGAATCGGATACGGAAATTTGCTCAAGGGCTTATCGATGATTTTTTCTCGTTGCATGGACGGCGGTCGGCGATGTAGCTCGGCTGAAGAAGCGTTTGCGTTGCGCTTGAATTGCACCTGCAAATGCACAAAAAAGACTGCTCGGGTCCGGCTCGTTCAAGGCTGAGTCGACGGGCGTGTGTGCACCGTACCAACGAACTACTGCGAGGCATTCTAACACCCGTCTTGCGCACCACGCGGCCCGTCAATGGTTGCCGGCGGGCACGGGCGGCCTCGTCGGCGAGATGTTTAAGCGACTTTGGAGAAACGCTTGACAGGTCCCAATCTGTCGCTATAATGGCGGTCTTTGCTGTTCATCACCTGCCCAGGTGGCGAAATTGGTAGACGCACTAGGTTCAGGTCCTAGCGGTGGCAACACTGTGGAGGTTCGAGTCCTCTCTTGGGCACCAGATTCAAAATTAGAGCCGCCTGCGGGTGGCTTTAATTTTTGTAGGAAGCTACGTGGTCCAATTCACTCGTTTGAGCGATCGGTTTGCGTAGTTGGCAGGACGGAGTTGGGTAGCGAAGCATTGCTTCGTTGCACGACTTAACCGGGCAGTTGATAAGGCGATGTTTGTCTGAAGCAGGGATTGACACGCTGAATCAGCTTGCTAAAATAGCGGTCTAGCTTGAAGACGTGCCCAGGTGGCGGAATTGGTAGACGCACTAGGTTCAGGTCCTAGCGGTGGCAACACCGTGGAGGTTCGAGTCCTCTCCTGGGCACCAATAGTTGTTCCGGCGTAAGCCAAAGAAGTCCGAGAAACCCCTTAAGATCAATGTCTTACGGGGTTTTTTGTTGTCTACAGTTCCCTTGCGTTCCACTGACATCGACGATTTCTGCGTACACGCGGAATCGTGGTGCCAAGCCATGCCCAAACGCGTGGAACCCAAAGTAAGCGGATCTGAGCGGCATACCAGCCGGTAGATCGGGTGCCGCAACACCCAAATCGCGCTGCCCTACCGATCTCGTCATCCCGAACCTTGATCGAGCATAGAGGCCCGGCTCTCGCAGTGCTCGCGATCGCAGCCGGAGGCGTTCGCCACCGAAATGGCCGAAGCCTGGGCATCCCCTCCAGCCACCTGCGCCGAGTCGAGGGGGTCATTCTTGTCGATCCCATTGATGTCTTTCCTGCCTACGAAGCAACCCGCTCAACGCGTCGGCGCGTTCGCCCACCCAGATTAGCTGCGGAGATTCGCCGCAATACTTCTTCCAATCGGGATCGGTCGACACTGCAAGCATCTTCGTCATCCCTTCGGGTACCCAGCGCCCGATTGGTATCCCCGCTGAGTTCTCAACTGAACGTCTAGCCACGAGCAGCAGACTTTTTTGCGTAGATCCGACCTCACCCGTTCATCTCCCGCTGTCGCACGGCGACAATCTGAGGAGCGCCTCAAACTCGATCGGGAAACGACAATCCGCGCCCGCCATGACATGAAACCTCACACCCCAACTCACTTGCCCGTGCGAGATCGTGCCCTCGAACTTCGTCCGTTCGAATGTCATGTCGCCTGCCGCGAGCTCGGTCGAGACGCGCGGATGCCAACGGGTTAAGCCGCGACCTGATTCAGAAACATCGCTGCGTGAATGCTACAGGTGGCAGGTAATCGAGACGAGCCTGCCTGCACTGCCGGTTACAAAGCATCTCGATGTATTCGCTGATTGATCGCCCGGCTTCATCGCGCGAGGCGAAGCGTCGATGATAGCGCTGCTCGCTTTTTTAGCGTGCCCCAAAACGATTCGATCGGCGCGTTGTTAAAGCAGTTTCTTCGTCGACTCATCGAAGCGTGCATGCAGAACTGGCCGACGAGATCCTGATATGCGTGCGCTTGACTCGCTCGAGTTCAGCTTCGATTTCCGTCAGCAGCTTTTTGATGCTGACCTACCCGCTCCGGCTTGCCAGCCATCGCAGCACGCACCCACTTTGCAGCCGTCTTCACCGATATCGACAGCCGACGCGCAGCCTCCGATACACCAACGCCCCCGGTCATTGCAGGCTTCACCGCCTCTTCACGGAATCCCTTCGTCTAGAAGGCTTTGGATTCGGTTCATGTATGCCTCCATTCCTTAGTTCCACGGAATGTTGGCGTCCATTTTTTTTCGGCGGGCCTCAGGGATGCCAGCGGTATGCGATGGCCTCATTTACGCGCGTGACGTCGAGAGCGGCCACGCGCGCGGCGTATAGAAAAGCCCCGATGAAAAATCTGTAAGTCAATCCTTCATTGACACCTATTACGGTATCGTGATTCAATCAGGTCGTTCCATATAAGCGCACTATGTTCCTCATATAAGAACGCTTGAGACAGTCTTTGCCTGAAAGATCCGGCCCATACAAGGAGAGATAGCGATGCCGCATGAAAAAGACCTTGCCCACTGGCACGAACCCGCCGGCCACAAGAAAGCTGGTTTTGGCGAATTCAAGAAGCAACCGACGCCCTATGACCTTTTCATGGAAAGCGAAGGCGTTCCGGTCTTCCGTGACATCGGTATCAAGGACGTGCGCAATCTGCCGATGGTGGACTGGAAGCGTAAGGGCGGCCGCGGCCACTACATCCAGCTCCTGGGCACGGAAACGAAGTGGGGTTGCTATGTGGTTGAAGTGCCCGCGGGCGGCGCGCTGAATGCCGAAAAGCACCTGTTCGAAGAAATCTACTGGGTGGTCGAAGGCCGTGGCACCACCGAAGTTTGGCTTGAAGGCGAAGGCCGCAAGCACGTCTTCGAATGGCAAGCTGGGTCGATGTTCTCGATTCCGATGAACGCATGGTTCCGTATCGTTGACGGCTCGAACTCGGGCGCGATCCTGCTCGCAGGCAATACGGCACCGAACGTGATGAACCAGATCAACAACGTCGAAGCGGTGTTTAACAACCCGTTCGTGTTCCGTGATCGCTTCAGCGCAGACGAAGATTTCTACAAGCCGCGCGATGAGATCGAAACGGATCCGGTTCGCGGTCTTGCCCGTCGTCGTACCAACCTGATCACCGATGCCGTCAACTGCGATCTGCCGCTGGACAACCGTCGTTCGCCGGGCTATCGCCGCGTTGAGCCGTTCATGACGGAAAACTGCTTCTACTTCTGGATCGGCCAGCACGAGCAAGGCCGCTACTCGAAGGCCCACGCTCACACGTCCGCAGCAGTTCTCATCTGCCTGAAGGGTGAAGGCTATACGTACACGTGGCCGGAAGAATGCGGCGAAAACCCGTGGGCCGATGGTCACGCGGACAAGGTTCGTCGCCTCGATTACGGTTACGGCGGCATGGTTACCGCAGCGCCGGGCGGCGCACGTTGGTACCACCAGCATTTCAGCACGTCCAAGGACCCGTTCCGTCTGACGGCATGGTTTGGCCCGCACAACCCGGGTCGAGATCCGGGTGCCCCGGGTTCGAAGCACAACGACTACACGGCTCAGGACGTCGGTTCTGGCGGCACGGCTATCCCCTACTGGATGGAAGATCCGTACATCCGTCAAGAGTATGAAGCACGTCTGGCTAAGAACGGCGTCCAAAGCCGTATGGATTCGTCGTGGTACGTCAAGCCGGCAAAGAATGTCGCTGACTCGGTGGTCTAACGCGTTCGCCTAGTTAGTCCATAGGGCTGTGTTCTTTTTGGGGACACGGCCCTGTCTTTTATGTGCTGGAGACAACAATGAGCAGTGAGCCGCAAGAAGGTCGCATCTTCTTTACCGATACCGGCCGGAGCCTGGAGGAAGAAGACGAAATCCAACTGATCAGCGTGGGCATCGACGTCGGGTCTTCCACTTCCCACATGGTCGTTTCGCGCATCGTTCTCGAACGCACGACCACGCGTTACATCGTTGCAGAACGTACGATTCTTCACGAATCGGATATCTTGCTTACTCCCTACACCGACGATCTGACGATCGACGAGGCCCGGCTCGCTGCGTTCATTGATGAGCAGTACCAAAAGGCGGGAGTCACGCCCGAACAAATTGATACCGGTGCCCTGATCCTCACCGGTTTGGCGGTTCGCCGTCGTAACGCGCGCGCAATCGCGGATCTGTTTGCAGCGCAGGCGGGCAAATTCGTTTCGGTCTCGGCCGGTGATGGCCTCGAATCCATGCTTGCAGCATTCGGTTCCGGCGCCGTCTTGCGCGCACCGCGTCAAGGTACCCGTCTCCTCCACCTGGATATCGGCGGCGGGACCACGAAGATCGCTATCTGTGAAGAAGGCGAGGTCAAAAGCGTTACCGCTATCGACATCGGCGCCCGCATCATTACCCTTGACGAGGAAGGCCGCGTTGCCCGTGTCGAAGCCGCCGGCGAACGTTTTGCCCAGGAGGTGGGCGCCACACTTACCGTGGGTTATGCCCCGCTTCCCGGTGTACTGGAGGCCATCGTTGACCGCATGGCCGAGCACTTGTGTGATGCGTCGATGAAGAACGGCACGGAACTCGATCCGGTAACTGCTTCGTTGCTGCGTCTCACACCACTGGAAGGCGTGCGGGTCCCCGATCTCGTCACATTCTCCGGTGGTGTTTCGGAATACATTTACGGCCGTGAAACGCGGGCGTTCGGTGACCTGGGTCTGATGTTGGCTGCCGCCGTTCGCAAGCGCATCGAAGCCTCGGGAGCCGAAATCAAGGAAACGGATGAGGGTATCCGGGCCACGGTCGTCGGCGCCTCGCAATACACGGTTCAAGTGAGTGGCAGCACGGTTTACGTTGAACCGCAGTCGGTTCTTCCCCTGCGCAATCTGCCGGTGGCGGTCCTCGATTTCGATCTTGAGCCGGACCAACTCGACCCCAAGGACATCGAAAAGGCAGTGACGACAGCGCTTGAGCGGATGGACCTGCAGGAGGACACGAAAGGCGTTGCCCTCTTCTACCGGTTTGCCGGGACGGCATTCTATCGCCGCATGGATGCGTTTGTCGTCGGTGTCATGAACGCCATGCGCATGCGGATCGAAGCCGGGCAACCTATCGTCCTGATCGGTGAGGGGGATGTCGGCGGCCTGATCGGCATCCACTTTAAGCGGGAACGCGGTCTCCCGGTGCCTATCGTTTCCATTGACGGGATCTCGCTCAAGGAATTCGATTTCGTTGACATCGGTGAACTTCTTCCCACAGCCTCCGCGGCACCCGTGGTGATCAAATCCTTGGTATTCCCGACGTCAAGCGGCTTGGGCCTAACCGCATTTGAACCCGTGCCTGAAATCGCAAGCGAAGCCGCAAACGATTAAGGGACTAGCGATGACCTATCTGCGCGAACTTTATCCCCCGAGCACTGCACGCGAATCCGGCTGGATGGATGTCAGTGGAGGTCATCGCGTCTTCTGGGAGGCCCATGGCAACCCCATGGGTAGTCCCTTGCTGCATCTATGCGGGGGCCCTGGCGGTTCCCCTAGCCGCCAGGATCCGCGATTCTTTAACCCTATGGGTTATCGAATCGTGCTGATTCATCCACGCGGGGCCGGCCGTTCTACGCCTGCGGCCAGCGTAGAACACAACACGATGGACGATCAGATCTCCGATATCGAGCAACTACGTACCCTGCTTGATATTGGACGTTGGATTGTTTCCGGCGCATCCTGGGGGACCACCCTGGCCTTGGCCTATGCGCAAACCCACCGACAAAGAGTCCGTGCCCTGCTCCTGCGTGGCGTTTTTCTTTGCACCGAAAGCGAACTTGAGTGGCTTTATGGAGGGGTCGCGGGCCGCCTGCATCCCGAGGCTTGGGCGCGGTTCTGCGGCTGGACCACGGCCGCAGGGCGTCAAGGTCTTCTACAGGCCTACGGAGAGGCATTGAATTGCGGCATCCCCGAAGAGGAATACGAAGCGGCTTATCAGTGGTGCACCTGGGAAAATCATTTGGCCGGATTGCGAGACCAAGAACGCGACACGGACCCACAAACCAGGGCACGTGAATTGGCGATGGCTCGCATCTCCGTGCACTACTTCCTGAATGAAGGATTTCTATCACCTCACCAGATAGTCAGTAATGCAAGACAATTGCACGACATTGCTGGAACGCTAATTCACGGTTCACGCGACGAGGTTACTCCTATAGGCGTATACCCTTTAATTCAGGCATGGAAAAATTCAGTGTTTCACTCTATTGATGGTGGAACCCATGTAAGCAGTGACCATCCTGGAATGATAGATTGCATTGTCCGCAGCTCAGGTGAGTTGATGAGTTTGAAATAGGTGGTATGTAAACTCCCGATTCCTAAAGTATCTTTGACATCCGATACTCCGTCACCTGTGTGCGCTGCGCGGGCAGCCTCTGGAGATTAGCGACAATGAATTACGAAGTAAATTCACAAACGATTCGCATCACGGAGTTTGTCGACGAACAGAAGATTGGCCGATTCATCTGGACAGTCGTATTCATTGGTTTCCTATGCCAACTCTGTGACGGCTATGATCTTTCGGCCGCTGCATTTGCGGCAATTGGTATCGCCAACGAGTTCGGGATCGAGAGACACGCCTTGGCCCCTCTGTTCAGTGTCGGCCTCTTCGGTATGCTGTTTGGCGCCCTGGGTTTCGGCTATATCGGTGACCGTTGGGGCCGGCGTGTGGCCGTCCTCTCTGCGGCACTGCTTTGCAGTGCGTTCACCCTGCTTAGCGCGACTGCCGAATCCTTTTTTACACTGATGGTCTTCCGCTTCTTTACCGGCATTGCTCTCGGGGGCCTGCCTGCAAATACAGTCGCTCTGACAGCCGAATACGCACCGCAGCGTAAGCGCTCGTTGTTGATCACGATGATGTTCGTGGGCATGACTTTCGGCGGTGCTCTGCCGGGCCAACTCGGAAGCGTCATTCACCCTGCGCAATGGCGCCTGATTTTCACCATCGGTGGCCTGGCTCCGCTTGCGACCGCATTCTTGGCGTACTTCTTCTTGCCTGAGTCGATCAAGTTCCTGGTCGTGCGTAACCCGCACGATCCGCAGATCGTGAAGCTTGCGCGCCGGATCCGTCCGGAGTTGAACATACCGGTCGATCCGAGGTTTCAGATCCATCACCTTGCCGAAAAGAAATTCCACGTCGGCCAACTCTTTGAAGGCAATCTGCGCATCATCACGCCACTCATTTGGGTGATGTCCATCACGAACCTGTTCGCGAACTTCTTCATGAACAGCTGGATGCCGACCCTTCTGCATTCGTTGGGCATGAACCCGCACCAAGCCGAACACGCTGCCTCCATGTACTACCTGGGTGGCGTTCTCGGGGGCCTTCTGATGTCGTTGATGCTTGATCGCGGGCGTCTTTGGGTCGTGCCTCTGTATATGGCGCTCGGAGCCGTGGCGGCCCTGTTCCTGGGGCAGCAAACGCACTCCGTGACGCTAGCCCTTGGCGTGTTCGCTATCGGCCTCTTCATCCTGGGTACGCAGTCGGGTACGAATGCTCTGATGGCCGTTTGCTACCCCACTCAGATCCGCGCCTCGGGTACGGGTTGGGCACACGGTCTGGGACGCTTTGGCGCAATGGCAGGCCCCTTGACCGGCGGTCAACTGATCCGCATGCACGTGCACATGGCACAGATTTTTTGGGCGCCGGCAATCATGTCTATCATCGGCTGCCTGGCCACGATTTGGCTCTCACGCGCGGCGCGGCATCGCTTCCCGAAGACGTAACAGCGGACTTCGGCAGTTCCCCATGACTTTGTTCGGAGCCCCGTTGATTGTGAAGAATCTGTTGCCTGGGCAAGTTCAGGCTAGATTCCGCGCGCTGACCTGCGCGCGCTGTGCATCAATTCGACGCCCTGGGTCAGCGGCGCGGCCAGCCGCGAGCCGCGGGCTGGACATCCCGGTCCCCAATGCTGACCGCCATCATCCAATAACGGCGGCCACCACTGCCCCTGTTGGTCTTCCGAACAAATCATTAGCCGTAGGCCACGGGTTCGGCGTTGGGGATTTTCATTCGCGTCACCACCTCATCCGGAAGGCCTTCAATGATCTGTATGAGAGATCGCAAGGTTGTCCCGTGGCCGCATACCAATACGCGGTTGCCTGCCAGCACGCGCGGCAGTATCAGGTCCGACCATGCGGCACGCACGCGGATTGCCGCATCGCCAATAGATTCACCACGGGGCAATGACTGGGGAGCGAATCGCGAATACCGGGGATCCGACTCCGGACTGTATTGATGCTTTAGGGGCACGGGCTCCGGACGGGCATCCGCGTTGAAGCGGAAATTCGTCAACTGAAGGGGGCCGTACTCGGCCGAAACCTCCGCTTTGGTCATGCCGGTCAAAATACCGTAATGCCGTTCATTGAGGCGCCAATCGGTGACCGGCGGCCGCTCCCGGTCCGGATGGAGGTGCCTGGCCACTACCCAATAGGTACGCAGGGCCCGGGTCAAGATCGAGGAAAACCCACAATCAAAAGTCCATTGCGCATGCCTTAACATCTTGGCCGCTATCTGGGCCTGAATCATGCCCTGCGGCGTCAGATCGATATCCGCCCATCCGGTGAACCTGGAACTGGCATTCCATTCGGATTCGCCGTGTCGCAGTAGCACCAGTTTTGTCTGGGATCCGAGTGGGGCGGGCGTGAGCGTGATTGGGTTTTCCACTTCTCTATTCGTTGTCCGTGGTCTCGCGTCAGTCGTGGATACAGGCCTCGAAACCGGCTCTCAAGGCCTCCCGATCCAGGTTTCGGCCGATCAACACGTACCGGCTATAGCGGGCCTCCCCTTCTGACCACGAGCCTTGCAAGTCGCCCTCCATGAGCATGTGGACCGATTGGAATACGTAACGACGTGCGCATCCCAAGATGTAGAAAATCCCCTTGGAGCGCAAGATATCGGCGCCCCCCACGGTCACCAGGTTCCCGAGCCATTCTTCAAGCCTGGTCAGATCCAAGGCCTTGTCCGTTGTCAACGAGACGCTACCGATACCATCGGACTCGATGTGGTTACCTTCGCCGTGCGCGTGGGCATGCTCGTGACCGTGATGGTCATGACCGTGACAGCAATGCTCATCGTGGACGTGCTCTGGAGCCGGAGCCTGCGCCATCATGGCCAGGCCCTCAACGCGGGACAGGTCAAATGATCCATGGCCGATCACCGTATCGAGCTGAACCTGACAACGTGATGTCTTGTAAATCCGTGCAAACGGGTTGAGCACCCGAAGTGCGGTCTCGATGCGATGCAACCGCTTTTCCTCTACGTGTTCGATCTTATTGATAATCAGTTGATCCGCGAACGCGACTTGTTCCACGGCTTCCTGACTATCTCCAAGTCTCTGGTGGATGTGCACGGCATCCACCAAAGTGATAATCGAATCCAGTTTTAGGTGAGCCTGCAAATGTGGATCGACCAGGAACGTCTGGATCACGGGCCCTGGGGCCGCCAAACCGGTAGTCTCGATAATCACCGCGTCAAAGGTCTGAGCCTGGGCCAGAAGCTTATAAAGCACCTGGATCAAATCGCCCCTGACCGTGCAACAGATGCATCCGTTGTTCATTTCGAACAACTCATCATCCGATGACACAACCAGATCATTGTCGATACCGATCTCACCGAACTCGTTGACGATCACGGCGTATTTTTTGCCATGATCTTCCGACAGAATACGGTTAAGCAGCGTAGTTTTACCCGCCCCCAAATAACCCGTGAGAACCGTTACCGGAATAGGTTTTTTCATTCCTGTCTCTCCAACGCCCCCGGACCCAGCCCGCCCCGGGGCCTAAAACATTACAACCTCAGGGCCTTGGGACCCGGATTCGCTTTTGATTTACATCCAAGGCATGATCGACACATGGATCGCGTCTTCTGCGCCGCCGACGGCCTTGATAGCCACATCTGCGTCCTTAAGGGCAAAACGGTGCGTGGTGATCTTTTCGAGCGGGAAGCGCTTCGAAGCCAATTGCTTCAATGCGAGTTCGCACGCCTTGTACGAGTGGCCGCGAGCCGACTTGATCGTGATGGCCTTGACGGTAACCTTGCCAACCGGGAAGTTCGGAAAGTCGGCCATCTCGCCTTGAATCAGCAGCGTACCGCACTTGCGCTTCAGTGCTTCGATTCCGAGCAGAATTGCCTTCGTGCCCGCGCCTGCCGTGCAGTCCAGAGCGACGTCAACACCACGGCCGTTGGTTGCTTCCAAGATCTTTTCCAGCGGGTCTTCCGCGGTCACGTCGATAACGACGTCGGCGCCGAGTTCCTTCGCGATTTCGAGGCGCCTCGAGTCCTTTGCCGTGCCGGTGACGATGATCATGGAGGCACCCGCCTGCTTGCAAGCAACGACTTGCGACAGCCCTTGCTGGCCCGGGCCCTGGATCAGGACCGACGTGTCATAGCCAACATTACAATCGAACAGTGCCCATTCGATGCCGTTTGCCATCGGGGTCACGACGCCTGCGAGTTCCGGATCCAGACCGTCCGGAACCTTGTGGACGACTGCATTTGCGGGCAGGTAGATGTATTGCGACAGACCACCCAGCAGCGGCGAGTGATCATTGTCGATTGCCGTGTAACCGAGGCGGATGCCCTTCGGGTTGAAACGCCAGTCGGTGCCGATGCAGTGACGGTATTGGCCCGAGTGACAGTGTTCGCACTGGCCGCACGAGGTGTAGTGTTCCGGGAAAATGCGATCACCGATTTTGAGGCCCGTGCGCTTCAGGAACTCGGAGCCGGCCTTTTCGAGGATACCGATGTTTTCGTGACCCATGATGATCGGCGCGCCCTTCAGTTGCTCCTTGTACATCTTGACGTCGGTACCGCAGATGCCGGCGACCTCAACGCGCATCAGCGCGCAATCGTCCGCCACGTCCGGCATGTCGAATTCGCGCAATTCCAGTTCGCTCGGGCCAACACGAACCTGTGCAAGAACCTTATCCACCATCTCTAATACTCCTTAGAAAAGTTTGACCAGCAGCAATTCGGTTTGCCGTCCGGCGCCTAAGTATTTGAGCAATTTGGCGCCTGATGGATCAAACGATTAACCGACCAACGGCTTAACCGCCTACCTGGGCGCGAACGGTATTCACGGTATCGAAACTACGCGGTGCCGCTGCCATCAGGAAACGATAGCCCTCATCGATCACACGTTGTGCGTTGGCCTTCGTAACGTGAGGATGGCCAACGATCACGTTGTGTTCCTTGCACGTGGCAACGACTTGCGCCATTGCTGCCACGACTTCCGGGTGCTCGGTCTGACGCGGAACGCCCAATTCCTGACTCAGGTCGCCCTCTCCGATCAGGACGGCACCGATCCCGGGGACGTTCTTCAGCATATCCGGAAGGTTCGTAACCCCTGCGATGTCTTCGATCTGAAGAACGGCGAAGATCTCGCCTTCGGCAGCCAGTGGCCATACGTCGGCTTTAGCGTAGTATTCGGCCATCGACAGACCCCAGTAACGCGCAGCCTGCATCGGGCCATCGCCACGGATGCCCGCCGGTTCATAAAGAGGCTTGCCCTTCAGGCGTGGGTAACGGCATGCGGCAATCGCGTTGTATGCTTCTTCGACGGTCGAGATGTGCGGGAACACAATGCCGTAGCAACCGATATCCAGAGCCTGTTTCGCCAGGAACTGATTCATCTCGCAACCGTTAGCCGGAACGCGGGCCAATGGGGTCACCGCCGGGGCAAGGCCGTCCTTTGCAATTTGGCCACGGTTCATCAGGTATTGCAGGCTGTTGCGCAGGCTCTTGATATCCCAGCCACGGTGCTCCCCTTCGAAGACCACCGAATCATAGGGTGATGTCTGGAGTTCGGTTGCGGTTTCGATTTCGCACGGTGCGAAAAGGGAGAATGCGTGGCCGCCCGTTTCGAGAGCGCGGATAACACCATTAAGACGCGACATGTCTTCACCTTTTGTTGTTGATCGGGTGTCCCACGGACTCCCCTCGTTGCTACTTCGCGGCCACGACCTGCGCCCGGGCTTCACGGTCCTTCAACAGCGCATCGAGGCGCGGGTAGACGCGGCGGGCGTTGCCTTCGAAGATCTTGAACTTCGTCTCTTCACTCAGGCCTTGAACCTGGTCGATATAGCGCTTGGTATCGTCGAATGCGTAGCCGGTTTCCGGATCGATACCGGGCACTGCGCCCAGCATTTCCGATGCAAACAGGATGTTGTCTTCTGGCACAACACGGGTCAGGAGCTCGATCCCCGGGAGGTGGTAGACGCACGTATCAAAGAACACGTTCTGCATCACGTGTTCAACGAGTTGGCGCTTTTGCATTGCCAGGCTCATGCCACGGTAACGGCCCCAGTGATAGGGAACGGCGCCGCCGCCGTGCGGGATCACGAAACGCAGGGTCGGGAAATCCTTGAACAGGTTGCCCTGAATCAACTGCATAAACACGGCCGTATCCGCGTTGATGTAGTGGGCACCCGTATGGTGGAAGTTCGGATTGCAACACGAACTGACGTGGATCATTGCCGGCACGTCGAGTTCTACCAACTTTTCGTAAATCGGGTACCAGTGGCGGTCGGTCATCGGAGGCCCGCTCCAGTTACCACCGCTCGGATCCGGATTCAGGTTCACGCCCACGAAACCGAGTTCCTTAACCGCGCGCTCGAGTTCCGGAATGCAATTCGCAGGGCTGACACCGGGATTCTGCGGTAGTTGCGCGACACCAACAAAGTTGTTGGGCAGCAGCGTTGCAATCCGGTGAATGAGATCGTTGGACAGACGCGTCCATTCGACCGACGTTGCTTCGTTGCCGATGTGGTGCGCCATACCAGCGGCACGGGGGCTGAAGATCGTGAGATCGGAACCGCGTTCGCGTTGGAGTTTCAGTTGCGGCTGAACACTGGCGATGATCTCCTCATCGCTGACACCAAGGTCCGCGCTCTTGGGCTTGCGTGCCGGGTCCAACAACCCCGCAAGCTGCTTGTCGCGGAAGACATGCAATGCCAGCGGTTCCGTCGTGTAATGGCAGTGAGTATCAATAATCATGGTGGGGGACCGCCGTATGTCAATTCGTTTTTCCGTCTCGGTGTATCAGGCCCGAACCAAGCCCTGCTTTTCGAATGCGGACTCGAAGAACGCATCCAGACGTTCCGCCGTATTGGCCGATTGCTGATCGACCGCGTTCACCGCCCAATACTCCGAATTCGGAATGCACTCGTGCAGGTACATTGCGGCCGAAGTCGCATGCGATGCGTCTTGCCCAGGAATGATCAGCGTGGGGACGTTAAGCCCCAACAGGTCTTCGGGCTGCGCTCCCGGTGCGGTATCGCGGTCAAACAGGGTCCAACCCATGCCGGTCACGATTGCTCGGTACTTCGCGACGTCGAACGATGCAAATTCCTTTGCGAATTGCGTGCTCTTTTGGATCACAGAAGCCCAAGGGCCGCCACGGGGATCTGCACCGAACGGTTTGCCGGTCGCCAACGCGAGTTCCACCACCGCGGCCATGCCGTTTTGGCTCACATAGGCCAGGTGCTCGAAGAAGCGCTGATGACTGCTCATCCGGTAACGGGCCCCGCCGACAGGCCAGTAGAGAACTTGACCCAAAACGCGTTCCGGGTGTTGAACCGCGAATGCGATGACCGGCGAAACACCCATGCAACCGCCCATCAGGAATGCGCGGTCGATACCCTGGTGATCGAGGAGGCCACGACCTTGGGCAACCATGTCTCGCCAGGTCACGCGCTCGATACGGCCGCCCGACTGACCGGTTTCGCGACGGTCAAAGACAATGCACTTAAAGCGCTTGCTCAGATAGTCGAGAGGATTGACCCGGGCATAAATACCGAGCGTGGTCCACGTTTCGATAGTGGCGTTGAAACCGCCCGGGCTGTACATCAGAAGCGCGGGCCCGTCACCGATCACATCGTATCGCGTGGAAATTCCATCGACAGTAACGAAAGGCATGTTTGGCTCCCTGAGGATCAGACTGCGGCTTTGGCTTTCGGGGTGCCCTTGATCTGCCTACCGGCGCGGACATCGGCAAACAGTTCGGTGAATGCGTCCAGGGTCGTACGCGCCACGTTTGCGTATTGCTCCAGTTCGGAGTCAATGTTGCCCGCGCTGTAGCCGATTGCAGCATGGGCCATGCGCACACGACCATCGAGCCAGGGACCGCCGCCGAAACCGCCAATGACAGGGATATCCACGACCTTGCACACTGCCTCGCCGGCAACGGGGCCCGAGTTCGTAAAGTCGATCATCGAGGCGCCAGCCGCTTCCATGATCTTTGCATCCTTGACCAGTTGGGCAACCATCGCATCGGAGACGAGCGCGCCGTTTGCCTTGCCGTATTGAATGCCATATTTCAGTGCCGTTTGCGGCGTGATGCCGAACTGGGCCATCACCGGGATACCGGCCTTGACCAGGGCGGCAACGGCTTCCGGATAGTCTGCGGCGCCGTCCAGTTTGATCATGTCGGCCCCTGCTTCCTTCACCAGACGGATACCGGCTTCCACCGCCGACTGCACACCACGCTGGAGCGAACCGAAAGGCAAGTCGGCACAAACCAGTACACGCCTCGCGCCACGGCGCACCGCCCTGGCTACGATAATCATTTCGTCCAACGTGATTTCGAGCGGGTTCTCGTGGCCCCAAACGTTGACGCCCACCGAGTCACCGACGATGAGCATATCGACGCCCGCACGTTCGGCAATGCGAGCCATCTGCACATCCCAGGCAACAACGCCCATGATCTTCTGTCCATCGCGCTTCATCTGTTGAAGCGCCGGGATCGTGATTTGTTTATCGTTAGCTTGCATATCTGATTTGATTCTCGATTTCGATTCTGGATCCGTAGCCCTGGGGCTCAGCCCACGAGGTCCAGCGTACCGGCGGCAAAGAGATCTTCGAGCGCGTATTGCTGGGTCAAGATGCCCTGCTCCGACGCAAAACCGATAACACTTTGGAGTGCCTGACGATTGGGCTCGATACCATACGGGAGCGGATCACCCCCAAGCGTGTCCATGACGCGGCCATAGAACTCGTCACCGCGTTGACGTTCATGGGCCTGCGTTTGCTGGAGGCGTTCGAGCCACTGACGCTTCGAATCCACGAATGCCTTGAAGAGTGTGGGCGCCAGATCCGGATTCTGTTCAAGTAGTTCGTTACGAACTACGACCGTATGGTTGATCGGGTAGTAACCCGATTCGCGCATGGCCGAGAAAGCCACGTTCTGAGCATCGGGGATCAGGGGTACCAGATTCGGGTTTTCGACCTTGAGACCCACGGCCGCCGCCACTTCACCCGAGATCAACAGATCTTCGACCTTTTGACCCGCCTCCACGGGCACTACATTGCTCGGTGCCTTGTACTCTGCCACGTGCTCATCGCCCGAGAGAACCCAAGTGATCTTCGAAAGGTCCACACCGTATTGATGTTGAAGCACCGCACGGGCCCACACACCCGCCGTAACCGTATAGCCACGATTGACACCGACCTTGCGGCCTTCCAGCTGGCGCGGGTGCTCGATGTCGAGATTGCGATTCACCAGGATGCCGCCATGGTGAAACGCGCGAACGATAAAAACAGGAAGCGCCGTAAGCAGCTTACCGTGTGCCCGCGCACACAGATAGGTCGTAATAGCCATCTCGGAGACATCGAACTCAGTACCACGAACCATCCGTCGAAACGCCTGGATGATTGCCGGCACTTCTTCGAATTCCAGCCGCCATGGACCACTGTCAACCTTACCGGTTTTCAGGGCCTCAGTATGCCCAAGGGTCTGGATGCATGTCTTCAGAGTTGCCATTCAAAAAGTCTCCTATCAACGGCGGTTAGCAACAACCATCAACATAATCTTCAGGGACGGTTAGCGAGCGCCTCAACCATTTCCAAGGCAAGTCGTCGTCCTCGAATTCCGACATCGGTTTAAAGACCTTAAAGCGATGGCGGCCCTCGTCGGTCCAGAACGCAACCACGGTCTCCAGCGGAGGACACCCGGGCGACTGACACTCGACCTCCGAAACCATGATCACTATCTCGGTCCCGAGTTCAAAGTTCGCGCGCACTGCTTCACGAATGCGGTCCGCGTGGGACAGCGATAGAGGATCGGGCTTCCCGATATTTCCCAGCATCACAGGTCCTGCAAGTTGAATCGCGAATCTGTATCGAATAGTGCGCGTTCTCTTATACGGAACGTTGTTCTGTATATAGATTCAACCATATCACTTAGGACTCGCAGCGTCAATGAAACACGGAGTGGAAAATCAGGGCTGTTAGCTTTTCCTACTCCACGCCAATGTCCAAGCCTTCGTGACGGGGACGGAGCAACAGTGACAATGTTGTTTGGTGCTGTCTTTTCGGGTCTAAAGTGTCAATTGACCTAAGATGGAGCCTCTCCACGGGCTTGTAACCCGAGTCTTCTGCTAGTCAAGGCACGCGAGGACGCCAGCGTCACGGTGATTCCGCTTCCGGTTCAAGCCGTCGTGCACGGCTACGCAGAAACGAGCTGGCATGCCCGCGCAGTTCCAGATCACGCTGGCCACGGGAATCTGGATCGAAGGCAGGACGCCGATAGAGGTCTTGATGATCGCAAGCGGCGTGGCCAGCAGGATCATGATGAACGTGTGGGGACGCCGCAGCCCGAGACTGTTCGTCTACAGACGGCAAAGACGCCCGGCATTGCGCGGCGGCCGGCAACGCCCAAAGGGCATCAACCGCCGTCTTGGCAGCGGCGAAGACAGTTGGATTGTGGCTACGAGATGTCGTCACGACTCGGTTTGGCCATCGCCCTTCGTACGACACGTACGCTGATCGACACCATACAGAGCCGGGTCACACTTCCGCCAGCAAATTGGTGCAGTTTGCTTCTATATCCGCATCATCTCCTGACCAGCATAGCCGGCCTTTCAGGCTCGGGCGGAAAAACACACCATTTCCCATCTCGGTGACGATAGAAGAACAACTCCTTCGAGCCGGCTCCATTGTTTGCAACGACGCAAACGTAGCGCCCAACCCTGGATCGTCCATAGTGGCTGACTCTGAACGCTCGCTCAGGGTCTGGCGACAACCAATCGTGAACCATTGCTCTCAACGATCGCCCTACACTTTCCATTACATTCTCCATCTTGTTTCAGGCTCACCGACCAACAATCACATTGCTCGCCCGCGCGACGCGCTTCTCTTTGCGCCGAGACTTCACCACCAAGAGCGTGCTTGGAACTTCCCATCAAACCTGTCAGGCAGTGAGATGATCAAACGCAGCCCCTATCCGACCGACGTTTCGGACCGAGTAATGGAGCTTCGCCGCTTGCCCAAGGTTCAGGAAGAATCTTGCCATCACCGAATTGTCCCAACGACCTGCCCATTCCACTCCAATTCCCATGGCGGATCAGCACCGGTTGCGCATGCAACGCATGATTGCGGTGTCCGCTCTTCATATCAGTCAATCGCTACGCCGTCCGTTTCATTTCTTCGACCGAGCGGGCTATTTAGTCCGTCGCAGCACAACAGGCTTTCCACCCATTGTCTGTTTCGTCATCCACGCTGCCAACGCGGAATCCAGGTAGTCGGCATGGCCGGGAAACCAGCCAAACAGATGCATACCAAAATCGTGCACAGCCTCCGCGTTGATCTGCCCCGCTTCGACTGCCGCCTTGACGTCGCACACCGATTTCAGAACAGCAGCATGCTCTTCGATGTGGCAATCTCGCGGCGGGAAATTCGTCGTGCGCATCCATTCGTCTTCCTGCTCGAAATGGCTGACAGCGTGTTGCTCAAATGCCTCGATCGCGGCCAGGGCATTTGTATCGGTACAGGTCACGAGCCGTAGTACTACCTCGTAGAATTCTTCGTGTACATCATCCATCGGGCTGAAACCTAGCAGCCGTGCATCTGACCAGATCACGCTAGTGTCACTTTTCCGCACCGGTACTTCGATGTCTGCCGTTGCGGGTGTGTGTGTAAAATCTTTTGCGTTCATCAATTTCTCTCAAAGCAACGCCATTGACCATGAAACAGAAATAATGGGGCCTGTCAGCCCAGCTTCTCTTGTTTCAGCACCCCGCTGCTCTATTGCTATCTGTTGCATGGTGATAGTTTTGCTCGATCGAAAACAAAAACGCCGGGGATCTCCCCGGCTTTCTTGATAACCGACTAAATGCTGAAGCTTTCGAGGCTCGCCGGATGGAAGAGATCCGCCGCTTTCAGCAGGCGGCTCGACAGTCCTTCCGCGTAATGCTGCGTCAGGAATCGGTTGAGGGTATGTTGATTCGCGGCGAAACCGTATGACCAGAAATCGTCGCCCATCAATTCACGAGTGGCACGAAGCTGAGTCTCGATAAACGGCAGTGTCACCTTCGTAGCCGAGGTATCGGTCAGACGGCGCAGTGCGATCGCTTTAGATTTCTCGAAGGCCTTCATCACCGACATCGGCAGCCACGGATGCTGTTCAACGAGCGTGCGCCGGATGCCGAGCGTGTGCATGATCGGGAACAGCTTCGTTTTGCGATACCAGGCCACCGCTTCTGCCTGCGGATCATCGAACAGATACTTCACGTTCGGGGAGCCGCGATCGAAACACGACGGTGCGCGCGGGCCGATCAGCGCATCGATTTCGCCGGCTTCGAGCATGCCGGAAATCGTTTCGCCTTGGGGTGCATTCACCAGTTCCACGTCTTTTGGCAGATTCAGGCTGACTTTTTCGACGCGTGTCGGGTCTTCGTAACCGCCGCGCACCCACGTGACATCCGATGCCTTGATGCCGTACTCCTCTTCGAGGAACAGGCGCACCCACACGTTTGCCGTCAACTGGTATTCGGGTACGCCGATGCGTTTGCCCTTCAGATCTTCCGGTTTCTTGATACCCGCGTTCACGTTCACATACACCGACGTGTGGCGGAACGCTCGGGACGGAAATACCGGAATGGCAACGTAAGCCGACGTACCCGCGGCGGTCTTGACCGAATAGCTGCTCAGCGACAGTTCACAGATGTCGTAATCCGCATGACGCAGCGCGCGAAAAAAGATCTCTTCCGGTTCCTGCAACAGGAACGTCGGATCGACGCCCTCGATTTGTACCTCACCATCGACCAGCGGGCGCATACGGTCATATGGGCCGACCGCCACTGAAAGCTGCAACTTGCTCACACTGTCTCCTTTAATGAGTGAAGAAATATCAATAGAACTGGTCGAAGTGCACCTGTTCGAACGATACCTCGCGGCCCAGCAGCATCTTCTGAATAGCCTGGCCCATCGCAGGAGGACCAGCAAAATAGATTTCCATGTCGCGCAGGCCGTCACCGAACATCGACTCGGCCAGTTCGTGCACATAGCCAGTGTGACCGTCCCATTGATCACCACGCGCATCCGAAACGGCCGCGTTAAAATGAAAACGCTTGCCGAAATTCTCGAGCGCTTCGAGCATGTCCCGTCCGCACACATCGCGCGGTGTACGGCCACCGTATAAGAAGTGCACGTTGACGCCCTGCATTTCCCGGTCTGCGGCAACGCCGCGTGCGATCGAAATCATCGGGGCAAGGCCCGAACCGCCGGCGAGACACAGAATGTCACGCTTTACGTCCCGACGCAGATAAGCCATACCGTAGGGGCCATCGATCTCGATCTGCTCGCCCGCCGCCAGTTTGTCGAACAGCGCATGACTGCCCTCACCATTCGGTACACGACGCACCTGGAAATCGAGCACCTTTGCATCCGAGCCTTGAACGATATTGCTCATCGAATAGGCTCGCTGACCGCTAACACCGGGGAGCGCCAGTAGTGCGTATTGTCCGGGTTCAAATCGCATGCCATCCGAGAGCTCGAAACGGAATTCACCGATATCGTGCGTAACGGGGCGACGCGATGTGAGCGTACCCGTTACGCGCTTCGGTTCGTGTATGGGCGCGTAGCGCTGATTCGAATGCATCTTGATCGTGCAATCGCCTCGCGGCATGCTCTGACAGCCTAGATAACGACGGCGCTCTCGATCCTTTGCTGTCCAACCAGGCGCCTCAGGCCATTTGACCTCAACGCCACCTTGGATCAGTTCGAATTTGCAATTACCGCATGCACCTGCGTTGCACTCGTAGGGAAATGCGATGTTGTTACGAAGTGCCGATCGCAACAGCACGTCATCGTTATCACATTCGAACGACTGAGCGGTGCCGGCGAGCGTGATGCGATGTTTCTGGCTATTCACAAGAGTCTCATTCATGTCGGGGCATCCCTACTTTTCGCCCATTTCCGGCGGCTTGCACGAAGAATCACTTTTATTTCAATGAGCTGAAGATCTGTTAAGTCGGCAACGACTGTGAGGGCCGCGAAGTCTTGCTACAAGCGGCTTCTCACGCCGTCACCGCCAGATTCGTACGGATCGCACGAATATCCATTTGAACAGCCTGGCTGCATGCTCAGATCGTTTGGTGCTTCTTGCCTTCTTCCGCGATCATCGCATCGCGTGCGCCTTCGCTGAATGGCGTTTCACGCTTCAGCAGAATGGCGACCGAGCGAACCATCTGCGACTCCGGATCACGGCCAGGTGGCAGCGTGCCGTTTTCGGCGAGTGCACGCGCAGCCTTCATGATCCGGCTGCGCATCATGATGATGCCGTTGTCGGTACCAACCAGGTTCTCTCTCGTACGATCCTGGATCGGCCCCATGCTTTCCTGAAGGGAGGCATCCTGCATGGCGATGCCTTCGACACCGCTATACGTCGTGCCTGCTCTCTGTGCTGCTCGATCCATCAGATAGTTGTTCGTCTTGTTCTGCTCGGGAACATAGTTGCTGCCCGGCACATAGCGCACGTGGATGCCCTTGCCGTCCTTCATTGCCTGCACTTCGCCTTGCGTCAAATCGCGCGTGGGATGGTAATCGAAGCTCCAAGCCCAGCAGTTGTGATCATCGATCGGCACCCAGAAGTGGCCGTGCACCGGGTGATCGCCGCGCGGAGGAACCATCGTGAAGCAAGGCATGACCCAAGGTGTGATACGCCAGTAATACTGATCGTTCTCCGCATTGCGTCGCACGCCGATTGCCAGACCGCCCGGCGCTTCGAGAACCTCAAACACCGGAGCGAGGTCGCTCAAGTTGTACTGGTTGCCCTTCGCACCCTTGAACAGCGGATCGGAATCGAGGCTGCCGCTGTGCAGGAACGAAACGTGACTCGAATCGATGCCTCCTTCGAGTGCCT
The DNA here is from genome assembly GCF_902859935.1 of Paraburkholderia fynbosensis. Lineage (GTDB taxonomy): Bacteria > Pseudomonadota > Gammaproteobacteria > Burkholderiales > Burkholderiaceae > Paraburkholderia > Paraburkholderia fynbosensis. The sequence continues at coordinate 403,687 of NZ_CADIKI010000001.1, forward strand.
GCAACCAGTTACATTCCTGAACCCGTTTGCTCATGAACGACTGGGATGTCGGCACGGTCGAGAATTCCCATGCGGGCAGAGGCGGCTGCTGATCGGCCGGGCCCATGTAGACCCAAATGACGCCGCCCTGTTCAACGAGCGGATACGATTTCAGCTTGATTCTTTCCGCGTAGCCGCTTTCCTTCGCTTCGGATGGCACCTCGGTACACCGACCGGTCACGTCGTATTTCCAGCCGTGGTACGGGCAGCGAATGCCGCCTTCCTCATTACGGCCGAACCATAGTGACACGCCACGATGTGCGCAGAATTCATCGATCAGGCCCAGCTTGCCTTCTGAATCCCGGAACGCAAGCATGCGTTCCGAGAGCAGTTGCAGGCGAACCGGTTCGCCGCCAGCTTCCGCCAGTTCTTCCGACAGAAGCGCCGGGAGCCAGTAACGACGGAACAGTTCGCCCATCGGCGTTCCGGGACCGGTTTGTGTGACGAGATCGTTTTGTTCTTTTCTCAACATGGTATGTCCCTCAAGGTCGCTGTTGTCGCGCGACGCAGTTTAGTGGCGTTTGCGATCCTCTGACCGCCTGTTCCTATATAGCGAACGCTGTTCTTAACACGAGAACAAAGTTATCATTGGGCCCACAACATGTCAACGATGGAGATTCCCTATGAGTCACGCTTGCGCATTTGCTCACCTCTGCCATGCAGCAGACGTAGCTGAAGGAAAAGCGATCAAGGTCGAAAAGAACGGCCTGACGCTCGCCGTATTCAACCTCCAGGGCGAATATTTCGTAACGAATGACACCTGCACGCATGGTCCGGGCTCGTTGTCAGAAGGCTATATCGATGGCGAGACAGTGGAATGCGATTTTCACAACGGTTCGTTTAATATCAAGACCGGTGAAGTTGTCGCGCCGCCATGCATGATTCCCCTCAAGACGTACAAGACGCACGTTGAAGATGGCGTGGTTGTGATCGAAACGGACGGCGAATGAAATGGATGCGCCAGGCATATTCAAAAGATGCCTGGCGCGTGCTTCCCTCGCTGCGTGCGATAGCTTGTTAGTTAAGACCTCTGCTTTCTCTTCACGATCAAGGTCAGACCGCTTTTCGCAGCTGCCATAGCTGATGTCGCCTCGCAATCTGCGCGAACCTGTCGCGGAATACGAATTGCACTATTACGCCGCGTTCGAAAAGGGTACTTCCTTCATCCGGCGTGCGAGCAGCACAGACTTACCGCTGCCGAGAAAGCCCGTCATCACATAGATTGGTATGCGCTCGCGATGGATGTTTGGCGCCGGATGCAGCTATGCGCGGATCTTCCCAGCATGATAGGCCCACACTTTTTGCAGCAATTTCGGTTTCCACAGGTTACGACTGATCGTTTCGATCTGTTCCGGCGACAGAACCATCGGCTCGCCGATTTGTTGTGCAAGGTACTGACGATGCGCATTCTCTTCGAGATAAAACGCGAGCACGAACGCTTCAAGAATACCTTCGGCCGCAATCACCGCGCCGTGCGATTTGAGCATTGCGACGCGGTGCGCGCCGAGACATTCCGCCAGTTCTTCACCGAGAGGCCTTGTGTTGATCGAAACAGTCTTCGGGAACCGTTGAATCTCACCGAGCACTGACGCCTGCATGATCACCGGTTTCACCGCATTACCTGTCATGCTGAAGAGGGTGGACCAGGTAGGGTGCGTATGCACGACCGAATTGACGTCAGGACGTTTACGATAGATTTCCGAGTGAATGTGGAATTCCATCGGCGGGGCTACATCGCCTTCAATCAGATTGCCGTCGAAATCGATCGTCACGATGTCATCCACGGTAAGCGCGCTACGCACCGATGCGCCAGAATTGATCAGCATGTGGTCCTGACCTGGAAAACGCCAGCTAAAGTGACCGTTGAAGTCGATCACTTCGGCGCGTTCGAGCATCAGGATTGCGTCGACGAGCTCTTTTTTCTGCTGCATATACCCACTCATCATGTTCACTTCCATGGAATCAGCTTGCGTTCAATTTCGTTCAGCAGCAGCGAGATGCCGTAGCCAAGGATGGCAATAACAATCAGGCCGACATACATCTGTTCGACCGAGAGCAATTCCCAGGCATTCCAGATCATGTAGCCAAGACCGCTCTTCGAGCCGATCATTTCGGCAATGGCGATCAGCATCAGGCCGAGCCCGAAACCCAGCTTGATACCGCTCATGATATGCGGCACGGCACCGGGCAGTGCGATAGTACGAAATACCTGCCACGGATTCGCGCGAAAATTGCGGCCCACGTCCAGATAGATCTTGTTGATTTCGAGCACGCCCGTAGTCGTATTGATGAGCAGCGGATAAAAGACGCCAATAGCGACCATCGCTATTTTCGACGCTTCACCGAGACCGCAAATCAGCATCAAAAGGGGAAAAATCGCGCTCTTCGGAACCGGATAGGTTGCAGCAATCAGAGGCTCGAATACGGCGCGCAGCGGCTTAGAAAGACCGGTTGCAACACCTAGCATTAGTGCAGGAATGCCGCCAATCAATCCACCCCACAAGAGACGCAAAAGCGTCGCCGAGGTGTTCTCCCATAGCGAGCCGTCCTTGACGAGCGCGATAAAGGTGGTGAAGATCTGCGCGGGCGCAGGGAAGAAGCGTACGTCAATGAGACCCATCTGCGCTGCGGCCTGCCATAGCAGCAGTAACAAAATGGGCGATGCAATGCTGATCATTCGATCACGTTGCCCCTTACTTATTTTGCGTCGTTTCGACGGCGTAGTGCTCAATATAGTACTCATGCTCTCTCACCAAGGTCGCGCGAACGCACGCGCTCGACTTCCTCGCGCAATTCTGCCCAGATTGAATAAACAAATTCGCCGTATTCCGGTTGGGCACGCAGTTCGAGCACCGAGCGTGGACGCTGGAACGGAACGTCAATGATGCGTTTGGCACGACCAGGCTGCGCTGTCATGATCATGATGCGATCGCCTAACGTCGCCGCTTCGTCAACGCTGTGTGTGATGAACAGCACCGTCTTGCGCGTTTCATCCCAGATGCGAAGCAATTCCTCCTGCAACAGAACCTTGTTCTGTTCATCGAGCGCCGAGAACGGCTCATCCATCAAAAGGATGTCTGGATCGTTTGCGAACGCACGGACGATGGAAACGCGTTGTCGCATACCGCCCGAGAGTTGATGAGGATAGGCCTTCGCAAACCGGGTCAGGCCTGTGCGATCAAGGTAGTAGTCAACCGTCTCGCGAATTTGCGCCTTTGGCACACCGCGAAGCGTCAGTCCATAAGCTGCATTGTTAAACACCGTCATCCACGGAAACAGCGAATCGCCTTGAAAAACCATCGAATTCCCGGGCCGATTCTGCGCCGGCGACGTGATTTCGACGGTTCCGCTCGTAGGAGATTCGAGATTCGCAAGGATACGCAGCAGCGTAGTTTTGCCGCAACCGGATGGCCCAACGATCATGAAAAAACAGCCGGTGGGGATGTCGAGCGAAACATTGTCGAGCGCCGTCACCGTGCCGCCTCCCGTCTGGAACGATTTCGTGAGATTACTGAGCCGGATCTTCACGGACACGTCTTGCATCGTGCCTGAATCAATCGTTGCCATAAAACACTTTCCTGTCATTTCGTACGCCGCTGGTACGGGCCAAGCGCTGCGTCTGCCGCTTGCGCAAAAGACGGATCGACGAGTTCGGAAACCGTGACGCTACCTTTCACGTCGCCGTGACTCTTGAAGTACGACAGGTCATTTTCAAGACTCGCGACGTTGAGCTTGCCATCGGGATTCGTGCCTTGAGGAACAATGTTGCGATAGAGCGAGGCATCCTTGATTGACGTGTACTGAGTCAGGATCGAAATCACCTCCTCCGCGTTCGCGCCCGCGATCTTCCCGTCCTTGAGCGCATCGTTGTAATCGCGCGCCGCGCGCAGATATGCGCGCATGAACGCCTTGGCGGTGTCCGGATGATCGTGGATGAATGTGTCCGAATAGAGCAGGACGGCAAGCTGATGATTCGGGTAAATCTGATCATCGCCCATCACACGGATTGCCGCGCCACTGCGAACCGCCTGAGTGGCGGAAGGCTCAGTTGTCAGAGATGCGTCCACGGCCTTGTTTTGGAGTGCCATCACGTGCTGCGGAAAGCCGAGATAGACGCGCTCGACATCACTCGGTTTAAGGCCTGCTTTTTTGAGCGCTTCGTTCATCGTGGACGTAGAAGCGCTGCCGGTCGCGCTACCGGCAATCTTCATGCCCCTCAGGTCTGCGAGCGTCTTGTAACGACCACTCTTGACGAGATCCGTGCGCACGAGCAACGGCTGATAACCATAGCCCGGCGGCGTCGATCCCTTGTCCGCGACGATCTTGATACCGATGCCACGCATCACGGCGTTGTAGAGCCCTGCGGACGGAGAACCGCCCGCGACCTCCAGTTGCCCGGAACCGAGCGGCGCAACCATTTTCGCGCCGGAGTCGAACGGAATGAATTTCGCGTCGATGCCTTCGGCCCGGAAGTAGCCCTTCTTGTCGGCAATGAAGAACACGACATCACTGCTTGCATCCGCAATACCCACGTGAACGGTCTGCAAGCCTGTAGCGACCGCTGCGGCCGAGTTCAGCATGAAACACATGGCCAGCGCCGCGCCCACAATCCTGATGCCTTTCACTGCCTGTCTCCTTTACTGGATCTTCGTGGCTATCGGGTGCACTACATCGGTTTTGGGATTCGACACAAGTGATGCTACCCTTAACTGCCGCGCCAACAAAAAATGTTCCTATATGTGGAACTGTATATGTTATAATGGAACGGAATGAGTTTCCCTTTTATCCGATGCAAAAGTCAAGGCAAACGCAAAGGGGCTAGGGTTAGTCCGCATGTATTGAGAGAGAACGCTGGCGGAATACATCCGGTTGCGCTTATAAATAGAAGATTGCGGTCCGTGACTATGGAGCGCTAGATTTAACGAGGATTGGTAAATTGGACGCAAAAACCATGCTGAACAATGAAGCGGAACAGGATGGGCCGCGCAGGCTGTCGTCGGTGACGGCGGCGTTGCGACTACTCAAATTGTTTTCGGAAGAGGAGCCCGAACTGGGCATTAGCGTACTGTCAAAGCGCATGAGCCTCGCAAAGAGCACAGTGCATCGCCTGTGCGCTGCGTTGCTCGCTGAGGGAATGCTGGAACAGAACCCGGATAACGGCCGTTATCGCCTCGGCGTCCAATTGTTCACCCTTGGCGGCCTCGTGCGCCGACGTTTCGACGTGACAAAACAGGCGCTGCCGTTCTTGCACGTGTTGCGCAAACAGACAGACGAAACCGTACACCTTGCGATTCTGGATGATACGAGCGTCGTCTACATGTTCAACCTTGAAAGCGAACAGGCGATCCGCATGCGCTCGTATATCGGTGTGCGCAAATCTGCCTGCTATACAGCAGAAGGGCACGTACTCCTCGCGTTCAGCACGCCGGATGTCGTTTCACGCGCGATCAGGCAGGGACTCGTTGCGCAAACACCCAAGACGAACACGGATACGCAAGTGTTTCGGAAAGCGCTTGAGGAAGTGCGTCGCGACGGCTATGCGATCGATGATGAGGAATCGGAAGTAGGCATGCGCGGCATTGCTGCGCCCGTGCGTGACACTACGGGCAATGTGGTCGCGGCGATCGGTTTCGGCGGACCTGCACAACGTCTCACGAAGAAGGCGCTGCGAGCGGCAGTGCCGCATTTGATCGCCGCCGCTGATGGCATTTCTGCAACTCTTGGCTATCACCCTTGAGCTAGCCAATTAGGACATGCGGTACTAATTCGATTCATGCAGGATCTGGCGATAACGGCGTGACGCGCCGCTCTCGCCAGAAAATGAACGAAGAGCGCGAATACCCCCGTGATTGACTGTGCATCGCGCGGAGCGGCAACTGTTCCACGAACCGTCACAACGTTACGCAGATGAGTACGCACCCATTCGCTCTCGATGAAACGGACTTCGCCCTGCGCACCTTGCAGCGCGAAGGCCCGCCGCGGTGCGTCCTACTCTGCTATTTCTGATCCTGTTTGCGGCGTCCACAGCACTCGTGGGCGTGTTACCGGCGTCTCCATGGATATTCGCACTTCGGATGACGTGCCGGTTATTTTGGCGTCGCTGCGTCGATAGCCGTTTTTTCCGTTCCTGCGCTCTACTTCCTCGTCAAAATGCCGACAGGCGTCGACGAAGAGCTTGTGCGTAAAACGCGTGAGGCGAGATCGGCATTCCGATCGGCGCGGCGCCGAAACCGGCGAACCATGCATGCGTATGCTCGACGCTCCACCGATGGCGCCGCAATTGCTCCGTACTCTCTATACATCTTTTCGAACAATACGCGCTGTTACGGGGGTACTCGTTCGACCCGTGCAAAATCTGGCGGTAACGGCGTGAGAAGCCTCTCGTAGCAAGCTCGCAACGACAGCGACTTTGGCGACTTGAGAGATCTTCGACTCATTGAACCCAAAGTGTTTTTTTGTATAAGTCGCAAAAAAGTGGACGAAAAAGTACATATACCCTCAAGGCGCTGTGTCCCGGCAGGCACAGCGCTTTTTTTATCTTGCGTAGCACAACGAGCGCATACATCGCGTAAAACCTGATTGCCCGGCATCTGAACAGCGTGCTAAATATACAGATCATATCAGAACGCGGTTCCCTCATATGGAACATACTTTAACCCTTGTCCACTTCGTGCCATGTCCACCATCGAAGAATCTACTGCCACGCCTGCAGCTCAAAAAATTGCGTTATGGGACATATTCACAACCTTCGTGCGCATCAGCGTGATGTCGTTCGGCGGTAGCACTGCCGCATGGTCCTATCGCGCCGTCGTGGAGGAACGCAAATGGCTGGATAACGATGCCTTCGTCGCTGGTATGACCCTCTCGCAAGTCATGCCCGGTGCAAATCCGGTCAATGTCTCGCTGTATGTCGGCCAGCGTCTGCGTGGGCCACTCGGCGCGCTTATTGGCGCGCTCGGCATGATTTCGCCTGCCCTTGTCGTCGTGCTCGTCTTGGCAGTGATCTATACGCATCTCTCGGGCTATCCGCTCACGCACTTCCTGCTGCTCGGCATTGCCGCTGCCGGTGTTGGTGCGACGTTCTCGATGGGCGCCAAGGTTGCGGTGCGCATCGAGCGCAAGCTGCTCCGCTACGTGTTTGCCATCATCGCGTTTGTCGCGGTCGGGGTGCTGCATTGGCCTACCGTGCCTGTCGTGCTCGTACTCGCTCCACTCAGTATCCTTTGCGCTGCTATGGAAAACTAAATGGATAACGTCCTGCTGAGAATTATTTTTCTGTTCGCGCCGCTTTCCGCATTGTCGTTCGGCGGCGGCCAGACCATCATTGCCGATATCCAGATTCAAAGTGTGTCGGTCTACCACTGGCTTTCGGGTCAGGAATTCGCGGACCTGTTTGCGATCTCCCGAGTATCCCCTGGGCCGACTACCCTCATTTCCGCGCTGATCGGCTGGCATCTGGAAGGCTTTGTAGGCGCGATCGTTGCGACGCTCGCTATGTACATCCCGTCGTCAACGGTATTCGTGACCGTGACGTTGTTCTGGCACAAGAGCGAAGGAACGCGTTGGCGTCGCGCCATCGAGCGCGGGCTGGCACCTGTCGCGGTTGGTCTGATTTTCGCCGGGGCTGTCGCCGTGATGCAATCCATGCACGCGACTGCGCTCGCATGGGCAACAACGGCTACTGCCGCTGGCGTCATCTACTTCACCAAGCTCAATCCGTACATTCTGATGTCAGCCGTAGCGCTAGTTTTCGTGGCCGCGTTCTACGTGCCGCTCTGATAGAGCGAAACGGGCAGCGGCTGCTGCCCGCTTCTGCGTTTGAGATTTCAGAAGCGATGGCGAATGCCCGCCGCGAACAACAATTGACTGCTCCTGCTCGAAGCCATGATCGAATTGATAACGGCGGGTGCTCCAGCCGAAGCACACTGATAGATTGCTTCAATGTAGGTATCAGTGCGCTTCGTGAGCGTGTAACCGGCTTGCACTGCGCCCTGATTCCAATGCGCGTACGTACCCTTCGTGTACGTGTACATACCGCTAAGCGACAGCGAAGCGCCCGCTTGCCACGTCCCATTAATTTCGTAGTTATCGAAGGCGACAGCTCGAGCAGGCAGACCCGTTTCCGTGTCGGTTATACCGCCATAAATCGAGCGCGTCCAGGATGCCGCCAATGTGAACGGACCAAACACCTGGCTCGCACCGATACCGAACGTGTTTTGTGTCTGAACTGAAGCATCGAACGTATTGCGAGTCGTGCCCGGCAACGTTACTGCATCGTAAGCGCCGCCTTCCGTGCTGCCCCGCCCGTCCGTATGTAGCCACGCCGCACCTGCGCTGAAATCGCCGTTGCCGTAATTCGCCCCAATGCTGTAGGCCCGATTGTCGGCAAACTGCCCCGCTGCATTCGAGAACGCATACATCCCACCAACACTCAGCCCGTCAAACGATGAACTGGTGTATTTGATTGAGTTGCGCGCGAGCCACGAATTATTCGCGTTGTCATTGTCGAATGGATGCGCGAACGCCGTGCCGCCATTGCCTCCGGTCAGCGTGAACGGCGCCAGGTAGTCGTGGATAGAATCGTATTGGTGCCCAAGCGTTAGCGCTCCATATTTGTCATTCGCGAGGCCTACGTAATACGGATGGTCGTTCTGATCAGTGCCTGTTGCGACGCTGAAACCACGCTCGAGACGAAAGGTTGCGTGACTACCGCCGCCCAAGTCTTCAGAACCTTGCATGCCCCAGAAACTGCCATCGATCAGACCTGATGCCAACTGAAATTGATGCCCGCCATGGACATTGTTTGCCCAAACGGCGCTAGCATCGATTTCGCCGTACAGGGACACGCTGCTTTGAGCCAGCGCGTTCGAATCGAACGCGGCAAGTACTACCATCAGGCCAAAACGGGCGACTCCACGAGGAAGGCACTTATCGTTCCGTTTCGCCATCGCGATTACACTTCTACTTCATCGAAACGCCGCCACTTGTACACGATTGTAGAGGCCAGCCAGATGAACGCGCACAATCCGATAATCGCATAGCCAACCATCCCGAAGTTATCTCCGATCGCACCGATTTCATCCCAGAACGCGCCGTTCAGATGCAACTTGTCTGCGATCAGCCCGAGTGCTTCTACCCCACCAACGCCGATTGCGACAACCGCCGACACCAACGTAATGGTCATGTTGTAGTAGAGCTTGCGGATCGGCTTCATGAACGCCCAGCCGTACGCGCCCAGCATGAGGATGCTGTCGGTCGCATCAACGAGCGACATTCCTGCCGTGAACAGTGCGGGAAATACCATGATCGACCAGACAGGCACGCCGTGTGACGCCTGAGTAGCCGAAACACCGAGCAAGCCGATTTCGGATGCCGTATCAAAGCCGAGTCCGAATAACACCCCGAGCGGGTACATATGCCAGCTGCGCGTGATCAATCGGAACATCGGTTTGAAAATGCGCGCGAGCAGGCCGCGATTGGCAAGCAGCAGATTGAAGCCCTCCTCATCGTAACGCTCGCCGCGGCGCACGCGCTTGAACGTAGCGACCACAGATTTCAGCACGATGAGATTGATTGCGGCGATCACGAACAGGAAACCGGCCGATACCAGCGTGCCGATCACACCGCCGATTTGCTGAAACGCCTCGAAGCGATGTTGCAACGTTAAGGCGGTAGCTGCAATCGCAGCGGTTGCAGCGATCACGATGGTCGAATGACCCAGCGAGAACATGAAACCCACCGTCACCGGCCGCTGCCCCTCCTGCATAAGCTTGCGCGTCGCGTTGTCAATGGCGGCGATATGGTCGGCGTCAACCGCGTGACGCAGACCAAAGCTGTAGGCAAGAAAGGCGGTACCGAGCAGCACCGGCTGGCCGTGAAACGTGATGAACGCCCACGCCCATGCCCCGATATTGAACACGGCCAGGAGCGCGTACATCGCAGCAATACGGCCTCGAATATTCGGGCCGGCATCGTTGAACAGGAACTTCAGGAATTGAATCATTCATGTCTCCACCGAAAGATCGCCATGCGCAGATCCCGCATCGCTCATACTTATTTAGAATTTCCTCACACTATCGACCATGCCTTTCATTCCATATAGGAGAACGTTAAATCTTTATATGGAACGCATTGAGGGAATAATGAGGGCTATGCTATGGTGGTGTCAAGACGCAATTCCCGCGAAACGGATAGGCGACATGCAACGCATCACGATTACGATTGACGATTTCCTGCTCGCGACGCTTGATGACACGATGAAGCGGCGCGCCTACAGCAGCCGCTCAGAGGCGCTGCGTGACATCCTGCGCGCCCATCGTTCAAAGGAATTGTTGGCTGACGCTCACGCGCAATGTGTCGGCACGTTGACGATAGTGTTCGAGCACGGCGTACGCGAACTCGCGCAGCGCCTGTCGGATGCGTATCACGAACAGCACGCACTGATCGTTAGCAGTAGTCGCATCTATCTCGACCACGACAATTGCCTGGAAGCGCTCGTGCTACGTGGCGAAGTGGATACGATTCAGCAGTTCGCATGGTCGCTTGCGTCACAGCGTGGCGTGCGCAATAGCAATCTGCATCTGATGCCGCTGATGAAAGAGAGTGCGCCGCCGCACGAGCATTTGCACGTGTGACGGCGTTTGTAGCTTTAGCAGTTAGTCTTGGCTGCTCGAGTGGCCATGCGTGTGATCCGCATGGTGGTGATGCCCGTGATCAGCACCGTGACTATGGTCATGATCGTGATGATGGTGATGGCCGTGTGCGTGTGCATGATCGTGATGTTGATGCTTGCCTGCGGTTACGTGGTGATGATGACGATGTACGGTGCCATCCTCGTGCGTATGCCATTCGGACGTATCGGATTTACCGTGCAGGCTCGGGTCTTCGCTGAACACCAGCGATTTGACCGTGACAGGAACGGTGCGTGACGGCATACGGATGCGGCCCAGATCGACGTAATCGAGCCCTCGCAGCGAAACGCCATCGATCACGAAAAGGTCATTTCCGTCCAGTGTTTCGCGCAGCAAGTTGCCGAGCGAATTGGCGATGTCACCATCAGCAATGACGTATAGCGGCTTGCCGGCAGCGATGGTCAACGGATTTCCGTCAATCAGCCCGCGCGCGAGTGCAGCCAGACGCGAATATTCCGGCGGCCCCGCCCAGCGCACCACGATTGCCACGTCCTGCTCACCCTCTTTCAGGTCGTAGCGCTGAAAGCTCTTGCGCAGCGACTCAACGACCGCAGCCCGGTCGATCACTTCGGGCATGCGTTCTTCGATCGGCACGACCTGCATATTCTTGCGCGGCAGCAGATTGCGCGGATTCGAAATGAAAGTGGTGTTACCGCTCAACTGGATGCTGTATTCGGAAGCGCCGAGAACGGTCGCGCGAATGCACTCGATGGCAGGCAGCAGCGGCCAGGCCACTTGATTTGCGAGCAAGCGTCGACGCACCGCAGACCCGAAAAATTTCCCGAGGTCGAGGAAGTCGCGCGATTCGCGCTCATACACATATTCGCCCACACCGCCCGAGAAGATTAGACCATCCAGCTTGCCCAAATCAGCAATCGGATCGGTCAGGAACAGTGAATTCAGATCGTCCGCGGTGAAGCGCTCGCTCAGTACACGTACAAGCGTCTGTGCCATCCAGTCGGCAACCTGTTCGAGCTGCTCGCGCGTCGTCTGGCTGCCGATTTCCCAAGCGAATCCTGCTGCCCGTGCGTGTTCCTTGCCTGCCGGGTCGAGGCGCGTGATGCGCCCTCCCTGGTCAGTCACGATTAAACGGCCACCCAGGTGAACTGCAGCCGTGCCGATCACGTTGCCGCAATCCACCAGACCCAGCTTGGTCGTGCCGCCGCCGATATCGACATTGAGCACGCGCTTTTTATGCTCATGCGAATATTTTGCTGCGCCCGAACCATACACGGCCAGCATTGCTTCCATGTGATGCCCGGCAGTCGCGCAGACGAATTCGCCGCCCTGTTCCGCGAGCATATCTGCAATGCCTTCACTGTTCTCGCGACGTAGCGCTTCACCGGTCAGGATCACCGCACCCGTATCGATGTCGTCCGGACCGAGATTGGCTTCCTTGTAGGCCGCAGCAACGATGCGTTCGAGCCCTTGAGTATCCATCTGCGTTTCGCTCAGATACGGTGTGAGCGAAATCGGGCTCTGGTAGATCGGCTCGCGCCCCACGATGATGTAACGGCTTGAGAGCTCCTCAGCGATGCGCCGCATGTGGATGCGCGAGAAGACAAGCTGCGTACCCGACGAACCGATGTCGATGCCTACGCTGTTGAGAACGACGTTATCGAGCAGCCACACGGCTTCCTGATTCGTTTCGGACTCTGGAAAATCGTGGTCGTGATCATGATCAGCATCGTCACCGTGCTCATGGTCGGGATCGTAACCGTATAGGTGATCGTCAAGCGAATGAACGGTTGCATCGTTCGGCATCAGGCGTCTCCGGTTTGTATTGCGTATGTGCAGCGATCATACCGTAGCTCAAGCAACGATAGTAGTTCAAAAATGGAACGGTCATCCACATATAAGAATCGCTCCCTTTGAAATACTGCCGTCTCTCTTTGGTTGCACAAGAATGAAAGCGACCGGAGCCAATAAAACTGTCCATCCTAGGGCTAACCCGCCCCCTCTATGCCTTGACAAAAATGAACCAGGCGCGCCCAATACGTCTGCTGACCTGCATATAGAAACGCCGTTCTGTATAAAGGAACACACGAAATGAAGTTACGTGAGGAGAGAGTTGGTGGAGCTTCAACTTGATGTCACCAATACGCCGCCCCGATTCTGGAAGCGGCACGATTCAAAATGGCTGGTGGTCGGCACCGCAATTCTCATCGTCGCGGTACTGGCGCTGATCCCGCTTTGCTTCCTGCTTTGGCAGAGTTTCATGACGCCGCAGGGTGCAGATACGCCTTCGGTATTTACCCTCGACAATTATCGGATTGCATTCGGTAGCGCCGACTCCTGGTCGGCTTTCGCCAATTCGGTGGAATTCGCCATTGGTGCCGCACTCGTTTCGTTCGTTATCGGTTCGGGTCTTGCCTGGATCAACGAGCGTACCAATACACCTTTACGCCAATTCTTTTCGGTCGTGACGGTCGTTCCGCTCATCAATCCGGCGATCCTCTTCACGATTGCCTGGATTCTGCTTGCCAGCCCCAAAATCGGCGTGCTGAACGTTTCGCTGATGCACTGGTTTGGTCTCTCGCATCCGCCGTTCAACATCTACAGCATGGGCGGAATGATCTGGATCGACGGATTGCAATATTCCCCCATGGCTTTCCTGCTGATGTCGGCAGCGTTTCGTGGCATGGACCCGTCGCTCGAAGAGTCCGCCATCATGAGCGGCGCAGGCGTGCTCAGGACGACGTTCAGCATCACATTTCGCCTTGCAGTGCCTGCAATCGTCTCGACGGTGCTGATCCTCTTCGTGCGGGCCGTCGAATCGTTCGAGGTGCCTGCGCTGATCGGCCTGCCGGTAAAAATTCAGGTGCTCACGTCATCGATTTACGAAGCATTGCAGCAATATCCGACGCCGACTGGACTGGCCGCTTCGTATTCAACCATCCTGCTGCTCATCACTTCGGTCGGTATCTTTATCCAGAGCCGCTTGCTTGCCAAAGGCGGCAGATTCACGACGGTCACCGGCAAAGCGTTTCGTGCACGCGCAATCGACCTCGGACCATGGCGCTATCTCACTGCGGCAATCTTTGTGCTGTATGCGCTTGTGATTGTGGTGCTGCCTCTGCTTGTACTGCTGTGGTCATCTTTCCAGAAGTTTTATGCGCCGCCGTCCATGGAAGCTTTGCGTCATCTGACGCTTGATTCGTACCGCTACATCTTCCGCTATCCGGAGCTCAAGGAAGCCGTCGGTAACAGTTTGCTTCTCGGGTTTTCGTGCGCAACGGGTGTGATGCTGCTTTCCGCAATCGTGTGCTGGATCGTGATCAAAACGAAGATTCGGGGCCGTTGGCTGCTTGATAACCTTGCGTCGCTTCCGATGGTGTTTCCGGGTCTGGTGCTGGGTCTGGCATTCATGATCTTCTTCCTGAATGTGAACATCGGAATCTACGGCACGTTGTGGATTCTCCTGATCGCATACGTCACACGATTCATGCCCTACGGGATGCGTTATACACAAACCTCGATGGTTCAGCTGTCAAAGGAACTGGAAGAATCGGCGGAAATGTGTGGTTCTGGCTGGGGCACGACGTTCTTTCGTATCGTTTTGCCGCTGATCAAGCCGGGTTTGATGGGCGGCTGGATTTACGTGTTCATCGTATCGATCCGTGAACTGTCCGCTTCGATCCTGCTGTACAGCCCCGGTAGCGAAACGATTTCCGTCGTGGTGTGGGAACTATGGCAAAACGGGCAATACGTCGAACTGTCGGCATTGAGCGTCATGTTCGTGATTGGTCTGCTCGCGCTCGTATCGTTCGCGCAGTGGGTGGGCAGCAAATTCGGCGTGAAAGCGGTCTGAATTCGCCATTCCAGAAATTATTGAGACGACAATGCTGAATATTCAGAATCTGAACACCGTGTATCTCGACAGTCAGGGCGTGAAAGTCGCGGGCATTGAAAATGTGAGTTTCGAGGTTCCTGAAGGCAAACTATTCACGCTGCTCGGCCCGAGCGGTTGCGGTAAATCCACTACCCTGCGCTCGATCGCGGGTCTTGAAAAACCCGACGGCGGCAAAATCACGGCGAATGGCGTGACCGTCTTCGATGCTGATCGCAAGACCTTCGTGCCGCCGAACAAACGTCAGTTTGGCATGGTATTTCAGTCGTACGCCATCTGGCCGCACATGACCGTGTTCAAGAATTGCAGCTTTCCGCTTGAAGTCGGCACGAAGAAATTCACGAAGCAGCAGATTGCCGACAAGGTAATGCGCGCGCTCACCGCAGTCGGCCTCGATCATGCAGCAGACCGTGATGCAACCAAGATGTCCGGCGGTCAACAGCAGCGCCTGGCACTCGCCCGCGCGATCGTGATGGAGCCGAAACTGCTATTGCTCGATGAGCCGCTGTCGAATCTCGACGCAAAGCTGCGCGACAAGATGCGTTTCGAACTCAAGCGTCTGCAACGTGAGCTGAAAGTCACGACGATCTACGTGACGCACGACCAGGAAGAAGCGCTCGCGATGTCGCACGAAATCGCCATCATGAAGGACGGCCACATCGTCCAGAAGGCGCGCCCTCGCGACATCTACGAACAGCCGGCCAACCGGTTTGTGGCGGATTTCATCGGCACGACGAGCTTTGTCGATGGCACTGTCCGAAACACGGATGGTCAGAAGTTGACCATTGATTCGGCCATCGGTCCGATCACGGTGGACCACAGTGAGGGCATGAACGTTGGTGCAAAAGCGGTAGTGTCGTTGCGCCCGGAGAACCTGGAAATCTTCGATAGCAAACCGACGATCGAGCACAACAATGTGTTCGAGGGTACCGTCTATTCCAAAGTATTCCTTGGCGAAACGCTTGATTTGCAGGTCAAAGTCGGTGAACAGATTTTGCTCGCCCGTGCGCATCCGTCGCATCGCGAGCCGGTTGGCGCGAAGATTTGGGTCACGATTGATCCAGCCCGCTGTATCGCGTTGAACCCTCAGTAAATTCGCTGTATCAACAAGGAGGCACTATGGCTGAAACAAACATCGACACGAACGCGATGTATGAGGAAGATCAGCGCGCTGAAGAGTCGCATCACAGCGCCGCCGGTAATGTGAAGAACCGTGTATTCGTGCGTGGCATCGAAGGCGCGTACAACCTGAATACAGAACTGGAGCGTCTGCGTTCCGTTCCGCGCGTACGTAAAGGTAAAGAAGTCAAGTTCAGCAAGGGACCCCAGACCTTCAGCCGCCACTATGTGCAGCCGAAGAACGGAATCACGCAGACGTTCCACATCCATCTCGAAGAATATGCGCCGGGCGGTCATTCGCAGAAGCATGGCCATGTGAACGAAGCGGCGTTCTACATCCTCGACGGCATCGGTTACGAAGTGCACGACGGCATCCGCTACGACTGGGAAGCCGGCGACATCGCGATTGTGCACAACAATTGCGTGCACCAGCACTTCAACCGCAGCCTGGACAAGCCTGCACGTGCGCTCGTCATCAAGACGAAGCCGATGTTCATGTTCATGAACATGCTGTTCCAAAAGACCGTCGAGCCTCGGCCTGACGAGCCGTCGCCGACCGGTGCTGGGTTCGTCGCACGTATGGAAGAAACTGATTTCAATCATCCGGAAGGAGGCTACTAATCATGGCATGGACCGAATCCGGAAACTGGCTTGCAGGCGAAGAAAATCGCGCGCTTTACAAGGACCTGCTGGAAAACGCTGAACAGGCCTCGGAGCGTAACGCCAAGCGCGCAAAGATCGTGCGACCCGAGAACATGCCGTGGGAAATGTCTCGTCAAGGCCTGCTCAAGCACCTGCTGAACGAAGGCATGAACACGCGCATGGAGACGGTCGACGCCTACATGCAGATCATTCCGCCGGGCAGCAAGTCGGGTAAGCACCGGCACCTGGCAGAAGAGTGCCTGTACGTGCTCGAAGGTCGCGGCTATGACCTGCACCAGGACTACGATGTCGAAATCGTCGATCAGTACGCGTGGAAGCCGGTCGGGGAAGTCAAGCGCTTCGACTGGGAGGCTGGCGACGTGATCTACATTCCGCCCGGTACCGCACACCAGCACTTCAACGCAGATCCGGATCGCCCCGTGCGCCTGATTTCTGCGATCAACCGCATTTTCTGGAAGAGCGGCCTCAACGATCTGCAGCAACTCGAAGACGCGCCGGAATACGATCCGACCTTGACGCTCACGGCCGAGAAGATTCGCGAGTACCTGAAGAACGCGGCAACCGTCTGAGGAATGCCTGAATCAGTTAGCTCGCAGGTCAGCGGGCTATCTTTGGGTGTACGAAACAAGCATTGAATGGAGAAGTAAATGAGCAAGAACGCAGTTGTTTCCGAGGACATGGCGAAGAAATTCGCTACCGAGAAGGAAACGGCGTATACGCGCTGGATCGCCCAGCAAGGGCTGGACATCATCGACGGTCACTACATCCAGGACCTGCGTACGGTCGATCTGAAGGATTGGGCGCGTCGTGGCGGCAAGGGCGTCTACATCAATCACGAAGCGTCGCGCACGTCGAACGACTGCTACGTCTGTGAAATCCCGCCGGGCAAATCGCTCGCACCGCAGCGGCAGTTGTTCGAAGAAATGATCTATGTCCTGAGCGGCCGGGGATCGACGACTGTTAGCAACGAAGCAGGCGCGGAAGTCACATTCGAGTGGCAAGCCGGTGCCCTCTTCGCCATCCCGCTGAACTGCTGGCACACGCACTACAACACGTCTGGCAAGGACGCCGCACGTTTCGTCGCGGTCACGAACGGCCCTCCTACGATCAACGCGCTCGAAGACATCGATTTCATTTTCGGCACCGCGTACGATTTCAAGAACCGTTTCAACGGCGAGCCCGACTATTTCGCTAACGGCGGCGAACAGAAGGGTCTGCTGATGGACACGAATTTCGTCGCTGACGCGGTAAACCTGCCGCTGGTCAGCGCCGCTGAACGTGGTGCCGGCGGCGGTCATATCCGCTTCAACATGGCGCGCGGTTCGCAGAACAGCCACATTTCACAGTTCCCTACCTCGACGTACAAGAAAGCGCACTCGCACGGTCCTGGCGCGCACGTCATCATCATGAGCGGTTCGGGCTACTCGATGATGTGGCGTGAAGGCGAAGAACCGAAGCGTTACGACTGGCAAGCCGGTTCGCTGATCACGCCGGCCAACGGCGAGTTTCACCAGCACTTCAACACGAACCCAAATCCGTCACGTTACCTCGCCCTCAAACACGAAGTCGTATCGCAGCGCAATTCGCAAGGCGTGCCAAAGGCGTGGATTTCGCGTCGCATTGGCGGCTGCCAGATCGACTACGCGGACGAAAGTCCGGTCATCCGTTCGACGTTCTCGTCGGAACTGGAAAAGATCGGGCTCGCCATGCAGATGGATGGCGCGTACGCGAAGGAGCTGGAAACGCTGCCGGGGCTCGCCAACCCGATTGGTGAATCTCTGCCGTTGAACGGTTAAATCCGCACGGCTGAAAGGCTGGGTATGTCATTTGACGTGCCCGGCTATAACAAACACTTCGGAGAGAGGTGATGAACAAGATTTTCCGCCTTGCAGCAACCGCCGGACTGCTCAGTGCGACGCTGACGTTCATGGGTTCTAGTCCAGCTTTCGCGGCTGGTTATGTCTCGAGCGAGCCTGTCGCACAATACAGCGGCGCAGATCGCATGCAAAAACTGATCGCGGGGGCCAAGGAGGAAGGCAAACTGACGGTGTACTCGTCCCTGCCGCCTGATGATTTCGATCCGGTCATCAGGGCGTTCGAGCAGAAATACGGCGTACACGTGACTGTTTGGCGCGCAAGCGCTTCCGGCATTCTGCAACGCGCCATTTCGGAAGGGCGTGCCGGCCGCCACGAAGCCGACGTGTTCGAAACCAACGGCCCGCAGCTTGAAGCGATGTATCGCGAGAAGCTGTTGCAGCCGGTCAGCTCGCCGGTTCTGAAATCGCTGATTCCCGCCGCAATTCAGGACAACAACGCGTGGACCGCGACGCGCCTGAACGTGTTCACCGTCGCGTACAACACGAATCTGATCAAAAAGGCCGATCTTCCTAAGACCTACAAGGAGCTGCTCGATCCGAAGTGGAAAGGCAAGCTCGGCGTAGAAGGCCAGGACTCGCTGCCATGGTTCGCCGAAACGGTGCACAATCTCGGCGGTCAACCGGGTATCGACCTGTTCAAGCAGATCGTTGCCAAAAACGGCGTGTCGGTGCGTCGCGGCCATACGCTCATAGCGAATCTTGTCGCCTCGGGCGACGTGCCGATGGCTTTCGGCATCTACAACTACAAGGTCCAGTCCATGAAGGAAGCCGGTGCACCTATCGACTGGTTTTCGATCGGACCGGCTATCACCCAGCCGAACGGCGTTGGCGTCGCGCACATGCTCAGGCATCCGAATGCAGCGATCCTGTTCTATGACTTCCTCCTCACCGATGGTCAGGTCATGTACGCGGCACACGATATGGCTGTGACGAACACGACGGTCAAGCGCAAGCTGCCGGACGTGGCGATGCAAATCATTTCGAACAAGGACATCATCGACAACCAGGCGAAAAGCCAGGCGTTGTTCGATACCGTGTTCAACGGCACGTAATAAAGAATGCCGGGCGGGAAGTGTCGCCGCCTGTCTGATCCTCGCCTCAAAATACCGCAGTTCTTTTGAGGCGACACGTTAGCGCTTTGGAGTCCAGACCGGCATCCGGTCAACGCCTCGTTACATATCGAATGCAGTGCCGTAGTCATTCCGGTGCCGGTACAAATAGCATTTCTTTATTAGTTGTGCGATTTGTTCGACAGACTGCGGCGTGTTTGCATGCAAGGAACAGCCGGATATAGATCGGTTGTCATTTAAAGTCAGGATTGGAGACACATGAAAACAAAATTACTTCCGCTGATAATTTTCCCTGCCCTCGCCAGCGTTGCACACGCTCAAAGCTCCGTGACGCTATACGGCATCATCAACGAAGGGATCAACTACATCAACAATCAGAGTGGCGGCTCGGTCATCGGGATGGTCAAAGGCCAAACCAACGGTAGTCGTTGGGGTCTGCGTGGCACCGAGGACCTTGGCGGCGGCATGAAGGCGATATTCGATCTGGAGAACGGGTTCGACGCATCGGCGGGCACGCTTTCGCAAGGTGGACGCCTCTTCGGTCGATCCGCATGGATGGGGCTGCAAACGCAGTATGGCCGCCTCACGATGGGCCGACAATACGACGCGATGCATGATGATATAGGCGAGCGCCTGGCAGCAACGGGCATCTGGGCGTGGGTCGGGAGCCACCAGGGCGATTTCGATAACCTGAACGCGAATTTCCGGTGGGACAATTCGATTCGCTATATCTCGCCTATGTTCGCGGGTTTCAAATTCGATGGGGTGTTCGCGCCGGGCGGGGCGCCGGGTAACTTTGCCACGAATCGCCGCTACCAACTGGCTATGAGCTACGATTCGGGTCCTATCCTCGGCGCGATTGCGTACGAGAATATCAACGACCCTGCTGTGTCGGTCTACGATAGCGCGGTAGGCCCCACTGATCGGACTTTCAAGTCACCGGGCAAATCGCCTTCATTCAGTGGCTTTCAGTCCGCAAATAACCAGGCGATTTTCGGGGCAGGTATTGGCTACCGGTTCGGCACTGGCGGTCAGGTCAGTTTAGTCTACACACGCACGGTCTTCAGTGACATGCTGAGGACCTCTACGACTCCTAACACCGGGTCGGCTACGCTCAGCAGCTATGAAGGCAACATTCGTTATCGCATCGTGCCGACGTTGATGGTCGCTGCTGCCTACGACTATACGACAGTGCGTGCGCCCGGCAGGGCGGCACACTACAGCCAGGTCAATTTCGGTCCAGATTACTTCCTTTCCAAGGCCACTGATATCCAGCTTAGCGGGATCTGGCAGCACGCTACAGGTATCGATTCGACCGGCAAGGCGGCGGTCGCCACAATCGGATCTCTCGGTGCCTCGACCACACCGACCCAGATCGCAGTAAAACTCCTGCTGCGACATCGATTCTAAGCAGCGGCGCGAGGGTTCGCATCAAGAGCGAACCCCGCCTTTTTAACAAAATCTGATGAACGGAACTCTTCAGCCAGGCACCTTCAAGGCTGCGGTTGCAGTTGGACCGTCTCGCACGGAATTCCAGACGTTCGATCGATCCGCTAACTTGCCGTGCCTCCGGGCAACGGCATCGAATGGGCTTATCTGTGAGGCGGTGCAGTTACGGATCAGGCGGTTGTGATCCAGGGTGCAGAACAACAGGGTTTGTCCTATGTTGTCGCCGCGAACCGTCACAACGTTACGCAAATGGGTACGCACACATTCGCTGTCGATGAAACGGACTTCGCCTTGCCCCTTGCAGGGCGAAGGTGTCAACGGTGCAATTCACATGAGATCAATCCGCGGAAGTAAGCTATGCCTGATTACCACACCCCATCCGAAGTGCGTTACAGAATTCAGACTCCGAATTCCTCGCCGCGGCGCGTTCGCGTGATCGCGCTGACGGATAACGATCCAGAAGTCGCAACGTGCCGCGCCTATGCCAATGTGGAATTTTCGATGGCGAGCGAATTCGCCGCACTTTTGCAGTGCCCGGATGCGGACGCCGGCCCAAACCCTGATGCGCTAAACGGGTGGCTGGGTACGCCTGATACCGTCGTGATTTCGGGCCGTGAAGGTGACGATGCTCAAGCGGTTGCGGTCGCAGCGAAGACATATCGCATGAATGGTGTCACCGTGTCCGTCGTGATCAGCCCCTCCGAGAAGAAATCTGGCAGCACGGCCGAGACGCTGCGTCCTTACAGTACGATGATGGTTCTTTCGACGAACGCCGGTTATCTGGACGATCTGCTTTCTGCACTCGGCGCGTAGCAAGGAGAATATTTTGAAACGCGATATTAATCGATGGTGGACGGTATTCGGCGGTGCGGTCTGTCTTTCCGTCGGTGCAGGTGTGTTGTCGGCATTCATGTTCGGCATGTTTATCAAGGCGATCGCTGCGGAGAATCACTGGAGCCGCGCACAGGTTTCGCTCGGCTTGACTGTCTTCGAGTTTTCGATGGGACCGGGAACGATCCTTCTCGGATCGCTCATCGACAAAATGGGTGTGCGTCGTCCTACTCTGCTATTTCTGATCCTGTTTGCGGCGTCCACAGCGCTTGTGGGCGTGTTGCCTGCGTCTCCATGGGTATTCGCACTGGCATTCCTTGCGGTCGGTCTGTTCGCGCCGAGCACGAACGCGCTGCCCTATGCGAAGGTAATCTGTGCCCGCTTCGATCGTCAGCGCGGTCTTGCGCTGGGTTTGATGGTCGGCGGTACGGCAGTGGGCGCGATGTTCATGCCGCACTATGCGGGTTACCTGCTGATGCACTTCGGATGGCGTGCCGGTTATTTTGGCGTCGCTGCGTCGATGGCCGTTTTTTCCGTTCCCGCACTCTACTTTCTCGTCAAAATGCCGCCAGGCGTCGACGAAGAGCTCGTGCGTAAAACGCGTGAAGCGAGAAGCGAACTACCATCGCTCTGGGCACTTTTTTTCAACGATCGTACGTTCCGTCTGCTGGGACTTTCGATCTTCTGTGTGTCCGGTGTGCTGCTTGCGTTGCTTTCGCAGTTTGTACCGATGATGACCGATCGAGGCGAGACGGTAACGGCTGCTGCAACGATGCTGTCGATCGCCGGTTCTACATCAGCGGTGGGCCGTCTGTTCGCTGGCTGGTTGATGGATCGCGTTCACGCACCGTATTGTGCTGCGATGTCGTTCGCGCTGACGCTTATCGGTGTGCTCATTCTCGCATCGGGTGCAACCTCTTACACCGCAATGATTGCTGCGGGGCTGATCGGCATTTCGATCGGCGCGGAAGCAGACATCATTACGTTCATCGTAAGCCGCTACTTTGACCTGCGCCTGTTTGGCCGCGTCAGCGGGGCGATGTGGATGGCGTGGGGATGGGGTGCCGGTATCATGATCTTCGCATCCGGGCTATCGTTCGACCTCACACACTCCTACCGGATCGCCCTCTGGACGTTTTCGGGCTTTGTTTCGATCGCCGTGGTCTCGATCATGCGTCTCGGGCCATACGTGTATCCGGAACAACGTGACCCGAAGCGTGCCGCACTCGTGGCGAGCGCCTCAGCCTGATTTGCTGACGCCCAGCATGTCAGGTCCCTACCGAAACTGGGTTTCTGTGGCAGGTGTTCCCAAGGAGCAGGTGCGTGCAAGAGATACAGAATGCCGTTCCACGCTGCACTGTCGACCGCTAAAAGCTGGCGACCACCTTTGCGGCGACGGCGCAAATTCCGGAATCAACGGTACAAGTATCGCCCATTTCGTTGCTGATTTTGCGTCTTGCCATGCCCGCATGTATGAGTGGACATGGCTCGATGTCCAGGTTGTGTTTGAGGCTCAGAATCTCGCGCTTTCACACAACAAAACTAATTCGACATACGAACTATATGAAACTAGATGTGCTCTACCTGCCCCCTATCAGCAATCTCGCGTGAAGCGCTATAGCACAGACTTAATCGCCAATCGGCGAATTGAAATAGAAGCGCTGCATGACGAAGGTGTGCTGCTGCCTGTGCGACTCCTCTCACTGGCCGCCCTGATTCTGGCCGCGATTGCTGCGCTTCATGAATAGACCGGCATGCGCGCCTGTCGTGGTCAATATCGGTCCAATAGCGCGGTGATGGCGATGTACAAACGCCATGGTACGACGTCGGTGTTTCGTATGACCAAGCCGCGCGGCGTCACTCAAACCAATAGCGTAACCGCTTCCTACATGGTCAGCTCTGCTCGTTCTTTTGCCGTTCGAGGACCGCCTTCGCTTGCTCCAGATTCTCCGGATAGCTGTCGTCAGCCACACCGGGGTTGTAGCCCGCCGCTTCGAGTTGTTCGAGTTCCGTGATCACCTGGGCGCGCGTGATGGAGTCGGCTGCATGCGACACCATTGGAACGAGGATGAAAGCAGCGCAAAAAGCATTGAACAGGAGTTTCATGGTCCTACCTCTGAGGTGTGAACGTCGGATTTCTCAGATCAGTCTACAAACATTATACGCGGTCATGGGGAAATTACTAATTTACACATAGTGGGAGTTGTGAAGTGCAACTTGACGCGGGACCGTTTCCAACATGGGGGAAGGAATTTGCGTTGTCAGACAGGAGGACTTGAGGAAATGGGCGAATGATTAAAGCAATCGAAATACGTCGTTTCTGACTTTCGGTAGGTGGAAAGTCATGCCGCAGTGGGCATCCGGATGGCGATGCACGCAAACGATCATTGCTGGCGTTTCCGCGTCCATCTTCGATCAGGCGTACGCAGAAATTCATCGGATACGTTTATCAAATCTGGCGCATGACCGAGCATAATTTGTTTGAATTGGTGATATACGCGCATACGCAAACTACAGTCCTGAATCTGCCACATTCGGGGCGTCTTATTTCAAGCATGGAGACAGGATGATTACCCGACGTACCATATTGAAAGCCAGTTTGGGCCTCGCGTCGAGCGCGGCATTGGTGCCGGTCCATGCCAGATCGGCCGAGGCAATTTCGCCGAATCTTGCACTGGCCGACTATACCGGATCGGATCGCGCAGCCCGGATTCTCGCCGCAGCGACAAAAGAAGGGCAAGTGAATTTTTACACCACGATCGCGAAATCGGATCTCGAACCGTTATTCAGTCCGTTTGAGAAAAAATACAGCGTCAAGGTCAACATCTGGCGCGCTGGGGATGAGCAAGTCGTGCAACGCGCCGTTTCAGAAGCGCGAGCCGGTCGTTATATGCCCGATAACGTGCATGTTGGCTCTTCATTCCTCGATAATCTGCGACAAGAGAACCTGTTACAGCCTGTCGCATCGCCCATGTTCGCAGACCTGATTCCAGGATCGGTGCCGGAACATCGCATGTGGGCGTCTACCATGCTGTCTGTCTGGGTTCAGTCTTACAATACGAATGCCATAAAGAAAGAAGAACTGCCCTCCTCCTTTAACGATCTGCTATTGCCAAAATGGAAGGGCAAACTCGGCCTCGAGTCGAAAAGCTCCGATTGGTTTGCAACCATTTGTCAGCAGATGAGTACCGAAAAAGGCATCGCCTTCTTCAAGGAATTGATTGCCACTAATGGTGTGTCTGTCCGCAACGGTAACTCATTGCTGAACAATATGGTTGCATCAGGCGAAGTACCGCTTGCGCTTGAGACGTACAACTATATGCCTATGCAGGCGAAGCGAAAAAATGCTCCTATCGACTGGTTCCTGTTGCAGCCCGCGGTAGCGCGAGCGAATGGCATTGCTCTGTTCAAACATGCACCGCATCCGGCCGCGGGCATGTTGCTCTACGATTACATGCTCTCGATGGACGCGCAAAAGATTCTGGCGAACATGGACTATGTTCCGACGCATCGGAATATCCCGTCACCTTTTCAGACCAGCCAGATAACGCCTGTCGATCCTGCGATGTCAGCCGCCGAGCGCAATAAATGGAATGACCTCTTTAACCACCTGTTTCTGGGCTCGAGTTCGCATTCCTGAAATAAAAAAGCTGCCCTGATTCAGGGCAGCTTTTTCACTTTTCGCCCGATTGCGTCTTGTTGCTGGATTGCGACACACCGGCAGCATCCGAACCGTACGCGGTGCGAGCTTCGTTCTGTTGCGCCACGATAGTCTGGGCGTGCTTCAGGTTGTGCGGGTAGTCGTTGTCATCGGCAGGGTTGTAGCCTGCTTCTTCCAGTTGAATTAATTCCGCGCGTACCTGCGCGTGCGTGAGCGACTCGGCAGCATGCGATAGCGCCGGAGCGATAAGGGCAACTGCGAAGGCCATACGGATGAGCGATTTCATATGAGATTTCAGTAGCGGTTCGTGGTTGGCGGTTGGCGCACCAAGGCACCCCATGGGACCCATTATACGGGTTTTTACCTAAGGGGTGTTGCTTATTAGGAAAGCCGTTCCTCCATAGGGAACGCCAAACGACGATCTGCCGTCATACAGGGTTCATAGAGATCGTGGAGATAATTGCGAGTGGCTTTAAGCTTGCGATGTGCGAAAAAGCCTTGCCAGAATTGGTCGCGCGTCAAGCTGACTTGTCGCCCTCGTCGTACACCGCGTGGCACGGGACCATTCGAGTATCTGGTCGACGCCTGCGATCCATGTGAAGCCGACGCGTGCACGATTGATGGCATAGCCGTCTCCGATTTCGCTACCCCTGACTTTCATGACCCAGCATCATCCGGACGCTCGCTACAGCTTCTCGGAGCAGTCAGGCCTATTACGAGCAACGTGGCGGAGACTCAGATCGCACTACCTGGAGGCCGAAAGCCGCCGCGACCTAACTTCGATAAGGCTACTCGCTCGCTTAGCGATTCAGTCTTCGGGAAACTGCGGGTGGCGTCGTCCGAAGCAAGATATCGGAAATCGTTCCATGGAAGCGATAATGCGCCGCGGAGTTCTTAGTTTTTTGCGGATACAAGCGCGTATGCCGCTGCGATCGACAGTAATTTTCTTGCGATTTTCAGGGCTCACTCGTTCTATTTGAGTTCTCTCCTGAGCACCACCCACCTTCAAGTGAAACGAAACACCCCGTCAAGCCTTTGTGTGGCTTTTATCGTCGCCTCGGCAGTCGCCACCCTTCGCCCTTCTCGCCTTTCTTCTCGCGACGGCACCGCGATGCCGCAAGCGCGGCATTCACCTTAGCGCACCTCGCTCGCACCACTCCAGTCGAAACCGAAACCAGGCTGCAACGCAGGCACCCATTTCACGCAAGCCTGAAAAGCCAGTAGCGAGCCGGCCACTGCCAACAGAACAGGAATCAAAAAGTCCTGGCTCACGCGAGTAAATTCGAAGACCAGCACCACCGCGGTAATCGGCATCTGCATCGAAGCAGCGAGAAACGCGGTCGCGCCGACCACCGCGAATGCGCCCAGCGAAGCCCCCGGCCAGAACACGCTCCACAATCCACCCAGCACGATCGCGAGCAATGCGCCATTGGCAAGGCCCGGCGTCAGCAAGCCGCCCTCGGCGCCCGCGCGCAAACTGCTGGCAGTGATCACGACCTTCAGCACCAGCAGCATCGCGGCGAGACTGATCGTCAGGCCCCCGTCGAATGCGAGGCCCGCCGTGCCTTTGCCATTGCCGAGCAATTGCGGGAAATGCATCGCCAGCACGCCGATGATCGCGAAGTTCAACAGCGACAGCACCGGCAGGCGCCAGTCCTTCGGCGCAGCGGCGCGCGAGCGCTTCATCAACTCCGTAAAACACCACGCCGTTGCGCCGAAGACCGGTCCGCATACGATGGCCCACGCGACCAGCGGCGCGCTCACCGACATCGCCGGGACGAGGTATTGATGCTCATTGCCCAGCCCCAGCTGAGCGACGCGCGCCGCGATCGACGCGGTCACGATGGCCGGCACCAACGCCGGCCATCCGAAAGTGCCCAGCAAGACTTCGAGCACGAACACCGCGCCGCCGAGCGGCACGTTATAGACCGCGGCAAGCCCGGCGCCCGCGCCGCAGGCCACCATGATCCGGCTCTGCGCGACCGGCAGACCCGCGCGGCGCGACAGCCATCCCGCCAGCGCCGAACCGATCTCGCGCGGCGCGACCTCGCGGCCGAGCGGCGAACCCAGCGCCACGGTGATGATCTGCAGCAGCGCGTGGACCGTCGTGCTCGTCAAAGGCATCTGCGGATCGCCGGATTTAACGGCTTGGCGAATGCTCACGAGCGGCCGGCCGAGACGATACAGCGCCCACCAGCCGAGCCCCGCCACCAGTCCACAAATTGTCAGGACCAGCACGCGACGCTCGGGCGACGCGCCCGTCACACCTTGTAGAAAACTCTCCGCGCTGATCAGGTGGTCGACGCTGTATCCGTAGGCAAGGTGCTGAATGCCGTGCAACAGCAATGCGAGCAGCATGCCGCTCAGACCCGCGCCCACGCCGGTGAGCAGCGTGACGGCGGCGACCGCCGCAAACAGACTGCGTTCGTGGCGCACGGGGCTGCAAGCGATGGATTTGACTGACATGACGCGCGGACTCGGGGAATGGAAGGGACGGCGGCCATGTTATTCCGCGCCGCAACATGAATCAAATTGATTTTTCGGATTCATTAATGCGGAACGCGCATATAGGCGAATGCCGCATGTCCCGTCCTTCATTGGTCTGCTTGTTTTCGCGCCGCGAAGCCGCGAGCCGCAGTTATACCCGCGCGCTTCGGCCTCGCCAAACTGAATCCGGCGAGCACCCTTCCGGTTAGAAAACGCCGCACCGAATTACGCGAATGGAAACTAACCCGCTCAAGCTCACATTACAAAAAACAAACATTGCATCCGACGCTCTCAATACAATAATTACGTTAACCCGACACTATGCATGCATTATGGATTCAGCAAGGATTTCCCACCAGGTATTAATACGGATAAAATCCGCTTCAACCATGCGAGCGTTTAACAGTCGGCGTACACTCGCCGCAAGCGCTTAGTGCATGGGGCGCACGGGGCTAGAGCCACCCGTCGTGAAACACGGGTTATTGGAGACTGAGGGAGCACAATCAATGAGTTGGACTCGGGAACAGAGAAACGTCACGATCGCCGCCTATCTCGGCTGGACGCTAGACGCATTCGATTTCTTTCTAATGGTGTTTGTTTTGAAAGATATCGCGTCGGAATTCAATACAACGATTCCGGCAGTGGCCGTCGCGATTATGTTGACCCTGATGATGCGGCCGGTCGGCGCATTGATTTTCGGCTGGCTCGCCGACAAATACGGCCGCCGTCCCACGCTGATGCTCAACATCGCGTGTTTCTCGCTGCTGGAATTGCTGTCCGGCCTGTCGCCGAACCTGATGACGCTGCTGGTGCTGCGCGCGCTGTTCGGCATCGCGATGGGCGGCGAATGGGGCGTCGGCGGCGCATTGACGATGGAAACCGTGCCGCCCAAGTCGCGCGGCATTGTCTCGGGTCTGCTGCAGGCGGGCTATCCGAGCGGCTACCTGCTCGCGTCGATCGTGTTCGGCGTGTTCTATCAATACATCGGCTGGCGCGGCATGTTCTTCGTCGGCGTGCTGCCCGCGCTGCTCGTGCTCTACGTGCGCGCGCACGTGCCGGAATCGCCGGCGTTCAAAACGCTCGAAAAGAAAACACGGCCCGGTCTGGTCGCCACGCTCAAGCAGAACGTCGGGCTGTCCATTTACGCGATCGTGCTGATGACCGCGTTCAACTTCTTCTCGCACGGCTCACAGGATCTGTATCCGACCTTCCTGCGCGTTCAGCATCAGTTTGACGCACACACAGTGTCGTGGATCACGATCGTGCTGAACGTCGGCGCAATCATCGGCGGCCTGTTCTTCGGCTGGGCCTCGGAAAAGATCGGCCGCAAGCGCGCGATCTTCATCGCCGCGCTGATTGCGTTGCCGGTGCTGCCGCTGTGGGCTTTCTCGAGCACGCCGGTGCTGCTCGCGGCCGGCGCGTTCCTGATGCAGATCTCGGTGCAAGGCGCATGGGGTGTGATTCCGGTGCACCTGAACGAAATCTCACCCGATGAAATTCGCGCGACCTTTCCCGGTCTCGTGTATCAGCTCGGCAATCTGATCGCATCGGTGAACGGCCCGCTGCAGGCGAAGCTTGCCGAGCAGATGGGCAACAACTACGCGCTCGTGATGGCGGTGGTGATCGGCATTGTCGCCGTCGTGATTGCCGTGTTGATTCCGTTCAGCCGCGAGCGCCGCGGCATCGACATGACGCAGTCGGCCAAGGAGATTACCGGGGGCGCCACGCCGGGCCACGTTGCAGGACAGCTTTAAGCGTCCGAACCAAACCGCTATTTTGCCGCGGCGTTCTCAGGCACAAATAGCCGCAAAGGCGGTGCGAACCTCCGCGGCGGGAAATACGCGTCACGCAATGCGAGCACGGCCAAACCAGCGGTAAGTCGATCCACATGATCGATACGAGCAATACGAGGCCGTTCCGATTTGCATCGGAACGGCCTTTTTTATTTACGCGCGAAATGACGCATCGCGCACCAGGGAAAGACGACGGCACCGCATGAAGCTGAAGCACGCGGCGATACAGACGGCGCCGTCGGGCCGCCTGCGTGAAGCCGCCTGCGAGCGAGCGACGGGTAGAGCACGTTGCACCAAGGCGTGAGCGCCACGCAGAAAAAGCAGGCATGCCGAATTTTCAAAGCAGCAGCCGAGATCCGGCAAGCCGGCATCGAATCCGCGATAACACACAACAGATGCGCGGCAAGCAGTCGGTAACCCATCGGCGCATCAAGCAGCCGGACACAATGAATCCAGCAGATACGAACAGCGCATCGAGGCCCCGCTTCTGAACGACGCCCCGCGTTAGAACCGGCAACAGAACGCAGACAGCCAGGCGGATAGCAACAGCGGCAGCGTCAGGAACGCCATTCGCTGACGACACGATAAGAACTCGAAAACACCCGGACGCACGGCGAAGCCACCGCGCCGCCGCACGTGGGAGGCGTAGAACACATAGAAGACGCGCAAGACCAACAGAAACGCGAGCCGTCCGCGCCTCGTGGACGCGTTCGCCCACACCATCGAAACAGGAGGTAACGTCATGCCGTGGTTCATCCTGGTGCTCGTCATCGCCGCTCTCGCGCTCGTCTACTTTCAGGCGCGCGCCGCATGGTGGCTGGCCGTCATGATCGTCTGGGTGGCGGCCGCGCACCTTAGCGGGGCGGCGGGTCCCGCTCTCACGACGCTCTTCGCGATCGTGTTCGTCCTCCCTGCTCTCGCGCTCGCGCTCAAGCCGCTGCGCCGCGCGTGGCTGACCAAGCCGGTGCTCGGCGTGTTCCGCAAGATCCTGCCGGAGATGTCGCCGACCGAGCGCGACGCGATCGAAGCCGGCACGGTCTGGTGGGACGCCGAACTGTTCTCGGGACGCCCGCATTGGGACACGCTGCTCGGCTACGGCCCGGCCAAGCTCACGGCCGAAGAGCAAGCGTTCCTCGACGTTGAATGCGAGCAGTTGTGCGACCTCGCGAACGACTGGGAAACCACGATGGTCTGGCAGGACCTGTCGCCGAAAACCTGGCAGTTCATCAAGGAGCGCGGCTTTCTCGGCATGATCATTCCGAAGCAATACGGCGGCAAGCAGTTCTCCGCGTACGCGCATTCGCAGGTCATCATGAAGCTTGCCACACGCTGCTCGGCCGCGGCCGTGTCGGTGATGGTGCCGAACTCGCTCGGCCCAGCTGAACTGCTGATGCACTACGGCACCGAAGAGCAGAAAAACCACTACCTGCCGCGCCTCGCGCGCGGCGAAGAAATCCCCTGCTTCGCGTTGACGAGTCCTTATGCGGGCTCCGACGCCGCCGCGATTCCGGATGTCGGCATCGTCTGCAAGGGCGTGTTCGAAGGCCGCGAAACGCTGGGCTTTCGCCTCACGTGGGACAAGCGCTACATCACGCTCGGGCCGATCGCGACCGTGCTCGGTCTCGCGTTCCGTGCGCTCGATCCCGACCGCCTGCTTGGCGGCGCCGAAGAACCCGGCATTACCTGCGCACTGATTCCGACCGCTCATCCCGGCGTGAACATCGGCCGGCGTCATTGGCCGTTGAACGCGGTGTTCCAGAACGGCCCGAACTCCGGCCGCGACGTGTTCATTCCGCTCGACTGGGTGATAGGCGGACGCGCGCAGGTCGGCAACGGCTGGCGCATGCTGATGGAATGTCTCGCGGCGGGCCGCGCGATTTCGCTGCCGTCGTCGAATGTCGGGATGGCGAAGATCGCCGTGCGCGGCACCGGCGCGTATGCCGCGGTTCGCCGCCAGTTCCGCACCGCCGTCGGCAAGTTCGAAGGCGTGCAGGAAGCGCTCGGCCGCATGGGCGGCAACCTGTACGTGATGGACGCCGCGCGCCGCCTGTCCGCGCAGGCGGTGGACCTCGGCGAAAAGCCATCGGTGATTTCGGCGATCGCCAAGTATCACATCACCGAGCGCGCCCGCATGGTCATCAACGACGGCATGGATGTCGTCGCCGGCAAGGGCATCTGCATGGGGCCGTCGAACTTTCTCGCGCGCGCCTATCAGCAGGTGCCGATCTCGATCACCGTGGAAGGCGCGAACATTCTCACGCGCTGCCTGATCATCTTCGGCCAGGGTGCGATCCGCTGTCATCCGTACGTGCTGAAGGAAATGGCCGCGACGCGCGAAACGGATCACCCGAAGGCGCTGCGCGATTTCGACACGGCGTTCTTCGGCCACCTCAGCTTCACGCTGTCGAACGTGGTGCGCAGCTTCGTGTACGGCGTCACCGGCGGCGCGTTCATCGTCAAGCCGCGTGCCGCTCACGCGCCCCTGCACGGGTATTACCGCGCGGCCACCCGCATCTCGACCGCCTTCGCGCTGCTCGCCGATGTCTCGATGTTCGTGCTCGGCGGCGATCTGAAACGCCGTGAGCGCCTCTCCGGGAGACTCGGCGACGTGCTCTCGCAGCTGTACCTGATCTCCGCCACGCTCAAGCGTTTCGAAGACGAAGGCCGTCAGCAGGACGATCTGCCGCTGGTGCGCTGGGGTGTCGAGGATTCGCTGTACAAGGCGCAGCAGGCGCTCGACGGCGTGCTCGCGAACTACCCGAACCGCTTCGCCGCGGGCCTCGTGCGGGTGCTCGCGTTCCCCTTCGGCCTGCCGTATCGCGAGCCGTCGGACCGGCTTGGCGGCGAAATCGCCGAACTGATGCAAACGCCGGGCGCAGCGCGCGAGCGGCTCGTGTCCGACTCGTACGTGCCGCATCCGGACGTCGACGCGCTCGGCTACGGCGAGCTGGCGTTCGAGCTGAACCCGCGCTTCACGCAAATCGACCAGAAGCTGCGCGACGCAGTCAAGCAAGGCCTGCTCGCACCGATGCCGCAAAGCCTCGCGCACCTCGCGGCCTGGACCGAGGCGGCCGGGCAGCAAGGGCTGATCGACGCCGACGAGCGGCGCGTGCTCGACGACTACGCCCACTATGGCGCGCAGGTCGTGAAGGTCGACGACTTCCCGGCCGACTTCGACATGCTCGCCAATTTGCAAAAACGCAAGGAGACGCTCGACAAGGCGCTTGAACACGCGGCCTGAGTGCCCGAATGCAAGCCCTGGCGCGTGAAAAACATCGTGGGAAGCCCCACCGGATACGCCCAACTCAGTGCACACTGACACAGGTCCGATGCCACAGGGGCTTCCTTCGGTCGTCGGGGCATACCCTCGGGGGACTTCCCGGGGGCGCCTCCAGCGGAGCAACAAAAAACATGAACGACTCGTATCTGAAGTTCGTCAACTCGCCGTTCGGCGCGCGCCTCGCGCGCTCGCTCGGCTTGCCGAAGCCCGAGGTGCTGCGCCGCTATCGCGCGGACCGGCCCGAGTTCGACGGTCTGGTCGCCATCGGCGCGGGCCGTGAGCCACGGCTGCTCGACGCGCTCGCGAACCTGGTCGCGAGCATCGGCGTGACGAGCGTTGCGCATGAAAGCGCCGGCCTGTGGGTGCCGCTCGCGCATCGCCATGGCCTCATGACCGGGCGCTTCGAATCCGCCGAAGCCGGCGCTCAAGGCAAGCTCGCCGCGCTGCTGTTCGACGCGAGCGGTATCGAAGACAGCAGTCATCTGGCGCCGCTGCACGGGTTCTTCCACGACACGCTGCGCTCGCTCGGCAAGTGCGCACGGATCGTCGTGCTCGGGCGGCCGCCGGAAACCTGCGAGAGCCCGCGTCAGTGGACCGCGCAGCGCGCGCTGGAAGGCCTCACGCGTTCGCTCGGCAAGGAGGCCCGGCGCGGCATCACGGCGAATCTCGTGTATGTCGCGCAAGGCGCCGAGGGGAGCGCCGAAGCGACGCTGCGCTTTTTGCTGTCGCCGCGTTCGGCCTACGTATCGGGCCAGGTCGTGCGCATCGACGCAGGCGCTCCAGGCCGCCCAGCCGACGCCGCAAGCGCCTCGACCGTGCCCGCCTTCGACTGGTCGCAGCCGCTCGCGGGCCGGCGCGCGGTCGTGACCGGTGCCGCGCGCGGCATCGGCGCGTCGATTGCGAGCGTGCTCGCGGCAGAAGGCGCGCACGTGATCGGCATCGACATCCCGTCGGCGCGCGATGCGCTCGACGCGACCCTGCGCCAGTTGAACGGCACCGCCCTCGCGTTCGACATCGCCGCGCCGGAAGCCGCCGCTCAGATCGCCGCCGCGCTCGACGAACAGGGCGTCGACATCGTCGTGCACAACGCCGGCATCACCAAGGACAAGACCATCGCGAAGATGACCGAGGCGACGTGGCAAAGCGTCATCGACATCAATCTGGGCGCGCAGGAACGCATCGACGACGCACTGCTCGCCGCCGGCATCCTGCGCGACGGCGGCCGGATCGTCGGCGTGTCGTCGATCAGCGGAATTGCGGGCAATTCCGGCCAGACCAATTACGCGACCTCGAAGGCGGGCGTGATCGGCCGGGTGCAAAGCATGGCGCCGCGACTGCGTGCGCGCGGCATCACGATCAACGCGGTCGCGCCCGGCTTCATCGAAACACAGATGACCGCGAAGATTCCGTGGACGATCCGCGAAGCGGGCCGCCGCATGAACTCGCTGAGCCAGGGCGGCCAGCCGGTCGACGTCGCGCAGACCATCGCTTGGCTCGCGCATCCGGGGTCGGCCGGCGTCACTGGACAGATCGTGCGCGTGTGCGGACAAAGCCTGATTGGAGCGTGACCATGCGTGAACCGGGCGACCCGTTCGGAGACGGTTTTAACTCGGGCGCCACGCGGCCTGATGCGGTGCGGCCCAAAACCGTCGTCGTCGACACCTTGCCCGCGCCGGCGAAGCTCTATGCGCGCGCGTTGTCGGGCATCGTCAAGCGTAGGCGCTCAACGCACGCCCCGCAATTGCCGCCGCTGCGCCTCGTGCGCCCCGCCGTCGTGCTCGATCCGGGGCCGGTCTGGCGTTATGCGCGCGTGTGCGGCTTCATTCCCGAGCATGGCGTGCCGCTCACCTATCCGCATCTGCTCGCGTTTCCGCTGCACCTGCTGATGCTGACCGATCCGGCGTTTCCGTGGCCCGCGCTCGGGATCGTGCATCTGGCCAACCACGTGCGGCTGCGCCGCCCGCTCACGTACAAGGACCTCCTGCGCGTCGAGGTGGAATTCGGCGCGCTGCTGCGTCACGACAAGGGTCAGGCGTTCGTGCTGCACACCCGCATGTACCGGCGCGGCGAAGCTGTGTGGGACGGCGACAGCGTCTATCTGAAACGCGCGGTGCCGGCGAGCGGCAATCCGCTCGATCCGCTCGAATTCGGCCCGCAGGCGCTGCAACGCGTGTCGCGCTGGCAGCTCGCGCCGCAACTGGGCCGCGACTACGCGAGCGTGTCCGGCGACTACAACCCGATCCACCTCACCGCGCTGTCGGCGAAGGCGTTCGGCTTTCCGCGCGCGATCGCGCACGGGATGTGGACGCTCGCGCGCGCCGCCTCCGCGCTGCAACCACCGAAGCCGCTCGCCGAAGCCACGCTCAGCGCCGAATTCAAGCTGCCGCTGCTGCTGCCCGGAGAAGCATCGTTGTGGAGCGCGTCGCCGTCGCTGATCGAACGCGATATCGAGGTGCGCGACATTGCCGGAGAAAAGCCGCATTTGCGCGGCCGTATGCAGTGGCGGCTGCAATGATGCACGAGCCTGTTTTTGCGCGGACGCGCAGTGGAATTTAAGTCGCCGACATTCGTTGTTGTATCAGGAGGTCGCGATCGCCGCTCGGCTTCACGCCGACATCGGCAGCACCGTTCGCATTACTCGATAACCAGAACACGACCCGAAGGAGCCGAGCATGTCCAACCCGCTAGCCGCCGTGCGCCGCGTCGCCATCGTCGGGGGCAACCGGATTCCGTTTGCCCGCTCGAATACCGCGTACGCGACCGCGTCGAATCAGGACATGCTGACCTTCACGCTGCAAGGGCTGATCGACCGCTACGAACTGCACGGTGAGCGTCTGGGCGAAGTCGTGGCGGGCGCGGTGATCAAGCATTCGCGCGACTTCAATCTGACGCGCGAAGCGGTGCTGTCCACGACACTCGCGAAGGAAACGCCCGCTTACGACGTGCAGCAGGCTTGCGGCACCGGCCTCGAAGCGGCGATTCTCGTCGCCAACAAGATCGCGCTCGGGCAGATCGACGCGGGCATCGCGGGCGGCGTCGACACGACGTCCGATGCGCCGATCGGCGTCAACGAAAAAATGCGCAAGATCCTGCTCGAAGCGAACCGCGGCAGGAGCGCAGGCCAGCGCGTAGGCGCGTTGGCGAAGTTGCGCCCCGGCATGTTCTTCAAGCCGCTGCTGCCGCGCAACGGCGAGCCACGCACGGGACTGTCGATGGGCGAGCACTGCGAACTGATGGCCAAACGCTGGAACATTTCGCGCGAAGCGCAGGACGTGCTTGCCTACGAGAGCCATCGCAAGCTCGGCGAAGCGTACGCGTGCGGCTTCGTCAACGATCTCATGACGCCGTACCGCGGCCTCGCGCGCGACAACAACCTGCGCGCCGATCTGACGCTCGAAAAGCTCGCGAGCATGAAGCCCGCGTTCGATCGCGACGCCGGCACGCTGACCGCCGGCAACTCGACACCGCTCACCGACGGCGCCTCCGCCGTGCTGCTCGCGAGCGAGGACTGGGCGGCTCGCCGCGGGCTGCCGGTACTCGCGTATCTGAGCTGGTCGGAGACGGCTGCCGTCGATTTTTTCGACAATAAAGAAGGCCTGCTGATGGCGCCCGTCTATGCGGTGCCGCGCATGCTGGCGCGCGCGGGTCTCACGCTGCAGGACTTCGATTTCTACGAAATCCACGAAGCTTTCGCCGCGCAGGTGTTATGCACGCTCGCGGCGTGGCAGGATGACGAGTATTGCCGCACGCAGTTGGGCCTCACCGGCCCGCTCGGCGCGCTCGACCGGACGAAACTGAACGTGAACGGCAGCTCGCTCGCCACCGGTCATCCGTTCGCGGCGACGGGCGGGCGCATCGTCGCCGGCCTCGCGAAGCTGCTTGCGCAGCTCGACAAACCGGCCGGCACCGCGCGCGGGCTGATCTCGATCTGCGCGGCGGGCGGCCAAGGGGTGGTCGCGATTCTCGAACGCTGAACCATGCGGACGTTTCTGCATTGATTTACGGCGCATTCCGCTTCACTCGCTGCCGACCGCGTGTTTAGCTTGCTTCGATGACTGGCCACGAAACCAGCACACAAACAGATGAAGCTACGGCTTCAGGAGACGACCCATGACCCAGCCTACTCAAGCCGCTCTTCCGTCCGCCGCCGGGCCCGCGGCAGCGGCGCACGCCGCGGGCGAAGCATCCGCATCGGCATCGGCCGCGCACACGCCGGATGTGACGCCGAACGCCGCCGCGCACGCCGCGCCCAACACCGACGGCATCTGGTACGCGTCCTATCCGGCGGAAGTGCCGCACGACATCGACGTCACGCAATATGCGTCGCTCGTGCAGTTCTTCGACGAATGCATCGCGCGGTTCCGCGAGCGGGTCGCGTACGTAAGCGTCGGCGCGAATCTGACGTACGGCGAACTGGGCCGCAAGGCCACCGCGTTCGCCGCGTATCTGCAAAGTATCGGCGTGAAGCCCGGCGAGCGCGTCGCGATCATGCTGCCGAACACGTTCCAGTACCCGGTGTCGTTGTTCGGCGTGCTGAAGGCCGGCGCGGTGGTGGTCAACGTGAATCCGCTCTACACGGTGCGCGAACTCGCGCATCAGCTGAAGGACAGTGGCGCGCAAACCATCATCGTGTTCGAGAACTTCGCGAAGACCGTCGAAGACGCGCTGCCCGGCACCAAGGTGAAGAACGTGATCGTGACGGGTCTCGGCGACCTGCTCGCCGACGGCCTGAATCTGAAGGGGCGTCTGCTCAACTTCATGTTGCGGCACGTGAAGAAGATGGTGCCCGCATACCGCCTGCCGCAGGCGGTGCCGCTGCTCGATGCGCTCTCGAGCGGCTACTCGCGGCCGTTGACGCCGGTGCGCGCCACGCACGAGGACATCGCGTTCCTGCAGTACACCGGCGGCACCACCGGGGTCGCGAAAGGCGCGATGCTCACGCACAGGAATATGATCGCCAATCTGTTGCAGGCGAAGGCGTGGTCCGAGCATCAGTTGAACGGCGCCATCGAAACGGTGCTCACGCTGCTGCCGCTCTATCACATCTACTCGC
Source organism: Paraburkholderia fynbosensis (assembly GCF_902859935.1). Classification (GTDB taxonomy): domain Bacteria; phylum Pseudomonadota; class Gammaproteobacteria; order Burkholderiales; family Burkholderiaceae; genus Paraburkholderia; species Paraburkholderia fynbosensis. The sequence goes on from NZ_CADIKI010000001.1 coordinate 441,550, forward strand.
TGACCGTGAATGCGCTGATTTTCATGGGACTCGGCGGGCGCAACATCCTGATCGCCAATCCGCGCGACATGAAGCGCGTGATGATGATCATCCGTCACGAGACATTCACGGGCATGACCGCCGTCAACACGCTCTACAACGCGTTCCTCGACAACGAAGAATTCCGCAAGCGCGACTTCTCGAACCTCAAGCTCGCGATGGCGGGCGGCATGGCCACGCAAAAAGCGGTGGCCGACCGCTTCAAGGCCGTGACCGGCAAACCGATCATCGAAGGCTACGGGCTCACCGAGTGCTCGCCGATCGTGACGATGAATCCGGTCGATCTGAACAACATGCGCGACTTCGAAGGCTCGATCGGCTTGCCCGCGCCGTCCACGCACGTGCGCTTCAGAAAGGACGACGGCAGCTGGGCCAGCATCGGCGAAGCGGGCGAGCTGTGCGTGAAGGGACCGCAGGTGATGAAAGGCTACTGGAACCGCCCCGAAGAAACCGCCAGGGCGATCGACGACGACGGCTGGCTCGCCACCGGCGACATCGGGGTGATGGACTCGCGCGGCTTCATCCGTCTGATCGACCGCAAGAAGGACATGATCCTGGTGTCCGGCTTCAACGTCTATCCGAACGAAGTCGAAGACGTGATCGCCGCGCTTCCGGATGTGCGCGATGTGGCCGCAATCGGCGTGCCCGACGCGGCGCAGGGTGAACGGGTGAAGGTGTTCGTCGTCAGGCGCAATCCGTCGCTGACCGCCGAACAGGTGATCGCGCATTGCCGCAAGAATCTGACCGGCTACAAGGTGCCGAAGCTGGTCGAATTCCGCGACGAGCTGCCGCAAACCAACGTCGGCAAGATTCTGCGTCGCGCGCTGCGCGATGAGGAACTCGCGAAGCAAACGCCTGCCTGACAGGCAATGCGCTTTCGCGCGACCGGCGCGCGCTTGGGTGGCCTCGCGCGGGCCTTGCGTGAGCCTCGCGCGACATTACGGAGAGATTCATGACGCACCGCCTGCCCGCACGCTCATGCCGCCCTTCGGCCTTCACGCGCCTCGGGAGGATGGCGACGCTTGCGCGGTGCAGCGCCGCGTCTTCGTGTGCGGTGCAGTCGCGCAAGTTTGTGACACGCGCGGCGATTGCGGCCGTCACGCTCGCTGCGGTGCTCGCCCCGGCGCCGGCAGCGTTCGCGCAGAACGACGACACGCCGCCCCCGCTCGATATCGCCAGCGCCGTCAAGGCGCCTGCCACGCCGTCGTCGCAGGTCGGCAAGCTCACGCTGGATCAGCAGGTCAAATGGCTGCGCGCCGCCCAGCGGAGCGGTGCGCTGGAGAAGCTCGACGATGCGCAACTGGTCGCGCTGTTCCAATCGCTCGATCCGCTCGCGCTGCCGCGCTATATCAAGGAAGGGCCGAACGGCTACCCGTCGTACGAGTTCACCATGTCGCGCTCGGAACGCATTCGCGGCCAGTGGCCCGACAAGCCCGATCACATGCTCGTGCGGCTCACGCGCGACCCGCTGCGGATCTACGCGAAGTGGCTGCCCGACGGCGCCCATGCTGGTCAGGAAATACTTTACGACGAGTCCAAACGCAGCGACGAAATGTACGGGCACCTCGGCGGCATCATGAACGTGATGCCGCTGTGGACCTCGCTGGACGGCGCGCTCGCGCGCTCGCAATCGAACCATCGGTTGCGCGATCTCGGCACCGAGTACATCGCCGGCCAATACCTGGCCGAAGGCAAGAAATACATCGAGGCCGGCTTGCCGCGCTCGACCCAGGTGGAAGTCAAAACGCTCGACGGCGTGCGCGTGGTGGCCTTCACGTTCGAAACGCCCACCGGCCAGCCGCAGTTCTACGCAAAGAAGGAAACGCTCGGGCTCGACCTTCGGCATCCGTACTTCCGCACCGTCGAGTCCTACGACAACGACGGCAACCTGTTCGAGCGGATCGTCTTCGAAACGATCACACCGAAGAGCTTCGACGACGCGACTTTCGATCCGAAGAACAAGGCGTACAAGTTCTAAGTGCCACTTCGGCGCGCGCTGCGCGGCGTGAATGCGAACGCGACGTGCGCGTGCCGCGTGGCCGCTCCGCCGCGCTGCGCGTGACCGGGTTCGGCCAGATGCGCTGATCGGATGGCGAGTTCCTTGAGCACGAAGTAGTCGCAGGCGCGTGTCACGCCGATCAACGCGCGCCGCGCGCCCATCGGATTCTGCTCGAGAAGCGGCGCGAGCGTCGTGTACCAGAGCGCGCCGATGTCCTCGCCGGTGTCGAAAAGCGGCAGCTTCATGTGCGCCGCGTATCGCGCGAACAACGGGCCGCAAGCGAGCGTCGAGTCGACGATCGCCAGCGTGCCGCTTTGCGCAGCCGCGCTCGCGAGCCACGGCCATGCGCCGCCTGCCATGCTCGACAACCATGCGCCGGTCATCATGAAAGTGCGTCGGTCCATATCGGAGTCCAGCCGCTGTGTGTATGGCGGCTCGCGCAGATGCGCTCGCCCTCGGTCAGGTATAGCCGCGCCGCCCGCGCCATGCTTGCGGCCAGATGCCCTGCTTGCCCGGCGCGAGAATGCCGTTCGGGTCGAGCGCGTCCTTGATCGTTTCCGACAGCCGCAGCAGCGCGCCATCGTTAAAGCTGTATTGGGCCGCGGCGAAATCCATGTACGCGAGATGCGCGCGGTACTGGCCATAGCCCGCCGCCCGCGTATCGCTCATCAGCGAGCGCAGCAGCGCGCCGGCCTGCTCGACCTGGTTCGCGTCGTCGCGGTCGAAGATCGCCGCGAAGATGTGATGCAGATGCCGAACGCCCGCTGTGAAGCCGCCGTAGTAATCGAAGCCGTATTCCGCGGCGCGCGCCTTGACCATCGTATATTGACGCAACGCGTCGCGCCCGGTCGCCGGACACACCGGCGCAAAGTCCACGTGCGCGCCCGCGCCGCCGCGCCAGTCGAGCATGCGGAAGGCGGTCATCGCGGGAATGCCCGCGAGGTTGCGCTCGCCGCCGCCGGTGGGCTGCGCGTCGCCCGCATAACGCGCGGCAAAGAACTTCGCCTGCGGCACGCGCGCGAAGGCGCGCTGCACGATGGCATAGCGCGCATCGATCAGCTCGGGCGTGCCGTACAGCGCGAAATGCAGATTCCAGCGGCCGACGTTCAGCTTGTCGAGCATCGCGGCCACCGCGCTCTCGGGCATCGCGCCCTCGCCTTCGTACCACTGCGCGCGCGCCGACAAACTCGCCGCGCGGCGCAAGCCGCCTTCGATCACCACGTGGTTGCGGATCGTTTCATCGAGCCGCAAGGGCCGCAGAATCTCCACGATCGCTTCGAGATCGGCCTCCCGACGAAACTGGATTTCGCCGAGCAGATACGCGGGCGGCGCGGGCATCAGCCAGACCCCGAGCTTGGTGACGATGCCGTAGTTCGACTGCATGAACATTGCATCGAACGAGGGTCCGTAACCCGGCTGGTACAGCTGCCATGCTGTGCCGATGTCGATCCCACCCATGCCGGTGCGCAGCACGTCGCCGTTGGCGAGCACCACTTCCATGCCACACTGCGTCGCGGCGTGGTCGCCGTAATCGGTGTAGCCGAAGCCGCGCTCGAGCGTATTGCCGACCACGCTGCCCCAACCGGCCGCGGGCGGGTCGACCCACAGCCTGTAGCCTTTGTCGCGCAGATGCGCATACAGATCGAAGTAGCTCACGCCCGGCTCGACCAGCGCGTACGCGAGCGTCTCGTTCACTTCGACGATGCGGTTCAGGCGCTGCAGATCGAGCACGACCGATCCCGCGAGACGCGGCGCCGCGCCGCCGTAGGCGAAGTTGCGGCCGGTCGAAACTGTCCACAACGGAATGCGATATTGATTGGCGATGCGCAGCACCGCGCGAATCTCGTCGACCGAAGCGGGCAGCAGCGCGGCGCTCGCCGAGAACGCCGCGCGCTCGCCGGGCGCGAAGGGATCGAGATACGCGGCGAGCCCCGCTGCGGACGTCACCACCCGCGCATCGCCGACGATTGCACGCCAGCCGGCCAGCGCGCGATCGAACTGCGCGGCGGAAACGTTCGGTGGCAGAGTCGGCGGCAAAGCGTTTTCTCCAGCGGATGAGGGACGCGGGGGTTGGTCTTTTTCGCGGGCGGGCCGGTTGTGCGCTCGCCCGCTTCTCGCAGTCGGTCGTGCCGGCCGCTACTGCCAGGCCTCCGGCTTGCCGCCGAGCGCGCTGCACACGTCGATCGCAATCGAGCGCAGCTTGCCTTCCGCGATCTGCCCGGACAACGCATAGCCCATGCCGTCATTGATCCAGTAGAAGGTGCGGCGGTTGCCGTCGCGCAACAGGCGGAACGCGGTTTCGTCGCGCGCGGTGCCGGTCACGTATAGCGTGAGGCGCGCGCCGCTGCCGTTCTCGTACATGAACTGCGCGGCCGGGCCCGCTTCGCCGGGCAACAATCGACCGCCCACTAGCGAGTAACCGTACTCCTGCAACGACGGCACCGCCAGCGGCCGGTTCAGCCGTTTGGACAGCCAGCTGATCAGATGCTCCTCTTCGCTCGCGGCGACTTCCACCGGATGACGCCGCTCCGGCGTGTACACCGCGTACGCGATGTCGGCACGCTGCGCGAAGCTCGGCGGCTGCCCGCCCAGGCCGCCCCACGCGCCGCCCGTCAGGCGCGGCGCAAGCGGTCCCAACGCGAGCGCGAGCCCCGCGCCGGCCGCGAGCCAGCATGCCGCGATGCCCACGCGTTGCCACCACGGCGACGTGCGGCGCACCACGATGAAGGCAGGCTCGTCGGCGTCGGCAAGCCCGGTGCGCTCATGCCGCTCATGGCGCGCCTGCGGTTCGCTGGGGCCGCTGCGCTGCGGCGCCCCGCACAGCGCGCGCAACGCGGCTTTCTGCGCGCGCCACGCGGCCACCCGCGCGGCGGCCTGCGGATGCCGCTCCAGCTGCGCCTCGATCTCGGCGCGCTGCGCGCCCGGCAATTCGCCGTCGACTAACGCCGACAGCGCTCGCAGATCGAGCCCTTCGGGCAGGCCGGAATCGTAGTCGTCGTTATTCATGACGGATTTCTCACCACTTTGAACGGCACGGTCTTGCGTGCCGGACCCTTGTCCGCCCCTTCAGCCGGACCTTCCGTCAACAGCACGCGCAGGTGCTCACGCGCGCGCGAGAGCCGCGACATCACCGTGCCGATCGGCACGCCGAGCGCGCTCGACGCCTCCTGATAAGACAGCTCTTCGACGCAAACCAGCAGCAGCACTTCGCGCTGCTCGACCGGCAGGCAATACAGCGCGCGCTGCAGATCGCGCAGCACCAGACCGTCGACCTCGCCTTGCGGCGCTTCGAGATTGCGCCACGGCGCGCTTTCGTCGTCGACGGCGATTTCGCGGCGGCCGCGCAACTGATCGATATAAAGATGCCGCAGGATGGTCAGCAGCCATGCGCGCAAGTTGCTGTTGGGCCGGAACGCCGACCAGCGCGCAAGCGCTCGCTCCGCCGTATCCTGAACGAGATCGTCGGCCCAGGCGCGGTCGCCCGTCAGCGCGCGCGCATAGCGGCGCAACTGCGGGAGCCACGCGATCACTTCCGCTTCGAAATTCACCCGGCGACGAAGCTCAGTAGCCGCCGCCGCTGCTGTTGCCGCTGCTGCCCGACGCGCTGCTGTCGGTCGCGGAGGTGCAGCCGCTCGTCGCGAGCGAACCGAATGCCAGCGCCAGCAACACGAGGAACGCGGACACAATGCGGGATGCCTTCATGGTGAGTCTCCTGAGGAGCGTCCGGCTTTAAAGGTTGCCGGAAGCCGGCCGGCCGCGCGCGGAATGCAACGCTGCCATGTATGAACTAAACGCACGCGCCCCATGATTTATTCCCCGTGGGCGCGGTCCACCCCTCTTTTTCCGCCATTGCTCAGCGGATTCGTAACTCAACGTTACAGTCAATAGTTATCGCATGCTTCCGCACGCACAAGCCGTTATAGTGGACACAGCTCGCCCACCCAGCGCGTTCTGCCCCCACACAGGGTAGAATTGCGGCGAACCACCGTCTTTCTAACCTGAATTGTCCATGGCTTCCGCAGAATCGCACCCGCAAAACGACTTCATGAACGCTGCGCGCAAAGAACGAAAGCGCGTCGAGATTTACCTTGTCAACGGCATTCGGCTGACCGGGTGCATCGAGTCGTTCGATCAGTACCTGGTGATGCTGCGCACGCCTGTCGGCCTGCAAGGCATCTACAAGCGCGCGATCTCGACAATCCAGCTCGACACCGGCACGCGTCCGGCGCCGCGCGCGGGGCGTCCCTCGCATGGCGAACACACCACGCGCGGCCCGCATGGCTCGCGTGAGCCCCGCGATCATCGGGAGCCACGTGAACCGCGCGAGTCGTACGGCGCATCGTCGGATCGCCCTTCGTCCGATCGCAACAGCGGCAACGCCGACGCTCCGGTGGTCGTGACACGCCGCCGGCGTCTGTTCGGCACGGGTGGCGACGGCGGCAACCACGGCGGCGGCAATCATGGCGGCAGCGGCAGCTCCGGCAATGTCGGCGGCAACAACGGCGGCAACGAATAAACCGCCGCCGCGGCGCTCGGCTACGACGTCAGCTAGCCGAGCCGCTGCAAAATCTTTTCCAGTTGCATCACCCGCTCCACCGTCAGCTCGAGTCTGCATTTGACCGCCCGCACGCGACGGCGCCAGTACACAGCGTCCAGCATGCGCAGCGCCGGTTGTTTCGTTGCCCAATCCAGATGGTCCAGCTCCGCTTCCACGACGCGTGAGGCGCTCAGGCGCCGCGCGCGCAAAGGTTTTTCCCGTCCATGTTCGTTCGCTGCCTTGTGGTTGGCTGAGCCTGTCTGCTCCCTCTTGAGCGGGGCGCTGCCGGTTCGTATGATGCATGCCTGCCATGGCGGCCCATGCGGCCGGCTGATGCTGCTGTTTTGCCGCTTCGGTGTCTGTCTGGCGACACGCGGAAAACGAATCGATGCCGGGCGGTTTCAAATGATGTTTATACGCCCATGCTGCTCTGTGTCGAGTGCATGCTTGCGCTATGCTGAATAGTTGACTCTATTCCAACGGAGCATGTCATGACCAGCAAGAAGCATATTGCATCACAGGTGATTTCTCAGCCGATGGAAACGCCACAGTCGGCTCAGTCGGCCGATCGCCGTCTTGATGAAGCGCTGGAGGAAAGCTTTCCGGCGAGCGACCCGATTGCCGTCGATTTGACAGATCCGCATCACGCGCCGGTCGAGGCGGTGCCGCCGGAAACGGGCAAGAGGCGGCATTAGAAGCCGGTGATGATCGGAGAGGAAGGTGTGAGGCGCGCAGCAAGCTCGCCAAAGATAGCGTAGGGAACGCCTACTTCAGAAGGTCAGACGCCGCGCGTGCAACGAACACCGTGAGCATGACCAGGAAAGGACGCCAAGAGGCGCTGACAGGTGACAAATACCCCACCGCATCAATACCGCGAAGTCAGCGCCCCCGCCGGTGAGTCAGGCGGCGCTTCATCACCACCCCGCCCTTCCCATCCGACGATCCTCAATGCGAAGGCAGCCCGCTCTCCAGTTGACGCTGAAGCTCGCGCACCTGGCGCTGCGCGGCGCGCAACTGGTCTTGCGCGGCAAGCTTCTGCTGAGCGAGCGCGGTGGTTTCGGCACGCTTCTGTTCCTGCTGCGTCGCGACGATGCTCTGTTGCTGGCGCGCGATCTCGAGGTCGGCCTGCAAGCGGCTCGCACGGTCTTGCGACAACGCGATCATCCGCTGCGTGAACGCCTTCTGCGCCTCGAGTTGTGTGCGGCGAATCTCGACGTCCGACAGTTGCACCGTCTGACGCACGAAATCCTTGTAAATCATGTCGGCACGCGCGGCGTCCTGTGTCTTGATCACGCGCCAGAAATTTTTCTGCTGGAACAGCGCGATGTAGTACGTCATCTCCTTGCCGTAAAACAGCATGCTCGCGCCATAACTGCCGTTGTAGGTGGTGCGCAATTCGCTGAGTTCCGACCCATGGATCATCTGCTGCAATTCTGCCACATTGCCTGCAGCGGACTGCCGGTTTTCGTCCGGGGTCAGTGCTGTGGTCTCCGCCTGTCCGCCCGGCACAGTGGCCGGTAACGCGGTGGTCGTGTCCGGCTCGGGAACGACAGCAGCGCTCCCACCATTGGTCTCAACTGCCTGAGCCTGAGCCTGAGCCCCTTGCGCGGCTCCCCATGCGATGAATGCGGCGAGGGCAATCTGCCGTACCTTCGACTTTCGGTCCATGTATTTCCTGCTTGAACAGTTTTTGTTTTAGTGCAACGTCTGATTATTACCCACTTTTGCGCGTTTCGGGCTCTTGCTCAAAAATTTGGTACTTGCGCATCTTCTCCCACAGAACCTTGCGGCTGATACCCAGGTAGGGCGCCGTGTCCTGGCGGCGGCGACTGTTCGCATCGAGGGAAGCCAGCACGCGGTTGCGTTCCGCCAAATTCCATTTGCTGCGGTCCACCAACGACTCGGCCGCACTCTGCGCCGGCACCGGCTGACCGCGTGTAAGAGGGGCAGATGCGCCAGGCCAGCATCAGCGTGTCGAAGCCCTTCGACGTTCTGGGCGCGTCGAAATCGGGCGACTCGAACGTGCCCGGCGCGAGCGTCACCAATCCGGCGTCGATCAATTGCGTGAAGACCGGGCGGGCTTCTCGCAGACCAACGAATGGCCGCTGAAAATCGGCAAGCGGTGCCGGTCATCGGGCAGTCCAGCGCCGTTTCGCTGCCGACCCCGGAGCAGATCTCGTTCTGCGCGCAGCGGTTCGCGCAAGGTTATCAACGGGGCGAAGCATCGGGCGATTCGGGCTGGGGCGCCATGTTCGAAGTCAATCTCGCGTTCGCGCTCGGCTTCACCTATCTGCGCACCTTCGCGCCGTACATTTCGTTCGATATGGCGCGCGTCTATCTGCGCGCGGACATACCGTCGCCGCCGAAGCTCTCGTCGATTGCGTTCGGCTTGCGCATTTCGGACGCGAAGTACTACAGCCTCGATCTGTCGGTGGCGAAGGCGGTCGGCGACGCGCCGGTCGAAAGCGCCTCGCACCGCCCGCGCATCAACGCGACCTCCTCCTACCAGTTGAATTGACGCTCCGCGCAAGCGGCGCGCGCTGTTTAGAGGCTCCCCTATCAAACGGCGCGCCCGCTTTCACGTATTCTGCGCGGACGATGCGGCCGGCGACCTGCCAGCAGGCAGGCCTCGAGTTGCCGATCGCCGCCCGGGTCGAAGTCAGACCTGAGAGGCATGACGACGCATTACGGCAGACATCACCCGAAACCGCCCGAGATGCCAATAACGCCGCGCGACCATGATCGCGCCGTCTTTTATCAAGGAGGAAACAATGACGCAATTCGCTCCACGCGCTCGCGCCATCGCGCTTCGCATGGCCAGACACGCTGCGCTCGCCAGTGTGCTGCTGCTTGCCGGGGCCGCAACGGCCATGGCGCAGACCGACACGGCGGTGGGCACGTGGAAGACCATCGACGATCACACCGGGCAGCCTAAAGCGCTCGTGCAGATCACCGACGATGGCAGCGGTCAGTTGAGCGGCAAGGTGATCAAAGGTCTCAATGCGAACGATCAGCCCGACCGCCGCTGCACGGCATGTACCGACGCGCGCAAGGATCAACCGATTCTCGGCATGACCATCATTAGCGACATGAAGAAGGACGGCGACGGCTGGGACCACGGACAGATTCTCGACCCGGAAAACGGCAAGCTCTACAAGTGCAAGATGCACCTGGAAGATGGTGGCAACAAACTAGTGGTGCGCGGCTATATTGGCGTGGCGCTGCTGGGCCGCTCCCAAACATGGGTTCGTCAGCAATAGGGTGCCGGGTTTTGGAGAATTGGCCCGAGTTTTCAGCTAGATGAACTTTGGCTCGTACGCTCGTCTGGCTGAATGCAAAAGAAGCGGGCAAAAGAAGCGGCCGGCGAGTGCCATCGCGCGGCCGTTTCTTTCTATTGCGTGGAACCGGTGGAAGCCGTCATGCGGCATGTTTGAAAGGCGATGTGTAGGCGAACGGCGACGACGGCAGCGGGTTGCCTCGCGCCGGGTTGTACACGGCCGGCGCGGCGGCAGCTACGGCAGCCGCGTCGGCCCCTACGGCGTGCTTGTCTGCCGCGCTCACGTGCCTGCGCATACGCGATTCCATCAGATTGCAGAGTTCTTCGCTCGCCGTGCCGAGCAGTTGATCCGTCACGCGCTTGAGCACGCCGGATTCGTACCAGATCTTGAAGCGGCGATGACACGTTTGATACGAAGGGTAGCGGCGCGGCATGGCCGACCAGGTCGCGCCGCTGTACATGACCCACAGTACCCCGTTGAGCACGGAGCGGGTATTGGCAAGCGGCCGTCCACGCAACTCTGAGCGCGGACGCAGTTCCGGCAGCAACGGCGCGACACGTTGCCATTCTTCATCAGTGATATCGTGGTGCGGATTCATGGCTTCTCCTTTATCAGACCAGCAACAAAAGATAACCAATTGCTCGCACGGGCAACATCGGATCAATCTGAATCTTGAAAACACAACGTGTGAGCAGGCCGATTTATATTGCTCACGCCTTAACTTGACCGCCCCCCTGCTTCGCGCGACCGCCCGGCCAGGATCAACTCAGGTCAGCGACGTATCGACGATCCGTCTCGGTGTATCAAGGTACTCCTTCGACTGCATCTCGACAATCCGCGACACCGTGCGCGTGAATTCGTTGGCCATCGGGCCATCGACATACAGTTGCTCGGGCGGCACCGCCGCCGACATCAACAGCTTGACCTTGTGGTCGTAAAACACGTCGATCAGCCACGTGAAGCGGCGTGCTTCCGAGGCCATGCGCGCTGACATCTGCGGTACGCCGGAGAGGATCACCGCGTGAAAGCGGCTCGCCAGTTCGAGGTAATCGTTCTGCGAGCGCGGGCCGCCGCATAGCGTCGAGAAGTCGAACCACACGACGCCGTCCGCGCGGCGCAACGCCTTCAACTCGCGCTTCTCGATGTGCAGAAGCGGGCTTTCGTCGGGCACCGCGGCGAGGCGCGCGAACGCGTCGCGCAACGCCTTGTCGGCAGTGGCGCCGAGCGGCGAGTGATACACCTCCACCTGCGCCAGCGTGCGCTGCCTATAGTCGATACCCGCATCGACGTTGATCACGTCGAGTTTTTCCTTGATCAGCTCGATGGCCGGCAGCATGCGATCGCGATGCAGGCCGTCCGGATACAGCGTGTCCGGATCGTAGTTGGACGTCATCACGAACTGCACGCCGTTCTCGAACAGCTTGTCGAGCAGACGGTACAGGATCATCGCGTCGGCGATGTCCGACACGTGGAATTCGTCGAAGCAGATCAGGCGGTAGCGCTTGGCGATCCGGCGCGCGAGTTCGTCGAGCGGATCGGCCATGCCCTTCAGATCTTCCAGCTCGCGATGCACTTCGCGCATGAACTCGTGGAAATGCAGACGTGTTTTGCGATGCAGCGGCACGATCATGTAGAAGCTGTCCATCAGGAAGCTCTTGCCACGCCCGACGCCGCCCCACATGTACACGCCGCGCGGCAGGTCAGGACGATTGATCAGTTTCTTGAACGCATTCGAGCGGCGCGATTTGTACTCGACCCACTCTTCATAACACCGCTGCAGCCGGTCGACCGCCGCGCGTTGCGCCGGGTCCGATTGATATCCGCGCGTCTGCAGTTCTTTTTCGTAGTATTCGGTGACGTTCATGGTGTTGCTGCAAAAAGAAAGGCGGGAGGGATTGAACCCGCCCGCCTTTGTGGTGATGCCAGAGTGCGTTCAGTCAGGCGTGCGCGTGATTACATGTTCAGCGCGCGCTTGTCGACGGCCAGCGCCGCTTCGCGCATGACTTCCGACAGCGACGGGTGCGGATGGCAAATGCGGCCGAGATCTTCCGACGCCGCCTTGAATTCCATCGCCACCACGGCTTCCGCGATCAGGTCCGATGCGTTTGCCGAGATGATGTGCACGCCGAGCAGTTCGTCGGTCTTCGCATCGGCGATCATCTTGACGAAACCATCCGCCTTGTTGATGCCCAGTGCGCGGCCGTTCGCCATGAACGGGAACTGGCCCGTCTTGACTTCGCGGCCTTCCGCCTTCAGTTGCTGCTCCGTCTTGCCGACCCACGCGATTTCCGGTTCGGTGTAGATCACCCACGGAATGCAGTTGTAGTCGATGTGCGGCTTCTGACCGTCGATGATCTCGGCGACCAGCACGCCTTCATCTTCGGCCTTGTGCGCGAGCATCGGACCACGCACCACGTCGCCGATCGCGTACACGTTCGGCACCGCCGTCGCGCAGTGGTCGTCGACGTCGATGAAGCCGCGCTCGTTGGCCTTCAGGCCGATCGCTTCGAGACCGAGGTTGTCGGTGTTCGGCACGCGGCCGATCGACACGATCAGGCGGTCCGCTTCGAGCGTCTTCGCGTTGCCGTCCTTGTCCGTGTAGGCGATCGACACGCTCTTGTCGGTCGTCGTCACTTCGCCGACCTTCACGCCGACCTGGATGTCGAGACCCTGCTTCTTGAACTGCTTGGCCGCTTCTTTCGCGAGCGCCTGGTCAGCCGCGCCGAGGAATTCCGGCAGCGCTTCGAGCACGGTCACTTCCGCGCCCAGACGGCGCCACACCGAACCCAGTTCCAGACCGATCACGCCGGCGCCGATCACGGCCAGCTTCTTGGGAGCCGTGTCGAAAGCCAGTGCGCCTTCGTTGTCGGAGACGATCTTGTTGTCGACCGGAATGTTCGGCAGATGGCGCGCCTTCGAACCCGTCGCGATGATCACGTTCTTCGCCGTGACCACTTCGGTTTCGCCTTCGCCGCTCACTTCGATCTGCACACCGGCGTCCGTCTTGCCGGTGAACTTGCCGTGGCCCTTGAGCCACGTGATCTTGTTCTTGCGGAACAGGAATTCGATGCCCTTGGTCATCTTCTCGACGATGCCGTCCTTGCGGGCCATCATCTTCGAGATATCGACCTTGACGTTTTCCACGGAAATGCCGTGGTCCGCGAGGTGATGCGATGCGTTTTCAAACTCTTCCGACGACGCAAGCAGCGCCTTCGACGGAATGCAACCCACGTTCAGGCAAGTGCCGCCGAGCTTCAACGCGCCAGCCGGGTTCTTCCACTTTTCGATACATGCGACGGTCTTGCCGAGCTGCGCTGCGCGGATGGCGGCGATATAACCGCCAGGGCCTGCGCCGATCACGACGACGTCAAATTCTTTGGACATGACAATCCTTTCGATAACGGAACGGCGCGCGGCCACGTTTCGTGGCGCGTGCCGTTCCTGTACTGCGGAATGCTAAAGACGTACTGCTCAGATGGCGCCGGCTTGCCCGATATCAACCCAGGCGAACAAGCCGGCAACGCCGGGACGGCGATTACAGGTCGAGCAGCAGGCGGGCCGGATCTTCCAGCGCGTCCTTCATCGCGACCAGCGACAGCACCGCTTCGCGGCCGTCGATGATGCGGTGGTCGTACGACAGCGCCAGGTAGTTCATCGGGCGGATCACGATCTGGCCGTTTTCGACCACAGCGCGTTCCTTCGTCGCGTGCACGCCCAGAATGGCGGATTGCGGCGGGTTGATGATCGGGGTCGACAGCATCGAGCCGAACACACCGCCGTTCGAGATCGAGAACGTACCGCCGGTCATTTCTTCGATCGACAGCTTGCCGTCCTTGGCCTTCTGGCCGAATTCGGCGATCTTCTTCTCGATGTCGGCAAGGCTCAGTTGATCCGCGTTGCGCAGGATCGGCACCACCAGACCACGCGGCGATCCGACAGCGATACCGATGTCGAAGTAGCCGTGATAGACGATGTCGTTACCGTCGATCGACGCGTTCACCAGCGGGAACTTCTTCAGCGCGTGAACCGCCGCCTTCACGAAGAACGACATGAAGCCGAGCTTCACGCCATGTTCCTTCTCGAACTTGTCCTTGTACTTGTTGCGCAGGTCCATCACCGGTGCCATGTTCACTTCGTTGAACGTGGTCAGGATGGCGTTGGTTTGCTGCGACTCGAGCAGACGCTCGGCGATACGCGCGCGCAGACGCGACATCGGCACGCGTTGTTCCGGGCGGTCCTTCAGCCACTGGTCGCCCGATGCCGGCGCCTTGACGTCCGGCAGCGACGGCTTCGCAGCCTTCGGTGCGGCAGCCGGTGCGGGTGCTGCCTTGGCAGCCGGGGCGCCCGCAGTCAACACGTCGCCCTTGGTGATGCGGCCATCGCGGCCGGTGCCGGCGACGTCGCCCGACGACAGGCCCTTCTCCGCCATCAGCTTACCGGCAGCCGGCGAAGCAGCGGTGTTCGAACCCGCGGCGGCAGCGGCTTGCGCAGCCGGCGCCGGTGCGGCGGCCGCAGCGGCAACCGGAGCCGGTTTGACTTCTGCTTCGACAGCTGCGGCGCTTGCGGTGCCTTCCGTGTCGATCTTCGCGATCACCTGATCGGCGACGACAATGTCGCCGTCGTTCGAGATGATTTGCGCGAGCACGCCGGCCGAGGGTGCCGGCACTTCGAGCACGACCTTGTCGGTCTCGATTTCGATGAGAATTTCGTCGACAGCAACAGCCTCGCCGGGCTTCTTCTTCCACTGCAGCATCGTGGCTTCCGAGACCGACTCGGAAAGCTGGGGAACCTTGACTTCAACAATAGCCATTATGAATATCCTGAATACGTATCGGGTGACGGCGCGGGGAACGACGACCGCCTGCGAACCATGACCGCGGATGAACCTTCACTGGATCACCAGACGCGGTACGGGAAAGCGCAGCGCGCCTTCCCGGTTCGTCTGTTCTCTTATTTAGCGATCGACGCGCTCTTGAGGCGGCCGAAAGCACCTTCCACCAGCGCCTTCTGCTGCTCGTAGTGCTTCGCGTAGTAGCCGACTGCCGGCGAGGCCGAAGCCGGACGGCCGCTGTACGCCAGCTTCTGCCCTTCCTTCATGCCTTCCTTCAGGTGGTGCTCGATGTAGAACCACGGGCCCTGATTCTGCGGCTCGTCCTGCACCCAGACCACTTCGGTCGCGTTGTCGTACTTCTTGATTTCCGCTTCGAACTGCTTATGCGCGAACGGATAGAGCTGTTCGATACGGACGATCGCGGCGTCGTTCGACTTCGATTCGCGGCGATGCGCGAGCAGGTCGTAGTACACGCGGCCCGAGCAGACGATCACGCGCTTGACCTTCTTCGCGTCGATGGTCTCGTCGGTTTCGCCGAGCACCGGCTGGAACGAACCCTTCGCCAGTTCCGACAGATCCGACACGGCTTCCTTGTGACGCAGCAGCGACTTCGGCGTCGCGACGATCAGCGGCTTGCGGAACAGGCGGATCATCTGACGGCGCAGCAGGTGGAAAATCTGCGCCGGCGTGGTCGGCTGAACGACCTGCATGTTGTGGTCTGCGCACAGTTGCAGGAAACGCTCGATACGCGCCGACGAGTGCTCCGGACCCTGGCCTTCGTAGCCGTGCGGCAGCAGCATCGTGAGACCCGACACGCGGCCCCACTTCACTTCGCCCGACGAGATGAACTGGTCGATCACGACTTGCGCGCCGTTCACGAAGTCGCCGAACTGCGCCTCCCATGCGACGAACGTATTCGGTTCAGCGGTCGAGTAGCCGTATTCGAAGCCCAGCACCGCTTCTTCGGACAGCACCGAGTCGATCACCGTGAACTTCGCCTGACCTTCGGCGATGTTCTGCAGCGGCACATAGGTACCGTCATTCCAACGTTCGCGGTTCTGATCGTGCAGCACCGCGTGACGGTGCGTGAACGTGCCGCGGCCCGAGTCCTGACCGGTCAGCCGCACTGCATAGCCCGATGCGACCAGCGACGCGAATGCCAGGTGTTCGCCCATGCCCCAGTCGAGCTTCGCTTCGCCACGGCCCATCGCGCGACGGTCGTTGATGACGCGCTCGACCAGCGGGTGAACCTTGAAGTTTTCCGGGATCGTGGTGACGCGCTCAGCGAGGCGCTTCAGTTCGGCGAGCGGCACGGCCGTGTCGGCTGCATCGGTCCACTTGCGGTTCAGGAACGGCACCCAGTCGACCGCGTACTTGCTCTTGTAGTTCGAGAGCACCGGGTCGATGGTGTGATGGCCTTCGTCCATCGCCTTGCGGTAAGCCTTGACGAACTCGTCGCCTTCTTCCGCGGTGATCACGCCCTGTTGCACCAGCTTTTCAGCGTACAGCGCGCGCGTGCCCGGGTGCTTCGCAATCGTCTTGTACATCAGCGGCTGCGTGACCGCCGGCGTGTCCTGCTCGTTGTGACCCAGCTTGCGGAAGCAGACGATGTCGACGACGACGTCCTTGTGGAACTGCATCCGGAAGTCGATCGCCAGTTGCGTCGCCAGAACGACCGCTTCAGGATCGTCGCCGTTCACGTGCAGCACCGGCGCTTCGATCATCTTGACGACGTCCGAGCAGTACAACGTGGAGCGCGAGTCGCGCGGGTCCGACGTCGTGAAGCCGATCTGGTTGTTGATGACGATGTGCAGCGTGCCGTGCGTGCCGTAACCGCGCGTTTGCGCGAGGTTCAGCGTTTCCATCACGACGCCTTGGCCCGCGAAAGCCGCGTCGCCGTGGATCTGCACCGGCAGCACTTGCAGCCCGCTGTCGTCACCGCGACGGTCCATACGGGCCTTCGCCGAACCTTCGACCACCGGGTTGACGATTTCGAGATGCGACGGGTTGAACGCGAGCGACAGGTGAACCGGCCCGCCTTCGGTCGAAACGTCCGACGAGAAACCCTTGTGGTACTTCACGTCGCCGGCCGGCAGGTCGTCGACGTGCTTGCCTTCGAATTCGGCAAACAGGTCGGCCGGCATCTTGCCGAGCGTATTGACCAGCACGTTCAGACGGCCACGGTGAGCCATGCCGATGACGATTTCCTGAACGCCGTTGGCGCCGCCGTGACGCACGACTTCGTCCATCGACGCGATGAAGCTTTCGCCGCCTTCGAGCGAGAAGCGCTTCTGGCCGACATACTTCGTGTGCAGGAACCGCTCGAGGCCTTCAGCGGCCGTCAGGCGATTCAGGATGTGCTTCTTCTTTTCTTTGGTGAAGTTCGGTGTCGAACGGATCGACTCGAGCTTCTCCTTCCACCAGCGCTTCTGTTCCGGATCGCTGATGTACATGTACTCGGCGCCGATCGTGCCGCAGTACGTATCGCGCAATGCCTTGACGATCTCGCGCAGCGACGCACGCTCGAATCCGAAATACAGATTCGTTGCGCTGAACTCCTGGTCCATGTCGGCTTCGGTGAAGTCGTAGAACGCGGGTTCAAGTTCGGGAATAGCGGGACGTTCGCGGCGCTTCAGAGGATCGAGATTGGCCCATTGCGAGCCGAGGAAGCGATATGCGCCGATGAGGGACTGTACATAAACCTGCTTGCGGGCGGTTGCGAGATCTTCGCCGCCAGCAGCCGTGCGAGGGATGAAGGCATTGGCCTTGGCCCGTTGAGCAAACGATTCGACGATCGGGCCATGGGCCACGTCGTTGGCATTGCTGCCATCCGATGCAGGAACGTTCTGCAACGCGTCGAAATAGCTGCGCCAGTTCTCGGGCACTGACGCCGGATTATCGAGATACGCTTCGTACATTTCTTCTACGTACGGAGCATTGCCGCCGAACAGATAAGAGTTCGACTGGAATTGCTTCATCATTTTTACGCTCACCTTTCTTCGAGTTTCTCGAGAAATAGCGGGTTACAGAACCTTCCGCGACACGGCCTGACCGTTTAGCGGATTGCGCGAATCAAGTCTTGCTTGGAAGGACCTAAAACTTTGCACCCGGGGAGCATATCACAGAACGAATGGCGCAGATAGCAGACGGATTGTCGCCCAAGCCCGCCGCGGCGGGCTTTCACGACCGATCGCAGGACTCATTTCGCAGCGCGCAATAGTGTTCTGCGGAAACGGGGACGAATAGTCGATGAGCTGCAACAACCGCATGCAACACGCCTTGTTCCCAAGCGCGAAAATGACGAAAGCCACCCGAAGGTGGCTTTCGTCTTCAACGCCGCGCAGCAAAGAATCGCTGCGAACCGGCACAGGCCGAGGCCTGTTTAGTCCACCGCGCCCTTGCGGCTTGCGCTACGGCGCTCGTGTTCCTTCAGATAGCGCTTGCGCAGTCGGATCGATTGCGGCGTGACTTCGACCAGTTCGTCGTCGTCGATGAATTCGACCGCGTATTCCAGCGACATCTGGATCGGCGGCACGAGGCGCACTGCTTCGTCGGTACCCGACGAACGCACGTTGGTCAACTGCTTGCCCTTGATCGGGTTCACGACCAGGTCGTTGTCGCGGCTGTGGATGCCGATGATCATGCCTTCATACAACGGCTCGCCCGGCGACACGAACATACGGCCGCGATCCTGCAGCTTCCACAGTGCGTACGCGACTGCCGCGCCGTCGTCCTGCGAAATCAGCACGCCGTTGCGGCGCTCGCCCACCGCGCCTTCCTTGACCGGCTGGTACGAGTCGAACGTGTGGCTCATCAGGCCCGTGCCGCGCGTGAGCGTCAGGAACTCCGACTGGAAGCCGATCAGGCCACGCGCCGAAATACGGTACTCGAGACGCGTACGGCCGCGGCCGTCCGACGCCATGTCGAGCATTTCACCCTTGCGGCGACCCAACTCTTCCATCACGCCGCCCTGGTGGCCGTCTTCCATGTCGACGGTCAGGTTTTCGTACGGCTCGTGCTTCACGCCGTCGATTTCCTGCATCACCACGCGCGGACGCGACACGGCCAGCTCGTAGCCTTCGCGACGCATGTTTTCAACGAGAATGGTCAGGTGCAGTTCACCGCGGCCCGCCACTTCGAAGGTGGTTTCGTCGCCGGTTTCCTTCACGCGCAGCGCGACGTTGTGGTTCAGCTCCTTCATCAGGCGGTCACGGATCTGACGGCTCGTGACGAACTTGCCTTCGCGGCCAGCCAGCGGCGACGAATTAACGAGGAAGTTCATCGTCAGCGTGGGTTCGTCGACGGTGATCATCGGCAGCGCGTCCGGCTGTTCCGGTGCGCAGATGGTCACGCCGATGCCGATTTCTTCAATACCGTTGATCAGCACGATGTCGCCGGCTTCGGCCGAGTCGACCTGGACGCGCTCGAGGCCCTTGAACGACAGCACCTGATTGATCTTGCGGTTCAGGATCGCGCCATCCGGGCCCGAACGCACGGCAACCGCCATGCCCGGCTTGATACGGCCACGCGTGATGCGGCCCACGCCGATACGACCGACGTACGACGAGTAATCTAGCGATGTGATCTGCAGTTGCAGGGGCGCGTCCGGATCGGCCGCGCGCACCGGCACGTGCTTGAGCACGGCTTCGAACAACGGACGCATGTCGCCTTCGCGCACGTCCGGCGTCAAGCCAGCGTAGCCGTTCAGACCCGATGCGTAGACGATCGGGAAGTCGAGCTGCTCGTCGGTTGCGCCCAGCTTGTCGAACAGGTCAAAAGTCTGGTTGATCACCCAGTCGATCCGCGCACCCGGGCGATCCACCTTGTTGATCACGACGATCGGCTTCAGCCCGAGCGCCAGCGCCTTCTTGGTCACGAAGCGCGTTTGCGGCATCGGGCCTTCGACGGCGTCGACCAGCAGCAGCACCGAGTCGACCATCGACAGCACGCGCTCCACTTCGCCGCCGAAGTCGGCGTGCCCCGGGGTGTCGACGATGTTGATGTGCGTGCCTTCGTATTCAACCGCGCAGTTCTTCGACAGGATCGTGATGCCACGTTCCTTTTCGATGTCGTTCGAGTCCATCACGCGCTCGGCGACTTGCTGGTTGTCACGGAAGGTGGCGGTCTGACGGAGGAGCTGGTCGACGAGCGTGGTCTTGCCGTGGTCGACGTGAGCAATGATGGCGATGTTGCGTAGGGCGCGGGTCATAGGAAACCTGGAGACAGTTGGAGTGCGCCGCTTGCTTATGCCGGTTACGACTTACTGATACCAACCACGACAAGCCCAAAGCGCACTTTTGGGAACCCAACATTGTAGCACGCAAGAATGAAGCTTTCTGGTATTCCCTGATAGACCCGCCATCTTCGACGCAATGGAGCGTAAGACAGCAACCTGATTCCGTCAGCACAAACCTACGCAAAGCCGCATTTATTCCGGCTTGGGAGCGGACAGATCCTTGCCTAAGCTGTAATAACGCTTGCCGCGTCAATCAACCGCGCCCTATAATCCTGCCTAGTCAACCATTGCATTCGCACGAGAATCATGACGGAGCCGTCCCCCCATCCCGCGCCGAACCTCAGCGAGTATCAGCTAGGCGAAAGCGTGGGCTATCTCCTCTCGCGGGTGAAGTCGACCATGTCGAACCTGGTCACCCAGCGCAGCATGGCGGAGTTGGGCATCACCAGTCAGCAGGGCAGCATTCTGTTCATGGTCGCCAGCGGAAAATGCCTGCTGGCCGCCGAACTGGCCCGTGAATACGGCATCGACGCAAGCGCCGTCACGCGCCTCGTAGACCGTCTGGAAAAGCGCGGACTGCTGACCCGCGTGCGTAGCAACGAAGACCGCCGGGTCGTACGCCTTGCGCTGACCCCGGAAGGCCATGCGATCGCAGCCAGAATGCCGGGCATCTTCAACGGCGTGCTGGACAGCCTGCTGAACGGCTTCACCGCCGAAGAGGTGGGCTTCCTGAAGAGCATGCTGCGTCGCGTGCTCGTCAATTCCGGTGATCAAACGGGACTAGCCCGTGATGCAGCAAGCAATTTTGACAGCAAATCGTAAGAAATTGCTTGCAGCGTCCATCATTACATTTCACTCAAAGAGTCGAGCGATGAAATCCCTTTCCCTGTCCGCGCCCGCGCTTTCGAGCCGGGCCGCTGTCGCCGCTGCGGTGACGGCGCTTGCCCTCACGGGGTGCGCGAACTACTTCGGCATGAAGAACGACAAGCAGATCTCGTCGCCGACGCAGTACGAGTCAGCGCGGAGTCTGCCCGGCGAAGGCGGTCAATGGCCGTCGCTCGACTGGGCCCAGCAGTTCGGCGACCCGCAGTTGTCCCAACTGATCACGGAAGCGCTCGACGGCAGTCCGTCGATTGCGCAGGCACAGGCGCGTCTGGCGAAGGCGTCCTCGTATATCGAAAGCTCGCGCTCGGCGCTGTTCCCGAAAGTCAACGCCAGCTATTCGTGGACCCGCGAGATCTTCTCCGCGAACTCGCTCTACCCGCCTCCGTACGGTGGCACGTGGTATAGCGAGAACAACGTACTCGCGAGCGCGTCGTGGGACCTCGACCTGTGGGGCAAGAATCGTGAGCGCCTCGGCCAGGCCGTGTCGCAGGAAAGGGCCGCTCAGGCGGACATGCAGCAGGCGCGCGTGACGCTCGCTGCGTCCGTGGCGAGCACCTACAACCAGCTCGCTCAGTTGTACGCGTTCCGTGAAATCGCCGAGCGAGAAATCGCCAACCGCAAGGACATCGGCCGCATCACCGATGGCCGCGTGGCGGCCGGCCTCGACACCAACGTCGAGCGGCAAACCGCGACGGGCAACATCGCGACCAGCCAGTCGAACCTGACCGACTTCGACGGCCAGATCACCGTCGTGCGCTACCAGCTAGGCGCGCTGCTCGGCAAGGGTCCAGACCGCGGCCTGCAGATCGCCAAGCCGACGCTGACAGTCGGCGACACGGTCGCGCTGCCGAACAATATCCCGGCCGACCTCGTGGCGCGCCGGGCGGATATCGTCGCCGCGCGCTGGCAGGTCGAAGCGGCCATGCACGACGTGAAGGAAGCGAAAGCCGAATTCTTCCCTGACGTGAACCTCGCGGCCGGCTTTGGTTTCGACGCGTTCGGCTGGGGCCGTTTCCTGACCGCGTCGAGCCGTCAGATCCAGTTCGGTCCGGCGATCCACCTGCCGATCTTCGACGCCGGCGCATTGCGCTCGCAATTGAAGGGCCGTTTTGCCGATTTCGACCTCAACGTCGCGAACTACAACCAGACGCTGATCAACGCGCTCCAGCAGGTGGCGACGCAGGTGTCGTCGATCCGCTCGATCGACCAGCAGGAAGGCGACGCGCAACGCGCCCTCGATGCGTCGAGCAAGGCCTACCAACTCGCCGTGATCCGCTACAAGGCCGGCCTGTCGCCGCAATTGCAGGTGCTGACCGCCGACCAGAATCTGCTCGCCGCCGAACAGACGGTGACGGGCCTGAAGATGCGCCGCCGCGATATGCAGATCGGCCTCATCAAGGCGCTCGGCGGCGGTTTCGACGCAACGCAGACCGGCCTCGTGGTACCGACCGATGCCCCGGCGTCGGCGGCCACCGCGACCGCCGCGGCGAACTGACCACGCGCCGCGCAGCACGCACACCAACATCCGAATAAACGACGACGTTCAAGAGAACCCGGAGCACATCAAATGAGCACCCCCCAACAGCCCGCGCCTAACGCACAGCCGGCACAACCGGCACAACCGGCGAACAACGGCAAACGCAAGCGCATGATGACGCTGCTCGTCATCGTGATTCTGATCGCCGCGCTCGCCTATGGCCTGTACTACTTCCTCGTCGCGCGCTTCCATGAAGACACCGACGACGCGTACGTGAGCGGCAACGTCGTGCAGATCACGCCGCAAGTCACGGGCACCGTGATCGCCGTGAACGCGGACGACACGCAGGTCGTCAAGGCGGGCGATCCGCTCGTCGTGCTCGATCCGGCCGATGCGCGCGTCGCGCTCGAACAGGCCGAGGCGAATCTCGCACAAACGGTGCGCCAGGTGCGCGGGCTGTTCGCCGACGACAATCAATACCAGGCTCAAGTCGAACTGCGTCAGGCCGATCTGTCGCGCGCTCAGGACGACCTGAAGCGCCGTCTGACGGTCGCGCAAACCGGCGCGGTGTCGCAGGAAGAAATCTCGCACGCCCGCGACGCGGTGAAGAGCGCGCAAGCCGCCGTCGACGCCGCGAAGCAGCAACTGGCGTCGAACCGCGCCCTGACCGCCAACACCACGATCGCGAACCATCCGAATGTGCAGGCCGCCGCCGCGAAGGTCCGCGACGCGTACCTGAACCATGCGCGTAACGTCCTGCCCGCGCCCGTGACCGGCTACGTTGCGAAGCGCTCGGTGCAGGTCGGCCAGCGCGTCTCGCCGGGCACCCCGTTGATGGCCATCGTGCCGCTGCACGACGTGTGGGTCGACGCGAACTTCAAGGAAGTGCAGCTCAAGCACATGCGCATCGGCCAGCCGGTGGAACTGACCGCCGACGTGTACGGTTCGTCGGTGCCTTATCACGGCAAGGTGGTCGGCTTCTCCGCAGGCACGGGTTCGGCGTTCTCGCTGCTGCCCGCGCAAAACGCGACCGGCAACTGGATCAAGGTGGTGCAGCGTCTGCCGGTGCGTATCGCGCTCGATCCGCAGGAACTCGACAAGAACCCGCTGCGGATCGGTCTGTCGATGCAAGCCGACGTGAACATCAAGGACGCCAGCGGCGGCCAGCTCGGCAACGCGTCCAATACGGCCTACCAGACCAACGTCTTCGATAAATACGGCGACGAAGCCGACGCGGAAATTGCGCGCATCATCGCGGAAAACGCCGGGCCGAACGGCGGTACGCCGAAGTCGGCGCAGACCGGTGCCGCCGCGAAGCCCGCAGCGAAGAGCTAAGCAGCCACACGACGATTCAGAGAAGGCTTCTTTAATGGCTCAGGCTCAGGCGCAAGCCCCTCATCCGCCACTCGAGGGCGCGCAACTGGTGATCGGCACCATCGCGGTGTCGCTCGCCGTGTTCATGAACGTTTTGGACACGTCGATCGCGAACGTGTCGATTCCGTCGATCTCAGGCGACCTCGGCGTGTCGGCCGACCAGGGCACGTGGGTAATCACCTCGTTCGCGGTCGCGAACGCGATCTCCGTGCCGCTGACCGGCTGGCTCACCGACCGCATCGGCCAGGTGCGCCTGTTCATGGCGTCGATCGTGCTGTTCGTGATTTCGTCATGGCTGTGCGGTCTCGCGCCGACGCTGCCGTTCCTGCTGGCTTCGCGCGTGCTGCAAGGCGCGGTGGCCGGCCCGATGATCCCGTTGTCGCAAACGCTGCTGCTCGCCAGTTATCCCCGCGCGAAGGCGCCGATGGCGTTGTCGATGTGGGCGATGACCACGCTGATTGCGCCGGTGGCCGGTCCGATTCTGGGCGGCTGGATTTCCGACAACATCTCGTGGCCATGGATTTTCTACGTCAACATTCCGGTCGGCATCATCGCCGCCGGGGCGACGTGGATGATCTTCCGCAACCGTGATTCAGCGATCCGGAAAGCACCGATCGACGGCGTCGGCCTCGGCCTGCTGATCGTCTGGGTCGGCTCGCTGCAGGTGATGCTCGATAAGGGTAAGGATCTCGACTGGTTCTCGTCGACGACCATCGTCGTGCTGGCACTGGTCGCGGTGATCGCGCTCGCGTTCTTCATCGTGTGGGAGTTGACGGCCGAGCATCCGGTGGTGGATCTGTCGCTGTTCAGCCGGCGCAACTTCACGGGCGGCACGATCGCGCTGTCGGTCGGCTACGGGCTCTACTTCGGCAATCTGGTGTTGCTGCCGCTGTGGCTGCAAACCGATATCGGCTACACCGCGACCGAAGCGGGGCTGGTGATGGCGCCCGTCGGTCTGTTCGCCGTGCTGCTGTCGCCGATCACGGGCAAGATCTTGCCGCGTACCGATCCGCGCTACATCGCGACATTGTCTTTCCTCATCTTCGCGCTGTGTTTCTGGATGCGCTCGCGTTATACGACCGGCGTCGATACGTATTCGCTGCTGCTGCCCACGTTGATTCAGGGTATCGGTATGGCGGGATTCTTCATTCCGCTCGTGTCGATCACGCTGTCGGGCTTGCCCGGCAACCGTATTCCGGCGGCGTCGGGTCTGTCGAATTTCGTGCGGATCATGTGCGGCGGTATCGGCACTTCGATTTTCCAGACCGCGTGGGATCACCGCACGATCATGCATCACGCGCAACTGGCCGAACAGGCGAACGCCTACAACCCGGTGTTCGATCAGTCGGTCCGACAGATGGGCGCGGCAGGCTTCAGTCAGCCGCAGGCGTATGGTCTCTTCAACTCGATGGCCACGCAGCAAGCCGCGCAATTGGGCGTGAACGATCTGTTCTTTGTTTCCGCCGGCATTTTCGTGGCACTGATCGCGCTGATCTGGATCACGCGGCCGGAACGCGCGGGCGGCGATGCAGGCGCAGCGGCCGCCGCGGCGCACTGAGGCTCCGCTTCAGTCCTACGACGCGCTCAAGATGAAAAAAGGCGGGACCGCTCGATCGCGGTCCCGCCTTTTTCTTTGCACTTGCAGCAGGCCGGACGCCGTCGCCGGACGCGTCTGCTTAAAGTCGCGACAGCGATCTAGTTAGCCGTCGTTACCACCAGCCGTTCGGGCGCGAGCACGCCCTCGCCTTGCTTCGCGACGCCCAGCAAGCGGCCTTGCCCCGCATAGACTCTTACGCGCGGCGCGTTCACGGCGTCGCCGCCAATGGTCAACTCGGACAGCTTGAGGCGTTGACCATGCAGAAAACGGCGCGTGTCGTCTTCGTTCAACCGCACGAGCGGGAAGGTTGACAGCAACGCGTCTACCGGCTGCAGCCACGAGTCGCGCTCGCTTTCGCTTGCATCGGACAACGCATCGAGCGTCACCGAATTCGCGAGCGTCAGCGCGCCGACACCCGTGCGCCGCAGCACGACCAGATGTGCGCCGCAACCCAGCGCTTCGCCGATATCCTCGGCCAGCGTGCGCACGTAGGTGCCCTTGCTGCAAGTCACGCGAAATGTCACGTCCGGCAGCGCGCACGCGAGCAATTCGAGTCTGAGAATCGTTACCTGACGCCCTTCCCGCTCCAGGGTCTGCCCAGCGCGTGCATATTCATACAGCGGTTTGCCGTCGCGCTTGAGCGCCGAATACATCGGCGGCACCTGGACGATGTCGCCGAGAAACTTTGGCAGCACCGCCTGCACCGCGGCCTCGCCGCACGTCACTTCGCGCGTGTCGATCGCTTCGCCCTCGGCGTCGCCGGTAGTCGTGCGAATGCCGAGGCGCATGGTCGCCTCGTAGGTCTTGTCGGCTTCGAGCAGATCTTGCGAAAACTTGGTGGCTTCGCCGAAACACAGCGGCAGCAGGCCTGTCGCAAGAGGGTCGAGCGTGCCGGTATGGCCGGCTTTTTTCGCCAGATAAAGACGCTTCGCGCGGATCAGCGCGTCGTTGCTCGACAGGCCTAACGGCTTGTCGAGCAGCAGGACCCCGTCGAGCGCGCGACGCGGCACGCGGGGGCGTTGAGGTGCGGTCATGTCGGAAAGGCGGAAACTTCAATGAATACAAAAACGGCACTGAGCGTATCGGGCTCAGGCATGGTAACGAGCGCGGCCGCTCACGCTGCGCTCAGTCTTCCTTCGCGCGATTGGCATTCGCCTCGTCGATCAGACGCGACATTTCGACGGCGCGCTCGATCGTCTTGTCGTAGTGGAAATGCAGCGTCGGCACGGTATGGATATGCAGTCGTTTGAAGAGCTGATTATGCAGATGGCCGGCTGCGTGCGTGAGCGCTTCGAGCGTCTGTTGCGGGTCGCCGGTCAGCGTCGTGAAATAGACTTTCGCGTGCGCGTAGTCCGGCGTCAGCTCGATGCTCTGAATGGTGACGATGCCGATGCGCGGATCCTTGACCTCGCGCAGCAGCTCGGACAGATCGCGCTGGATCTGATCGGCGATCTGCACGTTGCGATTGGGAGAAGAACGTTTCTTAGGCATGGTGTTGTGTGATCCGATCTGACGGATGCAAAAAATGGTTCGCGCAAACCGTGGTGATTTTTTCGCGCGGCATATAAGCGGCGCGCTTTTCAAAGCATGACCAGGGCGCTTGCGCACAAAACAGTGGGCCCAAAAACAACGGGCGGGGCGGGCGTCAAAGCCCGCTCCGCCCGTTGAGCCGTGTCGCGTGAATTACAGCGAACGCGCGACTTCGGTGACCTCGAAGACTTCGAACTGATCGCCTTCGACGATGTCGTTGAAGTTCTTGATCGACATACCGCACTCGAAGCCCTGACGGACTTCCTTCACGTCGTCCTTGAAGCGCTTGAGCGAATCGAGCTCGCCCGTAAAGATGACGACGTTGTTGCGCAGCACGCGCACCGACGACGAGCGCTTGACGAAACCGTCCGTGACCATACAGCCGGCCACCGCGCCGATCTTCGGTACCTTGAAGACCTGGCGCACTTCGACCGTGCCCGTCACGACTTCGCGCTTCTCCGGTGCCAGCATGCCTGACATCGCGGCCTTCACGTCATCCACTGCGTCATAGATGATGTTGTAGTAGCGAATGTCGACGCCGTTGGATTCCGCCAGCTTGCGAGCTTGGGCATCCGCACGGGTGTTGAAGCCG
Source organism: Paraburkholderia fynbosensis (assembly GCF_902859935.1). GTDB lineage: Bacteria > Pseudomonadota > Gammaproteobacteria > Burkholderiales > Burkholderiaceae > Paraburkholderia > Paraburkholderia fynbosensis. Next base: position 468,925 of record NZ_CADIKI010000001.1, read on the forward strand.
ATGATGACCGCCTTGGAAGCCGTGGCCAGGTTGACATCGGACTCGCTGATGCCGCCCACGGCGCCGTGGACGATCTGCACGCGCACTTCGTCGGTCGACAGCTTGAGCAGCGACTGGACCAAAGCTTCCTGCGAACCCTGCACGTCGGCCTTGACGATGAGCGGCATGTACTGCACTTCGCCTTCGCCCATCTGTTCCAGCATGTTCTCGAGCTTCGCGGCCTGTTGCTTGGCCAGCTTGACGTCGCGGAACTTGCCTTGACGGAACAGCGCGACTTCACGCGCCTTGCGGTCATCCGGCATGACGATGACTTCTTCGCCTGCTTGCGGGACTTCCGACAGACCCTGGATTTCGACCGGGATCGACGGACCGGCAGACTTGGTCGGCTTGCCGGTTTCGTCGAGCATGGCTCGCACGCGACCGTAAGCGCTACCCGCCAGCACCACATCGCCGCGGTTCAGCGTACCCGACTGGACCAGGATCGTTGCGACCGGGCCCTTACCCTTATCGAGCTTCGCTTCGATGACCAGACCCTTGGCCGGCGCCTCGACCGGCGCCTTCAGTTCCAGCACTTCGGCTTGCAGCAGCACGTTTTCGAGCAGATCGTCGATGCCCGCGCCGGTCTTGGCCGACACCGACACGAACGGCGAATCGCCACCGTATTCTTCCGGCACGACGCCTTCCGCGACGAGTTCCTGCTTCACGCGTTCCGGATTCGCATCCGGCTTGTCGATCTTGTTGATCGCAACGACGAGCGGCACGCCGCCTGCCTTCGCATGGGCAATCGCTTCCTTCGTCTGCGGCATCACGCCGTCGTCGGCTGCGACTACCAGAATCACGATGTCGGTTGCCTTCGCACCGCGGGCACGCATGGCCGTAAAGGCTTCGTGACCCGGCGTGTCGAGGAACGTGATCACGCCTCGCGGCGTTTCGACGTGGTAAGCGCCGATGTGCTGCGTAATGCCGCCCGCTTCGCCCGCTGCAACCTTCGCGCGGCGGATGTAGTCGAGCAGCGAGGTCTTGCCGTGGTCGACGTGACCCATGACCGTGACGACCGGCGGACGCGGCAATGCTTCCGCATCGGACACTTCGCCTTCGACCAGCATCGCTTCCGGATCGTCCAGCTTGGCCGCCACCGCGTGGTGACCCAGTTCCTCGACGATGATCATCGCCGTTTCCTGGTCCAGCATCTGGTTGATCGTGACCATCTGGCCGAGCTTCATCATCGACTTGATGACTTCCGAGGCCTTCACCGCCATCTTGTGTGCCAGATCGGCGACCGTGATGGTTTCCGGCACGTGCACTTCACGCACGATCGGTTCGGTCGGCGCCTGGAACGTGGTGTTCTGATCCTGATGCTTGCCGCGACCCTTCGGGCCGCCGCGCCAGCCGCGATCGACACCGCCGCTCGAATCGCCACGCGTCTTGATACCACGGCGCTTCGCTGCGTCGTCCTGCCAGCTGCCCTTGCCGCCGCCCGGCTTCTTCTTGTCACCGGCGGACGGTGCGCTCGGGGATGCCGGCGCCGCAGCAGCCGGCTTCTTCGCAGCCGGACGCACCGGTGCTTCGCCTGCCGGACGTGCGGGCTTGTGCAGCGTGCCCTTGGCTTCCGCGGCCTTGGCCGGCTCGACGGGCTTCGGTGCCGGTTCCGGCGCCTTGACCTGTGCCTTGCGCGGCGTGTTCATCATTTCGCGAATTGCGCGTGCTTCGGCTTCCGCCGCGGCACGGCGCTTCGCGATTTCTTCCTGCTCGGCACGCGCTTTCTCCGCGGCCTGACGCGCTGCGTCTTCCGCCTTCTTCGCAGCTTCGCGTTGCGCAGCGCGTTCCGCCGCTGCGCGTTCGTCGTCCTGCTCGCTTTCCTTGGCGAGCACCGGCTCCGCTGCCTTGGCAGCCACCGGCTCCGCCTTCGCGACTACCGGCTGCGCGACTTGCGCCGCCTGCTGCACCTTCTCGCGTGCCGCCGCCTCGACGGCAGCCGCTGCGCGCTTCTTCGCCGCTTCTTCCTCGGCGCGACGGCGCTCGGCTTCGGCAGCCTGCTCACGCGCCTGACGCTCGGCTTCTTCGCGTTCGAGTTGTTCCTGGCGGGCCTTCAGCTCCTGGGCCTGCTTTTCGAGCAGCTCAGCTTCGTGACGAGCTTCCTCTTCACGACGCTGAAGTTCCAGATCGTCGACCTCGGCGCCTTCGGCCGCATGATTCGATGCATCTCCGCCTTCGGCGGAGGTTTCGTCGCGGCGGACGAAAGTGCGCTTCTTGCGCACCTCGACCTGAATGGTGCGAGCTTTACCCGTCGCATCGGATTGCTTGATTTCCGACGTATGCCGTTTCGTCAGCGTGATCTTGCGCTTGTCCGCATCAGTCGAGCCGTGAGACTTGCGCAAGTGGTCGAGCAGACGCGCCTTGTCCGCCTCGGACAGGTTGTCGTCTTCGCTCGCTTTTGTGACGCCCGCCGCCTGCAGCTGCTCGAGCAGCACGCCTGCAGGCATTTTCAGTTCCGCGGCAAATTGGGCTACGTTGTTACTCGCCATTCATTCCTCTTAATGCAAGGACCGATTCCTTGCGGTTAGCATCGTGTCATGCGGCCTAACGGCCGCGTTCAATTTAGTGCGCCATGGTCATTTCTCACTGGAACCAGTGTTCACGTGCTTTCATGATCAACGCCTTAGCGGCATCCTCTTCCATACCGGTCATCTCGACCAGTTCATCCACGGCCAGCTCGGCGAGTTCGTCGCGCGTCTGGACCTGGTGTTCAGCCAGCTTCGCGAGCAGGTCGGCATCGATGCCGTCCAGGCTCTTCAGGTCGAGTGCTACATTTTCGACCTTTTCTTCATTCGCGATCGCCAACGTCAACAGCGCGTCGCGCGAGCGATTACGCAGTTCGTGAACGGTGTCTTCGTCGAATGCTTCGATTTCGAGCATTTCGTTGAGCGGCACATAGGCGATCTCTTCGAGGCTCGTGAAGCCTTCGTCGATCAGGATGTCGGCGACTTCTTCGTCGACATCGAGACGCGCCATGAACAGGTCGCGCAATACACCGCGTTCCTGATTCTGCTTCTGCGCAGATTCGTCCGGCGTCATGATGTTGATCTGCCAGCCGGTGAGTTCGCTGGCAAGACGCACGTTCTGGCCGCTGCGGCCGATCGCGACCGCCAGTTCGTTTTCGTCTACGACGACGTCCATCGAGTGCTTTTCTTCATCGACGACGATCGACTGGACGGCTGCCGGCGCGAGCGCGCCGATCACGAACTGTGCGGGATCTTCCGACCATAGCACGATGTCGACGTTTTCGCCACCGAGCTCGTTACGCACCGCCTGCACGCGCGAACCGCGAATGCCGACGCAGGTGCCGATCGGATCGATGCGCTTGTCATACGCGACCACGCCGATCTTCGCGCGCACGCCCGGATCGCGGGCAGCAGCCTTGATTTCGAGCAGGCCCTGTTCGATTTCCGGCACTTCCATCTCGAACAGCTTCATCAGGAATTCGGGTGCCGTACGCGACAGCTCGATCTGCGGACCGCGTGCGGTGCGATCGACCTTTGCGATGTAGGCGCGCACGCGGTCGCCCACGCGCAGGTTTTCCTTCGGAATCAACTGGTCGCGGCGCAGCAGCGCTTCGACACGGCCGGTTTCGACGATGAAATTGCCCTTGTCGAGACGCTTCACCGAGCCGGTCATGATGTGCTCGCCGCGCTCGAGGAAGTCGTTCAGAATCTGCTCGCGCTCCGCGTCGCGCACCTTCTGCAGGATTACCTGCTTGGCAGCCTGCGCCCCGATACGGCCGAATTCGATCGACGGCACCGGTTCTTCGATGTACTCGTCGAGTTGGATCTCTGGCTTCTGCTCACGTGCTTCGAACAGCAGAATTTCCTGATCCGGTTCCTGCAAACCGGCTTCGTCCGGCACCACTTTCCAGCGGCGAAACGTTTCGTGCTCGCCGCTTTCACGGTCGATATGGACGCGGATATCCGCATCTTCTTCGAAGAGTTTCTTGGAGGCCGAAGCGAGAGCCGCTTCGAGCGCGGCAAATACCACGTCTTTGTCGACATTCTTCTCGCGTGCCAGCGCATCCACCAGCATCAACACTTCGCGACTCATTGTTTGCGGCTCCTAAAGTCAACTTTCGGAACGAGGCGTGCTTTGTCCATGTCCGCGAGTGTGAAATCGAGCATCGCGGCGCCTTCCTTCCCTTCAAATTCCAGACCGATCGTTTCGCCTTGCGGAGCATGCAGGATGCCCCGGTACGATTTCCGTCCGTCCAATGGCTTTTTCAATGTGATAACCACTTCGCTGCCTGCGAAGCGTTCGAAATCCGCCAGTTTTTTCAGCGGGCGGTCGAGACCCGGCGACGATACTTCAAGCCGCTCGTAATCGATATTTTCGACCGTCAGGACGTGCTGGAGCTGACGCGTGACTTTCTCGCAGTCTTCGATCGCGATGCCGGCCGGCTGGTCGATATAGATGCACATCATGCCGCGCCCGGTGCGCTCGAGATCGACGAGCTCGTAGCCGAGTCCCACGACCGTGGTTTCAATCAGTTCCGTCAGTTGCACAGTGCCCTCTTAGATGTTCGCGCAGCGAGCCTGCCGCTTGTTTTGCAAACAATCAATGCGGGCCGTGCGCCAAGCCGGCGCACGTTCGTGCGAACCCGAGATGCCGAACCACGATGAACTGAGCGGCAAAAAAAAATGGGCTAAACGCCCATCATCTTATTACCGGTGGTCGCACCTGAGCCGCACATGAAAAGCCGCACGCCCAGCGACTCCGCGATTGTAGCCATTTTTCGGGACAAACGCAAACCGCAGAACGCCGTACGAAGCGCATTTCCGCTTGATTTCATGGGAATCTTTCGACGCCGCGGCGGCCTCGCGGGCCTTTTGCGGAGCGGCTGATGCCGCTCTGCAAAAGGCCCGACAAGCGGGGCGGCTAAACCCTGCCCCATTTTCCGCCGCATCGCAGTTTTACGCGCAGCATAAAACTGTGGCATTCATCGATCGAATCCGACGGCGGCCGCGAAAATCGTCAAGGAACGATACGCTGCCGGCCGTCATACCTGTTATTCCGGTTATTCAACGACCGCGCGTACGGCCGCGCGGCGCGCCGCTGCCGCGATTAGCGCCGCCCGCGTTGGCATTCCCGCCGCCCGCGCGATTCGCGTTGCCGCCACGATTGCCTCCGGGGCCACGATTGCCGCCGCCCGGATTGGCAGTGTTGCCACCGGCACGCTTGCCGCCGCCAGCACGATTGCCAGCGCCTGACGGCGCGCGATTGCCATCGACCTCACGGCCGCCGCGCGGGCCGGCGGCACCGCCGCCCAACGCGCTGCCGAAGCCACCAGCGCCACGGCCCGCGCCGCGGTTGCCGTAACCGGTGCCCGCGCCGCCGCCGAAGCCGCCGCCCGCCGCACCGCGGCGGCCCTGACCCTGGCCGCGCGGCTGCTGTTCGAACCGGCTATGCGACATCAGCACGGGTTCGCGATTGATGAAGCCCATCGAGGTTTGCATCGGATCCGGCTGCTTGCGCTCTGGCGCGGAGCTGCGGCCGCCGCGCTCCTCCGTCGGCGCCTTCAGACCAACCGACGCCATCAGCGTGCGCACCTGGTTGTCTTCGAGTTCTTCCCAACGACCGCGCTTGAGACCCTTCGGCAGCGAGATCGGACCGTGACGCGTACGGATCAGGCGGCTGACCATCAGGCCGGCCGCTTCGAACATACGGCGCACTTCGCGGTTGCGCCCTTCGGCGAGCGCGACGTGGTACCAATGATTGGTGCCCTCGCCGCCGCCGTCGCGAATGCGCAGGAAGTTGGCCGGACCGTCCTCCAGCTCGACGCCGTGCAGCAGCTTTTGACGCATGCCTTCGGCCAGTTCGCCGACCACCCGCACCGCATATTCGCGCTCAACGCTGTAGCGCGGGTGCATGAAGCGGTTCGCCAGATCGCCCGACGTGGTCAGCATCAGCAAACCTTCAGTGTTGAAGTCGAGGCGGCCGACCGCGAGCCACTTGGCGGTCTTCATCGGCGGCAGTTTGTCGAACACCGACGGACGGCCTTCCGGGTCCGCGTGGCTGACGATTTCGCCGGTCGGCTTGTGATACAGCAGCACGCGCGGCGGCTTGTTGGCCAGCTTGCGCTTGACCGGCTTGCCGTTGATACGGACCTGATCGGTCGGCATGATGCGCTGGCCAATGTGAGCCGGCTCGCCGTTCACCGACACGCGGCCGGCCACGATCAGCTCTTCCATGTCGCGGCGCGAACCCATGCCCGCTTCGGCCAGCACCTTGTGCAGCTTCGGCGCGTCGTCGTCCGCGGCCAGCACACGCTTGGGCGCAGCCGGCTTGCCACGACGAAGCATCGGGGCGCGCACGCCGCCGGTCGCGCTGTTGTCCGCGTCGAACGCCGGAGATGTCACGTACGAGAACAGATCGTCCTGACCGGCTTCCGCGCCCGCCGCTGCCGGCACCTCGCCGCCGCGGCGGTTCTGGCGCTGCCCGTCCTCACGCGGCTGACGCTCGCGCTGACCTTCACGAGGCGCGCCTTCGCGCTGACCACCCTCGCGCTTTGCGGCGCCCGCCTGGGCATTGCGCCGCGAGCCTTGGCCCTTGGCGCCTGCATCCTTACGGGGCATGCGCACCTGCGCGACCACTTCGCCGTCCGGCGGCGCCTCGGTGACGACCGACGCCGCTGGCGCGGGCACGCCTTCGGCGCCCTTCGTCTTCGCGCCGGCGCGGCGCCGCGCGATCAGGCTGCGCGGTCCGCGACGCAGGCCGCGGCGCGGACGGTCTTCGCCGTCTGCTTCCGCGGTCTGCGCCGGGCGCTCGCCCTCGCCTGCCGACGCTTGCGTGTTGCGCGTTTCGTCGGCCCGTGCCGACGGCACGGCGCGCTCGGATTCGGACGAATCGGTGTCGTGGGTATGTGTCAAAACAACCTCAAAATGTCAGGTCGCGCACGCCCGTTGCGGGCGTGGCAAAAAAGTTCGGTTACGTCAGGCGCTGCGCGACTCGGGTTCGTCGTCGGTCAGAATGCCTGCGTCCTGCGCGGCATCGCGACGATCTTCAGGATCGCCTTGCGCCGCCGTGGTCGGATTCGGCTCGGCGGCGCGCTCCGTATTGCGGAGTACGCCCGAGTCGTGCGCGGGTGTTGCCGGATCGGCCTGGGGGACCGGATCATCATGCTGTGCTGACCCGGCGATGCCGGCCTGCGGTGCTGCGTCTGCCGTTTCGGCATGTTCTTGTGCGCCCGGCGCGTCGACCGTGTCCGGATGCGGCTGCGGCGTCGGCGTGACGTCTGCGGCATTCCCGGCCGCTTCGGTTTCGGCACTCTCTGCCCCTGTCACCTCGGCCGGCGGCACCTCGGGCTGATCCGCGACTTCGCCTTCTTCGCTCGTCGCCACATTCTGCGCGGCCTCGATGTCGGTGAATTCGATCGCATGCTGACCGAGCAAATCCGCGTTCAGTTGGGCCGACGGGTCCGCGAGCGGCGGCAACTCGTCGAGCGCGGTCAGACCAAGGTCGTCGAGAAACTGCCGCGTGGTTGCGTACAGCGCCGGACGCCCCGGCACGTCGCGATGACCGATCACCTCGATCCAGCCGCGATCCTCCAGTTGCTTGACGACCTGCGTATTCACCGTGACACCGCGAATTTCTTCGATATCGCCCCGCGTGACCGGCTGCCGGTAGGCAATGATCGCGAGCGTTTCGAGCACCGCGCGCGAATATTTCGGCGGTTTTTCCGGATGTAAGCGATCCAGGTACGAACGCATCGCGGGCTTGCTTTGAAACCGCCAGCCCGATGCCAGCCCGACCAGCTCCACACCACGCCCAGACCAGTCCTGCTTGAGGTCTTCGAGCAAGTTCCGAACGGTGTCTGCCGACACGCCGTCGGCAAAGAGCTTGCGCAATTCGCCGAGCTTTAACGGCTCCTGCGCGCAGATCAAGGCAGTCTCGAGGACGATCTTCGCCTCTTGGGTATTCATGCAGCTAGGTCAGACCCTGTGGTCAAAGAACCGGATCAAACAGACGATGTGGAACTGAAGACGCGCTCGCCCGATTCTGATCGGTCATATTGATGGGAGCACGCACCGGGGGGTGGCGAAACAGACTATCGAGCCAAACCCAGCCGGACGGAGCAGCGATGTTCCTGGAAGGAATCGCGTGACTGAGCGCCATATTACGCAAAAACAATCGGTGCGTAAAGACGAAACCCCTCGCGCATTTTCCGATTGCGCTCCGGCCGGTGTATCCGAGTGCAAAAGCAGAGGTGTCTTGTCAGAAACTCCGCTTTTTTGATTAGGCGTTTTCAGCTGGCCGGCCGGACCTTTCCCCAAACGTCCACTAAACCCCGCCGGACCGCGTCAGAAATAGCTTCAGACGCTCGACGCCCGCGTCCAGCCGCGCCGTATCGCACGCATAGCACCAGCGCACGAAACCCTCACCCTGCGGCCCAAACGCGCTGCCGGGCGCCACGCCCAGCCCGACTTCGCGCACCAGCGCCTTACATAGTTCGAGGCTGTGCGACGCGCCAGGCATCGAGAAAAACAGATACATCGCGCCAGGCGGTGCCTTGACGTCGACCCCCGGCACCGCGGACAGCGCGCGCACCAGATGATCGCGCGAAGCCTTCAAGTCGAGCACCAATTCCTGCGTGAACCGCTCGCCCTGCTGGACCGCTGCGATGCCGGCCTGCTGGACGAACGACGGCGCACATGATGTGTTGTACTCGACCAGCTTGGCCAGATCCTCCATCAATGCGGTTGGCGCCACGATCCAGCCGAGCCGCCAGCCGGTCATCAGCCACGCCTTCGAGAACGAGTTCACGCAGATCACGGGTTCATCGCGGCCGGCCAGATCGAGGAACGACGGCGCGGTGCGCGCAGGCGCGCCGGTCGAGGCCGCGTCGACGTCCGCGTAATAGAGCCGCTCGTAGACTTCGTCCGCGACGATCCAGATGCCGTGGCGCCGGCAATGGTCGAGCACAGTGCGTTGATCGTCGCGGCTCATCACCCAGCCGGTCGGATTGTTCGGCGAATTGATCATCAGCATTCTGGTGCCGGGTGTCAGCGCCGCCAGCAATTGCTCGACGTCGAGCTGCCAGCCGCGTTCGCCATAGCCCAGCGCAACCGTTTCCACGTGCGCACCCAGAATTTTAGGAATTTCGACCAGATTCGGCCACAGCGGGGTCACCGCAACGACGCGATCACCGGCGCCCACGACCAGTTGCGCGGCGAGCATCAGCGCGTTGACACCGGCGCTCGTCACCGCGACGTGGTCCGGCGAAGTCGCGCCGTGCAGTTCGCCGACGTAGCTCGCGAGCGCCGCGCGCAACGGCGCAATGCCCAGGTTATGCGTATAGAACGTAGCTCCGGCGGCCAGCGCGGTGCTGGCGGCGTCGCGGATGAAAGCGGGCGTGACCCGGTCGGACTCGCCGAACCAGAACGGCAGGACGTCTTCAACGCCAAAGCCGGCATTGGCGACTTCACGGATCTGCGAAGAACGCAGCGCGCGCACGGCCTCGCGCGCATTCGGGATGGAGGGCACAGGCAGGTCCAAATCGCTCATCGAGACTTCCAGACAGGTGAAAGGTAAAGGCTGACGTTCAGGGAAGGCGCCAGTTTAGCGCGGTGCCCGCTTCGGCAGCGGCGAGCTCGGCGGGCTGCGCGTGTGGGAGGAGGACGGTCCCCGCAAGCGTCGAGGTTCACGCCGCTGCGCGGAACCCCTTCCACGCTCTATCCGCCGTCGCGAGACTGAAGTCGATCCGACCAGACTCATCGCACGACCGGACTAACTCAAATCCTCTGCCCGCCCCGGTAGTTGACGGATCAAGTCCCACACCGCCTCCGCCGCCGGCGACAACGAACGGTCGCGCCGGCGCACCAGTTCGACCCGGCGCTCCGCGCGCGGCACGAGCGGCCGCGCGACCAGCGACGCCCCTGCCGGCAGCGGCAAAGCGAGCCACGGCAGCACGCTGACGCCGACGCCCGCTTCGACCAGCCCGAAAACGGTCGCAGAATGCCCCAACTCCTGCACCACGGTAGCGCTCACACCGTGCTCCTGCATCACGGCGTCGATGATCGGTCGGCTGCCCGACGCGTAATCGAGCATCACGAGTTGCTGACCTTCGAGGTCGGTCCACGCAACCTGGCGGTGCGCGGCGAGCGGATGGTCGTCGCGTGTGACCACGCAGAACGAATCCGTCATCAGCGATTCGCTGAGCAGATCGTCGGCGGTGAAGGGGCCGATGATCACGCCGAAATCGACCTCGCCCGACTTGACCTTGCGCACCACGTCGCTCTGCACGTCGTCGCGCAAGCCCAGCGTGATATAGGGAAATTGCCGCCCGCACGATGCCACGATGCCCGGCATCAGCCGGCAGGCCACGGTCGGGCTGGCGGCCACCACCACGCGTCCGCGCCGCTGCTCGCCGATTTCGCGGATCTCGCGCAGCGCGTCGTCGAGGTCCGACAGCAAACGCGACACGCTCGACACCAGATTGCCGCCGACGTCCGTGAGTTGCACCTCGCGCGTCGTGCGATCGATCAGCTTGAGGCCGATCTCGCCTTCGAGTTCGCGCACGCAGCGGCTCACCGCGGATTGCGTCAGGCCGATTTCATCGCCGGCCCGGCTGAAACTCTGCAGGCGCGCGACCTCGATGAAAACCCTGAGCTGACGCAGCGTCACATTCATTTACCAACCTCATTAATAACTTCATTTGATGCGCATTGTAAGGCCAAAAGGGTGCCGCAGCATGGAGCTAGCCGTCTCGCTGCGATGCAGCAATACGGCGCGAACGCACGCAGGCCGGGCCTGGTTGCACAAGATTGGTGATTGTCCCGATTTGCGAGATGGGTTTTTTGGATTCTTATACGCCCCTAGCTGGCGCCTGCGCTGGCCCGCCGTCACAGGGCTTCGGGGCGATCGGAATCAACTTGGCACGCTTCCTGCATTTGCATGAATACAGGGTCGGCGCCATGACTTCTGACTGCATAGCAGCCGTGGCAGCCCGATCCCCTTGGCACTCGCCTATCGAGTGCATGGAGAGTGCGCGGCGCGGGGCAGCGCACCGGAGTTAGCTTCGCTGAGGTGAAACATGATGCTGTTCGACGATTTGAGAGACAACGAGTGGGCGCTGGTCGAGGCTTTGTTCTGCGCTGAACCGGCACGGAGCGAACGCCGCGGTCGGCCGCGCGTGGAAGCGCGAGCGGTCGTCAACGCCGTGCTTTGGGTGCTGTCGACGGGCGAAGGCTGGTCCAAACTGCCTGGCCGCTATCCGTCGCCGCCGACTTGCCGCCGTCGCTTCGACGAATGGCAAGCCGATGGTACGCTCGCCGAAATAGTTAAGCGACTCGGCACGAGCGGCCGTGAAATTTCGCTGCGCGGCCGCATCGGCGCGACTGCCGCGAAACCGCCGGCACCGCCGAGCCGCGACCGCCTGCGCGGCGCGTTCTGGACCAATCCGGAGTCGTGGCGCGCGCCGGTCAAGATGGCTTGACGCGTACTGTTTCACCTCCGGGCGCCTACGGGCGCCCGGCGTTTTATCCGGACCGCCGCGCGTGTCTCTACACAGCCCGCCGGCACCATCGTGGGCACCGCCGTCTGGCGCGCCCTCTTCAGTCGTCGCTTTCGCCCCGCCACCACTTGCGCAACCATCGCGCGCTGACTTGAGGCCAAATCAGCCGTGATGGCCTGTGGACGAAACATCCATTTACTATTAATTACAACGTGCTTTCGCGTCCCGGCATACCTTAGACGTATGCAAACAGGCCTCGAGTCGATCGGCTTGACGGGAGCTCCGCATGAAACCAATGTCACTGCTTCTGTGCGGCATTGTGATTTCATCAATGGCCGCACCGGCGTTCGCTCAGGAACGCCAACAGGCATGGAACTGGCGGCCGGATCGTTCGGCCACGCTTGAAGCGTGGCAACAGAGCCAGACGCGCAACCGCGATTTCACGCCGCCAGCGCCACGCGGCGACTTGCGCGGCGATATCGCGAGTAACGTGCGTGCGCGTCCGGATACGCCACGCGCAGAGCCAACGAGACATCGGTAGGTTTGCCCACTGGATCTGCGGGGGCATATCGGCTTGCCGTGATGGATGGTTTGCAGCGCAGCCACCAAGGATCATTGATGCCGGACGTGCAGCGAAAATAATCGGGGAACCACCGCCCCCTGTGCCAGTCTGACTTAACGCCATTAGCACAGCGTGGCAGTAGTAATTCCGGTACGCCCGTATCCTTGCGATACGGGCCTTTTTTGCTGAACGACGGCCGCCGACGCTCGAAGCGCCCCTCATTCCTGAATGACGGAAGCAAAAAGCCACCGCCAGCCGCGTGATGCGACCGGGTGATCGTATCGTTGACCGCCCCAACCCAAGCGAATTTGCGTTCAGAGAGCGGCGGTGGACCGCGCTTCGGCTGTTAAGACGGCGTATTCGTTCAATCGCTGCGCGCTCCAGCTCAGCAGACGCTCGTCATGCGCGAGCCGCGCGAACTCGGCTCTGCCGCGTTCCGTGAGCACGGCGATGTCGACAGGTGCATGAAAGCCTGGGGCCGGTGCGACGGTGCGCTGCCGAACCGTGTCCATCAGGCCCAGTGCGCGAAGATATTGAAACACGCCCGGCCGTCTGGCCCAGGGAACCTGACGATATTGCGCTCGCCGCAGCGCTTCAAGTACCGCTTCGTTGGAATACGTGGTCATCTCACTTCTTTCTTAAAGTGCAGCTATGACACATCTAGGCCCGACACGTCACCGCGCCACCAGTGACGCGCGTAGCACCCGCCCTTGGCTGGAAGCCGTCCGCCTTGCGGGCAGTGGCGAATCCGCCAGGTGCTGCCTGGTCTCGTTTTCGGAACCCCCGTCTGAACGGCGTTGCGTTCTGTCTACGAACCGACGATGCAACCGCTGCGGCGCGATAGCAAGCTCGTAGATTTGTCCCGAAAGACATACGTTACCCCATTTAAATTGATTCTATTCACTTTATTAGCGCTTTTTTTTGCAGCAATCGTGCTATGGAAGCGCGCCCGACGTCCTCTTGCGTTGTGCCTCGCCTTCCTCTTCTGGCTGCTCGCCGCGGGCTGGCTCACCGAGCCCTTGCTCGCGCTCGTTCAGCGCCCTCCGCAGAACACGACCGCCGCCAACTTCGCGCCACGCACGGCGATCATCCTGCTCGGCGGCGGCACGGTTTACAACGCCGATGACGTACTCGTACCGCCGCGCGATGTGCTTCGCCGCATCGCGGTCAGCGCGGAAAACTATGCGGCGTGCAAACGGACGGCGCTCATCTGCCAGGTAATCGTGAGCGGCGGCAATCCGCAGCAGCATGACGCGACCGAAGCCGATACCTATCTACCCTACCTGTTGCGCGAGCAGGTACCGCGCGCGGACATCGTGCTCGAAAACAGCAGCCTCACCACGTATGAAAACGCGCGCAACGTCTCGGCCATACTCGGGCAATCGCGTTATGACGCGGTGATACTCGTCACCTCTGCGTATCAGATGCCGCGTGCCCTGCTCGACTTCCATCGCTTCGGGCTCACGCCGCAACCCCTGATCTCCAGCGCAAGGCACGCCCATCTGGGTGTACTGCCTCGCTATGACAACCTCGTGAGTGCCGAGATCGCGTTGCATGAATTGATCGGGATAGCGCAATTTCATGTCTATCGCGCTATTGGCTGGTTCTGAACGCGCGAATGCGTTTGATGCAGCGCTCAGTTGGTTCGGGCGTTTATGCGTTTTAGTTAGCGATGCGAATTCTTTCAGATTCAGCTGAAGCACGGCTCTCTGATTTTCGCGTAACGTTCGAGTGGCCTGTCGTCTGCCAACCGCGCGCCGCCAATGACAAGGTGTAACAAATAGTTAGCCCCGTTACAGGCGGGCGGCTGGAGCGAAGATTGCTGGCTAGAATGCATTGTCTCTCCAACCGGACAGGCAACACGTGGGTCCACATCCATCTGCGGAGGTAACGATGAAAAAAATGTCCCTGGCGATCCTGGTTTCCCTCGGTGCGGTAACGGGCGCAGCGTATGCGCAAGACAACGGCATCATGACGAGCACCGATCCCGCCAAGGCCGCCGATATCGAGCAGCGCGCGCAAGATTTGCAAAACCGTCAGCAGGCGATGCAAAGCGCGCCGGCGATGCCCGAAAAGCATCACAAGATGTCGCCGCATCATCACAAGAAGGCCGACGCTTCCAGTTCGTAAGCGCAGTTGCACCGCGCACCCCGCGGCGGCTCCGCGAAGGGGAAAAGCCGAAGCCGGCACCGCCGGTTTCGGCTTTTTTGCTGTCTAATGGACTGGCAAAGGACTCGCGGGCATGGCCGGCGACATGCTGAAAGGGTCTCGCGGCCCATCGCACGCTCGCGCGAGCACGCCGCGCCGCCGACCCGCGCCGAGCCGTCGGCGCCCGGCTTTCGGTATGCTAAAGTCGCGCACCGACCGGCACCCAGCCGGAATCCCCTAACCCGTGCGCACCCTGGTGCGGAGGACAGCATGAGCAACATCCAGCTAGATATCGAATGGACCGAAGCAGCATCTCGCAAAATTGAAAAACTGATGCCGCGCGGCGGTCAGGAAGCGTTTCTCGCGCTGCCGCCCGTCGAATGCCTGCCGATGGAAGGCGACGTGCTGTTTCTCGGGCCGGACGGCAAGCAGCAACCGTTCATCGTGGCGGAACGCCAGTATCACCACGACGGCGACGCCGACTGGACCATCATCCTGATCCTCGACGTCCCGCAAGCCACCCACTAAAAGACAAACGGCGAGCGCCGCGTGGGCCGGGTCCGGCCTCATGGCTCACTCGCCGCCATCGCATTGCTTCGCCCGAGCATCCGGGCAATGCCTGCGCAACGCTTACGCGATCTTCGACACGACGCGAATTTCCGCGTGCTCGACCCAATCCGCCACCGCCTTTCTGTACGCGTCGATGTGCGCGGATTTCGCATGCGCCGCGAGCGCCTCCTGGCTTTCCCAACGCTCGACGAACACAAACCGCCGCGGCTCCTGCACGTCGCGATGCAAATCGTACTGAAGCACGCCCGCTTCCTTGCGTGTCGGCCCGACAATACCTTCGAGCGCCTGACGCAGTTGTTCTTCATAGCCCGGCTTCGCCACCGAGATTGCGACCACCGCGATTTCCGACATGCCTGCACTCCCTTTTCACGAAAAGCAGCAGCATACCCGCCGTGCGCCAAACCTGCTGGCGAGGACGACGCGACGCTGACGCGCCTGACGACGCCCCGTGGGGAGCCGATAAAAAAGCGCAATGGCGCGCAAAAACGTCTGAGCACCGCCCCAGCCTGGAGTTTGGCGGGCGGCCACTTGCCGCCCTGCTACGCTCGCTCCATGCAGGCTGTTCATTGCGATTGAGAATCGGTCTCGCGTGAGGCAAGCTCGTGCAAAACGCTCGCGCGCGATGCCTGCAACGCCATGCCGGACCGCGCTCGACGACCAGTCCGCGTAGCAATTTCCCGAGTCCAGCGTCTGTGATTACCCGCACATTCATGCGAATTGCAAACTGCTAGACTCGATTTGACTAATTTCGCCGGAGTCCAGCATGGCTGGCATCGCTCTACGCGTTCCCGAGCTCGACCGGTCTCGCCCTGCTTACGCCGGGGCTGTGCCTCCGTTGCGCGCCGCATGGATGTGCGCGCTCCGTCACCCGCTTGCCGCGACGTCTCCATGCCCAATCCCTCGCCCGCCTTTATGCCAACTGTCAGCGAAGTGACCCTGAGCGGCCTGCTCCCGCACTTGGTGCGCGGCGAGTCCGGATGGACCGCGACGTGGCGCGCGTTGACTTTGCACAGCGTGTTCCAGCCGGTGGTGTCGGTCACGCATCAATGCGTGGTCGGCTACGAGGGGTTGCTGCGCGCCTTCGATCCGGTCGGCCTGCCCGTCTCGCCCGAAGTGCTCTTTTCCGGCACCCGCTCGGCCGCCGACGCGCGCGAGCTCGATCGCATCGCGCGTTGTTTGCATGTCGCGAACTTCATGGAGCAAGGCATCACCACCGGCTGGCTGTTTCTGAACACGCGCCCCCAGGTGTTCGAGACCGGCTGGCCGCAGCGCGCCTTCATCGACGAGTTGTCCGCGCATTTCGGGCTGCCGCAGGAGCGCATCGTGATCGAAGTGCTCGAGCAACCCGCCGACGACGAATCCGCCGTCGCGAGCATGCTCGCCGCCTCGCAACCGCGCGACTTCCTGATTGCGATCGACGACTTCGGCACCGGGTTTTCGAACTTCGACCGCGTGTGGCGCTTTCGCCCCGACATCGTCAAGCTCGACCGTTCGCTGGTGGCGCGGGCAGGCAAAGGCGAAGGCGACGATTCGATGATCAGCCATCTGATCGCGATGCTTCACCAGTCCGGCACACTGGTGCTGGCCGAAGGCGTGGAGACCGACGAGGAACTGATGATCCTGATGCAGGCCGACGTCGATTTCGTACAGGGTTTCTGGCTCGGCCAGCCGAAAGGTTCGGTGCAGGCGGCCTGCGCGAAGGTGCCGGCGCTGGTCGAGTCGATCTGGAGCAAGTTCGCCGCTTACGAACGCGAGCACGCCGGCCATCCGCGGCTCGGCTTCGAAGGATTCGCGCAAGCGGTGCTGGCCGCCGCCGAAGAGTTCAAGGCAAGCGGTGATCTGCGTCTGGCGGCGCAAAAAGTGTGGCATCTGCGCGAGGCGCGCCGGGTGTTCATCACCGACGGACAAGGCGAGCAGACGCAGTCGTCGGTCACGGCCACCTCGGTGCCGCCGCCTCCGTTGCGGCTCGCTCCGCTCTACTCCGAGACGCGTAGCAACTGGTCGCGGCGCGCCTATTTCAAACACGCGCTCGCAGCACCGGGACGCGTCGCGATGATGGGGCCGCACTATTCGCTGGCTGATGGTCAGGACTGCTACACCGCGGCGATTGCGTTCGAACGCGACGGCATGCGTGTGCTGTGCGTCGACTTCGTGCCGAGCGCGTTGAATGCGGATGCGCATTCAACGGGGCGTGGGGGCAAGCGGTAGTTGCCAGCGTGCCGCTCGCTAGTCATCGACCCGGCCGCGGCCGGCTTTGATCTCGCCGCGTTTTGCCTTGCTGTCGAGACGGCGCCGGTTCGACGCGCGCGTCGGCCGGGTGGCGACACGCGACTTGCGCGTCACGCTGACGCTTTCGATCAGTTCGTCGAGCCGCGCCAGCGCCGCCGCGCGGTTCATCTCCTGAGTCCGATGCTCCTGCGCCTTGATAATCACCACGCCGTCACGCGTGAGCCGATGATCGGACAGTGCGAGCAGGCGCATCTTCAATACCTCCGGCAGCGACGACGCCTGCACGTCGAAACGCAGATGAATCGCGCTCGACACCTTGTTGACGTTCTGGCCGCCCGCTCCCTGCGCACGCACTGCGGTCAATTCGATTTCGTTCGGCGGGATCGGATAGCGGGATGTCATGAGAATGGTTCGA
Organism: Paraburkholderia fynbosensis; assembly: GCF_902859935.1. Taxonomy (GTDB): domain Bacteria; phylum Pseudomonadota; class Gammaproteobacteria; order Burkholderiales; family Burkholderiaceae; genus Paraburkholderia; species Paraburkholderia fynbosensis. The sequence goes on from NZ_CADIKI010000001.1 coordinate 486,346, forward strand.
GGTGGGAAGCGTCAGTGTACACAGCGTAGGTGGGACCGCGCACAGGCGCTCGAAAGCCATGCGCTCCCGCCTGTCGGGCGCATCGGCCCATGGGAAAAACGATTTGCACCGCCTTCGCGTGTTCATCGATACTGCGTTCTCCATTTACAGCGCAAATTCACATGAAGCTCCGACCTGGTTTCGTGGTCGAACTGGCCGTCAATTTTCTGCTGCCGTGGCTCGCCTACCGGTTTTCGCTGCCGCATTTCGGCGAGACCGGCGCATTGATCGCCTCCGCCCTGCCGCCGATCGTCTGGAGCCTGGTCGAGCTGGCGCGCTTCCGACGCGTCGACGCGCTTAGCCTGATGGTCCTGGCCGGCATCGTGCTGTCGATCGCGGCGATGGCGTTCGGCGGGAGTCCCCGTGTGCTGCTGTTGCGCGAGTCGCTGGTGTCGGGCGCTGTCGGCGTAGTGTTCCTGCTGTCACTGCCGTTGCGCCGTCCGCTGATCTTCTATCTCGCACGCGCCACCGTCGCCCGCGAAATGGAGGGTGGCGCCGCACACTTCGAAGTGCTATGGCGTGAGCGGCCAGGCCTCGCCTCGTCGATGCGGCTGATGACGCTCGTCTGGGGCGCCGGCCTCACGTGCGAAACCGCCCTGCGTGCGTGGGTGGCGCTCACGTGGCCGATCGGGCGCTTTCTTGTCGTGTCGCCGTTCATCGGCTACGGCATCTACGGCGGCCTCGCGCTGTGGACGTTGTGGTATCGCAAGACGATGCGCAGTGGCGTCGATGAAAGTGTGCAGCCGGATGGGATGGGGGGATGAGTCGGCCTCTGGCAGTTTGAAACGGTTTGAGGCGTGGGGCTTGAATGCCCTGGACTCGCGCGTTCATTCGCACACACACACTCTCTCTCACGCTGGCCGAGCACGTTGCCCCCTCGCCGCGTGACCTGGAGCGATCGGGCGCCCATCGACATGGTCCGCACCGGCAGCTCCGAAGCATGCTATGGCCGTGCAACGCCGCCCGAACTCCGGCGCTGTCCAAACCACGCGTGAACGACGCGCCGCAACTCCCCCCACCTCACTTACCCTTGGACGCCTCCGCAATCCGCGTCGCCAACCCCGAATCACGCTGCGTCGGCGTAGCGATCGCCTGCGCCAGCACCGCGCGCGCGCCGACCACCTCAACACGCTCCCTCGCGCGCGTAATCGCCGTGTACACGAGTTCACGCGACAACACCCGGCTGAACACCGACGGCAACATCAGCACCGCGTGCTCGAACTCCGAGCCTTGCGACTTGTGAACCGTCAGTGCGAAAGCGGTATCGTGCGGCGGCAGCGCGGCGGGCGACACCGCGCGCAGGCCGCCATCGCCGGTGCGGAAATACACGCGCAGCGCACCACCCGCGCCAGGTAACGCAATGCCGATGTCGCCGTTGAACAGACCCAGCGCGTAGTCGTTGCGCGTGACCATCACCGGACGCCCCGCGAACCACTGCGCGCCCACCCCCAGCGTCACACCCGCGGCGCGCCGCACCTGGGCGGCCATTACGGCATTCACCTGATCGACGCCACGCGGGCCCGAGCGGGTCGCGCACAGAATGCGGAAGCGATTCAATGCGTCGAACAGCGGCAACGGGTCCGGCGTACCGGCGGCGAGCGCTGAAGCGAGCGCGTCGGCATAAGGGGCGAAGCCTGCGGCAAGCCGTGCGATGGTGCGCTCGGCCAGCGTCGGCTGCGTGTCTTCGTGCAACGCCGCCGGGCAGGTTTGGGCAGGATCGATCAGTAGAACGTCGAGCGCCGCGTTCGCTGAGCCGCTGCGAATCGCAAGCGACAGGCGGCCGATCGGCGATTCGAGGCCGAACCGGTAATTACGCTCGAGCCATACGACGCAATCTGCCAACGGGTTGCGAGCGATGGATGCCGATGCCGTCGAAAAAGACCGCGACGAAGACGCTGGCAACGCGCGCTGATCTTCGACCGGAGCGTCCCTCGCACTGTCGAACAGATCGCCCGCCGGCTGCTGGTCGTACGCATCCGGCTCCGCGGCGTGCACGAACAGGTCATCAGGCGGCGCATCGAAATCGTCCGGCGTAGTGAACGAGACGAAAGAATCGTCGGGCGCCGTATCGAGATCGCGTGGCACTTCCGGCAACGCCCTTTCGAGCCGCGCCGCCTCGATGCCGAGCGCCGCCGCGATCCGCTGCAGCCCGCTCGCCGTGAAGGCCGGCCGCGCGCTCAGTTCGGCGAACACCGCGCCGGCCTCGACGGCGGCAAGCTGGTCCTTGTCACCGAGCATCACGAGACGCGTTTGCGGCGCAATCGCGTCGAGCAGATGCGCGGCCATCGCGACGTCGATCATCGACGCCTCATCGATCACGACGACGTCGTACGGCAGCGGATTGTCGCGATGATGCCGGAAGCGTCCCCCCGGCCCGGAGCCGAGCAAACGATGCAAGGTGTACGACGTCTGCGGCAAACGCGCGGCGAGTTCGGGCGGCAAATCGCTGGCGCGGGCGAGCAAGGCTTCCTGCATCCGCTGCGCCGCTTTACCGGTGGGCGCGGCGAGCGCGATCCGCAAATCGGCGCGGGCATCGAGCAGGCACGCCAGCACGCCGACGACCGTCGTGGTCTTGCCGGTGCCCGGTCCACCGCTGACGATCGTGAGCCGCCCCGACAGCGCCATGACCGCCGCGACACGTTGCCAGTCGACCTCATCGTCTTTCGGCGGACCGAAGTAGCGCAGCAGACGCGCGTGCAGAGTCCGGGCGTCTGCTGCGGCATCAGGGCCGGCACCGGCATCGAGACCGGTTCCCGCCACCATCGCGTCACGCGCACGCCCCTCGCCCCCGCCCGCATGCGCCACCAGCGAACGCGCAAGACGCCGCTCATAGTCGTAGTACCGCGCCAGATACAAGCGCCCTTGCCCGTCGATCACCAGCGGCCGCAACGCCGCGGCGCTTTGCGAACCGTCGCTCACCATGCCGCTCTCAAACAACGCCGCGCGCACTTGGGCGCGCGACGCCTCGAAGCGCCGCGCCAGCGCCGCAAGCGGCACGCATACATGGCCTTCTGCCGTCGCACGGCTCGCGGCGAACGCGCCCCGAGCCGCCCACTTCACTGCATCGGCCGACGCACCGCCGCGCCGCGCCAGCGTACCGATGCGGCGCGCGAAACCCTCGGCGAGCGCAAGGCTGAAATCGGCCGGCGCGGGCAAATTCACACCGATGTCGTCGAGCTCCAGCGGTGTCGACGCGCGCTGTTCGAACGTGCTCATGCGACACCTCCGATCATCGCCGCATCGAGCAGCGCCACCAGTTCGAACGCGGGCCGCCGCGTATGCACACCGGCGGGACCGTCGGCATCGCGCCATTGCGGACGCACGCCGCGCACGAACAGATACAGATACCCGCCAATGTGCGTGTCGTACGAATAATCGCGCACCCGCGTTTTCAGATAACGATGCAGTGCAACCGTATAAAGCAGCGCCTGCAGGTGATACGCGTGGCTTGCCATCGCCGCTTCGAGCGGCGCGGCGGCGTAGTCGGCGGCGGCATCGCCCAGATGATTCGACTTCCAGTCGACGATCCAGAACCGTCCGTCGTATTCGACGATCATGTCGATAAATCCTTTCACGAAGCCGCGCAACACCCCCGGCTCCAGCGCGACATCGGGATAACCGTGTTCGATCAGCAGCTCGCGCAGCGCGGGAAAATCGAGCGACGGTGCGGCGAACAGAAACTCGAGCTCGTTCAGACGCCGGCGCGGATCGAGCCTCGCCAGCGCCATACCGGGCACGAGTTCGGTGGCGACCACATCGGCGAGCAGGTTGTGCATCATCGCGGGCAGCCGCACGGCGAGTTCGGGCGCAGCGGGCGCGGGCCGCTCGCGCAGCGCGCCGCGGATCGCATCCGGCCACGTCGAAGGATCGGTGAAATCCGCGAGCTCGAACATGCGATGCAGACAGTCGCCCGCCGCCGCACCGCGCGGGAACGCGAGGATGTCGTCTCCGGCGTGCGACGGCGCTTGCGCAACAGGCGCGGAGACGGGCATGGCCACGAGTGCATCGGCGATCTCATCATGATCGGGCCGCACCTCTTCCACTGGCGTATGCGCCGCCTCGGCTTTCCCGCCCGCGGCGATCAGCCCGCTGAAGCTCGCCATGCGCCACTGATCGCGCAACGGCCGGCGATTGGCGCGCGCCTGCATCTGCGCGCCGTGATCCTGAAGGCTTTCCAACGGCGTGCGGCGCGCTACTCGCGGCAGCGGCTGCAGCGTGATCGGCCCGCTCGCCAGCGCCTGCCAGCGCGCGGACAATGTGACTTCGTCAGGCGGCTCGCAGAGCCAGTCGTCAAAGCTATGACCACTGCCGCCCACCAGCCAGTTCAGCACGCTGCGGCGCGACTCTTTGGTCGAACGCGACGACAGGTAAGTGCCCGCAACCAGGTAGCAGCGATACACCGCGCGAGTCAGCGCGACATAGACGAGCCGCGCCCGCTCCGCCGCCTGCTCGCGCATCGCGTAACGCGACGCGTGCTCGGCCTCCTCGTCGTCGCAGCCGTAGTGAAGCACCGCCTCGCCCGCTTCGTCGTGGTACTCGCGTACGTCCGGCAAGCCGGAGGACGGCGGCTCGCGCAACGCGCCGTCGTTCAGAAACGGACAGAACACCACCGCGTACTCGAGCCCCTTCGACTTATGCACGGTGACGATCTGCACGAGATTACGGTCCGACTCGAGGCGCAACTGTGCATCCTCGCCGCCGCCCTGCGCGCGCTGCGCGGCGAGCCAGCGCAAGGTCGGCGCGATGCCTGGCTGCGTCGCGGCCCGCGCCTGCACGAGTTCGGCGAGATGGTTCACGTTCGTCAACCGGCGCTCGCCGTCCGCACCCGCAACCAGCCGTTGCGCGACGCGCAGCTCGCGCATCAGCGTGCGCCACATCACGGCGAAGCCGCGCTCGTGCCACAGCGTGCGATAGCGCGAAAAACGTTCGACCCAGCCCATCGCGTCGGCCGCATGCGCGGGATCGCCGGCGACCGGTGGCGCGTCGGCAACCTGCTCGAGCCGCCACAATGCGGCGGCGTCGAGGCCCAGCCAGTCGGTGGCGAGCGCGGCGCGCAGCCGGCGCAGATCGCCGGGCGTATCGACGGCGGCCAGCACGCGCTCGATCTGCTCGGCATCGAGCGTCGCGAACACCGACGCCTGCGCGAGTTCCACGCTGCCGACGCCCCACGCCGCCAGCACGCGTTTGATCAGACTGCCCTGCTTGTGCGTTTGCACCAGCACGGCGATGTTGCCTGGCGCGAGCGGCGCGTCGCCGATCGTCACCGTGCCTTCGCGCGCGCCGCGCAACAGCCGCACGATTTCGGCCGCGCACGCTTCGCTTGCTTCGCGCTGCGCGTCGCGCTTGGTCAACGCGGCGTCGCCTTGCGGCAAGCTCCAGACGCGGAAATCGCCGGCGCTCGCGTCGGGATCAGCGAACGGCGGCCTGCGCCGCTCGCCCGCGCGCACCGGTTGATAGTCGAGGCCGTCGAGCACGAACGCCTGCGGATTCGCTTCGAAGAGCCGATTGCAAGCGTCGACGATCGGCGCGGTCGAGCGCTGATTGACGGCCAGCGTGTAGCACGCCGAGGCCGCCGCGCGCGCCGCCAGATAGGTGTGCAGATCCGCCGCACGGAAACTGTAGATCGCCTGCTTCGGATCGCCGACCAGAAACAGCGGCCCGGCCGGCGCGAAGATGCGGCTGAAAATCGCGAACTGCAGCGGATCGGTATCCTGGAACTCGTCGATGAGCGCGGCGGGATAACGCGTGCGCAGCGCATCGGCAAGCCATGGATGAGCGGCCAGCGCGCGATACAGATTCGACAACAGATCGTCGAACGACACCACCCGGCGAGTGCGCTTGCGCGCGACGAGTTCGGCTGGCGCGTAGTCGAGCCACGTCTGCACGAGTTCCAGCCAGCGTGCGCGCTGCGCGGTTTCGGCCGCGGCCACGGCGGCCGCGAGCGCCTCGGCGTGTTCGAAGAACGGATGCTCGGGCGGCTCGAACTTGACCTTGGTGGCCTTCTTCAACGCCGACACGGTGAGCTTCAACGCGGCCTTCGGCGGCGGCGCATGGCAATCGCCCTGCGCGAAGTAGTCGGTCCATGCGGCGACCGCGGCGCTCACGTGATCGGGCTTGTGCGTGGTCTTGCTTAGCCGTTCCTGCGCTTGCGCAAGCAGACCGATAATCGCGTCGCGCTCCGCCTGCCAGAGCGCGCAGGCGACGTCGAAGCCTGCATGCGGATCGGCGCTGCCGCCGCTTGCGTCGACGCTGCCCCAACGCAATTGCGCCAACGGCTTTTTCAGACGCCGCGCGAGTTGCTCGTCGAGTGAAGCGGGACCGGCGCGTTTGGCCACCAGCCACGCGGCGAAGGCGGGATGCGCATGGGCCGTCGGTTCGACCTGCTCGCGCCAGAAGTCGGCGGCCATTTCGAAGCGCAAGGCGGCGTCGTCCGCCTCCATCTCGAACGCGAACGGCATCGCCGCGGCGAATGGCGCTTCCTGCAACGCACGCTGACAGAACGCGTGAATCGTGTGAATCGCCGCCTGATCGAAGGTGCGCAAGGCGCGCCGCACTACCTTCAGCGCGGCGTCGCGTTCGATGCCGCGCTCCGGCGCGAGCGTCGTTTCAAAGAGACGCCGGATGAACGGATCACCGCCGTCGTCGTCCATCCCGATCGCGCGATGCAGCTCCGCGAGACGGCCGCGAATGCGTTCGTGCAGCTCCGCGGTCGCCGCCTTCGTGAACGTGACGACGAGGATCTGGTCCGCGTTCAGGTTCTTTTCGAGCAGCAGCCGCACATACAGCGCGCAAATGTTCCATGTCTTGCCGGTGCCCGCCGACGCCTCGATCTGGTTGACGCCGTCGAGCGAACAGGCGAAGACGTCGAGTTCCTCGGCGACCAGCGCATAACTCTGCACGGCGCGGCTCATGATGCGCTCCGCAGATGCTGGATCAACGGCTTGAAGACGATGGCCGCGAGGCTGCCGAACGGCTCGTCGAGCGTAAGCGGCGTGCCGCGCAATGCGATGCGCAACGCGGGGTCGTCGGATTCGCCGCGCACGCGGTCGTTGATCCACACACCCTGCGCCGCCGACTCGCTTTCGCTGACCCGCGTCCATGCGCTCTTCGGAAAAAAGCGCAGCGGCAGCATGCGCCCCGCCCTGAACAACGCGGCGAGCGGCGCGAGTTCGTCGAGCGGCGCGGCCACCGGCGTGAGCTCGAAGCTCTCGCCACTGCCATGCCACACGGTGCGGCGCGGCCCGTCCGGGCGCGCGGCGCAATAGACCAGATGCGCGAGCCACGCGGACAGATAGTCTCGCGCAGTAGCCTTGGCGTAACGAAAAATCACCTGTCCCGTTCCGGTCAGCAGGTTCAATGTGCCGTGCAGTTGCAGCGGTGCTTTCGCGGCCTCGCGAAGCGCCGCGTCGTGCGGGCCGAACAACGCGCCGGCGAGCTCGGCGCTGTCGGGCCAGCGCGGCGCGATGTCGAGTACGAACGGCAAACGTTCGACACCCTCGGCCAGCTCGCGGCGCACGCTCGCGGCAAGCTGGTGCAACGCGCCGAGTTCGCGCGCGCGCCACACCGCGCCGGTCGCGCCGCCTGGCAGCTCGGGACTGGCCGCGGCGACGCGGCGCACGCGCTCGACCATCACGGCGTCGTCTTCGGTGTCCGCATCGAGCAGCACGGGCAACAGGCGATCGGCCAATGCATCACGTCCCGCGTAGTCCAGATCGAACGGCTCGGTGTCCAGCAATTCGCCCTGCGCATCCGACAGCACGATACCGAGGCGATCGCGCAACAACGCCCGCGCCGGATGTCGCCAGAAGCGCACGAATTCGTCGAACGCAACGGGCGCTGTGTCTTCCGGCGGCAACGGGCGATCGAAGAACGGCGCGGCGGCGGGATGCTGTGGCGCGGCCAGCAATGTCGCCAGTTCGGCGCGATCCGCGTTATAGGTGAACAGCTCGGGCTGCGCGGAAAAATAATCCGACGCGAACGCCTGCAACGGATGATCGACGATGAACGCATGGCGCGCGCGCTCCACGTCGGCGGGACTCGCATCCTCGCCCGCCGACGTCTGCGCGAGATAGTCGAGCAGTTCGTCGACCAGCGCGGCCGGCGGCAACGGCGCGTTATCGCGAATGCTGCGGCCCGTGTACGCGATGAAGAACCGTTCGCGCGCAGCCAGCAGCAGATCGAGGAACAGATTGCGCTCGTCGTCGCGGCGCTGGCGGTCGCCGGCTTTGCCGAACGCGGCCATCAGGTCGAACTCGTCCGCACGCGCGAGGCTCGGCAGCACGCCGTCGTCCATGCCGAGCAGGCAGACGACCCGGAACGGCAAGCCGCGCAAGCTCGTTAGCGACGAAAACGTCACGCTGCCCCAAGGCACGCCGCCGCGCGCGGGGTCGTCGAGCGCTTCGGTGAGCGCGCCGCGCACCACGGCGGCAGGCAGCATCACGTCTTCGGCGCCCGCTTGCATCGCATCGCTCATCTTGTCGATCGCGTCGCGCACGGCAGCCAGTGAGTCGGCAAACTCGACGCCGCCGTCGAAACACTGGGCCAGCGTGTCGAGCAGCATTTGCGACCACTCGGTGGGCGTGCGCTCGATCGCGCAGTGCGCCGCGAAGCTGTCGATGTCGTCGACGAAACGCGACAGGCGGCCGAGCAATTCGGCATCCGAGCCGTCGGCGCCTTCGACCGGCAGCCATGCATCGACCGGTTCGCCGCCGTCGGGCATCGCATAGCCGAGATAGAGACGCGTGAGCGCGTCAGCAAACGTATGACGGGCGATGGGCACGTGTTCACCGGTCGGTTCGAGCGGCGCGAGCCCGCGCCGCGCGCCGGCTGCGGCAAGCCATTCCTGCGCGGCTTCGAGCGAGTTCGCATCGATGCCATAGCGCACCGCGATCGCATCGACCCGCAGCCATTCGATCAGGTCCGGCGCCCCCACGCTGCGCTCGGGCAACGCGAGCCAGTCGAGCAACAGGCGCGCAACCGGATTGGCCTGCGACGGCGGCAAACCGGTGATCCGATACGGAATGCGGCGCGTATCGCCAGGCGGCGTGGTGCCGAACACCGCGTCGATCAACGGACCGGCCGCAGCGAGATCGGAGACCGCGACCAGCACGTCCGACGGCTGCAGATCGTCGAACTCGTCGAACCAGCCGAGCAGGCGATCGTGCAGCACTTCGAGCTGTCGCGACAGGCTATGACAGACGTGGACCTCGATGCCGCGCTCGATCGGCAACTCGTCGGCGTCGGTCTCCGCGCGCAGATCGAGCATGCCGTTCTGCACGGCGGCGAGCCAGCTCGGCTGCGGGTTCTCGGTGAAATCGCCGGTCTCGCTGGACGCGGCGCTCTCGGTCAGCTCATGCAGCATGTGCAACTGCGCCTGAGTCTGACGGCCCCATTCGGCAAGCAGCGGATGGCCGACTTCCTGATAGTCGAGCTGGCCGGCGGCGTCGAGCGCCTGCACGCGTCCTTCGCTGACGACGTCGAACCAGAACTCGCGGCACGGGTTCATCACGTAAAGACGCACGTCGACCCAGCGCGACAGCGCACGCAGCAATGCAACGTGCAACGGCGGCATGGTTGGCAGCGCGAACACGCTGACCGCTTCCGGCCAATTGGCTTTGGAGATCGCCTCGAGATCGAGCCGGTCGATTTCCTCCAGGAAACGATAGGCGGGCGGCAACGCGGCAGCGGGCGTCTGGGCATTTCCCGCGAGCCCGGCCACTTCGGCGAGCACCGCACGCCAGAGCTCCGCCTGCCAGCGCTCGTCCTCACGCGCCGCTTCGCTCGCGCCGGTAAGACGCGGACCGCTGTCGTCCGCCGCGCCGCTCGCGAAGATCGATCCGCCCTTCTGCCATTGCAGCAGCCATTCGGGGCGGTAAGTCAGATAGTGGTCGAGCACGGTGGCCACGCGCCGCGCGAGTTCGTAGCGCATCGACGCGTCTGCCGCGTCGAGATAGGTACGCAGACGCGGCGACGCATTCCACGGCAATGCTTCGTCGGCTTCACCGAGCAAACGGTAGCAGCGCCACACGAGCCGGTCCGGCGCGAACGGCGAATGCCTCGGCACTTCGATCACGCCGCCGATCTGCGCCCACAGCCATTGCGCGAGATAACCAAAGTTGACATTTGCGCAGATGCCCTGGCGGTTCGCGATATCGAGCTCGAGCCGTCGCCGCACGGCGGCGCTCGGGACGATCACGGGCTGCGCGGTCCAGGGGTCGGACGGTGCTTGCGCGAGGTCGTCGAGCAGCGCGCCGACAAGCGTTTCATAGCGGTTCGAGTAGAAGAGCTGGAGCATGGATTCCGGGTGAGACGGGCGGCGAAAGCGCGACGCGCGGGCCGCGTCGGGCACTGAAGCAACAGCATAACAAACGCGCTCCCAGGGCAGAACCTGGCCAATCGGATGAGGTCGAATCCCGCGCAAAATAAGTTAGACTCGACGGCAGTTCAGGTCCGCCCCCTTCAACCGTGTTTGCTCCGTGAATGAAATCCAGGTAGTCGATGCGCTATTCGGTTGAGTTAAGAAAATTCCTTTATAGCCAATACTTTTATGGCGGCCTGCGCATCGCAGTCGGTGTGTCATTACCGGCCATCCTGTGCCTGATCGTGTTTCACAATCGTGAGCTGGGCTTCACGATCGCCACCGGTGCGCTCGGCGCGTGCGTCGTCGACATGCCGGGCCCGCTCAAGTACAAGCACAACGAGATGCTGGCGTGCACGGTGATCGGCTTTCTGTCCGCGCTCGCCACCGGCCTCGCCACGGTCAACCCGGTCGCGCTATGGTGCACGGTCGTGCCCCTCACCTTCCTGCTGTCGCTGATCGTCGTATACGGCAACCGCTGGCCGCAGATCAGCTTCGCCACGCTGTTCATGATGATCATGACGCTGGAGGAGCACTTCACGCCGACACAGGCGCTCGTCAACGCGTCGTGGATTCTGTTGGGCGGCCTCTGGTACACGTACTGGTCGACCTTCGTGAGCCGCTGGATGCTGCATCGTATCGAGCAGCAGGCGCTCGCCGAAAGCGTGTTCGCCTGCGCCGACTATCTGCTCGCGCGCGCCGCGTTCTACGACATCGACAACGATCTCGACGAGTGCTACCGGATTCTCGTCGACAGGCAGATCGCCGCGGTGGAACGTCAGGACGCCGCGCGCGACATCGTGCTGCGCAATCTGCCCAGACTCAAACGCGGCAAGCTCGAACCGCGCCGCGCGATGCTGTTCAATCTGTTCATCAACACCGTCGACCTTCACGAATTGTTCGTCGGTGCGCACACCGATTATTCGCTGGTTCGCAGCACGTTCGGCGGCTCCGATCTGCTGGTGTTCTACCGCGACCTGATTCGCAAGGCCGCCGAAGACCTCGAGGAAATCGGCCTCGCAGTGCTGCAGAACCAGGCGCCGCGTGCGCGGGTGAACGTCAAGGCGGAATTGCGCGCAATCGAGTTCGAAATCGAACTGTTGCGCAAGCAGGATCTGCCGGCCAAAAACCCCGAAGGCTATTCGGCGGTGTCCTCCAGCTTCCGGCGCATCTGGAGCGCCACGCGGCTGATCGACAAGATGCGCAAGAGCCTGTCGGGCGAGCCGAGCGCGACCGAAACCGAGTTGCGCATCGATCAGGCGTTGAGCCGTTTCGTGTCGAGCCGCCGCGTGCCGTTCGGACAGATTTTTTCGAACCTGACGATGGCCTCGCCGAGCTTCCGTCACGCGCTGCGCGTGACGATCGCGGTGGCCGTGGGTTTCTGGCTCGGCCGTCTGCTGCCGCTCACCAATGCGTACTGGATCGTGATGACCACCGTCATCATTCTGAAGCCCGGCTATTCGCTCACCAAGCAACGCAATGGGCAGCGGATCGTCGGTACGCTGATCGGCTGCGCGGCGAGCATCGCGCTGATCATCTTCGTGAAGGAACCGCACATCGTCATGGTGGCGATGTTCGCGTCGATGGTGATGAGCTACAGCCTGCTGCTGTTCAACTACACGGCGAGCGTCGTGTTCACGTCGTCGTATGTGCTGTTGCTGTTCCATCTGCTCGCGCCGGGCAGCATGCGCATCATCGGCGAACGCGCGATCGACACGGTGGTCGGCTGCGCGATCGCGATCGCGGCGAGCCATCTGTTCCCGTACTGGGAATACCGGCTGATGGGCAAGCTCGTCAACACCATGATCAGTGCGACGCGCCATTACCTGGAAGCGAGCTGGTGGTGGAGCGGCAAGCCGGCCGCCGCGGTGGCGGCCGTCGTGACCGAAGCCGGCGCGCGCGCGCCCGCTGCGGCGATGGCCGATCCGGCGATCGGCTTCGCCGGACCCGCGCTGGCAACGGCGGGCGCCACGCAACCGATCGCGGACGCCGGCGCCAACCCAGGCACCGCGACCGTCAGCAATGCGACCGCCCGGCCGGCGGCAGGCGCCTCCGCTGCCGCCGCGGCGGCGGCCACCGCACTCGATCGCGACTACAACTACCGGCTCGCGCGCAAGAACGTTCATGTTGCGTTCGCCAATCTCGGCCAGGCGTTTCAGCGGATGATGCTCGAGCCGAAGTCCGCGCAGATGTTCGTGCCGGAGTTGAATGGACTGCTGGTGCGCAGCCACGTGCTCGCGTCGCAGATCACGGCGGCCGCGCCGCTGTTGCGCACTTCCGCGCAGCAACAGCAGCAAGTCGAAGACGTCTCGCTACAACCGCTGCAGCGCGCGTTGAGCGTCGTGCGCGACAATCTCACCGAAGCCGAAGCCGGCACCCCATTGCCTGCCGAACAGGCCGAGCAGATCAAACTGCTGAGCCGCGATCTCGATGCGATGGTGGTCGAAACGGAGAAGTCGCGGGACTACTCGACGGAGGCCGTGCATGACATGAAGTTGCTCGCTCATCAGTGCAAGCAGATGCTGGCGGCGGCGGCGCTGATCCGCAAGGATGCCAGCGTGATTCGCTTGCCGGAAGCGTGAAGCGGCAAGCAGGCCGGCACGCGCGCGGCGCGCGTCGTGTTACTGCGCTGCGCCGCTGGCCGGCTTGAGGGCGGTCGCCGCAGCCGCCGCTTCCGATGAAATCGATGGCACCGCCGTGTTCTGGCTGTCGAACTCATGCTTTTCGCGGATGGCGTTATAGAAGATCGTGGCGATCACCACCAGTATCGCAATCACGATGAAGACGGCAACGCCAAAGGTCGGGTTCTTCTTGCGCGGCGGTTTGTTCATGAGGCAGGCTCGGTTCGCGAAGCGGTTGAGGATGGTTTTGACGAACGCGGCATTCTACGCGCACTGAGCTTGCACATGGCTTGCAACGGGGCGGCAAGTGACGCTTTGGGCCGAGGGGCTTGCCGATGGTTGACTCGTGCATGTGCGAATCAACACCGGCTTGCCATTCGACGCAGCAAGTGCCGCACCCGCCGCAACGTGAAGCAGGCGCTTGCCTACGTCACTGCCGAAGCGCGCACCGGCAACGCCGTCGAATACTTGATCTGCTCCATCGCAAAGCTCGAACTCACGTCGTACAGCGGCACGGCGGCAATCAATAGTTTGTAGATCCGGTCGTAATCGTCGATATCCGACACCACCACGCGCAGCAGATAATCGGTTTCCCCGCTCATCCGGTACACCTCGACCACTTCCGGAATCTCGTCCACGGCACGCGTGAAGGTTTGCGCCCACGCCTCAGTGTGCTGGTTGGTGCGCACGGCGACGAACACTGTCGTCCCCACGCCAAGCTTGCGCGCATCGCAAAGCGCCACCTGCGCCCGAATCACGCCCGCTTCTTTCAGACGCTGCAGCCGCTTCCAGCACGGCGTTTGAGACAGGTTCACGCGCTGCGCCAGTTCGGCGATCGGCATGGTCGCGTCTTCCTGCAGCAATTCAAGCAACTTCCGATCGATGATATCCATTCCCACTTCAACACCCCCATAGGAAATTATTCTACTTTTAAGACCTCCAGGGGAATTATATGGAAACTCTTTCTTCGGTCAAACAGGTATAAATATCGCTATCCCACAGAACCGGCGAGCAGCCCTGCCGCTGCGCCACGACCATGAGCCACGACTCCCGCGCAACCTCGTTCGACCGCTTTCACGATTGCCGCTCGCTCCTCGCGCAAGCGGCTCGAACCACGCCATCTCAACTGTCAGGCGAAACGTCATCGCACGTTCTTCAGCGGGCGCCGCTCGCGCGTCTGTGCGATGCGCTCGACGCGATGTTCGAAGCCTGTGTGAAATTCCCGGAGCCGTCGGACTCGACGTTCTTCGCGCGCAGCTTGCGCCTTGCGCTCGCCCAAGCGGCCACGGACCCGGCGTTTCTCACACCGGCGCAACGTGAAGGCTCGGCGGAGAACTACCGGCGTCACCTGCTAGCTGCCGATCCGCATGGCCGTTATGCCATCGCCGCGCTGGTGTGGCAGCCGCGCCAGATGAGTCCCGTGCACGCGCATCACACGTGGTGCGGTTATGCAGTTCTCGAAGGCACATTGAGCGAGACGGTCTTCGATTGGGACGGCGCGCGGCATTGCGCAAGCGCCACTCGCGTGCAGGCGCGCAAACAGGGTGCGGTGTCGTTCGTGCGTGGCGGTCGCGGCGGGATTCATCGGCTGGGCAATGACAGCGAGGCGCCCGCCGTCTCGTTGCATATTTACGGCGTGTCGGGCGCGCAGATCGCTACCCACGTGAACGACGTCGTGCGCGCGGACGCCTCGCCGACGCTGGTCTGACAGACACTCGTCGCCGCACCGCCCGCACTTTCCATCAACTCTTGCCGCCCGCTTCTCCCGCCGTGGGAATCTGCGGTGGAACCGGCGCAGTGCCGGTCGGCGGCGGCGCCGGACGCGGCTCATGCGACACATCGCGCGCCACGGCCAGTGGCGCATGCATGGCATGCTTCGACGCGCCGGCCGCCGCCTCGACAGGCTGATGCGCATGCCCGGCAAACCCGGCCATTTCGTCATCCTGCAAAGGCTGCCCCTCGCTATCCTTCGACGATGTATAGACCCGCATCTGTGGCACCGGAATCTCGATGCCCGCCTCGTCCATCTTCAGTTTGAGCCGCAGGTTGAACGCGCGCGCCACGCTCCATTGCTGTAGCGGCCGCGTTTTGATCTGCCCTTTCACGACCATCCAGTTCGGATCGAAACGGTCGAGACCCCACACTTCGATCGGTCCGAGCATCTCGCGACGGTAACGGAAGTCGGCCATCAGATCCGCACCGACCTCGCGAATCAGTTGCGTGATCAGATCGACGTCGGTGGAAAACGCCATTCGCACTTCGAAAACCGCATAAGCAAAGTCGCGCGACAGGTTCTTGACGATCTTGATCTGCGAAAACGGAATCGCGTGAATCGCGCCCTGGCCGTCGCGCAGGCGCACGGTGCGGATCGACAGATGCTCGACCGTGCCCGCATGGCCGCCGTCCACGTCGATCCAGTCGCCCACCGAAATCGTATCTTCGATGATGATGAAAAGCCCCGTGATCAGGTCGGTCACGAGCGACTGTGCGCCAAAACCGATCGCGAGACCGATCACACCGGCGCCCGCCAGCAGCGGCGTCACATTGATGCCGAGGTTCGCCGCCGTGACGATGCCCGCAATCGTCATGATGCTCACGAGCAGTACGTTGCGCACGAGCGGCAACATCGTGCGCGCGCGCATGCTCGGACTGCGCGACTTGGTGCGCGGGCCGGCCGGATTGAGCGCTTCGGTAATCGCGGTATCGACCAGAATCCACAGCAGCCACGCAATGAACACCGTCGCGACGATCGCCGTCACGGCATGCGCGATACCGCGCGCCGCGACGTTCTGCTCGACCATCGCGGCAAGCGACACGCCCCACAGACGCGCCGCGAGTTCGAAAAAGAACAGCCAGATGAAGAGCGTGAGCAACGTGCCGAAAAACCGCAACAGCCGCGTCAGATACGGGGACCGGCGACGGGCGCGTGCGCTGCGCGGGCGCGTCATGCGCAACACGATGGCCGACAGGAAAAACGCCAGCACCAGCAACAGCGCGGTCACCACCGAAATCTGCAGCACGTTTTCGCTGGAACCCGAACCGCCGAGCGTCGCGACCACCGACGCCGTCGCCAGTACCAGCACGGGCACGTGCCAGAGCGCAGCCAGCACGTCGAACGCGTCGGTCGCGGCCTTGTGATGGTGGCGCTGCTCGTAAGGCCGGTTACGGATCAGATGCGCGACCGGCCGGCGAAACGCGAGCGCGAAATAGCCGGTCAGCACGGCAGCCGTCATGTTGGCCGCGGTCGAAATCAACGCGGCGAGATTCGAGCCGAGCTGGTGCGCGACGTCGTAATTGACGGCCGCATCGCCGAGCGCGCCACACACGCCGACCGCGAACAGCAGACGCCGCGCATGATCGATCAGCAGACCCACCGCGATGCGCCGATGCCCCGAGCCGGACAGCGAGAACATGATCAGGCAGATCGCCGAAAACACCGCGCCCGCGACGATCGCATAGGCGACCACCATGCCGAGCGTGCGGCCGAGCGCATCGGGCATCGCGCGCACGAACAGCAGCGCCGCGACGAAGGCGATGATCCACGGACCGACACGGCGCAGCGCGAAGACCAGCAGTTCGCGCGTGGTCGGATTCGGCTTCAGCTGCATGACGATGCCAAAGCGCCGGTACAGCCGGTATTGCAGATAGATCAGCGCGCCGGCGCAGGCGCCCCAGCCAACCAGCATCGCCAGCATCGAGAACAGCACGCGGCCGAAACTCTCGCGTCCCTGGCTGGTGATGATCGTGTATAGCTCGTTGCCGGCCGCATTGAAGCGTCCGCCCCAGTAGCGCACGGGCGTGCGGCCCTGATGCACGTCGGCTTCGAACGACGCGATGCCCGACGCGATCGCGCCGAGCAGACCGGGACTCGGTTGCGCGGGCGCGGGCGTGGATGGCGCGACGTTCTGCGAGACGTCGCGCAGCTTCTTGAGCTGGGTGACGAGCGCGGTGCGCTGGCGGTCGTTGTCGAGCGTGGCGATCACACTGTCGAGCGAGCGGGCCAATTCCGCCTGGCTCGCGGGCGACGGTGCGGACGCCGCGTCGGGGGCCGACGCGGCCGACGCGACTGGCGTGGGCGTCACCGTCGCGCTGTTGATCAGGCTCTGCAAGGCCGGGATGAGCGGCGTGCTGCTGGGCACACTGGCCGGTGCGCTGGCGGGCGCGCCGGCAGCCAGCGCCGACACGGGCAGCGCGCCGGCGCACAGGATCAGCGCGATGCCGAGCGCGGCCATCCATGCGCCGAACCATGCCGCGACGCGCGCGCACACAGTCGGGCGCATGCCGGAGCCGGGTCGGTCTGGGAAACAATGAGGGACGGCGCGGGTCGCCGGCTGCACGCCGTTGGACGGCGTAGCCTCGGACTCACGCCGCGACGGGCATGACTGCATGGCAATCCGTAGGAAAACGGGAGTCGCCAGTGTAGCCGCAGTTTTGGCCGGCGCGCCCGAACATGCGTAACCGAATGTTAGGGCGCTTGCGCGGGCTTCGAAAGCACAGCAGGGCGAGCTCGCCTTCGTCGCGGTGCGCTCTACGCTATCGGCGTCGCCGCGGCGCGCCGCGTGCGACGCAGCGGTGTCGCGGCGCCGCCTTGTCGACTTGCCGCTGTGTTCACGGACCGGATCGCCCGCGCTCCCCCACGGGGACGGTAAAAACACCGCATGCTCGCGCCGCCCGCCTTCGTCGATGTCTGCGTCAGTAGGCGACCGTCGCGATCTGACGAACGAAGCGTCCCTGCTCCAGTTCATCGACGAACGCGATCGCGTAGTCTTCCGCGGAAATGCGGCTGTTGCCTTCGGCATCGGCCAACAGCGTGTTCGCGCCGGTGCGGAACTGGCCGGTACGCTCGCCCGGGGCGATCAGCGCGGCCGGCGCGAAGAAAGTCCAGTCGAGGTCAGTGATGCCGCGGTAGTAGTCGAATGCGTCGCGATGGGCGAGCGCAATCGCCTTGTACGCGCCGGGAAAACCGTCCGTATCGACCAGTTGCTTGCTTGGGGCGACTTCCAGCGAACCCGCGCCGCCCACCACGACGACGCGCTTCAATCCCGCCGCGCGCACGCCTTCGACGAGCGCGTGAGTCGCCTTCGCGAGCGTCGCGAGGTCGTCCTGCGGCGGAGCGTAAGCGCTGGCCACGACATCATGGCCGCGCACCGCGGCGCCGACGCTTGCGGCGTCGAGCAGATCGGCTTGCGCCGCGTGCAGATTCGCCACGTCGGTCGGCACGCGCGCCGGATTGCGCGCCAGCGCCGTCACCTGATGCCCGCGACGGGCCGCTTCCGCGGCGATCCGCGACCCGATCATGCCGGTCGCACCGAACAACGCGATCTTCAGTTGCTTGCTCATTTTCTAGCTCCTGTGATGGATTTATATGTAACTACATTGATTACATATATCGTGGAAAAAAGAGGGCTCGCGCCCCCGTCCGTTTCTCAGACGCATGTGCCGCACATGCGCCCTCCGATTACTGCGTCGTCACCGCCTCATCCGTGCGCACGCCGCTTACGCTCGCGCTGTTTTTCCGCGCGCACCACGTCGGCTGTGGCGTCGGCCAACGTACGAGCGCCGAGCGACGCTTCCATCGCCTCCTGCGCTTCGTCGATGATGCCGCGCAGCACTCCCTGAATATTGCGCCCGACCATACACGCCGGATTCGGCTCCTCGCGATGCAGCGCGAACAATTGCGCGTCATCCACCGCGCGGTAGACGTCGAGCAAGCTGATCTGCGCGGGCGCACGGGCCAGCAGCGCGCCGCCGCCCGAGCCGAGCTGCGAGGTGGTAAGACCCGCCTCGGCCAGCATGGTCAACAGCCGGCGGATCAGCGCGGGATTCGTGTTCACGCTGCCCGCGATCATCTCCGACGAAAGCGGCACACCCTCCTGCAGCGACAACAGCGCAAGCACGTGCACCGCAAATGCAAACCGGCTACTCGTATTCACAACATACCCGCCCGGCGACCACAATGTGTAACCATAGTAATTACATTTAACCCAGCCGTCAAATGGACGATCGAACCGGCTCGCATGTCACTTGTCCATCTGCTTTTGCGCATCGGCCGAATCGCCCGTTGACGAAGCCGCCGCGTGCGCCGACGACGCCGTATTCTGCGCCGACCACTCCTGCAGCTTGCGCCCCGCCGTTTCGAGGCTCTGGCCGGTGAGCGACGCGGCCTTGCCGAGTTGCGCGTGAGTCGTGCTCGCCGCGCTTTGCAGATTGGCCTGCGCGCTCGAAGCAAGGGCGCTCGGGTCGATGTTGATCGACGGCGCGGAGGCGGATTCGAGGTTCTGCTGCGCGGCGGATTTGGTCGCATCGACCTGCTGGCCGACGTAGCTCGCCGCCTGGTCAAGCTTCTGACCCGCGAGCTGGGCGGCGTCGTTGAGCTTGCCGGCAACCTGTCCGGCCGACGCATCGTTCTTCTGGCACGCGGCCAGCGCGCCGAATACGACGACCACGACCGCCGCGCGGCGCAACAACGAACAATAGAGGGATGAAGTCATGTTTGAATTGAGCCGCATCGAGCGGCCTCCACGTGCGAAAACGCGCTAATCATACGCCGTTGCGCCGCACTGACTCACTGGGCAGCGCGCGCCGCCGTGTTCGCGGCACGGTGCGCCATGCGAGGACGCTCGCTCACGCAATCCGTCGCGGTTGCGTCAAACGCGATGGAGTAGACTGCGTGAGCATCGATGAATGTCGAACTGGGTTCGCTGTTTTCCATTGATCAACTGGAGGCATACGATGGCGGCAAAGAAGATTCTGTTTCTGACCGGCGACTTCGCCGAGGATTACGAAACGATGGTGCCGTTTCAGGCGCTGCAGGCAGTCGGCCATATCGTCGACGCGGTCTGTCCGAACAAGAAAGCGGGTGACCGGATCAAGACCGCGATCCACGATTTCGAGGGCGACCAGACCTACACCGAAAAGCCCGGGCATCAGTTCACGCTCAACGCGTCGTTCGACGACGCCGATCCGCGCCAGTACGACGCGCTGGCGATCGCTGGCGGCCGCGCGCCGGAGTATCTCCGGCTCGATCCCAAAGTGATCGAGGTCGTGCGGCAGTTCGCCGAAGCGGGCAAGCCGATCGCCGCCGTCTGTCACGGCGCGCAACTGCTGGCTGCCGCCGACGTCATTCGCGGCAAGCGCATTTCCGCGTACCCGGCCTGCGCGCCCGAAGTGAAACTGGCTGGCGGCGAGTATGCCGACATTCCGGTCGACGCCGCGATCACCGACGCCAACTTCGTCACCGCCCCCGCATGGCCCGCGCATCCCGAATGGCTGCGCCAGTTCCTCGTGCTGCTCGGCACGCGGATCGAGCTTTAAGCTAGGGCGAAATTCGACGGCGAGCGCCCTGCCCGCGCGGCACCAGGCGTTCGCCGGAATACGGCACAACATTTTGCATTTGAGATTCGTCCGATAGTTCGCACCGCAAAACCTTTCTAAAGTCTCGGGCTGACTTGGGAGTGTTTTTCGATGGAACTGATCGACTGGATCGTCATCCTCGCCATCACGCTGATGGCTATTGCTTTCTTCTGCGCGCGCACGCCGGCCAACTGGTCGAGCGACAACCGCGCACGGCGCGTAACCGGCACTCGCATGCTGGTACAAGCCGCGTGTTCGATCTGGGCGGCACTGCTGATCGTCGCGCGCGGCCTCTTCACGATCGGCGGCCTGCCCGGTTTGCAGCCCGCACCGATCGAGGCATTGACAGGCGTCGCCGTTCTGCTCGCCTGCGGCTGTTACTGGTCGATTCGCGGCAGCAAGCTGCTCAAACCACGGCGCATCTTCGCCGCGCACTGAACCGCATAGCCGGCATGCTCATGAGCCCGCGCCGATCAGCGCGAGCCGATACCGGGCGCGGTGTCGACGCAATGCACTGTCCGGTTGTCACCTGCTCTCGCGCCTTCACGACCGTCGCGGTCCGCGCGCCGACCGCGCTCGCCCCGTATCGACGGAAAACCTGGCGCCGCGACAGCCGCTTCCTCGGACCGCATACCGGCTTCGGGCAGCGACAGATAAAACGTCGCGCCCCGCCCCGCCTGCGACTCCGCCCACACGCGTCCGCCGTGCCGTTCCACCATCCGGCGCACGAGCGCGAGACCGATGCCCTCGCCGGTGGTCGAATTGCCGTGCAAGCGCTGAAAAGCGTTGAAAAGCCGCGGCAAAGCAACCGCCGGAATTCCCTGGCCGTTGTCGCGCACATAGAAAATGCGTAACGAATGCACCCCCGGCGGCGCTGGCGTCGTCCCGATTTCGATCTTGCCCTCGCGCGCCGGGTCGAGATAATTCACCGCATTGCCCACCAGATTAGCGAACACCTGCTCGAGCGCGGTCGGATCGCCCCATACCGCAGGCAACTCGCCGACGCTCACGCGAGCACGCCGCGTGCGGATCGAGCCCTGCATCGCATCGATCACGCGCTGCACGATGTCCTGCATGTCCACCTTCTGCCGGCGATACTCGACGCGACCGACCCGTGACAACCGCAACAGCGCATCGATGATGTGCGACGCCCGCAACACGGCCGTCTGCAGATAATGCAGCGCTTCGCCGATATCTTCGTCGACTACCCGTTCGATCCGCTGCCGCGACTGCTCGGCGAGCGACGACTCGCGCACCGCCACGCGCAGTTCGTCACAGGCACGGATCAGTTCCTTCGAGAAGCCTTGCAGATTCACCAACGGCGCACGCAGATCGTGCGACACGCTGTAGATGAACATCTCGTTTTCCTGGGTCTGCTGTCGCAATGTCTCGTTGATCTGCGCCAGTTCGCCGGTGCGGCGCGTGAGGTCTGCCTGGAAGCGCGCCTGGATGCGCTCGGCTTCGAGCAGACGCCGGCTCGTCTCATGCAAGGTCAGATCGAGGCGGGCGATTTCATCGCGACCGGTGTCGAGCGGCGCCAGCGGCTCGTTGCCTGCGAGGCGCCCCGCGTTGTCGGACAGGAGCGCGAGCCGTCCGCGCACACCGCGCGTGAACCACCAGATCGCCAGCGCCACGAACAGCAGCGAGCCGAACGCCGCCGCAGCGATCAAAGTCTGCTGCTGTTCGCGCGCGACGCCGGCGGCGGTCGAGCGCAGCGCATCGATGCGCCGCTCTTGCGCCTGGAACGCGACCATCTGTTGACGGAAGCGATCGAGCGCGTCGCTTTTCGCCGGATCGCGCAAGCGTTGGAGAACGTCATGCCGCAATCCCGAGCGCAGCAGATCCTGAATCCGGTCCGACCATTGGCGATACGCCTGAACGGCCTGCCGCACCTGCACCACACGCTCGACCTGAGCGGGGTTGTCGGCGACCAGTTCAGCCAGCTCGTCGATGCGACGGTCGACATCCACCCATACCGCGACCGGCGTGGCGAAGTGCGTGTCGTTGGCGAGCACCGCACCGCGCAGCGCCACCGATTCGCCCAGCACCGGATCGAGAACCGCCGCGCTCTGGCGCAGCACGTCTTCACTATGAATGGCCCAACGCTCCGCCAGCGCCGCGTCGGACTGGGCCTTGACCAGTCCGGACAGCAGCGCCAGTTCGAACACAGCCGGAATGGCGATCAGCAACAGGCCTTTAGTCGTCAGTCTCATGCGTGCGCATTGAAGGTCGTTGCCCGTAGATCGTTCACGGGGTCGGCACATTATGTCGACGTTTGCGAGGAAAACAAAGACGCTGGCGGTCACCGTGCGCCGCGCGCTTCCTCGGCCGCCCGAAAAATCTCGCAACGCATGACAATGCGTCAGGATTTTGAATGAAACGTAATTAAAATCGAATATTGCGCCCTTATCTGGATCATTCCGACCGCGCGTTGATCCGAGTGCACTTCATTTGTGCTTTTCGTGTCTTTTTCCGGTGCACGCTAAGGCGTGCCCTGATGTGCCATGCGTCTGAGTAATCCACGCCGGTGCTGGATCGCACCGCAGCGGCGCTTCTCGGCACAAGTTTGGCCCACTTCTTGCATTCATTGCCCGCTTTTTTGGCATAGGCAGGAAACATCGATGGAAAGTCTGAAAACCGGCACCGATACCCTGTTTCTTCTGCTCGGTGCGGCGATGGTGCTGGCCATGCACGCGGGGTTTGCGTTTCTCGAACTCGGTACGGTGCGCAAAAAGAACCAGGTCAATGCGCTGGTCAAGATTCTCGTGGACTTCTCCGTCTCGACTATCGCGTATTTCTTCATCGGCTACACGATTGCGTACGGCGTGCAGTTTTTCGGCAGCGCCGAGTCGCTGGCCGCGCACAACGGCTACGCGCTGGTGCGCTTTTTCTTCCTGCTGACCTTCGCCGCCGCCATTCCGGCGATCGTGTCGGGCGGCATCGCGGAGCGCTCGAAATTCAATCCGCAACTGTTCGCGACCTTCGTGCTGGTCGGCTTCGTTTATCCGTTCTTCGAGGGAATCGTGTGGAACGGGCGTCTTGGCGTCCAGGACTGGCTCGCCCACGTGTTCGGCGCGCCGTTTCATGATTTCGCCGGTTCGGTGGTGGTGCACGCGTTCGGCGGCTGGGTCGCGTTGCCGGCGGTGCTGCTGCTGGGCGCGCGGCACGGGCGCTACCATCGGGACGGCGGCATTGCGGCGCATCCGCCATCGAATATTCCGTTTCTCGCGCTGGGCGCGTGGGTGCTGACGGTCGGCTGGTTCGGCTTCAACGTGATGAGCGCACAGACGGTCGACAAGATCAGCGGCCTCGTCGCCGTCAATTCGCTGATGGCGATGGTCGGCGGCACGCTGAGCGCGTGGTTCGCCGGCCGCAACGATCCGGGCTTCACCTATAACGGTCCGCTCGCCGGTCTGGTGGCGGTCTGCGCCGGCTCCGACGTGATGCATCCGCTCGGCGCACTGGTGACGGGCGGCATGGCGGGCGCGCTGTTCGTGTATATGTTCACCTGCGTGCAGAACCGCTGGCGCATCGACGACGTCCTCGGCGTGTGGCCGTTGCACGGCCTGTGCGGCGCATGGGGCGGAATCGCCGCGGGGATCTTCGGTCAGCACGCGCTCGGCGGCATGGGCGGTGTGTCATTCGCCTCGCAGCTGATCGGCACGCTGGGCGGCATCGCGTTGGCGTCGCTCGGCGGCTCGATCGTGTACGGCGCGATCCGTTTGACGGTGGGCCTGCGGCTCGACCAGGAAGACGAATACAACGGCGCGGATCTGTCGATTCACAAGATTTCGGCAACGCCGGAATAACAGGCACGAAGTGAGGCTTGGTGCGAGCGCAGCCGGCGGCGCGTTCCGCGTGAGGGCACGGCGTTGACGCGCCGCCCACGCGAGCGCACCGGCCACGCCGGGAGTTCCGGTACTCACCTCGTACCGCTCCACCGCTAGGCGCGCAGATCCGAGCTGGCGCGGACGAAAAACCGCGCGCCACGCCCTCGACGCGGCCTGGACCTGTCCCCACATGCCCCGCCGATGTTAGACTTCGACGCTGGAGATGGCATTCTCCTTTAACCGCCCTCGTGGCTGATGATGCCTGCTTCGCCCGGATGACTGCGGACGCGGCATCGCCTCGCCCACGCTCAGCCCGGTTTGTCGACACTTCGGTCTGGTCAGGTCTTCTTCCATGTATTGGTCCTTTCTCGCTGTCGCCATTGGCGGCGCGCTCGGCTCGCTATTTCGCTGGTTTCTCGGCATCCGCCTGAACGGCATGTTTAGCGCCCTGCCGCTCGGCACGCTTGCCGCCAACGTGATTGCGGGCTACATCATCGGCGTCGCGGTCGCGGGATTTGCGCGGGTTCCGCAGATCGCGCCCGAATGGCGGCTCTTCGTCATTACCGGCCTGATGGGCGGCCTTTCCACTTTCTCGACGTTCTCAGCGGAAGTCGTGCAGCGCTTGCAGGACGGCCGGCTCGGCTGGGCCGCGGGCGAGATTGTCATTCATGTGAGCGCGTCGCTCGCGATGACCATCCTCGGCATTGCAACCGTCTCGCTGTTGTCACGCTGAAGAGGCGGCGACCAGGCTGCCATCGAAGCTATCGAGCGTCATAGGAACTGAACAGCGCGCTTTGGTGCACGCCCGTGAGCACCTGTGCCTCGTAACAAACGACGGCTCTGGGCTCGAAATCGAAGTGACCGAAAAGTATGGGCAATGATTTACGTACCCCCACGTCGCACGATCACCACGGCGAGGCCAGCACGCTCTTAATCAATGGCCCGCGCACCGCCATCCGGAATCTCGGCAAACCGACACAACCGGCTTTCACCCATTGCCCACTTCCCAAGGCTCCAGTCCCAAGTTCCCAGTAAGGCGGCAGGCACTTCACCTGCAGCGCGACTGTTCGGTTGCCTTGCATCCTCTCTCACGCAAGCGAATCCGTCTTTATCGAGATCGATGATAAATGGTGAAGACGCTAAGGATTGAATGTGTCTGGTTCGGCTTGCGCGAGGCGAGTCAATTCATCCACCGCAAGTGGACCTTGGGTTGCGCATGTCGCGTCTTTTGCCAAAGGACATGGATGGGAGCCTCGCACGAAAGCTCTGGAAGAACTTCCTGGAGCTCACCTCGTGCTTTTGCAGATACCACGTGAAACACCGCGGAGAAAAAAGCTCAATTTCGCGGCGGAGAAGCGACAGAAGAAAGGGGCAGTCCTACGACTTTGCACGCTAATCCAACCCAAGCCTCGCAGGAAAGCGTAGGTGCCACAAAGCGCTGCAACGCAACCGCATCGCGCCCTGCGCGTTCATCCGGCCCATCCGCTGCAGCTGTCCGATGAAGGTGTCAATGTTGTCCGGCACTTCCCTACTTCGCCGCTTGCGGCGGTGACGCGGCCGCCATGCGTATCAACCAGGTTCTGGACGACAGACAGCCCGATGCCGAGACCCCTCGCCACCGGCCATCCAGGGATGGCTAGCTGAACGTACGCTTCGAACCTATGCTCAAGTTGCGATACCGGGAGGCCGATACCTTTGTCGCTCAGGTTCGCCACCATCTACCAGTCCAGGCTCGCCGGGCACACCGATGACATTCTGATGTCTTCAGAGGTAGGGGATGCCCCTACATAAGAGCACGCCAAATGTTGCTTTTACGACGTTAGAATGATTCCACTTATTGGGAAATGCATCCGCTCGGTCAGGTACAGCCTTGCGGGCCGGCGGTCCGGTGGCGCACCCGGTTTCTCTGCCTGACGGCCATCGGGCGCTCATTGACGATAATTAAGGAGAACATGAATGAGCATTTTCGAACCCGATCAATTCATCGCGTCGCAGGCCGACAACGCTGTCACCCCGTTCGCCTTGACGAATAAGGCGTTCGAGAGCTTCCAACTTCTGATCGAACTGAATCTGCACACTATCCATTCGGCACTTGCGACGAACGAAGCTTACTGGCATGAAGCGCTGTCGGCTAAGACGCCCGAGGAATACCTCACGTGGCAGGCCGGTCTAATACAGCCCGCAGTCGAACAGGCGCTTTCATACAGCCGCCAGTTATACGACATCGCGTGGAACACCAAAGCGGAAATGACGAAGGTCGCCGAAGCACATGACGAGCATGAGGATCACGCCGCACGAACACTTGTAGACAACCGTGTGAAGAACGCACCCGCCGGGACAGAAGCCGCGACCACCGTGTTGAAATCGGCCTCCCTGACCTCCTTGCATGCGAGCGAGTCCGTTCGCAAAGCGGCCACGCAGGCCATCGAAACTGCCAAGGGACCACGCACGGCGATTAAATAGCTCAATGCAAAGATGTTGAGCAGTAATCGCGACGCCGGACATCGGTTTCAGCACTCAGCCCGTCAGTTTGAAAATGTACCGCTTCATAAGGAGGCACGCATGTTGAGTCCGCATGAATTCACCACCTTGATGCTGGTGAACGCTGCACCCGATCAGATCAGACCCGACCGAGAGGAAATTCAAACGCTGCTGGCACGTCAACTGGTGAACATTGAACTGCTGACGACCGGACAGCGGCAACTAAGCATCACCCCACAGGGCCATGCCGTCCTGAAAGCCGTCGGGCGGGCGTGTTGAGCCACGTCCGCCGACTTGCGGCCCGTCGTTCAAACGAACGTTCAACGCGAGAATAGAAGAAACGCCTGTAGTGCACGGTCAGCCGGTCCGTAATCGCAGAACCGGACGCAACGAAGGAGACTGCAATGGGTGAATCTTGGCTTGGGATTGTGATCGGTGTGTTCGTACTGGTGATTGCGGCAACCGGCGTGATCGCTCACTACTGTCGTGAATATCGTCGTGCAGAGTTACTCAGAAACCTAGATCACCACGACTGGTGCCGCTGGTCCCGGTCCCGGCGCTGACGGTTTCCTATGTGTCAGCGCGACAAGTCGCGCGCAAAACGGAACGAACCTGACGACCTTGGAACATCGACGAACAATAAATCGGAGAAACATCAAGCGCTTATGTCAACGCAAACCCACGCGGAAAACGACCTGGCTCATATCAAGACGATGATCTCCGAGTTGGAGTATCTGGATTACGGCCACAACACCGCAAAGACGAATGTCGTAATGCAACCAGCCTACTGGCGAACTCGCATTCGCGCAGTGCTTGCACTACACAACATACCCATTCACATCCAAAAGCAGGGTTCGGAACTTCTGGTGAGACTGGATCGGCTCCACGTAGCCTCGCGGGCTAATTGCCAGACGCGCCCGACATTAAGCGTAACGAAACAGCATCCGCCCTTCGATCAACCGCGATGAAATTCGTTCACCGGACGAGTGTGTCGTCTACGATCCGCTGCCCGGCGCTGAACCCTGCCATTAGCGCAGCAGTTTCTCTCGGGAAAGGCCGCTTATCATCCGTGGCATCTGCTTGTTCCGGGCGCGATATTGCTCATCGCAGGCGTCGCGCTCGCGTATACCCACTGATGTTTCCATCGATAGAGCGATCACGAGGCACCTCCGCGCCACGTACTTCAAGGGGCATTCGAGCACGGGGATAGCGATCTGAGTGCTTGGTCAGCGGCGGCACGGTGAATCCCCCTCGCCAATATTGCACGTCATATTCGCTCACACCCAGCCACTTCGCTGCGCGTGCCGAACTGATGCTGGCGCGTGTCAATGCCTTGTCAAGGCGTGCCGCCAGGGCGCGCTTCAGGCGGTCATTCCCGGCACTGCGCTCGAGACGACCGATCCTTTGAGTGCGTCGATTCGTTTGCCTAACTTCCTCTCAGATCATATTTTGTGCATTCGACACCCAGCTCTTTCGGTGCCGACCAGCAAGGTCCACATGGCGGTTGATACGTTGGGCAATTGCTTACTGTGCGTGTTACGCCGGCCAACGAACACGCGCAGGTCGGAGAACTGGCGCGCCAGGTTCAGCAGGCCACGGGTCCGACGGTCAAGGTGGCGTTCGCCGATCAGGCGATATACCGGCGAAGCGCCTGCGCAGGCTGCACTCGACGAAGGAATCGAGCTTCAGATAATCAAGCTATCGGAGGCGAAAAAGGGCTTCGTGCTGTTGCCGCGCCGCTCGGTGGTCGAACGCAGCTTCGGCTGGCTCAACCGCCTTCGCCGGCTGGCCACAGACTACGAGCGATTGCCCGACACCTTGGCTGGTTTGCACTTCGTCGTATTCTCCGTGCTTATGCCTGTCCACTTTGCAGCCCTTAACAAAGTGCCTAACAACCCCAGGGTAAGGTCCGCGTTCATTTGCCTCGGTACGAGGTCGCGGCCTTTATATCGTTTCCTCGATCCGCTTACTCGGGCAACGACTTGACGATAGGAGGCGTTATATCCCGACAACGTGCGCCACACATCGAATTTTCGCGGTGCTGCAGACTTTGTTGTGGCCGAAAATAGGACGAAAAAAAGGCGTCACGTTGCCGTGACGCCTTAAAAGTTCTAGCCATTCCGAGGGCCGTGCTAGAACCTGAGAGACGGTATTCGAAAGATAGGGCGCTGCTGCGAAACCCGATGCGGACTGATGACCGTGGACTGCGAGAATCGACCGGTACTGCGTCGACAGCGACTGCGCGAATCTGGCTGAATTCAGACTATGGGAATACAGGGTCTGAAATCGTCTTTCGAAATGAGGTTCCATTTTTTATGGTTATGCTGACTAAGTCAAGAAAAATCTGAAGCGGTTCATGCGCATCGGAAAAATGTTCCGGCCAAATGAATCTTATAATTAGAATCTGTTGCATGCCCTCTTTTGGGGCTTCGCACGGTCCAGTGTGGCACGGCTGCCTCCAGGCCAAAACGCAGAAATCGAAATATGGTTCCAAAAATTTACATGACCCGACCCGCGTCACTCAAAACGGCAGCAGACCCAGTCAAAGACAAAGACGGCCCGGGCGGTGAAGTCACCGCGCTTGCACGAGGACTGACCGTGCTGCGCTCGATCGCCGCTGCCGACGCGCCGCTCAGCAATCGCGAACTCACCGAACTGACCGGCATTCCCAAGCCGACTGTCTCGCGCATCACCGCCAC
Source organism: Paraburkholderia fynbosensis (assembly GCF_902859935.1). GTDB lineage: Bacteria > Pseudomonadota > Gammaproteobacteria > Burkholderiales > Burkholderiaceae > Paraburkholderia > Paraburkholderia fynbosensis. The sequence continues at coordinate 515,726 of NZ_CADIKI010000001.1, forward strand.
GCTGGTCGGGACCGGCTTCCTCTTCCGCCTGCCCGACAGCGAGCGCTTCGTGCTGACCTCGTCGGTGCTGGAACTGAGCAACGGCTTCCTGCGCAACTTCGACATCCGGGCGCGCGCGCGGCCTTTCCTGATCGAACTCGCCGAACGCACCGCACTGTCCGTGCATCTGGCCGTGCGCGACCGGCTCGAGATGGTGGTGATCGACGCGATCCGGCCGCGCTCGGCGGTGCTGGTGTCGCGTCTCGAGATCGGCTCGCGGATGAATCTGAGCCGCACCGCGGTGGGCCGCGCCTATCTCGCGGCGCTCGCCCAACCGGAGCGCGACACGCTGCTGGCCGCCCTGCAGGTGGCCGAGGGCGACGACTGGAGCTTCATCGGCAGCCGGCTCGAAAGCGCGCTGCAAGACACCATCGAGCGCGGCTTTGCGATCGCCAACGGCGAGTGGCATGCCGGCCTGAACGCGATCGCGCTGGGTTTCGTCGGACCGTCGGGCGAGCGCTATGCGGTCAATTGCGGCGGCGCGGCGGACCAGTGTCCGCGCGACTGGCTGATCTCACGCGCCGCGCCGGCGCTGCTGGAATGCATCGGCCAAATCGTGCTCGAGATCGGCGGCACGCCGGGGCGGCGGCTCGACACCTGAGCCGCAAACGCGAGAACTCGCCGCCTCGTACCCGCGGCAACCGCCCGTCGTCCTGTAACCTTCGTAATCAAAAGAAAAATAGCCGGGTGGACTGTTACAGACCGGGCAACGTAGGATCATGCATTCCCGCGCGGGGCGCTCGCCGGACGAGCGCTTCCCGGCATCGGAAACGGCTCGGCAACCCTGTGAAGATGCCGCATTGCGTTAACATCTCTGTCCCGCGCCTCGGGTAGCATCGCGCAGAACCAGCGCGGCGCACCCGCAGTCGAAACCGCCTGTCATGCCGCCCCGCGTGCCTATTCGCCGAACTCCCGTAGCGGCGCAAGCGCGCGAACGGCTCACATCAAAAGCCAGCCACCTGACCGAACCGATGGACGAACAACAAAAGCACCCGGAATCCCAACGCCCCGCCGCTCCGGCTTCCCAACCGTCCTCCGGCGGCGCCCCGAGTGACGCGCCCGGCGTGGTGAAAAGTCATCGTGGCCGCAACATCGCACTGACCATCGCGGCGTTGCTCATTCTCGGCGTCGTGCTGTGGCGCTGGCATCCGTGGGGCGGGCCTGGTGGCGCGAGCGGCGCCGCAGCGGCCAGCGGTGCGTCGGGCGCTCGCGCTCCGGGCGGCCGCGGCGGGCGCGGCGCCATGGCCAATATGCCGCAGCCGGTCCACGTGGCGACCGCCAGCCAGGGCGAGATGCCGGTGGTGCTGACCGCGCTCGGCACGGTCACGCCGCTCGCCACCGTCACCGTGCTGCCGCAGCTGAGCGGCGTGCTGCAGGACGTGTATTTCAAGGAAGGCCAGATGGTCAAGAAGGGCGACCTGCTCGCCCAGATCGACCCGCGCCCCTATCAGATCTCGCTCGCAAACGCGCAAGGAATCCTGTTGCGCGACGAGGCGCTGCTGCAAACCGCCCGCCTCGACCTGAAACGCTATCAGACGCTGCTCACGCAGGACTCGATCGCGAGCCAGCAGGTCGACACGCAGGCGTCGCTCGTGCGGCAATACGAAGGCACGGTGAAATCCGACAAGGCGAACATCGACAGCTTCAAGCTCGACCTCATCTATACGCGCATCACCGCGCCGGTGTCGGGCCGCGTCGGCTTGCGCCAGGTCGATCCGGGCAACTACGTGACGTCGAGCCTCTCCACCGGCATCGTCGTAATTACGCAATTGCAGCCGATCAGCGTGATCTTCACCACCTCCGAAGACAACCTGCAGCAGGTCATCCAGCACACGCTCAACGGCGAGCAGCTGTCGGCCACCGCGTATGACCGCAGCAACACCGTGCCGCTCGAAACCGGCTCGCTGAAGACCATGGACAACCAGATCGACACGACCACCGGCACGGTCCGGCTGCGTGCGATCTTCCCGAACGAGAACACGCGTCTCTTCCCGAATCAGTTCGTCAACACGCGCCTTCTCGTCGATACGATCAAGGACGCGGTCATCGTGCCGACCACCGCCGTGCTCAACGGCTCGATGGGCCAGTTCGTGTACGTCGTGAAGCCGGACAACACGGTGACGGTGCGCCCGGTCAAGACCGGCCCCGTCGACGGCGAACGCACCAGTATCAAATCCGGCCTGCAGGTCGGCGAGCGCGTCGTGACCGACGGTTCGGACCGGCTGCGCGAAGGCTCGAAGATCACGATTCCGGCGGAGCGTCCGCGCGCCGCTTCCGGCACGCATGGCGCGAGCGGCGCGGCCGCGGCATCGGGCGCATCGGGCGCCCACGCGCATCACGGCCGACACGCATCGCAAGCTTCGTCATAAAGGCACGGCACTTACCGCATGAATCCATCCCGCGCTTTTATTCTGCGTCCCGTCGGCACCGCGCTGCTGATGGCGGCGATCATGCTGGTCGGCCTCGTCGCGCTGCGCTTTTTGCCGCTGTCCGCGCTGCCCGAGGTCGACTATCCGACGATCCAGGTGCAGACCTTCTATCCGGGCGCGAGCCCCGAGGTGATGACGTCGTCGGTGACCGCGCCGCTCGAGCGGCAGTTCGGGCAGATGCCGTCGTTGAACCAGATGTCGTCGCAAAGCTCGGCCGGCTCGTCGATCATCACGCTGCAATTCAGCCTCGACCTGCCGCTCGACATCGCCGAGCAGGAAGTCCAGGCCGCCATCAACGCGGCGGGCAACCTGCTGCCGTCGGACCTGCCCGCGCCGCCGATCTACGCGAAGATCAACCCGGCCGACGCGCCGATCCTCACGCTGGCGATCACGTCGAAGACGCTGCCGATGACCCAGGTGCAGGACATGGCCGACACGCGTCTCGCGCAGAAAATTTCGCAGGTCGCGGGCGTGGGTCTCGTGAGCCTGTCGGGCGGCCAGCGCCCGGCCGTGCGGATTCAGGCGAACCCGCGCGCGCTCGCCGCGTACGGTCTGAATCTGGACGACCTGCGCACCACCATCTCGAACCTGAACGTCAACACGCCGAAGGGCAACTTCGACGGTCCGACGCGCAACTACACGATCAACTCGAACGACCAGCTGACCGACGCCGAGCAGTACAAGAGCGCCGTGATCGCGTACAGGAGCGGCCGCCCGGTGATGCTGACCGACGTCGCGAACATCGTGCAGGGCGCGGAGAACACCAAGCTCGGCGCGTGGGTCGACAACACGCCCGCGATCATTCTGAACGTGCAGCGCCAGCCGGGCGCGAACGTGATTCAGGTGGTGGACAGCATCAAGAAGCTGCTGCCGCAATTGCAGCAGTCGCTGCCCGCCGCGCTCGAGGTGCAGATCGTCACCGACCGCACCACCACGATCCGCGCTTCGGTGCGCGACGTGCAGTTCGAACTGGCGATGTCGGTCGTGCTGGTGGTGCTCGTGATGTACCTGTTCCTCGCCAACGTCTACGCGACCATCATCCCGAGTCTGTCGGTGCCGCTGTCGCTGATCGGCACGCTCGCGGTAATGTACCTGTGCGGCTTTTCACTCGATAACCTCTCGCTGATGGCGCTGACCATCGCGACCGGCTTCGTGGTGGACGACGCGATCGTGATGATCGAAAACATCGCGCGCTACGTCGAGGAAGGCGAAGCGCCGCTCGAAGCCGCGCTAAAAGGCTCGAAACAGATCGGCTTCACGATCATTTCGCTGACGGTGTCGCTGATCGCCGTGCTGATCCCGCTGCTCTTCATGGGCGACGTGGTGGGCCGGCTGTTCCACGAATTCGCGATTACACTCGCCGTGACCATTGTGATCTCGGCAATCGTATCCCTCACGCTGGTGCCGATGATGTGCGCGAAGCTACTGCGCCACACGCCGCCGCATGAGAGCCACCGTTTCGAAGCGAAGGCGCACCGTTTCATCGACTGGGTGATCGCCCGCTATGCGGTCGCGCTCACGTGGGTGCTCAACCGTCAGCGCTCTACCCTCGTCGTCGCGGTGCTCACGCTGGTGCTGACCGCCCTGTTGTACGTGTACATTCCGAAAGGCTTCTTCCCGGTGCAGGACACCGGCGTGATCCAGGCGATCACGCAGGCGCCGCAGTCGGTGTCGTTTGCGTCGATGGCCGAGCGTCAGCAGGAACTCGCCGCGCAGATCCTGAAGAATCCGGACGTGGACAGCCTCACGTCGTTCATCGGCGTGGATGGCAGCAACATCACGCTGAACAGCGGCCGCATGCTGATCAACCTGAAACCGCGCGACGACCGCAGCCACACGGCGAGCGAAGTGATCCGCCAGTTGCAGAAGGACGTCGCGCATATCGCCGGCGCGACGCTGTTCATGCAGCCCGTGCAGGACCTGACGATCGACTCGACCGTGAGCCCGACGCAGTACCAGTTCATGCTCACCGATCCGAACATCAGCGAATTCACGACCTGGGTGCCCAAGCTCGTCGACCGCCTGAAGCAGGCGCCCGAACTCGCGGACGTAGCCACCGACCTGCAGGACAACGGCCGCTCGGTGTTCGTCGAAATCGACCGCGCCACTGCGTCGCGTTTCGGCATCACGCCGGCCACCATCGATAGCGCGCTGTACAACGCATTCGGCCAGCGCATCATTTCCACCATCTTTACCCAATCGAACCAGTACCGCGTCATTCTCGAAGCGCAGCCGGAAATGCAGCACTACGTCGAGTCGCTGAACTCGATCTACCTGCCCTCCTCCACGTCGTCGGGCGGCCAGGTGCCGCTGTCGTCGATCGCGAAGTTCATCGAGAAGCCCGCGCCGCTCCTGGTCACGCATCTGAGCCAGTTCCCGGCCACCACGGTGTCGTTCAACCTCGCGCCGGGATCGTCGCTCGGCGCGGCGGTTAAGGCGATCACCCAGGCCGAGCAGGACGTCGGCCTGCCGGCGTCGTTCCAGACGCGCTACCAGGGCGCGGCGCTGGCGTTCCAGGCGTCGCTCACGAACGAGCTGTTCCTGATTCTCGCGGCCATCGTGACGATGTACATCGTGCTCGGCGTGCTGTATGAGAGCTTCATCCATCCGATCACGATTCTCTCCACGCTGCCCTCGGCCGGAGTCGGCGCGCTGCTCGCGCTGCTGATCACCGGGCACGATCTGGACATCATCGGCATCATCGGCATCGTGCTGCTGATCGGTATCGTGAAGAAGAACGCGATCATGATGATCGACTTCGCCCTATACGCCGAACGCGAGGAAGGCAAACCGCCGCGCGAAGCGATCTACCAGGCGTGTCTGCTGCGTTTCCGGCCGATCCTGATGACCACGCTCGCCGCGCTGCTCGGCGCGCTGCCGCTGATGCTCGGCACCGGCGCCGGTTCGGAGCTGCGCCGCCCGCTCGGTATCGCCATTGCGGGCGGGTTGATCGTGAGTCAGTTGCTGACGCTGTTCACCACGCCGGTGATCTACCTCGCGTTCGACTCGCTCGGCCGCCGCGCGCGTGCGCGCTTCAATCGCGGTAGCTCGTCCAGCGGCACGACGCCGCCTGCCGCCGATGCAGGGAACTGAGCGATGAATCTGTCGCGTCCGTTTATCTCCCGCCCGGTCGCCACCACGTTGCTGGCGATCGGCATCGCGCTGGCGGGTATTTTCGCGTTCACGAAGCTGCCGGTCGCGCCGCTGCCGCAGGTCGATTTCCCGACCATTTCGATTCAGGCGTCGTTGCCGGGCGCGAGCCCGGAGACCGTGGCCACCAGCGTCGCGAGCCCGCTCGAACGGCATCTCGGCTCGATCGCCGACGTCACTGAAATGACTTCGACGAGCTCGGTGGGCTCGACGCGCATCACGATGCAGTTCGGCCTGAACCGCGACATCAACGGCGCCGCGCGCGACGTGCAGGCCGCCATCAACGCCGCGCGCGCCGATCTGCCGACCAGCCTGCGCAGCAATCCGACGTACCACAAGGTCAACCCCGCCGACGCGCCGATCCTGATTCTGGCGCTCACGTCGAATACGCTGCCCGCCGGCCAGTTGTACGATTCGGCGGCCACCGTGCTGCAGCAGTCGCTCTCGCAGGTGGAAGGCGTCGGCGAAGTAGACGTGAGCGGCTCGGCCAACCCGGCGGTGCGGGTCGAACTGGAGCCGCATGCGCTCGCGCATTACGGCATCGGTCTCGAGGACGTGCGCGCGGCGCTCGCCGCGGCCAATGCGAACAGCCCGAAAGGCTCGATCGAGTTCGGCCAGAACCACGTGCAGATCTACACCAACGACCAGGCCACCAAGGCGGCGCAGTACAAGGACCTCGTCATCGCGTATCGCAACGGCGCGGCGGTGAAACTCTCGGACATGGGCGAGGTGGTCGACTCGGTCGAAGATTTGCGCAACCTCGGCCTCTTCAACGGCAAGCGCGCGGTGCTGGTGATTCTCTACCGACAGCCGGGCGCGAACATCATCGAGACCATCGACCGCGTGAAGGCGATGCTGCCGCAACTGCACGCGTCGCTGCCCGCCGACGTCGACATTTCGCCCACCGCCGACCGCTCCCCCACGATCCGCGCATCGCTGCGCGACACCGAGCGCACACTGGTGATCGCAGTCGCGCTGGTGGTGATGGTGGTGTTCCTGTTCCTGCGCAACTGGCGCGCCACGCTGATTCCGAGCGTGGCCGTGCCGATCTCGATCATCGGCACGTTCGGCGCGATGTACCTGCTGGGCTTTTCGATCGACAATCTGTCGTTGATGGCCTTGACGATCGCGACCGGCTTCGTGGTCGACGACGCGATCGTGGTGCTGGAGAACATTTCCCGGCATATCGAGAACGGCGTGCCGCGCATGAAGGCCGCGTTTCTCGGCGCGCGCGAGGTCGGCTTCACGGTGCTGTCAATCAGCATTTCGCTGGTCGCCGTGTTTCTGCCGATCCTGCTGATGGGCGGCATCGTCGGCCGGCTGTTCCGCGAATTCGCGTTGACGTTGTCGCTCGCGATTGCGATGTCGCTGATCGTCTCGCTCACCCTCACGCCGATGATGTGCTCGCGCCTGCTGCGCGAGAAGCACGAGCAGAAGGAAGAAGGCCGCCTCGGGCGCTGGCTCGAACGCGGCTTCACGTCGATGCAGCGCGGCTACGAGCGCACGCTCGGCTGGGCGCTGCTGCATCCGCGTCTGATCGTGACGATTCTGCTGCTGACTATCGGTTTGAACATCTGGCTCTACATCATCGTGCCGAAGGGTTTCTTCCCGCAACAGGACACCGGGCGCATGATCGGCGGCATCCAGGCCGATCAGAGCACGTCGTTCCAGGCGATGAAGGGCAAGTTCTCGCAGATGATGGACATCGTCAGCAAGAATCCGGCAGTGGAAAGCGTGGTCGGTTTCACCGGCGGCCGGCAAACCAATGCGGGCTTCATGTTCGTCTCGCTGAAATCGAAAAGCGAACGCAGTCTGTCCGCCGATCAGGTGATCCAGCAACTGCGCGGCCCGCTCGGCAACGTGGCCGGCGCACGCACCTTCCTGCAGCCGGTGCAGGACATTCGCGTCGGCGGACGGCAGTCGAACGCGCAGTACCAGTTCACCCTGCTGGCGGACTCCACGCCGGACCTGTACCTGTGGGGGCCGAAGCTCACCGAGGCGCTGCAGGCGCGCAAGGAACTCGCGGACGTGAACTCCGACCAGCAGCAAGGCGGCCTCGAAGCGATGGTGACGATCGACCGCGCGACTGCGGCGCGTTTCGGCATCAAGCCGGCGCAGATCGACAACACCTTGTACGACGCGTTCGGCCAGCGCCAGGTGTCGACCATCTATAACCCGCTGAACCAGTATCACGTCGTGATGGAAGTCGCGCCGAGATACTGGCAGAGCCCGGAGATGCTCAAGCAGATCTATATCAGCACGTCGGGCGGCAGTGCGAGCGGTACGCAGACCACCAATGCGCCAGCGGGCACGGTCACGTCGGCGGCGACTGCCGCGGCCACGAGCACGACCACCAGCGCGGCGACCGGCGGTACGGCGGGCACGACCGCATCGAGCACCGCGAGCATTGCCGCTGACTCGGCACGCAATCAGGCGATCAACTCGATTGCGGCAAGCGGCAAGTCGAGCGCCTCGTCGGGCGCGGCCGTGTCGACATCGAAGGAAATCATGGTGCCGTTGTCGGCGATGGCGAGCTTCGGGCCGGGTACCACGCCGCTGTCGGTGAATCACCAGAGCCAGTTCGTGGCTTCGACGATTTCGTTCAATCTGCCGCCGGGCGTGTCGCTGTCGACGGCGACTCAGGTGATTTACGACACGATGGCGGAGATCGGCATGCCGGCGACGATCCACGGCAGCTTCCAGGGCACCGCGCAGGCGTTCCAGCAGTCGTTGTCCGACCAGCCGATCCTGATTCTGGCCGCCCTCGCGGCGGTGTATATCGTGCTCGGGATGCTGTACGAGAGCTACATCCACCCGCTGACGATTTTGTCGACGCTGCCGTCGGCAGGCGTGGGCGCACTGCTCGCGTTGCTGCTGTTCCGAACGGAGTTCAGCATCATCGCGCTGATCGGCGTGATTCTGCTGATCGGCATCGTGAAGAAAAACGCGATCATGATGGTGGACTTCGCGATCGAAGCGTCGCGGCAAGGCATGTCGTCGCGCGACGCGATTTTCCAGGCATGTCTGCTGCGCTTCCGGCCGATCATGATGACCACCTGCGCGGCGCTGCTCGGCGCGTTGCCGCTCGCGTTCGGCCACGGCGAAGGGGCGGAGTTGCGCGCGCCGCTGGGGATCGCGATCGTCGGCGGGCTGATCGTCAGTCAGATGCTCACGCTTTACACCACGCCGGTCGTGTATCTGTATATGGACCGGTTGCGCGTGCGGTGGGAAGCGAGAAAGGCGCGCAGAACGGGCGCGGCGCCGTCGTCGTCATAATTGGATTGAACTGCTGTGCCGTGGGCCGTGCCTTCACATACACGACCCACGGCGGGCTGCACGATAAAGCTCAGAGCTTCTGCTCCACTGCCAGCGAAAAAATCCGCTGCCATTGCCTCGCCTGCTTCTCACCCGACATCGGCACGAGCCATTCGCCGTGCTTCGGGTCCTTGACCTTCACAGCCACTTGCGCTTGCCCTTCCCGGCCCCGTGCTTCGGCTCCCAGCAGATCGGCGAAGATGTACGCCCCCCGCTCGTCGCCGACCTGAATCTCGCAGAACCGCTTGGCCGCAGCAAGCCGCACCGAACCCCAGCTTCCTTTGAGCTCGTGCGTCCAGTCGCCGTCGCGAACATTCGCAGCGACCTCCTGGCGGCGGCGCCACCAATACACGGCGGCGGCGATCAGCAGCAACGCAACCAGCACCGCCACACCGACCGCCACGGCCAGCCCGAAGGCCGCCTGCAACGCATAAAACGCCCGTACGGCCCCGTACACCAGCGCAATCAGCGCAATCAACGCAACCACAATCGGCATCGCAAACTCACCCGGCAAAAAAATCCAGCCTAGCACAAGCGATGCCGGTTTCTCAGCGCAAAGCACCGTTGCGAATAACGCGCCTCCCGCAAGCAAACCGCGCCGAGGGCGGCTGACCGGCCGGCAGATCGGCTGCCGGATCGCCCGCTGACTGGCGCCGGGCGCCGCTTACTGCTTATGCGCCTGCGCCCACTCCTTCACCGCCTTGAGCGTATTCTCCACGTGCTTCTCCGGCGACAGGCTCGTGTACTCGTAGATGACCTTGCCATCGGGCGCGATCACGTACGACACGCGATTGGCCATCGAGCTATGCATCGGCATGCCTGCATCGTAGGCGCCGATCACTTTCGAATCGGCATCCGCCGCAACCGGAAATTTGCTGCGGCATTCGCTCACCGAAAACTTCGTCAGCGTGTCGATGTTGTCGTGCGACACGCCGATCACCGTCGCGCCGTATTTCTTGTACTCGTCGACGGCGTCGGCGAACTCGTGCGCCTCGATGGTGCAGCCCTTGGTAAAGGCAGCCGGGTAGAAGTACAGCACCACCGGCCCTTTTTTCAACTCGTCGGCAAGCGAATAGGTGTAGGTCTTGCCGCCCAGCGACGCCTGCGTGGTGAACGGCGGCGCCGTGTCGCCGGGCTTGAGCGTCGCGCAGGCGCTCAACGAGTACACGGCGAATCCGGCCGACATGACGGCGGCCAGCGCCACCGATACGAATGTCCTCTTCATCTGCTCCTCCAGGCGTGACTGCACGCGTCGTTCAATGAGTCGAAATGAGTTTGACGAGTCGGGGGCAGCGGTTTCAACGCAGCCCCGGCCCCCTTCGCGCTCTATTGGAACACGTACGCACGGAGTCCGTTATGCCACCGACAGACATCGGCGCGGTGCGCCGCGCCCCGCCGTCTCAGGTGGACGCTTCCACGACGTGCGCGCCGAACCACGCCGCCGCCGACAGATTCAACTCCGACAGCACGTCGGGCGTCAGCGTCGCGAAACCGGCCGGCGCATCGGGCGCTGCAGCAATCGACGCGGCATCGCCGCCCTCGCCCGCCACTTCGGCGACCCGCAGCAACACGCCGAGTTCGCCGCCGCCCGACACGATCGCTTCGCGAATTTGCGGCGCGAGACCGAGCTTCTCCAGCGCCGTGCGCGGCGTGCTGCCGACCACCACGTGGACCAGCGAAAAAATCCCGGTCATGAACGCGGCGTCGGCAAATTCGTCGTCGGATGGACGCAGCCAGTTCGCGGCCAGTTCCATGAAACGCGAGCGGGTGCCGGCCAGTTGCACCAGCGGATCGGCGCGCCAGGACAGATCACCGCTGTTCGCGTACAGCAGCAGCTGGGCCCAGCGCGCGATCTGCCGCGTGCCGGTGGCGATGATCGCCTCGCGCAGCGACGCAATGTTGCGCCCCAGCCCGAACGCGCTCGAATTGACGAGCCGCAGCAGTTGCACCACCACGCTCGGATTGAGCTTGAGTTCAGCCTCGAGTTCGAAGATGCCGGCATCGCAGGAAAGCAGTGCGAGCAGCCGCAACAGCCCCGGGCGCAGCGAGCGGCTACGCGGCGCGGCCAGCACCTGCGGCCGCGCGAAGAAGTATCCCTGGAACAGATCGAAGCCGAGCTCGCGGGCAAGCGAGAAGTCCTCGCGCGTCTCGACCTTCTCGGCGAGCAGCGTCTTGCCGTGGCCGCGCACGGTGGCGGCCAGTTCGGGGAGCGCGGCGCGCCGCGTCTCGAGAAAGTCGATCTTGACGATGTCGGAGTACGGCAGCGCCTCGATCAGCTCGTCCGACAGCTCGCTGACGTCGTCGAGCGCCACCTGGAAGCCCACGCGGCGCAACTCGCTGAGCCGCCGCGCAAGCGGCGCGTCGAACGTGACGGTTTCGAGGATCTCGAGCACGAAGCACTCGGGCGGCATCAGATGGACGATGTCGTTGAACAGCAGCGCACGATCGATGTTGACGAAGCCGCGGTGCGGCCCGAGCACCGCCGGCACGCCGATCCCGCCGAGCGTATGCGCGACCACCTGGGCGGTGGCCTGCGCGTCGTCGCCGACTTCGGCGTAGTTGTGTGCGCCGCTGCGGAACAGCAACTCGTAAGCGTTGAGCGCACCGGCGCGATCGAGGATGGGTTGGCGGCCCAGGTAGACAAACTGCGCGGGACAGCCAGGCTGCGCCGCGTCGGCGAATGCGTCACGCACCTCGATGCGCCGGACAGGCGTCGCAGCAGTATGACGTTCGGACATGGATGATCGGTGCAAGTATCGGAAAGGCTACGCAGCAGCGACGTGACGGCCGGTACTGCACAACGGGGTTTGTTCTATTAACGGACGGCAAACGGCGCCACTTTAACCGAATCGCGGCAAGTCCGTCGCCAGCGCGTCCACGCGCATTCTTACCAGGTGTTTTTTGCGTGAGCCGCTAAAGATTCTCCGCAGCGGGTCGTTATCTCGTTCTGATGGGGCGGCCTGATACCTCTCGACCGCCCGAACCCGCGGAACAACGCGCCGCCCCGCCTGCCAGACGAACACAGGTTGCCAGCGACAAACATGGAAGCGAACAGGATCATCGCGCCCCGCCGGGGCTCCTTGCGCACGGTCATCGGCCGGCTTCGTGCGTTCGGGCGCCGCGCGCACAGCGCACCGAGGCGCGGCGCGAGCCGCGCGGCGCAACTGGAACAGGTGGTCGGCGCCGTCGATCTGCTTGCGCACGTCGACGATGCGCAGCGCTTCATCTATGTGTCCGACGCGAGCCTGCGCTTCATCGGCTATCACCGCGAGTATCTGGAAACGATCACGCTGCACGAACTCGTCGCACCGGCCGACGTGCCACGGCTCGACGCGTTGCTCACGCGCGCCGCGAGCTCCGGCAACGTCGAGAAAGCGACGCTGAGCCTGATCAAGTCGCTGACCTATCCGATCACCGTCGAACTGCGCGTCGTGCGCAGCAGCCACGACGGCATCGACGGCTACGCGATCGCCGGCTTCGACGTGTCGGCCTGGCGCGCCACCGAGGAACGTCTGACCCAGGCGCTGCATCTGGACCGCCTGACCAATCTGGCCAACCAGTCGGCGCTGCTGCCCGCGTTGCTCGACGCGCAGCATCAGGCCGACGCGCACGGCACGCCGGTCGCGCTGCTGCTGCTCGACATCGACGACTATCAGCGCGTGAACCGCGCGCTCGGCTACGACGCCGGCGACGAGATGCTGCGCGACACGTCGCGGCGTCTCATGAACATGACGAGCCCGAGCGAGACCGTAGCGCGCGTCGCGAGCGACGAGTTCGCGATTCTCGTGAAGCCCGCCGCCAGCCGCACCGACGCGGCCGCCGCCGCGGAGGCACTGGCGCGGCGCCTGTTGACCGCGATCCAGCAGCCCTATGTGTTCAAGGGCCAGCAGGTGCATCTGTCGGCGAGCATCGGCATTGCGCTCTATCCCGACGTGCGCCACGCCAACGACACCGCCGCCCACGACACGCACCTGCTGCGCTGGGCCGACCACGCGCTGTTGCAAGCCAAGGCGGCCGGCGGCAACACGCTCGCGTTCTATGTGCCCGACGACAACCCCGCCGATGCCGAACGCCTGAAGCTCGAAGCCGACCTCTACGACGGCGTGCGCAACGGCGAGTTCTCGCTGCATTTCCAGCCGATCACGAGCAGCCGCACGCACGGCGTGGTGGGCGTCGAAGCGCTGATCCGCTGGTCGCATCCGGTGCATGGCCTCGTGCCGCCGTCGATGTTCATTCCGCTCGCGGAGTCGATCGGGCTCATAAACTTCCTCGGCAACTGGGTGCTGAAGGTCGCGTGCATGCAACTGATCCAGTGGGACGCCAAAGGCATCTCGCTGCAATACGTGGCCGTGAACGTGTCGCCGCAGCAGTTCCGCGACCCGCGCTTCAAGGACTCCGTGCGCGAGGCGATCGAGCTGACCGGCATCGATCCGCGCCGCGTCGTGTTCGAGATTACCGAGAGCCTGCTGATGCACGACCCGGCGCACGCGAAGGGCTTGCTCGAAGAACTGACGGCGATGGGCATCCGCTTCGCCGTCGACGATTTCGGCACCGGCTATTCGAGCCTCGCGTATCTACAACGATTTCCGCTCGCCAAACTCAAGATCGACCGGAGTTTTGTCGAGAATCTGCTAACCTCGCGAAACGATCAGGCAATCGTTAGCGCGGTCGTCGGACTGGCCCAGACGCTCGACCTCGAACTGGTTGCCGAAGGCGTCGAAACGGAAGCGCAACGCACGCTGCTCACCGAGATGGGCTGCGATCACATTCAGGGCTGGCTCGTCTGCAAGGCATTGCCCTCAGACGAACTCGCGCAGCGTTTCGAAATGCGCACGCTTCACCTGCACACCGCCTAGCCATGCAGGCGCGGCGCCTACGCGGTGGAACAAGCCGGCCCGAGGCCGGCGTGGCACTCATTGGAACATGTATGGTTTTTGCGGGACTCACATGGTAAAGGCGACAGTGCTCGACCGGCTCTGGACGCGAATGAGCGAGCGCGGCGATTTTCCGATGCTGTCGCAGTCGCTGCGTACCACCATGGCGGCAGTGAACAACGACGACCTTGATTTCACGGGTCTAGTGCAGGTGGTGCTGTCGGATTTCGCGTTGACGCAAAAGGTGCTGCGCCTTGCCAACTCGGCGATGTACATGGCGTTCGGTGGCAACATCACGACCGTGTCGCGCGCGCTGATGGTGCTCGGCATGGACGCGGTCGGCCATCTCGTCGTCGGTCTGAAGATCGTCGATCACTTTCATCAAAGCGCGCCGCGCCGCATCGACGCGAAACTCGAACTGAACCGCACGCTGCTATCGGGCTGTGTCGCGCGCAAGCTGACCGAGCGCGGCGACCTGCGCGCCGGCGAGGAAGCGGTGGTCTGCACGCTGATGCGGCAGATCGGCAAGCTGCTGGTGGTGTTCTATCTGGACGCCGAGTGGGATCAGATTCGCCGTCATATCGACGACGGCACGCTCGAAGCCGATGCGTGCGTGCTGGTGCTCGGCGTGACCTTCGACGAGATCGGCGCGGAAGCCGCGGTGCGCTGGCGTCTGCCCGACATGATCCGCTCGGGCATGGGCGAGTTCGATCCGCAGGACGTCGAGCAGCCGCGCCAGGTGCAGTGGCTGCGCGCCATCACCAACTACTCGACCGCGGTCGCCGACGTGCTCACGCAGCAGAACATGCCCGACTGGGAACGCGAGGCGCGCATCGCCGAACTGGCGCAGGAATATAGCGGCGCGCTGAATACGGACCCCGACGTGCTGCTCGAGATGAGCGTCGCGCTCGCCCGCGAAGAAGGCGGCGATGGCGTGATGGCCGAGATCGTCGAGCTGCGCGCCAACGCGGATGCGATCGCGCGTGAGGCACTCAGCCCTGAGGCGCGCATCGCGGTGGGCGTCAAGGATCTGCGCGAGCTGCCCGCCGGCAGCCCGCTCGCGCCGGCCCTCGCGATGGCGTCGGAAACCGTGCTGGCCGGCCTCGGCTTCGCACGCACGGTAGTGTTCGTCAAGCACAGCAACGGCACCTTCAAGGCGCGCCTCGGCCTCGGTCCGAAGATCGACGCGGCGCTGCCGAAGCTGACCTTCAATACCGCGTTCGAGCCGGACGTGTTTCATCTCGCGATTGCGAACTCGGTCGGCATCTTCATCGAGAATGCGCGCGATCCGAAAATGGTCGCGCGATTACCGGAATGGTTCCGCCGATCGTTCGACGACACCCGCGCCTTCGTGCTGCTGCCGGTCGTCGACGAAAGCGACCAGACGGTGGCGCTCTTATACGGCGACTGGTCGCATGCGCAGGAGCCGCGCCGCATCTCGCAGAAGGAGATGAGCGTGTTGAACGAGCTGGCGAAGGAGTTAGGCCGTTTTTTCGGCTTGGGGCAGATGCGGGAAATGGAGATGATGTGAAGACGTGGCGCGATCGTTGATCGCGGCGTTTCACTCTCGACTGTTCTGTATTTGCCCTGCGTCAATGTTGTTCATGCGAAACCGATGCGCGGTTTTGCGAGGCTCTGCGCGGGCGCCAGTCCCCCACGCGTGCGCTGCACGCCGCGGCCTCGGCCCTGCTCTTGACCCGAGGCTCAACGCTGCACCGGCATCGCCCTCAATCCTCGATCCTTTCCAACCCTTGCGCGCTGCGATCCGCGACGCCGGCCCACGCGCCGGCCGCGAGTCCCATCTGTGCGGCCTCCTCTACCGTCAGCGGCGGCAAGTGTTCGCACAGTGCGGCCGCCCGCTCCCACTCGCCGCGCTCGAGCGCCTCTACCGTGCTCAGCACGCCCCCCAGCACGCCCTCGCGACGCAGGATCGCCGCCTGAATCGGACGCGACAGCGTCAGCACGTTCAACGTGCTTTCGAGCGAGCCACCGAACACCGCGTCGACGAATGAGAACACGCCGGTCAGAAACGCCGCATCGGCCTCGTCGCGGCCGGCTTCGGGCAAGCGTTCGATCGCCAGTTCCATGAAGCGCGCGCGGGTCGCCGCGAGTTGCAGCAGCGGATCGTCCTCGAGCGCGACCTTGCGGCCGTCGGCATAGAGCAGCAATTGCGTCCAGCGCGCGATGCGGTCGGTGCCGGTCGCGTTGATCGCATCGCGCAGCGTCGTCACCTTGTGACCGACGGCGAGCCCGCTCGAATTCGCCAGCTTCATCAGGTGCATCACCAGCACGGGATTGAGCTTCAGTTCGGCTTCGAGTTGCGCGACGGTCGGGTCGCCGGCCAGCAATTGCAGCAGATTCAGCAACGCATGGCGCGGCGCGCTGACACGCCGCGTCGCCGAGCTTTGGCCACGAGCGAAGAAATAGCCCTGAAAGCGGTCGAAGCCGAGGCCGTGCATCGCTTCGAAGTCGGCCTGCGCGTCGATCCCGCAACCGAGCAGCAGCTTGCCCGCCGACTTCAGTACGCTCGCGAGCTTGGGCAGCAGCGCACGCGGCGCGCGCGCGACGTCGATCTTGACCACGTCGACGTAGGGCAGCAGTTTGGCGAAGCTCTCGTTGGGCTGCGTTACCTCGTCGAGCACGAAGCGATAGCGCCGCGTATGCAATTGCACGACCCTTGCGATCAGTGCGTCGTCGACCTCGAGCGCCTGTGACAGTTCGAGCATGAATCGCTCGGGCGGCAACTGCAGAATGGAATCGTCCAGCAGCATCTCGCGGCTGACGTCGACATAGGCCGGATGTCCGGTGAGCGCACTGCGCACGTCGCTCTGCAGCAGACCGCGGACGACGGCGCGCGCCACGCGTTGCGCCGGCGTGGGCGGGCGGCCCGGCAATGCATCGGGATGGGCTTCGTGGCTGGCTTCGGCCTGGTCCGCTTCGTCCACCGGCACCGCCGGCGCCCGCACCTTGATCTCGTAGCCGCACAGCATGCCCTCCCGAGTAAGAATCGGCTGCCGGGCAAAGCTGGCAAGCAGAGGCGCTTCGTCGGTGGCGCCGGTCTGGCTCAGAGTCTCGATGGCGATGGTGGTCATGGCGATCCCCGCGCAGCGCCTTTGGCGCTTCCCGTTGTATTTTGGTTTTAGCCGCGCCGTGGCGCGCGTTCGTCGAGCCGCTCAAAACCCGTGGCGCCGACAATGTCCGGCCGATTTTAGCGCAGGCCGTCAGCCCTCGACATGTCAACGACGCAATATCTCGAAATAATTGACGAACGGTCGGCGGGGATGCCGGTCAAGGAATCGACGATACTCCGGTGCAGTGCAAAAGCGTTCCAACCGCCTTTAACCAGCAAGGAAAAACATGGACGTCAAAAGCGTGCTGTCAAATGCCTTCGCGATGCCGATCACGAGCCCGGCGTTCCCGATGGGTCCGTACCGGTTCATCGACCGCGAATTCCTGATCATCACTTACCGCACCGACCCCGACAAACTGCGCGCGGTGGTGCCCGAGCCGCTCGAGATCGGCGAACCGCTGGTGCATTACGAATTCATCCGCATGCCCGACTCGACCGGCTTCGGCGACTACACGGAAAGCGGCCAGGTGATTCCGGTCTCGCTCAACGGCATCGCGGGCGGCTACACGCTGGCGATGTATCTGGACGATCACCCGCCAATCGCCGGCGGCCGCGAATTGTGGGGCTTTCCGAAGAAGCTCGCGAACCCGGTGCTGGCGGTCCACACCGACACGCTGGTCGGCACGCTCGATTACGGCCCGGTGCGCATCGCCACCGGCACGATGGGCTATAAGCACCGGCAGCTCGATCTCGCGCAGCAGAAGAATCGCCTCGAAGCGCCGAACTTTCTGCTCAAGGTGATTCCGCACGTGGACGGCACGCCGCGCATCTGCGAGCTGGTGCGCTACTACCTGCAGGATATCGAGCTGAAAGGCGCCTGGACCGGACCGGCCGCGCTCGAACTGGCGCCGCACGCGCTTGCACCGGTCGCAGAGCTGCCAGTGCTCGAGATCGTCGAGGCGCGCCACCTGGTCGCCGATCTGACGCTCGGGCTCGGTGAAGTGGTGTTCGACTATCTCGTTCAGCCCGAGGCGAACGTGCGCTGAGCGGCGGTGGCGGCGGGCGTGGGCCGATACCGGAGCCACCGTTTGCCGCAGGCCGAATGCAAACGGCCGCGATCGCGGCCGTTTGCATCGACAGTTTCGTCGCGTTTTAGCGCAGCACGACCTTCACGTCGAAGTACTTCGCGGCGAGGCGGTCGATCGTGCCGTCCGCCTTCAGGTCTTTCAGCGCCTGGTTGAGCGCATCCTTGAGTGCGGTGTCGCCCTTGCGGATGCCATAGCCCACGCCCGCGCCGAGCAGCTTCTCGTCGGTGACGGCCGGACCCGCGAATTCGAAGCCCGCGCCTTGCGGCTTCTTCAGAAAGCCTTTCGAGGCCGCTTCCGCGTCCTGGAACGACGCATCGAGACGGCCCGATGCGAGGTCGGCGTAGATCTGGTCCTGCGTCTGATAGGGCACGACGTCGACGCCCGCCGGCGCCCAGCGCGCCTTCGCGTAAGTTTCCTGGATCGTGCCCTGCAGCACGCCGACGTACTTGCCCTTCAGCGATGCCGGTGTCGGCAGCAGGCCGCTGCCCTTCTTCGCGATCATCTGGTTCGGGATCGTGTAGATCGGATCGGTGAACTCGACCGCCTGGCGGCGCTGCTCGGTGATCGTCATGTCCGAGTTGATCGCGTTGAACTTACGCGCCTGCAGTGCCGGAATCAGGCCGTCGAACGAATTCTCGACCCATACGCATTTGGCTTTCAGCTTCGCGCACACGGCGTTGCCGACGTCGATGTCGAACCCTTGCAACTCGCCGGACGGCGACTTCGATTCGAACGGCGCATACGACGCTTCGACGCCGAAGCGTACTTCCTTGATCTCCGCGGCCGACGCGGCGCCTGTCGTCACCGTCGCCGTCGCGAACAGCGCGAGCGCAGCCATGTTTCGCCAATTCATCTTCATTACGGGTGTTCCTCTACGGTATTGAATAAAACTGAGCCAGGTCAGGGCGGCGAGGGGTGCTGCGCCGGAATGCGATCCAGACTCGTGCGGCCGGCTTGGTACGGTGGACCAGCCGCGAGGCCGGGATTGTACAGGGTTCCGGGGAGACCTACCCCACCTGTCTAGACAAGTTGCGCCAGCGTCTGCTCCGTGGTCTCGACCACGAGCAGACCCGCGCGCAAGCCAGGCTTGACCGTCGCGTTCGGAAACACGATGCGCTCTTCGTCGTGGCGCACGGTGTAGCGATAGTCGCCGTCGCGCGCGAGCAAGGTGTCTTTAGCGAACGGCGTGAAATTCGCGACGTCCGCCGCGAACAGCAACTCGAACGCTTCACTCTGCTTGGTGAGTTGATCGATGACGGTGAATACGCGCGGCAGTGCGGCGCCCGCGTCGGCTGCGCCCTGCGTGCCGGCCAGCAGATGACGCAACGCGAGATCGGCGCCCGCGAAGCGCGTCAGATCGTTCTCGCCGAACGGGCGCACCTTGCCCAGTTCCAGCGTGCAGGCATGGGCGCCGCAAGCGTGCGCCGTGAAGTGCGAATACGTCGTGCTCTTGGTCGTGTGCAACAGCACTGCGCTGATGCGCGCCTGCCCGAGCCATTCGAACATCGCGCGCGAAAACGGCTTGCCGGTATGCGGCAACAGTGCGAATTGCTCGAACGCGGACGCGCGAATCGCCGTGTGCATGTCGATATGCCAACGCGCGCCGGGCGCATCCGGCGCCGCCGCGAAGAATTGCACCGCCGCCTGCTCCAGCGCCGCAGCGCGCGGCGCTTCGTGGCTCTGCGGCACCTGCAGATGACGCCCGCTGAAGAGCCGGTTCAGATCGTCGTCGCGATAGCGGAGCGCGTCGCGCATCGCATCGACGTTGCCGAGAATCACCATCAGGCGGCACGTCAGCGCGGCGCTGCCGCGCGCAATATCGCGCACGAGAAACGCCAGTAATTCGATCGGCGCGGTTTCGTCGCCGTGTACGCCGGCCGACACCAGCACGCTGCGCGCGCCCCGCTGAAGCGCGGCGGGCTCCAGCACGAGCACGCCGTCGTCGAGCCACGACCAGCGCACGCCGTTTGCGCACACGCCCTGCGTTTCGTTCGCGGCCGGGCGCGTGCCCGCCAGCGTATAGGCGAGGAAATCGTCGAGCATCAGCGGCACCGGCATTGCGTGCTCAGCGCTGGAAGTCATACAGCGAACCAAGGCCGAGAATCTGCGTCAGTTCGTCGAGCGCGGTGCGCGACTCGCGCAGCAATTGCGGATCGCTCAGATCGGCCGGGGCGAGACGGTCGCGATAATGCTGTTCGATCCACGTATCCAGACGGCCGAACAGCTTGTCGTCGATCCACACGCCCGGCGTGACCGCGGCGCGTTCCGCGTCGTCGAGCACCACACGCAGACGCAGACACGCGGGGCCACCGCCGTTCTTCATGCTCTCGCGCAGATCGAACACCAGCACATCGTCGATCGGGCCCGCATGCGAGCCCAGTTCGTCGAGGTAGGCCGCGACCCGCGGATTTTCGCGGCATTCCTGCGGCACCACCAGCACCTGCTTGCCGTCCGGGCGCGTCAGCAACTGGCTGTTGAACAGATACGACGTGACGGCGTCGGCCACGCTCACCTGCGCATCCGGTACTTCGATCACGTCAAAGCCCGCGCTCATCCCCGCGAGTTTGGCGCGCAGCTCGTCGTACACGGCGTTCTGTTCGACGAACGCGAGTTGATGGCAAAACAGCGTGTTGCGATTGCCGACCGCGATCACGTCGTTGTGGAACACGCCCGCGTCGATCACCTCGGGGTTCTGCTGCGCGAACACCGTGGCCGTGTCCGCCAGCCCATGACGATGCGCAACCGCGCGGCTCGCCTCGAAAGTCTGACGCGCGGGAAAACGTTTCGGCTCCGGCCCGCGACGATATTCGCTGCGGCCATACACGAAGAACTCGACGCCGCGCGCCGCATAGTCCGCGCAAAAGCGCGTGTGATTCGCCGCGCCTTCGTCGCCGAGCGCGGGCGTGCCGGGCAACGCCTCGTGCACCACGAAGCGATCGTTATCCGCGAATATCGCGCTCAACGTGCGGCGCGTCGAGGCATGCTCGATCGCGCGATGCAGCTTGCTGCACAGATTGGCCGGCGTGAAATGCACGCGGCCGTCGTGTGTGTCGGCGGACGGGCTCACGGTCGCCGCGTTCGCGGTCCACATCGCCGAGGCCGAACTCGCGGCAGCGAGCAATTCCGGCGCGTCTTTCGCGACGCGCGCGATCACCGTCGCTTCGTCGCCGGAGAAGCCGAGTTCGCGCAACAGGCGCATCGACGGACGCTCCTGCGGCGGCAGCACGCCCTGATGAAAACCGAGGTCGGCCAGCTGCTTCATCTTGCGCAGACCCTGGCGCGCGGCCGCCTTCGGATTCGCGATCGACTTCTCGTTGTTCTGCGATGCGACGTTGCCGAACGAGAGCCCCGCGTAGTTGTGGGTCGGGCCGACCAGGCCGTCGAAATTGGCTTCAGTGGCTTGCATCGTCGATCCTTAGAATTGAAGGCCCGGCGAGACGCTCGCGGGCATTTGCAGTTGCGCGCTTTCGACGGACGCCATCGGGTATGCGCAGTAGTCGGCGGCATAGAACGCGCTCGGCCGGTGATTGCCCGAGCGGCCCGGTCCGCCGAACGGCGCGCCCGACGACGCGCCATTGGTCGGCCGGTTCCAGTTGACGATGCCCGCGCGGATGGTGCGCTGGAAGTGCGTCCACAGCGCTTCGTCGTCGGCGAGGAGGCCCGCGGAGAGGCCGAACTCGGTGTCGTTGGCTTTGTCCAGCGCTTCGTCGAACCCGCCGTAGCGGATGATCTGCGCGAGCGGGCCGAAGTGCTCCTCGTCGGGCAGATCTTTCACGTTCGTCACATCGAGAATCGCCGGCGTGACGAAGCCGAGTTGCGGATCGCGCTGCTTCATTTTCAGCAGCGCTTGAGCGCCATCGGCGAGCAATCGTTCTTGCGCCGCCACCAGACGCGACGCGGCGCGCGCAGAAATCACCGCGCCCATGAACGGCTGCGGATCGGCGTTATATTCGCCGACGCTGATGCGCGAGGTGACATCGACGAGGCGTTCGACGAAGCGCGCACCGAACGCGTCGTTCGGCACGAAGATCCGGCGCGCGCACGTGCAGCGCTGCCCCGCCGACAGAAACGCCGATTGAATCGTGTGATGCACGGCGGCGTCGAGATCGGCCACCGGGCCGATCACGAGCGGATTGTTGCCGCCCATCTCCAGCGCGAGCACGATCTCCGGCCGCCCGCCGAACTGTTTGTGCAGCAATGTTCCGGTGTCCGAACTACCGGTAAAGAAGAGCCCGTCGATCTGCCGGTGATTCGCGAGCGCAATGCCGGTGTCCTTCTCGCCCTGCACGAGATTCAGCACGCCGGCCGGCAAGCCCGCATCGCGCCAGGTCTGCACGGTGAGCGCGGCCACGCCTGGCGCGAGTTCGGACGGCTTGAACACGACTGCGTTACCCGCGATCAGCGCCGGCACGATATGCCCGTTCGGCAAATGGCCCGGAAAGTTATACGGTCCGAACACGGCCACCACGCCATGCGGGCGATGCCGCAACACTGCCGTGCCGTCGGCCATTGCCGAGCGCTTCTCGCCGGTGCGCTCGCTGTACGACTGAATCGAGATCTCGACCTTCGCGGCCATCGACGCGGCTTCGGTGCGCGCTTCCCACAGCGGCTTGCCGGTTTCGCGGCCGATCGCTTCGGCAAGCGCTTCCTTGCGTTCGGTCACGAGCGCGGCGAAGCGGCGCACCACGCCGCACCGTTCGTCGAGACTCAACGCCGACCACGCCGCGAAGCCACGGCGCGCGCTGCGCACGGCCCGATCGACGTCGTCCGCCGATGCGCTGTTGCCTTCCCACACCGTCGCGCCCGTACCCGGGTTGCGCGACGCGAATGCGGGTCCTGTGCCGGCGGCCCATTCGCCGTCGATGAAAAGCTCGCTCATGATCATCCTTGTTTGTGTTTCTGCGGCAGCACCCGCACCTGGTCGCCGGCCTTGACGTCGAGCGCGGCGGCTTCTGTCGCGCTCAGTCGGAACACACCGTCCTGCGGCACGCCCGCCACCACGCCGACGCGAAAATCGCCCAGCGAGGTATTCGACACCATCGATTTCGGTCCATCCTGCGGCGCGTGAGCGGGCGCATCGGCGATCTCGACCGGCACCAGCACGCTCTCGCGCACCGTGCGCAAGTCGGCGATATGGCATTCGAGCACCGGACCCGCGTCGAAGATATCGACGTGATTTTCGTAACGCAGGCCTTCCGCTTCGAGCATGCGGCGCGCCGGAATCGTGTCGCTATGCGTGAGGCCGACGCATTGCTGCGCTTCCTCCGGCAATAGCTCGACATACACCGGATAGCGCGGCATCAGCTCGGCGAGAAATGCCTTGCGGCCATGCGAGCTCAGATAATCCGCCGCGTTGAAATCGATCTGATAGAAATGCGAGCCGACCGCGCGCCAGAACGGCGAGGTGCCTTCCGCGTCGAAGTGGCCGCGCAGTTCCGCGCACAGACGCTGCGGAAAACGCTCGCGAAACTGCGCGAGAAACATGAAGCGCGAGCGCGACAGGAGGCCGCCTACGCCGCTCGTGCGATAGCGTGGGCTCAGGAACAGCGAACACACTTCGGCATAACCGGTCAGGTCGTGGGAGATGTTCAGCGCGCTCATGCGCGTCCAGATGCCGAGGTCCTGACTCGCGTGCACCACCGTGCTCACGCGATAGTTGTAGAACGGCTGCTGCAGGCCGACCGCCGTTTCGATGCCGCAGACACCCGCCACGTCGCCGGTGTCCGTATCTTCCATCACGAAGAAGTAGCCGGCCTCGTGCGGCTCGGCCTTGTCTTCCATCGTGCGGCGCGCGCGTTCGACACGCGCCGCCAACGCATCGCGGTCGGGCTTGAAGGTGGTGAGGCCGGGGCCGGTTTCCTGTGCGAGCCGCATCAGCGCGTCCACATCGCCTCGTTGCACAACGCGAACGACGATCATTGCGCCTCTCCCGAATGTTCATCCTGACGCGGCGCATGCAATGGTACGCAACGCACCGTATCGCCCTCCTGCACGCCAAGCGCCGCGCGCGCCGCGTGCGGCAGCGACGCGCCCGCGTCCTTGCCCGCGGCCAGTTCGCCGAGCACGCAGCGGAATTCGCCGTCGGCGCCGTTATGCGCGATCAAATACGTCGCGGCGTTCGCCGCGGCGGCAGCCGACTCGTGGACCACCCGCGTTTCATTGCGCGTCACGCAGACGCTGCGATCCACCTGCGCGGTCACGACCGGCCCCGCGTCGAAAATGTCGATGAAGCGGTCCGTCTCGAAGCCTTCTTCCTGGTGAATCTCATAGGCGAGCAGGGCCTTCGAATCCGGCTCGCCGAGCACGCGCTGCGCTGCTGCCGGCAGCAGCGGCACATACACGGGATAGGTAGGCATCACTTCGGCGATAAAAGTGCGGCTGCGCCCGCCCGATTCGATTTCGATGTCGGCGAAATCGCGGCCGAAGAACTTGCGCCCCACCGCTTCCCAGAACGGCGACACGCCGTTCTCGTCGGTGACGCCGAGCAGCAGCGAGAACACCTCGGGCGTAAAACGCCGGCGATTGGCCGCGATATACATCATCCGCGCGCGCGACATCAGATGCGCGGCGGGCTCGCCGCGCAGCGACGGCTCGATGTAGTAGCCCGCGAGCCGGCTCTTGCCGGTCAGTTCATGCGACATGGTCAGCGCGTGAATCTTGCGGTTCACGTGCAGTTCGCGCGACGCATGAATCAGCGCGTCGTTGCGAAATGCGTAGAACGGGTCCGAATAGCCGGCCGCGGCGACGATGCTCGCGGTGCCCATCAGCTTGCCGCTTTCGCTGTCTTCGAGCACGAACAGATAGAACTCCTCGCCCGGAAAATCGACATCCGCGCGAAACGAGTCTTCCGACAAGGCGACGCGCGCTTCGAGCGCGCGCCGGTCGTGCGGCAACGAATGCAGCACCGGTTGCGCGGTGCGCGCCATATGTTCGAGCGCATCGAGATCGGCCAGGTGGCCTGGACGTACGAAAAGCATCATCGATCCTGTTGAATGTGACGCATGGTTCGGTGCTGGAGCCGGATCATGAGCGCGCTGGCGTGAATCAACGCGCCGCCGCTTGCGCGTTCGCGCCGACGATTTCTCCGAAGGCCTTCGTGAGGCGTTCGAAGCCTTCGTTCATGTCTTCGAGCGGCATGATCAGCGACGGCACGAAACGCAGCACGTCCGGGCCCGCCATCAGCATGATCACGCCGTGCTGGCCCGCCGCGGTAACGAAGTCTTTCGCGCGGCCCTTGAACGCGTCGCTCAGTTCCGCGCCGATCAGCAGGCCCTTGCCGCGCACTTGCGTGAAGAGGCCGAAGCGCTCGTGCATTTTCGCGAGGTGGTCCTTCAGCGCTTCGCCGCGTGCACGCACGCCTTCGAGCAGCTTCGGATCGCTGACAAGCTCGACCACTTTCTCCGCGATCGCCGAGCCGAGCGGATTGCCGCCATAGGTCGTGCCGTGCACGCCGACCTTGAAATACGCGGCCAGTTCGGCGGTGGTCAGCATCGCGCCGATCGGGAAACCGTTGCCGAGCGCCTTCGCCGTGGTCAGGATGTCTGGCGTGACGCCGGTGTCCTGATACGCGTAGAAGTAGCCGCTGCGGCCCACGCCCGTTTGCACCTCGTCGAAAATCAGCAGCGCGCCGTGCTGATCGCAGGCTTCGCGCAGCGCCTTCAGGAAGGCCGGATCGGCGGGAATCACGCCGCCCTCGCCCTGGATCGGCTCGACGATCACCGCGCAGGTCTGCGCGCCGATCGCTTTCTTCGCCGCTTCGATGTCGTTGTATGGCAAGTGGGTGATGCCGGCTGGCACCGGGCCGAAGCCTTCCGAGTACTTGGGCTGCCCGCCCACGCTCACCGTGAAGAACGTGCGGCCATGAAACGACTGCGTGAATGAGATGATTTCTGCCTTCTTTGGGCCATGACGGTCGAACGCGACGCGCCGCGCGAGCTTCAACGCCGCCTCGTTCGCTTCCGCGCCCGAGTTGGCGAAGAACGCGCGGTCCGCGAAGGTCAGGTCTTCGAGACGTTTGGCCAGACGCAGCACCGGCTCGTTGGTATAGCCATTGCCGATGTGCCACAGCTTGCCGCCCTGCTCGTGCAATACCTTGAGCAACTCCGGATGCGCATGACCGAGCGCGGTGACGGCGATCCCGCCGGCGAAGTCGATATAGTCGCGGCCTTGCGTATCCCAAACGCGTGAGCCGAGACCACGATCCGGTACGAAGGCGGCGGGCGAAAACACCGGCACCATGACTTCGTCGAAGGTCTTGCGTGTCACTGTCAAGTCGTTCATGGCAATCCTCGTTACAGGTGAGAGGTAATACAGGTAGTGTAGGAAACCGCACGCGATACGTCTTGCGCATACGCGACGCTTTCTATGAGGTTCCGCTTCAATCCGCCAGATCCGGCCGCTCGATCAGCGCGGCCGGGCGCGGTTCGCTGGCCGCGGCGCCACTCGCGCCGGTCTGCCTGTCGATCCAGTTGCGACGATCCTCTCGCGGTGTGACACCGAAGCGTTCGCGATAGGCATTGGAAAAATGCGCCGCCGACGCAAACCCGCACGCGAGGCTGATCTGCACCACCGACTTGCTGGTGCGCTGCAATTGCGTGCGCGCTTTGGACAGGCGCAGCCCCAAGTAGTATTTGGACGGCATCGAGCCGAGATACTGGCGAAACAGCCGCTCCAGCTGCCGCCGCGAGACGCCCACGAGAGCGGCGATTTCATCGGTGGTGAGCGGGTCTTCGATATTCGCTTCCATCAGCAGCAGCGCATCGTTCAGACGTGGATGACGCTCACCCGGCGCGGTCACGAACGGAATGCGCTGACGCTCTTCGCCCGCGCGCAACACGCCCACGCCGAGCGCGTCGGCGATCCGGTCGGCGAGTTCGGGGCCGTGCTCGCGGCCGATCATCGCCAGCATGAAATCGACGCTCGCCTGACCGCCCGCGCAGGTGGCGCGATCGCGGTCGATTTCGAAGATCTGCTGCGTGACGATCGAGCGTTCGAACTGCTCGGAGAACTGCTGATAGGTTTCCCAGTTCACGCTCACGCGATAGCCGGACAACTGCCCGGCCATCGCGAGCCACCACACGCCGTGGTGAATGCCGGTGACGAGCGGCGTGCGCTGGCCGACGCGCGAGAGGCTCGCGAGAAAGAGCCGATAGTCGGCGAATTGCTGAAACCGTTCGCTGACGATGATCAGCCAGTCGCACGCGATCGCGTCGCCGAACGCGGCGTCGGCCGGCCATTGCGCGCCGCCCGCGAGCGGCACCGCGCGGCCGTCCCACGAACACACCTGCACGCGGTACAGCGCGCGGCCGTCGATTTCGTTGGCAAGATTGAGCGCGTCGACAATCGGCCCGACACCCGACATCGACACGGGCGGCAAAGCGACGATCGCGACCTGGGTGGTGCGAGCCGGGCTGGACGGTCGAGGCATCGCTAATCAGTAAAACGCGAGCGCGGGCCGCGCGTTATTTCAGGCTGCCGGACAGGAACTGCTTGAGCCGTTCGCTGCGGGGCGCGGTGAGCACCTCGGCGGGCAGGCCCTCTTCTTCGGTGCGGCCCTGGTGCAGGAACATCACGTGATTCGACACGTTGCGCGCGAAACCCATCTCATGCGTGACGACGATCATCGTGCGGCCTTCTTCGGCGAGCTTCTGCATGACTTTCAGCACTTCGCCGACCAGTTCGGGGTCGAGCGCGGAGGTGGGCTCGTCGAACAGCATCACGTCGGGGTTCATCGCCAGCGCGCGCGCAATCGCCACGCGCTGCTGCTGGCCGCCCGACAGATGCGACGGATACTGTTTTTCCAGACGCGGCGCGAGACCCACTTTCTCGAGATATTCGCGCGCGCGCTCTTCCGCTTCGCGACGCGACATGCCGAGCACGTGAATCGGCGCTTCGACGATGTTCTCGATCACGTTCATGTGCGCCCACAGGTTGAAGTGCTGGAACACCATTGCGAGCTTCGTGCGGATGCGTTGCAGCTGCTTGTGATCGGCGACTTCGAGATTGCCGGCTCGGTCGGTCCTGGTCTTGACCGCTTCGCCGTCGACGACGATCTGCCCTGCATTCGGCCGCTCGAGAAAATTGATGCAACGCAAAAAGGTGCTCTTGCCCGACCCGCTCGCGCCGATGATGCTGATCACGTCGCCCTTGTTCGCGTTCAGCGACACGCCCTTGAGCACTTCGTTATCGCCGTAGCGCTTGTGGATGTCCTGTACGGCGAGCTTGCAAGCTTCGGTCTGAGTGGTGTGGAGCAAGATGCTCTCCCTGTGAAAATACGGATCGATCTGTGACGGTGACGATGCCCCGCCGGTGCCAACAGCGCGCGCTCAGTGCGTGCGCACCGCCAGGTAAGCCAGCCAGTGACGCTCGGCGCGGCGAAACAGCGCCACCAGCGCGAACGACACGATCAGATACAGCAGCGCCGCGAGGCCGAATGCGTTGAACGACTGGTACGTGGCCGAGTTCGCATCGCGCGCCACCTTCAGGATGTCCGGCACGGTGGCCGTGAACGCGACCGTCGTGGCGTGCAGCATCAGGATCACTTCGTTACTGTACAACGGCAGCGCCCGGCGCAGCGCGGACGGTATCACAATGCGCCGGTACATCGTGAACCAGCTCATGCCGTACGCGCGAGCCGCCTCCACTTCGCCGTGCGAGGTCGAACGGATCGCGCCAGCGAAAATCTCCGTGGTGTACGCGCAGGTGTTCAACGCGAACGCGAGAATCGCGCAGTGAAAACCACTGCGGAAGAACGCGTCCAGCAAGCTGTGCGAGCGCACGAACGCGAGGCTGTAGATGCCGGTGTAGATCAGCAGCAGTTGCACATAGAGCGGCGTGCCGCGAAACACGTAGGTGTAGATGCGCACCGGCGTCGACAGCCAGCGCTTTTTCGACACGCGCGCGACCGCGAGCGGAATCGACACGACGAAGCCGATGCCGATCGACGCCGCCAGCAGCCACAGCGTGACCGCGAGACCCGAGATGCGCTGGCCGTCCCAGAACAGGAACGCGCGCCAGAATTGATTGATGATGTCGATCATGTCGCTCAGAGCTCCGCGTGGCGCACGCCGATCGAATAGCGCCGGCCGAGCCAGATCAGCACGAGATTCGATACCGTGGTGATCGCCAGATAGATGAGCGCGGCGACCAGGATGAAGAAGAACATGTTGAAGGTGCTTTTGCCCGCGTCCTGCGCGGCCTTGACCACGTCGGCGAGACCGATGATCGACACCAGCGCGGTCGCCTTGACCAGCACCTGCCAGTTGTTGCCGATGCCGGGCAGCGCGAAGCGCATCATCTGCGGGAACAGGATGCGTGTGAACACGCGTACGCCGCTCATGCCGTACGCGCTGCCCGCTTCGAGCTGGCCGCGCGGCACCGCGAGGAACGCGCCGCGAAAGGTCTCGGTGAAGTACGCGCCGTAGATGAAGCCGAGCGTCAGTACGCCGGCGACGAACGGATCGATGTCGAACTGCGGCAGACTCAGCGCATCGGTGAGATCGTTGACCGCGATCTGGATGCTGTAGAACAGCAGCAGCATCAGCACGAGATCGGGCACCGAGCGGATCAGCGTCGTATAGCCGGTCGCCAGCGCGCGCAGCGGGCGGTTGAACGAGAGTTTCGCCGCCGCACCCGCGAGGCCGAGCAGCACGGCAGCCGCCAGCGACAGGACGGACAGCTCGATCGTCTGGATCGTGCCGGCCAGCAACACCGGACCAAAGCCGTATAGGAACACGCGTGTCTCCATCCAGGTTTATTGAGAATGTCGCGGACGGCGTCGGCCTCGCGGCCTGCCCGTCTCATCCGGCATGGCGCGGAGTCTCGCAAGCGAAAATCATTTTCTCAAATGGAGGGCATGGGTCTTGTTGCGTCGCAACAAACCGCGCCTGGGCGCCACGCAATGCCGGTAGCGCTTGGTTTTTGCAGGAGATATGCGTTTGTAATGTCCGGCGCGGGCGGCGGGCGCCGCCGCGATTTAGCAAGTTTCCGGTCGCTTTTTCGATAGACCGCGCCGCCTTATTCCATCCCCAGCCGCGCCCGAATCGCCGGCAGCATGTATTCGACCGCCGCGCGCCCTTCCTCGATCGCCGGCGCCGCGCGGTGAAAATCGAAAATGCCCATGCCGCCCAGTCGCGGCTGAATCAGGATATCCGCCGGTTCGCCGGCAAGGCGGCTGCGCGAAATCCGCACCTGCATGATGTCGATGCTTTGCGCGATCGAACTCAGCATCGACGGCACGCGCGCGCTCGGCGCGGGCGCCACGCGCACGTCATCGGTGGAGCTGGCGTCGGCGGGCGCCAGCCAGCGCGGCCACGGCTTGCCGTTGCGGCGCAGCGCGACGGGCGGCGGCGCGCCCGGATCGAGCGAGGGCGTTTCGACCACCCCGCCGCCGAAGTCTCGGCCGTTCAGAATGTCGTTGTTCAGATCGACCGCGATCACACAGTCCGCACGCATGCCGCGCGCCACCGAGACCGGCACCGGATTGCTCAGGCCGCCGTCCACGAGCCACACGCCGTTGTGCCACACCGGCGTGAAGATGCCGGGAATCGCAATCGAGGCGCGCACCGAATCGATCGTGCTGCCCTCCTGCAACCAGATTTCACGGCCCGTATCGAGCTCGGTGGCGACCGCGGCGAACGGCAGGTTCAACTGCCCGATGGAACGGCCGTTGAATTTGTCCGCGAATAGCTGGATCACCTTGCGCCCGCCGAGCAGACCGCCCGAGATGCGCAGATCGAGCAGACGCACCACGGTCTGCCACGTGAGCCGCGCGACCCACTCCTCGAGCCAGTCGAGGTCGCCGTTCGCGTACACCGCGCCCACCAGCGCGCCGATCGAGGTGCCGCACACCACGTCGGGCTTGATGCCCGCGTCATGCAACGCGCGAATCGCCCCGATATGCGCCCAGCCGCGCGCGGCGCCGCCTCCCAACACCAGCCCGATCCGGCTGTACCGACGTCGACGTATCATTGTCATCACCCCGCTTCTTATTTTCTATCGCCCTCGTATCACGTCCGAGCGCGAGGTCGTGTACACCTTCAAATTGCGGTCGAAGTGCACGTTGAAAGTCCCTTCCTCGGTCACGCCGCCCTCACGCCACTTCCAGCTCCACACGGTCTCCGGCTTCAGAGGAAACACCGCGACCTCGCCGGGCTTACCGAGCAGCCGGCGCACCTCGTCCTCGCTCATGCCCATGCGGATCTTCGCGAAGCTGGCCGCCGTCAGCACCTGCGTAATGGCCTGCAGCTTGCCGTCACGGTCGATGTCGACCATGTACGTGTTCAGCCCTTGCGGGCCGCGCGGATATTCGAAGCGCTTCGAGCCATCGGTGAAGGTGCGCTCGGTTTCTGGCTTGCCCATCTGCTCGCGGATCTGCGCCTCGGTCGTGATGCCCGGCGTCAGGTTTCTGAGCAGCAACGCATCGGGTTTGACGGCGTTGAAGAAGTCTTTGAGTTTTTGCACGGCGTAGTCGCTCTGTCGATCGTCGCAGCCGGTGAGTGCGACGCACGTGGCCAACATCGCGACGCTAAGCAGTTTCAGGCTCACGGCGAATTCCCTGTGCGGATGCGCTGTCAAACGCGCATTCCCGTATGTAGTGCCTCCCAAGGGGGCTTCCTTCGGAACGAGCTACAGGATAACCGCACCCGGCACAAACCGCGAGCGAGGTTGACACGGCGGCACGTGGCCGTCGCGTATGCAAGTCGATTGAAAACCGGGAATTCGCGCGCGTCTGCGCGGCACGTCGCAAAAGCGCGACGAAAGCGCGGCGCCGCAGTGGCGTGAAGGCCGCGGGGGCGGTGGCGAACTGAAAGCCGCAGTGCGCGGCTCATCGCAGACAAGCACGACACAGCGCGACCACAAGCAAAAAGGCGACGCTAGAAAAAAGCGTCGCCAGGTCGGTCGATACAGTCGACCGGAAGTGAAAGCGG
Source organism: Paraburkholderia fynbosensis (assembly GCF_902859935.1). GTDB lineage: Bacteria > Pseudomonadota > Gammaproteobacteria > Burkholderiales > Burkholderiaceae > Paraburkholderia > Paraburkholderia fynbosensis. The sequence goes on from NZ_CADIKI010000001.1 coordinate 547,619, forward strand.
CCACTGGCCGCCAGTTACGAAGCACCGTGGACGACGCGCAGCGGTCCGGTTCCGTCGAAGCGGTGAGCAACCTTGGCTGCACACCTTGCGCCATCGCCGGAATGGCAAACCGCTGCTTGTTTGGCCGCCCTGGTCCCTCGATAAGCCTTCCAAGTGCAGATAATCTAATCGCATTAGCCGGTTTAGACGAGAGCGCGTTTACACCGAATTGGCAGATGATTTGGGCGGCGCGAGCGAATGGCGTTCATGCTCACGCGCCCGCCCGCCGCATCAAGGCAACGGAAAGCTGCGGTCGAAACTCGTGCGCACGTCCAGATGCGCGCGGATCACGTTGGCGGCTTCGTAGGTATCGGCGGTGCGCTGCTGCGCGCTGACGACGCTGTCGTCGATCGTCACCGGATGCACCTGGCCGCGCTGATAAACCGTCTTCAGCACGTCGACCGGCAGGCCGGTCACGCGTGACTGCATCGCCGCGACTTCGTCGGGATGCGACAGCGCCCAGCGTTGGCCGAGCGCCACGCGCCGCAGGAAATCGGCGAGTTGCGCGCGTTTGCCGGCGATCGCGCGATCCGTCGCGACCTGGTAGCTCAGCCCTTCGGACAGACCGACGCCATTCGCGATGATGCGGTCGTGATCGCGCGCTTCGCCCAGCGCCGTATACGGATCCCACACCGACCACGCGTCGACGCTGCCTGACGCGAGCGCCGCCTTGGCATCGGCGGGCGCGAGAAACACGAAGGTGACCTCGCTCACGGGCACGTTGGCCTTCTTCAAGGCGGCAAGCGCGAGATAGTGGCCGATCGAGCCGCGTGTCGTCGCGATGCGCTTGCCCTTCAAACTCGCCGCGTCGTTGAGCGGCGAATTCGCAGCGACGACAATCGCGAGATCGAGCGGCGTCGAGCGCGTCGCGGCCACCGCCCGCACCTGAGCGCCCGCTGCCAGCGCGAAGACGAGCGGTGCATCGCCGAGCCCGCCGACATCGACCGCGCCCGCGTTCAACGCTTCACCGAGCGGTTGCGCAGCCGGAAAGTTGAACCATTCGATCCTGTACGGCAGGTCTTTCAACTGGCCCGACGCTTCGAGAATGCCGCGCGTCTGCAAGGACTGGTCGCCGACTTTGAGCACCGGCAGATCGGCCGCATGAGCGGGCGCGGCGCACAGCAGCGCCGCCATCGTCAGCGTGACGGTGCGAACCGGTGCGGACCACGCACGCTTCGAAACAGAGAGGAGGTCGAACGAAAAACGCAGAGTCGTCATGGCGATGCTTGCCCGATGGCACGAAGTGATTTGCCATCGACGATAAGGGACGCCTCTGTATAAGACAAACGCATTATTCTGCTAAGCAAATAGGCGAACGATATTGAGCGCGATGCGGGCGTGCGCAGCGCGGCGGGTATTTTCGAACGCATTCTTTTTGCGCTCTCGTGCCCAGCACCGCACATCATGAGGATCGACGAAATCGACGCCTACCTCGCTGTCATTCGCTGCCAGTCGCTGCAATAGGCCGAGTTGCCACTGCAACTGGTAACGGGCGGCAACGGGCTCGGCCTCGTGCCGCTACCGCCGCCGCACGCGCGCACGCCGACGCGCTCGATATCGTCACGCTCAGCGACTTCAAGCCGCTGAGCGACATCTGGCTCGTGCAGCCGCGCGTACCCGACAAGCTGCAACAGCCGGTTGAACCATTCGGCGCGGTCATCGAGCGAGCGTTCAAGGAGACGCGCAAGCAGCGGTCGAAGTCAACTCAAATCAAAGTCAAAGCACGCGAAACCCATGCGTGCCATCGCGCCCCAACTGCGCGACGAGCCCATACTCCCACTCCAGATATGCGTTCATCGCTTCGTGGGCGTTATCGGTGCCTTCATACGGACGCCGGTAACGATCGATGCGCGGCGACACCATGCGCGTCTCGCCGCTCTCGAGCGGAAAGCCCGCTTCGATCCACGCCGCCGTGCCGCCGCTGAGCACTTGCACCGGGCGGCCCGTCAGCGCCGCCAGTTCGGGCGCGGCAAAGCGTGCAAGCTGGCTGCTGCCGCAGGTCACGACATAGCGTTGCGCATCCGGCAATTTGCGCACGGCCGCATCGAGCAGGCTGCGAATCGCGAAGCACGCGCCGGGAATGTGGCGCTTCACATAGTTCGCGCTCGTCGTGAAATCGAGTACGACCGTGCCCGGCGACTGCAGCAGCGTGCGCAGCTCGGCCGGCGTGATTTCATCGGCCTCGGGCGGCGCGGGCGCAAGACGCGCGGGCGGCGCCGCGCCCTTCTCGGCGAAGTCGGCAGCGCTCAGACCGTCGACCACGTACACCTCGACGTTCATCTGCGCGAGCCATGACGCGCTCATATTCGCACGCACGCCGTCGTTGTCCGCGAGAATCACGCGCGCGCCGCGCACCGGCGTGAACATGTCGGTTTCCTGCACCAGCTGGCCGCCCGGCGCGCTGCGAAAACCGGGCACGTGGCCCGCTTCGTATTCCTCCGGCGTGCGCACGTCGAAGCGGTACACGCTGCGCACCGCCTCGTCGGCCCAGCGGCGCGCTTCGTCGCGCGATGTGCGGCCCACCTTCGCGCGATCCGCGACCGCGCGCGCGGCGTCGGCGGCGGCCAGACGCAGCGCGTCGTCGACGACCGGCTCGAAGCGCTGCGAACTGCCGTGCGCGAGCGCCTGCCCCGCCAGCGTCCAGCCAATCGTGCCGTTGCGCAGCGCCGCGACCGGATTCGGCACGCCCGCATTGATTAGCGACTGCGCGCCGATGATGCTGCGCGTGCGCCCCGCGCAATTGACGATGATCCGCGTGGCCGGGTTCGGTGCGAGTTGCCGCGCGCGCAGCACCAGTTCGGCGCCCGGCACGCTGATGCTGCCAGGGATGTTCATGGTCTGGTATTCGTCGAAGCGGCGCGCGTCGAGCACCACCACGTCGGCTTCGCTATCGAGCAGCGCCTGCACCTGCGGCGCCGACAGCGACGGCGTGTGGCGCACGCTTTCCACCAGTTCGCCGAACGCCTTGCTCGGCACGTTGACATCCTGAAACAGTTCGCCGCCGGCTTCGCGCCAGCCCTGCAGACCGCCTTCGAGCAAGGCGACGTCGGTATAGCCGAGTTCGCCCAGACGCCGCGCGGCCCGTTCGGCAAGGCCTTCGCCGGCGTCGAACACGACAATCGGCACCGCCACGCGTGGCAGGCGCACGGGCGCGTCCAGTTCGAGCCGCGAGAGCGGCAGGTTGGCGGCAAACAACGGATGACTGCGCGCGTGCGGGTCTTCCTCACGCACGTCGACAAGTGCAATTTCTTCACGGGCGATAAGCGCGCCGCGCACGTCTTCAAATGATCGGGTACGGAATTCGTTGATGACACTCATGGGGTAAGAGACTCCTTCGAGACATTCCAGATATTCGGCAACACGTCGTTCGAGTAACCTGAGATGAAAGTCTTACGGCCCGCGTCGCCGGTATACACCGAGCGCGTCACCGCGCCAATATTTCCACCGTACACGTGAATGCTGATCGACGCACGGTCGTCAAAAGCATTGCTCACGCGATGGATGTCGCCGATACGCGGCGACACCGCGTCCACGGCCCCCTGTTCGAGGCGCTGCGGTGCACCGTGTTCGATGAGCGCACCGCCCTCGCGGATACGGTAAGTTTGAGCAATTTCCGCGCCCCGCAACACGCCGATCAAACCCCAGACGGTGTGGTCGTGCACGGGCGTCGCCTGGCCGGGTCCCCACACAAAACTGACGATTGAGAAACGCTGCCGCGAGTCCGCGTGCAACAGGAATTGCTGATACCGCTCGGGATGGGGCTGCGCGAACGCATCGGGCAGCCAGTCGTCGTGGGCGATCAGTTCGCGCAATGCGGCGGCGCCGGCTTCGAGCAGACGCGCTTCCTTGCGGGTTTCGTTTTGTAGTGCGTCGAGAGATTCATGGGTCGCGTCGTCATGCGCGGCCTCGTCGACAAGCGAAGCAATCCGGCCGACGAACACGCGCAGCCGGTCCGGCCTCAGCATCTGGGTCATGGGTGGGTTTGAAAAAGGGATCGGTCTGCGTCAGGCGCTCATGCGGTCCGCGCGAGCGCCGCGACGCGACGCAGATGTCAGTCCATCGCGGCACGCCGTTCGCACAGCGCGGCGTGCGCGAAGCGCGCGGCGCCCACCGATCCGCTGGCGATCCGTTTGCGATCCGCCTGCCATCTGCGCCGCGAACCGCAGGCGTGCGGCGTCATTGAGATGCGCTCAAGTGAGCACGTCGGGCTCCGCTTCCACGAGCCCTTCCAGCAAGCTCTGGAATGCAAACAGCGCACCGCCCGGACGGCCCACCTGCTCGTGCGTGAGCGCGGCGACGTCGTGCGCAATCGCTTGTGGGCTACCGGCGGCTTGCGCGAGCAGTTGCGCATGGCACGCGTTATCGAGCGCGATATACCACCAGGCCGCCGCTTCGACGCTTGGGCCCGCCGTGAGGATGCCGTGATTCTTCAGGATCACCGCCTTGCGCTCGCCGAGCGCGGTCGCGATCCGCGCCCCCTCCTCCGTGTCGAGCACGACGCCGCGAAAATCGTCGAACAGCGCATGGTCCTGATAGAACGCGCACGCATCCTGAGTCAGCGGATCGAGCGTGCGGCCGAGCGTCGACCACGCCTTGCCGTACAGCGAATGCGTGTGAGCCGCCGCAATCACGTCGGGGCGCGCTTCGTGGATCGCCGCGTGAATCGCGAAGGCCGCCTGATTCAACGGCCCTTCGCCGACCACGATCTCGCCCTCGGCATTCACCAGCAACAGGTCGGACACGCGGATACGGCTGAAATGCTTGCCGAACGGATTGACCCAGAAGTGATCGGGCCACTCGGGGTCGCGCGCGGTGATATGACCCGCGAGCCCCTGATCGAAGCCATGGCGCGCAAACAGACGAAACGCGACGGCCAGCCGTTCCTGCCGATGCCGGCGTTCGGCCGCGATGCTCTCGCGCGGCGGCACATCGTCGAACCAGAACTTGCGCAGCGGCGCGTGACGCGCGAGCGTCGGCGGCTCGGCTGCGTGCGGGGAGTCGGATGCGGCGAGAGAAAGTTCGGTCACGCGCGTCTCCGTTCAGGCCGCCACGCGCTCGACGCGCGCGATGCGGTCACGGGTCGCGGGAATCAATTCACGGCCGTACTCGATCGCGTCTTCGAGCGGATCGAAGCCGCGTACGAGGAACGTCGACACGCCGAGCGCGTGATACTCGGCCAGCGTATCGGCGACCTGTTCTGCCGTGCCGACCAGCGCGGTCGAATTCGAACGTCCGCCGATTTCGCGCGCAATGCCGGTCCACAAGCGCTCGTCGGCGCGATCCGACTCGCCCGATGCCGCGAGCAGCCGCCGCGCGCCTTCGCTTTGCGCCGGACCGCCGACGCCGAGCCCCTGCGCCGCGCGCAGCCGCCGTGTTTCGGCGAGGATGTGCTCCGCGCGCTCCCACGCGGCGGCTTCGGTGGCCGCGAGAATCGGCCGGAACGACACCGAGAAGCGCACGCTGCGGCCGTGCTTCGCGGCCTGCTCCCGCACGCGGGCCACCTGCTCCCGCACCTGGGCTTTCGACTCCCCCCACAGTGCATAGACGTCCGCGTGACGGCCGGCGATTTCGAGCGCAGGCGACGACGCGCCGCCAAAGTACACCGGAATATGCGGCTGTTGCACGGGCTTCACTTCGGAGAAGCCCTGTTCGAAGCGATAGTACTTGCCCGCATGATCGAAGGGCTTCGTCTCGGTCCAGATGCGGCGCAGGATATGCAGGTATTCGTCGGTGCGTGCGTAGCGTTCGTCGTGCGACAGGTAATCGCCATCGCGGCGCTGTTCGGCATCGTCGCCGCCGGAGATGATGTGCACCGCGAGGCGTCCGCCCGAGTAGTGATCGAGCGTCGCCAGCTGACGCGCGGCGAGCGTCGGCGCGACAAAACCCGGCCGGTGCGCGAGCATGAAGTGCACGCGGCTTGTCACGTTCGCCGCATGAGCGACGGTGAGTAGCGCGTCGGGGCTGGTCGAATGATGCGGCACGAGAATGCGGTCGAAGCCCGCGGCTTCATGTGCGCGGGCGAATTGCTCAACGTAGCCGACGTCGACCGTGGGGCCTTGCGGCGCGTGGGTTTCGGACACCTTGCGGGTCTGGATCATACCGATGAATTCGATGGACACGTCAGTGTCTCCCTGAATGGTTGCGCAGCGGGGCGGTAGCGTGTTGCGCCGGCTGCATGACGCTGTTCGAGGGGCCTAAGGTAGCAGCGCGACATGCGCTTGTTAAATATTGATCGGCCATATCTATATCGGCTTTGCATGTAACGTTTGAGCGGGCCGGCCGGGCCCAAACCCCCTTCGACGAACGTGGACATCCGCGCACCGTCAGCAGAAAAACGCAACCTTTGCCACAATGCCCCATCGCGCGAGAGCGCCGGAAACAGCAAACGAACAGACAATGATCCCCTTCTCGGTCCTCGACCTTTCGCCGGTCACCGCGGGCGCCACACCGGCGGACGCGTTCAGAAATACGCTCGATCTCGCGCAGCATGCGGAAAAGTGGCACTACCGCCGCTTCTGGCTCGCGGAACATCACAACATGACAGGGATTGCCAGCGCGGCGACGTCGGTGGTGATCGGTTATGTGGCGGGCGGCACGAAGACGATCCGCGTCGGCTCCGGCGGCGTCATGCTGCCGAACCATGCGCCGCTCGTCATCGCCGAGCAGTTCGGCACGCTCGCGTCGCTCTACCCGGGTCGGATCGATCTCGGTCTCGGCCGCGCGCCGGGCACCGATCAAAGCACCGCCCGCGCGCTGCGTCGCGATCTGCAGAACAGCGCCGATTCTTTCCCCGACGACGTCGTCGAGTTGCAACGCTATTTCGCCGATCCGGTGCCCGGCCAGCGCATTCGCGCGGTGCCGGGCGCGGGGCTGCACGTGCCGCTGTGGCTGCTCGGCTCGTCCTTGTTCAGCGCGCAGCTCGCCGCGGCGCTTGGCCTGCCGTTCGCGTTCGCGTCGCACTTCGCGCCCGATTACATGCTCACCGCGCTGCAGGTCTATCGCTCGCAGTTCCGGCCGTCGGCAACGCTCGACAAACCGCATGCGATGGTCGGCGTCAACCTGTTCGCTGCCGACACCAACGAGGAAGCGCAGCGTCTGTTCACCTCGCTGCAACAGCAGTTCATCAATCTGCGGCGAGGCACGCCCGGCCAGTTGCAGCCGCCGGTCGAGCGGATCGAGGCGTCGGAGATGGAATTGAACGGCGTCGCGCACTCGCTCGCGTGCACCGTGCTCGGCGATCGCGACGCGGTGCGCGCAGGCCTGTTGTCGATCATCGATCAGACGGGCGCCGACGAATTGATGCTCACCGCGCAGATCTACGATCACGCAGCGCGGCTGCGGTCGTTCGAGATCGGCGCGCAAGTGCGCGACGAGTTGAGTGCCGGGAAGTAATCGCGCCGGCGTATGAACAAGGGCGGCACAGTGACCGCCCTTGTTTTTTGCTTCAGGCAACCGGTCAGTCAGGTGCTGACCGGGTTGCCCACTGAAGTGCGCATTCAGCGATTGGCCGGCACCGCCGCCATCCCGTCCAGCAGTGCTTGATGAAACGCCTGCGGATCCTGCATCTGCGGCGCGTGCCCCAACTCCGCGAACTCGACCAGCGTCGCATGCGGGATCACCTTCGCCGCCGCCTTGCCCAGTTCCGGGTAATGGCCGAGCTGCGCACGCACCGCGGGCGGCGCCGCATCCTTGCCGATCGCGGTGGTGTCCTTCTGCCCGATCAGCAACAGCGTCGGCATGCTCAACTGCCCCAATTCATACACGACCGGCTGCGTGTAAATCATGTCGTACAGCAACGCGGAATTCCACGCGACGATCTGCTTGCCCGGCCCGCGGTACATCCCCGCCAGCATCTGCACCCAGGGTTCGTAGTTCGTACGCCACTGGCCCGCGTAATAGGTGGCCTGCTCGTAGCGGCGGATGCCGTCGGCGCTCGTCTTCAGTTCGCGCTCATACCACTCGTCCACCGACAGCGACGGCACGCCTTTCGCCTTCCAGTCTTCGAGACCGATCGGGTTCACCAGCACCAGTTGCTGCGTTTCGCGCGGATACATCAGCGCATAGCGGATCGCCAGCATGCCGCCGGTCGAATGACCGATCATCGTCACGTCGCTCACGCCCAGCGATTCCAGCAGCGCATGCGTGTTGCGCGCGAGCTGCTGAAAGCTGTACTGATAGTGCTCGGGCTTGCTCGATTTGCAGAAGCCGATCTGGTCCGGCGCGATCACGCGATAGCCGGCATCGCTCAGCCGATGAATGGTCGCGTCCCACGTCGCTGCGCAGAAGTTCTTGCCATGCAGCAACACCGCCGTGCGGCCGTTCGGCTTGGCGGGTTCGACGTCCATGTAGGCCATCTGCAGCGGCACGCCTTGCGACGTGAACTCGAAGCGCTCGACCGGCGCGGGATACGTGAAGCCCTGCAACTCTGGCCCGTACGCCGGACCGCCGCTATCGGCAAGGGGCACGGCGGCGGCGCTCGCGGCTGCCGGGCTGGCCTCGCTCGCCGCCGCAGCGGCGGCGTTCTGCGACGTGGCGGCTGAAGCAGAGGAAACGGCGGATGCAGCAGCCCATGCGCAGACGCTCAACAGGGCAAGCAGTGAATGGCGGCGAAAACTCATCGGATTTTCTTGCAAAAAAGACGCAGCACGGAACCGGCAAGGACCGAACGGCGGATCGCCGCCCTTCGATCTCCGGCGTGAGACGGCACGATTCTACGACGCGCCGCCGGACTGTGCCGTCAATCGCGCAGGCCGCCCGCGGTCGGCCGCTTTGGCATGCATATTGCGGCAGCTCACTTCACGCGCTATGTGCAGTGCCGCACGGATGGGCGCCGTGCAAGAGTCGATCGTTCGCCAGATGGACGCGCGCGCGGCCTGCGGGCAATTTGCACTCTCGCGCAGGACCAATCGGTGCTAGAACTGACTGACGGGCCCAGCGTCGACGGAGCGCCTGGCAGCCCGAATCATCAGCGCGGAGCATCGGCGCGAAGCAAGTGACTACACCATCCGGGCATATAACTCAGCAACTATCTTGCAGGCGACCGGCGTCAGTGCTTTGCACTCACCGCGGTCGACAAAGGAGACAGACATGGACACGCCGGCGCGGCTCACCGACATTCAGCGCACCACCCTCGCCATCGTCCTCGCGGGCGGACGGGGCACGCGGCTCGGGCCGCTCACCAGCAAGCGCGTCAAGCCGGCGGTGCACTTCGGCGGCAAATACCGGATCATCGACTTCGCGCTGTCCAACTGTCTGAACTCGGGCATCCGCCGCATCGCGGTCGTCACGCAGTACAAGGCGCATTCGCTCTTGCGGCACATGCAGCGCGGCTGGAGTTTCCTGCGCGGCGAATTCGGCGAGTTCATCGACCTGTGGCCCGCGCAGCAACGCGTGGAAGGCGCGCACTGGTATCGCGGCACCGCCGACGCGGTGTTCCAGAACCTCGACATCATCCGTTCGATCCGGCCGAAATACGTGGTGGTGCTCGCGGGCGACCACATCTACAAGATGGACTACACGCGCATGATCGCCGACCACGCGGAAAGCGGCGCGGACTGCACGGTCGGCTGCATCGAGGTGCCGCGCATGGACGCGGTCGCGTTCGGTGTGATGGCGGTGGATGAAAACCGGCGCGTGACCGGCTTCGTCGAAAAGCCCGCCGACCCGCCCGCGATCCCTGGCCGCCCGGATACGGCGCTCGCCAGCATGGGCATCTACGTGTTCAGCGTCGACTACCTGTACACGCTGCTCGAAGAGAACATCTCCAGCATCGATACCGATCACGACTTCGGCAAGGACATCCTGCCGCGCGTCGTCACGCAAGGCACGGCGATCGCGCATCCGTTCAGCATGTCGTGCGTATCGTCGGACCCGAACGTGGAGCCGTACTGGCGCGACGTCGGCACGATCGACGCGTACTGGGCCGCCAACCTCGACCTCGCCTCGACGATCCCGACACTCGACCTGTATGACCGCAACTGGCCGATCTGGACGTATCAGGAACAGTTGCCGCCCGCGAAGTTCGTACGCGACATGAAGGGGCTGCAAGGCTCGGGCAACAATCTGCTCGTGTGCGGCGGCTGTGTGATCTCGGGCTCGCAGATTTCGCGCTCGGTACTGTCGTCTAACGTGAAGGTGAGTTCGTTCTGTAATATCAATGAGGCAGTCTTGTTGCCACAGGTCACGGTTGGCGCGAGCTGCCGGCTGCAGAAGGTGGTGATAGACCGCGGCTGCGCGATACCGGAAGGCACGGTGATCGGCGAAGATCCGGTGGCCGACGCCGAGCGCTTCTATCGCACCGACGATGGCGTCGTGCTGGTCACGCCCGAAGCGCTGCACCAGAAGCAGACGGCGTAGTGACGCGCACGGCGCGCGGCCATGCGCCGACCGTCGCCAGCCTGGCCTTGCTTCTCGCGGCATGACCTGGCGCACAACCCTCACTCAGGAACGAGACCCGGCCTATGACGATTCGCGCCCTGCACGTCGCAAGCGAGCTGTATCCCCTCCTCAAAACGGGCGGTCTCGCCGACGTCGCGGGCGCGCTACCGCCCGCGCTGATCGAGCGCGGCGCCGACGTGCGGGTGCTGCTGCCCGGCTTTCCGACGGTGCTCGCGGGTCTCGCCGACCTGCATCCGATCGCGCAGCTGGGGCGCCGTTTCGATACGCCGGGCGTGACGCTCGAACGGGGTACGCTGCCGTCGAACGGCCTCGTCGTCTACGTGATTCGCGCCGATACGCTCTACGACCGGTCCGGCAACCCGTACCTGGACGACGAACACGTGCCCTACGGCGACAACGCGCAGCGTTTCGCGCTGCTCGGCTGGGTCGCCGCGCAACTGGCGCAGCAGCTGGACCCGGCGTGGTCGCCGCAGATCGTCCACGCGCACGACTGGCATGCCGGGGTCGCGCCCGCCTATCTGAAAGCCGCCGAGCGCCAGCATGGCCGCGCGCTCGCGCGCAGCGTGTTCACGGTGCACAACCTCGCGTATCAGGGGGTTTTCCCGGCGCATCAGTTCGGCCAGCTCGCGCTGCCGGACGATTTTTTCAACATGTACGGCGTCGAGTTCTACGGGCAGTTGTCGTTTCTGAAGGCGGGGCTCTTCTACAGCGACCGCATCACGACCGTCAGCCCGACCTATGCGCGCGAAATCCAGACGCTCGCCCAGGGCGGCGGGCTCGACGCATTGCTGCGCCATCGCTCGCACGATCTGAGCGGCATTCTCAATGGCGTGGACTACGCAGTCTGGAACCCCGCCGACGATGCGCTGCTCGACACCCACTACAGCGCCACGCGCCTCGCCGGCAAACTCGCGTGCAAGGAGGCCTTGCAAAAGCGCTTCGGCCTCGCGCAGAAAAGCGATGCGCTGCTGTTCGGCGTGGTGAGCCGTCTGACCGAACAGAAGGGCCTCGATCTGCTGCTCGGCGCGGTGCCCGAGATCGTCAAGCGCGGTGGGCAGCTGGTGGTGTTCGGCACCGGCGACCCGGCGCTGGAGAACGGCCTGAAGCGGGTCGCGCAGGCGCATCCGGAGTCGGTCGCCGTGGAACTCGGTTTTGACGAAGCGCTCGCGCATACGATCGTCGCGGGCAGCGACGTGATCGCCGTGCCGTCGCGTTTCGAGCCGTGCGGGCTCACGCAGCTCTATGCGCTCGCGTATGGCTCGCTGCCGCTCGTGCATTGCGTCGGCGGCCTCGCGGATACGGTGGCGGACGCGTCGCTCGAAAATCTCGCCGACGATCTCGCCACCGGCTTCGTGTTCGAACGCTTCGAGCCGAAGGGGCTCGCCGCCGCGATTCGCCGCGCGTTCGCGCTGTACGGCCGACGCACCGAATGGAAGGCGGCGCAGCGGCGCGCGATGCGGCAGGACTTCGGCTGGGGGGCGTCGGCCGAGCGGTATCTGGCGCTGTATCGGGAACTGGTTTGATCTGCCTTGATCTGGCGAGGGGTCGGGGCAGCGGCTGACAGATGCCGAGCGTTTGCCCCGTTTATTCAACTTGCCCCGCACTGCCGCATCCCCGTTCGCCCCTCCCCACGCGTCCCAAGCCGTTGCCCCGCCATTCTGATGGTTCGACGCAACAACACGGGGACGGATCGACTCGCGCGCGGCAAACTCATGTATTGTTTCCTGACAGTGCAGACTGCGCATTTTTCTTGCACCATCTAAAGCAGTCCTGCCGCACGCGGCGACCGGCCAACCTCGGTCACGCCGGTGCGGCGCATCGTTCCAGAGACCCTCGAAACGCGCAACACCGCTTGCGCGCGGCCATATCATGACGAAAAACGTTCTGAGCATCCAGTCACATGTCGTCTTCGGGCACACCGGCAACAGCGCGGCCGTGTTTCCGATGCGCCGGCTCGGCGTCAATGTCTGGCCGCTGAACACCGTGCAGTTCTCGAACCACACGCAGTACGGCCATTGGACCGGCAGCGCGATCGGTGCACCGCAGATGGAAGATCTGGTGGAAGGCATCGGCGCAATCGGCATGCTGCCGCGCTGCGACGCCGTGCTTTCCGGGTATCTCGGCACGCCCGAGCAGGCGCAGTCGGTGCTGGAGATCGTCAAGGCCGTGAAGGCCGCCAATCCGCGCGCATGGTTCTTCTGCGACCCGGTCATGGGCGCAGCGAGCGGCTGCAAGGTCGAGCCGGGCATCCAGGAATTCCTGGTGCGCACCATGCCGGAAGCGGCCGACGCCATGGCACCGAACCACAGCGAACTACAGCGGCTCGTGGGCCGCGAGATCGAGACGCTCGAAGAAGCCGTGGCCGCTTGCCGCGAAGTCATCGCGCGTGGGCCGAAGCTCATGCTGGTCAAGCATCTGCTCGACCGCAACAGTCCCGCCGACCGCTTCAACATGCTGGTCGTCACCGAGCGCGAGGCGTGGATGGGGCAACGCCCGCTCTATCCGTTCGCGCGGCAACCGGTGGGGGTCGGCGATTTGACGAGCGCGGTGTTCGTCGCGCGTACGCTGCTCGGCGATTCGATTCGCGCGGCCTTCGAGCACACGCTGGCCGCCGTGAACGCAGTGGTCAAGACGACGTGGCAGGCCGGACGTTACGAGCTGGAACTGGTCGCCGCGCAGAACGACATCGCGCAGCCGCGCGAGTGGTTCGATGCGTGGGTGGCGGAGACGGCTTAGGGGTCTGCTTAGGAGGTGTGCTTAGGGATGTCCCTCAGGGCCGCACGTGGAGGCGCACCGCACGCCGCCGGGCGCGTCTGTCAGCCAGCCGTCCTATAATGCGTGCCGCGTGGACGAGGCATCCTCCCGTTCACATGGCATTTCACACGCATCCGGCATTCAGCAGACGAGGCATCGATGGACGGTTATATCCGCAGCGAGCGGGAAGAATTTTTTGAGCAGTTGTGCATGAGCGTCGACGCCGACGAAGCGCACGAGCAGGAAGCGATCGAGTACTTCGAGAACCAGTTCGATCAGGCCGATTTCGATCCGGCGCAGTGGCTCGACATCGCACTTTACTACTCGCCGGCCGTCGCGCGCGGCATCGTCGACATGGTCACGCCCGACGACAAGGCGCGCAGCAACATCGCCGAAATAATCGCCGACAACCTCGACATCTCGTACGGCGAGGACGAGTGCGAGCAGTTTGCGCAAACCATCGAGTTCGCGCTGAACAACGGCGTGCCGGTGGACCTCGACCTCGTGCTCGACGGCTGCCAGCGCGCGATCGACGATCTCGACACCTGGGCCGACGAAGAAACCAGGGCGCCGCTGCTGCGTCTGCGTGAAGAGTTGCTGCGCCAGCAAGGCGAGCGTTAAGCGTTGATCCGGCCTCGCGCCGACGCTGGCGGGTTCGCCCGTCACGCAGCGCCATGCAGCGCCATGCAGCGCCACGCGGCGCCACGCATCATTGCCGTCCCTCATCACGAAGCCACCATCGAGCAGCAACGCCGGCGCGCTCGCGCCGGTTTCTTAAGCATATGCCGCAATCCGCACCTCACAAGCCGGCGCGCACGGCTTGCCGCCAGCGCGCCGCGCGGCCTGTGCCGAAATGCTCATCCAAAACGCCTCGAACTGCCAAGACGGCGGCAAATTGGCTTTCTATATTCGCGCCAGATTGACCACGCATCAACACGGCTGAGCGCCACTGAGCGTATTCCAGCATTGTTTATGGCGTTCGATCATTCGTAGTCTGTCGATACGCGCGACGCCAGGCTTGAACTCGCGTGTCGATCCAGCGTTACTTGCCTTGCCGCTTTCATAACCTGAACCGTCGCCGGAAGGAGAGACCATGAGTCTTCGCAACACGCTGAAACCGCTTGCCCTGTTCGCGGGCGCCCTCTTCGCAGTCGCGCCGCTGAGCAGCTTCGCCGACGACCTGCCGGTGAAGATCGGCTTCGCCGCGCCGCTGACCGGCGCCAACGCCGGCTACGGCAAGGATCTGGAAAACGGCGTCCGGCTCGCGATCGAGGAAGCCAATGCGCAGAAGCTCAAGATCGGCGACAAGGTGGCGCAATTCCAGCTCATCTCGCAGGACGACCAGGCCGACCCGCGCATCGGCGTGCAGGCCGCGCAGAAGCTCGTGGATTCGGGCGTGTCGGTGGTGGTGGGCCACTTCAATTCGGGCACGACGATTCCCGCCTCGCAGGTGTACGAACAGGCCGGCATTCCCGTGATCGACCCCGCCGCCACCAATCCGATCATCACCGGGCGCGGCTTTGCGAACACCTTCATGGTGATTTCCACCGACGGTCAGAACGCCGGGAATGCGGGCGCATACGCGGTGGATGTGACCAAGGCCAAACGCATCGCGATCATCGACGACCGGACCGCGTTCGGCCAGGGCGAAGCCGACGAGTTCGAGAAGGCGGTGAAGGCGCACGGCGGCACGATCGTCGCACGCGAGTACACCGACAATCACGCGGTGGACTTCAGCACGCAGATCACCAAGATCAAGGGGACGAATGCGGACCTGGTGTTCTTCGGCGGACTGGACAACCAGGCGGCCGGTTTCGCGCGGCGCATGAAGCAACTGGGCCTGAACGCGCAACTGGTGGGCGGCGGCGGCGTGATGGACCCGGACTTCATCAAGCTCGCGGGCGATTCGGCGGACGGCGTGATGGCCTGGGAATACGGCCGCCCGCTTGCGCAGCTGCCCGGCGGCAAGGATTTCTCTGCGAAGTTCAAGAAGCGCTTCGGCGAAGACATCCTGTCCTATGCGCCGTTCGGCTATGACGGCGCGTGGGCCGCGATCAAGGCGATGCAGCAGGCCAAATCGAGTTCGCCAGCGGATTATCGTCCCGTGCTGAAGGCGATCGATTTCGAAGGCGTGACCGGCAAGATTTCGTTCGATAGCACCGGCGCGCTGAAGAGCGGCGCGTCCACGCTGTATCAGGTCAAGAACGGCGGCTGGGTGCCGATCGTGACGAAGAGCGGGACCTGAGCGGGTCACCCGTAACATCGAGCGCAGCACGGTCAAGCGTGTGCGGCCCTTGGCCTCCGAACGGCCAGGGCCGCTACTGCGGATTCTTCACCTTCACCACCAGTTCGGCATCGAGATCGCGCTCGATCCGCACGAGGTCGTCTTTCATCGCCGCGAATTCGTCGGCGGAACACATCTGATGGCCGTACGCGGCGCGCAGATGCCGGCTGACCTGCAACGTCCGCGTCGCGGGATCGAATACGTAGCGCGATGAAAACGTGAGAAAGCGGTCCTGCACTGCCGTATCGGCGGGTAGATCCGTTACGTGCACGAAGCGCGGCAGCGTCATCTCCAGCGTCTCGTCGAACTCTCCACCGATGCACGCCCACGGCTGGGTCCGCGCCGGCTCCGCGAGCCAGCTCTGCACCTGCGAGCCCATCCCGCCGGCCAGACTCGTCAGCGCAGGCAGCGCCGTCGTGCCGTCCTGCCACACGAAATGCGCGACAGTCCCCTGCATCGCCGTGGCGAACGGCCCATCGGTCGCGGCCACGTCGTCCGTGCGCAACTGCGCCGTGCCATGCAAGCCCGTCTGCAACAGACGGTTCGCCGCGATCTGCTGCGTGCGCTGCCACGTCGCGCGCCGGAACGTATTGCGCTCGACTTCCGCGGTGAAGCCTGTGTCCTCGACACGGTACGCGTAATCCGCCGTACCGCTTTCGTCGACATCGATCTGCAGGCGCGCGCTGCGCCCGCGCACTTGTGTGGCCGGCGTGCGTGACAACACGCCTTCACCGACCAGCAGCACGGGCCGGTCCATCACGCCCGACGGCAGATAGCCGAAGGCCGTGCCGCCCGCCGTCGTATCGGCGAACAGCGACAGCTCAGGAATCCAGATGATCGCGTGATTGATCGCGCTCACGCCGTAGCCGGGCACGTCCGGCAAGCTGTAGTACGGCCCGAGGTTGAGCAGCACCGCCTCGCTGCGAATGCCCACCGCGGCCAGCAGCGCGCCGTACAACGCGACGTGATCCTTGCAGTCGCCATAGCGGTTGCGCAGGATGTCGCTCGCCTTGTGCGGGACTGCCGCCGTCTCACCGAGAAACAACGCGACGTAGCGGATGTTCAGACGCATCCAGTCGTACAGCGCCTGCGCCTTCGCGCGCGGATCGGCGGCGTTGGCGGTCAGGCTCTGCGCGAGCCGCACGATGGCGGGATCGTCGATGGTCGCATCGGTGGCGGGTCCGCGATAACGCGCGGCGAAGCTCGCGAAGTCCGGCACCGTCGACACCATCAGCCGGTCGCCCCAGTTCGCGTAGCCGACGGCGCCCGCTTCGAGCCGCGCATACGGGCCGTGCCGGTAATCGAACTCATAGCGCGTGCGGCCGTTGGCCGTCACCGGCGGCACGGCCGTATAGCCGCGCGCGTCGGCGTGGAGCGGCACGTCGGCGGGCAGATCGAAGATCAGCCGTTGCAGTTCGACCGGCTCGCGCGTCGGTTCGACGAGGTACGCGAAGGTGCCCGCCTGCAACGGCTTCGCGCGCGTCTTGCGAAACGCCAGATGCACGCGCGCGCCGGGTTCGACGCCGGGGAAGATCACCGTGCGCAGCACGCCGTCCTCGAAACTCGGTGCGCCGGCCGAGCGCGGCTCCTGCACGTCGCGGATCGCCTCGGGACCGACCGGATGCGCGACGCCGTTGCGGTCGATGGTTTGCGCCACCAGCAGTTGCACCTGTTCGATGTCCTTGTTGAACCACACATAGCGTTGCGCGATGTCGTCGACACCGCTCGTGGTGTTGGCGCGCAGGATGGTGTCATCGTGTTCTTCGATCGAACCGTCTTTCTGGATCGTGAACACGTGGACGTCGCTTTCCATCGTGGAGGGCGCGCGTTCCTCGAAGGCGGCGGTCGATGGGTTGTCGTCGGCGTGAGCGGGCGCAGAAAACGTGAAGGCGGCAAACCAGACAAGGCCGGTGAAGGCGACAGACGCACCCGGCGTCGAAGCAGCAGCCTGCCCCGGCAGCGCGACCTGGCCCGTCATGAACGGTGCGCCCTGCCCCGCGCGCGCCACGCACTCGGACTCGCGGCGAACTCCGCGCGAAACGCGTGATTGAAATTCGACAGGTCGTTGAAGCCGCAATCGAGTGCGATGTCGACGACCTTCGCGCCGCCGTCCTGAAGACGCAGCGCCGCCGCTCGCAAACGCGCCCGCAACAGGTATCGATGCGGCGTCACGCCGCTCACGCGCCTGAACGTGCGCAGGAAGTGGAACTCGCTCAGGCCCGCGGCGTGGGCGAGGCTCGTGAGCGTGTGCGGTGCACCTGGGGTGTCGTCGATCAGGCGCACGATCTGCGCGACGCGCGACTTCGCCATGCTGCTGGCCGTGCCCTTCGCGCACGCTTCGGCGCGCGTCACGGCGCCGGCCGCTTGCAGCGTCGCGGCCGCGAGCTCGATGGCCAGCTCGGCCCAGAGGCCTTCGTTGGCGTCGTCCGAGTCCACGCGAGCGCCGCCGCAAGCCCGCGCGAGCAGCGGCGAGAACGCACGCTGCGAGGGAATGCGCGCACGCCTGAAATTCAACTGGCCGCTCGCGACGCCCGCATCGGCGGCGAGCCGCTCGAAGTACGCGGGCGCATAGTGGAACGCGATGCAGCGGTCGCCGGCCCCATGCCGATGCCCGCACTCGAAGCATTCGCCCGTGTTGCCGAGCAGCAGTGCGCCGGGCGTGAGCAATTCGCGGCCCGGCGCGGCGCGGTAGTCGAACGAGCCGGCCACCACCATCGCGATGCACACGCCGGCGTGCCGCTCCTCGAAGGGCCTGTCGCGCGGGCCGTACGTGCACAGCAGGTCCACGGCCTCCCAGCCCGCGCCCCGGGCGAGCGCACGCGCGGCCATGGCGCCGCGTACGCCGTCCCGCTCGCGCTGAGCCAACGCCTGCTGCAACGTGACGGCAATTTTCCCCAAGATGCACCCCGGCAGAGTCCGTATCGTGGTTTTAGCACATCGGCGGGCGGCGCGGTTCGGCCCGCCCGCCGATGTCCATCCGACTCTCGGCCCATGGAGTACACAGCATGAATCGACTGGAGAACCCCTTCGAAGGCGGCTTCGTCGCCGCATTGAACACACCGGCGCGCGCCGCCGATATCGACGCCGCCGACGACCTCTATGGCTGGCTGATCGGCAGTTGGGAGATGGACGTGGTGCACTACCGCGTCGACCTGCGCGACGCGCCGCGGCGCGGCGAGATTCATTTCGGCTGGGTGCTGGAAGGCCGCGCCGTGCAGGACGTGTGGATCATGCCGCCGCGCCGCGCACGCGAACTCGCGATCGCCGCGAGGAATGATACGGACGCGAGGAGTCCGGCAACCGATGCGATGTACGGCACCACGCTGCGCATCTGGGACCCGGCGCGGCGCGTGTGGCGCGTCACCTACTTCAACCCGCGGACCGGCCAGCGCGACGAGTTGACCGGCCGGCGCATCGGCGACGATCTCGTGCAGATCGGCACGCACGCCGATGGCACGCCGATTCGCTGGAATTTCACCGACATCACGCGCGATGCCTTCCGTTGGACCGGCGCGGCGCTCGCCGCGGACGGCGCGACGTGGACGCTCGAAGCCGAGTTTCACGCGCGGCGCAAAGCTTAGTCCATGACCGGATCGGTGTGATCGAAGTGCTGCGGCTCGCGCGTCTCACTCCCCTTCGCCCAGATGCGCGAGCAGCGCCTGCAGCCTCTCCACATGCCTGAGCAGCAAATGACGATGCTTCTCGATCTGTTCGAGCCGGCCCGCGAGGTCGGCCTGAATCGGGTCGTCGAGTTCGGCGGCGGCGATCACCTCCTCCACCTTCGCACGCATCACCGACAACTCCACCGGCGCATGACTCAGATGCCGCTCGAGACGCCGCACGTCCTGAATCGCCAGATCACGGACCTTGCGAAAATGCGCGTGACGCCGATGCGCCTCGACGTCGAGCGTTTCTTCCTCGACGCGCTTCGCCGGCGCCGGCTGGCCGAAGATCGGCCCGGGCGGCCGCAACACGGTTTTCTTTCGCACCGGATGCGCCGTGCCGCGAAAACGCGCGAGCGGCTGTTCGTTGTCGATCGCCTCGCGCGCGTTCGGCGGTATCTCGTGTTCGGTGTGCGGCACGTTCATCCAGCCGCCTGGCAAACCGGTGACCGCTTCGATGCCACGCACGAATTCCTCGCTGAATTCGCGCTGCCCGGACAGCATCAATTTCAGGTAGCTCGCGGAAAAGGTCATCATGCGCGCGAGCCGGGTCGCCGCGCCGACCTCGCGGGTCAGCAGCACCAGGTTGGCTCGCCAGACCGGGAGCAGCAATTCGTCGGAATCTTCCATCGCTGGGTCTTCCATCTTGTTGCCCGATGTAGTGACGACACGCTCGCGCACGTCATCGTTTTGAAAGGGTAGCCGCTTCACTGCGCGAACCGCAATCCCGGCATGCGCACCCCTGTATTCATTGCCCCACACCTGCGCCGTTGTGTCGAAAATACACGGTACCGCGCGCTCCGCCTTGCTGCACGCGCCTCACGACGGGCCGCGGGTTGCATCGACACAAGCATTCACACGGTGTTCCTACGCGCGACGCACGCAATGTGGCATGCTTGCGTGCCGATGCGGCACGTCCGGTGCTGCATCGGTAGCTCCACAACATTGACTTAAGGGTTTTGTAATGAAGAAAATCGTTCTCGCCATGGCCGCGGCCGTCGTTACCCTGAGCGCGATCGCTCCCGCACAAGCGTACGAGCATCATCGCGAATGCCACAAGGTGCGTGTTCACCACCACTGGGAAAAGCGCTGCCACTAATGGTGGCGATGCCGTGCCCGACAGGCACGGCACGCGTCGCAAAGCCCCGCAAAAGCGGGGCTTTTCTATTGCAGACGGGTTTGATGCGGCACAGCGCGAACGGACGTGTTCGACGCGTTATACATTCCGCGCGAAAGCGCCGCCGCGCAATCACGGACACATGCTGTTACACCTTTGCGGTGCGAGCCGACACGGACCAGACCTCGCGCGGACAGCGCGGCGGCGTCACCCGTGTGATGACGCGTTGAGTTGACGGCAGCGGCGATGCTGCCATCGGGCGATCACAGGTCGCCTATCAAGCCGCTGCGACGCGCTGCAACGCCGTCGTCACCAGCGCTTCGAGCAAGGGCTCGACCTTCGCCGCCAGGGTTTCGTCATACGCGTAGGGAAGCTGTTCTTCCATATACGTGATCTGCGACAACTCGAGTTGCACCGCATGCACGCCTTGCGCCGGTTGTCCGTATTGCCGCGTGATATAGCCACCCTTGAAGCGGCCGTTGGCGACCGCCGTATAGCCGCCGTGCCGCTCGACGACAGCAGCCAGGGCCTCGCCCATGCCCGCCACCGCGCTCGCGCCGTTCGACGTGCCGAAGTTGAAATCCGGCAGACGTCCCGCGAAGAAGCGCGGCACCCGCGAGCGGATCGAATGCGCTTCCCACAGCAGCACCTTGCCGTGCTTCGCCTTGAGCGCTGCGAGCTCACCGCTCAACGCTTCGTGATACGGCTTCCAGTATGCGTCGCGGCGGCGCGCGACTTCGGCGTCGTCCGGCAGATGCCCGTCGCGGTACAAGGGTTCCTTGTCGAACGTGTCGACCGGCAACAGCCCCGTCGTGTCCTGCCCCGGATAGAGGTTCGCGCCATCGGGCGGCCGGTTCAGATCGATCACGTAGCGCGCGTACGTGGGCGCGAGAATCGAGGCGCCCATGCGTTTGGCGAAAGCATAGAGGCGGTCCAGATGCCAGTCGCAATCGTCGGTGCGTTGCGCGGCCGGGGTCATCGTCGCGGCGATGTCGGCGGGAATCTGCGTGCCCAGATGCGGGATCGAGATCAGCAGCGGCAGGCTTCCCTGATGCAGCGAAAAAACCGGCGGTGTGTTCAATGCAGTCATGTCAGTCCGGAAGAATCAGTTGGATCGAAGAATCGGTTCGGCAAGTCATCGACTTTCAGCTCTTCACTTCAGCAACTCGGCGAGCGCTGCGCGATAGCGCGCGTAAGCGCCCTCTTCGTCGCGATGCCTGCGGTTCTCGACGACCTTGTCGCCACCCGCGTAGACGTCGCGAATCGGCGTCTCGCCATGTTCGCAGAATACAACGCCCGAGAGCCACGCAGCGGGCGCATGCTCGGCGATGCTCGCGTGATCGGCGTCGAGCACCAGCCAGTCCGCCCGGCGGCCCGCCTGCAACGCGCCGACCGCGCGGCCGCTCGCCTGCGCGCCGCCATCGAGCGCGGCGTTGAACAGGCGGTCCGCGACATGCGGGGCCTCCGCCGACGCCAGCACGTTGCGCTGCCGGCGCGTCAGACGCTGGCCGTATTCGAGCAGCCGTAATTCGGCGCGCCAATCGACGCCGATATGGCTATCCGAGCCCACGCCGATGCGCCCTTGCGCGTCCAGATATTCCTGCGCCGGGAAAATGCCGTCGCCGAGATTGGCTTCGGTGGTCAGGCACAAGCCGGCCACCGCACCACGCTTCGCGAGCGCGAGCGTTTCGTTTGCGTCGACGTGAGTCGCATGCACGAGACACCAGCGGCTGTCGACTTCGAAACGATCCAGTAGCCATTGCACCGGCCGCGCGCCTTCGGTCTCGACGCACGCATCGACTTCGGCGGTCTGTTCGGCGATATGGATATGCACCGGCGCATCGGCGTCGATGCCGCCGAGCAGCGCACGCAACGAATCCGCCGACACCGCACGCAGCGAGTGCGGCGCCACGCCGTAACGCAACGCCGCGCTCTCGGGGCGCGCCGCGCGCAGCGTGCCGAGCAGATCGAGCAGGCTCTCAGGCGTGTTGATGAAACGCCGTTGATCGTCGCGCGGCGCGCGCGAGCCGAAGCCGCTGTACTGATACAGCACCGGCAGCATCGTCATGCCGATCCCGCTCGCCGACGCGGCATCCACCACGCGTTGCGCCAGCTCCGCCTGATTCGTGTAGCGGTTGCCGTCCTGCGCGTGATGCACGTAGTGAAACTCGCACACCGAGGTATAGCCCGCCTTCAGCATTTCGATGTACAGCCATTGCGCGACGCTTGCAAGGCCCTCGGGCGTGATGCGCGCGGCGAAGCGATACATCAGGTCGCGCCAGCTCCAGAAGTTGTCGGTGGCGCCGCTCGCGGAAGCGGCGCGATATTCGGTGAGACCGGCCATCGCGCGCTGGAATGCGTGCGAATGAAGGTTCGGCATGCCAGGCAATACCGGGCCGGCGGCATGGCTCACACCGGCAGGCGCGGTGCTATCCGGCGTGACCGCCGTCAGCGTGCCGTGCGCGTCCCACTCCAGCAGTACGTTGCGACGCCAGCCATCCGGCAGATAGGCGTACCCGGCGAACAGCGTTCGATTCGATTGTGTCATCGCTTAAGTCGTCTCTCAGGTCCTGGCTTGCGGTATTAGCTCAGGTCACGTCGTGTATAAACGGTCTCGCCCGCGCGCACGACCTTCGCGCACAACGGACGCCCGATCCAGTACGCCAGCTCCGCGAGCGAATCGACCGACCAGACCGCGAAATCGGCCATCCGTCCGGCTTCGAGCACGCCGTGCGTGTCCGCTTTGCCGAGCGCGCGCGCCGCATGCGTGCTCACGCTTTGCAGCACTTCGGGTACGGTCATGCGAAACAGCGTGCTCGCCATGTTCATCATCAGCAGCAGCGACGTGGCGGGCGACGTGCCGGGGTTGCTGTCGGTCGAAATCGCGATCGGCACCTCGTAGCGGCGCAGCAATTCGAGCGGCGGCAATTGCGTTTCGCGGATGAAGTAGTACGCGCCCGGCAACAGCACCGCCACCGTGCCCGCTGCTTTCATCGCGGCGACGCCGGCTTCGTCGAGGAATTCGAGGTGGTCGGCGGACAGCGCGCGATGACGCGCGGCAAGTGCGGTGCCGCCGCCGTTCGACAACTGCTCGGCATGCATCTTCACCGGCAGTTCGTAGCGCTCTGCCGCGTTGAACACGCGCTCGCTTTGTGCGAGCGAAAAACCAATGCGCTCGCAGAACACATCGACTGCATCGACGAGGCCTTCATCGACGAGCGCGGGCAACATCACATTGCAGACTTCGTCGATATACGCGTCCGCGCGGCCGGCGAATTCGGGCGGCAACGCGTGCGCGCCGAGAAATGTCGTGTAGACCGTCACCGGATAGCGCTCGCCCAACTGCCGCGCGACGCGCAGCATCTTGCGCTCGCTGGCGAGATCGAGGCCGTAGCCGGATTTGATTTCAATGGCCGTCACGCCTTCGGCGAGCAACGGCTCGAGCCGCGCGGCTGCTTGCCGCAACAGCGAGGCTTCGTCCGCGGCGCGCGTGGCGCGCACCGTCGAGACGATCCCGCCGCCCTGCCGCGCGATCTCTTCATAGCTGACGCCCGCGAGGCGCTGCGCGAACTCGTCCGCGCGCTGCCCGCCATACACGAGATGCGTATGACAGTCGACGAGGCCCGGCGTCACCCATGCGCCGTGCAAATCTTCGCGCGGCCACGCGGCGTAGTGAGCGGGTAATTCGGGGGCTGCGCCGAGCCATGCGATGCGGCCGTCTTCGACGGCAATCGCGGCATCGGCGAGCGCGTGTCGGGGGTCGCCCTGCGGGCAGAGTTTCAGGTGATGCCAGACGGTTTGCTTCATCGCGTGCCCGTTGCAGCTCGTTGGGTGTCCGTGTTGGTTCGCGTGCGCGCGCTTTTCTGCTGCGTCGAGGCAAGCACGCGAAGCGTCGTCATCGTTGCGTGTAGCGGATGCTGATCGCGAGCACCGCGCCCGCACCTTCGAGTGTGCATGACAGCGCATTCGACGGATCCTGCATGTCGATGCGCAGCGTATCGCCGGTGTCGAGCGACAGCGCTTCGGCATCGCCCGCAGCAAGCGCAACCTGGCCGCTTGCGCAGTACAGCAGCGCGACATCCGCCGACAGGCTGTGTTGCGTGCGTGCTTGCGATTGTCCATGCCACACGTCGAGTTCGCCCCGCGCCGCGTCACGCCGCACCATCAGGTTGAAGTCACGCGTCGCGCCGTCAACCAGACGCGCGTCGATCTGCGCTGCGCCATCGAAACGCGCGATGTCGAGTGCCCGCGTCAGCGCGTGCGACTTCGCCGCGCGCGCGCCGGTTTCGTCGAGCACCATCCCCGCGCCGGACAGCAACACCAGCGTACGGTCGATGCCCTCGAAACGCGAGAACGGCCCGGCCCGCGCGACATCGGCGATGCTCACGCGCCACATGAAATCGTTCATGCCGGCGCGCTCGGGAAACACCGCCACTTCACGCGTGACGCCGCCGCCGTTTTTCCACGGCGCCGCCACGAGCCCGGCTCCGCGAATCAGTGTGAGCGTCGCCATGCTGCCCACGTCGGTCACGATCAGCGGCCCAGCATCGGCAGATTGAGGCCCGCCTCGCGCGCGGTTTCCTGCGCGAGTTCGTAGCCTGCATCCGCGTGACGCATCACGCCGGTGGCCGGGTCGTTGAACAGCACACGGCCGAGGCGTTCGCGCGCAGCGTCCGTGCCGTCCGCGACGATCACGACGCCGGAGTGCTGGCTAAAGCCCATGCCGACCCCGCCGCCATGATGCAGCGACACCCACGACGCGCCGCCCGCCGTATTCAGCAGCGCGTTGAGCAGCGGCCAGTCGCTGACCGCGTCCGAGCCGTCCTTCATCGATTCGGTTTCGCGATTCGGGCTCGCCACCGAACCGGTGTCGAGGTGATCGCGGCCAATCACGATCGGCGCCTTCAGCTCGCCGTTCTTCACCATCTCGTTGAACGCCTGGCCGAGACGATAGCGATCCTTCACGCCGACCCAGCAGATCCGCGCCGGCAGCCCTTGGAACGCGATGCGTTCGCGCGCCATGTCGAGCCAGTTATGCAGATGCGGATCGTCGGGGATCAGTTCCTTGACCTTCGCATCGGTCTTGTAGATATCCTCAGGATCGCCCGACAGCGCGACCCAGCGGAACGGGCCCTTGCCTTCGCAGAACAGCGGGCGGATATACGCGGGCACGAAGCCCGGGAAATCGAAAGCGTTCTCGACGCCCATTTCCAGCGCCATCTGACGGATGTTGTTGCCGTAGTCGAGCGTGGCCGCGCCGCGCTCCTGCAGCGTGAGCATCGCCTGCACCTGTTTGGCCATCGATTGCTTGGCCGGCACGACGATGCTGTCCGGCGCGGTCTTCATGCGCTCGCGCCAGTCTTCCACGCTCCAGCCTTGCGGCAGGTAGCCGTGAATCGGATCGTGCGCGCTGGTCTGGTCGGTCACGCAGTCCGGCGTGATGCCGCGCGCCACGCATTCGGCGAACACGTCGGCGGCATTGCCGAGCAGACCGATCGAGACCGGCTTGCCGGCCTGCTTCGCCGCCTCGAGCATCGCAAGCGCTTCATCGAGCGTCTTTGCTTTCTTGTCGACGTAGCGCGTTTTCAGACGGAAGTCGATGCGCGTCTCGTCGCATTCGACCGCGATCATCGAGAAGCCCGCCATGGTCGCTGCGAGCGGCTGCGCGCCGCCCATGCCGCCGAGACCGCCGGTCAGGATCCAGCGGCCCGTCGGATCGCCGTTGAAGTGCTGGTTCGCCACCGAGAAGAACGTCTCGTAGGTGCCCTGCACGATGCCCTGGCTACCGATGTAGATCCAGCTGCCCGCGGTCATCTGACCGTACATCATCAAACCCTTGCGATCGAGTTCGTGAAAGTGTTCCCACGTCGCCCAATGCGGCACCAGGTTCGAATTGGCGAGCAGCACGCGCGGTGCGTCCGCATGCGTGCGAAACACGCCGACCGGCTTGCCCGATTGAATCAGCAGCGTCTCGTCTTCGTTCAGGTCTTTCAGCGACGCGAGAATCTGATCGAAGCAATCCCAGTTGCGCGCGGCGCGGCCAATGCCGCCGTACACGACGAGCGCGTGCGGATGCTCGGCGACTTCGGGATCCAGATTGTTCTGAATCATCCGGTACGCGGCTTCCGCGATCCACGTCTTGCAGGTCTTTTCCGCACCGCGCGGCGCGCGGATCGTACGGGTCGGGTCGAGTCGCGGATCGATGTGTTTCGGATTGTTCATGGTGGCCCTCGGAAGGCTTGAAGATGTTCGGGAGAGATTCGAAAAAGCGAAATCAGAAATGCCCGGTGAAACGGTAACGGCTGCCGGGGTGCCACAGATTGGCAATCGAGGCGACCTGGCTTTGCGACCACGTGCGCCGATGCAGCACGAGACACGGCTCCACTTCGTCCATCGTCAACAGGTCGCGCGTGTCGGCATCCGCCGCCAGCGCCTCGATGCGGTACTCGACCCGCTGCAACGGCGCGACGCGCACGAGATACTGGTTCGGCGTGGTGTTCGTGAAGTCCTGCAACGCGTAGTCAGGCGCGACGGCCGGGTTGACCCAGCGCTCTTCGAGTTGCACCGGCTCGTCGTTTTCGAAATGCAGCACGCGCGAGTGAAACACCGGGCTGCCCGCGCTCACCTGCATCTCCCCGGCGAGCGCCGCGTCGGCGATGCTCGCGCCGATGTGCAGCACCTTCGCCTGATAGCGATGGCCGCGCGCGACGATCTCATCGGAAATGCTGCGGATCGCCACCAGCGTCGATTCGTACTTCGGACGCGCCACGAACGTGCCCGAGCCCTGCACGCGGGTGAGCACCTGCTCCGAGGTCAGCTCGCGCAACGCGCGGTTGACCGTCATGCGCGCGACGTTGAATTCGCGTGCGAGCTCGTTTTCGGAGGGCACCTGGTCGCCTTCACCCCACTCGCCCGCATGGATGCGCGCGAGAATGAAGTCCTTGATGCCCTGATAAGCCGGTGCGTTCATTGGCCTCGTCCGCGTATTCACAACTTACTGCTCGGACGCGAACGAGAACGGGCTCAGCTTCGCCACCGTGCCGTCCTGCACGAGCTTCGTGACCGCCGCGATGTCCGGCGCGAAGTAGTGATCGAGCTCGTAGTGCGCGACGTCCTTGCGCACCGCGTCCATCACCTTCTGCAGGCTCGGGCTGGTCTTGTGCGGCGCGCGCAGATCGACGCCTTGCGCGGCGGCGAGCAGTTCGATCGACAGGATGTTCGCGGTGTTCTCCGCGATGTCGCCGAGCTTGCGCGCGGCGAACGTCGCCATCGACACGTGGTCTTCCTGGTTCGCGGAGGTCGGCAGCGAATCGACCGAGGCCGGATGCGCGAGCGTCTTGTTTTCCGAGGCGAGCGCGGCGGCCGTGACGTGAGCGATCATGAAGCCGGAGTTCACCCCGCCATCGCGCACGAGGAACGGCGGCAGGCCCGAGAGCGTCGTGTCGATCAGCAGCGCGATGCGGCGCTCGGCCAGCGCGCCGATTTCGGCGGCGGCCAAGGCGAGATTGTCCGCGGCGAACGCGACCGGCTCGGCGTGGAAGTTGCCGCCCGACAGCACTTCGCCCGTGTCCGGGAAAATCAGCGGATTGTCGGACACCGCGTTGGCTTCCAGCAGCAGCACGTCGGCCGCGTGGCGCATCTGGTCGAGACACGCGCCCATGACTTGCGGCTGGCAGCGCAGGCTGTACGGGTCCTGCACCTTGTCGCAGTCGGCGTGCGAGACGTTGATGCCCGAGCCTTGCAGCAGCGAGCGGTAAGCCGCCGCCGCGTCGATCTGGCCTCGATGGCCGCGCAGTTCGTGAATGCGTGCGTCGAACGGCTTGACCGAACCCATTGCCGCGTCCACCGACAATGCCCCCGCCACCAGCGCGGTGCGGTACAGGTCTTCGATCGCGAACATGTTGTAGAGCGCGAGCGCGCTCGATGCCTGCGTGCCGTTGAGCAGCGCCAGACCTTCCTTCGCCTGCAGCGTGAGCGGCTTCAGGCCGACGAGCGCGAGGCCTTCGGTGGCCGGCATGCGCTCGCCCTTCGCGAACACTTCGCCGACGCCCAGCAGCGTCGCCGACATATGCGCGAGCGGCGCGAGGTCGCCCGATGCGCCGACCGAACCCTTGACCGGGATCACCGGCAGCACGTCGGCGTTATACAGCGTGATCAGCGCGTCCATCACTTCGCGGCGGATGCCCGAGTGGCCGCGGCCGAGGCTCGACAGCTTCAGCGCGATCAACAGACGCACGACCGGACGCGACATCGGCTCACCCACGCCGACCGCGTGCGACAGCACCAGATTGCGTTGCAGCAGTTCGAGCTGGTCGCGCGGGATATGCGTGCTCGCGAGGCGCCCGAAGCCCGTGTTGATGCCGTAGGCCGGCTCGCCCTTCGCGGCGATGTCGGCGACGGCTTGCGCACAGGCGTCGATGGCGGCGTGGCTGGCAGGATCGAGTTGCAGCGCGACGTGCTCACGCGCGATCTGGCGCAGTTGCGGGAGAGTCAGGTGGCCGGGTGTCAGAATCATGGTGTCGTTGTCCTGTCTATACAATTTCAGAGAAGTTTAGCGGCGCCGCCTTGTATATACAACTTCTTTTTCATGGCTCCGCCCTAGGGATTTCCATTAAGGGCCGAGTGCGCGGGGCGGCTTCACGTTGGAAGCGATTTTCCAGTGCCGATTCGTTCAACGGGCTCGCCGCTTCCCGGCGAATCAACTTGTATATACACATCCATAATGCGCGGCGCCATCCGGGACAAAAAGGCGCTGGGCGACGGCCCTGCCCCACGCAGCCCGGCTGGACCGATAAGAGAGTTATAGGAGAGCCGGCCTACGAACCCCTGCCACTCGCGCGCTGTGTCTCATTGTTGATTTCAGATCAAGATTCATTTGAGACCAACCGGCTTTTTGCGAAAATCAGGACGGCGGATACTGCATGCCTGTCATCGTGTTTCCTCCAGGGAGAACGTCTTGAAAATTTTCATCACGGGCGCAAGCGGGTTTATCGGCGGTTCGATTGCGGCGCATCTCGTACGAGCCGGCCATCAGGTACGCGGTCTGATCCGCCAACCCGAACACAGTGCCGAATTGCAACGTCTCGGCATCGAACCGGTCATCGGCACGCTCGACGACCGCGCGCTGCTGATCGCCGAAGCGCAAGCCGCCGACGCCGTCATCAACGCCGCGAGCAGCGACCATGAAGGCGCCGTGAAGGCGCTGATCGAAGGGCTCGCCGGTTCCGGCAAGGCGCTTCTGCATACGAGCGGTTCGAGCATCGTCGGCGATGCGTCGGGCGGCGAAGCCGGCGAGGCGCTCATCTATCACGAAGACGCGCTGCCCACACCGACCGCCGATAAAGCGGCGCGCGTCGCAATCGATCAACGGGTGCTCGCCGCCGCGCAGCAGAACATCCGCTCGGCCGTGCTGTGCAACACGCTGATCTACGGTCACGGGGCAGTGGCCGGCAGCGCGAGCGTGCAGTTGCCGCGCCTCCAGCGCCAGGCGCAAAAGAGCGGCGTGGTGCGTCACGTCGGCAGCGGCGGCAACGTCTGGTCGAACGTGCATATCGACGACGTCGCTGAACTCTATCGCCTCGCGTTGGAGAAGACGCCGGCGGGCACGTTCTATTTCGTCGAAAGCGGCGAAGCGTCGTTCCGCGACATGAGCGCCGCGATCGCACGCGCGATGAAGCTCGGCGAACCGCAAGACTGGCCGCTCGATGAAGCGCAAAAGGAATGGGGCTATGAGATGGCTTCGTACGGCCTCGGCTCGAACAGCCGCGTGCGCGGCGAGCGAGCGCGCACGCTGCTCGGCTGGCAACCGAAGCGCACGTCGGTGATCGAGTGGATCGAGCACGACATGCTGGCCGCCGACAAGTCATCGTAAGCAGTGTAAGCACGGCCGTTGCGAATCCGTAAGCTCGTCCCGATAAAATCGCGCTCACCTGACCGTGCGATTCGACCATCAGGGTCGCACACGAGCCCGGATTTTATCGATGAACCTCGCGTTGAACTTCGACTGGCTGACCAACCTGCTGGCGATTCTTTTTGTCGTAGCGTGCCTGTACGACGCACGCTACGACGAATACGGCGTCTTGACGCTGAGCGCGGCCGCGATGGGTCTCGTCGTGATGGCGATCGAGTTTTTCCTCAAGCCCGCCTTCGACATGGCGCTTTGATGGGCGAACAACGCGGCAAGACATGCAAGCCGCTTCGCCTGCGCCCTTCACTCCAAACGGGTATTGCACCGTTCAGCAACCGCACGCGTCGCCACCGCCGCGCGTTTCGTCTTCGTAACGATCGTGATGTTTGACCCAGTCGGTCAGACTGTTGGCTTCGTTGCGTCCTTTCGGCGTGACGTCCAGATGCGCGTACGTGTTGATGAAGCGTTCGTCGCCGCGTCCGTAGCACGAATACGTGTGATACACGACGCCGTCGCCGTCCTTGTAGAACACGCTATGGCCGTGCTGCTCGTCGATGCCGACGTCCTGCTCGGTGAAGTTGTAGCAGGCCTTCCTGCTGGCTAGCTGCTCGGGGGTGAACGACACGTGATAGTCGAAATTGAAATCGCTGCCGCTCGACGACACCCACGGAAACGTCCATCCCATTCGCTTTCTGAACGCCTCGATCTTCGCGAGCGGTGCGTGCGATACCGTCACGTACGACACGTCGTGATGCTCCAGGTGCGTAACGATTCCCGTCATGTGGTCCGACAGGAACGAGCAGCCGACACAGCCCTCCTCCCAATCCGGGCCCATCATGAAGTGATAGACGATCAACTGACTGCGGCCGCCGAACAGTTCGGCCAGCGTCTTGCGGCCCTGCGGCGTATCGAACCAGTAGGTCTTGTCGACTTCGACCCATGGCAACGCGCGACGCTTGCGGGCGAGTTCGTCGCCGGCGCGCATATGCGCTTTTTCTTCTGCCAGTAGCGCGCGGCTCGCGGCGAACCACTCCTCTCTCGTGCCAATGTGGTGTTGCGGTTCCATTTGCGTCTCCTTCCCTGCTGCATGCAGGTGGGTCAGTTACGCTCGAACGATTCCATAACGCGTCCCTGGCAGTTCGGATTATCCTGCGCGCCGCATCGAAAACGGACACCAGGATATCAATGACAGAGTACGCGCATTCGCCATGCGCGCAAGCGGCGACGCAGCCGCACCGCTCAGGCATGCGGCCAAAAAAATGCGCGGTGCGCCGCAGATCGGTCACTGCGACGCACCGCGTCAAGGTGGAGAACAACCGACTACCTGTTCAGTGTGAAGCGGCCCCGCCTCGCGCCCGTCTTTCTCCTGCGTTCCCTGCCACGAAAAGATCTGGCGAACGTCGTGCACGACCCTGCCTGTCTTTGCGCTCAGATCGCCCAGCCGCCAAGATAAAATCCGACCAGCACGAGCGCGATCACCACCGTCCCCACGTTCAGCTTGCGATACTCGCCGCTCACCACGCGGCCGATCACGAGTGTCGCGAAGCCGAGCATGATGCCGGTCACGATGTTCGCAGTCAGCACGATGAACACCGCGCACATCAGCCCCGACATCGCGTCGACCATGTCGTCCATATGCAGCTTGCTGACGTTCGACAGCATCAGCAGCCCCACGTACATCAGCGCCGGCGCCGTCGCATACGAAGGCACCAGACCGGCGAGCGGCGAGAAGAACATCACGCCGAGAAACAGCAGGCCGACCACCGCCGCCGCCATCCCGGTCTTCGCGCCGGCCGCGACGCCGACCGTCGATTCGATATACGCCGCCGCCGGCGCGCCGCCCAGCAGACCCGAGAAAACCGAGCTCAGCGAATCGGCGGTCAACGCGCGCCCGCCGTTGATGATGCGGCCGTTCGCATCGAGCTGGCCCGCCTGTCCCGCCACCGCGCGGATCGTGCCGGTCGCATCGAACACGGCGGTCATCACGAGCGCGAGCACGCTCGGCAGCACGGCCATCGACAGCGCGCCCTTGATGTCCATCGCACCGATCAGCGACGCATGGCCCGGCGCGCTCAACGACGGCACCGCGAATACGCCGTGAAATGCGACGGCCGGATCGATCGCGAGCCCGATCGCGGAAATCGCGACGATCACGATCAGGATCGAGCCCGGCACGCGGCGGCGCACGAGCCCGAAAATGGCCGCGAGCCCCGCCACCGACATCAGCGCCGGCAACGCCGTGATCTGTCCGAGCGCGACCGGCAGGCCGGCGCCCGGATTCTTCACGACCAGCCCGACGTCATTGGCGGCGATCAGCAACAGGAAGAGGCCAATGCCGATGCCCGTGCCGTGCGCGATGCCGGTCGGCAGATTGCGCAGAATCCACGAGCGCACGCCGGTCACCGAGATCGCGGTGAACACCACGCCCATCAGGAACACCGCGCCGAGCGCGACGTTCGGCTGCAGCCCCTTGCCGAGCACGAGCCCGAACGCGGTGAACGCAGTCAGCGAAATCGCGCAGCCGATCGCGATCGGCAGACGCGCCCACACGCCCATCAGCAGCGAGCCGAACGCAGTGGTCAGGCACACGGCGACGAACACCGCGCTGGTATCGAAGCCCGCCTTGCCGAACATGCCCGGCACGACGAACACGGAATAGACCATCGCGAGAAAGGTCGTGATGCCCGCGACGATCTCCTGACGCTGCGAGCTGCCGCGCGACGAGATTTCGAAATAGCGGTCGAGTAAGCCCTTTCCGTCGAACGACTCGGTCGCGACTTCGGAAATCGCCTGGGCGTGGGGTTCCATCATGATGAGTGCCTCCTTTATCAGCATGCTGAAACGGCCGTCGATACGGCCGTCGTCAGGGTTCGTCTCGTTGAATTGATTATGTGTGGGTGCTTCGCTCTGCCTGCTTCGCTTCTGCTGCCTTGTTGCATCGAAATGTAGGCCAGCACAAATATGGCTCCAATCGCATGGATGGCATGCCGGACATGTCGCGACGCTTATATTGTTCAGCAGACGCCATGGCCGCCGGCGCGCCGCGCGTTTACACCTACGGCTTGTCATGAGGAAGTGAAAGCTTCTGGCGGTTTTGCGGCGCTTTCGCGCCCTGTCAGTCCTTACCGAACGGACGGCGCACGGCACGAAGCATGCTTGTGACCACGCTCGGCGATGCCTGCAAAATCGGGGCCGCCCGGGCTCGCGGGTTACACTCTGGCCCGTACCTGTGATAACCGCGGCGGCCTTTCGCGCCCGTCCGCACCGGCCCATGGAGTTTGTCCCGATGACTGGCGGTTTTTCGCGTCCTGCCTGGCGCGTGCTGATTCTCGCTGTCGCGCTTTTCGCGCTGTCCGGCTGCAGCCTGTTGTGGGGCCCGCAGCAGGCGCCGATCGTCGATGCGACGATCATGCCCGTCGAACCCGCCAGCGCGCCGGTGGCGGCCTCCGCGCCCGAGCCCGTCGAAACCGAGGCGAACGAACCCGAGCAGCCGAAAAAGCCGAAGAAGCCGGTCGTCAAGCCGCACAAGGTCGAGCCTGCGCCGCCGGTCGCGACGCCCGCGCCGCCGCCGCCTCCTCCCCCGCCGCTGATCGTGCTGCGCACGATCGAGCGCAAGGAAGCGCACGCGCTGCTCGACAGCGAAGTGCAGAAGCCCGACGGCAAAGTGGTCGGCCGCGCCGTCGACATGACCGCCGATGCGCTCGGCAAACCGCGCGAGATGGTCGTCAATCTGCAAGGCTTCCTCGGCGTGGGCGACCGCAAGGTGAACTTCCCGTGGGGCGCGTTCCGCTTCACGCCCACCGCCAAGTCCGCGCCGATCACGCTCAACGCCGCGGCGGTGCCCACCGGTGCGGCCAAATCCAATGTCGTGCAATTGCCGCTGATCGATGCCACCGTCGAGCGTGCGAACGGCGCCAAGGTCGGCCGCGTGATCGACGTGCTGATCGACGGCAATGCGCAGCCGCAGGCCGTCGTGCTCGACGTCAACGGCATGGTCAGCACCGAGCGGCGCACGATTGCCGCGAACTGGTCGGCGCTGCACTTCGTCACGCGCGATAAAGAACTGCGTCCGCTCCTCGATCTGAGCGACGCGCAGATCAACGCGACGCCGCCCTACGCCAACGACAAGCCGATTCGGGCGGTGTCTCCGCCGCCGCCCGCGCCCGCACCGACGCCTGCGCCAGCCGCCGCGTCGGCGCCTGCCGCGTCGACGGCCGTCGCGGTCTCCAACGCACGGGCGGCCCGATGATCGGCCGCACGATGGTCACGGCGCGCAGTCTGCGCGCGCTCGATTGGCTTAATTTTTTC
The DNA here is from genome assembly GCF_902859935.1 of Paraburkholderia fynbosensis. Taxonomy (GTDB): domain Bacteria; phylum Pseudomonadota; class Gammaproteobacteria; order Burkholderiales; family Burkholderiaceae; genus Paraburkholderia; species Paraburkholderia fynbosensis. Next base: position 582,088 of record NZ_CADIKI010000001.1, read on the forward strand.
GTCGCCAACGTGCAGACGGGCTTCGGGCCGTTCATCGCGTCGTATCTCGCGTCGCATAAGTGGACCCAGGGCGAGATCGGCATGGCGCTCTCGGTCGGCACCATCAGCGCGATGGTGAGCCAGGTGCCGGGCGGCGCCGCGGTCGACGCGCTGCGCAACAAGAAAGGCGCGGCCGCGTGGGCGATCATCGCGATCATCCTGAGCGCGGTGCTGCTGGCCGCCAGTCCGACGGTGCTGCCGGTCATCGCTGCCGAGGTCTTCCACGGCTTCGCCAGCTGCATGCTCACGCCGGCGCTCGCCGCGATTTCGTTCGCGCTGGTGGGCCGCGCGAATCTCGGCGACCGGCTCGGGCGCAATGCACGCTGGGCGTCGATCGGCAGTGCGGTGGCGGCCGGCTTGATGGGCGTGTTCGGCGAATACTATTCGCCGCGCGCGGTGTTCTGGCTGACCGCCGGGCTCGCGGTGCCCGCGCTGATCGCGCTGTCGATGATCCAGCGCACCGATACCATCGAGCTGCCGAAGGCCGCGCCCACGCCGCAGCAGCTCGAACGGCGCGAGAGCCTGCGCGAGTTGCTGCGCGATAAGCGCATGCTGCTGTTCGCAGCGTGCATCGTGCTGTTCCATCTGTCGAACGCGGCGATGCTGAATCTGGCCGCGGGCGAAGTGACGGCCGGCATGGGCGACAACGTGCAGCTCGTGATCGCGGCCTGCATCATCGTGCCGCAGGCGATCGTGGCGATGATGTCGCCGTGGGTCGGGCGTTCCGCCGAACGCTGGGGGCGCAGGCCGATCCTGCTGCTCGGCTTTTCGGCGCTGCCGATCCGCGCGTTGCTGTTCGCCGGAATCAGCAGCCCGTATCTACTGGTGCCGGTGCAGATGCTGGACGGTCTGAGCGCCGCGGTGTTCGGCGTGATGCTGCCGCTGATTGCCGCCGACGTCGCCGGCGACAAGGGCCGCTACAACCTGTGTATCGGACTCTTCGGGCTGGCGGCGGGGATCGGGGCGACGTTGAGCACGACGGCTGCGGGCTTCGTCGCGGATCATTTCGGCAATGCGGTCAGCTTCTTCGGTCTCGCCGCGGCGGGTGCGCTTGCCGTACTGCTCGTGTGGGCGGCCATGCCCGAAACGCGCGATGCGGCGGCGGCCGGTGATGCGCCGCTGGCTGACGGAGAAAAATCAGCGGCGAGGTGATGGCTGGCGGGTGGCCGGCGCACGCGAATGCGAGGCCGGGCCGCTTGGGTTACTCGTTGGGTATGGCGCTGAGAAGCGTTGAGGTGTATCGAAGCCCGCAACGACCGCCACTCGCTTTCTAGGAAAAAAGAGGCGCGATGAGTTTTCATCGCGCCTCTTTTTCAATCCGGCCGCGCCCTCTTCAAGCACCACACGACCCGCACCGCCAGCATTGCGCCGCGCGTGCCGCCCGACACCTCAATCGATCGCCCGCCCAGCCGTCTCACGCATCCACGGCAACGGCAGCAACGACACCAGCCCGCAGCCGATCAGATACCACGCCGGTGCGAGATGGTTGCCGGAAATCTGGATCAGCCACGTCGCGAAGAATTGCGCGAAGCCGCCGAAGATCGACACCCCAAGGCAATAAACGATCGACATGCCGGTCGCGCGAATCGCACGCGGGAACATCTCCGGCAGCATCACGATATTGGGCACCGCCGTGAACGCGACCAGCACCGCGAGCCCCGCCACCACCGACAGCAACACCGGCACCGTCGGCGCGGCATTGATGATCATGAAAGCCGGATACACGGCGGCGATCAGCAATACCCGCGACACGCACAGCACGCGCTTGCGTCCGACGCGATCGGACAGCGCACCGGCGAACGGCGAACAGATTACCGTCACCACCGCCGCGGCCCACGCCGCCCATAGCGCCGACGACATCGGCAGATGCAGGATCCGGATCGCGTAAGTGGACAGATAGAACAGCACAATGTAATTCGCCGCGGTGCCGCCGATCGTCGTCAGCACACCCATCGTGATGACGCGCGAATAGTCGCGAAACAGCTTGCGCACCGGCTGCGGAGCTGGCACCTCGGCTGTGGGCGTTTCAAGTGTGCCGTCCTCGATGCCGGGCAGCGTTTCGTCCAGATGACGCCGGATATAAATGCCGATCGGCCCCATCGCCATACCGATCACGAACGGCACGCGCCAGCCCCAGCTTTCGAGCGCGTCGGTGGACAGCCACGCCGCCAGCGCGACGCCGAGCAGCGAGCCGCACACCGTGTTCAAGCCCTGGCTCACGAACTGCCAGCTGCCGTAGAACCCGCGCGTTTTGTCGCTGCCGTATTCGAGCAGCAGCGAGGTCGACGCGCCGATCTCGCCGCCCAGCGCAAAACCCTGAACCAGCCGCGCGAGGATCACCAGCAGCGGCGCGGCCAGGCCGATCGCCGCATAGGTCGGCGCGAACGCGATCAGCGCGGAGCCGAGCGTCATGAGCCACAGCGTCAGACTCATTGCCGCCTTGCGGCCCGCGCGATCGGCGTAGGCACCGAGCACGACGCCGCCTACCGGCCGCATGATGAAACCGACGCCGAACGTGCCGACCGCCAGCATCAATTGCGCGAGCTGCCCTTCCACCGGGAAATACAGCTTGCCGATGACCGTCGCGAAGAAGCTGTAGATCGTGAAGTCGAAAAACTCGAGCCCGTTGCCGAGCGTGATCGCGGCAATCGCTTTCGCGTGATGCATGCGCTCGGCCGGCGCTGCGCCCTGTGCTGCGGCCGACGCGTTCTGTCTGCCGAGCGCGTCGGGGCGCGCGGGTTGCGGTGTGGCGGAATAGTCCATCTGTCTCTCCGTGATGTGCTTCCTGCTGACGCCGCGCATCGCGCCAGCGCCCGCATGGCCTGCTATGACATGCCGTGGCCCGCGTCAAACCAAGAACGTCTGCGCGAGTCGCACCCAGTAGGCTGCGCCGGTGGCGAGGCAATCGTCGTTGAAGTCATAGCCCGGGTTGTGGACCATGCAGCCGCCTTCACCATCGCCATTGCCGATGATCAGGTAGCTGCCCGCACAACGCTCGAGCAGGAATGCGAAATCTTCGCTGCCGGTGAGCGGCTGCATCTCAGTGATCAATCCATCTTCGCCGAGCCAGTCGAGCGCGACCTGGCGCGCGAGGCCAGTCATCTGCACGTCGTTGACGAGCACCGGATAGCGGCGCTGATAGTCCACCGCGGCACGCGCGCCGAACACGACGGCCTGCGCGGTGGCCACCGCCGTGATGCGCTCCTGCAGGTAGTCGCGCACCTCGGGTTTGAGCGCGCGCACCGACAGGCGCATCTCGGCGGTCTCCGGAATCACGTTGGGCGCTTCGCCCGCGTGAATCGCGCCGACGGTGATGATCGCCATGTCGAGCGGCGCGATGTTGCGCGAGACGATCGACTGCAGGGCCAGTACGATTTGCGCGCACACCACGACCGGATCGACGGCTTTGTGCGGCACCGCGCCGTGGCCGCCGCGCCCCGTCACCGTGATGATCACCGTGTCCGACGAGGCCATGAACGAGCCCGCCAGGAAGCCGAATTTGCCGGTGGGAAAGCCCGGCATGTTGTGCATCGCGAACACCGCGTCGCAGGGAAACTGCTCGAACAGGCCGTCTTCGAGCATCTTTTTGGCGCCGGCGAGGCCTTCTTCGGCCGGCTGGAAAATCAGGTTCAAGGTGCCGTCGAAGCCCTTTTCCTGCGCGAGATGTTTGGCGGCGGCCAGCAGCATCGCGGTGTGTCCGTCGTGGCCGCATGCGTGCATCTTGCCGGGCACCGTGCTCGCGTACGGCAAGCCGGTGGTCTCGTGAATCGGCAGCGCGTCCATGTCGGCGCGCAGACCCAGCCTGCGCGTGCCGTTGCCGACCTTCAGCTGCCCGACCACGCCCGTCTGACCCAACCCGCGATGCACCGTGTAGCCCCACTCCCGCAGGCGTTCGGCCACGAGGTCGCCGGTGGCGAATTCCTCGTAGGCCAGCTCCGGCTGCGCGTGAATCCGGCGGCGCAGCGCGATCATTTCGTCTTCGAGTTCGGCGATGCCCGCCGGGATGGCCATGGTGTTCACGTGTCGTCTCCGTTGATGAAAGCGTGAACCCAGCATAGCGACGCCGATTTTCCGGCGGCAGGCGTAGAATCGTTGCGCCAGCAACTCCTGGTTGCCACCCTCAGCGCACCTTCTCCAGATGAAACTGCATCAGCTCAGTACCTTGGCCGCCATTGCGGATACCGGAAGTATCCGGGCTGCAGCACGCACGCTGGGGCTTTCGCCGGCCGCGGTGACCAAGGCGATGCGCGAACTGGAAGCCGATCTGCACGCGCCGCTGCTGGTGCGCAGCGCGAGCGGTGTCGCCTTCACCGAGTTCGGCCGCGCGCTGGTCGTGCATGCGCGCCTCGTGCTCGGGCAGTTGCAGCGCGCCCAAGCGGAGATCGAAGCGTTGCGCGGCGCGGCGGCCGGCAAGCTGTCGATCGGCATCACGCCATGGGTCGCTCTGACCTTTCTGCCGCCCGCCGTGCAGCGCTTCCGGCAACGCATGCCGGAAGTTCAGCTGGAGTTTTTCGAAGGCCTGCTTGCGGTGGTGCAGCCGCGCCTGCGCGACGGCAGCCTCGATTTTTCGATCGGCCGGCCGCCGCCCGCGTCGCCGCAATCGGAGTTTCACCACGTGCCGCTCTTTTCGACGCATTCGGCGGTGGTCGCGCGGCGTGATCATCCGCTGGCCGGTTGCCGCACGCTGCTCGAACTCGAAGACGCGGAGTGGGTGCTGAACTGGGACCCGGCGAGCCGGGAGTCGATCTCGGACAACCTGTTTCGTCAGCGCGGCATGCGCGTGCCGCACACCATTCACCTCGCGCATTCGCTGTCGATCGTGCTGGGGCTGCTCGCGCACACGGACATGCTCAGCATCTTTCCGTGGCCGCTCGTCGAAGTGACGCTCGCGAAAGAGAACCTGTGGGCGCTGCCCTTGCGCGAGACGGTCGATGAAACCATCGTCAGCATCACGTCTCGGCGCGGCGCGCCGACCAGTCCGGCGGCTCAGTGCTTTCTCGACTGCCTGCGCGAAGTGATCGACGAAGGGGCGAGCTCGCAGGACCCGGAGCAGCGCCGGCTGTTTCATTCGATTGAGTTGCTGCTTTGAGTGGGGCGTGCGCGGTTCGGCGCGACGCGCCCCGTACGCGATGATTCAATCGAGAAACTCCGCGGCCCGCTTGCGCAACACCACGCCGAAGTCGTCGAGCCAGCCGATCGACAGGCGCCAGCTCTGCCAGTACAGATCGACGTCGATGTGCTTGCCCGGCGCCATCTCCACGAGTTCGCCGCTCGCCAGATGCGCGGCGATCATCCGCTCCGGACACATGCCCCAGCCGAGACCCGTCACGCAGGCCCGCAAAAAACCGGCGACGTGGGGAATCCAGTGCAGCGGCGGATCGAGTTCCGCGCGCGTGATGCGGCGCATGAAGCGCTTTTGCAACTGGTCCTTCGGATTGAAATCGACGCAGGGCGTGCCCCGCAAACTGTCACGCGTGACGCCGTCGGCGAAATAGCGGGCGAAAAACGCGGGCGAACAGACCGCCATATAGCGCATCCGCCCGAGCCGCGTGGAGCGGCAGCCTTGCACCGGTTCGGCCTGGGTCGTGACCGCGCCTTGCACGCTGCCATCGCGAATCCGCTCGGCCGTGTGGTCCTGATCGTCGATCACGAGATCGAGCAGCATCTCGCGCTCCGAGCAGAACGGCGCCACGGCGTCGATGAACCAGGTGCCGACGCTGTCGTCGTTGACCGCCACCCGCAATGCCGGCCACGGTTCCACCAGCGCGCCGGGCAGCGCCGGCAGGCGGCCATTCAACTCGGCTTCGAGCAATTGCACGCGCTCGGTGTGCCGGCACAACAGCGCGCCCGAGGTGGTCGCGACGCACGGCTGGCCGCGCTTGACCAGTACGCTGCCGACCCGCTCCTCCAGCAGCTTGACCCGCTGCGACACCGCCGACGGCGTGACATTCAGTTCGCCGGCCGCGCGGTCGAACGAACCGTGGCGCACCACGGCGGCCAGCGCGTCGAGCAACGCATAGTCGAGCATTAGCGTTCCTTAATCGGCATTAAGTAAATTAGCTTCTCTTATGAGCAGCAAATCCGCAGACTAGCCCCGTTCGCTTCTTGCGTCTACTGGATTCGTTTTATGAACTGGCTCTCCTTTTCTCACGGCGCCGCCCTGTGCGCATCGCTGATCGTGACGATCGGCGCGCAAAACGCGTTCGTGCTGCGTCAGGGCATCATGCGCTCGCATGTCGGCAAGATCGTCGTGCTGTGCGCGCTGTCGGATTTCATTCTGATCGGCGCGGGCGTCGGCGGCGCCTCGGTGCTGGTGGAACGCTACCCGGTGTTCGTGCACACGATGCTCTACATCGGGCTCGCCTATCTCGCCTGGTTCGGCATCAACGCGCTGCGCCGCGCGGTGCGCCCCGGGCATGCGGTACTCGACGCCCAGACGAACGGCGCACCGCCCACGCAACGCGCCATGCCGATCATCCTGATGACGCTCGCGCTCACCTGGCTCAACCCGCACGTGTATCTCGACACGTTCCTGCTGATCGGCACGGCCGGCGCGCGCGAGCCGCAAGACGCACGGCTCGCGTTCGCGCTCGGCGCGATGGCGGTGAGCGGGATCTGGTTCATCGGTCTCGGCTACGGAGCGCGGGCGCTGGCGCCGCTGTTTCGCCGGGCGACCGCATGGCGCGTGCTGGATGGCGCGATCGGCGGCATGGTGTTGCTGCTTGCAGTGACCCAGTTGCGGTAATCACGACCCGCGGCAGGAAAAGCGCGGTTCAAAGCGCCGCCGTGCGCTGTATTCAACAACTTCCAGGAACCGCCGTTACTCCACTTCCGCTTTCTGCGCCGAGTCGTGCCCGGCGAGCGTATCGGCTTGCCCGGCCGGCATGAGATTCATGAGCCGCGCGAGCAGCGGCCACCTGAGCAAAGACTGCTGAAACGCCTCCTTCGCCTGCCCGTCGAAGTAACGCGCCGGATCGACTTCGGGCAAACGGCGCGCGAGTCCGGTGATGTCATCCACCGGCCAGCCGCCGGCATCTGCGGCGACATTCCCGTCGGCCTTCCCTGCCGTCTTCAATGCCGCCTTCGAAGCAGCCACGCCGCCATCCTTCGTAGTCGCCGCCGTCATTTGCCATCCACCCATACGCCGTCCGGCGTCTTCACGACATAGCCCGATGCCGTCTTCATCGTCACGGTCCCTTCGTTTTCGCCGACCATCTGCGTTTGCGGCAGATTCATCGCGTACTGCGACAAGGTCACGCCCGGCTTGAACGGGCTGTTCGACACGAGGTTCGACAGCAGTTGCGCGAGCGCGAGAAAGCTCGACGGATTGTCGATCACCGTAGTCGGCCCATGGTTGCCCTGGAAGCCGACCAGCCGCACACCCGCCGGACCATGGATGATGCGCGGCGTCGGAATTTCGCGCAGGCCGGCCACCTGGTTCGCGTCGCCGCGCAAGGCCGCGCCGTGTTCGGGCACGAACACGATCACCGCGCGCCGGCCCGATGCCGCGATCAGATCCGCGAACCGGTCGAAGTCGCTCATCAGCGTGTTCACCCGCTGCGGGTACGAATCGATGCTCGACAGACTGCTGTTCGGCAGACGATTACCGTCGTGCAGACTGATCGTGTTGTAGTACAGCGCGACCGGGCCCGGCGTGCTGGCGCGCTGCGCGTACCAGTTGGCGAGCGTCGCGTAATCGCCGCGAATCGCCGAACCGTCGAACGCGTGCATTGCGACCGGCACACTGGCATTCGAAATCATCGGCACGTTCGGCGCGCCGGTGTTGTCGTGCACCAGTTGCAGGAAGTTGTCGAAGTGACCGTCGTGGTTCAGCATCGTCTGCGGGGTGTAACCCGCCTGGGCGAGATCGGCGAGCAGATGGCACTGTTGCGGCGCGTCCTTGTAAAGGTCCGCGTGCGCCTCCTGCCCGCAGCTCGCGCGCAGCACGCGAATCGCGGCCGGTCCGCTATAGCTCGCCGCCGTGCTGAAGTTCGTGAACAGATAGTCGAAATGGCTCAGCATCGGATGATTGCGCGCCTTCACCGCATCGAGGTCGTCCCACGACAGCGAGCAGATGTGCAGCACGATCACGTCGAACTGCGTATTCGGATCGGCGCCGAGATGGCCGAACGTGACCTGCCGCTGCGACTCCTGCGTGCGGAATGCGGCGAGCGCGGCGTTGTGGTCGAGCGGCTGCGCGGCGAGCGCATTGCCCGATGCCGCCACCACGGGTGCGCTGTGCAATTGCGCGAGTACCGTGCTGCCCTTCTGCCACACCGGAATCGCGACCAGCGCGATCAGCACGAAGCTCGAGACGCGCAGCCAGCGGTTCACGATCAGGTACGCCATCAGACCACCGAGCGCGCCGAGCAGCAGCATCGGCGGCAGAAAACGCTGTGCGAGTTCCAGCCAGTAGCCGAAGCTGAAGGTGGTGAGGTTGCCGAATTCTTCGGTGATACGCGCGAACGGCGGCACGTTCGCTTCGTGGTACATCAGCGGTATGCCGACCGCGAGTCCGAGCAGGTTGCGCAACACACGAAGGCCGCGATGCCTGAGCGTCGCGCTCGCGGCGAGCAGCAACGCGAAGCCGAGGTTGACGAGCCACAGCGGTTGAAGATGGCCACCCGCGAACAGGTACAGCTTGACGATGAAGTACAGGTTCCACAAAGTCATGAACAGAGTTCTCACATGGGCCGGGCGCGCACGCCGCGGCATTAATAGCGTGTGCGGTCCAGCGCGAGCAGCGACTGGCATACGCGCAGCACACCGGTCAGCAGCCTCGAATAACCTTCGATGCCCATCGTCAGCACGTCCTTCAGGCCGCGCAGCGGGGTGTCCTCAACGGTTTGCTCGCCCCAGTCGAGCCATGCGTCGGCGCGGCCGAACGTGCATTGCACCATCTGCCGTTCCTGCTCGAGCGTCAGGCCGTCGAAGCGCACGCCCAGATGCCTGCCGACGAAGCGGCTCACATAAACGGGAAAATGAAACTGCCGGTCGCCTCGGCTCAGGCATACGCCGAGGCTGTCGCCGGGCGCGAGCTTCAACGCCGGATCGACTTCGAGACCGAGTCCGCCGGTCGAATAATCGCTGGTGGTGCACGCGAGCGTCGTGCCGTCCGCGAGCAGCAGCGTGGCCGCGGCGCGCATCGCGATACGGTGGGTCACGCGCACCTGCTTCGCCTCACGCGCGACGCTTGCCGCCGCGCCGAGCATCACGAGGTTGTAGAGCGTCCAGAACACATTCATGAGAATCGTCGCGGTCTCGCCGCTCTGGCCGAACATCAACCGGTACGCGCCCGCCAGCAGCGCGCACGCGTTCAGTCCGAGCAACACCAGATACGGCTTCGACACGGCCCAGTCGAAATAACCTTCGTCGATGCGTCCGCCCTTGTCGGTCACGTTGAACTGGCCGTGCTTCGGACTGAAGAAGGCGATGGTGGTCGGCAGCGCGATATACCAGGCGAGCACCGATTCGTACACTTCGGCCCAGAACGAGTGGCGGAATTTGCCCTGCATCCGCGAGTTCGCGATGTTGGCGAGCACGATGTACGGCAGCACGAACCCGGCGATGGTGGTCGCCGACGCGTTGATGAAATACATCTGGAAGAACAGGTACGCCATTGGCATGGTCAGGAAAATCAGCCGCGGGATGCCGTAGAAAAAATGCAGCATCGCGTTGCCGTAACAGAGCCGCTGGAAAAAGCTCAGGCCGCGGCCGAGAAACGGATTGTCGATACGGAAAATCTGCGCCATGCCGCGTGCCCAGCGCGTGCGTTGCTTGATGTGGCTCGCGAGGCTTTCGGTGGCGAGACCGGCGGCCTGTACGGTCGGCAGATAAGCGGTCGTATAGCCGCGCCGATGCAGTTTGAGCGCGGTATGCGCATCTTCCGTGACCGTCTCCACCGCGACGCCGCCCACTTCTTCGAGCGCCGTGCGCTTGATCACCGCGCACGAACCGCAGAAGAATGACGCGTTCCACAGATCGTTGCCGGATTGCACGAGCCCGTAAAACAGGTTGCCTTCGTTCGGCACGCGGCGGAACGTGCCGAGGTTGCGCTCGAACGGATCGGGCGAGAAGAAGTGATGGGGCGTCTGCACCATCGCGCAGCGGGCGTCGCGCAGAAACGTGCCCATCGTGGTTTGCAGAAACGAGCGCGTCGGCACGTGATCGCAATCGAAGATTGCGATGTACTCGCCGTGGGTCTTTTCCAGGGCGCGGTTGATGTTGCCGGCTTTCGCGTGCCGGTTGTCGTCGCGAGTCAGGTAGCCGATGCCGCTGTCGTGCGCGAACTGTCTGAATTCTTCACGATGGCCGTCGTCGAGCAGATAGACGCGCAGCCTGTGCGCCGGCCAGTCGATGCCCTGGGCGGCGAACACGGTAGGCCGCACCACCGACAGCGGCTCGTTATAGGTCGGAATATAAATGTCGACGCTCGGCCAGTTCGCAGTGTCGGCGGGCAGTTCGGCGACCGCGCGGTTCAGCGGCCATGCGGTCTGCACGAAGCCGAGCAGCAGAATGACCCATGTATACGCTTCGGCGCCGAACAGCAGATAGCCGAGAATCGCCTCGGCCGGCGTCTGGAACGACAGCGTCTGCGTGACGCGCCACCAGACATAGCGCGCCATCGCAAGCAACGCGAGCGTCGTGAGGATCAGCACCGGCATGCGCCCAGGGAAGCGGCGCAAGATCAACGCGACGACCACCAGCACTGCGAAGAATTCGAACTGACCATCCGACGACAACGGCGAGGTACCGATCATCGTCCACAGGACTGCGCCCGCCAGCACGATGAGCGGCAGCAACCAGCGAATGTGGCCGATGCGCTGCGTGCCGCTTTCGAGCTGCGCGCCCCAGCGCTGCCACGGCAGGCGCGGCAGCATCCCTTCGATACGGCGGTGCAGGCGGCGCCAGCGCAATAGCACCGGCACCAGCCAGCGGTCGATCCACGCGAGCACGGCGCGCGCCTGCGCGGCGGCGCTTCGCCCGGACAGGCGCGGCGCGCGGATGAAGGCGCGCCACAGCCAGGCGCGCAGGCGATGCGGTTCGAGCACGCCCCATTGCAGCGCGAGATGCAGCACGGCGGCTCTGATCCAGCGATGCGGGTAGTCGGGCTTGCCCGGTGAAGGCGGCTGGAAGAACAGGCGTACGAACCAGTCGAGCGGCGTGCGATCGACAGGGACGCCCAGGTTGCGGGCAAGCCGGTCGAGCGTGCGCTGGCGTGGAGTGCCGGGGGTGGCGCCAGGGGCGTCAGTGACGGCGGGGGCGGCTTGGCGCGCCTTGCCGGGCTCCTCGCCACGCTCACCCGCGCCCCCGTTGATCGGCCTGTTCATGCCGCGTCACCTTCGCGGCGCGCGCCGGTCGCCGATGTCCCACCGACCCACGCGTCGAGCCAGTTGGCAAGCCCATGCAGATCGTGCGATGCCTGCGAATGCGGCGCATCGTCGAACAACCACGTACCGCGCGCGAACGACTCCGGCATCGCCATATCCAGATGCACGCGCTGCGCGAGCGGCAGGCCATCGCCGAGCGCCGCCGCGAGCATCGCGAGCACGTCGCGCTGCATGTCGCGCGCCGGATTCAGGCGGTTCACGATGATCCTCAGATTCGCGCCGTCGCGCCGCAAGTCATCGAGCCGCGCGACGAGCGTCGCGCAGGCGGCCGGTTCGGGCGGCGTCACGCAGAGCACCAGGTCGGCGCAACGCAGGGCCTGCGCGGCCTGCTGCGAGGGATGGCGGGCGGTGTCGATCAGCACGACGCCATCGCGCGGCAGATGGAGTTGCGCGAGCGCGCTCGCGAGCCACCGCGGCTCGGCGGCAAGCCGTGCATCGCAGCGCGCGCCATGCGCGAGCGAGACCTCGCCGTACGGCACGAACAGCACGCCCTCGGCATTGCGCCACGTATGCGCATGCCAGGCGCAGGTCTCGTCGAGCAGCGCTTGCGCGAGCCCGGCGGGCGCGAAGCCGTCGATCCCGAGATGCGCGCCGAGCATGTTCTGCGGATCGAAGTCGAGCGCGACCACCTGACGGCCGCGCCGCGCGAGCAATACCGCGAGCGCGGCGCTCAGCGTCGTGCGGCCCGTGCCGCCGGCGGTGGAAACGACGGCGATCGTTTTCATCGTGCGGCCTCGTCGACGCGCTGCGCGTCGGGCAGCAGCCGGGCACGCAGCGCGACCGGTTCGATGTCGCAGCGCACCGCGTCGCGCGGATCGAAGCCGCGCATCGCCGCGAGCCCGCGACGCGCGCCGCCGCGCTGCCAGACGATCCATACCGGTACCGCGATGACCACACCCGCGGCGAAACAGGTCAGTAGAAATTCCATCACTCGTGCTCCTTGTTTCGCAGCGGCATCGCGTAAGGTTCGGCGTGGCGGCGCGGCGGCGTCGCGCGGGGCGAGGCCTGGCTTTTCTGTGGCGACGCGCCTGGGTGCGCTGCGTGGCGTTTCGTCGCTGCGGTGGTCTGCGCGACCTCGGTGTTCGCGGTGTTCGCGGTGTTCGCGGAATCCGCGGCGCCGTTCTCAGCAAACGCAGCGGCACCGTCCTGCGCCTCACTGCGTGCCCGCTCCAGCGCCTCTTCCACCGTCGCGAGTTGCTTCACTGCTGCCAGCGCACCCACTCCCAGCGGCCTGCGTTCGACCCGCAAGCTCTGCCTCAGTCCCTCCGCACCACTGGCACGCACCGGCGCCGCAAACAGATCGCTGTAGTCGGCAATCCGCGCGCGCCGGTTCGCCGCTTCCAGCGCAGCCAGTTCATCGCCGATGCTCTGCTCCGCCAGATGCACGAGCGCATCCGCAAGCCGCTCGACCGGCACATCGAAGATGCGCGCCAGCGCGGCATCCGCATCGGCCAGCCGGCACGCGAACAGGAACACGTACAGATGCGACGCGTCGGCGGTAAACACGTCGCCCTCGCGACGCGGCACGCAATGCCTCAACGCGTCGGCATGCGCGCACTGCGGCAGCAGCGTCAACTTGACGAGCACATGCGGCAACTGCAGCACGGCACTGCGTTCGAGCACGGTGCGCACGCGCTCGCAGAACGCGCCGGCGGGCAAATAGCCGAGCACGGCGTCGCTCAACGCAGCGCTGAGCGCGGCGCGATAGTCGGCGGCGACGGGCCGCGCATGAAGCTGCCCTTGCAACGATTGCAGCAGCGACTGCATGCGCGAAAACGGCAGATCGCGGCCCAGCACGAGGTTGGCGCCGAGCGTCAGCACCAGCAGCTCGTATTGGTGACGCAGCACCTCGCCGCGTTCGACAATCACGATCTTCAGCGCGCGTCCCGCCTGCCGGCGCAGCGCATGGACCGCCGCGCACAGCGCGTCGAGCTGCGCGCTGCCCGCGTAGTCGAGCACCACGGTCGCCGCCTGGGCTTCGGCGCAGGCGGCCAGCACCGCCGCCTGATCGGCCAGCACCTCCCAGTGCGGCGGCACCCACGCCTCATGGCCGCGCACGACCGCGCGGCTCACCACGACCCGCTGTTCGTCGCGCGCCAGCAACCCGTCGCCGCGTGCGATCACGCCGCCTGGCACATCGGTCGCGACGCCCAGGCGGCCACTCTCGGCGAACCGCAGCGCACGGACCTCGCCGGTCACGAGCGTGCGCTCGGAGCGCCAGAAGTCGACGTGCCACAACAACTCGCCGTGCGTGTGCTCCATGCGCGCGACGCCGGCGCACGCGGCATGAAATTCGTTGCGGTCATGATGCGCGGCCGGATTGTCCGCGGACGTGCGCGTAACGAGCCAAGCGCTGTCGTCGAGTTCTGCCTCGCCGGACGGCGCACCGAGCAGCAGCACCAGCGTGATGTTGCGCGCCGCGCACCAGTTCGCCAGCATGCGGCCCTCGCGTGCGAGCGCGCGCGCGTCGTCCCAGCTGAACCAGCGCTCGGCGCCTTCGATGAAATACAGCGAACGCGAGCGCAATCCGAAGCGCTTGAGCGCGCGCAGACCGCCGAACAACCTCGCGAGTTCGACGGGTGCGGCGCGCGGCACGGTGGCTTGCGTGGCATCGATCACATCGGCTGCATCGGCCGCCTCGGCGACGGTCTGCGGCATCGCCAGCACGCTCAGATTGCGTGGCCAGCCCGAGGCCGGTGCGTTCGCGCTGAAGCCGAGTTCGCGCAGACGCTGCGCCACGTCGACGCGCTCGCGCGCGAGCACGACCGTGACATCGCGCGTTTGCGCCGCGCGTGCGCTCTGCCAGATCAGCGCATCGGCGCCGGCGGTGCGCGGCGCGGCATAGAGCACGTAGAGCTTCCCGCCTTCGAGCGAGGCCCATTCATCGGGCAACGCGTCGAGTGCGAGCCGTCCGAGCTTGCGTGCGCCCGCTCGCGAGCCCGCGTGGCCGAAGGCTCGCAGCCAGCGGCGCAAGAAGGCGCCGGGCGCGGGCTTGAGTGGATTCGAAACGGTGCTCACGCGTGGATTCCCTGATCTGATTGCATCGCCGGTCAATAGCTGGAGTAAAGACGCACGGGGCGCGGCGACAGACTGTTGTCCTGCTTGCGCGCGTCGAACGTATAGCGCAGATAGACCAGCGCGGAACTCGGTGCGTAGTCGTGCGAACGATCGATGCTCAGTTGCGCGCCCGCCAACAGATGCGGGTTGAAGCGGTATTGCACGATGCCTGCGAGCCCGTATGAAAACGCGACGCCGCGCGTCGAGCTCGCTGTGTTCACCAGCGTGCCGAGCCCGGGCGCCGCACCGAGCCCGGCAGGCAAACCGTTCGGGTAGTACGGCGAATTCTTCTCATACGAGTTGGACACACCGAGCGTCGCGGTCAGATCCCAGTTCAGCGCGTCATGCCGCCCGGCCCATTCGATCGGCACGCCGAGCGACACATAGCGCTGCGGACTGTAGTAGCCGCCCTGGCCGAACGAATAGAAGCGCAGGTTGTTCGTGTAGTGCCACACGTTGCCGATCAGACCGGTGCTCACGAGCGTGTCGACGCGCCGATAGACCGGCACCGTGAAGCCCGTGCGCAACGTCACCTCCTGATTGCTCGCGACGTTGCGGCCGGTCAGCACGCCCACGCCGAGATCGGCGAAGAGACTCGTCATGCCGACATCGACCGCCGAATGCAGATCGATGCCGTCGCGGCGCACGCCGCCCCACACGGTGCCGGTCACCGGATCGTGCATGCCGGCGTACGAAAGCTGGCTGCCTGTTTCGGGCCGCCGCGAGCCGCTGACGGAGAAGCTCGCCGGTCCGGCGTCGAATTCATAGCGCGCGCCGCCGACGAGGTAATGCACCGGGAACCCGAGCGGCGTCGTGCCGATGTCGAAGCGCCACGCGTCGGACGTATAGCCCGCGCCGAGCGCCACGCCGGTCACCGATTGATGCAGATACGGCGAGCTCGCGAGCAGCGCGGCGCGGGTCTGCGCCGGAATGCCGAGCGCGGCCGCGAGGTTGTCGGCCGCACCGATGGTGCCGAACGTATCGCGCGTGAACGCGTTGCCTTCGCTCGGGTCGAGCGTGCCGGCATCGAGATGCACGGTGTCGATGTGAGCGAAAAAGTGGCCGTCGTAGCGATACGGAATCTGCAGGTACACCGGCGCCTGCCACGCGCGCAGCTGCGAGATGCCGGCATCGCCCGATTTATACGCGGGCAGCCAGCCGGTCTCGATCTCCGGATTGCGGCGCTGCTCGAGATCGGCGAGCGCCGCTTGCGCGGGGGTGCCGTCGGGACCGGCGCTCACGCCCGCCGCGCGCTCCTGCGCGAACGACAGACGGTACAGCGAAGCGGCCTCCTCGTATTGCCCGAGATCCTGCGCGACGCGCCCGCTTTGCACCGTCACGTCCGGGCGAGCCGGATACGCGACGCGCAACGCCGAGGTGACCCGCTGCGCTTCCTGCGGCTGACGCAGCGCGGCGAGCCGGCGCGCCGCCGAGAGCCGCGTGTCGACATCGTCGGGCGCGGCGTCGTCGAGCACGCTGCGCACCAGGTCGAGCGCGCTGCGCCGCTCGCCGCTCTGCTCCAGCACGCGGGCGAGCGCCAGTTGCGCATCCGGGTCGTTGGGCGTGGCGGCCAGTACCGGCCTAAGGGCGGCGCGCGCGGCCGCGTAGTGCCCTTGCAGGCGTTCGAGATCCGCGACTTCGAGTGCGTAGCGTTTGTCGCGCCGGCCCGCCGGACTCACGTGGGCGAGCAACTGCCGCGCACGTTGGTCATCCTGACGATCGAGCGCCTCGTCGGTTTCGCGCAGCACGAGACGCAGCGCCTGGTCTTCGAGACGCGCGCTTTGCGCGGCGCTGAGCTTGACTTGCGGATCGTCGCGCAAGCGGGTCAGCCACGCGTCGAGTTCAGCGTTGCCGATCTGCGCGCTGGCGCTGCCAAGCAGATCGCCATAGCGCAGGCGCACGTCGGCATCGGTCTGCTGCGGGTGGGTGTCCATCCAGTTTCGCAGCAGCGCGAGACCGCGCTGCGCTTCGCCCTGCTCGATCCACACCGCGCCGACCGCCGCGAGCAGATTCGGGTCGTCGGCGGCCAGCGTGCGGGCTTCGTCGAGCGCCTGGCTTGCGCCTGCGCGATCGTCGAGCGCAAATGCGGCGCGCGCCTTGACGAGCCACTGCTGCGCCTGGAGGCTGCGCGCGAGCGCGCGCATGCCGTCGGTGCGCTCCCGCTCGGCGATCGGCGCGAGCACGGCTTGCGCGCCGCCGATGTCGTCGAGCGAGTTGCGGTACAGCGCGCTCGCGTAGCGCATTTCGGGCGAGGCGGAGATCGCGAGGCCGTCGTCCATCACGACGCGGCCGAGTTGCGGCAAGCCCAGATCGCGATACAGACGCGCCAGCGCAAAGCGCGTCCATGGCGCGTCGGGCGCGGCCCGCAAGGACGCTTCGTAGCGCTGCGCCGCAGGCCCCCGCTGACCCGCGGCCAGCAGGCTGTCGGCCTGGTTCGCGAGCAGATCGGCGCGCAGTTGCGCGAGGCTCTGGCGATCGTCGGCGGCGGTGAAGCGGCTTTGCAAGGCGTCGAGCAAAGGCTCGACCCGGGCCGCGCGGCCGGTATTCTCGAATAGCGTCTGCGTGCTGCGCAGCGCCGCGATGCTCGGCTCGCGCGCGGCCAGCAGTTCGCGCAGCAGGGGTTCGGCCGCGCTCCAGTCGTGCTGCGCGAGCAGCGCATCGGCCAGCATCAGCTTCGCGTCCGGGTTGCCGGGCTCCATTGCGAGCGCGGCGCGCGCGAACCGCTCCGCGTCGCGCGGCTGGCCTGCCGCCGCTGCGTCGCGGCTCTGTGCGAGCGTGCCCCAGAACTGCGCGGCGCGCGCGAGGCTCTCCCACTTCGCGCGATTGTCCGGCGCGAGTGCGGCCGCACGCAGAAACAGCGCGTGCGCTTCGTCGCGCCGCCCGGCCCGCATGCGTGCGAGACCCAGGCCGCCGACCGCCTCGGCATCCTCCGGGCGCGCCTGCGCGGCGCGCGCGAGCAGCGCTTGCGCGCTCGTCAGATCGTTGCGCGCGAGCGCCTGCAAACCGCGTTGCTGCGCGATGTAATCGGGGTTGCGTTCGAGTTGCCGCTGCGCGTCGAGTCGCGCTTCGATCGCGGCGACCCGCTCCCTGAATTCGGTGTCGTCCGGAACGAGCTGCAGATAGGCGCGCAGCGCATCGACATACGCCGGGTCCGCGCCTGCCGATTGCAGCACGTGACGCCACGCGTCGAGCGAGGCCGAGCGATCCGAGTCGGGCCGCGTCGCCAGATTCCACGCGATGCGGTTGGCCTCGGCACGCGTCTCACCACGCGCGTTCAGCAGATTCGCGAGCACCAGCGCCGAATCGACGTCAGACGGGTCGGCGGCAAGCCGCTGACGCAACGCGCCGATGGCCTGCGCGCGGCCCTCGGGCGTGCCGGCGATGATCTGGTAGTACTCGGCGCCGAGCGAGCCCGACGGCGCGCCGTGCGGAAACAGCGCGAGCAGGCGGCGCGTCGCTTCGGCGGACTGGCCGCTGCGCGCGAGCAGACGCACGGTCGCGAGTTCCTGGCGGCCGTTGGTGGCGACGCGGAATTCGTCTTCGATCTGCTGCGTCGCGGCTGTACCCGGCGCGACGGACCGCAGCCGCGCGAGCGTGGCCTGCGCGGCTTGCGCCTGGCCGAGACGCAACTGGATGCGCACCTGCTCGGCGAGCAACGACGGATCGTCAGGGGCGATCAGCAGCGCTTTCTGGATCGCCTGCGACGCGAGGTCGTCGCGATGTTTGGTCGACCACATGCGGGCCGTGGCGAAGAGGCGTTGGGTGGCGGCGTACTGCGGGGCCGACGCGCCGGGCCTCGCATTGATCACGGAGGCGGAAGCCGCGTTGGAAGCCGCATGCGCTGCCACGGCACGCGCCATCGCCGCTTGCGCGGCTTGCGCCAACGCGCTGCCCGCGACGCCCATCGACGCGAGCACCGCCAGCCGCGCCGCGCGCTTCACTGAGCCGAGGCGCGACATGGCGAACTCCATCGTAGATCGAGAGTGCCGTCGGCGGCGAACCGGTAGCGGCCGTCGCGCCAGCCCAGCGCGAACAGGCTCAGTACGCTGCTGTAATAACCGGCGGGCGTCTCACGGTCGAGTTGCGCCGCGCGCGCGATCTGCGCATCGGCGAGCGCGTGCTCGCCGCGCGCGTCGAGAAATGGCGCGGCGGCCGCCGAGAAGCCGGCATTGCCCATGTTCTCGCCGACCGCGCCGGTCGTCGTATCGACTCTTTCCGGCGGCGCGCCATGCGCGGCGATGAAGTCCGCGAACGGCGCGAAGTGCGCAAGCAGCGTCGAAGCAAGCGGATCGCGCGGGTCGAGCATGCCGGCCCACAGGTACACGCGGATCGCGTTATACGCGCTCTCGGCCTGGCTCTGCGGGTCCGGCGCGAAACCCTGCTTCGCGCGATACAGCGCCCAGTCCGGTGCGAAGCCGCGCGGCGCGGTATCGGTCAACACACGGCGGCTGCTCGCGAGAAGACGCATCCAGCGCGCGTCGTCCGGCAGCCGCGTGGCGATGCCGCGAAGCACTTGTGGCGGCGAATAGCTCGGATTGACGCGCCACACGTCAGCCGCCGGATGAAAACCGACCGGCCCGGGCAGCAGCGTCAGGCCGAGCCCCGCCATGCTGGCGGTCTCCTCGTCGAGCACGCGCTTCGCGAGCACCGCGCCGCGCGCCGTATAGCTGCGTTCGTGCCACGCGTGACCGGCTTCGAGCAGCGCATACGCGATCCACAGATCCGCATCCGACGATGCGTTCGCGTCGAGCACCTTCCACTGCCCATCGTCCGCGCGGCCCCACAGCCAGGCCGGCAGATGCGCGGTCAGATCGCCTTGCGCGAGATGCTGTTCGGTCCATCGCAGGATCGTGTCGAAAGCCGCGCGATCGTTCGCGACCAGCGCAAAGAAAAGCGCGTACGACTGGCCTTCGGAGACGGTGCGCGAATCGGTTGAGCCGACGTCGATCACGCGACCGTCGGCGGACATGAAATCGCGCTTGAATTGTTGCCAGCGCGGCCAGGGGGAGAGTGCGCAGTTTGCGGGCGCCGCGATAGTCGCGTTCGACGGGTTGGCTGTACCGGTTGCGTCGGTTGCGCTAGTCGCAAGAACGGCGTGAGCGGCGCTAGCACTCGATGCAATAACCGCATTCGCCCCGCCGCCTTGTTGCGTCACCTCTTGCGCAACCGCCTGTTGCGCGCCCATTCCCATCGCCATCGACGCACCCGCCAAGGCCATCGCCACGCCAACCGCCCGCACGACAACCCCGGCCACCTTCGGGCCCAACCGCCAACCCGCAGCGCCCCGCGCGTCACCCCGCCCCCACGACGGCGCCTTGCCACTCACCGGCGTCATCGATCAGACTCCCCGGCGGCGCGCGGCCAGTTCCTGCAACGCGGTGAACGCGCCGATCGCGAGCAGCAGCCCGGCCAGCGCGCCGAGCACGCCGAGCAGGACCGGGTGCTGGATCGCACGGCTCCACAGCTGCGCATACCACGGCACATAGCCGACCAGATACGCGTCGCCGACGCGCATGCTGTCCACTTCGCCGCCGCGCAGCAACGCAACGTCGCCCTGCACCTGCGCGACGCGGTCGGGCTTCTCGAGCATGTCGAGCAAGTGCGACAACTGCTGCTGATCGGTGGCCGTCAGCACGACTACGCTGCGTCCCTTGCTGCCCGGCAGTTCGAAACCCATCAGCGCGGCAAGCGCGCCGTCGCGATCGATACGCGCGCTGCCGTCGGGCAGATGCGCGCCGTTGCGCCACTGCTCCTTTACCGAAAACGACGCGCGCGTAATCGGACCGTCGGAAGCGCCCTCGTTAGATGCCGCGCCGATGCTCAGCGGCAGCGCGTCGCGCCAACGCGCCAGCAGCGGCGCCGAGCCGCTGCCGCCGATCACGAGCAGATCCTTGCCGGTCAGGAGCGCCAGCTCGGGAGGCCGCGCGATCTGCACGCGTAGCGCCGGATAGCCGGTCCACTGCCCCATGTGGCCGAGCATCGTCAGCATGCTTTCGATTTCCTGCGGCGCCGGGTGCTCGGGAATCACCACGGCTGTCTGCGAGAGATCGGCATAGCGGGTGAACGGAAAGCCGCTGTTCGCGAAATACGCGAGGTTCGGCATCTGCGCATAGTGGACGAAGCCCGAGAAGTCGATCGTCGAATCGGGGTCGACCGCGGCCTGCACCGGATTCGAGGCCACCGACTGACACAGCCCGGTCTTCTGCGAATCCAGATTGAAGCGCAACTGCAACTGGTTCGAGCTGCCGACGCGGAAGGCGGGAATGTCGAGCGCGCTGCTCGACCGGTTGCCGCCGTTCGAGAGCACCGGCAGTTGCAGACGGCCTTGCGCGTCGTCGGCGCTGGCCGGCGCGAGCCGGTACGATTTGACGAGCTGGTCGTTGATTTGCACCGCGAGCGCCGAGTTGTTCTGCATCGTCGGCGCGGTGTAGCGGTATTTCAGGTTCAACGGCACGCCCGCGCCGTTCCACGAGAACAGATCGGCGGGCACGCGCAGATTCAGCCGGATTGCGTCCGGCGCGCTGCCCTGCACCTGCAACTGGTTCGGCGTGTCGATCAGTTCCTTGAACGCGACCGGGCGATCCACCGGCACCCAGCGCGGCGCATCGTACGGTTTGCGCGGCGCGCCGATGTCGATCTGGCCGATGCGCACGGCGGGCCCCGCCATCGCCGTCTTGCCGAGCACGAGCGCGGCGCTGGCCTCGTCGACTTCCTGCGCGGTGCGGCCCGTCACGATCAGCAGCTTCTTGCCCGGCGCGACGGGATTGTCGGCGACGAGCAGCATCGGGCCGTTGACCGTCGGCAGCTTCAGACCGGCGGGCAACTGCGCGCTGCGCGCGACCACCACCGCGTGCGCATCGGACGGCAACGCGGACAAGGACGGAAAGCGCGCCTGCCGGTAATCGGCCTGCGCGCCGAACCACGAGGCGAGTACGCCAGCGCTGCGCAGCGTCGCGTTGTCGGCGGAGGCCGGCAGCACGAACGGCAGCGTCAGCCGGCTCACGTCGCGCCGGTCGAAAAACGGCGCGGGCAAGAGCGCGAGATCGTTGGGCAGGCGGATCGGCGCGCTGTCGAGAATCAGCTCGCTAGTCGGACTGACGTCGGCCCACAGCGCCGAGTTCTCCGGGTCCTCGCAATGGTCGAGCGTGTAATGCGCGATCAGGCGCAGGTCGAGCTGGTTGTAGTCGGTAAGAAAGCGCGGATCGAGCGGGATTTCCTGCGTGACGATCTGTCCGGCGTGCTCGCGATCGAACGGCACGGTCGCGACCACTTCGTTGTTGATCGACACCTTCAGATGCGAGAGCGGAAAGACCAGCGCCGGCGAATACGTATAGCGCAGGCGCAGCCGTGCCGCGGTGACCAGCCGATCGAGCCGCACGCCGACATTGACGGTGCGTGCGTCGTCGAGTCCGCGCAGGTTCAGCGGTTGATAGGCGCCTAGTGCGGCAAATGACAGGTGGGTGGTGGAGCTGGCTGCGCTCGCGGTGGCGTTGGCCGTGTCAGCGGCACTGGCGTTGGCGGATGCAGTCGCGGCGTTAGCCGCATGCGTTCCGTTCGCCGCGTTGGCAGCGGCGAGGCCGGCTATCGCGGCGTTCGACGCCGACGCCGACGTCGGCCCGAGCGCAACCGATGACGCCGGACGTGCGGCCGATGCAATCGATCCAGCTGGCACGGACGGCGCAGCGGCCGATACCGCGGCATAGAGAGCGCCGAACGCGGCGCTCAGCGAAAGGCAAAACGATACGACAGGTTTCATGACAGATCAGCTTTGTTGGACCTCGGCCGTCCGCCCTTGACTGCATTGGGCACTGTGCGAATTCGGTCTGCCGCACGAGCGCGGGAGTGGAAACGGATTGCGAATCGACCGCGATGCGGTCCTTTGCCCTTGTATTACGGAAAATCTGGCGAAACCTTGAATGCCAAGCGAGGCGACTAGCCTGGTCACAGATGCGAGCGGTCCGGCACGGCATGCAGGAAGCTCGGTTTTGTATTCCGTCGTCTGTCGGCTGCGGCGTCCCCGCGCCGAAGGGCGGCGCAAAGATAGCACAAAGTTGTGACAATTGGTGGCATTTAAGGCATGCTGCCGCCTTTCCAACGCAGTGCCGATCATGAGTAATCCGACCGAATCACCCGCGCCCTGTGCGCCCGTAAAACGTAGCGGTCCTCTGCGTGCGCTATTCGCGCTGCGGCACTCGTGCGATGGCATCGTCGCGGCCTTGCGTGAGGAGAGCGCGTTCCGTCAGGAGGCCGCGCTCGCGGCGATTCTGGTGCCGGGGGCGTTGCTGATGCCGGTGGGCGCGATCGAGCGCGTGCTGCTGATCGTGTCGGTGTTGCTGGTGCTGCTCGTGGAGTTGCTCAATTCGAGCATCGAGGCTGCGATCGACCGGATTTCGCTCGAACGCCACGAGTTATCGAAACGCGCGAAAGATTGCGGCAGTGCGGCCGTGACGATGGCGCTGCTGATCTGCGCGGTGACGTGGGGTGTATTGTGCGGGCCGATTGTTTATCACTGGATGCGCGGATAACGCAGCGCGGTTTTCACGCTAGCCGTTCTACATCGTGCTTTGCGTGAGCGATTCGCCTGCTCGCAAACGTTAGCGGGTGAATCAACCGCGCCGCTTTGCCTGGTGTGATTCGGCTGCGGTGGATCAGTCGGTCGGGTCGTGCGCAATCACCGCGGCCAGTTCGGCAATCTGCGATTGCGCGAAAACGCGAATGCCGTGCTGTCGCAACAGCGTCGCGGTGACGCCTGCGGCAGCGTGCGTGGCACCGCTGAATTCGCCGTCGTAGATGAACGTGCTGCCGCAGGAGGGACTGCCGTCGGCCAGCAACGCATAGCGGCAGTTTTCCGCTTGCGCGCGCCGCAACGCATGCTCGGCGCCGGCAATGAATAGCGCAGTAACGTTTGCGCCGGTGTCGTCGAGGATCGACGCTGCGTGCTTCAGCACGTCAGCGCCGCTGCGGTGCAATTGGATTTCCGCGGGCGGCCGCGGAGTCGGCAGTCCCGCGGCCACTTCCGGGCACACGATCACGAGACGGCCTTCGTCGCGCCAGCGCGCGAACCAGGCATGGTGTGCGGTTTTGGCGGCGCCGTCATAGCGGACCGGGTGGCCGGCCAGACACGCGCTGACCAGAATCTTCAACATGACGATGAATCGCCTTCGCGGGCGGGCGGCTTTGGGCAGAAGATTGTAATGTGGATGGCCCGCCGCGCCGTGACCAACTCGACAAGGCGGCCACTCACTCCACCGCCCCACCGCCCTTTCCTCGCGCGAAACCGCTCCGCTTCGATGATTCGCTGCGCACTTCACGCGCGGGCGCGTCCGTGGGCACACCTATTGCTCAATTCCGCTCACCGGCAAATAAGCCCGTCGAAGCATGTCATGCCCGCGACGGGTCGCCGTTCGTTACTTCAATCCAGCAATCCATCGATGGGAGGCCCCATGCTTCGATACGCTGTAATTTTCTTCATCATCGCCATCATCGCCGCTGTGTTCGGCTTTGGCGGCATCGCCGCCGGCGCGACGGAAATCGCCAAAGTCCTGTTCTTCATCTTCCTGGTGATCTTCCTCGTCACCTTGCTGATGGGCGTGATACGACGCTGACAGCCGTTTCGGCAGACCGCTGGAAACAGACCCTGCCCCGATGCGAGCAGCCAGGCGTCGATGCAATACTTGCCACACGGTATTGCAATAGTTGCCGCCCGCGTCGGGGCTTCATCCGTTCGGCATGTGCCGTCCTCGCGCGCAGCGATGCTGAGCAGGCCGCCGGTGGCGACGCACAAGCTCGCCAACCGGTCGCAGGGTCCGAGCGTAGAGCGTCATCGTGCCGGCCATGCGTCCTTCGCAGACCGCCACGTAGCAATCGCCGCACGTCGTACGCTAGCGCGTCATCTCGACGCTTCGATCCAACACACGTGCAGTGCACCCCCGTTGCGGCGCGCGGCGCGATGGACCGATGCAGCATGGCCGTCAACGCGACGAACGAATCGCGCGACGCATCAAAGGCGGCACAATTCGACGTGGCCGAAGCCATGACACACGTAGTCGATACGAACGGCTTGCCGGGTTACACGTCGCTTCACGTCGAGCACCTCGAACATTCACGATGCTCGAAGTGTGGCGTTCGCCTCGGCGCGTCTGAAGAACAATGTCGTAAAAACTCACAGGGGAGTCAGGCGATGTTTTCCGCTTCATAAAGTCGCCGGCCCGCCGCATCCTTCGCGCCGAGGATCGGCTCGAAGTCGATCGGCCACTCGATGCCGATATCGGGATCGCACCACAGGAGGCAGCGCTCGAGTTCCGGAAACCAGTACTCGGTGGTCTTCCAAACGCACTCGGCGACGTCGGACAGCACCACGAAGCCATGCGCGAAACCCGGTGGCACCCAGATTTGCCGTTGATTGGCCGCGCTCAGGTATACACCGCTCCATTTGCCGAAGTGCGGCGAATTGAGCCGCACGTCCACGACGACGTCGAACACCTCGCCCTGCACGACACGTATCAGCCGGCCCTGCGGACGTTGGACCTGATAGTGCAGCCCGCGCAGCACGCCGTGCACCGCGCGCAAATGCCGGTCCTGCACGAAATTGAAACCTTGCGAAACGTCATTGGCAAACTCGTCCGCGCTAAAGCTCTCGAAGCAGAAGCCGAGGTCGTCCCAAAACACCTCGGGCTCGATGAGCTTCACATCCGGCAATGCCGTCGCCGTTACCTTGTTGCCCATTGCCACTATGCTCGTAAGAAGGCTGGCCGGCGAGAATACGGCCGCCGCTGTGGCCGTGTTCAACAGTGATGAGGCGCACCCGTCGGCACGGGCGCCTTCCTGACATGCTACGCCTCGTTCGCCACCCTGCTTCGCGCGCGATATTCCGTGGGCGAAAGCGCCATGCGCTTGCGGAAGATCTTCGCGAGACGATCGCCATTGCCGGTGCCGCTGCGCCGCGCAATCTTGTCGACCGGCAATTCGGTTTCGGTGAGGAAGTTGCACGCAATGCGCAGCCGCACCTGCAGCAGATAGTCCGATGGTGTGACCTGCATTTCGTGCTTGAAGCGGCGCAGGAAATTGCGCTCGCTCATTGCGGCGACCTGCGCCGCATCGGCCACGGACACCGGACGATCGCAGTTCGCCTCCATCCAGCGCGCCGCGGCGCGGATTTTTTCAGCGACGCTCAGCGTGCCCCCTTCGGCCGGCAGCGGCACCCACGTCGCCGCCATCCCCGGCATCACGCGGTCGGCCACGCTGCGCGCGAGTTCGGCGCCCAGGTCGCGCTTGATGAACATCAGCGCGGCGCGCGCGCAGTCGTGACGGTCGTTGGAGGCGCTGAGCGCGGCTTCGCTCGACGCACCGCCGGGATAGCGGTTCATCTGCAGGCCGTCATGGTCGGTGGGACCGGCAGCCTCGAGCACGAGCCGGCCCTCGCCGATCGTTTCGATCGCCCGCGTACGCGCCTGCACCGCGCGCAGCCAGATGAGCAGCCGCTCGTCGCGTGCGGCGGCCAGCGCGCCGTAGCCGCCCGCGATGAACAGCACGTCGAAGCCGCTGCCGAAGCGCGTGTCGATGCGATCGGTCCAGATGCGTGCCGACGAGGAGCTGGCCACGCTGCCGCCCTCCATCGACAGAAACTGCACTTCGTAAGGCGGCTCTTCGCCGGCTCGCGAACCGGATAGTTCGTTGGCGCTCTGGAACATCTCAACCACCGTACCAGGCCCTAGCAGCCAGAAGCCGTCGAACAGCAATATGCCGATTCGCCGCGCTGCGGTACGGACGTTCAAAGTCGGCGTGTGAAGCCACGTAATTCTCGCGGTATCAAGATGCATTTGCGGCATGAACTTTCCCCAAACGGTCATACGTTGTGAACCCCGATGCCCCGTCAGACGGCCGGCACGAGCGAATGATTTATTAGGACTGGAATTGCCGGAACGCCGCTTAACGGATTAAGCGTGATGTTAGCGGAATGAACCGCCAGAGTAAATTTGAAAAACGAATCTACATCAGAAAAGAGAATGTATGAAGAAAACGATTATCCGCCGTTTCATATGACAACCGGCGAGCCGCGGCCTGACAACGTGCGCATGTCGCCCACCGGCATCCGCGGGCCGCTGGACCATATCCGGCCTCATTTTGCGGCCACTCTGGCCACGCTTTCTGATTCTGCGAAGAAGCGGTTTGCGAACCTGGCCGTCATCGCGCGAGTTCAAAGTGTTTCAAACATGAAATCGAAGTCGCCCGGATAATCGCCACTCAATACCTGATTTATTCGCAAATACGGAATTTATCGACGGGAACTGCAGCGTGCTCTCCGATATCCCTAATTCAACGCAATTGATATTCCAAAGCATGTTTTTGCAGGTGTCCAGAAATGTTTCTATATTGAAACATCCGGTTCGTTGCGCATGGGGACGATATGTCCCTTCAATGTATGGACCATTTATACGTCAGATGATTTAACGCGTTGCAGCAATCGGGCACGTGTTTTTAAACAACGTTTTATCCGCGGATCGAGATCTTTAAGGAAAGGCCCGCCCGCGCCGCCCGATAATTTGCGCAATGTGATTGTTGTAAGGAGCTGAACCATGTCGCGCCGGATGAGCATCGAGAGAGTCAACGAGTATGGACGCAACGCGGTCCGTCTCGACATCGACGGCAGCGCGGTGCTGCTCGAAGCAGCCGAGCTGGACGCGCTGATCAAGCACCTCGCCGTGTTGCGCGCCACGATGCGCCCGGCGGTGCCTACGGCGCCGTTGCGCTCGCATCGGTATGTGATCGAGGTCGATCCTTGCTGGCACACGGAAAAACCTGCGCTGAACGACGGTGCGGTCATGTTCCTGAGACATTCCGGTCTAGGCTGGGCGGGCTTCGCGCTGCCCACGGAAAGTCTCGCCAAACTGCATCACGCGCTCACGCAGCATCTGGAAGCTTCGCTTGAAGTACACGGCATGCTTAACTGAAAAGCCGCCGGGCGATGACCGTTGCAGGTCGCGCATGCATTGCGATTCTGCGATTCAGGTCGAGCGCGTGCTAAATCGCACGGTACGCAATTTTTCGCAGGCCGACCTGGGCCGCAAGTATCTCGATGAGTGCGGCGTGATCATGGCGGGCCATGAGTCGCGCACGATCGCGCTTCGACCGCACAACGAGGCACGCTGATCAGCAAGCATCGCGTGAACAACACTGCGAAGTGTGGCGCAAACACGGTTTGCGCCACTTCCGCTCGTCACCCGTTCGTTCCCTCGCCCGCCACCACGGCCGCCGTACCCTGCTGCGCTCGCGCGAGCACAGGCCGCAACGCCGCCCCCGTGTGGCTGGCTGCGACACGCGCCAGGCCTTCGGGGTCGGTCGCCGCGACAATCGCCCCGCCGCCCACGCCGCCTTCCGGACCGAGATCGATGATCCAGTCCGCCTCGGCAATCACGTCGAGATCGTGCTCGATGACGACGACGCTATGGCCGCCATCCGCAAGACGATGCAGCACGCGAATCAGCTTCGCGACGTCCGCCATATGCAGCCCGACAGTCGGCTCGTCCAGCACGTACAGCGTGTGAGGCGGCTTCTGACCGCGCCGCGTGATGTCGTCGCGCACCTTGCTCAATTCGGTGACGAGCTTGATCCGCTGCGCTTCGCCGCCCGACAACGTAGGTGACGGCTGGCCGAGCGTGAGATAGCCGAGCCCGACGTCCTTCATCAATTGCAACGGATGCCCGATGTTCGTGATGGACGCGAAAAACTCGACAGCCTCGTCGATTTCCATGGTCAGCACGTCGCCGATATTCTTGCCGCGCCATGTGACCGCCAGCGTCTCGGGATTGAAGCGCTGCCCGTGGCACACATCGCAAGGCACTTTCACGTCCGGCAGGAAGCTCATGCCGATGGTGCGCACGCCCTGCCCCTCGCACGCCGGGCAGCGGCCGTCTCCGGTGTTGAACGAAAACCGCGAGGCCGTATAGCCACGCGCACGCGCTTCGAGCGTACCCGCGAACAGCTTGCGGATCGCATCCCACACGCCGATGTAAGTGGCGGGGCATGAACGCGGCGTCTTGCCGATCGGCGTCTGATCGACTTCGAGCACGCGGTCGATGCTCTCCCAGCCGGTGATCGACTCGCACCCTTGCCACGCATGCGTGACGTTGAGCGGCGCGCGCGGCGCCGAGCGCGCCAGCACGCTGGAACGCCGGTTCGCGGCCGGCTTCTCCTCGGCCGCGGCGCGCGCACGCCGCGTGGCCGGCGACGACAGCACCGAGCGCCCGACCGCATCCAGCAGATTGGTCATGAGCACGTCGCGCGCGAGCGTGGACTTGCCGGAACCGCTGACGCCGGTCACCGCGACCAGCCGCGACAGCGGAATGCCCACCGTGACGTCGCGCAGGTTGTGCAGCTTGCCGCCATGCACGGTCAGCCAGTTTTCCGGCACCATGGCCGCGCGCTTGCCCGGTGCGACCACCGCACGGCGCGGCTGCAACGGATGCACGATCGGATTCGCGAGAAACTGCCCGGTGAGCGAATCGGGCTGCGCCGACAGATCGGCCACACTGCCCTGCGCGATCAACGTACCGCCGCGCTTGCCCGCACCCGGCCCGATGTCGATGATGTGATCCGCGCGCCGGATCGTGTCCTCGTCATGCTCGACGACCACCAGCGTATTGCCCTTCTCGCCGAGCTTGCGCAACGCGTTCAGCAAAATCTGGTTGTCGCGCGGATGCAGGCCGATGGTGGGCTCGTCGAGCACGTAGCACACGCCTTGCAGATTGCTACCGAGTTGCGCGGCGAGCCGGATGCGCTGCGCTTCGCCGCCCGACAGGCTCGGCGCCGCCCGATCGAGGCTCAGATAGCCGAGCCCGACCTCTTCCAGAAACTGCAGGCGGCTGCCGATTTCGCTGATCACGTCGCGCGCGATTTCCGCGTCGCGGCCGCTCATCTCGACGCTTTCGATCCACGCGCGCGTGTCGGACACGGTCCACTGCGCGACGTCGACGATCGCCTGCGCGTCGAACGTGACCGCGCGCGCGGTCGGGTTCAGACGCGTGCCCGAACAATCCGGACAGGGTTCGTCGACGAGGCCTTCGGGTTCCTGTTCCTCCGACGGCAAGCTCTGCTCGCGGCCGCGATTGTCGTCGACGACGATCGTGTCGTCGTACGCGGCGCGTTGTTCGCGCGTGAGCGACAGGCCCGTGCCGACGCAGGTCGTGCACCAGCCATGCTTGCTGTTGTACGAGAACATGCGCGGATCGAGTTCGGGATAGCTGGTGCCGCACACCGGACACGCGCGCTTCGTGGACAACACCTTCACGGTGCCGAGCGGCGCCGTGGGATGGCCGCCGTTAAGCGCGTCGTGCAGACCGTCGAGCGGCGCGAGCAGATGCATCACGCCCTTGCCGACTTCGAGCGTGCGGTCGAGCGCCTCGCGCAATTCGGCTTCATGGTCCGCCGACACGACGAGGTCGGCGACCGGCAATTCGATCGTATGTTCGCGGAAGCGATCGAGCTTCGGCCACGGGTCCACCGGCACGAACTCGCCGTCGACGCGCAGATGCGTATTGCCGCGCGCCTTCGCCCATTTCGCGAGGTCCGTGTAGACGCCCTTGCGGTTCACGACGAGCGGCGCAAGGAAGCCGACATGCTGCCCCTTGTGATCGCGCAGCAACTGCGCCGCGATCGATTCGACGCTTTGCGACGTGACCGGCGTGCCGTCGTGAATGCAGTGCTGCAAACCGAGCTTCACATATAGCAGCCGCAGGAAGTGCCACACCTCGGAGGTGGTCGCCACGGTGCTCTTGCGGCCGCCGCGCGAGAGGCGCTGCTCGATCGCGACGGTCGGCGGAATGCCGTACACCGCGTCGACCTCGGGCCGCCCGGCGGGCTGCACGATGGAGCGCGCGTACGCGTTCAACGATTCGAGATAACGGCGCTGCCCTTCGTGGAACAGAATGTCGAACGCGAGCGTGGACTTGCCCGAACCGGACACGCCGGTAATCACGTTGAACTTGCCGTGCGGAATGTCCACGTCGAGCGCTTTCAGGTTGTGCTCGCGCGCATTGACGATGCGTACCACGTCCTCGCCTTCGATCGCCCGGCGCGCGCGCGCCGCGCTCAGCGCCTTCTGCAGCGGCACGCCTTGCGACTCCGGCTCGGCCGCCGCGTTCATTGCGCGGTCGTACTGCAGCAGCGCCTCGCCGGTGTGCGACTCCGCGCATTGCTTGACGTCTTCCGGCGTGCCCGCGCACAGCACCCGGCCGCCGCCGTCGCCACCTTCGGGACCGAGGTCGATCAGCCAGTCGGCCGCGCGAATCACGTCGAGATTGTGTTCGATCACGATCAGCGAGTGCCCGCTCGCGAGCAGTTTGCCGAACGCCTGCATCAGCTTGGCGATGTCGTCGAAATGCAGGCCGGTGGTCGGCTCGTCGAACATGAAGAGGCGCTTTGCGACCGGCTGCTTCGCGCTGCGGGCACCGCGCGCCTGCGCCGATTCCGCGAGGAAGCCCGCGAGCTTGAGGCGCTGCGCTTCGCCGCCGGACAGCGTGGGCACCGGCTGGCCGAGCTTCACGTATTCCAGACCGACGTCGACGATCGGCTGCAACACGCGCAATACTTCGGCATCCTTTGCGAAATAGGCGGTGGCTTCGCTGACAGTCAGCTCCAGCACGTCCGCAATGCTCAACGCACGTGCCGGCTCACCGCGCTCGATCTTCACTTCGAGCAGTTCCGCGCGATACCGGCGCCCGTCGCAATCCGGACAACGCAGATACACGTCGCTCAGGAACTGCATCTCGATGTGCTCGAACCCCGAGCCGCCGCAAGTCGGGCAGCGGCCGTCCCCCGAGTTGAAGCTGAACATGCCGGGGCCGTAGCCGCGTTGCTGCGCGAGCGGCGCCTTGGCGAACAGCTTGCGGATTTCGTCGAACGCGCCGACATAGCTGGCCGGATTCGAACGCGCGGTCTTGCCGATCGGCGACTGGTCGACGAATACGACGTCGGTGACCTGATCGGCGCCGGTGAGGCCTCTGAACGCGCCCGGCGATTCCGTGGCGAGCCCGAAGTGCCGCGCCATCGCCGGATACAGCACGTCTTGCAGCAGCGTGGATTTGCCGGAGCCCGACACGCCCGTCACGCAGACGAGCCGCTGCAGCGGAATCTCGACCGTCACGTCACGCAGATTGTGTTGCGTCGCGCCTTCGAGCACGATGCGCGGCGTGCTTGCATCGACGGCGCGCTGCGACCAGTGCGCCGCGTTGGCGACATGGCGGCGGCCGCCGAGATACTCGCCGGTCAGCGTGCCGGACGAGCGGATCGCCTCGGGCGCGCCGTCGAAAATGATCGAGCCGCCGCGCTCGCCCGGCCCCGGCCCCATGTCGATCAGACGATCCGCCGCGAGCATCACCGACGGGTCGTGTTCGACCACCACCAGCGTATTGCCCGCGTCGCGCAGCCGATGCATCGCCTCGACGATCCGGTTCAGGTCGCGCGGATGCAAGCCGATGCTCGGCTCGTCGAGCACGAACAGCGTCTTGGTGAGCGACGTGCCGAGCGCGGTGGTCAGGTTGATCCGCTGCACTTCGCCGCCCGACAGCGTGCGGCTTTGCCGGTCGAGCGTCAGATAACCGAGGCCGACGTCGCACAAATATTTAAGGCGCGTGCGCACTTCGGCGAGCAGCAGTTTCAGCGCGTCGTCGAGCAATGCGCTCGGCAGGCTGATCTCGTCGAAGAAACGGCGGATGCGCTCGATCGGCATCAGCATCAGGTCGTGAACGGTCAGACCCGGCAGCCTTTCGAGCTGCGCGCGGGTCCACTGCACGCCGCGCGGCATGAAGCGCCGAGCGGCCGGCAGCACGTCGTCCGCATTCGCCTTGCTGCCCAGACGCCATAGCAGCGATTCCGTTTTCAGACGCGCGCCGCCGCACGTTTCGCACGGCGTATAGCTGCGGTACTTCGACAGCAGCACGCGAATATGCATCTTGTACGCTTTGGACTCGAGGTACTCGAAAAAGCGTTTGACGCCGTACCAATGGCTTTGCCACTTGCCGTTCCAGTCCGGCGAACCGTTGATGACCCAGTCGCGCTCGGCCTCCGTCAGTTCGCCCCACGGCGTGCCGCGGCGGATGTCGGCCTTCGCCGCGTAACGCATCAGGTCGTCCTGGCACTCCTTCCACGCGGGCGTCTGCATCGGCTTGATCGCGCCCTCGCGCAGCGTCTTGCGCGCGTCGGGAATCACGAGGCCCAGATCGACGCCGATCACGCGGCCGAAACCGCGGCAGACTTCGCACGCGCCGTAGGCCGAGTTGAACGAGAACAGCGCGGGTTGCGGGTCGGCGTAGCGCAGATCGCTTTCCGGGCTGTGCAAACCGGTGGAGAAACGCCAGATTGACGGTTCGGCGTCCTGACTCTGCGGCCCCTCCGACGCGGCGGGCAGCACGTAGATATTGACGCGCCCGCCGCCGCGTTTGAGCGACGCCTCGATCGCCTCGACGACCCGCTGCTTGTCGACCGAGCGCAGCCGGAAACGGTCGGCCACCACGTCGAGCAGCTTGCGCTTGCCGGTGGGCGAATCGACCTCGCGCTGCGCCTGCACGCGCGTGTAGCCGCTCGCCGACAGCCACTGCTCGACTTCCTGCTGGGAGGCCGATTCCGGCAGTTCGACCGGGAACGTGACGACCAGCCGCGGCTCGTTCTGCGCGGTGCGCTCGAGCAGCTCGGCGTAGATCGTTTCGGGCGTATCGTGACGCACCTGCTGCGCGGTCTGGCGGTCGAACAGTTCGGCCGCGCGCGCGTAGAGCAGCTTCAGATGGTCGTTGAGTTCCGTCATGGTGCCGACGGTGGAGCGCGAACTGCGCACCGGGTTGGTCTGGTCGATCGCGATGGCGGGCGGCACACCGTCCACCCGGTCGACTTGCGGCCGGTCCATGCGATCCAGAAACTGCCGGGCATATGCGCTGAAGGTTTCGACATAGCGCCGCTGGCCTTCCGCGTACAGCGTGTCGAACACGAGACTCGATTTGCCGGAGCCTGACGGCCCGGTGACGACCGTCATTTCGCCGGTTCGCACGTCGAGGTCGACGTTCTTGAGATTGTGCTGGCGCGCGCCGCGAATCTTGATAGTGCCGTTAGATGACAATTTTTCCGACCGTCTGAATGTCTGAATGAGTGGGCCACCTCTCACGGACGCCTCGCGACCGCGCAAGTTCGGTGCCGCCGGGAACGGCGGCACGCACGCGCGACGAACGCCGCGCGCGCCTTGAAGCCCTCAGGTTGCAGCGGGATACTATACTGTATATCTATACAGTTTTCCATGACGCGCCAAGATGCGCGGTCGAGCCGCGTCCTGACGTGAGGGGTGGCGAAGCACGCGCTGCTGGACCGGTCAGCAAGCGTTGTGCCGATGTGGGAATGAGGATTCGAGCGTGCGAGGAGCGGCAACCAGGGTTGGGGCGTGCCTCGCCTCCCTACCCGCACGCGCTTTCTACGCGAACCGGCCCCGCCGCCGGTGCCGCGGCTTGCGTTCGCGCACCACCCTCGCCAAGCGCATACTCCACGCACCGTCTGGCCAGTACCTCGGTCGGATCGACGAGCCGCACGACCCGTCCGCCGGGACACGCGAGCACCGCGTCGCGCAGCAGCAGCGGCAACTCGGTGCAGGCCAGCACGATTACCTGCACGTCTTGCGCGACGAGGTCGTCGAGCGCAGCCGCGAGGTCGTCGCCGCATTCGCCCGACGTGTAGCCCGCCTTGGCGCCGCGCGGTCCGTAGATGGCGTTCATCAGCCGCGCCTGCGCGGGCGCGGCCGGCGCAATCTGCGTGAAGCCGCGCGTCTCGAGCGCCTGTTCGTAGACACGGCTCGCCAGCGTGCCCGACGTCGCCAGCACGCCGACGTCGCGCAGGCCCGGAAAGGTCTCGCGCAGATAATCGGCGGTACAGGTCAGCATATTCACGATCGGCACACCCAGCGCCGGCTGGATCTGTTCGACGAACGCATGCGCGGTATTGCACGGAATCGCGATCAGATCCGCGCCGCCTTCTTCGAGCGTCTTGCATGCGGCATACAACGCGAGCGTCGGATCGTCGCCGCCGCCGAGCAGCGCCTCGGTGCGGTCCGGAATCTGCGGATTCTGTTCGACCATCACCTTGATGTGATCCTGGTCGCGCGCGGCCGGCGTGTTGCGCACCAGCTTGGCCATGAAGTCCACGGTCGCCGCGGGACCGACACCGCCCACCACGCCCAGCTTGAAGCGCCGCGCCGCTCGCGCATAGCGGGCCGCCGCGACATGGCGCGCGTAGACCTGATTGGTGTCGACGAGCGGCACGTCGAGCGGCCCGAGCGCGCGTAGGACGAGGCCGATTTCGGCCAGCCCCGGCAGGATGATCTCGGCGCCCTGCGCGAGCAGATCGGCGCAAGCCGCGCGCAGCAATTCCACCGGCCGGCCATGCAGACGGCCGGTGCGGATGCCCTCGTCGCCATACACGGCGTTCGTCACGCAGTCGACACCCCTGCCGTGACGCGGATGCAGCACGTCGAACCGCGCGGCATCGAAATGGCGTTCAAAAAGGCCGTTTTCGCGGATGACCCCGCTGGTCAGCACGCCGATCCGTCGCGCCGACGGAAAGGTCCGCCGCACGTGCGCGGTAAGCGCCGTCATGATGTTGGCGACCGGCACGGCGAGATTCGCCGAGAGTTCGTCGATGAAGGTATGACTGAGGAAGCACGGCAGCACGATCGCATCGACGCCGCGCTTTTCCAGCTCGCGCATCGTGTCGAACATGTGGATCTTGAACTGGACGTTCGCTGTGTCCGGCGCGCTCGCGCCCTGCCAGCAGCGCGGCTCGAACACGAGATCGACGGCCCCCGCCGCGCCGGGCCGGCGTGCGGCGGTGCTGATTCTGCTCAGGATGTCGGCGCCGGCGAACTGGGCCGCGCCCGCCGCCACGCCCAGCGATCGAAAGCGATGCATGATGACTTCCCCCGTCATGGTCTATCCGCCTTGATGGCAGGCGGCTTTTGCGCTTGAGGATGACATTATGTCGGCCGCGCATGACGTGGGGTTAACCACGAAAATCCGATTTCTTTGCCTTGGTTCGCGGCCCGCCTGCCGGGCCGCGTGCCGGCAAACCGCCTAGGCCGCTTCGGCGACGCCGTGCGCCGCGCCCCGCTTGCGGCGTTCGAGCGTGCCGATGCAGACCAGCGACACAGCCGCGAGACAGCTATAAAACGCCGCCAGCGGCCACCACGCGCCCGGATAGCGATGCGCGAGTACGGTGCCGATCAAGGGCGTCAGGCCGCCGGCCAGCGCGGCGCACATCTGGTACGAGAGCGAAATGGCCGAATAGCGCACGCGCACCGGGAACGCGGTCGACATGAAGCCTGCCATCACCGCATACGAGCTCGACATGCACATCACCGCCAGCGCGATGCCGATCACGATCGCCACCGGCCGCCCGGTCGAGACCAGCGCGAACATCGGATACGGCGACAGCATCGCCAACGCCGCCGCGCCCTTCAGGAAGCGTCCGGTGCCGATGCGTTGCGCGAACCAGCCCGAACCCAGCTGCGTGAACAGCTGGATGAACGCGACCACGAAGAGGGCATCGAGAATCAGCGAACGATCGAGCCCGAGCGTCTGCGTCGTGTAGTTGAGCATGAACGTGTTGACGAACCACGCGCCCGCCACGCCGATCACGTTGGCACCGAGACACAGCAGCACGGTGCGCCACGCGTCGCGCAGTACTTCGGCGACGGGCAGCGCGGCGACGCGCCGCTGCGCCTTGAGCGCGTCGAATTCCGGCGATTCGCCGACACCCGAGCGGATCAGCAGCCCGACCACGAGCAGCGCCGCGCTGGCGAGAAACGGCAGGCGCCAGCCCCAGGCGAGAAACGCGTCCTTGTCCATCGACGCCACCGCGCGAAACGCCAGCAGCGACAGGATCAGGCCCGCCGGGCTGCCAAGTTGCGCGAACGACGCGAAGAACGTGCGCTTGCCTTTGGGGGCATGCTCGCTCGCCATCAGCACCGCGCCGCCCCACTCGCCGCCGATCGCGATGCCCTGCGCGACGCGCAGCAGCACCAGCAGCACGGGCGCCCAGCTGCCCGCGCTCGCGTAAGTCGGCAGGAAGCCGATGCCGACGGTGCCCACGCCCATGATCGCGAGCGTCGCGACCAGTGCCTTCTTGCGTCCGATGCGGTCGCCCAGATGGCCGAACACCAGCCCGCCGAACGGCCGCGCGAAGAAACCCACCGCGAAGGTGCCGAACGACGCGAGCGTTGCGAAGAACGGATCGCTGCCGGGAAAGAACAGCTTGCCGAATATCAGCGCGGACGCGGTGGCGTAGATGTAAAAGTCGTACCACTCGATGGTGGTGCCGACGAACGCGGCGGCCGCCGCGCGCCTGGGTTGCCGGGTTGCTGCGTGATCGTCTGGCTCGCGATGCATGTCTGTGTCTCCGAGATGGTTCTTGTGTGAGAAGCGCGGCTTCTGCGTGCCGTCGCCGGAAAAACGCGCGCGTCAGCTGTCGACCATGTCGCCCTTGAGTACGCCCGCTTCGAACAGCCGCTGCTGGGTCGCCGCGTCGATACCCAACGCGTCGAGCACGTCGCGCGTATCGGCGCCGAGCGACGGCGGCGCATTGCGATAGGTCGCCGGTGTGCGCGAGAGCTTGATCGGTGACGCGGTGCCGCGGTACTCGCCCATCTCGATCACCATGCCGCGATGCACCGTATGCGGATGCCTGGCGACGACATCGACGCTTTGCACCGGGCCGCACGGGACGCCCGAGTTGATCAGCGCCTGCGCGAGCGGTTCACAGTCGTGCGTGGCGAGCAGGCTTTCGAGCGCGGCCTTCAATGGCTCGCGATGCGCGCAGCGGCTGCGGTTGTCGGCGTAGCGCGGATCGTCGGCGAGTTCGGGCGCGCCGAGATGCGCGCACAGCTTCGCGAACTGCCGGTCGTTGCCGACTGCGAGAAAAATCGGCGCGCTCGCGGTGCGGTAGCTGTCGTAAGGCGTGATGTTCGGATGCGCGTTGCCGCTTCTCTGCGGCGTGCGGCCCGAGCCGAAATAATTCGGCAGATGGGGATGCAGCAGCGACACGCCGCAGTCGTACAGCGCGATGTCGATCGACTGGCCGCGCCCGCTTTTTGCACGCTCGGCGAGCGCGAGCAGAATGCCGGCGAGCGCGTTCAGACCCGTCACCATGTCGACGACCGGCAGGCCGACACGCGTGGCCGGCCCGTCACGCTCGCCGTTCACGCTCATCAGGCCGGTCATCGCCTGGATCGCGGCGTCGTAGCCGGGCAAGCCGCCGAGCGGACCGTCCGGACCGAAGCCCGATACGGCACAGTGAATCAGTTTCGGAAAGCGTTCGCACAAGTCGCGCTCGTAGTCCATGCCCCAGCGCGCGAGCGTGCCGGGCTTGAAGTTTTCGACCAGCACGTCGGCGTCTTCGAGCAGCCGCCACAGGATCGCGCGTCCTTCGTCGCGCGACAGATCGACCGCGATGCCCTGCTTGTTGCGGTTCACGCCCGCGAAGTACCACGCGGTGTCGCCGTAGAACGGCGGCCCCCAGCCGCGCGTTTCGTCGCCGTCGGGCGGTTCGAGCTTGATCACGTGGGCGCCGTGATCGGCGAGCGCCTGTGTGCAGTAAGGGCCGCCGAGCACGCGGCTCAGGTCGATGACCTTGACGCCTTGCAGCGCGCCTTGGGTGGTTTGGGCGGCTTGCTTGTCTTGCGTTGCATGGTTCACGAATCCGGTCATTGCGTGCCTCCGGCCGGCAGCAGTTGCAGCGCCTCGTCGAGCGTCACGCCGCGGCCGTCGACCAGCGCGTCGATCACTGCGCTGTCGTCCGTCGCACTGCCAGCGTCGAGCGGATCGGACGGCAACAGCTTGTGCCGCACCACCAGATGCGCGAGCGCGAGACGCCGGTAATCGGGCGCGAGGCGCGCGCCTTCGCAGGCCATCAGCACTGCCGTGCTCGCGTGATACAGCGCCGAGCCGGCCTGGCGAACCCCTTCGTCGCGACCCGACTCGGCGACGCTCGCCAGCGCGTCGCAAGCGCGCGTCAGGGTCGAGCGCAGCAGCGCAAGGCTGGTCGCCGGCAAGCCGGCCGCACCGAGCAGGTCTTGCAAGTAGGCACGCAACGGCTCAAGCGCACCGTCGCGCTTCGCAGCCCGCGCGATGTCGAGCGCGACGATGTTGCTGGTGCCTTCCCAGATCGAGCCGAGATGCGCATCGCGCACGAGCCGCGCGTCGCTCCATTCCTCGATATAGCCGGTGCCGCCGCGCACCTCCATCGCATCGCCGGTGACACGGCGCGCGTCGCGGCAGGCGCGGAACTTGATCAGCGGCGTGAGGATGCGCACGCACTTCGCCGCCTCGCGATCGCCCGCGTCGGCCCGCGGCAGCAGCAGCGCGATGCGCATGAACATCGAACGCGCCTGCTCGGCGGGCAGCATCATCTTCATGAGTTGCCGCTGCATCAACGGCATGTCGATCAGCTTGCGGCCGAATGCTTCGCGATGGCGCGCGATGTGCAGCGCCTCGGTCAGCGCACGACGCATCAGCCCCGCGGCACGCACGCCATTCGACAGGCGCGACATGTTGATCATGTCGGCCATCTGATGAAAGCCGCGCCCCACTTCGCCGATCAGATACGCGAGCGCGCCTTCGAGCACGATCTCGCCGCTCGCCATCGAACGGCTGCCGAGCTTGTCCTTCAGACGCACGATCCGGTAGCGGTTGCGAGAGCCGTCGGGCAGCGTCTTCGGCAGCAGGAACAGGCCGAGGCCGTTGATGCCGGGCGGCGCATCGTCGGGACGCGCGAGCACCATCGCCAGATCGGCGTCGGCATTCGAACAGAACCATTTGTCGCCGTACAGGCGCCACGCCGCGTCGC
Organism: Paraburkholderia fynbosensis; assembly: GCF_902859935.1. Lineage (GTDB taxonomy): Bacteria > Pseudomonadota > Gammaproteobacteria > Burkholderiales > Burkholderiaceae > Paraburkholderia > Paraburkholderia fynbosensis. The sequence continues at coordinate 621,441 of NZ_CADIKI010000001.1, forward strand.
CGTTCGCATCGGTTTCGAGCGCCGCACGCGTGGCGATGCGCGCGACGTCGGAGCCGGCCGCCTGTTCGGTCATGAACATCGCGCCTTGAAACAGCGTGTCGAAATCGCGCGAGGCCAGCTTCGGCAGAAAGCGCGCAACCAGTTCGGGCGCGCCGAATTTGCGCAGCGTGCGCGTGAGCGAATCGGTCATGCTGACGGGGCAGCACAGGCCGAATTCCGCCTGCACGAACAGGAAGGTCAGCGCGTATTTGACGAGCGGCGGTGGCGGCGTCCTGCCGTCGCGGGTGTCGTGGCTCAGCGACGCGAGCCCCAGCTCGGAATACGCGACGCGTTCCAGCGCGATGTAATCGGGGTGCTTGTCGATGCTCTGCAGCGCTTCGCCACGGCGCGTGCGATGACGCAATTGCGGCGGGTTCCGGTCGGCGGATAGCGCCCATATGTCGAGTTCGCCGGATGCGCGCCGGCCTAGCTCAATGAACTGGCTTTCGAGTTCGCGGTACAGCTCGTCGCCGAGATGCAGCCTGATGAGGCGCGCGAAATCCGGGTCGCTCGTGAAGAAGTTGATGCCGCGGCTATCGGGAATGTTGGACGAGCCGTGTGCCGGCTGCGCGATGATGTCGCTCATGCTTGTCTCCTGTCTTGTGGGAGGAGCATAGAAGCGGCTTCGATAATCGTCTAATACAACTTATATCCGGTACGATAGACACAGCTTATCGATAACGACCGGAGACCGCCGTGGACCTGAAACAATTGCGCTATTTCGTGGCGGTCGCCGAGGAACTGCATTTCGGCCGCGCGGCCAAGCGGCTGTTCATCTCGCAACCGGCCTTGAGCTTCGACATCCGCAAGTTCGAAGAACAGCTCGGCGTGCAACTGCTCGCGCGCACCAACAAGTCGGTCGCGCTGACCAACGCCGGTCAGGTGCTGCTCGGCGAAGCGCGCCGCCTGCTATTGCAGGCAGGCGAAGCCGAACGCATCACGGTGCGCTCAGCGCACGGCCTCGCTGGCCGCCTGCGGATCGGCTTCGTGAATTCGATGCTGTACCGCGGCATGCCGCACGCGGTGAGCCGTTTCGAGGCCGACTATCCGGGCGTCGAAATCGTATTAAAGGAGATGAACACCAGCGAGCAAGTGCATGCGATCCAGCGGATGCAGATCGATATGGGTTGCGCGCATTGGGGCAACTTTCCGTCCGACGTCACGTCCACGCCGGTGTTTTCCGAGCCGTTCCTATGCTGCCTGCCGGCCGATCACCCGCTCGCGCGCAAGCGCCGGGTCGATCTGCGCGCGCTCGCGCAGGAGCCGTTCATTCTGTTTCCGCGCACCGTGTCGCCGCATTATCACGATCTGATCATCGCGCAGTGCGTGAGCGCGGGGTTCAGTCCGTTGATTCGCCATGAGGCGCGGCTGTGGCAGACCGTCGTCACGATGGTCGGCTTCGGCATGGGGGTCGCGCTGGTGCCGTACACCTTGCGGCAGGTGCAGGACCCGCGCGTGTGCTTTTTGCCGCTGCGCGGCGAGACGCTGCTATCGCAAGTACTGCTGTTGCGCAGGAGCGGCGATGCGGAGCCGGTCGCCGACCGCTTCGTCGAATACCTCGACGCCGCCGCCGGCAAGTCCGCGAAAGCGCCTCATTCGCCGCCGTCGAGGCGCCCGGCGTAAGCGCTCAACAGCTTGTGGGCGATCATGTCGACGGCCGGTTTGACGAGGCCATTCTTGTCGGTCCAGACCTTGGGCGTCAACGTGCCGCTCAGGGCGACGCTGTCGGCGTCGCCCAAGGCGAGCAGCGCGGTTTGCACGTCGTCGTCGAATGCAATCACGTTGACGAAGATCGTGTCGCCGTCGTTGGTGGCCGCGCGCACCTTGCAGGTAACGAAGCGCCTGCCGTTCTGCCCCGTGCGGATCTGAGCCTCACCGTATAAACGTCCGCCCACCAGTCCTTCTATCATTGTGTCGCTCCAGTTATTGCGTGTTTCGAGGGAGTTTTTCTTTGGGCGTGATCCGAGGGTACTGCTGTCGGGCGCATCTCAAGGGCCATTCCTTCGGGTGGATCGTGTGAAAGGCCTGTCGCCTGACGCGGTGCGTATGATCCCATGAGAAGCCGCTCGGCCCACGCAGAAAAACAGGTGTCGGCAGATTGCCGCAGGATGGCGCCTCGCTGACGCGCTCGCCATGGACCTGTTGCTGGCCTGTCAACGATTTGGCGCTTTCGGTCAGCGGTTCATCATGCGCCGTCGCGCATCAATCGCCAACCATCATGCGCCGACTTGTCGAGACACGCTGGACGTTGACCTGTTCGAGAACATCCTGCCCCCAGTCGCGCAAGGGAATACGGCCCCGGCAGGAACGCTCGACGCAACATCAAGCGAACCAGATCGCAGATAGCTCGCAACTCAAACAGAATACCGGCTCACGTTAAACGACCAACGCGGCAAAGAAGCCCCCGCAAGGGCAACACCCCACACTCACTTCAACGCTGAACGCCTCCGGACCCAAGCGTCATATCCACCCCGCGCACGAGCCGCTTCGCCAGCCGCGCTTGCCGCAACTGTTCGAGCCACCATTGCAACGCGCGCCCCTCATGATCGCCACGCCACGCGACGTACAACACGTTCGGCTCGCGCGGATCGGCGGTCGCCTTCTCGACCAGCTCGCCCTGCTTCAATAGCGACGCCACCCGCTGACGGGGCAGCCACCCCACCCCCAAGCCGTCGCGCTGCGCGAGGATCTTTGCCCGCATGCTCGGCACCGCCAGCGACGCCTGCCCGCCCATCACACCATAGGCCCGCCCCGCCGTCGTGCGCGACGAATCGGCCACCACCACCGCGCGATGTTCGACGATCCGCTCGCGGCCGAGCGGCCCTTCGACTGCCGCCAGCGGATGACGCGGCGACACCGCGAACACCCAGTCCATCACCCCGAGTTCGAACCAGCGCAGGCCGGGAATCGCCGGCGGCTCATTGGTCGCGCCGACGACCAGATCCGCGCGGCCGTCGCGCAACGCTTCCCATGTTCCGCTCAGCACTTCGTGCGTGAAGCGCAACTTGACGCCCGAGTTGAGCGCATCGAATGCGCGCACCACCGGCATCAGCAGCTCGAATTCGAGGATCTCATCGGTGACCACCCACAGCCGGTCCTCCCAGCCGCTCGCGATCTGCTTCACGCGCTGCGTCATGCGCGCCATGTCGAGCATCAGGCGCGCGGCTTCGTCGGCGAGAAGCTGGCCGGCGGGTGTTAGTTGCAGCCGGTAGCGACGCCGGTCGAACAGCAGCGCGTCGAAGCGGGTTTCGAGTTGCCGCGCGGCATGCGACACCGTGGACGGCGCCTTGCCGAGGCGCGCCGCCGCGCGCGACAGGCTGCCGGTCTCGCGAATCGCGTCGAGCAAGGCCAGTTCGTCTTCGGACAACATGTTCCATTCCTTCGAACGGGTTTGTCGAAATGATGGTACGGCTAAGCGCTGCTGGGCGTCCACTACAGCGATATGGCGGCCGCAAAAGAGCCGAATAGATCACGTGATGTGCCTTCGGAAAAATCGCACGAACCGCGCCGCCCCGCTCTAACCCGACGGCGGTACAGGAAGCTGGAACAGCGACCGCGTCACAACGGCAGTTGGTGAAGGCGTGATCCCCACGAGCCACCGACAGACGGCTTCGCGCCGACGCTCTCCCTATCGCCACAAAGCCGTCCGCACAGCCTCATTCACACGCCGTCCCGCGCCGCCCCGCCGGCCGCCTCGAAAATATCCCGCAGCCACTGCGCAAACACCCGCACGCGCGACGACAACTGGCGATTCTGCGGATACAGCACCGAAACCGGCATCGGCGGCGGCGGAAAATCCGCGAGGATGACCTTCAGCCGCCCCGCCGCCAGTTCCCCCGCGACCCGGTATTGCGGCACCTGCACGATCCCCAGTCCGGCGAGCGCCGACCCGGCATAAAGCTCGACGCCCGTCACCGACACCGCCGACGGCAGCACCATCGCGCTGTCCCGCCCGTCGATGCGGAATTCGAGCGGCACCGGCTTGCCGGTCGCGCTCGACACGTAATTTACGGCGCGGTGCGTGGACAGCGCCGCCGGATCGGCCGGCTCGCCATATTCCGCGAGATACGCCGGACTCGCCACCGTCACCTGCGGCAGTTGCGCGACGCGCCGCCCCACCATCGACGAATCCTGCAGATTGCCCGCGCGCAGCACGCAGTCGATCCCCTCGCGCACCAGATCGACGAGGCGGTCGTCCTCACCGATCGTCAGTTCGATCTCGGGATAGCGCGCGAGAAACGCCGGCAGCGCCGGCACGACGAAGTGCCGCGCCAGCGTGCCCTGCAGATTCACCCGCAGCAGCCCCTTCGGCGCGAGATTCGAGAACGAACCCTCGGCCTCTTCCATGTCGGCGATCAACCGTACGCAGCGGCGGTAATACGCCTCGCCATCATGCGTGAGCCGCACCGTGCGCGTGGTGCGCTCGAGCAGCCGCGCGCCGAGCCGCTGCTCCATGCGCTTCATCAGATTGGTGACGGTCGCGCGCGGAATCTGCAGGTCGTCTGACGCGCGCGTGAAGCTCTGCCGCTCGGCGATCCGCACGAAAACCCGCATTTCCTCGAAACGATCCATGGTTGGCATCCCGGCGGTCAGATGCCGTCGATTATTAAAGTAAATGGAATGATTATGGCAAGTCTAACCCGATTATCTACGCCGCAAAAGCGGCCATGATTCACCTCGCTAACTCACCACCTCGAAGGAAACGAATCATGAACACGCTCGACAACGCTCAAGTCGCCATCGTGACCGGCGCATCCCGTGGTATCGGCGCGGCGGTCGCGCAACGTCTCGCGAAGGACGGTTTCGCGGTTGCCATCAACTACGCATCCAGCTCGGCCGAAGCCGATGCATTGGTCACCGAACTCACCGCCGCAGGCGCAAAGGCGATCGCAGTGCAAGCGGACGTATCGAACGCCGACGACGTGCGCCGCATGTTCGAAGTCGCCGAACAGCAGCTCGGCAAGGTGGACGTGCTGATCAACAACGCCGGCGTGCTCAAGCCGGTGCCGCTCGCCGACACCAGCGACGCGCTGTACGACCAGACCTTCGACATCAACGTACGCGGCACCTTCAATACGCTGCGCGAAGCGGCCGCGCGGATGAACGACGGCGGGCGCATCGTCAACTTCTCGAGCACCACGCTCGCGCTGAACATGCCGGGCTACGCGATCTACAACGCGACCAAGGCGGCCGTCGAAGCCTTCACGCATGTGTTCGCGAAAGAACTGCGCGGCCGCAACATCACCGTCAACGCCGTGGCGCCGGGCCCGGTCGCGACGTCGCTGTTCCTCGACGGCAAGACCGAAGAACAGATCCAGAACTTCGCGAAGATGCCGCCGCTGCAACGCCTCGGTCAGCCGGACGATATCGCCTCGGTGGTGGCGTTCCTCGCCAGCGCGGATGCGGGCTGGGTCAATGGTCAGATCCTGCGCGCGAACGGCGGCCTCGCTTGAGGCGACCGACTCGCTGCGGGCGCCCGCGACGCATGGAGCAAGCGCGTCGCGAGCGCGCCTCGCGCGGCGTTCACGGGCATCGCATTTTCAATTGAACTGAAGCGAATCGGAGGAAAAAATGCGCAACAACGTCGTCCTGGTCACGGGCGCCGGTACGGGCATCGGCGCGCTCACACCGCCTTCGGATTACGCTCCTCGAACCCTTCCTGGTGCCAATACGGATAAGCGGGGCGCACGGCGCTCGCCGCGTCGAGTTTCGCAACCTGTTCGGGCGTCAGGTTCCAGCCGACCGCGCCGAGGTTCTGGCGCAATTGCTCCTCGTTGCGCGCGCCGATCAGGACCGTCGACACCGTCGGCCGTTGCAGCAGCCAGTTCAACGCGATCTGCGGCACCGTCTTGCCGGTTTCGGCGGCGACCTCGTCGATGGCATCGAGCACGCGGAACAGATAATCGTCCGGTACCGGCGGGCCCATGTCGGCGGTCTTGTGCAGCCGGCTCGAATCGGGCAGCGGCTGGCCACGCTTGATCTTGCCGGTCAGACGCCCCCAGCCGAGCGGGCTCCACACCACCGCGCCCACGCCCTGGTCGATGCCGAGCGGCATCAGCTCCCACTCGTAGTCACGGCCGACCAGCGAGTAGTAGGTCTGATTCGCGACATAGCGCGGATAGCCGTAGCGGTCCGCGACATCCTGCGACTTCATCAGATGCCAGCCGGAGAAATTCGACACGCCGGTGTAGCGGATCTTGCCGGCGCGCACGAGATCGTCGAGCGTCGACAGGACTTCGGCGACCGGCGTTCTGGCGTCGAAGCCGTGCAACTGGAACAGGTCGATGTAATCGGTTTGCAAGCGTTTGAGCGCGGCGTCGACCGCCTGGATCAGATGGAAGCGCGACGAGCCGACGCTGTTCGGTTCGTCGTCGAAGCGGAAGGTCGCCTTGGTCGAGATGATCGCCTTGTCGCGCTTGCCCTTGAGCGCTTCACCGAGCACCGACTCGGATGCGCCCTTCGAATAGATGTCCGCGGTGTCGAACATCGTGACGCCCGCGTCGAAGCAGATGTCGATCAGGCGGCGCGCTTCGGCGACGTCGGTGGCGCCCCACGCCTCGAAAAACTCGCCCTTGCCGCCAAACGTGCCCGTGCCGAAACTCAGCACCGGCACCTTGAAACCGGATGCACCCAGATGTCTGTATTCCATTGTTGACTCTCCCGTGGCATAGCCGTCGATAAAACGGACGTTCAGTCTACGCGTGTCTGGATAAATGCGTCGATGGGATGGCTGGCGATTGGCGGGCAACGCGATGCACGACGAGCGAATCGACCTCACCGTCGACGAACAGGTGCAACTGGCTTGCCTACTCTCCCCTTCCGGCCGCCGCGCCCAACGCTTCCCGCGTGGCCCGCATCACGCTGTCCCAATCCCCCAACGCAGGCTGCCTGAACAGCCGCGCGCCCGGATACCACGGCGTATCGCTGCGCTCCAGCAACCAGCGCCAGCAAGTGTCGAAGCGGTTCAGAATCCAGACCGGCTTGCCCAGCGCGCCGGCCAGATGCGCGGTCGACGTATCCACCGAAATCACCAGATCGAGGTTGGCAACGAGTGCGGCGGTATCCGCGAAATCGTGCAAGTCCTCCGTGTAATCGACGACGCGCCCGCTCAGTGCGCTATCCCCCAACTGAGACGCCGCCGCGCCTTTCTGCAGGCTGAAAAAGCACACGTCCGACACCTCGAAGATGGGGGCGAAGCGTTCGAGCGCGATCGAGCGGCGCTCGTCGATCCTGCGCAACTCCGCGACGTGCGAGCGGTTTTCGCCCGCCCACACTAGGCCCACTTTCAGACGGCGACCGGCCTGCGTGCCGATACGCTCGCGCCATGCGCGCGCGGCCTCGGCATTAGCGAACAGATAAGGCGTGAACGCCGGAATGCTCGCCTCGTCGGTCCTGAACGCGAGCGGCAAACTCAGCAGCGGACAGTGGCAATCGAACGTCGGCAACGGCTGCCCCGCCTCGACCAGTTGGCCGACACCGCCGAGCGTGGTCATCAGGCGCATCAGCGAGGACGGCACTTCGAGCACGACCTTAGCGCCGAGCTTCGACACCAGCGCGGCATAGCGGCAAAACTGCAGCGTGTCGCCAAGCCCCTGCTCCGCGTCCAACAGAATCGTCTTGCCGTCGAGCGGAAAATCACCGAGCCACAGCGGCTGCGCGAAACCGCGCCTCGCCGCCTTGATACGAGTGCGCTCCCAGCGCGATTCGTATTGCCGCCAGCCGGCTTCGAACCGCCCCATTCGCAGCAGACACAGCGACTGGTTCCAGCGCGTTTCCACCGATTCAGGATCGAGCGCGAGCGCGCGCTCATAACTCGATAGGGCCTGCGCGTGCTGATCGAGATCGGTCTGTGCAAGGCCCAGATTGTTCCATGCGTCGACGAATGCCGGCGCCAGTTCCAACGCGCGCCGGTAGCTGTGCTCCGCTTCCTGCGGCCGGTTCATGTCGGCGAGCACGTTGCCGCGATTGCTCCACGCCGCGGCATAGTCGGGGCGCAACGCGAGGGCGTGATCGAGGTCTGCGAGCGCGTCGCCGGCGCGGCCCATGTCGCGCAACAGGCACGCGCGATTGTTCCAGAACGGCGCGGCCTGCGGCATCGACGCGATGGCCCGATCGAAAGCGGCAAGCGCATCGAGCGGCCGGTTCAGACCGGCCAGCGCGTTGCCGCGATTGTTCAATGCGTCGGGGAAGTTCGCCTGCAATGCGAGCGCGCGATCGGCGCTGGCAAGGCCTTCGGTGTAGCGCTGCAATGCATTCAGCGCGTAGGCCAGGTTCGAATGAACCGGCGCTTGTTTCGCGTTGACGGCAAGCGCCTTTTTGAGCAGATCGCAGCCCTCTTGCGGACGGCCCGTTTGCAGCGCGAGTTCGCCGAGCCATGCCAATGCATCGAAATGGCGCGGCTTGAGTTCGAGAATCTCGCGATAGAGTTCTTCGGCCTCGACGATCGCGCCGTTGTGCTGCAGGGCGACGGCTTGCCGAAGCATGTACTCCAACTGTTGCGGCAGATTGCCGGGCTTGTTCATACGGTCAGCTTCGATGGGATGCGCGAGAAATCGCCGGTGCGGTGCCGATGCGCAAGTCGTCAGGCGAGACGCTGCGCGTAGCACGCAAGAAAAGAGCGATTATCGTCGAAAGCCCCGCTTCGAACCACTGCTGGCCTGCCACGCGAAGCGCGGCGTGCGACGTGCATGCGTGGCACGCCGGTTTTGCAACGGGCCGGACATTCCCGCCGTCCGGCCCGCGCCGCGCGCATTACGTTTTACGCGTCACGCACCGGCGACGAGACATGACGCAACACGCGTCAAACCCCTTACTGCGCCGTGCCCGACAGATGCTTGCGCTTCGCGAGATCCTGCGCCATCGCGTAGTGCTGCTGAATGGTCGGCAACGCCTTCTTCGCCGCGTCCTTCAACTGCTCGTCGCGACCCGAGGCGATTTCTGCCTGGAACGCCGACAAAGTCTTCTGTTCGCCGGCAAGCGCGACCTGTTCGATATACGTCTTGTCGAACTCCGCGCCGCGCAGATTGTTGATGCTCGCGAGCACCGCCGCGTCGGGATCGTTCTTCGGCACATCGACGCCGCGCGGGCTCGCTGCGCGCAGCGCGTCCGAGATCTTCGCGTTATCGGTCGAGACGCGTTCGGCAAACGCCTTCACGTCGCGGTCGGTGGAACGCGACGTGGCGATGCGCGCGGCGTCGCGCTGCGTCGCGATGGCCTTGGTGCCGTCCGCGATGAACGTCTGGTCGGCGGCATGCAGACGGCCCGTGTCCGCCGCTGCCGGTGCGGCTGTCGTGGTCTGAGCGCTGGCCGCGGTGGCGACAGCCAGAAGGCCGGTCATGCAGGCGCTGGCGATGGTGGCGAGAGGCAAGCGGATCATACGTTCTCCTTGAGGTGGAAGCGAAACAACAGCGATGCGTGTGCGCGTCGAACATCACACTGCGGGCAAAACTGCAGCCCAACCTGGGGCCGCCGACGGCACGACGCTTTTATCGCTGTCGATTCTAGGAGGCGCGCGAAAGACCATGTGAAACGGTGCTGTCGCTTCTGTAACCTTAGGTAAGCTTCATAACAATGCCTTGACATGCCGGTATCGCACGCACTTCACGCGTTCCGCCCGATGCGTGCGTGTTAACCAGACGATGCGATTAAAACAGCGCAGAACCCCTGAATTTTTCTCAGACGGCGCCGATAACCCGAAGGTAAGCCGCGCGCCGGGGGCCGACGCAACACTGCATGGCGCACGACACACGGCGCAATCCTGGAGAGATTCGATGGCGGAAGAACAGCGAGCCAATCACGAACGCAGCAACCTGACCAGTTCCAACAAATTCGAGTTGTTGCTGTATCGCCTCGGCAGCGTGCCGGGCAGCGACGCACACGAACTGTATGGAATCAACGTCTTCAAAGTGCGGGAAATCTCGACCATGCCGCCGGTCACGCCGATCGCCGGTTCGTCGCCGTTCGTGATGGGCGCGGTGGATATTCGCGGGCAGATCATCCCGGTGATCGACTTGCCGCGTCTGATGGGCTGCGAGCCGACGCGCGGTCTGAACATCCTGCTGGTCACGGAATTCGCGCGTTCGACACAGGCGTTCGCGGTCGAGGAAGTGGACGATATCGTGCGGCTGGAGTGGAACCAGGTGCTGTCCGCCGACGGCACGGCGGGCGGCAATCTCGTCACCAGCATCGCGCGCATCGACGGCAATACGGGCGATTCGCGGCTCGCGCAGGTGATCGACGTGGAGCAGGTGTTGCGCGACGTGTTTCCGTCACAGCACCCGAGCGTCGATCCCACCTCGGTCGGTGAGGCGCTGGGCATCCGCCCTGGCGCGAAGATTCTCGCCGCCGACGATTCCGGTTTCGCGCGCAAGCTGATCGAGCAGGCCTTGAGCGCGATCGGTGCGGATTACGTGATGACCAAGACCGGCGAAGAAGCGTGGAATACCTTGCAGCAGGTCGCGTGCGCAGCGCAGTCGAGCGGCTCGCGGGCCAAGGACCATATCGCGCTCGTGCTGACCGACCTCGAAATGCCGGAGATGGACGGCTTCATGCTGACGCGCCAGATCAAAGCCGACGAACGGACCCGCGATATTCCGGTGATCATCCATTCATCGTTGACGGGCGCGGCGAACGAAGCGCACGTGAAGAACGCCGGCGCGAACGGGTACGTGGCGAAGTTCGCCGCGGCCGAACTGGCCGATGCGATTCGGCATGCGCTGGGGGCGGTGCCGGCGGTCGCTTGACGTTGTAAGAGGTTGCGCGAGGTCGATTACGCTCGTGCGGAAGGTGCGTCAGTTTGCATCGAGCCGCTCGCGCAGATGCTCGACCAGGTAATCGATCAATGCCCTCACCTTCGGCGGCAAAAAACGGTTCGGCGGATACAGCAGCCACACCGTGCCCTCGTACGCGCGCGCTTCGAGACGCCAGTCCGGCAGCACCTGCACCAGTTCGCCGCTCTGCAGCGCGCGCACGGCGGCAAACTCCGGCACGCTCGCGATGCCGAAGTCCTGCTGCGCGGCTTCGAGCCGCGCGAGCGCATGGTTGGCGATGTAACGCCCCTTCACATCGACGCTTTGCGTTTCCGTGCCGCGGCGAAAGCGCCAGCGGTTGTCGTCGGCGGTTTCGCCGAGATAGATGCAGTCGTGCTTCAGCAGATCGCGCGGCTGCCTAGGCGCGCCACGCTCGCGCAAATACCCGGGCGACGCCACCAGCAACCAGCGCACCGCGCCCAAGCGCCGGCCCGCCAGACCCTGCGGCGGATGCTCGGTCAGACGGATCACCAGGTCGACGTCATCGGCGAGCGGATCGACGTCGTGGTCGGTGAAGAGCAGTTGCAGATCCACTTCGTCATACGCGCGCAGGAAGCCGGCGATCAGCGGATGAATCACCGCCTTCGCGAACTGGGTCGGCGCGCTCACGCTCACCTTGCCTTGCGGCCGTCCGGCCAGTTGCCCGGCGGCGTCGACCGCACCCGACGCGGCGCTCACCATGTCGCGGCAGAACCGCACCACCTGCGCTCCCGATTCCGTGACCCGCACCGTGCGCGTGGACCGTTCGAGCAGACGGGTGGCGAGCGCGTCCTCGAGCCGCTTGATCTGCCGGCTGACCGTGGAGGGCGTGCTGCCCAACTGACGCGCGGCCACCGAGAAATTGCCGGCATCGACGACGCGTGCAAACACCGCCATGTCCGGCAGCAGCGCGAAAAGCTCGGTGGGGGTCATTGGGGAGGCTCTCTCGGTGGAGTATCGATTAATGCGTTTGCGACATATAAGATGTGCGTGACGACCTGATTATCGCCTCAGGCGCAAAGCTCGACAATACGCGTTCCGTAGTACGTGGTCGAGGTCTTTCAATGTCGAAACAAGAACGTCTGCTCCTGCTGTCCGATCTGATGCTGCTCGCGGTCGCAGTGGTATGGGGGACCAGTTACGGTGTCGTGAAGAGCGCGCTGGTGTTTTATCCGGTGCTGGGTTTGCTGGCATTGCGCTTCGGCATCACGTTCGTGATCCTGTCGCCCGCATTGCGCCACCTGCGCGCCGCCGACGCCCGCACGCTGCGCGGCGTGCTGATCGCCGGCATGCTGCTGCTCGGCATCTACCTGTGCGAGACCTTCGGCATCCTGATGACGCGTGCGGCCAACGCCGCGTTTCTGATCAGCCTGTGCGTGGTGTTGACGCCGCTCGTCGAATGGTGGCTGCTCAAGCGCCGGCCGAGCCGCATCGAATGGGCCGCGGTGGCGCTGTCGCTGCTCGGCGCGTGGCTGCTGGCCGGCGATAGCGCGCTGAGCTTCAATCCGGGCGACGCACTGATCCTGCTCGCCGCGTTGCTGCGTGCATTGACTGTGTGCGTGACCAAACGCGTGATGCGCGATTCGGCGCTGCCGCCGTTGTCGGTGACTGCCGTTCAGTCGGGTGTGGTGGCGTTCGGCAGCGCGGCGGCGGCGTGGCTGTTTGCGCCGCATCAGCAATGGCAAGCGGTGCCGACGCTGAACGGCCACGCGACGTTCTGGGCCTACGTCGCGTATCTGGTGCTGGCCTGCACGCTGTTTGCGTTCTTCGCGCAGAACTTCGCGATCAAGCGCAGCAGTCCGACGCGCGTGTCGCTGCTGATGGGCAGCGAACCCGCGTTCGGCGCGCTGTTCGCGTGCATCTGGCTAGGTGAACGGATTTCTGTGACCGCGTGGATCGGTGGCGCGCTGATCGTCGCCGCGTCGATTCTGGCGACGGTGCGCTGGAGCGCCTGGCGCACCAGCGTCGCGCGGGCGTGACGGGAACCGCCCTGGCGCGATGCCGGCGACGGCACTCTGGCGCGTCTCGCACGTCTGGCGCACGAACGCCCGCTTGGGGCGTGGAGAAACTGACGCTGCGCCCGCAGCGTCACCGTGCCGGAAAGCGCCTGTGCCATGACAGCCGGACGCAGCTTGCGCGAAGCCGCGCCCGATCGCGAATCAGTGCGACGCGACGACGCCCCGCTCGCTCACCACTTCGCCTCGCTGCAACACATACGCGAGACGCTCGCCCTGCCCGGTCAGCACGCCGATATCCTTCAGCGGATCGCCGTCGACCACCAGCACGTCCGCAATCGCGCCCGCCTCAATGATGCCGAGTTTGCCCTTGAACTCGACGATGTCCGCAGCGATCGTCGTGGCCGAACGCAGCGCTTCCAGATTACCGAGCACTTCGGCGCGAATGCGCAACTCGTCGCTCTGGAACGTGTGCATCTCGCCAAGCAAGTCCGAACCGAAACCCATTGGCACGCCCGCATTCGCATAGATCTGCAGCGAATCACGCCCTGCCTGGCGCACGGTTTCGATCTTCGCGATCGAATCGGCCGGCAAGCCGTAGTCGGCGCCGTGTTTAGCCAGCGCGTCGTAGGTGACGAGCGTGGGCACGACGAACGCGCCATGCTCGCGCATCAGTTGCGCGGCGGCTTCGTCGACGAGGTTGCCGTGTTCGATCGTTCGGACACCGCAGCGAATCGCCCGCGAGATCGCGCGGCTCGTGTACGCGTGCGCCATCACATAGGTGTTGGCCGCTTGGGCCTCGGCGACGATCGCGCGGATTTCGTCCTCCGAATACTGCGTGTTGCTGATCGGATCGGTCGGCGACGCGACGCCGCCCGACGCCATGATCTTGATCTGCGTGGCGCCCTTCTGGATCTCTTCACGCACGGCGAGCCGCACCGCGTCCACGCCGTCGACCACGCGCGCAATCGCGCCCGCGCGAAACGCGCATGAGCACGGTTCGAGCACGTCGCCGCGCGGCCGGAAATCGCCATGACCGCCGGTCTGCGACAACGCCTTGCCCGACGGGAAAATTCGTGGCCCCGGAATCAGGCCGCTTTCGAGTGCCTGCGTCAGCGCCCAATCCGCGCCGCCCGCATCGCGCACGCTCGTGAAGCCGCGCCCGAGCATCGCCTTCAGAATCGGCAACGCGCGAATCACGGTGAGGATGTTCGGCTGCGCCGCGTTCACGCCGAGGTTCGCGCGTGAAGCCAGCACGTGCACGTGACAGTCGATCAGGCCGGGCATCACCGTCTTGCCGCGCGCGTCGATCACGCGCGCGTTCGGCAGGTCGACGGGACGATCGGTGACTTCGACGATATGGCCGTTTTCGATCACGACATGATGATGTTCGAGCAGCACGCCCTGTGCGAGATCGAGTACGCTGCCGCCACTGATTACCGTAATGCTCATTGATATCTTCCTGACTGGATGAAGGAAACCGTGCGGCCCCCGCCGGGCCGCACGCGCCGCTTCAGGCGCGGCGTTGGCGCGAATCGCGCACGAAGAAGGTGCCGGTGAGGCTGATGGCCGCGGCAATCATCACGTAGATCGCGGGCGCCATGTTGCTGCCCGTCGAGGCGATCAGCCACGTGATGAAGAACGGCGCGAAGCCGCCGAAAATCGTCACGGCGAAGTTGTAGGCGACGGACAAGCCGGTCGACAGCACCTTGGTCGGAAACAGTTCGGAGAACGCAGCGAGAATCGGGCCAGTGTACGCCGCGATCAGCAAACCGAACACGCCCTGGAACACCATCAGCGACGCGAGGCCCGGCGTGTGATTGATGTAGGCGAACATCGGCCATGCGAGCAGCAGGATCGAGACGGCCGCGCCGGACAGGAACACGCGGCGGCCGAAGCGGTCGGCCAGCTTGCCGACCACCGGCGAGAAGCACATGATCATCAGGCCGCCAAACATGCCCGCGAAAAAGCCGGTGGATTGCGGCAGGTGCAAGGTGCGTACCGAGTAGGTCGGCATATAGAACAGCAGCACGTAGGTGCAGACGGTCCACAGAATCACCATCGAAAAGCTCGCGAACGTCTCGCGCGGAAAGCGTTGGAACACTTCGGCGAGCGGCGAATCGTTCTTCGCTTCGTCGGCCACCGCGCTGAACGCCGGCGTTTCATCCATGCGGCTGCGGATGAAATAGCCGACCGGTCCGATCAGAATGCCGATCAGGAACGGCATTCTCCAGCCCCACGAGTGCAACGCGTCCGCGCTCAGGTTGGTGGTCACGAAGGTGCCGACCGCCGCGCCGAGCAGCACGGCGAAGCCGATGCTCGACTGAATCCAGCTCGAATAGAAAGCGCGCTGATTCGACGGCGCGTATTCCGTGAGGAAGGCGGTGGCGGTGCCCATTTCGCCGCCCGCCGAGAAGCCTTGCAGCAAACGCGCGATCACGATCAGCACCGGCGCCCACAGGCCGATCTGGTCGTAGGTCGGGGCGAGGCCGATCAACGCGGTGCCCCCCGCCATCAGCAGAATGGTCAAGGAGAGCGCCGCTTTTCTGCCGACCTTGTCTGCATACACGCCGAGCACGATGCCGCCCACCGGTCGCATGAAAAAGCCCACGCCGAAGGTCGCGACCGCGAGCAGCAGCGAACTCAGTTCATTGCCGGTCGGAAAGAACAGCTTCGCGATGATGACCGCGAAAAAGCTGTACACGGTGAAGTCGAACCATTCGAGCCCGTTGCCAAGCACAGTGGCGATGATGGCGCGGCGCCGTTGCCGCGCGAGCGAGTCGACGGAGAGTGCGACGTTGGATGAAAGCGTTCCCTGCATGGTCTCTTTCCTCATCTGGCTGCCCTGTCAGGCGAAAGTGCCGGCAACGCGCTGCGCCATGATCGAGCGGCGCCTTCGCAGGCATAACACCGATCCTAGAGACACCTGATTTGTTTTCGAAACGAAAGATTCGCATGCACGCATGCGCGTAGCGCATGCGAAGCGGAATTCAGGGAATTAAACGGCCGTCCTGCCCATCTGCGCTTCGGCCTGCTCGAACAGCCAGCGCGTGAAGAGGCGCGCCGCCTGGTTCTGCGAGCGGTCGTTCGGCGACACCACGTAATAGCCGCCGCCGTGAC
This sequence comes from Paraburkholderia fynbosensis, assembly GCF_902859935.1. Taxonomy (GTDB): domain Bacteria; phylum Pseudomonadota; class Gammaproteobacteria; order Burkholderiales; family Burkholderiaceae; genus Paraburkholderia; species Paraburkholderia fynbosensis. The sequence continues at coordinate 637,342 of NZ_CADIKI010000001.1, forward strand.
TCGCCGACGCCTGCGTCGCGCGCACCAGCAGCCCTTCGCTCAGGCACGCGTCGATCATATGCCGCCAGCCGAGCACCACGCCCTGGCCGAGAATCGCCATCTGCACGAGCTGCGGATAGTGATTGACGACGACCGACTGCGGCGCGGCCGGCATCTGCACACCATTCAGACGAAACCATTCGGGCCAGGACATCCATTGGCGCTGGCCGTCCTCCTGCATCAGCAGGGTTTCGTGCGCGAGGTCCGCGGGTTCGAGCACACGCCCGGCGAGATATCCGGGCGAACATACCGGGTACACCTCTTCGTCGAAGATACGGCGTGCGGTGAAATGCGGTTCGGCACGCTGACGGCTGTAGTACAGACCCACGTCGAATTCCGCGGGCGACAGCGACGCGAGACCGTCGCGCACGATCATTCTGATCTTCACGTTCGGATGCGCCGCACGAAACGCGCCGAGCCGGGGCGTGAGCCACAATACCGCGACGCCGGACGAGCATGCAATCGTCAGTTCGAGATCGCCGTAGCGCTTCATCACGTCGAGCGTGGCTTCGGAGCAGGTGGCGAGCAGCCACTGCACGTGCTTTGCGTAGCCTTCGCCGGCGATCGTCAGGCGCAACGCCCGATGCTCGCGCACGAATAGCGAGCGGCCAAGAAAGTCTTCGAGCTGGGCGATCTGCCGGCTCACCGCGCTTTGCGTCAGATGCAGTTCGGCGGCGGCCTTGGTGAAACTCGCATGCCGCACGGCCGATTCGAACGCGACCAGACACTGGAGCGGAGGTAAAGGGGCGATGCGCATGATGATGATGGCCGAGTGACGATCGCATCATCATAGCGGGTGCCGGCATCGGCTCGATCAAGCGGGTGATGAGGGTCGTCGTTGTTGTGACGATGGGCAGATGGGTATGCGCGTCACACCGGCTCTGGTTGCCCCTCATGGCGCTCATGCAGAGCATGCTGTGTCACGCGCACGGATGCCTCGCGAAATCGTCGCGCGTCATGCGGCCCTGGTGCGGACTCGAGGTGGCCTCAATCGCGCGAGGCGCGCATTTGCATTCCACGCAGCCGATCGCGGTGAACGCTGTCACTACTCTCGATCAACGGCTTGGCGCCAGTTCCTCTTCACGCTCCAGCGAGCGGGTGTCGCGCAGTGCCGGAAACAGCTTCATCCACAGCAAGGCGACCGTGATCGTCGCGATGCCGCCGACCAGCACCGCCGTGCGCGCACCCCACCACCCCGCCGTCACGCCCGATTCGAATTCGCCGAGTTGGTTCGAGGTGCCAATGAAAAGCGAATTGACCGCGCTCACACGGCCGAGCATTTCGTCGGGCGTGCGCAATTGCACAAGGGACAGGCGCACCACCACGCTGATGGTGTCCGACGCACCCAACGCCATCAGCGCAAACAGCGACACGAAGAATTGATGCGACAGACCGAACACCACCGTGGCCAGGCCGAACGCGATCACGCCGCCGAACATCGCCGCGCCGGGCCGGTTGCGCAACGGGAAGTGCGCAAGCCAGATGGTGCCCGCGAGCGCGCCGATCGCGGTGCCCGAGCGCAGCAGACCGAGACCGAGCGGCCCCGTGTGCAGCACGTCGCGCGCGAAGATCGGCAACAGCGCGGTCGCGCCGCCAAACAGGACGGCGAACAGATCGAGCGAGAGTGCGCCGAGAATCACTGGCTCCTTGCGGATAAACGCGATGCCCGAAAAGATCGACTCGAGCGTCACGGGCGCGCGGCGCGCGGATTTCATTTGCAGCGGGATGCTCCACACGGATGCGGCGGCGGCCGCGAACGACAGCGTGCACGCGAGGTAGGCAGCGCCCGGACCGATGCCATACAGCAGACCACCCAGCGCGGGACCGGCGATCTGCGCCGTCTGATTCGCGGAGGTGGCCCATGCGGTCGCTTTCGGCAAATAGCCGCGCGGCACGACGGCGGGCAACAGCGAGGCGACCGCGGGCGATTCGAACGCGCGCGCCGCGCCGACGCAGGCGGCCAGCACATAGATGACCGGCGCACTGATCCAGCCGCCGAAGGTGCCGAAAGCGAACAGCAACGCAGCGACGCTTTCGAGGCTTTGGCAGATGGCTGCGATGCGGCGGCGGTCGTAGCGGTCGGCGACGTGGCCAACCACCAGCGTCAGCAGGAACATCGGCAGAAATTGCGCGAGGCCGACGAGGCCCAGCGCGAAGGCGCTATGCGTGAGCGCGTAGATGTGCCAGCCCATCGCCACGGCGAGCATCTGGAATGACAGCGACGACAGGATGCGCGTGCACCAGAAGCGCTGGAATGGGGGGTGTTTCGGGAGGCTGAAGGTGGGGGAATCGGTGGGATCGGCGGGAGACGGAGGCATCGGTGGGTTGCTCTTTACGTAGCGGGCTTGGGCGGGCGCTAGTTTAGTGCAGGATGCGCATCACCACGATGTCGAACCGCCTGCGGCTATCTCGTGAACCTTGCGGCCGACTCGGCGACGACGTCGCGGCGGCTCATCGCAAGGGGCATCGTGGTGTAGAAAGGCCCCGATCACGCCGGCTGCGGCCATTCTGCGCATACTCCTGAACTATAGATATTTGCCGTGCGCTACACTTTCGGGCTCGAACCGGAGACCGCCACCAGTGCACACAATTAAATCCGCAAATCGTACAGCAGAATTGCTATCGTTCCTCGTCTTTCTCGCGGGGATAGCGGCGGCAACTATCACTCTGGCGGTAATCGCCCGGACGTATCTCCCCCTCTTCTCCAGCGATTACGAGCAGGTTTTTTTTCGCGCCGCCCAATTGAAGCACGGAGAGATCAGCGTCGCGGACTTCGTGTTTCGCCGACAGGTTGACCACCCCCATTTCATTGTCTTCAGCTTGGCTTTTCTGGATGTCATGTACTTCGGGGGGCGCGCATGGTTGCTGTACGCGGCCAGTTTTGCATTTTGTTTGGCGACCATCGCAACAATCTCAGCGTCCATTTTTGGATCTGAACGGGATCGCGCGACACGCTTCGCGCTGATCGGTCTTGCAACCTTCCTTCTGCTTGGCCCTCAAAACATAGGCATCCTTGAGTGGCCGTTTCAGGTCACATTGATCGGCACCGCGTCTCTGATAACAGTAGCCTCGTATTTACTCACGCGCGATCAAACTGTATCGAAGTCATTCGTCGCCGGGCTGCTCCTCGCTGTCGCGATCATCAGTCATGGGGCTGGCGTTCTGGCGATTCCTGTTCTGATCGCATTCGCTTTAATAATGCGCAGAAAGAGCTTCGCCGTTATTGCGGTTTTGCTCACGGTGGAATTTTCGGTGTACGCGGCTCACTATCCGACGACACCTCATATCCAACTGGCGGCGATATTAGCGAAAATGATCCACGCGCCGTCTGCCTGGATCGGAATCCCGGCATACGTCTCGTATTTGCTCGGACACGGAGTGGCGTTCGGAGCGCTGAGCGCTGCCGCCGATGCGATTCTGGGTGCCGTTGGACTCTGTGCCTATTTCTTTTCGATCGTCCGGTTTGTACGCTTCAAACAGGGCAGTGCGCACCTCGTGTTTGTTTCGACCTTCGGCCTGCTCGCCTGTATGACGAGTGTCACACTCAACATCGCCTACGAGGACTTGCGCAATGCGAATGTGAACTTCAGCTATTTTTTCGCTGTTCGGTATCTGCCGTGGACTGCCCTTTTCTGGATCGGAACATTTGCGAATTCAATTAGTGCCGCCCGCTCGGTGCGCGTTGCGGCGCCTGCGATCTCCGCAGTGGCGGCCGTCTTTCTCGCCATTGGCTCAATTCCTGCGATTCAACGGACTAACGCGGACTTCTCTTCGCGAGTCGCCGTCCTCGACAACTTCGGTTGTCTGGAGAAAGTTTCCGCATGTGTGCTTTCGCGCGCCGTGAGCCTGCCGGTCGATTCAGTTCGTCCATGGAGCGCGAGGGTGTTCGGGTGGCAGCGGGAAGTCGGCGTATCGAATCTTCCCAGCGAAAACGCGTGTGTTGGAGGAGCGCAAACCAAGTTTTCGCGGGACTCGATGCTGGAACACGTGATCAGCGTGCAACCCGCCGACTTCTCCGACGTGAATTGGAGCCGGGGCATATCGAGAACGCGAGCGGGCTTCTTCGTCAGCAATGCTTCGGTAGTGGCGGATTTGAAGCCGTGCGACGTCGTCAAGCTGGCCGACGGCACGGTCCGCGGAATCGTCGAGATAGATGGTCGTAACGTCTATGTTGAAGGCGGACTGTTACCAGCCAGTGCAGGCTACCCCGCCATGATCGAAGTAATTCAGCACTAGCATGCGAGCCGCATCGCGCGGTCGTGTCATTTGCTGCGGGTGAAAGGCTGCATCGGATTTAGTTGAACAGTAAGCGTGTTGCGGATCTTGCAATTACCCACAACTCTGTTGCGAAACCTGGTAACCTGGCCTTCGTCGTATTTCGTGTGCGCGCGAGATGGCCGGCAACCGACAGGCGGACGAACGAGCGGGGTTCGACAAGGAAGTCGAGGCGAGCGAATTTCAGAATGCGAGACTACGCAAGCGGTTTGGCGTGATGCTGAAGAGGTTGTGGTCGGGGCCGGCGGATTCCCTGCGCGTGTCAGGATTGGCCCTCGACGAAACCCTACTTTTATGGCACAGATCCGATTTTGAATCGGCCGCAAAACCCCTTATGGGAAGGGTGGCGGAGAGACGGGGATTCGAACCCCGGATAGGTTATTAACCTATACACGCTTTCCAGGCGTGCGACTTAAACCGCTCATCCATCTCTCCGGCGGGGAGCCGAATTATAGCAAACTTCGCGCCGTGCGCCACACCCATGCGAAAACCCGCTCAAGGATGCCGGATATAGTCCACCAGCGCGATCGTATAAGCATCCGGTTTGCGGTCGATCAGACTCACGCCGATCGCCACCAGGAACCCGGCCGGCACGCCAAACACGCCCGAACTGATCGGCTCGATGCCGAACCAGCGCGCGCCCGTGAAGCCCGTCATCTGCGTAAAGAACGGATAGGTCGAGACGATGTAATAGATGCACACCACGAGCCCCGCCACCATGCCGGCCACGGCGCCGAGCCGCGTCGTGCGCTTCCAGAACACGCCGAGCACCAGCACCGGAAACAGACTCGACGCCGCCAGCGAAAACGCCGCACCCACCAGAAACAGAATATTCCCCGTGTTCAGCGACGCCACATACGACGCGAACAGCGCCACCCCCAACAGCAGAATCTTCGAGATCGTCACACGCCGCTGGCTCGACGCGCCGGGATCGACCATGTGGTAGTACACGTCGTGCGACAACGCGTTGGCGATCGTCAGCAGCAATCCGTCCGCGGTCGACAGCGCCGCGGCCAGCGCGCCGGCCGCGATTAAACCCGACATCACATACGGTAGCCCCGCGATCTCAGGCGCGGCGAGCACCACCATGTCCGGCTGCATCTGGATCTCGCTCCACCGCACAATGCCGTCGCCGTTCGTATCGGCGAGGCTGATCAGGCTCGGTTCGACCTTGCGCCATTGCATCAACCATTGCGGCAGATCGGCAAAGTGATGGCCGACCAGGTTGCTCAACATCTCGTACTTGATCAACACCGCGAGCACCGGCACCGTCAAATAGAACAGCGCGACGAAAAACAACGTCCAGCCGACCGAGCGGCGCGCGGACGCCACCGAAGTCGTCGTGTTATAGCGCGTCAGGATATGCGGCAGGCTCGCCGTGCCGAGCGACAGACACAGCAGCAGTGAAAGAAAATTACGCTCGTGGATGCGCCGATCCTCGTCGTTGACCGCGGGAAACGGCTCGTGCATCGGCACCGGCGCGGCCGCGCGCATCAGCATTTCGTCGCGATGCCGGGTCCAGACGATCTGCGCGGCGGCGGCGTCGCGGGGGAACTGTTCGAGTGCCCTTTCGCGCTCCTTGATGTCGCGCAGCGGACCATTGTGGCGGCGCAGATCGGCGACTTCCTGCGTGAGCCGCTGCTTCTCGTCGACGAACGATTGCGGCAACGCGTCGAGGCGCATCTGCATCAGCGTCGCGCGGCGTCGATAGTCGTCGCGCACGGTCTGTTCGAGCGGCGCATCGCGCACCTGCTGCTCGAGGCGTTCCATGCGCGCCATCAAACGGCCATAACTGACTTGCGGCGCCCAGCCGAGGCCGTCCTTATGCGCGATCATCGACACGGGAATCAGGATCGCCGCGATCAGAATGATGTACTGCGCGACCTGCGTCCACGTGACGGCACGCATGCCGCCCAGAAACGAGCACACTAGAATGCCCGCGAGTCCGCAGAAAATGCCGATGGCAAAATCCACGCCGATAAAACGCGTCGCAATCAGTCCGACGCCCTGGATCTGCGCGACCAGATAGACGAACGAGCACAGGATCGCGGCCAGCGCGGCGAGCCCGCGCACCGCGTTGCTCGAAAAGCGCGTGCCGAGAAAATCGGGAATCGTGTAGCGCGCGAGCTTGCGCACGTAGGGCGCAAGGAGGAACGCGACAAGGCAATAGCCGCCGGTCCAGCCCATCAGATACGCGAGACCGTCGTATCCGGTTGCATAGATCGACCCGGCCAGTCCGATGAACGACGCGGCCGACAACCAGTCGGCCGCGGTCGCCATGCCGTTGAACGCGGACGGCACGCGCCGCCCCGCCACGTAGTATTCGACCAGATCGGACGTACGCGAGAGCACCCCGATCACCGCGTACACCGCGATCGGCACGAACAGGAACACATAGCCGATCCATACACCCGGGCCGGTGTTGCGCTCGATACGCCACATCACGTAGATAAACAGCAGGAAGCCAAGCGTATATAGCGCGTAGGAGCGGATCAGCCGATGCGTAAGTTTCATCGGCTCAGCGTCCGGGCCCGGTTGACGCGTTGGCATCGGCATTCGCGCTTGCGCTGGCTGCGGCGTTCGCGCTCGCGCTCGCATCGGCATTGGCATCGGCATCGGCATCGAACGCACGTTGCAGGCGCCGGTCGGCACGCTGCATCAGCACGATATACACGACGATTAGCGCGAGGTAGACGAGGATCGCGCCCTGTGCGCCGAAATAGAACGGCAGACTGAAACCGCCGATGCGCACGTGCGCCAACATGAGGGCGATCAGAGGCAGCACGAACGACACGACGAAGCCGATGGTCATGAGCGCCGCGATCAGCGCGAGATTGAAGCGCCAGTACGTTTGATGCGCACGCGCCATCGCCGCCGAGACCGCGGGCGGTTCGGGCGCGGGATGAAGCGTAGCGTGAGAGGAGTGGTGCGACGCGGCCATGCGCCTATTTAACAAAAAGCCACCGGCCAGGCAATCGGGATTGTCCGCGCGGTGGCATCGACGGTGTGGCCTAAGTGGTCCAGGCAGACGACAAGTGATCACGCTTTGCGTCAGGTCAAGCGCGCATCGCTCGACACGCGCTTGTCACGACCCGGACCAACCACCGCTCAGAGCGACTCGCCGAGCTGATCGAGAATCGCCGGGTTTTCCAGGGTGGACACGTCCTGAGTGATGGCCTCGCCCTTCGCGAGCGAGCGCAACAGGCGGCGCATGATCTTGCCCGAACGCGTCTTCGGCAGGTTTTCGCCGAAGCGGATGTCCTTCGGCTTCGCGATCGGACCGATCTCCTTGCCCACCCAGTTGCGCAGTTCGTTGGCGAGCTTCACGGCCGCCTCGGCTTGCGGACGCGCGCCCTTGAGCACGACGAACGCGCACACGGCCTCACCCGTGGTCGCATCGGGCCGGCCCACCACCGCGGCCTCGGCCACGAGCGGATTCGACACCAGCGCCGACTCGATCTCCATCGTCCCTAGCCGGTGACCCGACACGTTGAGCACGTCGTCGATGCGGCCCATGATCGTGAAGTAGCCGGTCTCCTTGTCGCGCACCGCGCCGTCGCCGGCGAGATACAGCGTACCGCCGAGTTCTTCGGGGAAGTAGCTCTTCTTATAGCGGTCCGGGTCGCCCCATACGTTGCGCAGCATCGACGGCCACGGACGCTTCACCACCAGAATGCCGCCCTGCCCTTTCGGTACGTCCTGCCCGGTTTCGTCGACAACCGCCGCCATGATGCCCGGCAGCGGCAGCGTGCACGAACCCGGCACGAGCGGCGTGGCGCCCGGCAGCGGCGTGATCATGTGGCCGCCGGTTTCGGTTTGCCACCACGTATCGACGATCGGGCAGCGGCCGCCGCCGACATTCTCGTGATACCACACCCACGCTTCCGGATTGATCGGCTCGCCGACCGTGCCGATGATGCGCAGCGTCGACAGGTCATAGCTCTTCGGATGCACTTTCGCGTCGGCCTCGGCGGCCTTGATCAGCGAGCGGATCGCGGTCGGCGCGGTGTAGAACAGCGTGACCTTGTGCTTCGCGATCATGTCCCAGAAGCGCCCGGCGTTCGGATAGGTCGGCACGCCTTCGAACACGACCTGGGTGCCGCCGAGCGTCAGCGGGCCATACGCGATATAGCTATGGCCGGTAATCCAGCCGATGTCGGCGGTACACCAGAACACGTCGGTGGGCTTCCAGTCGAAGGTCCACTTCAGGGTCTGCGCGGCCCACAGCAGATAGCCGCCCGTGCTGTGCTGCACGCCCTTGGGCTTGCCGGTCGAGCCGGACGTATAGAGGATGAAGAGGGGATGCTCGGCGCCGACCCACTCGGGCGCGCATTGATCCGACTCGGCTTGCGCGAGCTCGTGCATCCACAGGTCGCGGCCTTCGTTCCACGCGACTTTGCCGCCGGTGCGCTGATACACGATCACGCTCGTGACCGCTTCGCAGCCGCCCATCGCGAGGGCTTCGTCGGCGATGTTCTTCAGCGGCAAGGCCTTGCCGCCGCGCATCTGTTCGTCGGACGTGACGAGCGCGACCGCGCCCACGTCCACCAGCCGCTCATTGAGCGACTTCGACGAGAAGCCGCCGAACACCACTGAATGCGTCGCACCGATGCGCGCGCAAGCCTGCATCGCGACGATGCCTTCGATCGACATCGGCATATAGATCACCACGCGGTCACCCTTCTTCACGCCGCGCTTTTTCAGCGCGTTCGCAAAGCGCGACACGCGTTGCAGCAGATCCTGATAGGTGACGTTGGTGACGGTGCCGTCGTCGGCCTCGAAGACGATCGCGACGCGCCCGCCATTGCCGGCTTCGACATGACGGTCGATGCTGTTATACGACGCGTTCAGCTGACCGTCTTCGAACCACGTGTAGAACGGTGCCTTCGATTCGTCGAGCACCTTGGTGAAGGGGGTCTTCCAGCTCAGCGTCTCGCGAGCGAGGCGCCCCCAGAAGCCTTCGTAATCGCGTTGCGCTTCGGCGGCCAGCGCCTGGTACGCGTCCATGCCGGAGATGGTCGCGCCTGCCGCTGCTTCAGCGGAGGGCGGGAAAACACGGCGTTCCTGAAGAACCGATTCAATCGCAGACATCGACAACCCCTTGGTGAAGATGAAACGTAAAACCTGTGCCGGCGCGCCCGTGGCGCACCCTGTCCTGTGTCCGCGCGGACCCCGATGATCGACGCGCGCTGTCTCCAACCCTCGCGCAGCGAAACGCCGGGCGCCGCGCCGCAGCCTGTCTGTACTGTCTGTCCATGCGGCGCTGCAGCATGGATGCGTGCGCGACGAGCTGGCTGCTCTCATGGTCAAACATAAGCGTTGCAACTTACCAGCCACTTACGCGAGCCGCATCGGCTTGCCCGCGAAAACCCTTAGCCGAGCGGACATACGACACGCCTATGCGACGTGCCGCGTAGGGTCTCAAGCGTGACGCACATGATGTACGAGCGGCGCACTCGACACTACGCAAGTCCAGGCGCGCATGCTACGCGTTACACCACGTTTATGTATTCGAACTCGCATACCGCGTTGCACATCGCACGCGTTGCGACGTCGGGCATCCGCCCTTGTGTCCGCCCGGGTGCCTTTACGCTGGTTCGCACGGCCTCTTACAATGCTAACTGAACTAGCCGCCCGGACTCCAGCTTGAATCGTTACGCCCTTCTTCTCATCACCTCGATGCTGCTGGTCGGCAGCAATGTCGGCATCGGTAAATCGATTGTCGAGTTCGTCCCCGTCCCCCTGTTCGCGCTGCTGCGCTTCGTGATCGCGATGGCGGTGCTCTGGCCGCTCCTGCGTATGGCGAAGCTGCGCCGCGTCAAACCCGACGAATGGGTCAACCTGTTTCTGCAGGCGCTGTTCGGCACCTTCGGGTTCACGTTGCTGATGCTCAATGGCGTGCAGCGCACCAGCGCGGTGGCGGCCGGCGTCATCACCAGCACGATCCCCGCGGTCGTCGCGTTGCTGTCCTGGCTGATCCTCAAGGAGCGGCCGAACGGCCGGGCGCTCGCGTCGATCGCGCTGGCGGTCGTCGGCGTCGTCGTGATCAATCTTGCGCACGTTGGCGAGAACGCGGCCGGCGAGACCTCGTTCGTCGGCAATCTGATGGTGCTCGGCGCGGTGTGCTGCGAATCGCTCTACATCATCCTGTCGCGCCGCCTCACGCAAACGCTCGCGCCGATCGACATCTGCGCGTACACGCACCTGTTCGGCCTGTTACTGATGCTGCCGCTCGGCGCCGGCGCGCTCGTGCACTTCGACTATCAGGCGGTGCCGGTCGGCATCTGGACACTGGTGCTGTGGTACGGGCTGTCGGCCAGCATCTTCTCGTTCTGGCTATGGATGAAGGGCATCCGCCATGTGCCGGGCAGTCTCGCGGGCGTGTTCAGCGCGGTGTTGCCGGTGGCCGCCGCAATCTATGGCATCACGTTTCTCGGCGAACGGCCCACGCTCGCGCACGGTTTCGCGCTCGCTTGCGTGGTCGCGGGCATCGGGCTCGCGAGCCTGAAACCGAGGCGGGTGCCGCCGGTGGCGTCCTGAGCACGCCGCCCGGCCAGGACGTGGCTCATGTGGCTCATGTGGCTCATGCGGTTCACGGGGCCCACCCTGCCCGCCGCGCCGCAGCAAATTCACCCGACGCTGTACAATAGCGCGCCTGATGCAAGCTTACCCGGCACTCTCACGCCGTGCACCGCGCCGTCTGCGCATGGTTTGCGTGTCCGATCCACGTGCGTCATCGCACACTGGGTCCGCGCATTTGGCCCGTGTTCCGTCACCTGCGTTTCATCTGACTCTTGCCTATGTCCGCTACGCGACTCGCCTCCGCCCGTCAGCGCCGCCCGATGCGTCCGCTGCCCGTCATCATCTTCATGAGCCGCTGGCTGCAGGTGCCGCTCTACCTGGGCCTGATCATCGCGCAAGCTGTCTACGTGGTGCTGTTCCTCAAGGAAGTCTGGCATCTGGTCACGGCATCGATGACGCTCGACGAAACCAACATCATGCTGGTCGTGCTCGGCCTGATCGATGTGGTGATGATCTCGAACCTGCTGATCATGGTGATCATCGGCGGGTATGAAACCTTCGTCTCGCGCCTGGGCGTCGAGGGTCATCCGGACGAACCGGAATGGCTCGACCACGTGAACGCCGGCGTGCTCAAAGTCAAATTGTCGATGGCGCTGATCAGCATCTCGTCGATCCATCTGCTGAAGACCTTCATCAGCCCCGACCAGAACACGACTCACACGATCATGTGGCAGGTCATCATCCACGTGGCGTTCCTCGTGTCCGCGCTGGTGATGGCGCTGGTCGACCGCCTCACCACGCATACGCATCCCAAGCATTTCGAAGAGCCCGCGGCGCTGCATGCCGTGGGTTCCGCAAAAGGTTCCACTCCCCTGAAGGCGCACGACTGACCGCACCGCGCTGCGATCGGCAAACAAGCGCCGTTGTCCCCACTGAGCCAAGCCATGACCGTCATCAAACAGGAAGATCTGATTCAGAGCATTGCTGATTCGCTTCAGTACATCAGCTATTACCACCCGCTCGACTACATCCAGGCCTTGGGCCGCGCTTACGAGCTCGAACAGAGTCCGGCGGCGAAAGACGCCATCGCGCAGATTCTCACCAACAGCCGCATGTGCGCGGAAGGCAAGCGCCCGATCTGTCAGGACACCGGTATCGTCACGGTGTTCGTGAAGGTCGGCATGGACGTGCGTTGGGACGGCGCGACGATGGGCGTCACCGACATGATCAACGAAGGCGTGCGCCGGGGTTATCTGAACCCGGACAACGTGCTGCGCGCGTCGATCGTGAGTCCGCCCGAAGGCGCACGCAAGAACACGAAGGACAACACGCCGGCCGTGATCCACTACGAGATCGTGCCGGGCAACACCGTCGACGTGCAGGTCGCGGCCAAGGGTGGCGGTTCGGAAAACAAGTCGAAGTTCGCGATGCTCAATCCGTCGGATTCGATCGTCGACTGGATTCTCAAGACCGTGCCGACCATGGGCGCGGGCTGGTGCCCGCCGGGCATGCTCGGCATCGGCATCGGCGGTACCGCTGAAAAAGCGATGGTGATGGCCAAGGAATCGCTGATGGACCCGATCGACATTCAGGACGTGATCGCACGCGGCCCGAAGGACTGGATCGAAGAGCTGCGCGTGGAACTGCATGAGAAGGTCAATGCGCTCGGTATCGGTGCACAGGGACTCGGTGGCCTCGCCACCGTGCTCGATGTGAAGATCATGGCCGCGCCGACGCACGCCGCGTCCAAGCCGATCGCGATCATCCCGAACTGCGCCGCCACGCGTCACGCACACTTCACGCTCGACGGCTCCGGCGTCGCGAAGCTCGAAGCGCCGTCGCTCGACGCATGGCCGAAAGTGCAGTGGGAGCCGAACACGGAAACCAGTAAGCGTGTCGACCTGAATACGCTGACGCCGGAAGAAGTTGCCGGTTGGACGCCGGGTCAGACGCTGCTGCTGTCGGGCAAGATGTTGACGGGCCGCGATGCCGCGCACAAGCGCATCGCCGACATGCTGGCGAAGGGCGAAAAGCTGCCGGTCGATTTCACGAACCGCGTGATCTACTACGTCGGCCCGGTCGATCCGGTGCGCGACGAAGCAGTCGGCCCGGCAGGCCCGACCACGGCCACGCGCATGGACAAGTTCACCGAAACGATGCTCTCGCAAACGGGCCTCATTTCGATGATCGGCAAGGCCGAGCGCGGACCGGTTGCGATCGAGGCGATCAAGAAGCACAAGGCCGCGTATCTGATGGCCGTGGGCGGCGCCGCGTATCTCGTGTCGAAAGCGATTCGCAGCGCAAAGGTGCTTGCGTTCGAAGACCTCGGTATGGAAGCGATCTACGAGTTCGACGTGCAGGACATGCCGGTGACGGTCGCGGTCGATTCGAACGGCACATCGGTACATCAGACCGGGCCGAAGGAATGGCAGGCGAAGATCGGCAAGATTCCGGTTGCGACGGTTTGATCGAGACCAGGATCAATTGACAAAACCAGAAACCGGGGCCTCGTGTCCCGGTTTTTTTTACAACCCGGCGAGAACAATAAGCAACGCGCGGAAAACCTTCAAAATCAAGCGTAAAACTAAATTTTGGCCTTGGCTTTTCGGGCGTCGGCGTTTATCGTTCTGGGAAATTGAACCCCATTAAGGACATATCATGCAAGGCGATAAGAAGGTCATCGAATATCTCAACGCTCAATTGAAAAACGAGCTGACCGCCATCAACCAGTACTTCCTGCATGCACGCATGTATCGTCACTGGGGTCTGGAAAAACTCGGCAAGCACGAATACGACGAATCGATCGGTGAGATGAAGCACGCCGACTGGCTCATCGAACGCATTTTCATGCTCGACGGTCTGCCGAATCTGCAGGATCTGCACAAGCTGCTGATCGGTGAGGAAACCAAAGAGATCCTCGAGTGCGATCTGAAGCTCGAACAGATTTCGCAGAGCACCTGCAAAGACGCAATCGTATATTGCGAATCGGTCCGCGATTTCATCTCGCGCGAAATCTTCACGAAGATTCTCGACGACACGGAAGAACACATCGACTGGCTCGAAACCCAACTCGATCTGATCGACAAGGTCGGCATCCAGAACTACCAGCAAAGCGCAATGGGCACGGTCGAATCCTGATCGACCCGCGCTGAAAACAGCCCGCGCGACTCAGGGCCAGCTCATGAGCCAAGTCACTCATCCCGGCATTCGCCATGACCGGGTCAGCGCGGGCGATATACTTGCGCACCTTGCCGTTTTTCCGAACATCCCTTGACCGTCGCGCCATGCGCGCGCTCTTCGCTATGCCTGCACAATCGCCGTCCCCGACTGTCCGGACATTCACCTCGGGCGCTGCTTCGAGCGCGCCGGTCGGCATTTTCGATTCGGGCCTCGGCGGTTTGTCGGTGTTGAGGGCGGTCCGGGCGCAACTGCCTGACGAAGCCATCCTGTATGTCGCCGATTCGCTCTACGCGCCGTATGGCGAGCGCGACGACGACTTCATCGCCGACCGCACGCTCGCGATCGGCGAATGGCTGGTCAAGCAAGGTGCGAAAGCGCTGGTGGTCGCCTGCAACACGGCGACCGCGCAATCCATCGCCCTGGTGCGCGAAAAACTGCCCATTCCACTAGTGGGCGTCGAACCCGGCATCAAGCCGGCTGCGCTGCAGTCCAGAACCCGCGTCGCCGGCGTGCTCGCCACCCAGGTAACCTTGCGCAGCGTCCGCTTTCAGGGACTGCTCGAGCGCTATGCCGCCGACTGCCGTTTCCTGTGCCAACCGGGCCATGGGCTCGTGCAGGCAGTCGAGCGCTGCGACGTCGGCTCGGCCGAATTGCGCACGCTGCTGCGCGGCTATCTTCAGCCGATGCTCGATGCCGGCGCCGACACCCTGGTGCTCGGCTGCACCCACTACCCGTTTCTGGATGCGGCGATTCGTGACATCGTTGGCGATCGGCTCACGCTGATCGACACGAGCGTCGCCATCGCGCGTCAACTGCAACGCGTGCTGGACCAGCACGGCCTGCGCGCCATCACGGAAAAGGCAAGCGCCGCTCTGCCCCGCTTTTATTCGACCGGCGACGGCACGCATCAGCAGCAGCTCGCGGCCACCCTCCTGCATATCGACGCAGCGGTTCAACAGGTGCAGATCCCTTCGCGCCGCACGGCGGCGCCGGACTCCCAAGCCGCGTAAAAACCGCATGGCCAGTGCTTTATGACGTCCGCCAAGGCGTTATTGCACACGTTTCGGGCATTTTTGCCCTTGTCGGCCGATCGCCGCGGGCCGTCAGCCCATAGATGAAACCCTGCTAAGAGTCTGGTTTTGTTACAAAAAATCAGACAGGGCTCTTGCCAAACGACCAAAACAAAATGATAATAATTCGCATTAACGTTAGCTATGACGTCCTGCCATGATTGTCTGTGTCTGCAAGTCCGTTTCTGACCGCACCATCCGCTCCTCGATCGCGGACGGCGTCGACTCGTTCGACGAGCTTCAGTTCGAGTTGGGCGTCGCTTCCTGCTGCGGCAAGTGCGAAGAGTCCGTGCGCGACGTCATGCTGCAAAGCGGCGTGTGCGCCAGCCGCTGCGGCGTCGGCATCGAGCTTCATCCGCAGGCTGTCCCGCTGACATTTTACGAACGCAAGGCCGCCTGAAGGCTGCTTTCGGGCGCGGCGCGAACCGTGCCCAGGGAACGCCGGGCGTCCTGCTGTTTCAGGCGCCGTTTCAAGCGCTGCATCACGCGTTATCCCCACTGCCGTCAGCAAGCCAGTATCCGTACCAGCCAGCTACCCGCTCACCCATCAAAAGGAGTTCGAGGTGGAATTGCTGATTGGTTTCGTGACTACCGTATTTATTTCGCTGCTGATCTTCCGAATATGACGATGTCTTGTCTGACGTGTTGCTCCCACAGCGCGCTGCCACGCTAACATGCAGGTCTTGCCTACTGTCCCGGCCGGCGCGAAGCCGGCTTCGTCCGCTCGTATGAACTCCCGTGCGTTGACTGCGACCGCCGTAGTGGCGGTGATCCACGTTGGTTTGCTTGCGGTGATCATGACGCTGCGTCACGAGCCCGTGCAGCCCACGCTCGAATCGCACGTGATGACCGCGCAGCTGTTGCCGCCCGCACCGCTCGCCCCGCCGGTCGCGATGGAATCCGTCGCGCCGCCACCGCCGAAGCCGGCGCCACCGGTTCGTACGAAGCCCAAGGTTCAGCCGAAGCCGACTCCGACGCCCAAACCGACGCCGACGCCGTTGCCTCAGGCAGCCGCACCATCGCCGACGCCTGTCGCGGCGCCCGATCCGACGCCGCCCGCGCCCGCCGCACCGGCGACGCCTCCGGCTGAGGCCGCACCGGCAATCGGCCGTCAGACGATGGAAATCAGCGCGCCCAAAAACGTCTCGCACCTCGACTGCAACATCGCCAAGCCCGAGTACCCGACACTCTCGAAGCGGCGCGGCGAAACCGGCACCGCGTATGTGAAGTTCGTGGTCGGCCTGACGGGCAGGCTCGAAAGCATCGAGTTGAAGAAGAGCAGCGGCTTCAGCCGTCTCGACGATGCTGCGCTCGCCGCCGTGCGCGCGAGCGCCTGCAAACCGTATCTTGAGAACGGTCAGCCGATTCGAGCCGCGTACACCCAGCCTTACGACTTCAATCTGAACGATTGAAGCAGATTTTAAAAAAGGAATTGCAATGCAAAACTACGGATTGGCGCACGTGTGGGCGCAAGGGGATTTCGTGACGCGCGGTATCGCGCTCGCACTGTTGATCATGTCGGTGATGTCGTGGAGCGTGATCGTCATCAAAGGCTGGAATGTGATGCGCCTGAATCGCCTCACGAAGAATGCCGAAAAAGCCTTCTGGCATTCGGACGATCTCGCCGACGGCGTGAAAAAACTCGGCGCTGGTTCATCGACACCGCAGGACAACCCGTTCCTCGCGCTGGCGCTGTCGGGCCAGGAAGCGGCCGATCACCATCATCAAACGCAGCCGCATCTGCACGATCGCATGGACGTGTCGGACTGGATCACGCGTTGCCTCAAGGACACGATGGATGAAAGCGTCGCGCGCATGCAGAGCGGTCTCGCGATTCTCGCGTCGATCGGCAGCACCGCGCCGTTCGTCGGTCTGTTCGGCACCGTGTGGGGCATCTACCACGCGCTGCTGGCTATCGGTGCGAGCGGCCAGTCGTCGATCGACCAGGTCGCCGGCCCGGTCGGCGAAGCGCTGATCATGACCGCGTTCGGCCTGTTCGTCGCGATTCCCGCCGTGCTCGGCTACAACGCACTGACGCGCGCCAACAAGGGCATCGTCGCCAAACTGAGCCGCTTTGCGCATGGCTTGCACGCGTTCTTCGTGACGGGCGCACGCCTGTCGTCGTCCAAGCGCGGCGATGGCCTGCGTCTCGCGACCCGCGCGAACTGATCGACGAGGCACTCCCATGGCAATGAGCCCCTTCGGCGGCGACGATGACGACGGCCTGATGAACGAGATCAACATGACGCCGCTCGTCGACGTGATGTTGGTTCTCCTGATCGTCTTCATGGTGACGATCCCGGTGATTCGTCACGCGGTCAAAATCGATCTGCCGCATGCAAGCAGTCAGAAAGAAGATACCAAGCCCGCGCAGGTGACGGTCGCGATCGACGCGGCCGGCAACGTCCTGTGGAACGACCAGAAAGTCGACGAAGCAGCCTTGAGCGCGAAGATTGCAGAGGCCGCACAGGCAAGCCCGCAACCGGAACTGCATCTGGACGCGGACCGCAAGGTCGCGTACGAGAAAGTGGCGCAGGTGATGTCGGCGGCTCAGTCCGGCGGCCTCACGAAGATCGGTTTCGTCACGCAGCCCAAAGCCAGATAAACCTGGTCAGTAACGGTGTCCTGGAACCCGCGGCGCGTTACCCGGCAACTGCAAAAAAAAGGCGCAAAAGCCCCTGAAACAGGGGCCAAAAAGTAAAAGGCCTTCATCGTCAGATGAAGGCCTTTTTTTGTGCGCACTCGGCGCCTTCGGGCGGCGGGCTCATTTGCCGTCGGTCGCAGATTGACGGCTTCCTGGGTCACCGCATGCGACAGCCGTGATCGACACGGACAGCGCGCTCAGCCCTATCAGGCTCGCTATGATAGCGGCCATGAGTTTCCGCATAAGAGACTCCTTAGCGAAGGGATTTCACTATAGGCCTGCGAGCGCGCGCATTCAAGCAAACGGCCATTGAAAGTACTCATGACAGCCCACGCTTAAATGCTAAAAGCGATATCGCGCAACGCCCTACGACACGACCGCGAGCGATGCCTGCGCCGTGGCCGTCTCTTCGCGTACAGGACACTCGCCCATGATGTGCTTCCCGTCGTCCGGGTCGAGCATTTCGACCAGATAATCGACGAATGCGCGCACGGCCGGCACCATCCCCTGGCGTGACAGGAATACGGCGTACAACTGCGGCGTCGGAAAGGTCCAGCCCGGCATCACCGGCGACAACTGTCCCGTGCGCAATGCGGCGCCATACATCATCTCTGGCAGCGCGGCGATGCCGACGCCGGCGAGTACCGCTTCACGAATCGTCATCAGATCGGCGGTCACGAGACGCGGCTCATGTTCGTGCGCGTGACGCGTGCCGTCGGGCGAGATCAGGTTGTAGACGTGGCGGCCGTCGCCGGTCGGCACGTCTAGCGTTTCGAAGCGGTTCAGATCGGTGGGCGTGAGCGGGGGCGCATTCTGCTGCAGCAGACTCGGTGCACCGACCAGCATCTGCTGCGTACGCCACAGTGGCCGCACCACGATGTTGGCGTTTTCCGGCGGATCGGAACGCACCCGCAGCGCGACGTCGATCGAGTCCTCGAACAGGTCGACCACGCGGTTCGTCACCCGCATCACCACTTTCACTTCCGGATAGCGGTGCATGAATTCCGGCAGGATCGTCGACAGGATCGTCTGCGAGACCGTGACCGGCACGCTCACTCGCACGGTGCCGCGCGGCGACGAGCGCAGTTGCTGTACGACGTTGACCGCCGCCGCCGCCTCGCTCAGCATCGCCTGACAGTGCTGATAAAACAGGTGGCCGGCCTCGGTCAGCGCGAGCTTGCGCGTGGAGCGCTGCAGCAGGCGTACCCCCAACGACGCTTCGAGCTCCGTCAAACGGCGCGACAGGCGCGACTTCGAGATTCCCAGCACCCGCTCGGCGGCGGAAAAACCGCCATGTTCGACGACCTGCGAAAAGTACATCAGGTCATTCAGGTTGTGTGAATCGATCTTCATCTCATCGTTCCAGTAATAGAACAATCCATTGTGCGACGGTGGCTGGCACCGCTGAAAACGGTCCCTATAATAGCCCCATGTTTCAAAAATGACGCTATTCCCCATTTTTAGAGGTGATATTGATGAGCACGACACGCACGATCGAACGCACGTTTCCCGCCGTTCGCACGACCGAGGGCGGCGGCTTTATCGTCCACCGCCCGTTTCCCACCCGCTTGCTGATGGACTTCGATCCGTTCCTGCTGCTCGATGAAATGGGCCCGATCGACTACGCGCCGGGCGAGGCCAAAGGCGCGCCCGATCATCCGCACCGCGGCTTCGAAACGGTCACTTACGTGCTGGAGGGGCAGTTCGGCCACAAGGATTCGGCGGGGCATTCGGGCACCCTGCATGCCGGCGACGTGCAATGGATGACCGCCGGCGCGGGCGTCGTGCACAGCGAGATGCCAGACCCGTCGTTCGTGCGCACGGGCGGCCGCGTGCACGGCCTGCAGTTGTGGGTGAATCTGCCGCGTCGCGACAAAATGATCGCGCCGCGCTACCAGGAAATACCGTCGGCGAGCATTCCGGTCGCGACGTCCGCGGACGGCAAGGTGCGCGTCAAGGTGATCGCCGGTGAAGCGCTCGGCGTGAAGGCCGCAATCGAAACTCGCACGCCGATCCTGTATCAGCATTTCTCTCTGCAGCCCAGCGCGACGATCCGGCAACCGGTGCCAGCCGATTATCGCGTGTTCGCGTATGGCCTGTCCGGCAAGGGCTTCTATGGCGAGGGTGAAGCACGCCAGTTGATCAACGCCCAACAGATGGTCGTGTTCCAGAACGATGGCGACATGGTCACGCTGAGCGCCGGCGAAGAGCCGCTCGAAGTGCTGCTGCTGGGTGGCGTCCCGCTGAAGGAGCCGGTGGTGCGCTATGGCCCGTTCGTCATGAATACCGAGGACGAGATCCGCCAAGCCGTCCTTGACTATCAGGCCGGCCGCATGGGCGAGATCACGCACTGAGTGGACGGCGTCGGCGGCCCGCGGCGATCACGTGGCGGCCATAGCTTGCCGCCGCCTTAGCGATGAGTGCGGCCACCAGCAACACGAGCGCGACGCGGAAAGCCTCCGGCGCGGGCCCGCGCCGGTTGCATTCGACCCGCACACACCTCACCCCCAGGCGCGAAGGCCGGCAATTTCGGTCACAATAGCGTCTCATGCCGCGCGCCGCGGCGCTTCATCGAATGAGGCTCGGCGCGCGGCGATTTTCCGTCCTGTCCAGGAGCCGCACGCATGACAGAGCCTACCGTCACCGCCCATATCGGTTCGACGAATTTCCAGGTCATTTTCGACGACGGCAAGCACACGTGGGTCGCCGACGAACCGGAGTCGCTCGGCGGCGGCGACCGCGGGCCGACGCCCGTTTCACTGCTGCTATCGAGCCTCGGCGCCTGCACGTCGATCACGCTGAAGATGTACGCTCAGCGCAAGGAGTGGCCGCTGACGGATGTGCGCGTGACCCTGTCGATCGAAACCGGCGACGCGGGCACGGCCATCGACCGCAAGATCGTGCTCGAGGGCGATCTGTCCGACGAGCAGCGGGAACGGCTCTTGCAAATCGCCAATGCGTGTCCGGTCCACAAGATCCTTACGCATTCGATCACGATCCGCTCGGGTCTCGCCGTCGCGTAACGCGGTGACGACATGAAAGGCACGCCCGCACTGACAGGGCAGTATGCAATCCGGCGCAACGCAACGCTTTCATAGGAAGCTGTCGACTTGAATTTCGAACACCTTATCCAGATCAACGATCCGTTGAATCCCTTTGTCGACTCGATGACCCGCGAGCAGTTGTGGGAGGGGCTCGTGCTGCGCGCCGAGCAGCCGCAACTATTCGTGATCGGGCTCGACAGCTGCACGATTCTGTCGCGCGAAGGCAATGTCCTCGAACGGGAATTGCACTACGGCCAGGCCACCGTGCGCGATCGCGTCACGCTGCAGGCGAGCCAGAGCGTGCGCTACGACATCCTGCCGACTGAAGACTACGTCGGCGGCTCGCTGACAATGACCATCGAACAGCCGGACGAACTGCAACTGTTCCTGCGTTTCGAGTACGCGACCACGCTGCCCGTCTCCACCGACCAGGACGCCGTGCAGACGCAGGAAATCGTGAAGTCGGCGTATCGGGAGAATGACATCGATACCGTACGGCTGATCCGTCAGTACGTGCAGACCAAGCAGGAGCCCGGTTCGCTGCATTGAATTGCGCGCGGGCGCCTGCCCGGGCCGCCGCCGCGCTTGTCTTGCGAGCCGCCCGCTGAAGGCGGCCTCTCGCCCCTTTTCCCTGCTCGTTCAGGCGGCTATCAAGACGAAAATCCGATGAATTTCGCTCGCTTGTAAATGGTAATGGTTATCATTTAGAATAAATCCACCGAATCGACGAACAAGCCAGAACGAATGAACGATCTCAACCGCCCTTCCACGCTCAGCCTGCGCCGCCCGGCGGCCGCGCTGACCAGCCGCCCCAAATCGTCGACGGCGAGCACTTCGGCCGCCAAGCCCGCTGCGGAGCGTGCAAACGGCTCGAGCGAGACATCGGAACGGGTCGTGCGCAGCGACGCATTGCTGCAGGGCCATAGTCACATCAGCATCGTGCATAACGGCGAAACCTATCAGCTGCGTGCCACGCGCTTAGGCAAGCTGATCCTGACCAAGTAGGAACGAAACAGAGGTAAGTACCGGGTATTGTGGGGACCACCTCCTCGAGAGGTGTTGGGCATTAGCCAGCCACGACGGCTTGCACGTGAGAACTAGACCCCTTCGTGCAGACACCAAGCCAGCCGTCGCAGCCAGCCAGGCCGCTTTTTTGGTTCTCACCCAACGCGGAGGCACGAAAACGCCGTGTGTCGCTCAGCAGAAAAGGAAAAAGCCGTGGGATGAATGTCATCCCACGGCTTTTTGCTTGTCCGGCAGCCCGGAACCCGACGTTGTTCCAGCCTACTTCGAAGCCCAGCCCCAGAACATCAGCCACCACGCGCTATCGACCACGGCCAGCGCCGCGGCGAACCAGAGCATCGCGAGGCCGCGCTGCACGAAGCGCTCGCTATAGCGGCGCGTGACGAGCCAGGCAAGCCGTGCGCTCCACAGATTGGCGATCGCCAGAATCGTGATGCGCAAATCCGACGCCCACCACAGCGACACATGCTCCGCGCGCAGCAGCGACAGCGTGGTAGCCGACAGCCCAAGGAACACGCCCGCGCCGGCGATCGGAATCAGCGCCTGCGTCAGATGATGCAGACGCACCGCGCTGAATCGTCCGAGCATGCGCGTCGCGCCCGTTAGCAACAGCAGCAGCGCGGTGCCGTACACCAGCGCCGTCGCTAGGATGTAACCGATCACCATCGTGCCGTCGAGCCACGAAAACACGTCGTTCTGCTCGGGGTAATGCGTGAACAGGAACCACGGCGCGTTGGTGTCGAGCGGCCAGGTGATGTCGTGATCGACCAGCCACGTCGCGAAGAACATCTTCAGGTCGATGAACCAGCGCGAGGCGGTCCAGTGGAATGCGCCGATCGCAATGCCGAGCAGGCCGTACAGGATCAACGCGGTGTCCCACGGGTTCGCCTGCTTGTCGCCCAATTGCACGACTTCCGACGACGGCGCGCGCCACGTCAGCGCTATCGCGTCGCGGTGTCCGCTGCACCGGCCGCACATATGGCAGTCCGACGCACCCTTCATATTGCGCAACGGCACGAGCGGTGCGCAATTGATCGGAATCACGCGATGGCCATGCTCGCCGTTCTTGTAAGAACGGCGCCACGCGTCTTCGTCGACCTTGTAGTGGAACGGCGCGAGGCGCGCCAGAAGCGAAAAAACCCCGTTGACGGGGCACAGATACTTGCACCAGACACGCTTCTCCCGCCCGTATAGCAAGCCGATGATCATCGCCGCGAAGGTCGAGCCGCCGAGCACCAGCAGCACGGCCTTCGGATACTGGTACACGCTCACCATCTGACCATAGATGGTCGTGATGCCGAACGCGACGAATGGCCAGCCGCCCCAGCGCATCCAGCGTGGAATGGCCCAGCCGCGGCCGAACTTGCTGGCGAATTCGGCGAGCGCGCCTTCCGGACAGAGCACGCCGCACCAGACCCGGCCGAGCATCACCATCGACAGCAACACGAACGGCCACCAGATGCCCCAGAACACGAACTGCGCGGCAAGCGTCAGGTTGTTCCACAGATGCGCGGTGTCGTCCGGCAGCGGCATCACCGCCGGCACGATGATGAGGAACGCGTAGAGCGCCACCACGACCCACTGAATGCCGCGGATGACGGTGCCGTGACGCTGCATCCATTGTCCGGCCGCCGCGAGGCGCCCGGGGCGGGTCATGACGGTGCTCATGCCGCGCGTCCCGCTGTCCGCTGCACCGGCTTGCGATTCGCCCGGCGCACCAGCAGATAGACCACCGCCCAGTACGCCGCGTACGCCAGCAGATTCATCAGCGCCGGATGAGCGCGATAGCCAGTCAGCGTCGAAACCAGGGAACCGAAGGTGCTCGAGTCGTCGAGGATCGCCGAGGAATTCCACATCTGGTCGACGAGCGTCGGCAGGATTTCCTTGTCGATCAGCTTGTCGACACCGGTCTGGAACAGACCGGCGCCAAGGAACAGCAGCATGATTTCGGTGACGCGGAAAAAGAGCCGCCACGAGAAGATCTTGCCGCCCAGCTGCAGCAGGTAGAACGTGAGGAACGCGAGACCGAGGCCCATCACGACCGCGAGCATCTGGCTGCCGTCCACGTGGCCCGACTGGCCGAAGCCGAGGCCGTACAGGAAGATCACCGTTTCGCTGCCTTCACGCGCGATCGCCAGTGCGACCAGCAACGCGACACCCCACCAGTTCGAATCGCGCTGACTCTTTTGCAGCGACTGTTCCATGTCGCGCTTCAAGGTCCGGCCGTGCTGCTTCATCCACAGCACCATCTGCACGATCAGCACGCAGGCGACCAGCACCATCGCGGTCTGGAAATAATCCTGCGCGTCACCGGAAAGCACTTCGGTGAAGCCCACCAGCGCCGCGCCGAGGGCGACCGCCGCGATCACACCGGCCGCGACGCCGCCCCACAGGTACGGCAAGCCGCGGCGCGCATCGTCGTCGCCGTTTTTCAACCACGCGTACAGGATGCCGACGACCAGCAAGGCCTCGACGCTTTCCCGCCACACGATGAACAGAATCTGCCCCATCCACGCTCTCCCTTCGTTCCTTCTACCGCTCACTGCCTGAAAAAGAATGCGGCGCCCCGTAGTCGCGCGCCTGCATTCCAGGCCATTACTTCGCGACGATCACACCCTGCGCCTGCTGGTGGAAATCGTCGAAAAACTTGTATTCGCCCGGCTCGAGCGGAGCAATGACGACGAACGAATCCGCGCCCGGCGCCAACACCTTCTCTTTACGCAACTGCACGCTTTCGAATTCGGCAGCGCCTTTGCCGGTGTTGCGCACTTCGATCTTGATGCGCTGCCCCGCCGGCACTTCGATGCGCGCCGGGGTGAGCTTGCCGTCGTTCATTTCCAGCTTGAAGGTCGGCAGGTCGGCTGCGTGGGCCGCGCCCGCGAGCAACGCCGTAGCGGCGAGCAGCGCGATCTTTCGGTCAATTCTCATTAGCCTTTCCAGAAATCGCGGCGCGCCGACGTCGATCATCGGCGCCCCGCCTGTGCTGCATTCACTGATTCGCCCAATCGTCGCCGCCCGGCCATGCGCTCGAATGGGGGCCTGACGGCATGACCGGCGGCTAATCCACCACGATCGGCGGATCAGTAACCGCCCTTCTTGCCGATACCGGCGAAGGTGAAGTCATAGTCGAGCGTGAACGGCTTGAACCACGGGCCCACGCCGGTTTCCTTGTCGACGTGGCGGCCGAAAGCCATGTGGCCAGTCTGCATCGGCGGTTCGACGATCAGCTTCAGGTGATACTTGCCCGGGCCTTGCAGCTTGACGTTGTCGCCGTAGTGCGGGCCGTCGTTGGCGACCATCGCCATCATGTCGCCCTTCTGCGTCTGATTCGAACCGGCTTTCGTCAGCTCGTAGCGAATTTGCAGATAGGGCATCCAGTCGCCTTCGGCGAAACCGGTCGGATTGTTCTTGACGGCGTGGATATCCGCTTCGAGGTGGATGTCCGAATCCGATGCCTTACGCATCATGCCTTCTGGTTCCATGGTGATTGGCTGCAGGTACACCGCGCCGATTTCCATGCCACCCTGAATCTGTTGCTTGCCGATCGGGTATTCCGCCGCCGTCGCCGACAAAGCCGCCACTGCGGCGAGCGCGGCTGCGCCGCCGCGCACAAATGAACAAATCCGCATTGAAACTCCTTGTTTTTATCAGACTGAATCGAACCCATTGGAACAGCGCGTCGGCGAGCCTGATGCGATGGCCCTCGCCTTTCGGCAGGCGATCGACCGGCCAGTGCAAATCGCCTACAAAAACATTAAATGCGAACCATTCTCAATATTGGGCGAGTTTATCATTGATCGCCAGGGAGAACAAATATCGACGTTCGCAAAGCCTTGTCGCAACAGGGCCTTAAGGCTGCTTTAAGAAAGCGCGTAGCGGGGGACGGCGGAGTGATCTGGGGAGGGGTGGGTCGCTGCAAGTTGACAGGGCGCGACAGCTTGCCGCGCCCTCAGGTGGAAAGAGGCTTATTCGACGCCCGAGACGTGATCGCCGACATTCGCGCCGAACACACGCTGGCGCAACAGCGCCAACTGGTCGCGAGTCTGCGCGGCCTTTTCGAACTCGAGGTTCTTGGCGTGCTCCATCATCTGTTTTTCGAGACGCTTCAGTTCCTTGGCGAGTTGCTTCTCGGACATGTCCTCGAATTTCGCGCGCGTTTGCTGCTCCTTCAGTTCGGCGCGCGCGTCGTCGACGTTGT
This sequence comes from Paraburkholderia fynbosensis, assembly GCF_902859935.1. Classification (GTDB taxonomy): domain Bacteria; phylum Pseudomonadota; class Gammaproteobacteria; order Burkholderiales; family Burkholderiaceae; genus Paraburkholderia; species Paraburkholderia fynbosensis. The sequence goes on from NZ_CADIKI010000001.1 coordinate 663,337, forward strand.
ACACACCGTCGATGATGTCGCGAATCCGCTTGACCACCCCGCGTGGCGTAATGCCGTTCGCGAGGTTGAAGGCAATCTGCTTGGCGCGCCGCCGCTCGGTTTCGTCGATCGCGCGGCGCATCGAGTCCGTCACCTTGTCCGCATACAGGATCGCCTTGCCGTTCACATTGCGCGCTGCCCGGCCGATGGTCTGGATCAGCGAGCGCTCGGCGCGCAGAAAACCTTCCTTGTCAGCGTCGAGAATCGCGACGAGCGACACCTCCGGAATATCCAGCCCTTCGCGCAGCAGGTTGATCCCGACCAGCACGTCGAAGGTGCCCAGCCGCAGATCGCGGATGATCTCGACCCGCTCCACCGTGTCGATGTCACTATGCAGATAGCGCACCTTCACGCCGTGGTCGGCCAGAAACTCGGTCAACTGCTCAGCCATCCGCTTGGTCAGCACCGTGACCAGCACCCGGTCGCCCACCTTGACGCGCTCGTTGATCTCGCCGAGCACGTCGTCGACCTGGCTGCGCGCCGGACGCACCTCGATTTCCGGATCGACGAGGCCGGTCGGACGCACCAGCTGCTCGGCGACCTGTCCGGCCGTTTTCTTCTCGTAATCCGCCGGCGTGGCCGACACGAACACGACCTGGCGCATCTTGCGCTCGAACTCGTTGAACTTGAGCGGCCGGTTATCCAGCGCCGAGGGCAGGCGGAAACCGTAGTCGACCAGATTTTCCTTGCGCGCCCGGTCGCCGTTGTACATGCCGTTCAACTGCCCGATCAGCACGTGCGACTCGTCGAGCATCATGATGGCGTCCGGCGGCAGGTAATCGACCAGGGTCGGCGGCGGCTCGCCCGGCGCGGCGCCGGAAAAGTGCCGCGAGTAGTTCTCGATGCCCTTGCAGAAACCCAGTTCCTGCAACATTTCCAGGTCGAAGCGGGTGCGCTGTTCGAGCCGCTGCGCTTCGACGAGCTTGCCGTCGCTGTAAAAGAATTCGAGCCGCTCGCGCAATTCGCTCTTGATCGTTTCGACGGCACGCACGACAGTGTCGCGCGGCGTCACATAGTGCGACGACGGATATACGGTGAAGCGAGGAATCTTCTGCCGCACGCGCCCGGTGAGCGGATCGAACAGTTGCAGCGTTTCGATTTCGTCGTCGAACAATTCAATGCGCACCGCCATTTCGGCATGTTCGGCCGGGAAGATATCGATCGTGTCGCCGCGCACGCGGAACGAGCCGCGCTGGAAATCGGCTTCGTTGCGGTTGTACTGCATTGCGATCAGCCGCGCGATGATGTCGCGCTGGCCGAGCTTGTCGCCCGTGCGCAGCGTCAGAATCATCTTGTGATACTCGGACGGATTGCCGATACCGTAAATGGCCGACACCGTGCCGACGATCACCACGTCGCGCCGCTCCATCAGGCTCTTGGTAGCCGACAGCCGCATCTGCTCGATGTGCTCGTTGATCGAGGAGTCTTTCTCGATGAACAGGTCGCGCTGCGGCACGTACGCTTCAGGCTGGTAGTAGTCGTAGTACGAGACGAAGTACTCGACCGCATTGCGCGGAAAGAACTCGCGGAACTCCGAGTAAAGCTGCGCGGCGAGCGTCTTGTTCGGCGCAAACACCATCGCCGGGCGGCCGAGCCGCGCGATCGTGTTGGCCATCGTGAAGGTTTTGCCGGAGCCGGTCACGCCGAGCAGCGTCTGGAACGCCAGGCCGTCCTCGACGCCTTCGACGAGCGTGTCGATCGCCGTGGGCTGGTCGCCGGCGGGCGGGTACGGCTGGTAGAGCTGAAACGGCGAGCCTTCGAACGTGACGAATTTGGATTCGTCGAGCGTATCTTCGGCTTCAGTCAGATGTTGTTCGGACATGGGGACGGCACCGGGCCTTGGGCAAAGGACCATTCTAACGGGTTGCGGGAAACGCGGATCGAGCGGGTCTGCGTAGGGTTCGGGAAGCCGCGGGCGGGTTTGCGGGCGTTCGGCGGCACCTCATGTGACGACCCTCCACCTGGAAGATTCGTGGCCTTCCAGTCACACGTGGGCGGCTATGAAGAGGCTTTGCGCCGTGGGTCGATGGCCGCCTGGCGGCCCTCGCCGGGCGGCGCTCCAGCAGATCCGTTGATGTCACATGGCGCTGGAGTGCCTGTTTTTCAAGCAAATAATTCTCTCCCGCCAGCCTGGTCGCCCGAAAAACGCGCGCGGATTCGTTACAATGCCAAGCTGCGCTCGCTTGCCGCTGTCCGCCGCCTGTCCGCGTTTTGCATCAGACGCTTCAGGTCGGGCCGTTCGCGCTCAGAGCCGCCCTCTTTTCACTACTGCTGCCCACCCATCATGTCTCTGTTCTCCGCCGTCGAACTTGCTCCCCGCGACCCGATTCTGGGCCTGAACGAAGCCTTCAACGCCGATACGCGTGCCACCAAGGTCAACCTTGGCGTGGGCGTGTACTTCAACGAAGAAGGCAAGATTCCGCTGCTGCGCGCCGTGCGCGAAGCCGAAAAAGCCCGCGTCGACGCGGCGCTGCCGCGCGGCTACCTGCCGATCGAAGGCATCGCGGTTTACGATGCGGCCGTGCAGAAGCTGCTGCTCGGCAACGACTCGTCGCTGATCGCGGCGGGCCGCGTCGTCACGGCGCAGGCACTGGGCGGCACGGGCGCGCTGAAGATCGGCGCGGACTTCCTGAAGCGCGTGAACCGTGCAGCCAAGGTTGCAATCAGCGATCCGAGCTGGGAAAACCACCGTGCGCTGTTCGAAGGCGCAGGTTTCGAAGTCATGTCGTATCCGTACTATGACGCGCACACGCATGGCGTGAACTTCGAGGGCATGCTGAGCGCGCTGAACAGCTATGTCGCGGGCACCGTCGTCGTGCTGCACGCCTGCTGCCATAACCCGACCGGCGTCGACCTCACCGTCGATCAATGGAAGCAGGTGGTCGAAGTCGTGAAGGCGCGCAATCTGGTGCCGTTCCTCGACATCGCCTACCAGGGTTTCGGCGACAACATCGAAGCGGACGCCGCAGCCGTGCGTCTGTTCGCGGCTTCGGAACTGAACGTGTTCGTGTCGTCGTCGTTCTCGAAGTCGTTCTCGCTGTACGGCGAGCGTATCGGCGCGCTGTCGATCATCACGGCAAGCAAGGAAGAGGCAGCACGCGTGCTGTCGCAACTGAAGCGCGTGATCCGCACGAACTACTCGAACCCGCCGACGCACGGCGGCTCGGTGGTCGCGGCAGTGCTCGCCTCGCCCGAACTGCGCGCCACGTGGGAAACGGAACTGGCAGAGATGCGCGACCGTATTCGCGCGATGCGCAACGGTCTGGTCGAACGCCTGAAGGCAAGCGGCGTGGATCGCGACTTCAGCTTCGTGAACGCACAGCGCGGCATGTTCTCGTACTCGGGTCTGACGGCGCCGCAAGTGGACCGTCTGCGCGAAGAGTTCGGCATCTACGCGGTGAGCACGGGCCGCATCTGCGTGGCTGCGCTGAACACGCGCAATCTCGACGCGGTGGCCAGCGCGATTGCTCATGTGTTGAAGTAAAGTAAGCCGAAGCGCGCATCCTGGTCGCGCGCACACTGCTGGAACTGCTGAGAGAAACGGCGCCCTTTCTGAAAGGGCGCCGTTTTTTATTGCCTGAACGTTTCGTTGTAGTCCTGTCAGCGCGAATCACGATGGATATCGTGCGTGACGAAACCCGCGTCGTTATCCGGCATGTCGAGCCAGTCGGGATGCTCGAGCGAATGGCGGATGTCGTCCAGACCGCTTTGCCAGTGCTCGCGCATGGTCGAGAGGCCGAACTGAAAGTCCTTGTAGTGCCCCTCGTATTCCTTGTGCCGGTAGATGAGATGGATCACGTTGTAGCGCTTCGAGCACGCGAGGTCTTCGGCCAGCTTGCACCACGGGTCGTCACGCTGCTCGGACGGCACGCGCTCCAGCACCTCGCGCAGCACGTGCCGGAAACGCTGCGAGCGCTGCAGCATGTCGGTCACGAGACGCGTACGGCTCGAATACTGGATGTCTTTCATGCGCCCCTGAACATCCGTGAGGTTATCCGGCACCGGTCCGATCGCGCTCCACAGATCGACCTGGAACGCGAGCGTGTCGCGACGCGGCGTGGTCTGGATCACTTCGTAGAGCGGCGTATTCGACATCAGGCCGCCGTCCCAGTAAAACTGGCCGTCGATTTCGACCGCCGCGAAGCCCGGCGGCAATGCGCCTGACGCCATGAAATGCTCGGGCCGCAGTGTGGTGTGCGTGTTGTCGAAGTACGCGAAGTTGCCCGTGCCGCAATTGACCGCGCCCACCGACACGCGCATTTCACGCGAATTGATCCGGTCGAAATCGCAGAGCGCCTCGAGTGTCGCCTTCAACGGTGCGGTGTCGTAGTAGCTGGCCGTTTGCGGCGGCCCGGACACCGTGGGCAACGGCGGCGGAAACCGCGGCACGAAAAAGCCCTTTTGCCCTTCGACAAGCGCGCCTAGCGCCTGGGTCGCCGTAAAGGCCTTGCGCACCGCGTCGCTCGAATTGAAGAGCGCATGCTCGATGAAAGCCGGCAATGGCGGCCCGAACGCCGGTTGGCAGATAGTTTCCCAGAACTGCAACAGCCGCTCGACCCGCTTCTCCCGCGGATTGCCAGCAATGATGGCCGTATTCAACGCGCCAATCGAAATGCCCGCCAGCCAGTTGGGTTCGATGCCGGCCTCGTCAAGCCCCTGAAAGACACCTGCCTGATACGCGCCCAACGCGCCACCGCCCTGCAGCATCAGCGCGACGGTTTCGTAGTTGGGCAAATGGATGCTTCGGCCGGGGTGGGCTGCGGCGGCCGAACCGGCGCCGTCGCCCTCCCCGTCGCCGGGCGCACCCACGCGCGCCCGCTTGAGATTGCGTTGCGCCATGGGCGCCTCCTTATTGCATATACCAGCCGTGGCTCACAATAAAGGACTGGCCGGTCAGCGCCGCCGTCGGGAAGGTGGACAGGAACAGCACTGTCTGCGCGACGTCTTCCACCGTGGTGAAGACGCCGTCGACCGTGCCGCCCAGCATCACGCGCTTGACGACTTCTTCCTCGCTGATGCCGAGTTCCTTGGACTGCTCGGGAATCTGCTTGTCGACGAGCGGCGTGCGCACGAAACCCGGACACACCACGTGCGAGCGCACATTGTGCTTCGCGCCTTCCTTGGCCAGCACGCGCGCGAGCCCCAGCAGCGCATGCTTGGCCGTCACATAGGCGGACTTCAGCGGCGACGCTTCATGCGAGTGGACCGAACCCATGTAGATCACGATGCCGCCGCGATCGTCCTTGTACATGTGTTTGAGCGCGGCCTTCGTGGTAAGGAAGGCGCCGTCCACGTGAATCGCCTGCATCTTCTTCCAGTCCGAGAACGAATAGTTTTCGATCGGATTGACGATCTGAATGCCGGCGTTGGAAATGAGAATGTCGATCGAGCCGAGTTCCGCCGCGATCTTGTCGATGCCCTGATTGACGGCCTCCTCGCTCGTGACGTCCATCGCCACGCCGATTGCCTTACCACCGCCTTTCGTGATTTCTTCCGCGACGGCGTTTGCGCCATCCTGGTTCAGGTCGGCGATCGCGACCGCCGCGCCCGCCGCGGAAAGAGTCAGCGCGATCTGCTTGCCGATGCCGCTTGCCGCGCCGGTAACCACGGCGACCTTGCCGTTCAGATTCGTGTTCAGAGACGACATCCAGAACCTCCATGCAGTTGATGAGCAATGAGACCACAAGCCGCAAGCGGCGTGCAGTCAGCCGAACGACATAGGCCGTTCGGCCGAATGCTGCATTGCGGCCAACGCTGCTATTGTGCATGAACCCTGTGAACTCCATAGGTAAAACGCACATCGCGCTGTATCTCTTTAAACTGGATGTTTTCGGCGCAATTCCGGCAGCATCATCCACGAGGAGGCATGCATGAATTATCGACGTCTGGGCCGCTCCGGCCTGCAAGTCAGCGAACTGTCCATCGGCTCATGGGTCACTTACGGCAACCAGGTGGATCATCGCGCGGCGCGCGAATCGCTGGCGGCCGCGCGCGACGCCGGAGTCAACTTCTTCGATAACGCCGAGGTCTACGCGGGCGGCCAATCCGAGGAAATCATGGGCCAGGCGCTGAAGGAACTGGCATGGCCGCGCGTGAGCTACGTGGTGTCCACGAAATTCTTCTGGGGGCTCACGGAAGCACCGAACCAATACCACACGCTGAACCGTAAATATCTGCTGAACGCGGTCGACGCGTCGCTCAAGCGTCTGCAACTCGACTATGTGGATCTGGTGTTCTGCCATCGCCCCGATCCGAACACGCCCATAGAGGAAACCGTCTGGGCGATGAGCGACATGATCACGCGCGGCAAGGCGCTGTACTGGGGCACCTCCGAATGGAGCGCCGACGAGATCCGCGCCGCTTACGAGATTGCGGAGCGGCACCATCTGCACAAGCCGGTCATGGAGCAGCCGCAGTACAACCTGTTCCACCGCAAACGCGTCGAGCAGGAGTACAAGCGGCTTTACGAGGATATCGGCCTCGGCCTGACCACCTGGAGCCCGCTCGCGTCCGGCCTGCTCACCGGCAAGTACCGCGACGGCGTCCCGGCGGATAGCCGCGCGCAGCTGCAAGGCTACGACTGGCTGCGCAAACAGGTCACCGACGCGGGCAAGAACTCCGTGGTCGGCAAACTCGGCGCGGTGGCCGATGAGTTGGACTGCACGATCGGACAACTCGCGATTGCCTGGATTCTGAAGAATCCGAACGTCAGCACGGTAATCACGGGCGCGTCGCGGGTCGAACAGATCGGCGAGAACATGAAGTCCGCCGAGGTGGCCACGCGAATCACGCCGGAAATCAGGCAGCGGATCGAGGAAATCGTCGGCGACGCCTACGACTGAACGGATTCTCGTCGAAGCGCGTGACATGGCCCGGCGGCAGCGGGGCCATGCCACGCGGAACTTACCCGACCCGCAGCGCGGCGTCGCGTACAATACGCGACCGCCCTGCACACCGGCGCCGTTTGTCCGCTGTGCCGCCGCATTGCACCGCGCACCGCCGAATCCGCCCTCGACCGGCATGCCCTCTTTCAGCGTTTCCTCATCATGCTCAGCTACCGCCACGCCTTTCATGCAGGCAATCACGCCGACGTTCTGAAACATGCCGTCGTGTTGCAGCTATTGCGCTACCTCGGCCAGAAGGATAAAGCCTACTGGTATATCGACACGCATGCGGGCGCCGGTGTCTATTCGCTGAAGGAAGGCTACGCGACCAAGACCGGCGAATTCCAGACCGGCATCGCCAGGCTCTGGGAGCGCAACGATCTGCCGCCGCTCTTCGCCGACTACGTCGAAGAAGTCAGCGCGCTCAATCCTGATGGGCAGTTGCGCTTCTATCCGGGCTCGCCGTATATCGCGTGGCGGCAGTTGCGCGAACAGGACCGCATGCGTCTGTTCGAACTTCACACCACCGAAATCGACGTGCTGCGCCACAATTTCCGCGATGCGGGCCGCCGGGCGATGCTCTACGCGGGCGACGGCTTCGACGGCATTCTCGCGTTGCTGCCACCGGCGCCGCGCCGCGCGCTGGTGCTGCTCGATCCGTCGTACGAGGACAAGCGCGACTACACGCGCACGCTGCGCTGTGTCGAAGAGAGCCTGAAGCGCTTTCCGACCGGCACCTATGCGCTCTGGTATCCGCAGGTAAGGCGCCCGGAATCGCAGCGCTTTCCCGATCAGTTGAAGAAGCTGCAGGAGCGCAACTGGCTCCACGTCAGCCTGACGGTCAGCAATCCGCCCGAGGACGGCTTTGGACTTTTCGGCAGCGGCATGTTCATTCTGAACCCGCCGTATACGCTGGCGAAAATGCTGAAGGACCAGATGCCCTGGCTCGTCAAGGCGCTCGGCGAGGACAAGGCTGCCGGGTTCAAGGTCGAGTATCGCGGCGACTGAGGTTTGTCGCGCACGGCCTCAGGGCGACCGGCACGCGCATCCCGATTCGTACTTACTTCAATTGTGCCGCTGCCTTACGCGCGAAGTCGTTCGTATAGGTAGCGCTCAGATCGATCTTCTTCGGATCCAGCCGGACGTCGAACGACGCCAGCGCGCGCAGCGAGGTCGCCGGGCCGTCGGCCGGCATCAAGCCATCCGGCGAATACGCGTCGCGCACATTGTGAAAGGCTTCGACATATAGCGCCGGGTCGTTGAGCAGATAAGCCGGCGGCACCATCTTCAGCAGATCGGCGTCGCTCGCGGTCTGCAGCCAGTGGTTTGCTCGCACGATCGCGTTGGTAAGCGCCTGGATCGTCTTCGGATTCTTCTGGATGAAACTCTCCGATGCATAGAGCGTGGCCGCGGGCATCGTTCCGCCGAACACCTCTTGCGTACCCTTCACGGTGCGCGTATCGACCAGCACCTTGATCGCCCCGCTACGCGTCAGCTTGGTCATCATCGGATCGACGTTCGAGAGCGCGTCGATCTGGCCGCCGCTGACCGCAGCCAGCACCGTGGCGCCGCTGCCCACTCCGATCGCTGAAATTTCACTGCGTTGCACGCCGGCTTTGCGCAACGCCACGGTCAGCACGAGATCCGTCGATGAACCCGGCGCGCTCACGCCGACTTTCGCGCCCTTGAAGTCCGCCAGCGACTTGAGCTGATTAGCCTTCGACTTCACCACCGCGACGACGATCTGCGGGGCGCGGCCCATCAGCACGAACGCCCGGTAGTGCTGTCCCTTGGCCTGCATGAACAGCGTGTGCTCGAACGCCCCGGCGCCCACGTCGGCGCTGCCGCCCACCACCGCCTCCAGTGCTTTCGATCCACCCGCGAAATCCTCGAGCACGACATCGAGGCCTTCGTCCTTGAAGTACCCCAACTGACGTGCGGCAAGCACCGGCAAATAGTAAAGGCCGGGCAAACCGCCGACGGCCATGGTCAGCGCGGGCATTTCAGGCGTGTCTTTGGCGAGCGCGACGCCCGGCGGCACGGCAAGCGCGAGCAATGTCACGCAGGCGCTCGCGCCACGGCGGAACCAGTGAGTGGTCATTTGATGTCTCCTCGTTCTGTTGCGTTCAAAGCAGGGACGCTGCGCGATAAACATCGCCAGGGCCGCGGCCAGACTGCGAAACGATTGTCGTCGGACCGTGTAGCGCACGCCATGCGCCCAAACCCCAATGCCGCGCCGCACGCCAATCGCCGCGCATGCGCCCCGGCGAGCCTGGAAGGCGTGGATGCGCGAGAGCCCGGCAAAGCGTTTACCGGGCATAAAAACATCAACGGGATGAGACGCAAGCGCAGGAAGAAAACGCGCCGAAGACGCCTATTGCGGACGCGGCACCGGACGAGGCAGCGGCGGCCGCGAGCCGCCGCCCGCAGGCAATTGAATATACGGCGCCACGATGATCGGTGTCGACGGGTCCGGCGGCGCCAATTCGGCCGGCGTGGCCATTGGCTGCGCGCCAACGATCGGCTGCCACGATGCCGGTCCGGTGCGCATCACTGTGCCGCTCTGCCCGTCGTTGATGCCGCCCTGCGAGTCGAGGATGACGGGCCCGCGCGCGCTGTCCGGCGTGGCGAATGCATTCGACACGGCGCAAATCGTCGTCAGTAAAGCCGCGGCGGCTACGGGCAGGATGGACTGAAGCGAGCGGATAGAAGACATGGGCGGACCGGTTTGGTTTGAGAATGCCGGATTGCGCGGAGAACGCTTTACCTTACCTCGGTGGCAGTCGTGAAGCTAGTTGTTAATCGCCACGCGTAGTGCGCAAACGCCTGCCGCGAGGAAATTCTCGGGCCCAGATGTGACAAAGCCCCGAATGGACGGGGCTCAACGCTGTGCTGCAATCGCCGCGCAATGTGCGCCGGCGGGTCCAACTCGAAGCGGATGAAACTTACAGCGAATAGCCGCTGGTTTCGAGCGAACGGATACGCTGTTCGAGCTGAACGATGTCCGACGATGATGCCAAGTAGGCTTCGCGACGGTTGCGTTCGGCGGTTTCAAACCAGGTGCTCAGCTTTTCAAGGATGTATGCAAACATGATGTGCTCCAAGGATCAGATTGAATCCCCGGTGAAGTTGGACATCAGGGATTTCCCGTAAAAGGGTTAACCCGAATTATAGCGCGATGGTGCAACCGCGCTAGTGAAATGCCCGCATGACGTGCATTCCGTTTTGGAATGGTGCACGCTTGCGGTGCGGCTAAACGGTTGATTTAATTTGATTCTGCGCAAATCTCGAATTAGATTGGATGTTGCCCCAAATTTTAAAGCACCGTCGTGGTGCAAGTTGCCCCCGGTTGCAATAATTTTGCGCCCGGGGGTTGCACCGCCTGCAGCAACCGCCTTAGATCGGGTGACATCCCTTCCCCGCCATCAGATCGGTATCGGCAAGGCGTTCGATGATGGGACAGTCGGGCCGTTCGTCGCCGTGGCAATGGTCGGCGAGATGCGCGAGGGTGTCTCGCATATCGGTGAGTTCGGCGATCCGACGGTCGAGTTCCGCGACGTGCTCCAGCGCGATCTGCTTCACTTCGGCGCTGGCGCGCGAGCGATCGTGCCACAGCGCCAGCAGCCGGCGAATGTCTTCAACCAGAAAGCCGAGGCGCCGCGCCTGGCGGATGAAGCGCAGCGAATGAACTTCCTGCGGACCATATACGCGATAACCGGCGCTCGTGCGCGACTTCGCCGTGAGCAAGCCCACGCTTTCGTAATAGCGGATCATCTTCGCCGTGACACCCGACGTGCGGGCCGCTTCACCGATATTCATGACCGTTTTCTCCAGGGTATGAGTCGATCGTACACCTTCCCATAATGGGAAGGTCCAGCCACTCGAGTACGAATCGGCAGGCATAATCCAGTTACTCCTATTCTGATTTTTCCCGAGGCAATCCCGATGACAATCGAATTCAAGGTAGAGGGCATGAGCTGCCAGCACTGCGTCACGGCGGTCACGAACGCCATTCGTGCACACGATGCAGCCGCGCAAGTTCAGGTGGATCTGGCGTCCGGCCGCGTGGTGGTCGACTCGGCGCAACCGGTCGACGCGATGAAGGCGGCCATCGACGAAGCCGGCTACACGGTCACCGCCGTCTCGAACGTGACGGCAACCGGCGGCGCAGCCCGCTAGGCGGATTCACAGCATGTTCAAAGTTGCCGTTATTGGCGCCTCCGGGCTGGTCGGCCGCGCGCTCGTCGACGAACTGGCGCGGCAAGCCGGCTGGCAGGTCGTTGCCACGGCGTTCAGCCGGCCGGCTCCAAATAGCGTCGCACTGGACATTCGCGACGCACAGGCGGTCGAGCAGTTCGTCGAGCACGAAGCCCCGGACGCGCTCGTGATAGCCGCGGCCGAGCGCCGGCCGGATGTGTGCGAGCACAATCCGGCGCTCGCGCGCGCGCTGAATGTCGATGCGGTGCGCACGCTGGCCGCGGCGGCGCACCGGCGCGGCGCGTGGACCCTGTCGATCTCCACCGACTACGTGTTCGACGGCACCCATCCGCCCTATCGGCACGACTCCGCGCCCGCGCCGCTTAACGCGTACGGATGGAGCAAGCTCGAAGGCGAGCGCGCGCTGACCGAGACCACCGACCTCGGCTGCGTGCTGCGTTTGCCGCTGCTGTATGGCCCGATCGTCAGCTGGGCGGAATCGGCGGTGACGAGTCTCGTGCCGGCGATTGCCGCATCGGCGGCATCGGACGCCAAGCCCGCCATGATGGACGCGTGGGCGATCCGCTATCCCACCTTCACGCCGGACGTCGCGTACGTGATCCGGCAAATGCTCGAACGACATGCGCACGGCGCAGCGATCAACGGCATCGTGCAATGGTCGGGCGACGAACCGATGACCAAGTATGAGATCGCCGTGCGCCTCGCCGAAGCATTGCAGCTCGATGCGCATCTGACGCCGCAATCCACCCCGACCGATGCGACGCCTCGTCCGCATAATTGCCATCTGGCGTCGGACCGCCTCGAGGCGCTCGGAATCGGCCGCCGCACCCCGTTCGATACGGCGATTCGGCACGTGCTGGCCGCGTTTCCTTGGCGCGGCGAGGCACCCGTCTGATATTGGGTCAACACCCGAGTCAGGATGCGGGCGAATATGTCCGCCCTGAGCCCGGCCCTCAATGAAAATCGCGGCTCGTCGTGGCCAGCTCGCCAAGCCACTCGCTGTAATCCTCCAGCCGATGGGCGACGAGATGGACCACCTCTCCGCGGTTGTTCTTTTTCGCCTGTCCGGTGCGGTTGGCGCTCATCACATTGCCATCACTGCCCATGTTGGCGGCATTGGCCCGGGCCGTGAGGACGCCGTCGTCGCGTTGCAAGACGCCGTAGACCGCCAGCAGCGATGAACCCAGCAACGCCTTGCGCTGCTTTTCCACCAGCGACGGCCAGACGATCACGTTGATCGAACCGGTCTCGTCTTCGATAGAAACGAACACCGTGCCGTTTGCCGTGCCCGGCCGCTGCCGCACGGTGACGATGCCGCACGCTCGCGCCAGCGTGCCGTGCCGGCATGCGGCAAGTTCGGCCGCCGTGCGAAAGCGCTGCTGCGCGAGGCGCGCACGCAGCAGCGCGAGCGGATGACGATTGAGCGTGAGTCCGAGGCTCCCGTAATCGTCGACGATCTCGCGGCTTTCCGTTGCGCGCGGCAACGCCAGCGGCGCTTCGGCGATCGGCGCATCGCGCAGCAGCTTCGGCACCGTGTGCTGCGCGGTCACGGCCCACCACGCTTCGCGCCGATGGCCCGCGATACTGACGAGCGCATTGGCCGCCGCCAGCGCTTCGAGATCGCGCCGCGTCAAGGCCGCGCGCCGCGCCAGATCGTCGACGTTGGTAAACGGCGCGTCGTGGCGGGCGGCCATAATGCGCTCGGCGGCCCCTTGCGCGAGTCCCTTGATCAGCTGCATGCCGATGCGCACCGCCGGGCCGCGCGCGCCATAGGTGTTCGACGGTTGAAACACGCGAGCGGTCAAGCGCTTTGCCGCGCGCCGGATCGTCCGGCTCACCGTCAGGCGCCGCAAAGACAGATCGCGCAACTGCTGCCCGGACAGTACGGCGTACTGACGATGCAGACAGGTCTCGTCCGGGGAAATCCGCCGCCCTTGCTCATCGGGCCGCTCGAATGTCGACTCCCAGTCGCTCAGCGTCACGTCGGGCGGCAATACCTTGACGCCGTGGCGCTTCGCATCCTGCACGAGTTGCGACGGCGAATAAAATCCCAACGGCTGGCTGTTCAGCAAACCGGCCAGGAAAGCAGCCGGCTCATAGCGCTTCAACCACGCGCTGAGATAGACGAGCAACGCGAAGCTCGCCGCATGACTCTCCGGAAAACCATACTCGCCGAAACCTTCGATCTGGCTGCAGATGCGGTCGATAAATTCCTGCTCGTAGCCGCGCTTGAGCATGCGGTCGCTCAAATCCTTCTGATACTTCGCGAGGTTGCCGCTGCGCCGCCATGCGGCCATCGCGCGCCGCAACTGATCGGCCTGCTCACCGGTGTATTCCGCCGCAACCATCGCCAGGTGCATGACCTGTTCCTGGAAAATCGGCACGCCGAGCGTGCGTTCGAGCACGGGCCGCAACTCGTCCTTCGCGTAGTCGATCGGTTCGAGGCCCTGCTTGCGGCGCAGATAAGGATGCACCATGCCACCCTGAATCGGCCCCGGCCGCACGATCGCCACTTCGATCACGAGATCGTAGTACTTGTTCGGTTTCAGGCGCGGCAGCATGCTTTGCTGAGCGCGCGATTCGATCTGGAACACGCCGATCGTGTCGGCATGGCCGCACATCTCGTAGACGGCGCGATCCTCGCGCGGAATATCCTGCACCCTGAATGTCGGAAAGCCGCGTCTTAACGCGACGAATTCCAGCGCGCGTCGAATCGCCGACAACATGCCGAGCGCGAGCACGTCGACTTTCAGCAGCTTGAGCGCATCGATATCATCCTTGTCCCATTCGATCACGCTGCGGTCTTTCATCGTCGCGTTTTCGATCGGCACGAGCCGCGACAGCTTGTCTTTCGCGATCACGAAGCCGCCGACATGTTGCGACAGGTGACGCGGAAAACTGCGCAATTCCTGAGTCAGTTGAATCAGACGCTGCGTGATGTGCGAGTGGGCGTCGAAGCCCGCTTCGGCCAGATATCGGGCGACCGCATCCGGACCGTCCCACCATTGCTGCGACTTGCTGATCCGCTCGATCAACGACACCTCGAGACCCAGCGCCTTGCCGACGTCCTTCAATGCGCTGCGCGCGTGATACGTGATCAGCGATGCCGTCAGCGCGGCCCGATGACGCCCGTATTTGGTGTAGATATATTGAATCACCTCTTCGCGGCGCTGATGCTCGAAGTCGACGTCGATATCGGGCGGCTCCTTGCGGGCGCGCGAGATGAATCGCTCGATCAGCATGTTCATCCGCACCGGATCGATCTCGGTCACATGCAGGCAGTAGCAGACGATCGAGTTCGCCGCCGACCCTCGCCCCTGGCACAGGATGTTTCGGGAACGGGCAAAACTCACGATATCGTGCACCGTCAGAAAATACTTCTCGTATTTCAGATCGGCGATCAATGCCAGTTCGGTCTCGATCTGCTGGATGCGCTTCAGGTCCATACCGCCCGGCCAGCGCTCCGTTGCACCGGCCATTACCAGCTTGCGCAGATGGCTCGACGGCGACTCGCCGGCGGGAACCAGTTCCTGAGGGTACTCGTAGGCGAGATCGTCGAGGGAAAAATGGCATAGCGCGGCGATACGCAGCGTTTCTTCGAGCGTATCGCGCGGATACAGTTTGCCGAGCCGCTGGCGCGTGCGCATGTGCCGCTCCGCATTCGCCTCGAGCGCGTGGCCGCAGGCCGAGAGCGGTTTGACGAGGCCGATGGCGGTCATCGTGTCCTGGAGCGGCTTGCGCGAGCGCGTATGCATCAGCACGCCACCTGCCGCGACCAGTGGCAAGCCGCTCGCATTTGAAATCATTCGCAACGCGTCGATCTGAAGGTCGTCGCTGCCGGTTTGCCACAGTTCGAGTGCGATCCACGCGCGATCAGCCGCGAACGATGCGAGCCAGTGCGCGCAACGCAGTGTGTGCGACAGCGTCGCCGTCCGCTGCGGCACGAGTATCAGCACGCAATCGGGCAGACCCTTCAGATGCGTCAGATGAGGCAACGAATCGGTGAAGTCGGAAGGACCGAGGCGGTAGCTGCCTTTGTCCGCGCGCGAGCGCGCCAACGTGATCAGTTCGGACAGGTTGCCGTAACCGTTGCGGTCGATGGCTAGTGCGACCAGCGTACAGAAAGGCTCGCCGGTATCGTCGCTCAGGTTGAGTTCGCTGCCGATGATCAGGTGGGGAATGGGTTTTAATGGCTCGTTTTCCGGGGGTTTTTCTGGTGAGGCCGTTGCCGTTGCCGCGTCGTCTGAAGGTGCTTCCGCTTGCGCCGCCCGGGCCTTCTCCTCGCGCTCCGTCTGCTGGCGCTCCCGTTCCTGTCTGATTTCCCTTAGCCTCGTGTGGGCACGCACGACGCCCGCGAGCGAGCATTCGTCGGTGATAGCGAGTGCGCTGTAGCCGCGCGACATGGCCTGCTCGACGAGTTCCTGCGGATGCGAGGCGCCACGCAGAAAGGAGAAATTGCTCAGGCAGTGCAACTCTGCATACGCCGGCAAGTGGGCCGCGGAGGCCTGCTGCGCAAGGCAGGATGGCTGGAGCTCGGAAGGGGTCATGATGCTCAGCCGAACAAACCCTGCAAATACCACTCGCCCTTGATCCGCTCGCGATACACCCAGAACATGTGGCCACGATCGTCGGCCGCGACGTAGTAATCACGCTCGACGATATTGCCGTCCCACCACCCCGCTTCAATCCGCTCGGTACGTGTGAGCATTGTCAGCGGCCGGCGATAGATCGGCCGCTGGTCGCGCATCATCAGGCGTAGCGGCTTATCGAGCATCCAGAGCGGACGAGGCTGCGCAGGCAACGGGCTATCGGGCAGATCGAGCGATGACTGAGCGCCGCCTGGTTGGCCCATGGATGTAAGCGCGATTTCAGGATGATTCGATTCGGATGTGCAGGGGGTTGCCCGGGTTGCTTGCCCCGACGCTTCACCGTCCACGCGCCCCGCCTCTCCGGCAGCGTGGCGCAACTCATCGGTTAGCCAGGTCTTATCCGCTTTGACTTTTGTCCGTCCCTTCACCGGCGAGCGCTTCTTGCGTGAAAACGCCTGCGCCTCATAGGCATCGACGCGCATTGCCCGCTCTGGGCGATGGTCGTCCTGCACCGACATCTGCAACACGTTCTCCGGTCCCAACCTCGCGCTCAAGCGCTCGAGCAGACGCGCAATCGAATCGCCATCCGATTCGGGCATGGGAAATAACGTGTCCGACTTCCCGGCATATTCGCCGATCTGATCAGCAACCAGCTTCAACTCGATGACGGGCGCCGCCAGAACGGTCTGATTCAATTTTTCCCGCAACAGCCAGATCAGATGCTCGGCATCGCGCGACGGAATCGCCCACGCGACCTTCAGACTCGATGTCTTCGGGGCATGACGGGAAGCCAATTCATGCTCGAGCAGCAACGTATAACCGCTGAGCGCCGCATGATGCGCGCTCAACCAGCCGGCCAATTGCACGATCAGTCGACGCGCGGCGAATAGCAACGCATCGGCGTTATCGACTCGCGACGGCAACTCCAGTTGCGCATGAAACGACGCCGGCGCACGAAACGCTTCACGCGGGTCGGCGCGCGTGCCGTACGCCTGCGCGAGCAGGTCTAAAATCCCGCTGCCGAAACGCCGCACGACGCCCGAGCGCGGCAAACGACGCAAATCGGCCAGCGTCGCGCAGCCGACGTGCGCGAACGCATCGCGATGCGCCGGCGCCACCGGCAGCAGCGACACGGACAAACCATCGAGCACATGCGCGAGCGACGTCTCCTTGATCACATGCCAGCGACGCCCCTGCCGGGCGCAACGTGCCTGCGCCAATAGCCACGCGCCCCACGCGGTCGGCGCACAGGCGATGCGCGCCGTATAGCCGAACTCCTTCACCGTGGCCAGCACGCGCGACAACAACGTGCGCAAGCCGCCGAACAACCTCAAGCCGGAACCGACTTCCAGCAGCAGCGTGTGCGCGTCGGCGAGCGATACTTTCGGCGTGTAGGTCAGCAACGCAAGTGCCATGGCTTCGAATGCCTGAGTTTCGCGGGTAGCGTCGACGGCCAGCAGCTTGAGTCCTGGCGCCAGCGCCAATGCGTACGAGCGCGAATGGCCCGCATGCACCCCGGCACGCAATGCATCCAGGTCCGGCATCAGAACGTGCGCATGATCGGCCAATGCATAACAGCGGCGCTCGGCGACACCTGCCGCGGCTTGCGGCTGGCTTGCCTCGCCGTCGCACGGCTCACACCGATTCGGTTTCGCGGGAAAACCATCCGGAAGCGACGCGAGAGGCTTCACCGCTTCCAGCGACAAGAGTGGCAATGTGACTGCGATCCATAACATGTTTGACCTCTGCTCCTTGATGGCGGCCGATTCCTTTTTCCGGCAACAAGGCGCTTTGTAAAGGCAGAACGAGACGAAGAGGTTCGGCTAGCGGAGGCCCGCGACGCTTGAAGATATCGATCGACAGGCCAATCTCCTGCAGCCATTGGCGACGGTTGATCGTCTGCGCATTGGCCGGCAGGAGCGGCGCGCAGATCATTCGCAATGGCGCGGGTGAAGATTGCGCGGCCGCCTCGACAGGCCGGACCAAAAATGCCAGCGATGTGGACTCCTGAGCCGCCAATTGCAGGCGCCGGACCTTATCGGCACGCGCATTCGGCAGCCACACCAGAACCGCGCCGATGCCGTCCTGCTTCAATGCCTGAGTGGCGGCCCACAGCGCCTGATCTTCATTCGAGCGTACCCATAAAACGCGCCCGACATCGATACCCCAAGCCCTCAATGCCCCGGCACACGGCTGATAGGGGGGCGACACGAACAGCACATGCCGTTCGGTCTGCGTCGTAAGCTGGCGGAGTGAATGGGCCAGCAAGCGTATTTCTCCTACACCACCATGCTCGATCAGTAATTCCGTCAGACCACCTGCCGACCAGCCTTGTCCCGGCAACAACCGATCCAGGGCGGCATAGCCGCTGGAAATCACGCGCGAGTCCGCTTCGGCAAGCTCGTTGCCCTGCCACACCTGACGCCGCAATTGCGACGACAGCGCGGTCGTCGCAAGCTGAATCGCTGCTGCCATAGACACGCTCTTTGAATAGGGAATGCTCCGCCCTGCCCGGCATTGAGCAAGGCATAAGGCGACCGACGATACTGTATATTTATACAGTATTTTGAGATGAATGTTAAGGCGCGCAGTAGAGGGGATGTCGGCAGAAGCCGCCCTACGGTGCGAGAGGAGCAGGTAGCCGACCATCCCGCATTGTGGGATTGTCGGCGGGACTACACGCCGGGCTTAGGGCAGAGCGGCGTATCAGGTGGCAAATGAGAGGGTCAGAACTGCGAGCACTGACGCAGGCGCCGGTACCGCTCATGTCATCGATAAGGGATGTCGATCACAGAGCCGCTCGCCTCCGGCAATGTTACCGTCGGCTTGGGCCAAAACGGACACTATTCTGGACGCAGCGAACTCGACGCACTTTTGTGCATCAACGAGCGATAAAAATTGCGATCCTGTTCTTCCATTGGAAAGTCTTCCAGACTGAACGAGGTGCTGAGCTCAGGGGCCTTCAAATAACCTCGCTTTGTCACCGTGTTGTGCGCCCCTATCAAAGCAAGGTGTACATTTTTAATGTCGGAGTGCTGAAGAATACGATCCTGGCAAATAAATGCAGGCTCCTCACCGAAACGCGCGTGCTCGTCGTAACGCCGCGATTCGAGCACATGCGCCTTGTAGCAAAGGACCGCGTTGCAGCTCATATGCTCACGCACTGCCGGTACGAACAATACGCGTTGTCCACGTGGTTCGAAATACCAGTCCGCTCCTGAGCCCGCAAAACAGGCTTCATTCTGCAATAGCAAGGTAGCCATGTCATAAAGGTAATCCGGGCCGTACCAGTCATCGTCATCCATGCTACAGATGATGTCCGCACCCCACTCTTTTGCCGAATCGTTGAGCCAATTGCGTTTGGCACCCAACGGTCGCACGTCATCCACCCATGTATAACTTACGTCTCTGTCACCTGCACAACAGTATTCGTGGCGGCTGGCTTCATCACTATCATCAAGTACAAACCAGCGCAGCGCCCGAAACGGATTTCTCTGCGCATGAAAATAACGGATTGTCTGCCCGATAAGTAACTCGCGATTTCGTGTTGGCGTCACCACCGCGACCCGAAGCGTATCGATCGAGGCGTCCAGGTGATGGTAGAGCATCATATTTCTCTCCACAGCTTTTCGAATTTCCAGAGAACGTCGACTCAAATGTGAAAAAGGCGATGCGCGCGAACGCGGCATCGCCTTTGATTTTCCAGACTATGGACAGTCGTCAGGGCTCTCGCCCATCCGACTGTCCGCGCCTGGCGTCAGTGCACCTGGATGCCGTGCTGGATCAGCAGGTCAGCCACGGTGTTCGAGCCCATGGAGGTATTGTGATACACGTCGTAGGCGACATTGTTCACCGTCGTCGTGCCAGTAACCTGCCATTGCGCCGAACCCGTACCCGTACCTTCAGCCAGCGTCACCGACGAGCTGCTATCGCCGCTGATCGTCATGTGCACCGTCGAGCTGAGCGAATCGGGCATGTTCAATACGTCCGAGAGCCTCAGGCTGAGTGCATTGCCACCCGTACCTTGCCCGGAGTTACCCAGGTCGAAGTTCTCGATACCCTTGACCCGCGTACCGTAGTCGGTCAGGTTAAGCGACAGACCGGACGCCTCGAACTTCATCGTATCCACGCCGAGACCGCCATCGACACGGGTGAAGTTGGTGCCGACGATACCGATCGTGTCGTTACCTGCTCCGCCCATGGCCACGTCGTGCTGGACATTCAGCGCGGTCGTGCCCGTCGTGTCGGTGCCGATGCCGTGAATCACATCGTTACCCTGGCCGCCGCTGATGATGTCCACGCCGTTCACGATCGCGGCCGCATTCGGACTGGTATTGCCTGCGTACAGTACGTCGTCGCCTACCGTGAAGCTTTGCGTCAGCTTGGCAATCGAGCCGGTATAGACGTTGTACGCCCCGCCGTTCAACGCGCTGGCATCGCTTTCCCAAACGCCGTAGGCATAGTCGGAAATGCCGTCACCGTTCCAGTCACCACCTGCCACGCCGGTACCTGCATAGTCGTTCGCGTTCGCTCCGGTGTATTTGACCGCCTGACCGCTGGCGACCAAGGCATCGATATCGGTGTTCGCCAGAAAGCCTGCCCCACCAGCCTCACCGTACACGAGATACACGGCTCCGCTGTTCGTCGCCCCGGGACTATCCGCGCCCGGTGCGCCAATCAGGAAGTCGTCAATACCGTCGCCGTTGACGTCGCCAGCCGAGGCGATGCTAAAGCCCATCTGGTTGTTGGTCGTCGTGGTATTGCTGCTGCTATAGAGAATGAAACCATTCGAGCCATCCAGCTTGCTCAGGTCCACATTCGACCAGGTATCGCCGTCAGCCTTGCCATAGATCACGTACACACGACCCGGGGCGTTATATCCAGCGCCGGCCCCGTTCCAACCGGGCGAACCGATCGCAAAGTCTTCAATACCATCGCCGTTAATGTCGCCAACACTGCTCATCGTCTGAGACTGGCCGTAAGCCGCGTCGCCGTACCATCCAGCTGAACTGCCGCTACGGGTAGATCCGCCCAACCATTCGCCAACCTGGGTACCGGTGAGCTGGATACCTTGCGAAGGCGTCAGGTTCTTCAAATCGAAGGCGGTCCCGAGACCATTTGCGCTGCCGAAGATAAGCCAGACCTGCCCGGAGTTCGTACCGCCCGTCGCCGGATCGGCAAGCGGTTGATTAACGATGTAGTCGTTGTAACCATCGCCGTTGACGTCGCCGATCACGGCCACCGTCGATCCCAGGTCCGAATCGGAATATCCCGGTGCCGTACTGCTAACGACCGTCTGGTTCGTTATCAGCGCACCCAAGGTGTTGCTGTTGGCGCCGGTGGCCAAATGCAGTCCATCGGTGGCCCCCATCAGGTTGCTCCAACTCGACGAGCCCGGATCTCCAGCATGACCGTACAGGACGAAGTACTGACCGTTGCCCAAGCCGTCGAGCGAGCCAATGAGCACATCGCTGTAACCATCGCCATTAATGTCGCCGCCGGACATGGCATTACCGAACCATCCGCCGTCGTTATAGTTTTTGATGACAAAACCGTCAGTCGACCCGTTCTGCTCTAACGAAGCAAGATCGATGGTAGCCGTCGAATTGCCTCCACGTCCAAATATCACATAGGCGCGGTTGTTAAGAGTATTTGCGAGACCAATATCGTCATACCCATCCCCGTTGATATCGCCGAGATTCACGAGGGTATAGCCCTGGTCGCCGTATTCGGGATCGGTTCCTCCCCCCGATGACGTTTGGACAATATGGATGCCCTTGTCTGCGGTGAGATTGTCGATCGACGACAGGCTCGGCATGCCGTTCGGGCCGCCGTACAGCACGTAAATGTCCGAGCTATAGGCCAGCGGATTAGCGGATTGCAAATGTGGTGCCGAGACAATGAAGTCCTCGTAGCCGTCACCGTTGACATCGCCCGCTGACGATACAGCATAACCGAGGCCATCATTGGACTGCACACTGGCCGAGGTCGAAGGCGTACCTCCTGTATCGATCACCAATGCGGCATTCGCATTGTTATCCAGCAAACCGACGTTCGACATATTGCCCGACGCATCGACCAGTACAGCCTTCATGTTGTACGTGCCGTCGAACATGGACGGCAGTGTCACGTTGAAGGTACCCGTGGTGCCGTTCATCGTGAGCGCAACGTTGGTCGCATAGGCAACGTCGCCCGTATCAAACACACCGTCGTGGTTCTTGTCGTCAAACAACATGACGGTGATCTTCCCTGCGGCCGCCTGCGCCGCATCCGTAGCCGACAACCCCGTCACCGTACCGGTAAAGGTCGGTGTAACAACACTCGTAATGTTGTCGGTAGAACTCACACCGTTGTCGCTCGCTGTGATCAGGTCGATCGAGAACGTCTGGAAAGTCGGCGGCGTCGTGTCCGCGTAGTCCACGTCCGTCGGCTGGCTGGGGTTGCCTGCCGCATCGGTTGCAACGGCTTCCACCACGCCGCTGTTCTGCGGCACGTCCGTCGTCACGCTGTAGTTACCCGAAGCGTCCGCCACGGTCGAGCCCGTGGTGCCGTCCGGATACGTCACCGTCACCGTGCTGCCCGCCTCGGCCTTACCGCTCACCGTCAGGCCACCATCCGCGTTCGGCGTGAGATTCACCACCGGCGCGTCAGGCGCAGTCGTGTCCGTGTAGTTCACGTCCGTCGGCGCGCTGGCGTTGCCCGCGGCGTCCTTTGCCACAGCTTCCACCGTGCCACTCGTCTGCGGTACGTCCGTCGACACCGAGTAGTTGCCCGAAGCGTCCGCCACGGTCGAGCCCGTGCTGCCGTCCGGATACGTCACCGTCACGGTCGAGCCCGGCTCGGCCGTGCCACCCACCGTCAGGCCACCATCGGCGATCGGCGTCACGTTGACTGCCGGCGACTGCGGCGCAGTCGTGTCCGTGTAGGCCACGTCCGTCGGCGCACTTTCATTGCCCGAGCGGTCCGTTGCCACGGCTTCCACCATGCCGCTCGTCTGCGGCACATCCGTCGACACCGAGTAGTTGCCCGAAGCATCTGCCTTGGTCGTGCCCGTGCTGCCATCCGGATAGGTCACCGTCACCGTCGAGCCAGCTTCGGCCGTGCCCGACACCGTCAGGCCACCGTCCGCGTTCGGCGCAACATTCACCACCGGCGCCTGCGGCGGCGTCGTATCACCATAATCGACATCGGTCGGTGCGCTGGTATTGCCCGCCTTGTCGGTGGCCACCGCTTCCACCGTGCCTTCCGTCTGTGGCACGTCTGTCGTCACCGAGTAGTTGCCCGA
>NZ_CADIKI010000002.1 GCF_902859935.1 Paraburkholderia fynbosensis
CCCATCCCGAACAGGACCGTGAAACGACTCCACGCCGATGATAGTGCGGATTGCCCGTGTGAAAGTAGGTAATCGTCAGGCTCCCCAGCAGCAACAGAAACCCCACCCCGACAAGGTGGGGTTTCTGCGTTTACGGCGCGGCAGGGCACCGTACGGAATAGAGGAAAACGGCCCGGGCAGGCGCTTCGCGCGTTGCTCCGGACGGCACCTCAGCGTTCCCCTATCCCCAGCGCATCCGCATAAGCCAACAGTTCCAAATGGCGGCGAGTACACTCCCCGCCAATCACATTACCCACCCCATCACGCGCCCGGCAGCACAAATACAAGCGGCGACGCCTCACACGTTGCCGTGTGCCGGTCACTACTTCCCCTGCGGCAGAAACCGTTGTGCCAGACGAACCCAATACGTCGACCCGATTGGCAATAATTCGTCGTTGAAATCGTAACTCGCGTTATGCAGCATACAAGGGCCAGCTCCATGTCCGGCCTCCCGGTGGCCGCCATCGCCGTTGCCTAGAAAGGCGTAGCAACCCGGCTTCGCCAGCAGCATGAACGAAAAGTCCTCCGCGCCCATGGTCGGCTCAACCGCGTCGTCGACATTCTCTGCCCCAACGATCTCCTTCATAACCGAAGCAGCAAAACGGGCTTCCTCGCCACTATTGATAGTCGGCGGATAGTTTCGATGAAAGTGGATCGTGACGGAGCAATCGTAAGCGTCTGCTGTACTTTCAGCGATCTTGCGCATACGCGCTTCGATCAGGTCGAGCGTTTCAGTGGTGAATGTTCGAACCGTCCCGGCGATCCACGCATCGTTGGGGACGACATTGACCGCGTCGCCGGCGTGAATCTGGGTAATTGACAGGACGGCAGTATCGAGCGGCTTTTTGTTCCGCGTGATGATGCTCTGCAGCCCGTTTGCGATCTGCACCGCCGTAAAGACAGGATCCCGGCCGTTGTGCGGAAGCGCTGCATGCGAGCCCACCCCTTTTATTTCGATCCGGAACTCATTGCTCGATGCCATGATCGGGCCTTCGGTCACGCCGAAGTGGCCCGCCGGCATTCCCGGCCAGTTATGGATGCCGAACACCGCATCCACCGGAAACTTGACGAATAGACCGTCATCGATCATTGCCTGGGCGCCGGCTCCGCCTTCTTCCGCCGGTTGGAAAATGAATACGATCGTACCGTCGAATTCGCCGTGTTTGACCAGATGCCGGGCGGCACCGAGAAGCATCGCGGTATGTCCGTCATGGCCGCACGCGTGCATTTTGCCGTTGTTTTTCGACCTATGATCGAAGCTGTTCAACTCCTGAATCGGCAGCGCGTCCATATCGGCGCGCAGGCCAATGGCGCGGGAACTATTGCCGCGTTTCAAGACGCCGACCACGCCGGTTTTGCCTAATCCGCGATGAGTTTCAATGCCCCAGGACTCAAGCGTTCTGGCAACGAGATCTGCAGTCGAAGTCTCTTCGTAACGCAGTTCGGGGTTGGCGTGAATTGTTCGTCGAAGGGTCTGAATTTCGCCGTGAGCGGCCTGGATTTCTGGGATCAGTTTCATGATGGAGTGATATTGCGCTTGTGCTTTGACTTGCGTGGGATCGCTCGGGGTCACATCGACCCGGGCACGGTGATAAACGATTCTACGCCGAAGGCAATTTTGGCGGCACCATCCAGGCTAACTGCCAGTGGACGTAATAAAATCCCGCTTTACTCACTGCTTACTGCTTCTTCGACGAAGTTCCGACAATGAACGCCCCGACTGAATTCGCTCGCGCCGTGTGCCCGCACGATTGCCCTGACACCTGCGCGATGCGTGTGACCGTCGAGAATGGCCGGGCGATCAAGGTCGCCGGCGATCCCGACCATGCGCCGACGCAAGGCGCGTTGTGTACCAAGGTCAGCCGCTATGCGGAGCGTGTGTACCATCCGAACCGGCTCAGCACGCCGATGAAGCGTGTCGGTCGCAAAGGCGAGGGCCGCTTCGAGCCGATCACCTGGGACGAAGCGCTGGAGCTCGCGGCCACCCGTCTGTCAGAGATTGCACGCCGCTCGCCGGAGGCGATCTTGCCCTACAGCTATGCCGGCACGATGGGGCTGGTGCAGGGCGACAGCATTGCGCAGCGGTTCTTTCACAAGCTCGGCGCCTCGCAACTCGACCGCACGATTTGCGCGGCGGCCGGCGCGGCCGGCTTGAAATATACCTACGGCGCAGGCATCGGCATGCTCACCGAGTTTTTCGCCGAGAGCGAGGTGATCCTCATCTGGGGCGCGAATCCCATCGCGTCGAGCTTGCATTTCTGGACCCGCGCCCAGGAAGCCAAGCGTCGTGGCGCGCGACTGATTGCGATCGATCCGTACCGTTCGCTGACGGCGGAAAAATGCCACCAGCACATTGCACTGAAGCCCGGTACGGATGGCGCCTTGGCGCTCGGCATGATGCATGTGCTGATTACGGAGAACCTGCTCGATCACGCCTACATTGCGGCTCACACACTGGGCTTTGCGGAACTGAAGGCGCGAGCGCTCAGCTACCAGCCGTCGCGAGTCAGCGAGATTTGCGGCATCGAAGAGTCGGTGATCGTCGATCTCGCGCGACTTTACGCGAGTACGAAGAAAGCCGCGATTCGCATGAACTACGGGTTGCAGCGGGTGCGCGGCGGTGGCAACGCCGTACGCGCGATTGCTTGCCTGCCGTCGCTGACGGGCGCATGGCGCGAAAGAGCGGGCGGGGCGTTGCTATCGTCGGGAGGCTGGGCACCGGTCGATTCGCATGCCCTGCAGCGTCCGGACCTGATGCCGGGCTGGCCCGCCAAGCCAAGCCGTGTGATCAATATGAACGCGATTGGCGACGCGCTGCTGCATCCCGGCGACGCCACGTTCGGCCCTAAGCTCGAAGCCATCGTCGTCTACAACTCGAATCCCGTTGCGGTCGCGCCGGACTCGGAGCGGGTCGCGGCGGGTTTCGCGCGCGAAGACCTGTTCACCATCGTCCTCGAGCATTTTCAGACTGACACCGCGGACTATGCCGATCTGCTCCTGCCCGCGACGACGCAGCTCGAACATCTCGACGTGCACAAGTCGTACGGTCACACACATGTGATGCTCAACTTGCCGGCGATCGCCCCGGTCGGCGACGCACGTCCGAATACGGAAATATTCCGTGGCCTCGCACATCGGATGGGCTTCGACGAACCGGCGCTGTTCGAAAGCGACGAAGCCGTCGCGCAGGCCGCTTTTCGCTGGCAGGACAGCACGCTGGAAGGCACGGACTGGGACGCGTTGAAGAAGGTCGGCTGGGCAAAGCTGAATCTGCCCGACGCCCCTTTCGCCGACGGTGGTTTCCGAACCCCGTCCGGCAAATGTGAGTTCTACAGTGAGCGCCTTGCGCAACAAGGCCTCGATCCGCTGCCCGACTACCTGCCGCCGTACGAGTCCGCCGACGGCGCGCCCGAACTCGCCGCGCGTTACCCGCTCGCGATGATCTCGCCGCCCGCCCGCAATTTCCTGAACAGTACGTTCGTGAACATCGAAAGTCTGCGCGCGACGGAAGGCGAGCCGCATCTGGACATCCATCCTGCGGATGCGCACGCACGGGACATCGTCGACGGTGCGCAGGTGCGCATCTTCAACGATCGCGGCTCGATGCAGGCGCGCGCCCGCGTCACCGACAAAGCGCGCGAAGGGCTGGTCGTCGGCCTTTCCATCTGGTGGAAAAAGCTCGCGCCGGACGGCCGCAACGCCAACCAGGTGACAAGCCAGGCGCTCACCGATCTCGGCGGATCGGCCACTTTCTACGACTGCCTCGTCGAAGTCGAGCGCGTCTGAAACCCGTCAGGAATCCCGGCAGCGTTCGCCTCCAGCGGGTTGGAGGCTGTCGTCTAACCCGGTGGCTTTTCGCAAATAGCAACGGGATGCGCATGCTACGATGCGTTTTTAGCACGACCATTCGAAAATAAATCAGGAGACGCTGCATGGACAAAATCTGGCTGAAATCTTATCCGCCCGGCGTTCCCGCAGACATTGACCCGACGCGCTATTCATCGGTTGCCGACCTGCTCGAAGAAGCCTTTCGTGAGCATCGCGCCAAACCAGCGTTCGTCTGCATGGGCAAGGAGATCAGCTACGGCGAGCTCGACGCGCTTTCACGCAAGCTTGCTGCGTGGTTTCAGTCGAAGGGTCTCGCGCGCGGCGCGCGCATCGCGATCATGATGCCGAACGTGCTGCAATATCCGGTCGCGATTGCCGCGATTCTGCGGGCCGGCTACGTGGTCGTGAACGTGAACCCGCTGTACACGCCTCGCGAACTCGAACATCAGTTGAAGGACTGCGGCGCGGAAGCGATCATCCTGCTCGAAAACTTTGCGCATACGCTGCAGGCAATCGTGCGCAATACCGCGGTCAAGCACGTCGTCGTGGCGGCGATGGGCGATCTGATGGGCATCAAGGGCACGCTGGTCAACTTCGTCGTGCGCAAGACGAAAAAGATGGTGCCGGCGTGGAATCTGCCGGGCCACGTCAAGTTCAACGCCGCGGTCTCGGAAGGCGGGCGCCAGCATTTCAAGCCGGTGCAACAGGGTCCGGATGACGTCGCGTTTCTCCAGTACACGGGCGGAACGACCGGCGTGGCGAAGGGCGCGACGTTGCTGCATCGGAACCTGATCGCCAATGTCATGCAGTCGGAGGCGTGGCTCAATCCGGTTCGCGCGAACCGTACAGACATCGACCAGTTCATCACCGTCGTCGCACTGCCGCTCTATCACGTGTTTGCGCTGACCGTGTGCGGGCTGCTGACGATCCGCACCGGCGGACTCGGCGTGCTGATTCCGAATCCGCGCGACATCCCGGGCATGATCAAGGCGCTGGAAGGTTATGCGATCACGACGATCCCCGCCGTCAATACGCTATACAACGCGTTGCTGAACAGCCCGGACTTCCACAAGCTCGACTTCTCGAAGCTGCTCACCGCGAACGGCGGCGGCATGGCCGTGCAAGAGGCGGTCGCCAAACGCTGGTTCGAGTTGACGAATACGCCGATCGTCGAAGGTTACGGGTTGTCGGAGACGTCGCCATGTGTGACGTGCAATCCGGTGACCGTCACCGAATACAGTGGGACGATCGGTTTGCCGTTGCCATCCACGGAAGTGTCGATTCGCGACGACGAAGGCAACGAAGTGCCGCTCGGTCAGCCAGGCGAAATCTGCATTCGCGGCCCGCAGGTGATGGCTGGCTACTGGAACCGGCCGGACGACACCGCCAAGGTGATGACGCCGGACGGCTTCTTCAAATCGGGCGACGTCGGTCTGATGAACGACGGCGGCTTCGTGAAGATCGTCGATCGCAAGAAGGACATGATTCTGGTGTCCGGCTTCAACGTGTATCCGAACGAGATCGAGGACGTGGTCGCCAAGTTGCCGGGCGTGTTCGAAGTCGCAGCGGTCGGCGTGCCGGACCAGCACTCGGGCGAGGCCGTCAAGCTGTTCGTCGTGAAGAAGGATGAGGCGCTGACCGACTCGGATATCTTCGCGTACTGCAAGACGCAATTGACCGGCTACAAGCGGCCGAAGGTCGTCGAATTCCGCACGGAACTGCCAAAGAGCAATGTCGGCAAGATTCTGCGCCGCGAGTTGCGCGACGGGCGCGCATAAGAGCAACCGTCGAAGCGCCTGATTCCACACGAAGCCGACATCACGGAGCGCATAGCAAAAAGAGAAAGCCCCGGCAGACGGAAGTCTGCCGGGGCTTTCTCTTTTGTCATCACATTGCACCTGGCAGCCAAGCGCAACCGCCATAAAAAAAGGCGCCCGAAGGCGCCTTTGAGGCAGACTGCTTTATTACGACTTATTAGAACTTGTGGCGGATGCCGACGCGAGCCGCGAACTGGTTGCTGCCCGACGAACCCGTCAGGCCGTTGATGCCTGCCGTTGCGTCGACCGTAGCGCCAGCCTGGTTGAGCGTTTCACCCAGAGCGTGCTGGTACACGCCGATCACGTAGACGTCGGTACGCTTGGACAGGAAGTAATCCACGCCCAGCGAGCCTTGGTGATACTGAGCACGGTCTGCGCCGTTGATTTCCGCGCCGCGCGTGTAGTCATACGCTGCGCCAACCAGCAATGCCGGCGTCAACTGATACTTGAAGTTGATTTCGCCGTTGTTGAACGTAACCGACTGGCCAGCGAACGGCGACGCGAACGACTTGCCGAGGTTGGCGAAGCGGATGTTCGAGTACGTCAGGCCGATCGTTGCCGCGCCGAACGTGTATGCGCCGCCTGCACCGATCACCTGGTACGTGTTAGCCGACGTGAAGCCACCGTAGATCGGGTTCGTCACTGCGGCAGCTGCTGCAGTCGTCGTGCCGCCGTTGTTGAACAGGCCGCCCGTCGCTGCCGGCGTGCGTGCGTTCAGGTAGCCGACGCCCAACACGAGAGGACCGTTGTTATAGCCAGCACCCAACGACCAGATCTGGTTGCCGGTGATGTTGCCTGCCTGGCCACCGAGGCTGTACGTGCCGCCGAACGTCAGGCCGCCATAGTTCACGCTCGTGAACTTGACCGTGTTGTTGGTGCGGTATGCGTTGTTGAAGTTGTCGATGTCGCCCGGGTGAGCACCGATGTAGCCGCCCCATTGGTCGCCCGATTCCAGCGGACCGACGTAGTCGACGACTGAGTCGTACTGACGACCCAGCGTGACCGTGCCGAACTGGCTCGACAGACCGACGTAAGCTTGACGACCGAACATCAGGCCGCCTTGACCCAGCTTGCCGTTGGTCACGTCAAAGCCGTTTTCCAACACGAAGATTGCCTTCAGACCGCCGCCCAGGTCTTCCGTGCCGCGCAGGCCGAAACGCGAGCCTTGCAGAACACCGCTGGACATGTCGTACTTGTGGCTGCCGCCTGCGTTGGTATTCATGTTGATACCAACGTCAATAATGCCGTACAGGGTCACGCTGCTCTGAGCATGTGCGACGCCTGCGAATGCGCCCAGTGCTGCGAGAGCGAGAAGCGACTTTTTCATCGAATGATCTCCAAGGATTACGAATCTTTTGTACAAGGCGAATATTTATCTAGCGTTGAGGCCTTGCTGTCTAACTTCGCGAGAAGTTGCACGTAATGTAACAAAAGGCATACATGGCACAAAGAAAAAGGAGGTCGCCAGGAACGCTCCTGTTTCGTTTACGCAACATGGTCTAAAATCCAAAATTGGCTGGTTGATTCATGCGAATTCGTGCTTGCCGCGAAACTGGTTTTGCGCCGCAAACCCCTGTCGCACGGACCCGCCGGTTCGATGAAGCGATTGTTGAATCAGGGAGTGCTTAATGTTTCTGGACGAGTTGATTAGCGAGTTTGATCGGGGTTTACGCTCAATCACGGGCGTATCGCGGATGAGTCGTCCGTTGCCGGTTCCGCAAGAATCGGCGGTGACGGCGCAGGCGCCCGAACTGTCACCGGCGGAGCGCGCGCACGCGGCCGCATTGATGCGCGTCAATCACGTTGGCGAGGTATGCGCGCAGGCGCTGTATCAGGCTCAGAAACTTGCGACCCGGTCGCCGTCGTTGCGCGCCGTGTTCGATCACGCCGCCGCCGAGGAAGAGGATCACCTTGCGTGGACCGCGAAGCGTCTCGAAGCGCTCGACTCGCGTCCCAGCCTGCTGAACCCGCTGTGGTATACGGGGGCGCTGGCGATCGGCCTCGCGGCGGGACGCCTCGGCGACCGCGTCAGCCTCGGCTTCATGGCTGAAACCGAGCGTCAGGTGGAGCAGCATCTCGACAGCCATCTGGATCACCTGCCCGCTGCGGACCATGAGTCGCGCGTGATCGTCGAGCAGATGCGCGCGGACGAAATGGCGCACGGCAAGGCGGCCATGGATGCCGGCGGCGTCGAGATGCCGTTTCCCGCGCGCGCGCTGATGCGTGCGGCTTCGAAAGTCATGACTCGCACTGCCTATTACATATAAAGGCGCGGCCACCGCGCACCCGTTTCCGAAGTGGGACGGCGCCTCGCGCGCCGTCCGCCGCAGATCCTCGAGTCACCCTCTGCCGTCTCTTAATTCCCCGCTGCGATCTGTTTCATTCCGTACTGTTCCCTCAGACTTTTCACGTATCACCTTCACAAGTTGCACTAGCTCATTCATTTATAACGGTTTTCCGTTTTATGTCTGATGTGAAGTAGTCGCGCTAAGTCCTTGTTCTAACAAACAAAATTCGCTCGAAAACCGGCTGGCTCCCTTGACCCCTGTTTGTCGTTACTCTAAAGTGGGAGACAGTGTGAGAAAGTGTATTTTTGTGTGATCTCGCGGGCGGTTTGGGGTAGATTTTCACGAATCGGACAGCGGGCACAAAAGTGCCGGCGAGCAACCAGTTGCATGGGACCGCAGTAAGCGCTAAAGCGCCAACTCCGGTCGACAGGGGAGAACGAAGTGTTCCAAGGGGCGTCGGCGCTGACGCTCGATGCGAAAGGGCGGATGTCGATTCCCTCTCGTTATCGGGATGCGCTGCAAACACAGGCAGAGGGCCGGGTGACGATCACCAAGCACCCGGACGGCTGCCTGTTGCTCTTTCCTCGCCCTGAATGGGAAATCTTCCGCGACAAGGTCGACAAGCTGCCGATGAACGCGGCCTGGTGGAAGCGCATTTTTCTCGGCAATGCAATGGATGTGGATATGGACGGCGCAGGCCGCGTGCTCGTGTCGCCGGAACTGCGCACGGCCGGTGGGCTGGAGAAAGAAGTGACCTTGCTCGGCATGGGGCGTCACTTCGAGTTATGGGATGCACAAACCTACGCCGCGAAGGAACAGGCGGCGATCGCCGAGGGCATGCCCGAAGCGTTGAAGAATTTCACGTTCTGATCGCGGCTTACATATATGGCACCTGCGATGGGAAACGAATTGCAGCATCGCACGGTGCTGCTGAATGAAGCGGTCGATGCGCTGGTCACGCGCGCGGACGGCGTGTATGTGGACGGTACGTTCGGGCGCGGCGGTCACAGCCGCCTCGTGCTGGAGCGGCTGAGCGAGTCGGGGCGTCTGATCGCGTTCGACAAGGATCCGCTCGCCATTGCCACGGCACAGCAGATCGCGGATCCGCGCTTTGGCATCGTGCACGAGAGTTTTGCTTCACTGCGCACCGCGATTGCGGAGCGCGGGGTAGGGCGGGTGTCGGGCGTTTTACTGGATCTGGGCATATCGTCGCCGCAAATCGACGATCCGGAGCGGGGCTTCAGCTTCCGCGCCGACGGCCCGCTCGACATGCGGATGGACCCGACGCGCGGCGAGTCTGCCGCTGACTGGCTCGCGCGGGCCACGGTGCAGGAACTGACGGAGGTGATACGAGATTATGGGGAAGAACGGTTTGCTTTTCAGATTGCAAAGGCGCTTGTTGCTCGCCGGGCAGAGTCCGACCGTCTTGGGCCTCTCGTCAGCACGGGCGAGCTTGCCCAAATCGTGGCTAACGTCGTCAAAACCCGTGAGAAGGGCAAGGATCCGGCAACCCGCACCTTTCAAGCTATACGGATTCACATCAATCAAGAGCTTGCGGAGCTGCAAGTCGTTTTAGAAGCAGCGTTGTCGCTGCTGGAGCAAGGGGGGCGGCTGGTGGTCATCAGCTTTCATTCGCTCGAGGACCGGATCGTCAAGCGATTCATGCAGGCGCACGCCAGTACGCCTGCGGTCGATCGTCGTCTGCCGATCCGCGCCGTCGATTTGCCGAGCCCCCCGCTCAAAATCATCGGCCGCGTGTTCGCGAGCGACGCTGAAGTCGCCGCGAATCCGCGCGCCCGTTCTGCCGTGATGCGTGTGGCGGAGCGGATCGTGCCATGAATCGTCTCAACATCTTCCTGCTGATCATCGTGATGGGTTGCGCCTTGTCGGTCGTCAATGCGACCAACCAGCAGCGGCAGATCTTCATCCAGTTGCAGCGCGCTCAATCGCAGGAGCGACAGCTGCAGCAGGATTATTCGCAGCTTCAATATCAGCAGAGCGCGCTCTCCAAGACCTCGCGCATCGAGCAGCTCGCCACCGCCTCGCTGAAAATGCAATCGGTCACGACCGGCCGCACGCAATATCTGACGCTCGATGCGGGCGCCGCGCGCGCCGAGGACGCGCCGATTCCGACATCCGGTCCGGCGTCCGCGCCGGCGGCGACCCGTCGCGGAGGCGTGCGATGAAAAAATCGTCGGCTCGCAAGAGCGTGGCCTTTTCGGCCAATCCGATCCTGTCCGTGCGTCTGCCGATGTGGCGCTCGAAACTGGTCGTGTTCCTGCTGTTCATGGCTTTCGTCGCGCTGGCCGGGCGCGCCTTCTGGATTCAGGGACCGGGCAACGCGTTCTATCTGAAGCAAGGTGAAATCCGCTATCAGCGCCGGCTCGAGTTGCCGGCTACGCGCGGCAAGATTCTCGACCGCAACGGTCTCGTGCTCGCCACGAGCCTGCCGGTGCGCGCGATCTGGGCGATTCCCGAATCGGTGCCGGACGACCTCGGCGCGGACAAGCTGAATTCGCTCGGGCAATTGCTCGGCATGACGAACAAAGAACTGCGCCGCAAGCTGTCGGAAGACAAGAACTTCGTCTACGTGAAGCGCCAGGTGCCGGTCGACGTCGCTGCGAAAGTGACGGCGCTGAACATCCCCGGCATTTATGCGCGCGACGAATACAAGCGTTTCTATCCGGAAGGCGAGATCACGGCTCACCTGATCGGCTTCACGAACGTCGAGGACGAAGGCCAGGAAGGCGTCGAACTCGGCGACCAGAAGCTGCTCGCCGGCATGTCGGGCAGCCGGCGCGTGATCAAGGACCGCATGGGCCACATCATCGAGGATGTGGACGAGCAGGTCGTGCCGCACAACGGCCAGGACGTCGATCTGTCGATCGACAGCAAGATTCAGTACATCGCGTACACGAACCTGAAAGCGGCCGTCGAGAAGTTCAAGGCGAAGGCCGGCGCGGCGATGGTGATCGACGTGCGCACCGGCGAAGTGCTCGCGCTCGTCAACTATCCGACCTACAACCCGAACGACCGCACGCACCTGACCGGCGACCAGTTGCGCAACCGCATCCTGACCGATACGTTCGAGCCGGGCTCGATCATGAAGCCGTTCACGGTGTCGCTCGCGCTCGATCTGCACCGCGTGACGCCGACTACACTGGTAGATACGGGAGCGGGCCGCTTTGTGCTCGATGGCGCACCGATTACCGACGACAGCGGCTTCGGCGTGTTGACGGTGGGCGGCGTAATCCAGAAGTCAAGCAACATCGGCGCGACGAAGATTGCGATGCAGCTCAAGCCCGAAGAGATGTGGAACATGTACACCAGCATCGGTCTCGGCCAGGCGCCGAAGGTCGGTTTCCCCGGCGCGGCGGCGGGCCGTCTGCGTCCGTGGAGAAGCTGGCGCCGCATCGAGCAGGCCACCATGTCATACGGCTACGGCCTGTCGGTGTCACTGTTCCAGCTGGGCCGCGCGTACACCGCGATCGCGCATGACGGCGAGATCATGCCGGTGTCGATTTTCCGCACGCCAGGCGACCAGCCGGCCACCGGCCCGCAGATTTTCGCGCCGACGACCGCGCGTGAAATGCGCGCCATGCTCGAAACCGTGACGGCGCCCGGCGGTACGTCGCCCGATGCGGCGGTGCCGGGTTATCGCGTCGGCGGCAAGAGCGGTACCGCGTATAAGCATGGTGCGCACGGCTACGACCACTCCAAATACCGCGCGTCGTTCGTCGGCATGGCGCCGATGCCGAATCCGCGCATCGTCGTGGCCGTGTCCGTCGACGAACCGACGGCGGGCAGCCACTTCGGCGGGCAGGTGTCGGGCCCGGTGTTCTCGGGCATCGTCGGCGATACGCTGCGCTCGCTGAACGTGCCGCCGGACATGCCGGTCAAGCAGATGGTCGTGTCCGACGATGCGGCGCCGGCCGCCCCCGGCGCGCCGGCTACGCCGCCGGGCGCCAGGAAGATTTCCACCAGCGCCGGCGCGAAGAAGATG
Organism: Paraburkholderia fynbosensis; assembly: GCF_902859935.1. Taxonomy (GTDB): domain Bacteria; phylum Pseudomonadota; class Gammaproteobacteria; order Burkholderiales; family Burkholderiaceae; genus Paraburkholderia; species Paraburkholderia fynbosensis. Next base: position 11,976 of record NZ_CADIKI010000002.1, read on the forward strand.
ACGATTTCCGCCAGCGCGAAGAGCCACCCCGGAGTCGAGCGATGAGCGCGCTGCGTACCAAGCACCCAGCGCACCGGCAGGTGGCCGACGCCCTCACCTGGCTGCACGCCCGCGTGCAGCCAGACGCGCATCTGCATGCCGACACGCGCTCGCTCGCGGCCGGCGACGTGTTTTTCGCCTACGCGGTGGATGGCGCGGACAACCGCCCGTTCATCGAAGGCGCGATCGAGCGTGGCGCGGTCGCGGTGCTGGTTCAGCCCGAAGGCTTCGGCGGCGCGATCGATCCGTCCATCGCGCTCGCCGTGCCGGCGCTGAACGAAATCGCCGGTTCGATCGCGAGCGGCTGGTACGACGACCCGAGCGACAGCATGCTGACGCTCGGCATCACCGGGACGAACGGCAAGACCTCGTGCAGCCAGTGGATCTCGGCGGCGCTGACCGCGCTCGGCCAGCGTTGCGCGATCATCGGCACACTCGGCACCGGTTTGCCTGGCCAGCTCGTGCACACCGGTTTCACGACCCCCGACGCGCCGCAACTGCAGCGCAGCCTCGCGCAATTGCGCGCGGCGGGCGCGCAGGCGGTGGCGATGGAAGTGTCGTCACACGCGCTGCATCAGGGGCGCGTGAACGGCACCGCGTTCGACATCGCCGTGTTCACGAATCTCACGCAAGACCACCTCGACTATCACGGCACGTTCGACGCTTATGAGGCGGCGAAGGCGCGTCTGTTCGCGTGGCCCGACCTGCGCGCTGCCGTGATCAATCGCGACGATGCCGCCGGCCGCCGTCTGCTCGCCAGCACGCGGCGCCACGCGCGCACGATTGCCTACGGTCTCGACGCCGCTCAGCAGGACGCGCCGCAAGCCGACGCGCTGCTGCTCGCATCGAACATACGCGCAACCGCCACCGGCACCGCATTCCAGCTGAACACATCGGACTGGGGCAACGCTGAAGTCGAAGTGCAAACGCTCGGCGCGTTCAACGTTAGCAATCTGCTCGGCGTGCTCGGTGCGCTGCTCGCCGCCGACGTGCCGTTCGATGCCGCACTCGCCGAACTCGCGAAGCTCGAATCGGTGAACGGCCGCATGCAACGCCTCGGCGGCCGCCTGCAGAACGACGAGCCGCTCGTTGTAATCGATTACGCGCACACGCCGGACGCGCTCGAAAAAACGCTCGACGCGCTGCGCCCGATGGCGGCCGCGCGCGGCGGCGAACTGATCTGCATGTTCGGGTGCGGCGGCGACCGCGACGCGACCAAGCGTCCGCTGATGGGCGCGATCGCCGAGCGATTCGCGGACGGCGTCGTCGTGACCAGCGACAACCCGCGCAGCGAAGACCCGCAGTCGATCATCGAACAGATCGCCGCGGGCATGAAGGACGCGTCGAAGGCGCGCCGCATCGAGGACCGCGCGAGCGCGATCCTGCAAGCGATCCGCGGCGCCGCGCGCGAAGACGTCATCGTGCTGGCCGGCAAGGGGCATGAGGCAACACAGGAAATCATGGGCAAGAAACGCGCTTTCTCCGATCAGGACCACGCCCGCCTCGCGCTCGCCGCGCGGGCGACGCATGCACGCGGAGGTAGCGAATGAGCATGTTCACGCTGCGTGAAGCCGCCGCGCTGATTCCCGGCGCAACCGTGCCCGGCGACGATGGGGTCGCATTCGAACGCGTGTCGACCGACAGCCGCAGTGCCGGTCCCGGCGATCTGTTCGTCGCGATCAAAGGCGAGCGTTTCGACGCGCACGATTTCCTGCCGGAAGTCGCCGCGCGCAACGTGACGGCCGCGCTCGTCACGCGCACGCCGGACGGCTGGAGCGTGCCCGCGATTCGCGTGGCCGACACGCGCGTCGCGCTGGGCGCGCTCGCCCGCGGCTGGCGTCGCCGGTTCGGCATGCCGCTCGTCGCGGTGACGGGCAGCAACGGCAAGACCACGGTCAAGGAAATGATCGCGTCGATCTTCGCCGCCGCCGTCGGCGATCACGCGCGTCTTGCGACCGCGGGCAACTTCAACAACGACATCGGCTTGCCGCTCACGCTGTTCCGTCTGCACGCCGCGCATCAACTGGCGGTGGTCGAACTCGGCATGAACCATCCGGACGAAACCTCGCTGCTCGCAAAAATCGCCGAGCCGACGGTGGCCGTGGTGAACAACGCGCAGCGCGAGCATCAGGAGTTCATGGCGACCGTCGAAGCGGTCGCGCTCGAACACGCGAGCGTGATTCACGCACTCAAGCCAGAAGGCGTCGCGGTCTTCCCGGCGGACGACGCCTACGCGAGCATCTGGCGCGTAGCGGCAACCGGCAACCGCATCATCGACTTCGCGTTGAACAACGATGGCCGCGCGACCGAAGCAGCGGTGACGGGCGCGTTCGACGGCAAGCAACTGAGCATCGACACGCCCGAAGGCCATCTCGACGTCACGCTGCAAGTGCTCGGCGACCACAACGCGCACAACGCGTTGGCCGCGACATCCGCCGCGCTGGCTGCGGGCGTGTCGCTCGACGCGATCAGGCGCGGCCTCGAATCGTTCGGCGCCGTCAAAGGCCGCTTGCAGGTGAAGCAGGCCGTACTCGGCGCGCTCGCCGGCGCCACCGTGATCGACGACACCTACAACGCCAATCCCGACTCGATGCGCGCCGCGATCGACGTGCTCGCCTCGTGCGCCGCACCGCGCGTGCTGGTGATGGGCGACATGGGCGAAGTCGGCGACAACGGTCCGGCGTTTCACCGCGAAATCGGTGCGTACGCCAAAGAGCGCGGCATCGACGCGCTGTATGCGATGGGCGACGCTTCGCGCGACGCCTGCAGCGCATACGGCGCGGGCGCGCATCACGTGGCCGACGTCGGCACGTTGATCGCGCAATTGCAGCAGGCCGGTTTCGGCGCTGCCGCAACGTTTCTCGTGAAAGGCTCGCGCTTCATGCAAATGGAGCGCGTGGTGGACGCCGTGACGAGTCCACAACCCAACGCAGCGGGCTCGACGCCCGCCGCACATTGAAATAGAAGGACCGAAGCATGCTACTGGCGCTGGCGCAATGGCTGCAGAATGACGCAAGCTTCTTGCGCGTGTTCAGTTATCTGACTTTCCGTGCGGTGATGGCGACCATCACCGCGCTGCTGATCGGGCTCGTCTGTGGCCCGGCCGTGATTCGCAAGCTGACCGCGATGAAGGTCGGCCAGGCCGTCCGCAAAGACGGCCCGCAGACTCACCTCGTCAAATCCGGCACGCCGACCATGGGCGGCGTGCTGATTCTGCTCGGCATCGCCGTGGCCACGCTGTTGTGGGCCGACCTGACCAACCGTTTCATCTGGATCGTGATGCTCGTCACGTTCGGTTTCGGTGTGATCGGCTGGGTCGACGATTATCGCAAGGTGGTCTACAAGGACCCGCGCGGCATGTCCTCGCGCGAGAAGTATTTCTGGCAGTCGGTGATCGGTCTGTTCGCGGCGGTGTATCTCGCGTTCAGCGTGTCGGAAGCGAGCAATGTGCGCGTGTTCGATCTGTTCATGGCGTGGGTGCGCAGCGGCTTGTCGATGGGCTTGCCCGCGCGCGCCGACCTGATGCTGCCGTTCGTCAAGTCGATCAGCTATCCGCTCGGCGTATGGGGCTTCATCGTGCTGACGTATCTGGTGATCGTCGGCGCGAGCAATGCGGTCAATCTCACCGACGGTCTCGACGGTCTCGTGATCATGCCGGTCGTGCTGGTCGGCGCATCGCTCGGCGTGTTTGCGTACGTGATGGGCAGCTCGGTCTATTCGAAGTACCTGCTGTTTCCGCATATCGCCGGTGCCGGTGAATTGCTGATCTTCTGTTCGGCGATGGGCGGCGCGGGGCTCGCGTTCCTGTGGTTCAACACGCACCCGGCGCAGATGTTCATGGGCGACGTCGGCGCGCTCGCACTCGGCGGCGCGCTCGGCACGGTCGCGGTGATCGTGCGTCAGGAAATCGTGCTGTTCATCATGGGCGGCATTTTCGTCGCGGAGACGCTCTCCGTGATGTTGCAGGTCACGTGGTTCAAATTCACCAAGCGCCGGTTCGGCGAAGGGCGGCGTCTCTTCAAGATGGCGCCGCTGCATCACCATTTCGAACTGTCGGGATGGAAGGAAACGCAGGTGGTCGTGCGCTTCTGGATCATCACGTTGATGTTGTGTCTGTTTGGTTTGTCCACGCTCAAGCTGCGTTAAGCAATAGTCGAAGTTAAGGGAAAGCAAGCGATGTTCGGCGAGAAGTTTCGGGATCGGCAAAAGCCGATGGTGCTCGTGCTGGGACTGGGTGAATCCGGTCTCGCGATGGCGCGCTGGTGCGCGCGGCACGGCTGTCGGCTGCGTGTGGCCGACACGCGCGAAGTGCCGCCGAACCTGTCCGCGCTGGAAGCGCACGGCGTCGACGCCGATTTCGTCGGCGGCCCGTTTTCGCCCGTGCTGCTCGAAGGGGTGGAGCTGGTCGCGATCAGCCCGGGCCTTTCGCCGCTCGCCGCCGACCTGTTGCCGCTGATCACGGCGGCGCGCGAACAGGGCATCCCCGTGTGGGGCGAACTCGAATTCTTCTCGCAGGCGTTGAAGACGCTCGGCGAAAGCGGCTACGCACCGAAAGTCATCGCGATCACCGGCACTAATGGCAAGACCACGACCACGAGCCTGACTGGCCTGCTGTGCGAGCGCGCCGGCAAGAAGGTCGCGGTGGCCGGCAACATCAGCCCGGCCTTGCTCGACAAGCTCAGCGAAGCGATCGAGCACACCGCGCTGCCCGACGTGTGGGTGCTCGAACTGTCGAGCTTCCAGCTGGAAACCGCGCACACGTTTTCGCCGGATGCGGCCGCCGTGTTGAACATCACGCAGGACCACCTCGACTGGCACGGCGGGCTCGATGCGTACGCCGCCGCGAAGGGCCGCATCTTCGGTACACAGACCGTGCGTGTGCTGAACCGCGATGACTCGCGCGTGATGTCGCTCGCACCTTCGGGCGACAGCGAAGCGGACACGATCACCTTTGGCGTCACCGAGCCGAAGAATGGCGGCGACTACGGTTTGCTGCGCGAGAACGGCATGATCTGGCTCGTCGAAGCGCACGATCGCGACGCGAGCGATGAGCCCACGCCGAAACGCCGTCGCAAGAACGAAGTGGCGACCCCGCCCGACATCGCGCTCAAGCGTCTGATGCCCGCCGACGCGTTGCGCATCCGGGGCCTGCACAACGCCGCCAACGCGCTGGCCGCGTATGCGCTCGCGCGCGCGATTGGCTTGCCGGGCGCGCCGTTGCTGCACGGTCTGCGTGAATACCATGGCGAGCCGCACCGCGTGGAGTTGATTGCGTCGATCGACGGTATCGACTACGTGGACGACAGCAAGGGCACCAATGTCGGTGCGACGGTGGCCGCGCTCGACGGCCTCGCGCAGCGCGCGGTGCTGATCGCCGGCGGCGACGGCAAGGGCCAGGCGTTCGAGCCGCTCGCCGCGCCGGTGATGCGCTGGTGCCGCGCGGTGATGCTGATCGGCCGTGACGCGCCGCTGATTCGCGCGGCGCTCGAACACAGCGGCATCGCCATGACCGATCACGCCACGCTCGAAGAAGCGACGCGTGCCGCCGCCGCGCTGGCCCAACCGGGCGACGCCGTGCTGCTCTCGCCGGCTTGCGCGAGCTTCGACATGTTCAAGGGTTATGCGCACCGTGCCGCCGTGTTTCGCAGCACGGTGGAAGACATCGCGGCCGAACGGGGGACGATGATATGAGCTGGTCGGAACGTTTCGGTTCGCGCCAGGCGGCTGCCGGCGATGCGGGCGGCTCGGGCGGAGCGGCGCGCATGGCGGGCCGCACGGGCGGCAGCGGGCTCGCGAGCGCCGTCAACGGCGTGCGTCCGCTGCGTTCGCGGATGCTCGACTACGATCACTCGCTGCTGTGGGTCGTTGTCGCACTGCTCGGACTCGGCGTCGTGATGGTGTATTCGGCGTCGATCGCGATGCCCGACTCGCCGAAGTACGCGTCGTATCGCGACTACGCGTTCCTCGTGCGCCAGATCATTTTCGTGACGATGGGCGCGGTGGTCGGCGTCGTGTCGTTCCGCATCCCGATCTCGACGTGGGACAAGTACGCGCCGAAGCTCTTCCTGATCTCGCTCGTCGCGCTCGTGATCGTGCTGATCCCACACGTCGGCAAGGGCGTGAACGGTGCGCGCCGCTGGATTCCGCTCGGCATCACGAACATGCAGCCGTCGGAAATCATGAAGCTCGCGGTGACGATCTACGCGGCGAATTACACGGTGCGCAAGCAGGAATACATGCACAGCTTCGCCAAGGGCTTTCTGCCGATGGCGGTCGCGGTCGGTCTCGTCGGCGCGTTGCTGCTGCTTGAACCGGATATGGGCGCGTTCATGGTGATCGCGGCAATCGCCATGGGCGTGCTGTTCCTCGGCGGCGTGAACGGCAAGCTGTTCGGCGGCCTCGTCGCCACGGCGGTGGGCACGTTCAGCTTGCTGGTGTGGGCGTCGCCGTGGCGTCGCGAGCGGATTTTCGCGTACCTCGATCCGTGGGACGACCGTTACGCGCAGGGCAAGGCCTATCAATTGACGCACTCGCTGATCGCGTTCGGGCGTGGCGAATGGTTCGGCGTGGGGCTCGGCGGCAGCGTCGAAAAGCTCAACTATCTGCCGGAAGCGCATACCGACTTCATCCTCGCGGTGATCGGCGAGGAACTCGGGTTCGTCGGCGTGCTGGTCGTGATCCTGATGTTCTACTGGATCGTGCGCCGCTCGTTCGAGATCGGCCGTCAGGCGCTCGCACTCGACCGCACGTTCGCGGGTCTCGTCGCGAAGGGCGTGGGCATCTGGTTCGGCGCGCAGACGTTCATCAACATGGGTGTGAATCTCGGCTTGCTGCCCACTAAAGGTCTCACGCTACCGCTCGTGAGCTACGGCGGCTCGGGAATTTTGCTGAACTGTGTCGCGGTCGCTGTGTTGATGCGCGTGGATTACGAGAACCGTGTGTTGATGCGTGGGGGCAAAGTATGACCGCTCTCCACCAACGCACGCTGATGGTGATGGCCGGTGGAACCGGAGGACACGTCTTCCCGGGGCTCGCGGTCGCGCATCTGATGCAGGCGTGGGGCTGGAAGGTCGTGTGGCTCGGCAACCCCGCGGGCATGGAAGCGACGCTGGTGCCGAAGCACGGCATCCCGATGGAATACGTGCGCTTCGGCGGACTGCGCGGCAAAGGTCTGAAGACCAAGCTGATGCTGCCGCTGAATCTGCTGCGCGCGTGCACGCAGAGCCTCTCCGTGCTGCGTCGCGTGAAGCCGGACGTCGTGCTCGGCATGGGCGGCTACATCACGTTCCCGGCTGGCTTGATGACCGCGTTGAGCGGCCGTCCGCTGGTGCTGCATGAACAGAATTCGATCGCGGGTCTCGCCAACAAGGTGCTCGCGAAGCTCGCCAAACGCGTGCTGGTTGCGTTTCCGAATGCGCTGCCGCACGGTGAATGGACCGGCAATCCGATTCGTGAGGAACTTGCGCGCGCGATTGCACCCAAAGCACGCTACGCGCAACGCACGGGTCCTCTGAATGTGCTGGTGGTGGGTGGCAGTCTCGGCGCGGCGGCGTTGAACGAAGTGGTGCCGCGCGCGGTCGCGCTGCTCGCGCCGAACGAACGGCCGCGCATCGTGCATCAGGCGGGTGCGAAGCATATCGAGGCGCTGCGCGAGAACTACGCGGCAGCGGGTCTGCAAAGCGGAGCCGAGCTCGAACTGGTGCCGTTCATCGACGATATGACGAGTGCGTACGCGAAGGCCGACCTCGTGATTTGCCGCTCCGGCGCGATGACGGTGTCGGAGATTTCGGCGGTAGGCGTGGCGGCGTTTTTCGTGCCGTTCCCCTATGCAGTAGACGATCACCAGACCACCAATGCAGCGTTTCTCGCCGATAACGGCGCGGCGCTAGTCGTGCAGCAACGTGACCTGTCGGCGGACACACTCGCCGACTGGTTGCGCAGCCAGACGCGCGAAACGCTCGCGGAAATGGCGGAGCGTTCGCGCTCGCTCGCGAAACCCGACGCCACGGAGCAGGTCGCGCAGATTTGCGCGACCGTGGCGGGTTCGATTTCGGGCGCGAGCCCAGAAGGAAAGCAATGAAACATATCGTCAAACACATCCACTTTGTCGGCATCGGCGGTGTCGGCATGAGCGGCATCGCGGAGGTGCTGGTCAACCTGGGCTATCAGGTAAGCGGCTCGGATCTGTCGAGCAACGCAATCACGGATCGCCTCGCCGCGCTCGGCGCGCGCATTGCGATCGGTCACGCGGCCGAGAACATCGAAGGCGCGAACGCGGTGGTGGTTTCCACGGCAGTGCGCAGCGACAACCCCGAAGTGCTGGCCGCGCGTCATCGCCGCATTCCGATCGTGCCGCGCGCGGTGATGCTCGCGGAACTGATGCGCCTGAAGCAGGGCATCGCGATTGCCGGCACGCACGGCAAGACCACGACCACTTCGCTGGTGGCGAGCGTGCTGGCCGCGGGCGGGCTCGATCCGACCTTCGTGATCGGCGGGCGGCTCATCAGCGCGGGCGCGAATGCGCGACTCGGCACGGGCGACTTCATCGTCGCCGAAGCGGACGAATCGGACGCGTCGTTCCTGAACCTGTTTCCGGTGATCGAGGTCATCACGAACATCGACGCCGATCACATGGACACCTACGGCCACGACTTCGCGCGGCTCAAGCAGGCGTTCATCGAGTTCACGCACCGTCTGCCGTTCTACGGCATCGCGGTGCTGTGCGTCGACGATCCGAACGTGAAGGAGATTCTGCCGTTCGTGTCGAAGCCGATCATCCGTTACGGTCTCGCGCCGGACGCGCAAGTGCGCGCGGTGAACGTAGAGGCGCGCGACGGCAAGATGCATTTCACCGCGATGCGCGAAGACGCGGCGCCGCTCGACATCGTGCTGAACCTGCCCGGTGAGCACAACGTGCAGAACGCGCTGGCGGCGATTGCGATCGCGACTGAACTCGAAGTGAAAGATGCCGATATCCAGCGAGCGCTCGCGGATTTCAACGGCGTGGGCCGGCGCTTCCAGCGCTACGGCGAAGTACCGGTTGCAACCGGGGGCGAGGTCGCGGGCGCTTATACGCTGGTCGACGACTACGGTCACCACCCGGTCGAGATGGCCGCCACGGTGGCGGCGGCGCGCGGCGCATTCCCGGGCCGTCGTCTGGTGCTCGCGTTCCAGCCGCACCGCTTCACGCGCACGCGCGATTGCTTCGAGGATTTCGTGAAGGTGTTGTCGACCGTCGATGCGCTCGTGCTGACCGAAGTCTATTCGGCCGGCGAAGCGCCGATCGTCGCCGCGGACGGCCGTGCGTTAGCGCGCGCGCTGCGAGTGGCGGGCAAGGTCGAGCCGGTGTTTGTCGATACGGTGGATGAAGTGCCGGGCGCGCTCGCAGCAGTGGTGCGCGACGGCGATGTGGTGATTACGATGGGCGCGGGTTCGATCGGCGGTGTGCCGGGTCGCCTCGCGCAGGAACTGAAGGTGTGAGATGAGCAGTATCGACCCTAAACAATTCGGCAAAGTGGCAGTGCTGCTCGGTGGAGATTCCGCCGAGCGCGAGGTATCGCTCAACTCCGGACGGCTCGTGTTGCAGGGCCTGCGCGACGCCGGCGTCGACGCGCATCCGTTCGATCCGGCCGAGCGCCCGCTCGCCGCGTTGAAGGAAGAAGGCTTCGTGCGCGCGTTCAACGCGCTGCATGGCGGCTACGGCGAGAACGGCCAGATTCAGGGCGCGCTCGACTTTTACGGCATCAAGTACACCGGCAGCGGCGTGCTCGGCTCGGCGTTGGGTCTCGACAAGTTCCGCACCAAGCTCGTGTGGCAGCAGCTCGGCATTCCGACGCCGCCGTTCGAAACAGTGCTGCACGGCGACGACTACGCGGCGCGCGCGAAAGACATCGTCGCGAAGCTCGGCTTGCCGCTCTTCGTGAAGCCGGCGAGCGAAGGGTCGAGCGTCGCGGTGATCAAGGTGAAGAGCGCGGACGCATTGCCGGCCGCGCTGATCGAAGCGGTGAAGTACGACAGGATCGTCGTGGTCGAAAAGAGCATCGAAGGCGGCGGCGAATACACCGCGTGCATCGCGGGCGACCTGGACCTGCCGGTGATCCGCATCGTGCCGGCCGGCGAATTCTACGACTATCACGCGAAGTACATCGCCAACGACACGCAGTATCTGATTCCGTGCGGTCTGGCGGCGCACGAGGAAGCGCGCCTGAAAGTGCTGGCGCGCCGGGCGTTCGACGTGCTCGGCTGCACCGACTGGGGCCGCGCCGATTTCATGCTCGACGGCGAGGGCAATCCGTACTTTCTGGAAGTGAACACGGCGCCTGGGATGACCGATCACTCGCTGCCGCCGAAAGCGGCGCGCGCAGTGGGCATCAGCTATCAGGAACTGGTTGTCGGCGTGTTGGCGCTGACGCTGCAGGATTAACCGGGGCGACCCGAAAGCAACACCATGTGGAACAACGTTCGCCAGCTCAATCTCGCCACCAACGCATTGCATGCGTTGCTGGTGCTCGTGCTGCTGGCGGCGGGCGGTTACTGGCTGATCCAGCGCCCGAATTTCGCGCTGCGCGAAATCCAGATCGATGGCGACACCGAGCACATCAATTCGCCGACGGTGCGCGCCGGTGTAGTGGGGCGGTTGAAGGGCAACTTTTTCACGGTCGATCTCGACGTCGCGCGGCAGGCGTTCGAGCAGATGCCGTGGGTGCGTCACGCGAGCGTGCGGCGGGTCTGGCCGAATGCGCTGGCTGTCACGCTCGAGGAGTACAAACCGCTGGGAACATGGGGCAGCGATCAGCTGGTCAGCGTCGACGGCGAGCTGTTCACCGCGAATCAGGGCGAGCTGGAACAAGATCTGCCCGCGTTCGACGGCCCGGACGGCACGGCAAAAGAGGTGGTCGCGCGTTATCACGACTTCCAGAAGTGGTTTGCGCCGTTGGGCGCGACGCCGGACGAAGTGACGCTGTCGCCGCGCTACGCGTGGACGGTGAAGCTGTCGAACGGCACGCAGGTTGAACTTGGACGCGAACGCAATCAGGACACGCTGCTCGATCGCAGCAAGCGCCTGACGGCGGCGTGGGGCGCGGTGACGCAACGTTGGGGAAAGGATATCGAGTATGCGGACTTGCGCTATCCGAACGGTTTCGCGATTCGCGCGGCTGGCATGCGCTTTATCAGCGAACCCGACAAGGGCAAGAAGTAAACGGACATCACACGCAATGAGCACGCTATGAGTAAAGACTATAAAGATCTGCTGGTCGCCCTCGACATCGGGACGTCGAAGGTCGTGGCCATCGTCGCCGAGTTGAAGGGCGAAGGTCACTACGAGGTGATCGGCCTCGGCCAGAGCGAATCGAAGGGGCTCAAGAAAGGCGTGGTGGTGAATATCGAAGCCACCGTGCAGTCGATTCAGCGCGCGCTCGAAGAAGCCGAGCTGATGGCCGACTGCAAGATCACGAATGTGTTCACCGGGATCGCCGGCAGCCATATCCGCAGCTTCAATTCGAGCGGCATGGTGGCGATCAAGGAGAAGGAAGTCACGCAGACGGACGTCGCGCGTGTGATCGAAACGGCGAAAGCGATCAACATCCCGACCGATCAGCAGGTGCTGCATATCCTGACGCAGGAATTCATCATCGACGGTCAGGAAGATGTGCGCGAGCCGATCGGCATGAGCGGCATCCGCCTCGAAGTAAAGGTGCACATCGTCACCGGCGCGGTGAGCGCGGCGCAGAACATCGTCAAGTGCGTGCGCCGTTGCGGGCTCGAAGTGAACGATCTGATTCTGCAGCCGCTCGCGTCGTCGCTCGCGGTGCTGACGGAAGACGAGAAGGAACTCGGCGTGGTGCTGGTCGATATCGGCGGCGGCACGACGGATATTGCGATTTTCAGCGAAGGCGCGATCCGTCATACGGCCGTGATTCCAATTGCCGGCGATCAGATCACGAGCGACATCGCGATGGCCTTGCGCACGCCGACGCCGGACGCCGAAGACATCAAGGTCGATTACGGCATCGCCAAGCAGGCCTTGGCCGATCCGGACGAGATGATCGAAGTGCCGGGTCTCGGCGAGCGCGGTCCACGCACGCTGTCGCGCCAGGCGCTGGCGGCGGTGGTCGAGCCGCGCGTCGAAGAACTGTTTTCGCTCGTGCAGCAGGTGGTGCGCGAGTCGGGTTACGAGGAACTGCTGAGCTCCGGGGTGGTGCTGACCGGCGGCGCGTCGATGATGCTCGGCATGGTCGAATTGGGTGAAGACATTTTCCTGAAGCCGGTGCGCATCGGCGTGCCGGAATACGCGGGCGGTCTCGCCGACGTCGTGCGCAATCCGCGCTATTCGACGGCAATGGGCCTGCTTGTCGAAGGACGCTCGCAACGCATGCGTGGCCGCAAGGTCGCGGTGCAATCGGGCTCGATGGGACAGGTGTTCACGCGCATGAAGGACTGGTTCCTCGGGAACTTCTGACGCAACGGTTTTGCTGCACAGATTTCGCTGAACGGGTTTCGAACGGGTTCTAAAAAATACGCGCTGGTGCCGGCGGCCGGCGCGCGACAGGCGGTTGCCCGATCTCCTGCCGAATAACGGCCGAGTGGCTGTAATTTTTTATCTTGACGGAGGCAACATGGAATTCCAGATGCTGGAAACCGAAACGAACGGCACCATCATCAAGGTGGTCGGAGTAGGTGGCGCTGGCGGCAATGCCGTTCAGCACATGATCAACAAAGGCGTGCAAGGCGTCGACTTCATCGTGATGAACACGGACGCGCAGGCACTGTCGCGTTCGCGCGCCACCGCGGTGATCCAGCTCGGCAATACGGGTCTGGGCGCCGGCGCCAAGCCGGAAATGGGCCGCGCCGCAGCCGAAGAAGCACGTGAGCGCATCGCCGACGCATTGCGTGGCGCACACATGGTCTTCATCACGGCCGGGATGGGCGGCGGCACGGGCACGGGTGCAGCACCGGTGGTCGCGCAGATCGCCAAGGAAATGGGCATCCTGACCGTCGGTGTGGTCAGCAAGCCGTTCGAGTTCGAAGGCGGCAAGCGCATGCGCGTCGCTGAAGCCGGTTCGCAGCAACTGGAGGATCACGTCGATTCGCTGATCGTCGTTCTGAACGACAAGCTGTTCGAGGTGATGGGCGACGACGCCGAGATGGACAAGTGCTTCCAGTGCGCGGACGATGTGCTGAACAACGCAGTGGCCGGCATCGCGGAAATCATCAACGTCGACGGTCTGGTGAACGTCGACTTCGAAGACGTGAAGACGGTGATGGGCGAGCAGGGCAAGGCGATGATGGGCACGGCGACGGTTGCCGGCGTCGATCGCGCGCGGCTGGCCGCCGAGCAGGCCGTTGCCAGCCCGCTGCTGGAAGGCGTGGATCTGTCGGGTGCGCGTGGCGTGCTGGTCAACATCACGTCGAGCCGTTCGCTGCGTCTGTCGGAAACGCGCGAAGTGATGAACACGATCAAGAGCTATGCTGCAGAAGACGCAACCGTGATCTTCGGCGCGGTGTACGACGATGCGATGGGCGACGCGCTGCGCGTGACGGTCGTGGCAACGGGTCTGGGCCGTGCGGCGAAGAAGCAGCAATCGGCACCGATGACGCTCCTGCGCACCGGTACCGACAACCAGCCGATCGGCGGGATGCAGCACGCAGCGCATGCTCCGTCGGCGTCGCACGCGAGCACGGCCGATTACGGCGCGCTGGACACGCCGGCAGTGTGGCGCACCTCGCGCGATACGGCCGCGTCGCACGTGCAGGCGTTGCAGGAAAAGGGCGTCGACACGTACGACATTCCGGCATTCCTGCGCAAGCAGGCGGACTGAGCGCGCGAGCAGGCTTTCGTTGCCGCGCTGTCTTTAGCAGCGCTGGCCGACGAATGCACGAGCGTGGCGGGTGAACAGCGAACAGGCCGCGTATCGTTCAGATTCGCGGCAGGAAAAGTGCCCTCTTCGGATTCGCGAAGCGGATTGGGCGACTGTCGCCGAACGGCGGAGCCAGTAGTACGTTAAGGCCCAGCCGGATTTCACTGCGACACGAGAACGTGCGAGCGTGCTTCGCATCGATGCAAAGGACTGAGCATGATTCAAGCAGGTGACAAGCTGCCCGACGCAACGCTTTTCGAGTTTATCGAAGACGAGCGGGCGGGCTGCACGTTGGGGCCGAACAGCTTCAGCGTGCGCGAGCAGACGGCGGGTAAGCGCGTGGTGATTTTCGGATTGCCGGGCGCGTTCACGCCGACCTGTTCGGCCAAACATGTACCGGGTTATGTCGAGCACGCCGGGCAGTTGCGCGCTCTTGGCATCGACGAGATCTGGTGCGTGTCCGTCAACGACGCGTTCGTAATGGGCGCGTGGGGACGCGATCAGCACGCCTCGGGCAAGGTGCGCATGATGGCGGACGGCAGTGCGGCTTTCACACGGGCGCTCGGTCTCGAGCAGGATTTGTCGGCGCGCGGCATGGGAATCCGTTCCCAGCGCTACGCGATGGTGGTCGACGACGGCGTGGTCAAGACGTTGAACGTCGAGGCTGCCGGCAAATTCGAAGTCAGCGATGCAGGGAGTATTCTCGCCACGTTGAGCTAGTTGCGCGGCGTCGCGCCTTCGCCTCTCCTCTGCGCGGATGTGCCGCGTTGCGGCAGGGCAACGGTGGATAAGACGCTTTTGTGACAGGCCGTTACGCGGGCCGATGACCGGAAACGCCTCCGTTCCGGACATCGGCCCGTCACGCTTTCCCTGACGGGCGCCCATTGGGTAATGCCGCGAAACAGATTGATACGTTCCGCGCAGCGACGCTCCTTAGGGTATTGGAGTATACTTCGCGCTATGGAATAAAAAGTCCCGATTGGGATTTTCAATCGAATAGAAGATCACCATGTTGAAGCAGCGCACTATCAAATCAATCGTCAAGACAGTTGGCATCGGGCTGCACTCCGGCCGTAAAGTCAACCTGACGCTCCGCCCGGCGGCGCCGGACACTGGCATCGTGTTTTCGCGCGTGGATCTGCCCACGCCGGTGGACATCCCGGCGTCGGCGATGGCGATTGGCGATACGCGTCTCGCTTCCGTGTTGCAAAAAGATGGCGCGCGCGTGTCGACCATCGAGCACCTGATGTCCGCCTGCGCCGGTCTCGGCATCGACAATCTTTACGTCGACGTCACCGCCGAAGAAATTCCGATCATGGACGGCAGTGCCGGTTCGTTCGTGTTCCTGATCCAGTCCGCGGGTATCGAAGAGCAGAACGCGGCGAAGAAATTCATCAAGGTCACGAAGCCGGTCGAAATTAGCGACGGCGACAAGTTTGCGCGCCTCGATCCCTACTTCGGTTTCAAGCTGAAGTTCACGATCGACTTCCGTCACCCGGCCGTTGACAAGACCGGCCAGGCGCTGGAAGTGGATTTCGCCAACACGTCGTACGTGCGCGAAATCGCGCGTGCCCGCACGTTCGGTTTTGCGCATGAAGTGGAAATGATGCGCGAACTGGGTCTGGCACGCGGCGGCAGCATGGACAACGCGATCGTGCTCGACGAATACCGCATTCTGAACAACGACGGCCTGCGCTACGACGACGAGTTCGTGAAGCACAAGATGCTCGACGCGATCGGCGACCTGTATGTGGTCGGTCATCCGTTGCTGGCGTCGTACAACGCGTACAAGTCGGGTCACGGCCTGAACAACGCACTGCTGCGCGAGTTGCTGGCGCATGAAGACTCGTACGAAATCGTCACGTTCGAAGACACGCAGAAAGCACCACGCGGCTTCGCGTACGAAACGCAAACGGCATTCGCATGACGCCTTTGTTTGATCACGCGGAAGCAAGTGCATAAAAAACGGCCCACGCGGGCCGTTTTTTTTCGTTCAGCGATTTCTTCGATGCCTTGCCGCCATTCTCGCCAGCGCTTCCTGGAGCGGGGACGGCGCGAGCGACTCGGAGAGCGCATACAGTGCGTCGGCGCCGGTCGGCGTCATGCGCGCCTGCTTGACCGGCGGGGGCGCTTTGACCGGCTGCGGCCGCACCCGAATTCTCAGCGCATTGACCGGCCAGCCGCGCTGCTGCAGGTCCGCCAGTAGCCGCGGCTCCAGATGCCGCAGCCGCGCGGCGAGCGCATTGTGCGCAGCAAAGAGGGCCAGCACGCCGTCCTTGATGAAGCCCGGCTCAACGCTCGTCGCCAGATAATCGGGCAGCAGCGCACGCAGATCCTTTTCCAGCGCGGCGATCTGCTCGACGCCCGCGCGCAGGGCCGCGAAGGCGTCCGTGCGATTGAGCACCTCGGCGACAGGCTGGGGGCGGCGCGCCTTGAACTGCTGGGGCGGCGGCCTTGAAAAGGACGGAAAACGGCTCATGTTTGACGGTAGCGGCGTGTTCGCACCCGATGCGCGTCCACGCTGCGATTGTACCGTGCGGGATGCCCGCGAGCCCGTCTCGATGCGTGCTGTCAAAGATCGCTGCGGCGGGCTTCAGATGCCTTGCTGCCGTCGCGGCTCTGACACAGGCGCTGCCGGGGGCGCGTGCTAAAATGCCCGATTCGAATTCACTCTTGGACTAAGCCGCCGAGGCCCTTCCGACCCCGGAGCGCGCGTGCCTGAACAACACGCCGTGACCCAGCCGAAGCCGCGACGCAGACACCGATCCGATGACCACCGGTTTTCTACAAAAGATTTTTGGCAGCCGCAACCAGCGGTTAGTCAAGCAATATCAAAAGACCGTCGCGGCGATCAATGCGCTCGAACCGCAGATCGAGCAATTGACGGACGATCAACTGCGCGCCAAAACGGGTGAATTCCGCCAGCGCGTCGCGAGCGGCGAATCGCTCGACAAGCTGCTGCCCGAAGCGTTTGCCGTGTGCCGCGAGGCCAGCAAGCGGGTGCTGAAAATGCGCCACTTCGACGTGCAACTGATCGGCGGCATGGTCCTGCACTACGGCAAGATCGGCGAAATGCGCACTGGCGAAGGCAAGACGCTCGTCGCCACGCTGCCGGTGTACCTGAACGCGCTGTCGGGCCGCGGCGTCCACGTGGTCACGGTCAACGACTACCTCGCTCAGCGCGACGCCGAATGGATGGCGCGTCTGTACAACTTCCTCGGTTTGTCGGTCGGCATCAACCTGTCGCAGATGGACCACGAAGCGAAGCAGGCAGCTTACGCCGCCGACATCACGTACGGCACGAACAACGAATTCGGCTTTGACTACCTGCGCGACAACATGGTCTACGAGACCGAAGCGCGCGTGCAGCGAGCCCTCAACTTCGCGGTGGTCGACGAGGTTGACTCGATCCTGATCGACGAAGCGCGTACGCCGCTGATCATCTCCGGCCAAGCCGAAGATCACACCGAACTCTATGTGCGCATGAATGCGCTGCCGCCGCTGCTCGAACGCCAGATCGGTGAAGAGAAGGCGGACGGCACCGGCGTCGAAAAGCCGGGCGACTATACGCTGGACGAGAAGGGCCGTCAGGTGTTCCTGACCGAGTCGGGCCACGAAAAGGCCGAGCGCCTGCTCGCCGAGTGGGGCCTGATTGGCGAGGCCGAAAGCCTGTACGCACCGCAGAACATCACGCTGATGCACCACGTGTACGCGGCACTGCGCGCGCACACGCTGTTCTTCAAGGATCAGCACTACGTCGTGCAGAACAACGAAGTGGTGATCGTCGATGAATTCACCGGTCGTCTGATGGCGGGCCGCCGCTGGTCGGACGGCTTGCACCAGGCAGTGGAAGCGAAGGAACACGTGAAGATCCAGAGCGAGAATCAGACGCTCGCATCGATCACGTTCCAGAACTACTTCCGCATGTACGCGAAGCTGGCCGGCATGACCGGCACAGCCGATACCGAAGCGTACGAATTCAACGAGATTTACGGTCTCGAAACGGTCGTGATCCCGACCAACCGGCCGCCCAAGCGGCTCGACAAGCAGGATCAGATTTACAAGACCGCCAAGGAGCGCTACGACGCGGTGATCCGCGACATTCGCGAGTGCTACGAGCGCGGTCAGCCGGTGCTGGTCGGCACGACGTCGATCGAGAACTCCGAGCTGCTCTCGCATCTGCTGAAGCAGGCCGGTCTGCCGCACGAAGTGCTGAACGCGAAGCAGCACGCGCGTGAAGCCGAGATCGTCGCCGAAGCGGGCCGCCCGAAGCGCATCACGATCGCCACCAACATGGCGGGCCGTGGTACCGACATCGTGCTTGGCGGCAATGCGGAAAAGCAGGCGTCGTTCATCGAGCAGGACGAGACGCTGTCCGACGACGAGAAACAGCGCCGCATCCAGAAGCTGCACGACGAGTGGCAGGCGCTGCACGATCAGGTGAAGGCCGCGGGCGGTCTGCACATCATCGGCACCGAGCGTCACGAATCGCGCCGCATCGACAACCAGTTGCGCGGCCGCGCCGGCCGTCAGGGCGATCCGGGTTCGTCGCGCTTCTATCTGTCGCTGGAAGATCCGCTGCTGCGCATTTTCGCGGGCGACCGTGTGCGCGCGATCATGGATCGCCTGAAGATGCCGGAAGGCGAGGCGATCGAAGCGGGCATCGTGTCGCGCTCGATCGAATCGGCGCAGCGCAAGGTCGAAGCGCGCAACTTCGACGTTCGCAAGCAATTGCTCGAATACGACGATGTGTCGAACGATCAGCGCAAGGTGATCTATCAGCAGCGCAATGAATTGCTCGAAGCGAACGACATCACCGAGACCATCGGCGCGATGCGTCATGGCGTGGTCGCCGACATCGTTCACCAGTTCGTGCCGGCGGGCAGCATCGAAGAGCAGTGGGACGTGCCCGAGCTCGAGGAAGTGCTGCGCAACGAATGGCAGCTCGACCTCGCGATCCAGGAAATGATCAACGAGTCGAACTCGATCAGCGCGGACGAGATTCTCGAAGCGGTCGAAGCCGCCGCCGACGAAGCGTACGAGGCGAAGGTCGAACTGGTCGGCCGCGAATCGTTCAGCGCGTTCGAACGCTCGATCATGTTGCAAACGTTGGACCGTAGTTGGCGCGAACATCTGGCCGCGCTCGACCATCTGCGCCAGGGCATCCATCTGCGCGGCTATGCGCAGAAGAACCCGAAGCAGGAATACAAGCGCGAAGCGTTCGAACTGTTCGCCGCGATGCTCGACGCAGTGAAGCTCGAAGTCACCCGCGTGGTAATGAACGTGCAGATCCAGTCGCCCGAACAGTTGGAAGAGGCGGCCGAACAACTGGAAGAGCAGGGCAGCCATCTCGAGAACGTCGAGTTTCGCCACGCCGAGTTCGCCGAAGCTGCGGCCGCAGCGCCGGTCGCCGCCGAAGCGGCCACCGCTGCGATGATCGGCGACGCGATGAGCCACGGCCACGGTGCGGCGTCGCCAGCGACGGTGAATTTCGGCGCGGACAACGTGCCGAAGGTCGGCCGCAACGATCCCTGCCCGTGCGGCAGCGGCAAGAAGTACAAGCAGTGCCACGGCAAGATCGTCTGATGCCGAAAGCGGCGCGCTCCTGAGCGCGCCGCGTCGTTTTACGCAGCGCTTTGCTGTTGATTTCGCGGTGGCTCGGCAACCTGCCCGGGCCATCAGTTCCGTTTCCTCGATGCCGGCGCCTGCCGGCATTTTCTTCGACAGGTCGCGACCATGGCTGTCAATTTCCCCTCGATCGATCCCGCTCAACTCCACCCTGTCGCCGGCGTTACGCTCGGCTGGGCCGAGGCGAACATCCGCAAGCCGAACCGTAAAGACGTGCTCGTCATCTCCGTCGACGAAAGCGCGACGGTAGGCGGCGTGTTCACGCAGAACCGTTTTTGCGCGGCGCCCGTCACGGTGTGCCGTGAGAATCTGGCGCGCGTGCGCGCCGGCGGCAAGCCGATCCGCGCGCTGGTGATCAACACGGGCAATGCGAACGCGGGCACGGGTGAGCCGGGTCTCGTGGCGGCGCGCGAAACGTGCGCCGAACTCGCGCGTCTCGCCGACATCGCGCCGGAACAGGTGCTGCCGTTTTCGACGGGCGTGATTCTCGAACCGCTGCCGGTCGATCGTCTGAAGGCCGGTTTGCCGGCCGCGCTGGCCAACCTTAAGGAAGCGAACTGGTACGACGCCGCGCAGGCGATCATGACCACCGACACGCTGGCGAAGGCCGCCTCGCGCCAGGTCACGATCGACGGCCACACGGTCACGCTGACCGGCATCAGCAAGGGCGCGGGCATGATCAAGCCGAACATGGCGACCATGCTCGGGTTCCTCGCGTTCGACGCAGCGCTCGCGCAGCCGGTGCTGGACGCGCTGGTCAAACATGTCGCGGACCGCTCGTTCAACTGCATCACGATCGATGGCGATACGTCGACCAACGATTCGTTCATCCTGATCGCGTCGGGCAAATCGAGCCTGCCGGCGATCACGTCCACCGATTCGCCCGCTTATGCAGCGTTGCGCGATGCGGTGACCGAAGTCGCCCAAACGCTCGCGCAACTGATCGTGCGCGACGGCGAAGGCGCGACCAAGTTCATGACCGTGCATGTCGAAGGCGGCTCGAGCGCCGGCGAATGCCGGCAGATCGCGTATGCGATCGGTCACTCGCCGCTTGTGAAGACAGCCTTCTATGCATCGGACCCGAACCTCGGCCGCATTCTGGCGGCCATCGGCTATGCCGGCGTGGACGATCTCGACGTCGGCAAGATCGATCTGTATCTGGACGACGTGCTGGTCGCGACCGCCGGCGGCCGCAACCCGGCCTACCGTGAGGAAGACGGCCAGCGCGTCATGAAGAAGAGCGAGATCGGCATTCGCGTCGTACTCGGCCGCGGCGATGCGCAAGCCACGATCTGGACTTGCGATCTGTCGCACGACTACGTGAGCATCAACGCTGACTATCGCTCGTAACCAGGTTCATTGGGCGGCCTTCGGCCGCGCATTGGGCCGCTTACCTCACCGTCATGGACAAACTCGAACAGTTTTTGACCCGGGCCGAAGCCGTGCTCGTCCGTCTTGAGGCGATGCTTCCGCCCGCCGCGCCTGAGATCGACTGGTCGGCCGCGGTCGCTTTTCGCTGGCGCAAGCGCCAGGGGCGCGGCTACCTGCAGCCGGTGCCCGCCATCTCGTCGATCACGCTCGACGACTTGCAGAACATCGATCGCCAGAAAGGGCTGATCGAGCAGAACACGCGCCAGTTCGTGCACAGGCAGCCGGCCAATAACGTGCTGCTGACGGGCGCGCGCGGCACCGGCAAATCGTCGCTGATCAAGGCGTGCCTGAACGCCTACGCGAAAGACGGCCTGCGTCTGATCGAAGTGGACAAGGACGATCTGCACGATCTCGGCGATATCGTCGACCTGATCGCGAAGCGGCCGGAGCGCTTCGTGGTGTTTTGCGACGACCTGTCGTTCGAAGACGGCGAGTCCGGCTACAAGGCGCTGAAGGTCGCGCTCGACGGTTCGATCGCCGCCCAGTCCGACAACGTGCTGATCTACGCGACGTCGAATCGCCGTCATCTGTTGCCCGAGTACATGAGCGACAACGAGACGTACAAGCACACGTCCGACGGCGAGATTCATCCGGGCGAGCTGGTGGAAGAAAAGATTTCGCTGTCAGAGCGTTTCGGGCTGTGGGTCAGCTTCTATCCGTTCAAGCAGGATGACTACCTGTCGATCATTGCCCACTGGCTGCGGCATTTCGGTTGCGACGACGCCGAAGTCGAGGCCGCGCGCGGCGACGCGCTGGTTTGGGCGCTCGAACGCGGCTCGCGCTCCGGACGCGTCGCGTGGCAATTCGCTCGCGACTGGTCCGGCCGGAAGAGCCCGGCATGAGCGACGCGCAGAAGAATGCCGCGGGCCGTCCGGTGACGGAAGTCGCCGTCGGCGTGCTGATTCAGCCGGACGGGCGCTATCTGCTGGCGCAGCGTCCGGCCGGCAAACCGTATGAGGGTTACTGGGAATTTCCGGGTGGCAAGCTGGAGGCGGGCGAGTCGGTCGAGGCCGCACTTGCGCGCGAGCTCCACGAGGAACTGGGGATCGACGTAGAGGCAAGCCATCTTTGGCATACGCTCGAACACGATTACCCGCACGCCTATGTGCGGCTCTTCTTCTGCAAGGTGACGCAGTGGTCCGGCGAGCCGCACGGCCGCGAAGGCCAGGCGTTCGTCTGGCAGGCGTTGCCTGCTGACGTCGCGCCGCTATTGCCGGCGACCATTCCGGTACTGGAATGGCTCGCGGCGGAAAAGAACTGATAGACAGAAGGTTAGGGCGGGCGCTGTGCTAGTAGCGTCTGCCGCCACAGGAGCCCGCTCAATGCGGGTTGTAGTCCCCCCCGGGTGTCTCATCCGACGACGCTTCCTGATCGGTCCCACCGATCTTGTACTTCTCAGCGGCCCAAGCGCCGAGATCGATCTGCTTGCAGCGATCGGAGCAGAACGGACGGTAGCGGCTTTCGGGGGTCCAGCGGACATCCTTGCCGCAAGTGGGGCATTTGACGACGGTAGGCATACGGTCAGGCAGTCAATCGCAAACGGAACAAGTAACGAATATAGGGGCATTTCGCGCCACTTTAAAGGCGCATCCCTCTATCCGGATCCGGCGGGCGAACGTCGCACGCCAGGTGGCGGGCCTGTTTATAGGCTGCAAAGCGTGAGCTGGAACGGCACGTCGACATCGACGGCACGCGGACGCAAATCGCCGTCCTGCACCGTGAACCGCACCCACAGCATGTACTTGTTGGCGCTCGCCTCAGGAATCACCCGCAATTCAGGCGCCACCCGAACCTGCATCAATTGATACGAACGCCCCGACAGCATCTGCTGATAGCTGCCTTGCATCGCCATCACCTTGGATGCCTGGCCGGATTCACGGGCGAGCCGTAGAACGATGGTGGCTGCGTCGCGAAGCGGCAGTAGCGGCGTGACCCACTTGGCGATGTCCTGGCGGCGCTGATTGGGATGAAGCTGTTGCCACGCATAGTAGGACGGCAGGTCGAATTTGCACGTGCCACCAGGGATGATCGCGCGGCTGCGAATGCTGGCAAGCCACTCGTTGTCTGCAAGATGCTGGCCGGTCTTGCCCTGCATCTGCCCGAGTCCCGCGAGAGTCTGTTCGATTTCGCCGAGCACGGCTTCCAGCGCGTTCTGCTCGATTCCCGGGTTGCCGCGAAACGGCGCCAGCGTTTGCCGTTGACGCTCGAGTTCCTTCATCAGATCAGACTTCAGATCCGCGCGACCCGCAACTTCTGAGATTTCGAACAACGTTGTCAGTGCGACGTGATGTTCCCTGGCGTCTTCCTGAGTCAGAAAGAACGTGAAGCGCTCGAACAGATCTTCGAGGCGCAACAGCGTCCGGATTCGCTCGTTGAAGGGATACTCGTAAAGGATCAAGCGGGGTCGCCTCGGGCGTGGTCGGTGACGGGAATGCAGAACATTCTAATGCCGTGGGACTACCCTAGCAATCACGCACTTTTTCAGCGCGCTTTCGCAACTTTTTTCACGTGTTTCGGGCACTTTCCGCGTGCTTTGGCTTACACGCTGCCGTAAAGTTCAACGAGAAGGGCATGCGGCGGCGCGTGGTTTTCATGTGTCGCGCGCGTTTTTTCGCTTCGCCGACGGCGCGGTTTCGGCTCATGCGCCCGCGAGGGACAGATACGCGCGATGCTGCTTGTCGACTTGCGCCTTCAGCGTGCCGAGCGGCGCGTTGTCGTTGTCGATCACGTCGTCGGCTGCGGCGAGGCGCGCTTCGCGCGTGGCTTGGCGGGCGATGATCGCCAGCACCTGGTCGCGGCTGAAGCCGTTGCGGCTCATGACGCGCGCAATCTGCGTCTCGACGCTGCAATCGACGGTCAGCACACGGTTCACGCGGTGCTTCCAGCTTCCCGACTCGACCAGTAGCGGCACCACGACAATTACGTAAGGGCCTTGTGCTTCGCGCTGCTCGCGCTTGGTCTGCGCACGAATCAACGGATGCGTGATGGCTTCGAGACGTTTGCGGGCGCCCTCGTCGCTGAATACGAGTTCCCGCATGCGCGCGCGCTCGAGTGAGCCGTCGGCGGCGACGAACGCGGGGCCGAATTCCGCGGCAATCGGCGGCATCGCCATGCCGTGCGGCGCGGTGATGCGATGCGCGATCAGGTCCGTGTCGACGAGCGACACGCCGTGCGCGGCGAACAGATCGGCGACGGTCGATTTACCACTGCCGATGCCGCCGGTGAGTCCTACGACAAACATGCTTCAGCCTCCCAGAGCCAGATACAGCGGTGTGCCGAGAAACAGCGTGAGCGCGCCACCCGCTGCGAGAAACGGCCCGAACGGCAGCGGCTCTTCGAAGCGCATGCGGCCGCGCCACGTCGCCGCGAGGCCGACCACCGCGCCCGTCACCGCGGCGATCAGCACGATCTGCGGCAAGGCGGCCCAGCCGAGCCACGCGCCAAGCGCCGCGAGCAGCTTGAAATCACCGTAGCCCATGCCTTCGACGCCGCGCACCAGCCGGAACAGCCAATGCACGGCCCACAGCACAAGGTAACCGAAGATGGCGCCGAGCACCGCATCGTGCAGGCTCGCAAACATGCCGTTGAAATTGACGATGAGACCCGTCCACAGAAGCGGCAGCGTCATCGAATCGGGCAGCAGATGCGTGTCGATGTCGATCGCGCTCATCGCGAGCAGCGCCGCGCACAAGCCGAAGGCGGCGAGCGCCGTGGTCGTCGGGCCGAACAGCGCGAGGGCGCCCGCCGCGAACGCGGCGCTGGCAATCTCGAGCAGCGGATAGCGCAGGCTCACGTGTGCGTGGCAGGCAGAGCAGCGTCCACGCAGCAGCACATAGCTCAGCACCGGCAGATTCTCCCACGTGCGCAGGACGTGCCCGCAATGCGGACACGCGCTACGCGGCACCCACAGGTTATAGCGCGCAGG
Source organism: Paraburkholderia fynbosensis (assembly GCF_902859935.1). Classification (GTDB taxonomy): domain Bacteria; phylum Pseudomonadota; class Gammaproteobacteria; order Burkholderiales; family Burkholderiaceae; genus Paraburkholderia; species Paraburkholderia fynbosensis. Next base: position 36,858 of record NZ_CADIKI010000002.1, read on the forward strand.
CAGGCCATCTTCGGGCGGCGGCTGGTCGCTGGTGTCGCTGATTTCCGCATGCCACGCACGCTCCAGCATGATCGGCAGCCGATGCACGACCACGTTCAGGAAGCTGCCGATCACGAGGCCGAACACGATGGCAAACGCCATCTGCAGACCGGCGGGCAAGCTGCCGAACGCGAGGCCGAATCCGGTCGCGAGGTGGCTGGGCAGCAAGGCCGAGAGCAGACTGGAAGAAGTTTCTGACACGAGTGGAAAAGGCGCCTGCATGGATAAGGGATTGGATTCGGCTGCGATCCTACACCACGTTGCCGAGTTGAATAATGGGAAGATACATCGCGATCACGAGGCCGCCGACCAGCGTCCCCAGCACGACGATCACGAGCGGCTCGCACAGGCTCGACAGCGTGCCGATCTTCTCGTCTACCTGACGATCCGCGAGCGACGCCACGTCGATCAGCATGGTGTCGAGCGCGCCGGACTCCTCGGCCACTGCCACAGGCTGCACGACCTCGGGCGGAAAGCAGCGCGCCGCGCGCATGGCCGTCGCAAGTCGCTCGCCGCGCCGCAGCCGTGCGGCGATGTCGAGCGTGGCCCGGTCGAAGAACGCGTTGCCTGTCGCGTGAGTCAATGAATCGAACGCGTCGGCGAGGGGTGTGCCGGCCGATAGCAAGGTGCCGAGCGCACGGCTCCAGCGTGCCGCGCACAGCGTACGCAGCAACGGCCCGACGACCGGCATTCTCAGCGACAGACGTGCGAACCGGATGCGGGCAATGTCGGAACGTCGTAGCAGGAAACTCACTGCCGAAGTCAACACGAAGATCAACGCGATGATGGGCAGGCTCCAGCGCGCCGCGCCCGACGACAAGGCGAGCACGAACTGTGTCGGTGCGGGCAGCTTCGCGCCGAAGCCGTCGAAGATCTGTTTGAAGGTCGGCACGACCCACACCAGCAAGGCAGCGGTGATCGCCGTGGCCAGCAGCAGGATCGCGACCGGATAGGTCAGTGCCGCGCGCACTTTCGCGCGCTGCGCGGCGGCGCGTTCGCGGTCATCGGCGATTCTCGCGAGGACGGCGGCCAGCGCGCCGGCCGCCTCGCCGACTTCGACGAGTTGACAGTACAGCGCATTGAATTGCCCCGGGTGCCTTTGCAACGCCGCAGAAAAGCGCAGGCCCGCCGTGATGTCGCGCGCCAGTGCGCCGACGATGCGCGGCATGCCCTGACGGTTCGACGATTGCCCTTGCGCCAACAGATCCAGCGCGGGCGCGAGCGGCAAACCGGCACGCAGCAGACTGGCGAGTTGTCGTGTGAATAGCGTTACGTCCGCAGCGCGCGCCTTGGGGCGCGGCGCCGCTCCATGCGCGGCGAGTTCGACGATGAACAGATCTTCGCGCTTGAGCATGGCTCGAGCGGTGCTCGCGTCCGGCGCGATCAGCGTGCCGTTCTTGTGTAGGCCGGCGACATTGACGCCGCGCCACCGGAAGCGCGTGTCGGCCGCAGGATGCGGATGAGTCGTGACCGTGCTCATGCGATTTCGGTGGCAGCCAGTGCTTCAGCGAGACTGGTGGTGCCGTCGCGTACACGTGCCAACGCCGCGTCGCGCAACGTGGCCACCTGTTCGGTTTGCGCGAGCCGTGCGAGCTCATGCGTGCCGGCGCTTGAGACGATCAGTTCGCGCATCGCATCGGAGACAGGCATCACTTGATGAACTCCGACGCGGCCTTTGTAACCGATACCGTGACAAGCCGCGCATCCGGTTGCCGCATACGGCTGCCAGCCCTCGAGCTGACGATCGTCGAAGCCGGCGGCCCGCAGCGCCGTCGCCGATTGCGGCGCGGGCGTACGGCACGCGACGCACAGACGCCGCACGAGCCGCTGTGCCGTTACCATCCGCAGCGCTGCCGCGAGGTTGTACGGCTCGACGCCGATATCGATCAGGCGCGCGATCGCGGCAGGCGCATCGTTCGTGTGCAGGGTCGACAGAACGAGGTGGCCCGTTTGGGCGGCTTTCACGGCGACATCGGCGGTTTCATCGTCGCGAATTTCACCGACCATGATCACATCGGGATCCTGTCGAAGGAATGCGCGCAGCGCCACAGCGAAAGTGAGCCCGGCCTTTTCACGCACGCTGACCTGATTGATGCCGGCCAGCTGGATTTCCGCCGGGTCTTCCACCGAGCACAGATTGCGCGCCTCGCCGTTCAGCAGGTTCAGGAAGCAGTACAGCGACAGCGTCTTGCCGCTGCCCGTCGGCCCGGTGACGAGCACGAGACCGTGCGGCGCGTGAATCGCGGCGTCGAGCGCCTCACGTTGGCGCGCATCGAGGCCCAGCGAGTCGAGCGAAAGATCGGTGGGCAATGCGTCGAGCCGGCGTAAGACGAGTTTTTCGCCGAACAGCGTTGGCAGCGAATTGACGCGATAGTCCTCGATCCGCCCGGGCGACGTCGCGATACGCAGGCGACCGTCCTGTGGCACGCGCCGCTCGGCGATGTCCATGCGCGCCAGCACCTTCACCCGCGTAATGAAGGCGTCGCGCAAATGAGCGGGCGGCTGCGGAATCTCATGCAGCACGCCGTCGATCCGCAATCGCACGCGCCAGCCGTGCTCCGCCGGCTCGATGTGAAGGTCCGACGCGTTGCGCCGGGTCGCTTCCTGCAATGTGTCGGTCAATAGACGTACGGCAGGCGCGTTGTCGGGATCGCTGAGCCGGGCCGCGCCAGCTTCGGTGGCGAACGGAGTGGGCTTCATGCGCGACGTGCTGTCATTGTCGAAAGCGATGGGCCGCGGCGACGTTGCCGCAACCTGAAAAGATGCTTGCATGGGAAACCGGTGATGAGCCGCCTGTAGAACATGACGGCTTCATCTTCCGGTAACGCGGCTGGCGCCGCCATTCGGCCAAACGGCTAATGGCGCGCGCCGCAGGAGTGTGTGATGCTGCCTGGTATATCGGACACCGGCGGCGTGAAGGACCTCAGCCTACCAGCGCTTTGCCGCCCTTCGTGCGCGTCGGCGGCTTGAACAGCTTGACGGTGCGAATCGCCTGATCGTCGCTGCGCATGACTTCGAGTTTGATTTCGCCGATCTGCACGCACACGTCGCCATCGGGAATGTCCTCGAGAATTTCGAGGATCAGGCCGTTAAGCGTCTTGGGGCCGTCGGTGGGCAGTGTGAGGTGCAGCCAGCGGTTCAGCTCGCGCAACGGCATGCTGCCCGCGACGATGCATTCGCCGTTCTCATTCCAGCCACCGCGCGAATTGGCGCTACGCGGAATCGATGTCGTGAATTCGCCGATCAGCTCCTCGATGATGTCTTCCGGCGTGACGAGGCCTTGCAGTTCGCCGTACTCGTTGACGACCAGCGCGGTGCGGTGACGGCTTTCCTGAAAGTATTGCAATTGCTGGAAGACTGGCGTGCCGCTCGGCACGAAGTACGGCTCGGCCAGCAGTTCGCGTAGCGTCTCGCGCTCCAGCTCCTGGTTGTGCAGGGCCGCGAGCGTCTTGCGAACATGCAGCACGCCCAGCACCCGGTCGATGTCGCCCTGGTAGACGATCAGCTTGTTGTGATAGCAGGTTTCCAGTTGATGCAGAATCTCTTCGAACGGTGCATCGAAGTCGAGCGCTTCGATCCGGCGGCGCGGGATCATCACGTCGTCGACGGAAATGTTTTCGAGGTCGAACAGGTTCAGCAGGATGCTGCGGTGCTTGGTCGGCATGAAGCTGCCCGACTCCAGCACGATGGTGCGCAGTTCCTCGGTGGACAGACGCTGGTCGTGCGCGCCTTTCGTATTGATGTGCAGCACGCGCAAGATGCCGTTGGCGAACAGGTTCACGAACCAGACGAGCGGCTTCGCGGCGCGCATCAGCGGCGCGATCAGCAGGCTCGCCGGCAGGGCGATCTTTTCGGGAAACGTCGCGCCGACGATTTTCGGCGTGATCTCCGCGAACACGATGATGAGGAACGCAACGATGCCGGTCGCGATCGACAGCACCAGGTTGTTGCGGCCGAACGTGTGCAAGGCGATCGAGGTAGTGAGCACCGGGATGATCGTGTTGAACAGGTTATTGCCGATCAGCACGACGCTCAACAGTTGATCGGTGTGGGCGAGCAGACCCTGAGTGGTCTTTGCGCCGAGCGCGTTCTGGCCGGCGAGGTGTTTCAGGCGATGGCGATTGATCGCCATCATCGCCGTTTCGGAAATCGAAAAGAAGCTGGAGCAGATAAGCAGCAGAAAGACGGCGCCAATCTGCGCCCATAAGGGAAGTTGTTCCACGCGTCGTGAAGAATAGGGGAGAGGATGGAGAGAATATAGCAGAGGGGGCGCGGCGAGCCGTGTTGGCGGAGGGCGGGGGGGCTCAATCGCGCATAGGCGACGAGCGTCGCGCATGATGCAGGAAAATGGCGCGTAAAACAAAAAACCGCCCAGCAAGCTGCGGCGGTTTTTCGAGCCTCGAACTGACAAGGCAAATCTGGTCGGGGTGAGAGGATTCGAACCTCCGGCCTCTACGTCCCGAACGTAGCGCTCTACCAGGCTAAGCTACACCCCGATTTGTACTGCGAACTCGATTCGGACTAGCCCGGCGTTTCAGTCTCGTTCAAGACTGTCTTGCCGTCGAGTAAGAACATAATTCTAGCAGGCTATCCTTGAAAATGGAACTGGGAAACGAAGAAATTGCTGCTGCGGCTGCTTGGGCTTCCTGTTTCGCGCACTCGAGCGTGTGGTCCAGCGCGCCTGAACGCGTGATAGCCTCGAAAATCGTGTCGAAACGGTCCGTGCCGCCTTGTTCGATCGCTTCGCGCGCCAGTGCCGATTGCTCGGGCGTGCCGCGCTCGATCAGATAGATCAGCGGGAGCGTGGGTTTGCCTTCGCGCAGATCGTCGCCGGCGTTCTTGCCCATCGACTCGGCCGTGCCGGTGTAGTCGAGCCAGTCGTCCATGATCTGAAAAGCGGTGCCGATGCGGCGGCCAAATTCCGCGGCGGCCGCTTCGGTTTTCGCGTCCGAACCGGCCAGCACCGCGCCGAGCTGGGCGGCGGCTTCGAACAGCTTGGCGGTTTTGTAGCGGATCACCTGCATGTAGCGGGATTCGTCGACGTCCGCGTCGTGCATGTTCAGCAACTGCAGCACTTCGCCCTCGGAGATGATGTTGGTCGCCTCCGACAGGATCTCCATCACGCGCATCTTGCCCACACCCACCATCATTTGGAACGAGCGCGAGTACAGAAAGTCGCCGACCAGCACGCTCGCGGCATTGCCGAACAGCGCATTGGCGGTCTGGCGGCCGCGCCGCAGATCGGATTCGTCGACCACGTCGTCGTGCAGCAGCGTCGCGGTGTGGATGAATTCGACGACCGCCGCCAGTTCATGCCGGTGCCCGGTGGTTTCGCCCAACGCGCCCGCCACCAGCAACAGTAGCGCGGGTCGCAGCCGCTTGCCGCCGGCGCTGATGATGTACTCGGAAATCTGATTGATCAGCATCACGTCGGACGCAAGACGGTGCCGGATGACGCGATTGACCTGCTGCATGTCTTCGGCGATCGGAGCAAGCAGGCTGGCGGCGTTGGAGGAGGGGGTGGCAGTCGACGACATGATGGCTGAATTGGGTAGTGCCGCGAATTATAAGGCGAATCGCGGCAGTTCCGGGTCGCTGGCTGCGGCGCGGCGCACTCGAGGCCTCATTCAGGGCCGCGCGCCGGGGTCGTGCGGCAAGGCGCCGGCCTTCGCGCGCGGCGGCTCTCAATGAGTTTTGACCAAGCAGCTAACTCTATGTATAATCACGGGTTTCCGCGCGCGGTGCGTGGGAAAAATGAACACAGAGTGAGGTTCTCAATGTACGCGGTCATAAAAACCGGTGGCAAGCAGTATAAAGTTGCCGTCGGCGAAAAACTTAAAGTAGAACAGATACCGGCAGACATTGACGCTGAAATCACGCTCGACCAGGTTCTCGCAGTGGGCGAAGGCGAATCGATTAAGTTCGGTACGCCGCTGGTCAGTGGGGCTTCCGTCAAGGCTACCGTCGTGTCGCAAGGTCGTCACGCAAAAGTGACGATCTTCAAGATGCGTCGCCGGAAGCACTACCAGAAGCATGGCGGCCACCGCCAGAACTATACCGAACTGCGCATCGACGCGATCAACGCGTAAGCGCACCGGTTAAGGAGCAAATCAAATGGCACACAAAAAGGCAGGCGGATCATCCCGCAACGGCCGCGACTCTGAATCGAAGCGCCTCGGCGTGAAGGTTTATGGCGGCCAGGCTATCAACGCTGGTGGCATCATCGTGCGTCAACGCGGTACGCGTATGCACGCTGGTGAAAACGTCGGTATCGGCAAGGATCACACCTTGTTCGCGCTGACAGACGGCCACGTTCAGTTCTCGACGAAAGGCGCAGCGAAGAAGCACATGGTCAACGTCGTCCCGGCAGCAGTCTGAGCTTACTCAGGCACGGGCTTCAGGACCGGAAAAAGGCCCCGCGAAGTTAGCGGGGCTTTTTTTATTGCAGCGCTTTCGCCCGATTCGCGAAATCGATCATGCATGACGAGGCGGCTATGCCGTTCGGTCGATTGATCAACCTGCGGCGGGCGCGGCAAAATAGCAGCATCCGATAGCAACAAACTTGGCAGCACCATCTGGCAGTACACCACGGGACGGAGTTACGCATGAAGTTCATTGACGAAGCGAGGATTGAAGTCATCGCCGGCGACGGAGGGGATGGCAGCGCGTCGATGCGCCGCGAGAAATTCGTTCCGTTCGGCGGCCCGGATGGCGGCGACGGCGGCCGGGGCGGCAGCGTGATCGCGGTCGCAGACCGCAACATCAACACGCTGATCGACTACCGCTACGCGAAAAAACACTTGGCGCGCAACGGCGAAAATGGCCGTGGCGCGGACTGCTACGGCAAGGGCGGCGATGACATCACGCTGCGCATGCCGGTTGGCACGACGATTACCGACATGGAAACCGGCGAGCTGATCGCCGATCTGACCGAGCACAACCAGAGCGTGCAGATCGCGCAGGGCGGCGCGGGCGGCCTCGGCAATCTGCATTTCAAATCCAGTACGAACCGTGCGCCGCGTCAGAAGACCGACGGCAAGCCGGGCGAGCGCCGCATGGTGCGCCTCGAATTGAAGGTGTTGGCCGACGTCGGCCTGCTCGGCATGCCGAACGCGGGCAAGTCGACCTTCATCTCGTCGGTGTCGAACGCGAAGCCGAAGATCGCCGACTACCCCTTCACCACGCTCGCGCCGAATCTCGGCGTGGTGCGGGTCGGGCCGAGCCGCAGCTTCGTCATCGCCGACATCCCCGGTCTGATCGAGGGCGCGGCCGAAGGTGCGGGTCTCGGTCACCAGTTCCTGCGTCACCTGCAACGCACCGGCTTGCTGCTACACATCGTCGACCTTGCACCGTTTGACGATGCGGTCGATCCGGTCGCGGAAGCCAAGGCGATCGTCAACGAACTGCGCAAGTACGACGAGCTGCTTTACGAGAAAACGCGCTGGCTGGTCCTGAACAAGCTCGACATGGTGCCCGAAGACGAGCGTGAAGCGCGGGTTTCGGCATTCCTCGAAGGCTTTGGCTGGGACGGACCGGTGTTCGAAATCTCGGCGCTGACCGGTCAGGGCTGCGAAAACCTTTGCTACGCGGTGTTCGATCACATCGCTGCGCATTCGGACGCGCAACGCGCAGCGGAAGCCGAAGATCTCGCCGCCGACGTGCGTTTTCGCGAGAAGCCGGAAGCACCGGCTGCAGCCGACGAATCAAGCGCCGACCCACAGTAATAAAAAGCTCGAGCGCCGGCAGGCTTGGACGGGCTGCCGGCATGCATCATGCGTCATCTTGGGAGACAGCGCACAATGCGTTCCGTCATCGCAGATTCCCGGCGATTGGTAGTGAAAGTCGGTTCGAGCCTCGTCACGAATGACGGGCGTGGCCTCGATCATGCAGCAATCGGCCGCTGGGCCGCGCAGATTGCCGCGCTGCGTGCGCAAGGCAAGGAAGTGGTGCTGGTCAGTTCGGGCGCCATCGCCGAAGGAATGCAGCGGCTCGGTTGGACCAAACGACCACGCGAAATCGACGAATTGCAGGCGGCTGCGGCCGTCGGTCAAATGGGCCTTGCGCAAGTGTACGAAAGCCGCTTTGCCGAGCACTCGATTCAGACCGCGCAGATTCTGCTTACTCACGCCGACCTGGCCGACCGCGAGCGCTATCTGAACGCGCGCTCCACGTTGCTCACGCTGCTGCGTTTGGGCGTGGTGCCGATCATCAACGAGAACGACACGGTCGTTACCGACGAAATCAAGTTTGGTGATAACGACACGCTGGGCGCGCTGGTCGCCAACCTGATCGAAGGCGATGCGCTCGTCATCCTCACCGATCAGCAAGGTCTCTTCACCGCCGATCCCCGCAAGGACCCGAGCGCCACGCTCGTTCAGCAAGCCGATGCGGGTGCGCCGGAACTCGAAGCAATGGCCGGTGGGGCGGGCTCGAGTCTGGGTCGTGGCGGCATGTTGACGAAGATTCTTGCTGCGAAGCGTGCGGCTCACAGCGGCGCGAATACGGTGATCGCGAGCGGACGCGAAGCGGATGTGCTGTCGCGGCTGGCCTCAGGCGAGGCGATCGGCACGCAGCTGATCGCGCGCACCGCACGGATGGCAGCACGCAAGCAGTGGATGGCCGATCATCTGCAGGTGCGCGGCCATGTGGTGATCGACGACGGTGCGGTCGAAAAGCTGACCGCTGGCGGCAAGAGCTTGCTGCCTATCGGCATTGTCGGTGTGCAGGGCGCTTTTGCGCGCGGCGAGGTGATCGCTTGCCTGAGCCCTGCAGGGCACGAAGTGGCGCGCGGCCTGACAAACTACAGCAGCGCGGAAACCAAGCTGATTCAACGGCGTCCGAGCGGCGAGATCGAATCGGTGCTCGGCTACATGCTGGAGCCCGAGCTGATCCATCGCGACAACCTGGTGCTGGTCTGACTCACTGACCGGCAGACGTGTATGGCCGATAAAAAATGCCGTTCCAGCTTCCGTTAGAACGGCATTTTTTCATGTCCACGACGCGCCCGCATGATTGAACACACGGCGCTGAAAAATCGCGCCTCAGTGAATCAACGAGGTCGCGGTACGCTTGTAGCGGATATTCTCGATGATTTGCGCGGCCTTCCCCGTAGGCATCTTGTTCGCGCACATATAGTCCTGGTACAGCGCCGCGTGATAGGCGTTCAACGCGCCGTTCTCGATGCGCGAAAACTCGTTGGCGACCGTGCGGTCCCAGCCGTCATGATCCGCATTCAGGCCCGCATACAGACGCCATTCGTAAGTGTCGCAGCGGATTCCTTCGTAGTTCACATTGCGAGCGCCGCTCGGGCTCGTCACGACCACGGTATAACGCACCACGCCGTCGGTGCCGACGCTCAGCGAATTCCGGTCGATTGCGAACTGCAGCGGCGTATTGCCCGACACCTCGAACGGCAGCAGATTCGACTCTTGCGGCAGCGGCGGCAGGGTGTCCACTTGGTTTTCAACCCAGTTGCCTTTGCGGTCAAGCAGGTAGACGAACGCGCTGTCGTCTTGATTGGTGGGTTTGCCGGCGCTCGAGCAGCCAGCCAGCAGGGCGCCGGTGGCGACACACGCCACGACGAGTGCAAGTGCTTTCAATATGATTTCCCCGAAACACTGGCGCGGCTCGAGGAGCCGCGCCAGCAGAGGCGGCATGGACAGCCGCACAGAGTTGTTAATTGCGCACGCCCGGGCGGAACAGCAAGCCGGCGGTTTCGTCGGCCGATTCTTCCCGGCGCTCCGGATCGGCGCACACATCGGCCGCTGACCTGGAATCCTGACCGCAATCGGACGCGATCGTGACGTGAACCGATGTTTCGATGCTGACGGACGTTACGGAAGTCACCGTCATTACCGTGGAATCCGGTGGGCTTTCCATCGACGACGCTATCCGGGGATAACGCGGCCCATGGTGCCCGCCAGGTTTTTCCGCACGCGGCGCAGCCCGGCGCATGAAACGGGATAGCTCCGTCAGCGCCAACTGATACACATCCCGCTTGAACTCGATCACACAGTCGAGCGGCACCCAGTACTCGTTCCAGCGCCACGCATCGAACTCAGGATGGTCGGTGGCGCGCAAGCAGATGTCGCAGTCGCGTCCTACCATCCGGAGCAAGAACCAGATTTGCTTCTGGCCGCGGTAATGACCGCGTACTTCGCGCTTTATGAACTTGTCAGGCACCTCGTAACGCAACCAGTCGCGCGTGCGACCGATCACCTTGACGTGCTCAGGAAGCAGTCCGGTTTCTTCGTGTAACTCCCGATACATCGCTTGCACGGGGGTCTCTCCGTACTTGATGCCCCCTTGCGGAAACTGCCAGGAATGTTCACGGAGCCGTTTGCCCCAAAACACCTCGTTGTGCGCGTTCAAGAGGATGATGCCGACGTTCGGGCGAAAGCCTTCACGATCCAGCATACAACCACCTTCGAATCCTTTAAAATTGCTTTGATTATAAACAGATAACGGACCCGACGCACCGAATCGCACCAGAATGGAACGAATCGCCGCAAAAGCCTCGCATTTGCGGTAGCCTGTCAGTCTTTCCGGGCCTTATCCCTTGTGCACAAGCTGTGCGCGCGGCTTCGGCGCCGCGCTCGGGCAGCGTCGTTGCCGGTGTCAGGCGAACCGTGCTGGCTCAGCGCCGGATCTGTATCGATTTCCCCACCGTTTTCACCTTTCGGGCGGTCCCTCCGGAGCCGCCGCTTTTGGATAATCTGAATGAAAGCTTCCCGTTTCTTTATCGGCACTTTGAAAGAAGCTCCCGCCGACGCCGAGATCGTCAGCCACAAGCTCATGGTGCGCGCCGGCATGATCCGCCGCGTCGCCGGCGGCATCTATAACTACCTGCCGGTCGGCCTGCGTTCGATCCGCAAGGTAGAAGCCATCGTGCGCGAAGAAATGAACCGGGCAGGCGCGATTGAATTGCTGATGCCGTCGGTGCAGCCAGCCGAGTTGTGGCAGGAATCGGGCCGCTGGGAAAAGTACGGCCCCGAGTTGCTGCGCTTCAAGGATCGCAAACAGTCCGACTTCGTGCTCGGCCCGACGCACGAAGAAGTGGTCACGGACATCGCGCGCAATCAGATCAAGAGCTATCGCCAGTTGCCGGTCAACTTCTATCAGGTCCAGACGAAGTTCCGCGACGAGATCCGCCCGCGTTTCGGCGTGATGCGTGGCCGCGAGTTCATCATGAAAGACGCGTACTCGTTCGACAAGGACGCCGAAGGTCTGCGCGAGTCGTATCGCAAGATGTACGACGCATACGTGCGAATCTTTACGCGCCTCGGTCTGGACTTCCGCGCGGTGGCCGCGGACAACGGTTCGATCGGCGGCAGCGGCTCGCACGAATTTCACGTGATCGCCGACACCGGCGAAGACGCGATCGCCTATTGCCCGACCTCGGACTTCGCTGCGAACGTCGAAGCGGCCGAAGCTCTGCCGCTCTACGCGCAACGCGCCGCCCCGGCCGAAGACATGAAGAAGACTGCGACGCCTGGCAAGGCGAAGTGCGAGGCCGTCGCCGAACTGCTGAACATTCCGCTCGAACGCACGATCAAGTCGATCGTGCTGGCAACGGAAAACGAAGGCGCCGAGCCGACCATCTGGCTACTGATGCTGCGCGGCGATCACGATCTGAACGAGATCAAGGCAAGCAAGCTGCCCGGTCTCACCGACTTCCGCATGGCAACCGAGGCCGAAATCATTGCAACATTCGGTACGCCGCCGGGTTACCTAGGTCCGATCAACACCAAGAAGCCGGTCAAGGTCGTCGCGGATCGCACGGTCGCGAACATGAGCGACTTCGTGGTCGGCGCGAACGAGGTGGATTACCACATCGCCGGGGTGAATTGGGGCCGCGATCTGCCGGAGCCGGTCGTCGCCGACATCCGCAATGTGAAGAAGGGCGATCCATCGCCGGACGGCAAGGGCGAGATCGACATCTGCCGCGGTATCGAAGTGGGCCACGTATTCCAGCTCGGCACCAAGTATTCGGAAGCGATGAACGCGAACTGCCTCGACGAAACCGGCAAGCCGCAGCCGATGGAAATGGGCTGCTACGGTATCGGCATCACGCGTATTCTCGGCGCCGCGATCGAACAGAATTTCGACGACAAGGGCATCATCTGGCCGGAGTCGATCGCGCCGTTCGAAGTTGTGCTGTGTCCGATGGGCTATGACCGTAGCGAGGCCGTGCGCGAGCAGGCCGACAAGCTGTATGCGACCTTGGTCGAAGCGGGCATCGACGTGATTCTCGACGACCGTGGCGAGCGCCCCGGCGTGATGTTCGCCGATTGGGAGCTGATCGGCGTGCCGCATCGTCTCGTGATCGGTGACCGTGGTCTGAAGGACGGCAAGCTCGAATACCAAGGCCGCCGCGACGCCGAACCGACGCTGCTGCCGGTCGAAGATGCCGCCCAGACGGTCATCGGGAAGGTGCGCGCGGCGTTGGCGCGCTAAGCGGAGCGGACGGTGGAGTACACCTTCCTCTCTGCCACCGTCCTGCTGATCCTGATCACCGATCCGCTTGGCAATATTCCGGTCTTCGTCAGTTGTCTGCGCGGGGTGGCGCCTGAGCGTCGCACGATCGTCATTTTGCGCGAGGTGGCGATCGCCTTTGCGATCCTGCTGATCTTCATGGTGCTGGGTCAGGGCTTTTTGCGCATGATGAGCCTGAGCGACCAGTCGTTGCGCATCGGCGGCGGGATCGTGCTGTTTCTGATCGCGCTGAGAATGGTGTTCCCGCATCCGGACGGTCCGTTCGGCGGCGACGCGCGCGGCGGCGAGCCGCTCATCGTGCCGCTCGCGATCCCGGCGCTGGCGGGTCCATCGGCGCTGGCGACGGTCATGCTGCTGACGTCGCAGGCGCCCGGCAAGATGTTCGAGTGGATTGGCGCGCTGACCGTCACGATGATCGTCTGCGCGATCGTGCTCATGCTGGCCGAGCGCATTCAGATCCTGCTCGGCGAGCGTACAATGGCGGCCTTCGAGCGGCTGATGGGTCTCGTGCTGGTGGCGATCTCGGTCGAAATGATGCTCGGTGGTATCCGGTCTTTCGTGCAGCATCTATGAGTCTGGGCGCACGAGAACCGTTCTGCACAAGCATCGAGTGCGCTCACGTTGCGCTTGCGGCGCAGAAAAAAAAGCGGCCCACATGGGCCGCTTTTTTACGCCATCTCTTCGCGGGGATCGACCGCATGCCGCCATGACAGCGGCGCTGTCAAACGCGCCTCGATCAAGCCCCTTCGGTCAGCGCACGAATCGTCGGCAGGTTGCGCCAGTAACCCTTCGCGTCCATCCCGCAGCCGAACACGTAGCGGTCCGGCACTTCGAAGCCGCAGTAGTCGGGGCGCAGCGGCTTCGCCTTCGGAATGATCTTCTCGCACAGCACCGCGCTCAGGAAGCGCTTCGCGCCCATCGCCAGGATGCGGTCGCGGATCGCGGCCATCGTCTCGCCTTCGTCGAGGATGTCGTCGAGCACGAGCACGACGCGGTCCTTCACCGACTCGGCCGGTGCGACGCGCCACTGCATCTCGTTGCCACCCTTGGTGGTGTTGCGGTAGCGGGTTAGATGGATGTAGTCGAACTCGAGCGGGAAATCGAGGTGCGGCAGCAGCATGCCGGTGAACACCGCGGCGCCGCCCATCACCGACAGCACGAGCGGAAAGTCCTCGCTCATCTCGTCGCGAATGGCGGCCGCCATGCCGCTGATCGACGCGTTGACGTCGCTGGCCGAAACGATTTCTTCGGAGTGGCTAAAAATGTGGAGGGCTTCTTCGCGGTTCATGACGTCTGGCGGGCGGTAACTGTATACATAGGGTGAAAGAGCGCCCCGCAGGAAGCTCCCTTGGGCAACGGCGGCTTGCGGGACAGAATAAACCCGCACGAACCTGGAGTCAGCCGCGCGCGCCGTGCTTCGTGTACGTGACGCGCGCCCACCGTTTTGCTAAAGCTTAGCGCATGCCGGGCAACATGCCCTTCATGCCGCGCATCATCTTCTGCAGATTGCCGCCCTTGAGCTTCTTCATCATCGTGCGCATCTGGTCGTACTGGTTCAGCATGCGGTTGACTTCCTGCACCTGCACGCCCGCGCCTGCGGCAATGCGGCGCTTGCGGGTGGCCTTGATCAGATCGGGCTTCGCGCGCTCCAGCGGGGTCATCGAGTTGATGATGCCTTCCATGCGGCGCATCTGCTTTTCGGCCTGGCCCATGTCGGCGCCGGCGGCGGCCTGCTGGAACTGCGCGGGCAGTTTGTCCATCAGCGACGACAGGCCACCCATGCCCTTCATTTGCGTGAGCTGCGCGCGGAAATCGTTGAGGTCGAAGTCGCCGCCTTTTTTGACCTTGTCGGCGAGCTTCTGCGCGGCTTGAACATCTACGCCGCGTTGCGCTTCTTCGACGAGAGCGAGAATGTCGCCCATGCCGAGAATCCGGTTCGCCATCCGATCCGGATAGAAGATTTCGAGGCCGTCGAGTTTTTCCGCGACACCGACAAACTTGATCGGCTTGCCCGTCACGTGGCGCACGGAGAGCGCCGCGCCACCGCGCGAGTCGCCGTCGAGCTTGGTGAGGACCACGCCGGTGAGCGGCAATGCGTCGCTGAACGCCTTGGCGGTGTTCACCGCGTCCTGGCCGAGCATTGCGTCGACGACGAAGAGCGTTTCCGCCGGTTTCAATTCACCGTGAAGCGCGGTGATTTCCTGCATCATCGCTTCGTCGATACCCAGACGGCCGGCCGTGTCGACCAGCAGCACGTCGTGGTAGTGGCGCTTGGCCCAGTCCACGGCGGCGCGTGCGATGTCGACCGGCTTCTGGTCCGGTTCCGACGGGAAGAAATCCGCGCCGACCTGCTCGGTCACCGTCTTCAGCTGCGCGATAGCGGCGGGGCGGTAGACGTCGCACGAAACTGTCAGCACCTTCTTCTTGTACTTCTCGCGCAGCAGCTTGGCGAGCTTGCCGACCGTGGTCGTCTTACCGGCGCCCTGCAGACCCGCCATCAGAATGACGGCCGGCGGCGTGACTGCGAGATTGAGCTCGACCGCCTTGCCTTCATAGTCGCCGCCGATGATCGCGGTCAGCTCGCGCTGCACCACGCCGACCAGCGCCTGACCCGGCGACAGACTGCTGATGACTTCCTCGCCAAGCGCCTTTTCCTTCACCTTGGCGATGAACTCGCGCACGACGGGCAGCGCCACGTCGGCCTCGAGGAGCGCCAGGCGAACTTCGCGCAGCATTTCCTGGGTGTTCGCCTCGGTGAGCCGGGCTTCGCCGCGCAGTGTCTTGACGACGCGCGCCATCCGTTGAGTCAGATTGTCGAGCATGGGGAGCGATGAACAGTGCGGCCCGCGCAGCACGCGACGTGGAAGACGTCGCGGAGTAGGGGCCTAGTGTAAACTTCGAATATGGATATTGTACTGTATGCCCTCACTGCGCTCCTCTATGGCGGTCTTGCCGTGGCAGGCTGGCGCTCGCACCGGCACGCCGCCGCGCGTCCCATGCTGGAGAGCGTGCCGCCGATGCCCGCTGCCGCGCGTATTCCGGTCGCTTCGGCCGCATCGGGCATGAGCACGCCGGGCCGTGCGCTGTTGTTCGTCGCGCTGCTCGCGCATGGCGTGCTGCTGCATGCCACCATCTTCCCGCAGAATGCGATGGTGTTCGGCTTCGCGTTCGCACTGTCGGCCATGTTCTGGCTCGGCGCGGGCATCTACTGGATCGAGAGTTTTTTCTTTCCGCTCGACGGCCTGCGCCTGCTCGTGTTGCCGCTCGCGTGCATCGCGTCGCTGTTGCCGCTGGCGTTTAACGGCGTGCGCGTGCTGCCGTACGCGGCCGCGCCGATGTTCAAGCTGCACTTCCTGATCGCCAACATCGCGTATGGTCTGTTTGCGATCGCGGCGCTGCACGCCATTCTGATGCTGCTCGTCGAGCGGCGTCTGCATGCGATGCGCGGCGGCCTCGCGCAACGGCACGCGGCCGCCGCGGGCAACGGCTGGCTGTCGAGCTGGCTCGACACGCTGCCGCCGCTGCTGACGCTGGAAAAGCTGCTGTTCCGTCTGATCGGCGCGGGCTTCGTGCTGCTGACACTCACGCTCGTGTCGGGCATCCTGTTCAGCGAGCAACTGGTCGACCGCGCGCTGCGGCTCGATCACAAAACCGTCTTTGCGATTCTTTCCTGGGTGATGTTCGGCGCGTTGCTGACCGCGCGCAAGGTGTCCGGCTGGCGCGGCCGTGCGGCATTGCGCTGGGTGCTGGCGTCGTTCGTCGCGCTGTTGCTGGCGTACGTCGGCAGCCGTTTTGTCTTCGAGGTGCTGTTGCACCGTGCCGTAGTGTGAGCGTGTCCCCATGCGACAAATTTTTTTGCTGATTCTGCTGTTCATCGTCGGCCAATGGCTGGTGAAGGCGGTGCGCCGTCACGATGCGCAAACGGCCCGCCGAACCGGCACGGGCGCGCAGGGCGCCAGCGCCAGAAGCGCCGATGGTGCTGCCAGCGGCGGCGCGCAGCCCACCGCCGCGCCGCAACTCGCGGAGCCGATGATCCGCTGCGTCGAATGCGGCGTGCACGCGCCGAAGAGCGACTCGGTCGAGGTGGCGGGGCAGCCGTTCTGCAGCGCCGCCCACGCGCAGCGTCACGGCGCGCGTCCCTCGGGCCGCGACGCTCGATGAGCGTCGAATTCGCCGTCGATGCAGACGGCTGGGTCGCCGCCGCTCGCCAACTGCCATCGCCGAATTTCGAAGCGCGGCCCGCCGGGGCCGTGCCGACGCTGATTGTCGTCCACAACATCAGCCTGCCGCCCGACGAGTTCGGCGGCACGGCGATCGCCGAACTGTTCCAGAACACGCTCGATTGCGATGCGCACCCGTACTACGACTCGCACCTGCGCGGCGTGCGAGTGTCGGCGCATTTCGTGATTCATCGCGACGGCGCGCTCGCACAGTTCGTCTCGTGCAACGCGCGCGCGTGGCACGCGGGGCCGTCGAATTTTTTCGGCCGCGAGCGCTGCAATGATTTCTCGATCGGCATCGAACTGGAGGGCAGCGACACGACTGCCTTCGAAGCGGCGCAATACCGCACGCTCGGTGCCCTGGTGAGCGCGCTGAAGGCGCGCTATCCGGTCGATGCGCTGGCCGGTCACTCGGACATCGCCCCCGGTCGCAAGACCGATCCAGGGCCGCATTTCGAATGGCAGCGGCTGCAAAAAGATACAGCGCTTGCGGATCAGTACTTCCCCTATCTCAAGTTTTCCAAAACGCTGTAGCACCCCTTCGCGCGAGTTCGCGTGATGCGAGGAGAGCAAGGCGTGGCCTCGTTCTCGGGGAGGCGGCTTCGCAGCGCGCGATGCAAAAAGTCAACCCCGACGGCCCAAATAAAACGATTTGACCTGACTTGAATCTCCACTATACTTGGTGCCGTAGATTCAGTCGCACACTATATCTTGTGTCGAGTGTGCATAACTGTGTGGATAACCCAGTGCATAAATCAGCGGCGCCCCGTTCGGTCGAACACGGCGCCGCAAGCATTCCAGCAGAGAAAAAATTTTGGGGCACAGCCGGTAGAGACCTCCGGCCGCACCTAGAAGCATTCAGGAAAAGGGCACAGCAAGTGATCGCGACACACCCGATGAAGACCGTGACGAATTCGAACCAGGCGTCATCGCAGTCGCATCCCGCCAGCCAGGCCGGCCGACCTTTTTCCTACCCCTCAGCGCTGCCGCTCGCGGCGGCGCAGCGTTCGATTTAATCCGCGGCACTCGCCGCACCATTTCCAGGACCAGGAGCTTTGCACATGCAAACCACCGACAACGTGACGACCCGGTACGAGGGTTCACCGACTGGCCAGGCCTTTGGCCAGGCACAAGGCGCTCAGGCGCTCGCGCCGCAGACGACCTACGCCGACTACAAGGTGATCCGTCGCAATGGCAGCGTGGTGTCGTTCGAGCCGTCGAAGATCGCCATCGCCGTGACGAAGGCGTTCCTCGCCGTCAACGGTGGTCAGGGTGCGGCGTCGGCGCGCGTGCGCGAACTGGTCGAGCAACTCACGCAGAGCGTGGTGCGCGCGCTCGTGCGTAGCCGCCCGAACGGCGGCACGTTCCATATCGAAGACATTCAGGATCAGGTCGAACTCGCGCTGATGCGCGGCGGCGAACATAACGTCGCGCGTGCTTACGTGCTGTATCGCGAGAAGCGCACGCAGGCGCGCGGTCACGACGAGCAGGTCGCCGCGAGCGCGCCGGGTCTGAACGTCACCGACAACGGCGTCACGCGTCCGCTCGATCTGGTCGCGCTGCGCGGCATCGTCGAATCCGCTTGCGCGAACCTGGGCGACGCCGTGAGCGCCGACCCGATCATCGCGGAAACGGTGAAGAACCTGTACGACGGCGTGCCGATGAGCCAGGTCTACGACTCGGCCATTCTCGCTGCGCGCACGATGATCGAAAAGGACCCGGCTTACAGCCAGGTCACGGCGCGCATCCTGCTGCACACGATCCGCCGCGAGATCCTCGAAGAAGAAGTCACGCAAGCCGAAATGGGCGAGCGTTACGCCGAATACTTCCCGCAGTTCATCAAGCGCGGCGTGCAAGCCGAACTGCTCGACGACAAACTGCTGCAGTTCGACCTGAAGCGTCTCGGCGCCGCGCTCGACAACAACCGCGACCTGCAATTCGGCTACCTCGGTCTGCAAACGCTGTATGACCGCTACTTCCTGCATCACGACAACGTGCGCATCGAAATGCCGCAGGCATTCTTTATGCGTGTCGCGATGGGCCTCTCGCTGAACGAGATCGACCGCGAAGCGCGTGCGATCGAGTTCTACAACGTGCTGTCGAGCTTCGACTTCATGTCGTCCACGCCGACGCTGTTCAACTCGGGCACGCGCCGCTCGCAACTGTCGTCGTGCTACCTGACGACGGTCGACGACGACCTCGACGGCATCTACGAAGCGCTGAAGGAAAACGCGCTGCTCTCGAAGTTCGCCGGCGGTCTGGGCAACGACTGGACGCGTGTGCGTGCGCTCGGCTCGCACATCAAGGGCACCAACGGCAAGTCGCAAGGCGTCGTGCCGTTCCTGAAGGTCGTCAACGACACGGCGGTCGCCGTGAACCAGGGCGGCAAGCGCAAGGGCGCGGTGTGCGCATACCTGGAAACGTGGCACCTGGACATCGAAGAATTCCTCGAGCTGCGCAAGAACACCGGTGACGACCGTCGCCGCACGCACGACATGAACACGGCGAACTGGATTCCCGACCTGTTCATGAAGCGCGTGATGGAAGGCGGCGACTGGACGCTGTTCTCGCCGTCCACCTGTCCGGATCTGCACGACAAGTTCGGCGCCGAGTTCGAAGCGGCTTACACGGCTTACGAAGACAAGGTCGCGCGCGGCGAGATCAAGCTGTTCAAGAAGATTCCGGCGGCGCAACTGTGGCGCAAGATGCTGGGCATGCTGTTCGAAACCGGCCACCCGTGGATCACGTTCAAGGACCCGTGCAATGTGCGCTCGCCGCAACAGCACGTCGGCGTCGTCCACTCGTCGAACCTGTGCACGGAAATCACGCTGAACACCAGCGACGCCGAAATCGCGGTCTGCAACCTGGGCTCGGTGAACCTCGTCGCGCACCTGAAGGAACAGGCCGACGGCACGCTCGCGCTCGACCACGACAAGCTCAAGCGCACCGTCAGCGTGGCGATGCGCATGCTCGACAACGTGATCGACATCAACTACTACGCGGTCGCCAAGGCGCGTAACTCGAACCTGAAGCACCGTCCGGTCGGCATGGGCATCATGGGCTTCCAGGACTGTCTGCACCTGCTGCGCACGCCGTACGCGTCGCAAGAGGCGGTTCAGTTCGCCGACACGTCGATGGAAGCGGTCTGCTACTACGCCTACTACGCATCGACCGAACTGGCGCAGGAGCGCGGCCGTTACTCGAGCTACCGTGGCTCGCTGTGGGATCGCGGCATCCTCCCGCAAGACTCGGTGAAGCTGCTCGCCGAAGCGCGCGGCGGTTACGTCGAAGTCGATTCGAGCGAGTCGATGGACTGGACCGAACTGCGTTCGCGCATCGCCACCTACGGCATGCGCAACTCGAACTGCGTCGCGATCGCGCCGACGGCGACGATCTCGAACATCATCGGCGTGTCGGCCTGTATCGAACCGACGTTCCAGAACCTGTATGTGAAGTCGAACCTGTCGGGCGAATTCACGGTGGTCAACGACTACCTGGTGCGCGACCTGAAGGCGCGTGGCCTGTGGGACGAAGTGATGGTCGCCGACCTGAAGTACTTCGACGGCACGCTCTCGCGCATCGACCGTATCCCGGCCGACCTGCGCGCGATCTACGCGACCGCGTTCGAACTCGATCCGGTGTGGCTCGTCGAAGCGGCCTCGCGTCGTCAGAAGTGGATCGACCAGGCGCAGTCGCTGAACATTTACATGGGTGGCGCATCGGGTAAGAAGCTCGACGAAATCTACAAGCTCGCCTGGGTGCGCGGTCTGAAGACGACCTACTACCTGCGCACGATGGCGGCGACGCACGTCGAGAAGTCGACGGTCGCGCACGGCGCACTGAATGCGGTGAGCTCGGGTGGCGGCGAAGGTTCGGGCGGTGCGGCAGGTGGCGCGGCAGGCGGCTTCGGCGTGAGCGGCGGTGCAGCGTCGGGCGGCATTCAGGCTGCTGCGGCAGCGCCGGCGGTCGCGGTCGAAGCAGCGCCGGAAGCGGATGGTCCGGTGTGCATGATGCGTCCGGGCGACCCTGGCTTTGAAGAGTGCGAGGCTTGCCAGTAAGTACGCGGCAAGCAGCAGGATCGCTGCTTGCTGACGGGTCGTAGGTGATGACCCGCATGCGGCGATCCGCGCACCCGATCGAGGTGCGGCAGAAGTGAAGTCGATGAGTGCTCCAGCTTCGATCGAGCGACCGATGCAGGTGAAACGAAGGTGACGCGATCGACGCCGAGCCGCTCATCGACAGCAGTGCAGGCAACTGAAGACGCAGCAAACTGAAGACATGAAGCGAGAGACCCGGCAGCAGAGCGGGGCTCGGCAGTCGGCGGCACCAGACGAAGCGCGCGGCACAGCGCGCTCAGCAAACGGCTTCGAACGATGGACCGCTCAATCAGGTGGCCGCATGCATCGTTCGACATGGCATTGAACTTCACCTCGCTCACGCTGACGAAGTGGCCAATGCGAGGCAGCAGTCAGCAAGCAGTCGGCAAGCGTAAGACGCTGCAAACACACTCCGCGATACAGATAGATAGAGCAGCGAAATGTCGCTTCGACACGTTGCTCTTCGAGCTCGCGAAGCATGTCGACGACACACGTTCAACACGCTTCACTCGAAGCGTCACACACAGTCTGTTGAACAAAGTGTTGTATGAACGTAGCAACGCGAATCGAAAACAGGATTTTTCGCGAGCGAACTCTTTTATCGCTCGTGAAAAGATGGTACAAACCGTTCTAAATTGATGGTGACATTTATGCTCAACTGGGATGACGAGATCACTGCCGTAACTCCCTCGAGCGGCGCGCAACAGAATGCGTTGCGCAACGCAGCGGGACCGGCTGTCGGTTCGCAAGTCGGAACGCGTTCCGCTCCTCATGCTCCCTCGGCTCAAGACGTGTTCGCGAACGACATCGCTGTCGCTCCCGTCGCTCACGCTTCCGGCGCGGCTGCCGTTTCGGAAGCGCGGGTCAATGTCGCCGACAAACGCATCATCAACGGCCAGACCGACGTCAATCAGTTGGTGCCGTTCAAGTACAAGTGGGCCTGGGAAAAGTATCTGGCTGGTTGCGCCAACCACTGGATGCCGCAAGAAGTGAACATGTCGCGCGACATCGCCTTGTGGAAAGACCCGAACGGTCTGACCGAAGACGAGCGCCGCATCGTCAAGCGCAACCTGGGCTTCTTCGTGACGGCCGACTCGCTGGCCGCCAACAACATCGTGCTGGGCACCTACCGCCACATCACGGCGCCCGAATGCCGCCAGTTCCTGCTGCGCCAGGCGTTCGAAGAGGCGATCCACACGCACGCTTACCAGTACATCGTCGAATCGCTGGGCCTCGACGAAGGCGAAATCTTCAACGCGTATCACGAGGTCACCTCGATCCGCGCGAAAGACGAATTCCTGATTCCGTACATCAACGTGCTGACCGATCCGGGCTTCAAGACCGGCACGCTCGAGACTGACCAGACTCTGCTGCGCTCGCTGATCGTGTTCGCCTGTGTGATGGAAGGCCTGTTCTTCTACGTCGGCTTTACACAAATCCTGGCGCTCGGCCGCCAGAACAAGATGACCGGCGCGGCGGAACAGTACCAGTACATCCTGCGCGACGAGTCGATGCACTGCAACTTCGGCATCGACCTGATCAACCAGATCAAACTCGAAAACCCGCAGCTCTGGACGGCTGAGTTCCGCGCGGAAATCCGCGAGATCTTCCAGCAGGCGGTCGAACTCGAATATCGTTACGCAGAAGACACGATGCCGCGCGGGGTGCTCGGCCTCAATGCGTCGATGTTCAAGAGCTATCTGCGCTTCATCTGCAACCGCCGTTGCCAGCAGATCGGTCTCGATCCGCTGTACCCGAACGAGGAAAACCCGTTCCCGTGGATGAGCGAGATGATCGACCTGAAGAAGGAACGCAACTTCTTCGAGACACGAGTGATCGAATATCAAACTGGCGGCGCGCTGACCTGGGAGTGATCCGGGTTCGTGTCGCAGATGCATTCATCGATGGGGATGCCGCCGGCTTCGGCCGCGGCAATTTTGGTTAGGAGCAGAACCGCCTGATGCAAAGCGTGCCCGGTGCCTTAGCGGCCCACAAACATGACAGGCACTTTGCGAACCCTTCAGTGGGATGGGCAGACTTCCCCCCGGAAAAAGTCGCTGGCGACGCCGCCAGCGGCTCGATCAAGCAATTGCCGGCGTTCCGCTTGAACGCCGACCAGATCTGGCGCGCGGTGCCTTGTGGCACGGCGCGCCTTACCGCATTCATTAGCGTAAGCGCGCGGCACCTGCGTACGCCGATGAATAGCCCGCTTCGTAGCGCGCGCCCTGAGAAGCGTCCGCGGGAAGCGGGTTTTGACGAAGGGTGTAGTTTGAACTGACTCTCATCTGAAAACCTGAAGGAGAAAATGATGGCAACTGCAAAGAAAGCCGCCGCTAAGAAACCCGCAGCGAAGAAGGTCGCAGCGAAGAAGGCTGCCCCGGCTAAGAAAGCTGCTCCGGCAAAGAAAGTCGCTGCCAAGAAAGTCGCAGTGAAGAAGGTTGCAGCGAAGAAGGCAGCACCGGCTAAGAAGGTTGCGGCGAAGAAAGCTGCGCCGGCCAAGAAGGTTGCAGCCAAGAAAGTCGCAGCGAAGAAAGTTGCTGTGAAGAAGGTCGCGGCGAAGAAAGCAGCACCGGCGAAGAAAGCCGCAGTGAAGAAGGTTGCAGCGAAGAAGGCAGCACCGGCGAAGAAGGCCGCAGCGAAGAAGGCTGCACCGGCCAAGAAGGCTGCTGCGAAGAAGGCGGCGCCCGCGAAAAAGGCTGCTGCTAAAAAGGCTGCGCCTGCGAAAAAGGCTGCCGCTAAAAAGGCTGCGCCTGCCAAGAAGGCTGCTGCGAAGAAGGCGGCTGCTCCTGCGAAGAAGGCTGCTCCTGCGAAGAAGGCTGTCGCCAAGAAGGCAGCGCCTGCACCCGCAGCGACTTCTGTCTCGAGCGCACCGGCGGCGACGGTGAAGACCGCGCTGAACCCGGCAGCGGCATGGCCGTTCCCGACGGGCAGCCGTCCGTAAGCAGTCGATAAGCAGTAGAAATACTTCGGCACGTCGCACGATGTGTCCGATGATCGAGTGGCGCTTAAGCGGTGGTAAGCGCTACTCGGTCAGGGTCCCGTTGCTGGTTTCCGGCGGCGGGATTTTTTTTGCCCGGCGTTTTGACGAGCCCGTTTGCGATCGATTGAGGAGCGGCTGAGAGTGGTTCGGTGGAAAAAGCTGCAGGCGAAAAAAAACGCATGCACAGGGGAGGGCATGCGTCTGAGGTCGTCGCGGCGGCGTGTCAGCCGGCCGCGCGAGAGGGAAAGCTTGAGTTAGTGCGTGACGCGCGTGACGCCGCCGCTGGAGAGAAGCCGCACGCGGTCGCCCGCGCGGAAGATTTCGCCGGTGGTGGTTTGGGTGACGGCGCGCATGTCGCCATTGTCGAGCCGCACGGTGATCTCGACGCCGTCGCGCATCGCGACGCTGTTCTCGACCGCATTGCCGGCAACCGCACCGCCTATGCCGCCGATGATGCCCGTGGCGATCGAGCCGCGGCCGCCGCCGATCGTGCTGCCGGCCAGTGCACCCAGCGCGCCGCCGCCGACCGCGCCCAGTCCGCTCGGCTGGCCGTTGTTCGAGCTGATGCGTACTGCGCGCACGCTGTCGACCGTGGCCATGCGGACCGTCTGTTCGCGCTGTGCCTGCGACGCCGTGAAGACGTTTGGAGAACTGCTGTTGCTCGCGCAACCCGACATGGCCAGCGAACCGGCGATCAGCGTAGCGACGATCAGGCGACTCGTTGTTCTCATTCCCTAACTCCCATAGCTCTCGGTATCAAGGCAGGCTGTAACCGAACGCCTGCGCGAACCGTTCGTTGATCTCCGCCCGGGTGGGCGCATAGTTTTGCGGGCCTTGCTGCTCGATTTTCAAGGCACCCATCAGACTCGCGAGGCGTCCCGTGGTGGCCCAGCCAAGCTTCTTCTCGATACCGTACAGCAAGCCGCCGCGGAATGCATCGCCACAGCCGGTGGGATCGAGCACCTGCTTCGCCTCGACTGCCGGAATGCTTTCGATGCCGCCGGCATGATGGATCTGTGCACCCTGTGCGCCGAGCGTGATGATCAACGCTTCGACCTTGCCGGCGATCTCTTCGATCGACCAGCCGGTCTTGTTGCTCACCAGCTTGGCTTCGTAATCGTTGACAGCTACGTAGGTGGCAAGTTCAATCATGCGCCGCAGCGTAGCGCCGTCGAAGAGCGGCAAGCCCTGGCCCGGATCGAAGATGAACGGCACGCCAGCGGCCGCCAGATGTTCCGAATGCTGGATCATGCCGTCGTAGCCGTCCGGTCCCACGATGCCGAGCGTGATGCCTTTCGCTTCGTCGGCGCGGTTCAGATGCGACTGCATCATCGCGCCCGGATGGAACGCGGTGATCTGATTGTTTTCCAGGTCGGTGGTGATCATCGCCTGGGCCGTGTAAGTGTCCGGCACGACGAGCACGCTTTCAGTCGACAGCCCGAGCTGCTCGAAGCGCTCGACGTAGCGCTGCGCGTCCACTGCGCCGAGCGTGCCCATGATGCGTGCGTCGCCGCCGAGCAGATGCAGCGCGTAAGCGATGTTGCCCGCGCAGCCGCCGAACTCGCGGCGCATGGTCGGCACGAGAAAGCTCACGTTCAGGATGTGGACCTGCTCCGGCAGGATGTGCTCCCGGAAGCGCCCTTCGAAAGTCATGATGTTGTCGTAGGCGAGCGAGCCGCAAATGAGCGTAGCCAAGGCGAGCGTTCCTGTAAAAATGCGAGGGAGAGAGGGCGCGCGACGATGCGACAACGCCGCGCTCAAGGCGCGGCGCCGGGCTCGTGCGCGAGGGATTTACTTCAGCGCGGCGAGTGCTGCGTCGTAGTTCGGCTCGTTCTTGATTTCGCTAACCAGTTCGGCGTGCACGACCTTGTCGTTCTCGTCGATCACCACCACGGCGCGCGCCGTCAGGCCGGTCAGCGGGCCGCTCGTCACGTCGACGCCATATGCTTGCGCGAACTCATGGCCGCGGAACGTCGAGGCCGTGACGACGTTCTCGATGCCTTCGGTCGTGCAGAAGCGCGACGCGGCGAACGGCAGATCGCCCGACACGACGATCACGGCCGTGTTGGTCAGCTTCGCGGCGGCTTCGTTGAACTTGCGGGTCGAGGTGGCGCAGGTCGGCGTGTCGAGGCTCGGGACGATGTTCAGCACCTTGCGCTTGCCCGCGAAATCGGCGAGCGTCAGCGGCTTCAGATCCTTGCCGACCAGCGAGAAAGCGGCTGCGCTCTGGCCCACCGACGGGAACGTGCCGGCTACTTCGATCGGGTTGCCACCCAGCGTGACTTGACTCATGTTGTTGCTCCGAAAATTCGTCAGTAATGACGGTGAAAGCGCCCAGTCATGGCCGGGCGCACGAGGGTGCGTTACGGATAGAAGATCTGTACGCGGAAATTGGAGGCGACCGCCGTGCCCGTGTCGAGATGCACGATCATGGTTTGCGTCGTGTGCGCCGGCAGGCCGGCTGCGATCGCCGTGCCGGGCGCCACATAGTCTTGCGGCCACAGCACGCGCCGCACGGCCACGTTGTTCTGGTCGTCGAGCAGGGTGAGTTCGATGGCGGGATAGGCGAGCGCGATGCCGTAGCGGTTGTGCAGCGGCATCTTCAGTTCGAGCTTGTGCGGGCCGTCGATCTGCCGCAGATCGGATGGTTCGACCTGCAAACCGTCGATGTCGTGCGGCGGCGTCAGCTGGCAGCCGAGATACGAGCAAGCCTTCACATACAGCGTCTGCGTGCGCGGCAGATACACCTGCACGGTTTCGCGCTGCCACCATGCGAGTTGCGCGAGCAGCAGGAAAACCAATACCAGCCCCACAATCGATGCCGCAATCGCCTGGCCCACGCGCCGCGCGTCGGCGGGGCGGGTTTCGCGCACGACCGGGAAGGGGTCGCTGCCGTCGTTCACGGGGTTGACGGAGAAGGGTTCGCCGCCCGAAGCGGCCGGAGCCGCACCACCGATGCCGGGACCACCGGGACCGCCCGTGCCTGACCCGCCCGCACCCGCAGCTGCGCCGAAACCGGCCGCGCCCAGATCCGCGGCGGCGCCTAAGCCCGAGGTGCCGAAATGCGGTTCATTGTCGGCGATGCCATGCAAGCTCGCCGTTTCACCGAGCGCCGGTTCGGACGCGCGGCCGGTCTTGTGCCAGACCCGCGGCGCTTCTTCCACGGGCGGCTCGTCGTTGGCCCGGTACGCGTAGGGGTCGAGCGGCGCGTCGGCCAGCACGGGTTCGTCGTCGGGGGGCAGGGGCTTGCTGAAGACGTCGGCCGGCAGTTCCGGTTCGACGGGCTGATCGGGTGTGCGCGGGGCGCCCGCGTCGGTCGAGACGGGCGCGAGCGGCACATTGCCGGCCTTGTGCAGCAGACGGTTGTCGATGGAGGCGTCGGGCACGGGCGCCCCCGGGTCCCACGCTTCGGCGCTGAAGTCGGGGTCTGGGTGACGCACGCCCGACAGCGCCTCGATTGCCGCCGCAGCGGCGACCGGTTTGGCGGTGGAGAAGTCACCGCCTCCGGTGACGTCGAACAGGCTGCTCGACGCGTCGAATACTTCGTGGCAATGCCCGCAGCGCACGAGCCCACGGCGCTGCGCGAGCTGCGCCGGTTGCAGACGGAAGACGGTTTCGCAGAAGGGGCAGCGCGTCGCCAGGAGCATATTGAGCCGGTAAGCCAGAAGGCCGATGGTTGGACAATACGCCTTATTCTAATGGCTTTCGCGGCGCGTTCCCGTGAGACATACCCAGCCTTCGTGTTCGCGCCACACGCCGATGTCGATCCAGCGCGCGTAGACCTGCGCGACTTCATCGGCCTGCCGCGCCAGAATGCCGGACAACGCGATCCGGCCGCCCGGCTTGACCTTCGACGAGAGCATCGACGCCATCAACTTGAGCGGGTTGGACAGGATGTTGGCGACCACGATATCGAACTCGCCGGTGGGACATTCGTCAGGCAAACCGTAGGTGACTTCGGCCCGGTTGCGCTCGCTGTTGTGACGCGCCGACTCGACCGCTTGCGGGTCGATGTCGATGCCGTACACGGGATTCGCGCCGCACTTTTTCGCGAGGATCGCGAGGATGCCGGAGCCGCAGCCGTAATCGAGCACGGACTGCTCGGGCTTGACCGATTGCTCCAGCCACTCCATGCACAGACGCGTGGTCGGATGGCTGCCCGTGCCGAACGCGAGGCCCGGGTCCAGTTCCAGCACGAGTGCTTCGGGGTCCGGCGCATCGTGCCACGACGGCACGACCCAGATGCGTTCACCGATCGGAATCGGGTCGAACTGCGATTGCGTGAGCCGCACCCAATCCTGTTCCTCCACTTCCCGCACGGTGAACGACGGCGAGCTTTCCAGCCCGATTTCATTCGACGCGGCGGTCAGCAACACTGCCGGCTCGTGTTCCGGCGCAAGCAGCGCGATTACGCGCGAACGCTGCCAGGCCGTGCGATCCGGCGTGAGACCGGGCTCGCCGAACAGCGGCTGCTCGTCGGGCGTGTCGGCGTCCGCGTCTTCGACCGATACGGACAACGCGCCCAGCTCGAGCAGCGCGTCGGAAAATTCCTCCGCGTGCTCGCGTGCCAGCTCGGCGATCAGTTCCCGGTAGCTCATGACTTACGCTTCTTCCGGCGCGGCCTGCAGCTTCGCTGCCAACCGGTTTTCGAGGTAGTGAATGCTGGTGCCGCCTTCGACGAACTTCGCGTCCAGCATCAGTTCGCGGTGCAGCGGGATGTTGGTCTGAATGCCTTCGACCACCATCTCCGACAGCGCGATGCGCATGCGCTTGATCGCCTGCTCGCGGGTTGCGCCGTAAGCGATCAGCTTGCCGATCATCGAATCATAGTTCGGCGGCACGAAATAGCCGTTGTACGCGTGCGAATCGACGCGGATGCCGGGGCCGCCCGGCATGTGCCACGAGGTCAAACGACCCGGCGACGGAATGAACTTGAACGGATCTTCGGCGTTGATCCGGCATTCGATCGCATGGCCCTTGAACACGATGTCGCGCTGACGGAAGGCGAGCTTCTCGCCGGCCGCGATGCGGATCTGTTCCTGCACGATGTCGACGCCCGTGATCAGCTCGGTCACCGGATGCTCGACCTGCACGCGCGTGTTCATTTCGATGAAGTAGAACTCGCCGTTTTCGTACAGGAACTCAAACGTGCCCGCGCCCAGATAGCCCATCTTCTTGCAGGCATCCGCGCAACGGTCGCCGATGCGGTCGATCAGACGGCGCGCGATACCCGGCGCCGGCGCTTCCTCGATCACCTTCTGGTGGCGTCGCTGCATCGAGCAGTCGCGCTCGCCGAGCCAGACGGCGTTCTTGAACGAGTCGGACAACACCTGGATTTCGATGTGCCGCGGGTTCTCCAGGAATTTCTCCATGTAGACCTGCGGGTTGCCGAACGCGCGGCCGGCTTCTTCGCGGGTCATGTTGACCGCGTTGACCAGCGCCGCTTCGGTGTGCACCACGCGCATGCCGCGGCCACCGCCGCCGCCGGCGGCCTTGATGATGACCGGATAGCCGACCTGGCGGGCAATCTTCACGATCTCTTTCGGATCTTCCGGCAATGCGCCTTCCGAGCCCGGCACGCAAGGCACGCCGGTCTTGATCATGGTCTGCTTGGCCGTGACCTTGTCGCCCATCATCCGGATCGTTTCCGGGCGCGGGCCGATGAACGTGAAGCCGGACTGCTCGACACGCTCGGCGAAGTCGGCGTTCTCCGACAGGAAGCCGTAACCGGGGTGGATCGCTTCGGCGTCGGTCACTTCGGCCGCGCTGATCAGCGCGGGCATGTTCAGATAGCTCAGGTTCGAAGGCGCCGGGCCGATACAGACCGCCTCGTCGGCGAGCTTCACGTACTTGGCTTCCTTGTCGGCTTCCGAATAGACGACGACCGTCTTGACGCCGAGTTCGCGGCAGGCGCGCTGGATACGAAGCGCGATCTCGCCACGATTGGCAATGAGAATTTTTTCAAACATAGCGGGTTTTCGACTCATCAATGGGCGCCGGGTTGGCTGCAACACCGGCCGCCTCAGAGGATCGGTCGCGCGCCTTTCGAACAGCGGGCGCGCGGGCGGCGAACAATGCGTGCCGCGTTAGCCGACCACGAACAGCGGTTGGCCGTACTCGACCGCCTGGCCGTTTTCGACGAGGATTTCCTTCACCACGCCGGACTTGTCCGACTCGATTTCGTTGAGCAGCTTCATCGCTTCGATGATGCAGATCGTCTGGCCTTCCTTGACCGTGTCGCCCACCTGGACGAACGGGTCGGCGCCCGGCGACGGCGCGCGGTAGAACGTGCCGACCATCGGCGAGGTGACCACGTGGCCTTGCGGCGCGGCGACTGCCGGCGTCGCCGCAGCGGCTGCGGGCTGCGCTTCTGCGCCCGGCGCTGGCGGCTGTTGCGCGTATTGCGGCGCATATGAGGCGGACGGTTGCACGTAAACCGGCGGCGCATTCTTGACGATGCGCACCTTGCCTTCGCCCTCGGTCACTTCGAGTTCGGAGATACCGGACTCCGAGACGAGGTCGATCAGAGTTTTCAGTTTACGTAGATCCATCAGGAAGCCCCTTTCAATGCGTAAAGTGCCGGCGTTTGCAATCGTGCAGTGGCCGGCTCAAATTAGTCGTTTGGATTCAGCCGCGCGACGAGCCGGCGGCGAGCCGGTCGAGCGCGAATTCGAGCGCGTACAGATATCCCTTCCAGCCGAGGCCGCAAATCACGCCTTCTGCCTGGTCGGAGAAATACGAGTGATGCCGGAACGGTTCGCGACGATGCACGTTCGACAGGTGAATCTCGACGAACGGGATGCCGACCCCTGCCAGCGCGTCCCGAATCGCCACGCTGGTGTGCGTGTACGCGGCGGGATTGATCAGTATGAAATCGGTGTTTTCAGTCCGCGCGGATTGGATGCGATCGACCA
Organism: Paraburkholderia fynbosensis; assembly: GCF_902859935.1. GTDB lineage: Bacteria > Pseudomonadota > Gammaproteobacteria > Burkholderiales > Burkholderiaceae > Paraburkholderia > Paraburkholderia fynbosensis. Next base: position 67,603 of record NZ_CADIKI010000002.1, read on the forward strand.
GCGCGCCTTCGTGATTGCTCTGGAACGACGCGAGTTCCACGCCTGCGTCCGCCGCGCGGTCCGCGAGCGCCTGATCGATCTGCGGCAGGGTCACGCGACCGTAGACCTCGGGTTCCCGGGTGCCGAGAAGGTTGAGGTTGGGCCCGTGCAGTACCAGCAGTCGCGTCATGGTCGCTTCTTTTTCCGTGGAATTGGGCGCACTTTAGCGCTGATTAGAGAAACTTGTCTAGTTTCCCGGACGTACGGAGCGACGCTCGCGCCGCTGCGCCGTCGCGCGGGGCGCCCATCTTCTCTCAAATTCACGCGATTTGCGCGTATTTTTGCGCGTTCCGCACGGAATCTGTCAGCAAAAGAATGCGAAATTTAAAGGGCGTCGAGTGTCTGCCGGAGCGCGGTGGGGTCGATTTGCCCTAATTTTGTCGAGCGGACGTTGCCCTTCGCGTCGATGACGACGGTGAACGGCAGCCCGCCCGCGTTGTTACCGAACGCGCGGGCAAGGTCCGCACCGCCGAAGCCGGTCACGTAGACCGGATAGGCCACCTTGACCTTCTGCAGGAACGCCTGGATGTTTTTCTGCGAATCGACGCCAAGTCCGACGAACTGGATCCCTTTCTTCGCATATTCGCGCTGCAGCTGCGACAGTGCCGGCATTTCCTCGACACACGGGCCGCACCACGACGCCCAGAAGTTGACGACGATTGGATGCCCTTTGTGCAAACTTAGCGACTGCGGCTTGCCGTCGACGCTGGTAACCGGCGCGGCCCATAGCTGCTCGACCGCGTTGCGCGGCGAGCCGGCCTGGGCTGCGTGCGCGACCTCGGCGCCGCCGTTGAGCCAATGATTGGCCAGCACGCCGCCGCCCGCGGCAACGAGGGCGACCAGTGCGCCCGCCAGAATCCGTCTCGTGTTCATGCTCGGTGTGTCTAATTAGTGGGAAGGGGTGGCTTCGCTGTTGTCGAGCAGCGCCTGGACCGCCTGCAGATTCGCCCGAGCCGTGCGGCCGCGCGCATCGGCCTTAACGGCGCCGCGCAGGTCATCCGTTTCGTACAGCGCGACATGGATGCCGACCGGTTCCGCGTCGCGCCCCTCGTTTACCGGGCGCCACAGGAAACTCAGCGTCTCGACGTAGCCGCGGCCGGCAAAGTGCCGCGTTTCCGACACGTCGTATTGAATGTTGGCGTTTAGAAAGTAGATCGCGACTTCCTTCGGGTTGTCGCAGAACGCCTGCAGATGCACGTCGGAGTGTTCGCCCGCCGTGCCGCCTAGCACCGCGCCGGTCAGGTAGGGGTTGAACGGCGCGAGCCGCTCCATCCAGTCCAGCGCGATGCGGCGCAGTCGCCGCAGCAGCGCCGGCTGGCTATCGCCCTGAAACAGCGACTGATATTCGCGGATTTCTTCTTCGATCTGGTCGTTATCCGGCAGCCATTCGCCGGCAACACGAGTCTCGCCGACGACTTGGCGCGCCGCTTTGCGCTTGGCCGTGGCGTAGTCCAGACCGTCCTCGGCGATCATGCGCGCAGCCGCGATGGCGATTTCCTCGCGCACGCGCTGCGGATCGAAATGTGATTTGCGGACCATCCGTCAATCATACTAGAGATTGCCGACGTGCCTTTTCGGGCGGGGGCACGCCGCCCGGCGCGCGAGGCGGCGCGGGCGAGCGTGATTGGCTCGCGGGGGGGGCGCGGATGCTGTCGGTTACAATAGCGTCCTTTGCAGACGGTCGTTCCGGCCGCTTTGCAGCACTCCCATCCCTCGCAAAAAACGCCCGCGCGGCACGACAGGCTTATGCACATCCACATCCTCGGCATCTGCGGCACGTTCATGGGCGGTCTCGCGGTGCTCGCGCGCGGCGCGGGCCACACCGTGACCGGTTGCGACGCCGGCGTCTATCCGCCGATGAGCACGCAGCTCGAGGCGCAAGGCATCCGTCTGATCGAGGGTTACGACGCGGACCAGTTGAACGGCCTGAACGCGGACCTGTTCGTGATCGGCAACGTGGTTTCGCGCGGCAACCCGCTGATGGAAGCGATTCTCGACCGCGGCCTGCCGTACGTCTCCGGCCCGCAGTGGCTCGGCGAGCACGTGCTGAACGGCAAGTGGGTGCTGGCGGTGGCCGGCACCCACGGCAAGACCACCACCAGCTCGATGCTCACCTGGCTGCTCGAAGACGCCGGCCTCAATCCGGGTTTCCTGATCGGCGGCGTGCCGCTGAACTTCGGCGTGTCCGCGCGGCTCACGGATTCGAGCTTTTTCGTGATCGAAGCCGACGAATACGACACCGCGTTCTTCGACAAGCGCTCGAAGTTCGTCCACTACCGGCCCAAGACGGCGGTGCTCAACAACCTCGAATTCGATCATGCCGACATCTTCCCCGATCTCGCCGCGATCGAGACCCAGTTCCATCATCTGATCCGCACGGTGCCCGGCATCGGCCGGGTGGTGACGAACGGCCGTGAAGATGCGCTCGAACGCGTGCTGACGCGCGGCTGCTGGAGTGAGCTCGAGCGCTTCGGCGTGCAGGGCGGCTGGGAAACTCTGCCCGCCGAAGACGGCGTGCCGGTCGACGAACGCTTCGCCGTGTATCACAACAGCGAGCGCGTCGGCGTCGTCGAGTGGCAGGTGCAGGGCGAGCACAACCGCATGAACGCGCTGGCGGCGATAGCCGCCGCGCGCCACGTCGGTGTACCGCCGGCGCAGGCCGCGAAGTCGCTGGCGAGCTTCCGCAACGTGAAGCGCCGCATGGAAGTGCGCGGCAGCATCGACGGCGTGACCGTGTACGACGACTTCGCGCATCATCCCACCGCGATCGACACGACCGTGGCCGGGCTGCGCGCGCGCGTCGGCCGCGACAACACGCGGATTCTCGCCGTGCTGGAGCCGCGCTCGAACACGATGAAGCTGGGCGTGATGAAAGCGCAATTGCCCGCCAGCCTCGCCGACGCCGACCTCGTGTTCGGCTACGGCGCGCCGAACGGCCGCGACGCACTCGGCTGGAATCTCGGCGAGGCGCTCGCACCGCTCGGCGGTAAGGCGCAGGCCTTCGACAATCTCGACGCGCTGGTCAAAGCGGTGGTCCATGCCGCGCGCCCCGGCGACCAGATTCTGGTGATGAGCAACGGCGGCTTCGGCGGCGTGCATCAGAAGCTGCTCGACGCCCTTTCCGCGCGAGGCAGCTCGTGATTCTCTACCTGCACGGCTTCCGCTCGTCGCCCAATTCGTTCAAGGCGCGCGTGCTGGCGGCGCGTCTTGCCGAACTAGGCCGCGCCGACGAATGGTGTTGCCCGATGCTGCCCGTTTCACCGTTCGACACGGTCGCGCTCGCCGAATCGCTGGTGGATGCTGCAAAACCGAAGAACGTGACGGTGATCGGCAGCTCGCTCGGCGGCTATTTCGCCACGCATCTGGCAGAGAAGCACGGCTGGCCGGCTGTGCTGCTGAACCCGGCGGTCGTGCCGCAGCGCGACCTGAGCGCCTATCTCGGCGAGCAGCCGTTGTGGCATGGCGGCGGCAGCATCGTCGTCGAACCGCGTCATCTGGATGAACTGCGCGCGCTCGGCGTCGCGTCGATCACGCGGCCCGAACGCTATTATCTGATGGCCGCCACCGGCGACGAAGTGCTCGACTATCGCGAAATGCTTGCGCACTATCCCGGCGCACGCACTACGCTGATCGAAGGAAGCGACCACGCGATCAGCGAGTTCGCGCAATACGTCGACGAGGTGCTGGCCTTTTGCGTCGCCGAAGACGTCGAGCCGCCGGCGCCGCGCGAAGCGGCATGAAGTAATAGCGGTCCGAAGCGTCGTGATGTTGCGTGCCGACGCGGCGGTCCGAAGCGACGTCCTGAGCAGCGGCTCAGGCGCGCGACCTGGCGGCGAAGCCGCCGCCGGTTACCGATGCATCTGACCCGCAGTGAAGCCGCTGCCTGTCACCAGATTGGAATCAGATTCAAGCCGCCGGCGCGCGTATCCGTACGTAAGGCGCCGCGGATCCACTACCACGAACACGTTGCCGTGCCGCGCACGCAGTGACCGATCGCTGAACGAAATCGGGCGCGCCGGCAGATGCAAGTCAGAACGAGAGTATTGAGTGAACGTTTTCTTCGAGGAATCGGGCAGTTTCAAGGCAGGCAGCGTGCTGTCGCGCCAGGGTGACGCGTTTCAGGTCGAGTTGCCGGGCGGCCGGCGTGCGAAGGTGCGCGCCAAAGACGTGCTGATCGAATTCGACAAGCCGAGCGCGGCCGAGCTGATGCAGCAGGCCGACGCCGCCGCGCAGGACATCGACCTGGACTTCCTGTGGGAATGCGCGCCTGACGACGAATTCCCGTTCGCTACGCTGGGCGCCGAGTACTTCGGCGAAAGCTTCGGTTCGATCGAGCGCGCGGCGCTGGTATTGCGCATGCACGGCGCGCCGGTGTACTTCCGCCGCAAGGGCCGCGGCATGTATCAACGCGCGCCGCAGGAACAACTGAAGATGGCGCTGGCCGGCCTCGAACGCAAGCGTCAGCAGGCGCTGGTGCAGCAGGGCTACGAGGAAGAACTGAAGGCCGGCCGTTTGCCGGAAGCCTTCGCGGGCAAGACCGCGCTCGCGTTGCTGACCAAGCCGGACAAGAACACGATCGAATACAAGGCGCTCGAAGGCGCGGCCGCCGCGCGCGGCATTTCGCAGGCGCGCCTGATGCTCGAATGCGGCGCGATCCCGTCGGCGCGCGCGCTGCACGAGGCGAGATTCCTCTCCGAGTTCTTCCCGCACGGCACGGGCTTCCCGCCCGTCAGCGTTGGGAGCCTGCCGGAAGATTTGCCGGAAGCGAACGTCGAGGCGTTCTCGATCGACGACATTACCACCACAGAAATCGACGACGCGTTCTCCGTCGAGCACCTGGCCGACGGCCGTGTGCGGATCGGTGTGCACATCGCCGCGCCGGCGCTCGGCATCCAGCGCGGCGACGAAGTCGACGCGATCGCGCGCACCCGCTTGTCGACCGTCTACATGCCGGGCGACAAGATCACGATGTTGCCCGACAGCGTCGTCGAAGCATTTACGCTGGCTGAAGGCGGCTTGCGGCCGGCGCTGTCGCTGTATGTGATCGTGAATCGCGAGACCCAGGAGATCGTCGCGAGCGAAACGCGCGCCGAGCGTGTGTTCGTGAAGAACAACCTGCGCCATAACACGCTCGACGAACTCGTCACCGAAGACGCGCTCGCCGCCGGCACCGGCGACTATCCGCACAAGGAAGACATCGCCGTGCTGTGGCCGTTCGCGCAGGCGCTGTTCGAAAAGCGCCAGACCGCGCGCGCGGGCTACGGTCTGCGCCGCGAAGTGCAGCGCAATACGGACTTCAACTTCTACGTGGAAGGCGAGCACATCACGATCACGCCGCGCCGGCGCGGTTCGCCGCTCGACACGATCGTCGCCGAACTCGCCATTCTCGCCAACTCGTCGTGGGGTGCGTTCCTGCACGACCACGGCGTGCCGGGCATCTACCGCACGCAGCGCGCGTTCGGCGCGCCGAGCGGCCCGAAGCGCACGCGCATGCAGACCAACGCCGCGCCGCACGAAGGCCTCGGCGTCACGCAATACGCGTGGAGCACGTCGCCGCTGCGCCGTTACGTCGACCTGGTGAATCAGTGGCAACTGATCGCCTGCGTGCAGCATGGCGTGACCGCGAAACTCGCCGCGCCCTTCAAGCCGAAGGACGCCGATCTGTTCGCCGTCGTGCAAGGCTTCGACGACACTTACACCGCGTATGCCGATCATCAGCGCCGCATGGAGTACTTCTGGTGCCTGCGCTGGCTGAAGCAGGAGAACCGCAAGCAGGTGGTGGCGTCGGTGGTGAAGGGCGATCTCGTGCGCCTCGAAGAGATTCCGTTGCTGCTGCATGTGCCGGGCCTCGGCGTGCACGCGCGCGGCACGCGTTTGCAGATGGAAGTGATGTCGATCGACGAGCTGACCGTCGAAGCGTCCGTGCGTCTGTTGCACGTGCTCGACGCGCCGACCGTGACGAGCGGCGCCGAAGCGGAGGAAGCGGAGGAAGCGGAGGAAGCGGATGAAGGCGATGACGAAATCATCGGCGCGGCCGACGACAGCGCCGAAGGCGAAGCCGAGGCGCAGGCCGAAGCCGAACTGGACGGCGACGCCGCAGCGGCCGATGCCGATACCGACAACGACAACGACGACGACAGTGCAAGCGGCGCAGCCGCCGATCAACACATCGCGGAGCCGGGACGATGAGCGCCAGTCAGACACGTGAGCGCTATGCGGTCATCGGCAATCCGGTCGGCCATAGCAAGTCGCCGTTTATTCACGGCCGTTTCGCCGAGCAAACCGGCGAGCCGCTCGAATACGGCGCGCTGCTCGCGCCGGTCGACGCATTCGTGCCGCACGTGCGCGCCTTCATCGACGCGGGCGGACGCGGTCTGAACGTGACCGTGCCGTTCAAGCTCGACGCGCATGCGTTCGCCACGACGTTGTCGCCGCGCGCGGCGGCAGCGGGTGCGGTGAACACGTTGCGCTTCGACTCGAACGGCATCTATGGCGACAACACCGACGGCGTCGGTCTCGTGCGCGACATCGAGGTGAATCTCGGCGTGTCGCTGAAGGGCGCGCGCATTCTGTTGCTCGGCGCGGGTGGCGCCGCGCGCGGCGTGGTGCTGCCGATGCTGGAGCGCACGCCGCATACGCTGACCATCGTCAACCGCACCGCGGCGAAGGCCGAAGCGCTGGTCGATCAATTCGCGCAGGCCGCGCGCGACGCCGCGTGCCGCCTGACCGGCGGCAGCGCGCGCGCGATCGAAGCCGGCCAGTACGACGTGATCGTCAACGCGACGGCGGGCAGCCTCGACGCGTCGTTGCCCGACTGCGACGACCGCGCGTTCGGCAACGGCTCGCTCGCGTACGACATGATGTATGGCGCGCATCCGACCGTCTTCATGGAACACGCACACAAGCTGGGCGCGCGCGGGGCCGACGGTCTCGGCATGCTGGTCGAACAGGCCGCCGAATCGTTTCATGTGTGGCGCGGCGTGCGGCCCGACGGCGCGCCGGTGCTGGCCGAGTTGCGCGCGTTGCTGACGGCGCCGTCGCACGCGTAGAGCCGCGCATCGCCTGACGGTACCGACCATTCGAGAACTGGAACGCACATGACAGCAACGCGGCGCGCAAGCCGGCCCAGTCCGGCGCGATGGGTGGTCTATCTGGGCGCCGTGCTGGTGATCGCCTGGCTCGCGACGCAGGCGTTCTACTTCACGCAGATCGCGCTCTGGAATGACGTGAACCCGCGCTCGACCGCGTTCATGCGCTCGGACGCGTGGCGCCTGTCGCAGGATCGGCCGGATCTCCCGTTGCAGCATACGTGGGCGCCGTACGACCAGATCTCGCGCAATCTGAAGCGCGCGATCATCGCCTCGGAAGACGCGAACTTCGTCAACAACAAAGGCTATGAGACCGACGCGATCCTGCAGGCGTGGGAGCGCAACAAGGCGCGCGGCAAGATCGTGCGCGGCGGTTCGACGATCACCCAGCAGCTCGCGCGCAATCTGTTTCTGTCCCGTGAGAAGAGCTATATCCGCAAGGGCCAGGAGCTGATCATTACCTGGATGCTCGAAACCTTGATGGACAAGGAACGGATCTTCGAGATCTATCTGAACTCCGTCGAGTGGGGCAATGGAGTCTACGGCGCCGAAGCGGCGGCCCAGTATTACTACAGGACGTCGGCGGCCAAGCTGAGCGCGGCGCAGTCCGCGCGCCTAGCCGTGATGTTGCCGCGGCCCAGGTACTTCGACGAACACCGCAGCTCCGCCTATCTGACCCAGCGCGCACGCGTGATCGCGCGGCGCATGGGCGCGGCCGAATTGCCGGACTAAACGTTTTTTGCACCTGCGGCGCGGCCGCGGGTGCATGGCCTCGCGGGAAACTCCGATGGAACTGCGGCAGCTGCGTTACTTCATCAGCGTGATCGAACACGGCAGCATGGGCAAGGCGGCGCTCGAACTGGGCGTCGTGACCTCGGCGCTGAGCCAGCAGATCGCGCGGCTCGAAAGCGAGCTATCGACCCGGCTGTTGCAGCGAACCTCGAGCGGCGTCGTGCCGACCGATGCCGGCCTCGCGTTCTGGCGGCAGGCTCAGCTCGCATTACGCCATATCGACGACGCGGCGCTCGCCGCGCGCGAGGCGCGGCTTTCGGGACACGTCAGCGTCGGGCTCGCGCCCAGCACCACCGGCGTGCTCGGTCTGCCCTTCATGCGCGCGATGCGCGAACGCTATCCGGACATCCGGTTACGCATGGTCGAAAGCCTGTCCGGCTATCTCGCATCGATGCTCGGCGCGCGGACGATCGACCTCGCCATCCTGTTTCAGGAAGCACCCACCCAACGCTGGAGCGTCATGCCGCTGCTCGACGAGCGGCTCTTCCTGATCGGTGCGCGTGACCTGGCCGGCATGCCGACGCAACGCGAAGTGCGTTTGTCGAAGCTCGGCGATCTGCCGCTGATCCTGCCAAGCGGCTCGCACGGCTTGCGAGCCTTGCTGACCTCCGCGTTCAAACGCGCGAAGTACGAGCCGCATCTCGCCGCCGAGGCGGACGGCCTCGCGATCCTGATGGACGCGGTGCGCGGCGGATTGGGTGCGACCATCCAGCCCGGCGCGGCGCTCGCGCGGTCGGAGAACGCGATGCTTGCAAGCAGCCGTATCGCGGACACCGACGCGGTCAGGGCGAACCTGCTGGTCAGCGTGTCCGACGACGAATTGTCCCCGGCTGCGCTGGCGGCGCGTGTCGTGCTCGCGGACGTCGCGCGTACGCTGGTGAAAGAGGGCCGCTGGCCCGGCGCGAAACTCCGATAACTCGATCAATACTGCCCTTCACGAAAACTGAAGACCTCTAGCCCGTTTGCTGATGGCGGCATTTGCCGTCACTGACTACAGTTCGCCTCGAAGCAATTACGTTGCATGGGATCGGAGTCAGCGAGGCGCATGGCCGACAGCCAAAGCGCCAACTCCGGTCGACAGGAGGCAAGCTAGATGGTCGATGTACTCGTGATCGGAGGAGGCAATGCCGCGCTGTGCGCCGCGCTGATGGCGCGCGAAGCGGGCGCGTCGGTCCTCCTTCTCGAATCGGCCCCGCGCGAGTGGCGCGGCGGCAACTCACAACACACCCGCAATCTGCGCTGCATGCACGATGCACCGCAAGACGTGCTCGTCGAGGCGTATCCGGAAGATGAATACTGGCGCGACCTGCTGAAGGTGACGGGCGGCATCACGAACGAGCATCTCGCGCGTCTCGTGATTCGTGCGTCCGCAACCTGCCGTCCGTGGATGCGCAAACACGGTGTGCGGTTTCAGCCGCCGCTGTCCGGCGCGCTGCACGTCGCGCGCACCAACGCGTTTTTCATGGGCGGCGGCAAGGCGCTCGTCAACGCGTACTACCGCAGCGCCGAAGCGCTCGGGGTGCGGGTTCTCTACGACACGCCGGTCGACGCGATCGAACTCGACGATGGCCGCTTCGTCGCGGCGCGCAGTGGCAGCCGTCGTTTCGAGGCGCGTGCCTGCGTGCTGGCGGCGGGCGGCTTCGAATCCAATCGCGAATGGCTCAGACAAGCGTGGGGCCAGAATGAGCGCGGCGAATGGCCGGCGGATAACTTCCTGATTCGCGGCACGCGCTTTAACAAGGGCGTGTTGCTCAAGTACATGATCGACGCGGGCGCGGATTCGATCGGCGATCCGTCGCAATCGCATTGCGTCGCGATCGACGCGCGCGCGCCGCTCTACGACGGCGGCATCTGCACGCGGATCGACTGCGTGTCGCTGGGCGTAGTGGTCAATCGTGAGGCCGAGCGGTTCTATGACGAGGGCGAGGACTTCTGGCCCAAACGTTACGCGATCTGGGGACGCCTCGTTGCGCAACAGCCAGGGCAGACCGGCTATTCGATCATCGACACCAAGGCGATCGGCCGTTTCATGCCGCCGGTGTTTCCTGGTGAGAAATGCGACACGCTGGCCGGACTGGCTCGCCAGCTCGGTCTGCCGGAAGCCGCGTTCGTGCGGACCATCACCGCGTACAACGACGCCTGCCGGGTCGGCACGTTCGATCACACCGCGCTCGACGACTGCCACACCGAGCGGCTCGTCCCACCGAAGACCCACTGGGCCCGGCCGATCGACACGCCGCCGTTCTACGGCTACGCGCTCAAGCCCGGCATCACGTTCACTTACCTGGGGCTCAAGGTCAACGACCGGGCTCAGGTGCATTTTGGCGGCCAGCCGAGCGAGAACCTGTTCGTCGCGGGCGAGATGATGGCCGGCAATGTGCTCGGCAAGGGCTATACGGCAGGGGTCGGCATGTCGATCGGCACGGCCTTCGGGCGCATCGCCGGGACGGAGGCGGCGCGGGCCGCACAGGCGGCTGCGCAAGCGGGGTACGCGGGGCAAGCGGCTCGCAGCGCACACGAATCATCGGGAGCTCTCAGTGCAGAAAATTGAAGCGCTGGCGCGTGAAGCGCAGCAACTGGCGGACTCGCCCGGCCGCGCCGATCCCTCTGTCGAGCGTGATCCGCAGTCGCGAGTCATCCGGATCGTGCCGCTGACCGATAACGAAACCGAAGTCGCGCGACAGATGCAGATATGCAACGCGTGTCGCTATTGCGAAGGTTTTTGCGCGGTATTTCCGGCGATGACGCGCCGCCTCGAATTCGGCAAGGCCGACGTGAATTACCTGGCGAACCTGTGCCACAACTGCGGCGCGTGCTATCACGCGTGCCAGTACGCACCGCCTCACGAATTCGCGGTGAACGTCCCGCAGGCGATGGCGAAAGTGCGGCTCGAAACTTATACCGAGTACGCGTGGCCGCCCGTGATGGGCGTGCTGTACAAACGCAATGGCCTGACCGTCTCGCTCGCGCTGGCGGCGGGGCTCGCGCTGTTCCTGATACTCGGCACCGCGCTGTCGGGTTCGCTGCTCGACTACCGCCCGGGCGCGCGGACGTCGAGCTTCTACGCGATCTTCCCGCACAATCTGCTCGCGCTGATCTTCGGCGCGGTGTTCGGTTTTGCGGCGCTCGCGCTGGGTATCGGCGTGACGCGGTTCTGGCGCGACGTGTCGGCGGGTACGGCCTCGGCGCCGGCGATCGTCGAAGCGACGCGCAACGTGCTCGGACTCACCTACCTCGACGGCGGACACGGCGACGGCTGCAACGAAGCGGACGACCGCTTCACGCTCGCGCGCCGGCGCTTTCATCACTTCACGTTCTACGGCTTCATGCTGTGCTTCGCCGCGACCGTGGTGGCGACGCTGTATCACTACGTGCTGGGCGAGGAAGCGCCTTATTCGATGCTGAGCCTGCCGGTCGTGCTCGGCTCGTTGGGCGGCGTCGGTCTGCTGCTCGGCCCGGCCGGTCTGCTGTGGCTCAACCTGCGGCGCGATCCCGCGCGCGGCGACGCGAAGCAGCGTCCGATGGATCGCGGTTTCATCGCCTTGCTGTTGGTGACGAGCGCCACCGGCCTCGCGCTTCTGATAGGCCGCGACACGTCCGCCATGCCCGCGTTGCTCGCGTCGCATTTGGGCGTGGTGATGGCGCTGTTCGCGACGTTGCCGTACGGCAAGTTCGCGCACGGCATATATCGCAGCGCCGCGCTCCTCAAGTCCGCGATCGAAAAACGCCGCGGTAGCGGCCTGCAAGCCGGCGCCGACTGAGCCTGAAGCGTGAAGCGTCGCCGGCACCGCAAAGACAAAATAACGGAGACTTCGATGATGAACCCCACAAACACGATCGAGACAAGCGCGGGCACGTCCCGCGTGTCCAAAGTCGGCGCGGTACTGCGCGTGACCAGCGGCAACTTTCTCGAACAGTTCGACTTCTTTCTGTTCGGCTTTTACGCGCCTTACATTTCGAAGGTGTTCTTCCCGACGAGCAGCGAATTCGCGTCGCTGATGCTCACCTTCGCCGTGTTCGGCGCGGGTTTCCTGATGCGGCCGCTCGGCGCGATTTTCCTCGGCGCGTACATCGACCAGGTGGGGCGTCGCAAGGGCTTGATCGTGACGCTGTCGATCATGGCGAGCGGCACGATACTGATCGGCTGCGTGCCGGGCTTCACGTCGATCGGTCTGCTGGCGCCAGCCCTCGTGCTGCTCGGGCGGCTGTTGCAGGGCTTTTCCGCGGGCGCCGAACTGGGCGGCGTGTCGGTCTATCTCGCTGAGATCGCGACGCCGGGTCATCGGGGTTTCTATACGAGTTGGCAATCGGCGAGCCAGCAGGTCGCGATCGTGATCGCGGCGGCGCTCGGCTACGGCCTCAATCACTGGATGAGCGCCGAGACGATCGGCGCGTGGGGATGGCGCATTCCGTTCTTTATCGGCTGCGCGATCGTGCCGCTGCTTTTCGCGTTGCGCCGCTCGCTGGAAGAGACGGAGGCGTTCAAGGCGCAGCGGCATCGTCCCGGCGCGCGCGAAGTGTTCGGCACGCTGTTGCAGAACTGGCAGGTCGTGTTCGCGGGCATGCTGCTGGTCGCGATGACCACCACGACGTTCTATCTGATCACCGTCTACACACCGACCTTCGGCAAGACCGTGCTGAAGCTCTCGACGGCCGACAGCCTGATCGTGACGCTGTGCGTCGGCATCGGCAATTTCATCTGGTTGCCGGTTGGCGGCGCACTGTCGGATCGCATAGGACGCCGGCCGATCCTGATCGCGATTACCGTGCTGGCGATCCTGACCGCGTATCCGGCGCTGTGGTGGCTGGCGTCGTCGCCGGGCGTCGGCCGCATGCTGATCGTGCTGCTGTGGTTCTCGTTCTTCTTCGGCATGTACAACGGCGCGATGGTTGCCGCGCTCACCGAAGTGATGCCGGAGAACGTGCGCGTGGCCGGCTTTTCGCTCGCGTTCAGCCTCGCTACGGCGGTCTTCGGCGGCTTTACGCCAGCGGTGTCGACCTACCTCATCCAGGTGACGGGCGACCGGGCGGCGCCGGGCTACTGGCTGAGCTTCGCCGCCGTATGCGGCCTGGTCGCGACGTTGGTCCTCTATCGTCGCAGCGGAGTAGCGAAGCGGTTTGCGACGTAGCTCCGGCGACGATTCTGCCTGGGAAAAGCCCGCGGTCGCGGGCTTTTTTCATGCGCGGCGAAAACGGGCGAGACAGTCCGGTGAGCGCTCTGACGCCGGCCCCGGCGCGCTTCACGCCGCTAATCCGAGCGTCGGCACGTCAGCCTTCTCGCGATCCAATTCGGATCAAAACACCCTAAATCCCATTATTTGAATTCGCCATTCACATATTGGAGATTTCTCAAAAACGGTCCTACAATCCAACCCAACACGCGACGTGAGCCGGAAGCCCTATCCATCCGGCCGCGCAAAAGCGACAGCAAAAAAACTGGAGACAAGGCCAAACCATGCCCGACATCACGAGGCAGCACCCCTGCGCCCGCCGCTTCGCGCGTCCTCAAGGCTTCTCCTCCGGCCCCGCGCTGTAAGCGCACACACCACCGAAAGCCAATCGCCATGAACAAAGCGATGCCTACTCACGCCGCAAGCGCGTCCGAAGCCGATCACGCGGACAACGCCGCGCCGCGCCCGGCCACCGCCGCCAAGGCGCGCGCCAGCGTTCGACCGGCTGGCGTCGACGGAATCGCCGTGCCCAGCACGCTGCTCGACATCACGCCGCAACAGGCCGGCACGCAGACGCTGTTGCGCGGCCTCGCGATTCTCGAAGCCGCCGCCGCCGGCGTGCGCGATCTGCGCACCTTCGGCGCCGCACTCGGCACGACCCGCAGCACGACGCACCGGCTGGTGAGCAGCCTCGTACAGGCGCGCTATCTGCGCCAGGTGCAAGGCGGCTATCTGCTCGGCCCGAAGCTGATCGAACTCGGCACTATCGCGCTCGAACAGATGCCGCTCACGGCGGTCGCGCGTCCGCATCTCGAATCGCTCGCGGAACAGACGCTCGACACGATTCACCTCGGCGTGCGCGACGGCGACGACGTGCTGTACATCGACAAGATTCCCGGCACCCGCGGCCTCGAAATGCGTTCACGCGTCGGGCACCGGATGCCGCTCGCGTCGACGGGGATCGGCAAGGCGATGATGCTCGACCTCGCACCGGACGTCTGGCAGACGCTGTTCGACGCGTCGCGCCGCGCGCTCGCCAGCGTCACGTTCAAACCGGACAACCGCCCCGACGCGCCGACCTTCATGCAGCGCATGACCAGTTACGCAGCCGGCGGCTACACCTTCGACCTCGAGGAGAACGAAGCGTCGATCCGCTGCGTCGCGGCCCCGGTGCGTGATGCGTCGGGCGCGGTGGTGGCTGCGTTGTCGGTGGCGAGCACGATTCCATACATGCCGCTCGAACGCATGGACGAACTGATTCCGGTCGTGCAGCGCGAAGCGCGCGCGATCTCGGAAGAACTCGGTTGGCGCGCTCCCCAACCGACAACCCGCAGGATCAAACGATGACACAGGCGGGTTCTCTCACACCGGCAGGCAGCCATCTGGCCAAAGGTGTCGTCGCCGACGCAGGCTTCGCGAATGCCGCGCTGATCGCGCTCGACTGGGGCACGACCTCGTTGCGCGCCTATCTGTACGACAACGACGGCCAGGTGCTGGCGACGCGCGCGTCGCCGGCCGGCATCATGAATCTGCCGCGCAGCGCGGAGCAGGGCGGTTTCGACGCCGCTTTCGACGACGTGTGCGGCGCCTGGCTCGACGCGGCGCGCGGCGTACCGGTGATCGCAGCGGGGATGGTCGGCAGCGCGCAGGGCTGGCTGGAGGCGCCGTACGTCGATGCACCGGCGAGCGCCGATGCGCTCGTGAGCGGCCTCGTTCGCGTGCAGGCGGCATGCGGCGCGACGCTGCACATCGTGCCGGGCATCCTGCAACGCGGTGAACTGCCCAACGTGATGCGCGGCGAAGAAACGCAGATTTTCGGCGCGCTCAGCGAGGACGCGAACGCCGCGGACCACGGTATGCGCGCGCTGATCGGCTTGCCGGGCACGCACGCGAAATGGGCGGTCGTGCAGGCAGGCCGCATTGAACGTTTTCATACCTTCATGACGGGCGAAGTGTTCGCGGCGCTGCGCGAGCATACGATTCTCGGCCGCACGATGGCCACGCCGGATCGTCCGGATACCGAAGCATTCCTGCACGGCGTGAGCATCGCGCGTGAAAAGGGACAGGCGGGCATGCTCGCGACCGTTTTCAGCGCCCGCACGCTCGGCCTCACCGGACAACTCGCGCGCGACGAGCTGCCCGACTATCTGTCGGGCCTGCTGATCGGCCACGAACTGGCCGGCCTCGACGCCGTGCTGACGCAACAGCAGAGCTCGCTCGCCGCGCAGAGCCTGCGCCTGATCGGCAATGAAGCGCTGTGCGAGCGCTATCGACTCGCACTCGCGCAATTCGGCTGCACCCAGGCGGAACTGGTGAAGCAGGCCACCGAGCGCGGCCTGTGGCGCGTCGCCTCGCAGGCGGGGCTCGTCAATCCGGCCGCTCACGCGGCGCGCGCCGGCTAAGCGGCGCGCAGGCCATCTCCGTGCCGCTCACGAAACAAGGAACCGACATGCAACCTCACATCAATCTGCCCGCACCATACATGCCGCACGCGGGCCTGATCGCGGCGTTCGAAGTCTGTCCGTTGATCGCGATCATGCGCGGCGTGACCCCCGCCGACGCGGCCGATCACGGTCAGGCGCTGTACGAAGCGGGCTTTCGCATCGTCGAAGTGCCGTTGAATTCGCCGCAGCCGTTCGATAGCATCGCCGCGATCCGCAAGGCGTTGCCGGCGGACGCGATTGTCGGCGCGGGCACGGTGCTGCATCCGAGTTTCGTCAACGACGTGAAGTCGGCGGGCGGCGAACTGATCGTCATGCCGCATAGCGATCCCGAAGTCGTCGCCGCCGCGAAAGCGCAGGGCCTCGCCTGCGCGCCGGGCGTCGCCACGCCGACTGAAGCGTTCATCGCGCTGAAGAACGGCGCGGACGTGCTCAAGATGTTTCCCGCCGAACAGCTCGGCTGCCAGGTCGTGAAGGCATGGCGCGCGGTGATCGCGGCGCAGGTGCCGCTGGTGCCGGTTGGCGGCATCACGCCGGACAACATGGGGCCGTTCCTGAGCGCCGGCGCGAACGGCTTCGGCCTCGGCTCGGCGCTGTACAAGCCGGGTCAGAGCGCCGCCGTGACCGCCTCGCATGCGAAGGCGTTCATCAACGGCTTGCGCATCGCCCGCGCAGGCGCGAAGAAATGAAACGGCTCGCCGGCAAAGCCGCCCTGGTGACCGGCGCCGGACGCGGCATCGGCGCGGCGATCGCACTCGCGTTCGCGCGTGAAGGCGCGTCGGTCGTGCTCGCGGAACTGGATATCGACACCGCCCAGCAGACGGCGGCGCACATCAAGGCGCAAACCGGCGCGCGCGTGCTCGCGGTGCGCACGGACGTGACGCAATCGGCCTCGGTTCAGCAGGCGGTGAGCGAGGCGGAGCAGGCATTCGGCGCGGTGGACGTGCTGGTGAACAACGCAGGCATCAACGTGTTCTGCGATCCGCTCACCATGACCGACGACGACTGGCGGCGCTGCTTCGCGGTCGATCTCGACGGCGTGTGGAACGGTTGCCGCGCGGTGTTGCCGGGCATGGTCGAACGCGGCACGGGCAGCATTGTGAATATCGCGTCGACCCATGCATTCAAGATCATTCCGGGCTGCTTTCCGTACCCGGTGGCCAAACACGGCGTGATTGGCCTGACGCGCGCGCTCGGCATCGAATACGCGCCGCGCAACGTACGCGTGAATGCGATCGCGCCGGGTTACATCGAAACGCAATTGACGCACGACTGGTGGAACGAACAGCCCGATCCGGCCGCCGCGCAGCAGGCGACGCTCGATCTGCAGCCGATGAAGCGCATCGGCCGCCCGGAAGAAGTGGCGATGACTGCGGTGTTTCTCGCCTCGGATGAAGCGCCGTTCATCAACGCCAGTTGCATCACCGTGGATGGCGGCCGCTCGGCGCTGTATCACGACTGATTCACGACGGATTTTTGCAGTACGCAGGTTTGCGCAGGGGCGCAAAAGTACACCGGACGACGCGCTGGCCGCGTGTGTCATCACCGGTACAAGAAGACGCGGCCGCTTACCTTCTCGTTATCAATTAGTCAGGAGACACGCATTATGAAACGTAGAATTTTCCTCACGCTGGCAGCAGCGGCGACGGGTGTGCTCTTCAACGCACCGGTCGCGCAGGCGGCCGATCCGGTCAAGATCGGCTTCCTCGTGAAGCAGCCGGAAGAGCCGTGGTTCCAGGACGAATGGAAGTTCGCCGAAATCGCTGCGAAGGAAAAGGGCTTCACGCTCGTGAAGATCGGCGCGCCGTCGGGCGAGAAGGTGATGAGCGCAATCGACAACCTGTCGGCACAGAAGGCGCAAGGCTTCGTGATCTGCACGCCCGACGTCAAGCTCGGACCGGGCATCGTCGCGAAGGCGAAGGCCGACAAGCTGAAGATGATGACGGTGGACGACCGCCTCGTCGACGGCGCGGGCAAGCCGATCGCATCGGTGCCGCATATGGGCATCTCGGCGTACAACATCGGCAAACAGGTCGGCGACGGCCTCGCGGCCGAAATCAAGAAGCGCGGCTGGGACATGAAGGACGTGGGCGCGATCGACGTGACCTACGAACAGCTGCCGACCGCGCATGACCGCACCAGCGGCGCGACCGACGCACTGGTGGCCGCCGGCTTCCCGAAGGCGAACGTAATCGCCGCGCCGCAAGCGAAGACGGACACGGAAAACGCGTTCAACGCCGCTAACATCGCGCTGACGAAGAACCCGCAGTTCAAGCACTGGGTCGCTTACGCGCTGAACGACGAAGGCGTGCTCGGCGCGGTGCGCGCAGCGGAAGGCCGCGGCTTCAAGGCGGACAACATGATCGGTATCGGCATCGGCGGTTCGGACTCGGCGTTGAACGAGTTCAAGAAGCCGACGCCGACGGGCTTCTACGGCACGGTCATCATCAGCCCGAAGCGCCACGGCGAAGAAACCTCGACGCTGATGTACGACTGGATCACGCAAGGCAAGGAACCGCCGCTGCTCACGCTGACGACCGGCATGCTGGCCACGCGTGACAACGTCGCCGATGTGCGCCAGAAGATGGGCCTCGCGTCGAACTGAGCGTGTGACACGCGGTGCGATGAAGTGAACTGCCGGCGCGTCATGGTCGAAACATGACGCGCCGGCGGCAGCGATAAAAGATCAGCAGTAGAGACAAGCCATGTTTGCGCCTGCCCGCGAGGTACGAAGTACGAGGCACGGCGAGGCGCGGTTCAGGTAAAACGGCAACTAACTTGCATGGGACGGGAGTAAGCGCTAAGCGCTCACCCCCGTCGACACAGGAGGCGAAGTGTCAGCGACGCTACGTTTTGACAATATCGGCAAAGTCTTTCCAGGCGTGCGTGCGCTCGACGGTGTGTCCTTCGACGTCAACGTCGGCCAGGTTCACGGCCTGATGGGCGAAAACGGCGCGGGGAAATCGACCCTGCTGAAGATACTCGGCGGTGAATATCAACCCGATTCGGGCCGCGTGCTGATCGACGGCAACGAGGTGCGCTTCTCGAGCGCGGCGTCGTCGATCGCGGCGGGGATCGCGGTGATTCACCAGGAACTGCAGTATGTGCCCGATCTGACGGTCGCGGAAAACCTGCTGCTCGGCCAGCTGCCGAACTCGCTCGGCTGGGTCAACAAGCGCGAAGCCAAGCGCTTCGTGCGCGAACGCCTCGAAGCAATGGGCGTGGCGCTCGATCCGAACGCGAAACTACGCAAGCTCTCGATCGCGCAGCGGCAGATGGTCGAAATCTGCAAGGCGCTGCTGCGCAACGCACGCGTGATTGCGCTCGACGAGCCGACCAGTTCGCTGTCGCATCGCGAGACCGAGGTGCTGTTCAAGCTGGTGCGCGATCTGCGCGCCGACAATCGCGCGATGATATACATCTCGCACCGCATGGACGAGATCTACGAACTGTGCGACGCCTGCACGATCTTCCGCGACGGTCGCAAGATCGCCTCGCATCCGACGCTCGAAGGCGTGTCGCGCGACACCATCGTCAGCGAGATGGTGGGGCGTGAAATTTCGGACATCTACAACTATTCGGCGCGTGCGCTCGGCGAAGTGCGCTTCGCGGCGAAAGCGATCGAAGGCCATGCGCTCGCGCAACCGGCCAGCTTCGAAGTGCGGCGCGGCGAGATCGTCGGTTTCTTCGGACTGGTGGGCGCGGGCCGCAGCGAGCTGATGCATCTGGTCTACGGCGCCGATCACAAGAAGGGCGGCGAACTGCTGCTCGACGGCAAGCCGATCAAGGTGCGCAGCGCGGGCGAAGCGATCAGGCACGGCATCGTGCTGTGCCCGGAAGACCGCAAGGAAGAGGGCATCGTCGCGATGGCGACGGTCTCGGAGAACATCAACATCAGTTGCCGCCGTCACTATCTGCGTGCGGGGATGTTTCTCGATCGCAAGAAGGAAGCGGAAACCGCGGACCGTTTCATCAAGCTGCTGAAGATCAAGACGCCGAGCCGCCGCCAGAAAATCCGTTTCCTGTCGGGCGGCAATCAGCAGAAGGCGATTCTGTCGCGCTGGCTCGCCGAGCCCGATCTGAAGGTCGTGATTCTCGACGAGCCGACACGCGGCATCGACGTCGGCGCGAAGCATGAAATCTACAACGTGATCTATCAGCTGGCCGAACGCGGCTGCGCGATCGTGATGATTTCGTCGGAATTGCCGGAAGTGCTCGGCGTGTCCGACCGCATCGTCGTGATGCGTCAGGGCCGGATTTCCGGAGAGCTGGCGCGCCGGGATGCCACGGAGCAATCGGTGTTGAGCCTCGCGCTGCCGCAAAGCTCGACTGCGCTGCCTGAGACGAGCGCCCCCGCCGCCCAGCACGCGGCCTGAACCTTATTTGGACGCAAGTCCGGCAACCCGTGGGGATACGGGAGGAGTATTGAACATGCAAGCCAGAGAAAACCTCGCGCAACAGGCCGCCAAGAGCGCCGCCGATGCGCTGATTCCGCAAGCCAACGACAAGGCGAAATGGTGGCAGCAGATCACCGAGTACAGCCTCATCGTGATCTTCGTCTTGATGTTCGTCACGATGTCGCTGACCGTCGATCACTTCTTCTCGATCGAGAACATGCTCGGCCTCGCACTGTCGATTTCGCAGATCGGCATGGTCGCGTGCACGATGATGTTCTGTCTCGCCTCGCGCGACTTCGACCTCTCCGTGGGATCGACCGTCGCCTTCGCCGGCGTGTTGTGCGCGATGGTGCTCAACGCCACAGGTAACACGTTTATCGCGATCATCGCGGCGGTCGCGGCAGGCGCGGTGATCGGTTTCGTCAACGGCGCGGTGATCGCGTATCTGCGCATCAACGCGCTGATCACGACGCTCGCGACGATGGAAATCGTTCGCGGCCTCGGCTTCATCGTGTCGCACGGTCAAGCCGTGGGCGTGTCGTCGGATACGTTCATCGAGCTGGGCGGCTTGAGCTTCTTCGGCGTGTCGCTGCCGATCTGGGTCACGCTGCTGTGCTTCATCGTGTTCGGCGTGATGCTCAACCAGACCGTGTACGGCCGCAATACGCTCGCGATCGGCGGCAACCCGGAAGCGTCGCGTCTGGCCGGTATCAATGTCGAACGCACGCGCGTGTACATCTTCCTGATTCAAGGCGCGGTGACCGCGCTGGCCGGTGTGATTCTGGCGTCGCGCATCACGTCGGGTCAGCCGAATGCCGCGGAAGGTTTCGAGCTGAACGTGATCTCGGCGTGCGTGCTGGGCGGCGTGTCGCTGCTCGGCGGACGCGCGACGATTTCCGGCGTCGTGATCGGCGTGCTGATCATGGGCACCGTCGAGAACGTGATGAACCTCATGAACATCGACGCGTTCTATCAATACCTCGTGCGTGGCGCGATCCTGCTCGCCGCCGTGCTGCTCGACCAGTTGAAGAATCGCGGTTCGCGCGACTGACCCCGCGACTGAACCCGTCACTTATCCAATCAGCTCTCAAAGGAATCGAACGATGTCGTCTCCGGCCAATGCAAATGCCCGTCTCGCGGACAGCGCGTTCGCGCGCTATCCGAGTCTCGTCGACCGCACGGTGTTGATCACGGGCGGCGCGACCGGTATCGGCGCATCGTTCGTCGAGCATTTCGCGGCGCAGGGCGCGCGCGTCGCGTTCTTCGATATCGACGCGAGCGCCGGTGAAGCGCTCGCCGACGAACTCGGCGATTCGAAGCACAAGCCGCTGTTCCTGACGTGCGATCTGACCGATGTCGACTCGCTCCAAAAAGCGATCGCCGATGTGAAGGCCGCACTCGGCCCCATCCAGGTGCTGGTCAACAACGCGGCGAACGACAAGCGCCACACGATCGGCGAAGTGTCGCGCGAGTTTTTCGACGCGGGCATCGCGGTGAATCTCCGCCACCAGTTCTTCGCGGCTCAAGCGGTGATGGAAGACATGAAAGCGGCCAACAGCGGCTCGATCATCAACCTCGGCTCGATCAGCTGGATGTTGAAGAACGGCGGCTATCCGGTGTATGTGATGTCGAAGTCGGCGGTACAGGGTTTGACGCGCGGCCTTGCGCGCGACCTCGGGCACTTCAACATCCGCGTCAATACGCTGGTGCCGGGCTGGGTGATGACGGAGAAGCAGAAGCGCCTGTGGCTCGACGACACTGGCCGCCGCCAGATCAAGGAAGGGCAATGCATCGACGCCGAGTTGGAGCCGTCCGACCTCGCGCGCATGGCGCTGTTCCTCGCCGCAGACGATAGCAAGATGATCACCGCGCAGGACATCGTTGTCGATGGAGGTTGGGCGTGAGCGCTGACATGCCGTCGCACGCCGCTGCGTCGCGCGCGTCGCTGCTGATCGACACGCAATGCATGCTCGGCGAAGCAGCGACCTGGTGCGCGAGAACCGGCCGCTTCTACTGGACCGATATCGAAGGCGCGCGCCTGTGGCGCTACGATCCGCGTGACGGCGGCAGCACGTTCTGGCCTATGCCCGAGCGGCTCGCGACGTTCGCGCTGTGTGCGAATCCGCGCTACCTGCTGCTCGGTCTCGCCACGCATCTGGCGTTTTTCGATCTGACGACCGGTGAGACACAGCGCATCGTCGACGTGGAGCCCGGATTGAACACGCGCGTGAACGACGGCCGTTGCGACCGTCAGGGGCGTTTCGTGTTCGGCACGAAAGACGAAAGCGGATTGGCGCAACCGGTCGCCGGCTTTTACCGGTTGAATCACGATCTGTCGCTGGAGCGCCTGCCGTTGCCTGCGCCGGCCATCTCGAACAGCATCGCGTTCAGTCCAGACGGCGCGACGATGTATTACTGCGATTCGAAGGTGCCGGAAATTCGCGCGTGCGACTATCGTGCGGACGGTAGCGTCGCCAACGATCGGCTGTTCACCCGCGTGACGGACGCGGGCGTGGAGCCGGACGGCTCGACCGTCGATCGCGACGGCGGTCTGTGGAACGCCCAGTGGGCTGGGGCGAGCGTAGTGCGCTACGGCCCCGACGGCGTGGAAACCGGGCGCGTCGACGTGCCGACCGCGCAGCCGAGTTGCGTCGCGCTCGGCGGACCGGAATTCGACACGCTGTACATCACGAGCGCGCGCGCCGACCTCGACGCCGCCGCGCTTGCGGCCGATACTCTGGCGGGCGGCGTGTTCGTCGCGCCGGCCGGACGGCACGGTTTGCCCGAGCCGGAGTTCCAGGGCGCGCCCGCATAGCGCAGAATGACGCAGCCCTGCTCGCGGGGCCGCACTGCTGGCACGACTCGCAATGATTTTGAAAGTGAACCAGAAGGTGACGTCGCAATTCCAGTGGCAGCAAATCGGCAGCATGCAGTTCGGACCCAGAGGCGACCCGTTCCAGAAAGTCGCCCTACAGCATCCGTCAGCAATGACGGCAACGTCCCTCGCCTCTCGATGGAGCCAGATATGACTGTTGCGAATCTCGTTTCCGCTTCCTCACCCGTTTCCTCGCTCGCTTCTTCGTCCGCTTCTTCATCCGCTTCTTCATCCGCTTCTTCGTCGACCTCTCAGAGCCGGCGCTCGCGCCTCGCGGCGGCCGCCAATCCGGTGCTGGCCGGGCCGAGCACGTCGGCGGTGGCGGTCGGCGAAGGCAGCGCCGGCGATGTCGCGTGCATCACGCTCGCCAACGCGCATTTGCGGGTCGACGTCGCTCCGACGCTGGGTGGCGGCGTCACCCGTTTCGACTGGCGCAACGACGGCGCGCTCACGCCGATTTTCCGGCGCTGCCGCCATGTCGCCGCCGACACGCAGCCGAACCAGCTTGCCTGCTATCCGCTGCTGCCGTATTCGAACCGGATCGGCGGTGGTCATTTCAACGTGGCGGGGCGGCGCGTCGAGGTGCAGCGCAATCGCGCCGACGAACCCTTGCCGATTCACGGCGACGGCTGGCTCTCGGCGTGGCAGGTGGCGGAGTCGGATCGCGAAAACGTGCGCCTGACGCTCGATCGACATGACGGCAAACCCTACGCGTACCGCGCGGCGCAAACCTATGCGCTGGACGGCCCGACGCTCGTCGTCACGCTGGAGATCGAGAATGCCGGACGCGACGCGCTGCCGTTCGGGCTGGGTGTGCATCCGTTCTTCGTGCGCGACGCGGACACCGAGCTGTCGGCGGCGGCCGGCGGGCTGTGGCTGTCCGGTGAAGACTGGCTGCCGGTGCGCCATGTGCCGACGCCCCCCGCGTGGCAATTCGGCGTCGCGTATCCGTTGCCGGAGACCATCGTCAATCATGCTTTTACCGGCTGGAGCGGCCAGGCGGCGGTGGTGTGGCCGAAGCGCCGTCTGTCGTTGAACATCGCCGCCGACACCGATTACTACGTGCTGTACACGCCTCCCGATGAAGACTTTTTCTGCTTCGAGCCCGTCGATCATCCGATCAACGCGATGAATCTGGCCGGTGGCGCATGCGAAAACGGCATGACGCTGCTCGCGCGCGGCGAGCGGCTGGCGCGTACGTTCCGGTTTACCGTCGAACGTACCGGGCTGCGGTCGATGCCGGGCGCGCGCGGGGCGCGGCGACAGTAAGGAGTGGGGCGGGGCGGCGGGCAGCGGCGGCGTTCGGGCGCGGCCCGCCGCGCAGGACAGGTAAAATACCGGCCTCTTCCGATTACCGGCTCGCCGCGAGACCCACCATGTCCAATTTCATCCAGACACTCAACGATGCCTGGCAGCGCACCAACTCGCTGCTGTGCGTCGGCCTCGACCCCGAGCCGAGCAAATTTCCGGGCGCGCTCGCCGGCCGGCCCGACGCGATTTTCGATTTCTGCCGCACGATCGTCGATGCGAGCGCGCCGTACGCGTCGTCGTTCAAGCCGCAGATCGCCTACTTCGCCGCGCATCGCGCGGAAGACCAGCTCGAACAACTGATCGCCCACATTCACGCGAACCATCCCGGCCTGCCGGTGATCCTGGACGCGAAGCGCGGCGACATTGGCAGCACCGCCGAACAATACGCGCGCGAAGCGTTCGAGCGCTATCAGGCGGACGCGGTGACGGTCAATCCGTACATGGGCTTCGACTCGATCCAGCCGTATCTGGAGCATGAAGGCAAGGGCGTGATCGTTCTGTGCCGCACATCGAATGCGGGCGGCTCCGATCTGCAATTCCTGGACACGGGCGGCCGTCCGCTGTACCAGGTCGTCGCGCAACTGGCGGCGGACAAGTGGAACGCGAGCGGCCAGTTGGCGCTGGTGGTCGGCGCGACGTTCCCGAAGGAAATCGAAGCGGTGCGGGGGATCGTCGGCGATATGCCGCTGCTGATTCCGGGCATCGGCGCGCAAGGCGGCGATGTCGAGGCGACCGTCAACGCCGGGCGCACTGCGAACGGCACGGGCATGCTGATCAACTCGTCGCGCGCGATCATCTACGCGGGCAAGGGCGACGATTTCGCGCAAGCCGCCGCGAACGCCGCGATGGAAACGCGTGACCGGATCAACGCGTTCCGGTGAGTGCGAAAGTGGTTGATGAAGCCTGCGACGCGGTAATAGCGGGTGTTTGAACGGCCCGGGTCCGGGCCGGTTTTAGAGGATGGTTCAGACCGTTGCGCCTGATGAGCGCCGAACGAGGCTCACGAGACCTGGCGGACCGACTGGCCAGCGAGGCACCGCGGCAAACCACCGAAAGCTCGGCTCAACGCACCGGTCCCAGCCGCGCAATCACCCCCGCATGCTGTGGGTGCTCCGCCTTCAGCGCATCCACATCGCCGATCTCGAACTCGCTGAACTCGAATCCCGGCGCGACCGTGCAGCCCACCAGCGCGAACGTCGCCGGATCGGCGCATTCCGCCGCGAACCACAAGCCCGCCGGCACGACCGCCTGAAACACGGCGTCGTGATGCGTCAGCGCATTGCCCAGCTTATGCGTGAGCAGCGCGCCGCTCGCATCGAGCACGTGGACATTCAACGGCTCGCCCGCATAGAAGTGCCAGACTTCGTCGGACCTGATGCGATGCCACGCCGAATGCGCGCCGTCGCATAGCAGGTAGTAGATCGCGGTCGACGCCGAGCGATTCTGCGTTGAACCGCCGTCGCGGATCACACGCTGCGCCGACCGATACGTTTCGTTAAAAAATCCGCCTTCTGGATGCGGCTTCAGATCGAAGCGGCGGATCAGTTCGTCCCTGCTTGCGTGCGAATCCGGCATCGTTCCCGCCTGTTGAACGAGGGTCAATGTTCACGTTCGTCGAGCAGCGCGAGCACGCCGCGCAGCGCATGCGCCGCGGCCTGCACGCGGATCTGTTCGCGGTCGCCCTTGAAAATCTTCGTTTCCACCGACGTATGCAGCCGGTTGCTCCAGCCGAACGACACCATGCCGACCGGCTTGGTCTCGGTGCCGCCGCCCGGCCCGGCGACGCCGGTGATCGACAGCGACACCTGCGCGCGGCTGTTGCGCAGCGCGCCCTCGGCCATTGCACGCGCGACCGGCTCGCTGACCGCGCCGTGCCTGTCGATCAGATCGGCGGGCACGCCGATCATCTCGCTCTTTGCCTGATTCGAATACGTGACGAAGCCGCGCTCGAACCAGCCGCTGCTGCCGGAGATATCGGTAATGGCGGTCGCCACCATGCCGCCCGTGCAGGACTCGGCGGTGACGAGCATCAAGCGTTCGTCGCGCAGACGGTTGCTCACGCGAATCGCGAGCTGGTGAACGACGGAATCGGTAGGCATGGCGTCAATCCGGAAAACGGAAGCCGGCGGTCAGGCACGGCAGGCGGCGATTGCCGGGTGGCGGTTAAACCGACATGCGCCAAAGCGCGATGACGAGCAATGTGAAAAAAGCGGCGACCAGGTCATCGAACATGATGCCAAAGCCACCTTTCAGACGGCGGTCGAAATAACTGATGGGCGGCGGCTTCACCATGTCGAAGAAGCGGAACACGATGAAAGCCCACAGCTGGCCGGTGAGCGTGGCCGGCGTCACCATCAGCAGCACCAGCCAGAACGCGACGATTTCGTCCCACACGACCGGCGACGGATCGTCGATGCCGAGCCGCTTCGCGGTAAACCCGCAAAACGCAATACCGCCGATGAAGCCCACGCCGATCAGAACGCCCCACTCGATGACGGTGAGATAGCGGCTCAGCACGGCGAACGACGCCCACGCGAACAGCGTGCCGATCGTGCCCGGGGCCACCGGCGACAAGCCGCTGCCGAACCCGAGCGACAGCAGGTGCAACGGATGCGACAGCATGAAGCGCGCGGTGGCGCGGCGCGGCTGTGGCCGCGGCGCACGGGGCGGCTCGCCGCCGATGAGATCGTCGGCGGGGCGGAGCGGAGGGTCAGTCTGCATGGAAGTGATCGAAGCCTTGCAACGTCAGGGTGAGTGGCGCGCCGGCGGCATCGCGCCAGTCGATGGCCGGGCGGTCGTCTGGCGCCGGGAGAGCGCTTATTGTACCGACGCGGGTGACCGGTACGGCCGCCTCGCGCCCTGCCGCTTCGACCGCGGCGCGCGCCGTGGCCGGCGCGGTGAAGCACAGTTCGTAGTCGTCGCCGCCGGCGAGCGTGCAGCGTTGTTGAATTTCGGGTGCGAGGCGGCGCAGCGCGGTGGAGCGTGGCACGGCGTCGGCGTCGACCGTGGCGTGCATGCGCGAGCGTTCGAGAATGTGCAGCAGGTCGCCCGCGAGGCCGTCCGACAGGTCCAGCGCCGCGTGCGCGATGCCGCGCAGCGCCAAGCCGAGCGGCACACGCGGCTCCGGCCGTTCGAGGGCGCGGCGAAACGCCGCAGTGTCGGCCGGGTCTGCCGGCCACTCGCCGCGCAGTACACCGAGGCCGGCGCGCGCGTCGCCGAGGGTGCCGGAAATCCAGATGTCGTCGCCCGACTGGGCGGCGTCGCGACGCAGCGCCGCTTGTGGCGGCACGCTCCCGAATACGGTCACACACAGATTCAGCGGGCCGCCCGTCGTGTCGCCACCGATCAGTTCGCAGCCGTAGCGCGCGGCCAGCGCGAAGAGTCCTTCGCTGAATGCGGCGAGCCAGGCTTCGTCCGCTTTCGGCAGCGAGAACGCCAGTGTGAACGCCTGCGGTTGCGCGCCCATCGCGGCAAGGTCCGATAGATTCACCGCGAGCGTCTTGTGACCGAGCGCCTCGGGATCGACATCGGCAAGGAAATGGCGGCCTTCTACCAGCATATCGGTCGATATCGCCAGCATTTCGCCCGCGCGTGGCGCGAGCAGCGCGCAGTCGTCGCCGATGCCGAGCGTGCCGGCGCCGGCGTCGGATGGGCGAGCGGCGGCGGCGCGGCGGCCAAAGAAACGGTCGATCAGCGAAAACTCGGAGAGCATGGTGGCCATGGGTGAGCGGAACAAGTGCCGCGAACTGCGGCTAACGGCGCGCATTGTACGAAGTTGCCGCGCCATCGGCGCTGCTTCCCCTGCAGCGCGGCTTCGGGTCAAGCCGAGGCGACGCGTGGCAGCCCGCCCGTTGGCTGCGTTTAAGTCGCGGCAGTTGTACCCGTATTGAAGGAATCGCGCAGGCAATTGGGGCTACAATGCCGTCGAACGTCTATTCTAATCCGCACTTCGAAGCCCGCCTTATGTCGAATCCCGTCAATAGCAAACTCCGCGAAGCCGCACTCGATTACCACGAGTTCCCCACCCCCGGGAAGATCGCGATCGCCCCGACCAAGCAGATGATCAACCAGCGCGACCTCGCGCTGGCGTATTCGCCGGGCGTCGCGTTCGCGTGCGAGGAAATCGTCGAAAACCCGCTGAACGCCGCGCGTTTCACCGCTCGCAGCAACCTGGTCGGCGTCGTTACGAACGGCACCGCGGTGCTGGGTCTGGGCAACATCGGGCCGCTCGCGTCGAAGCCGGTCATGGAAGGCAAGGCCGTCCTGTTCAAGAAGTTCGCCGGCATCGACGTGTTCGATATCGAGCTGAACGAGTCGGACCCGCACAAGCTGGTCGACGTGATCGCCGCGCTGGAGCCGACTTTCGGCGGCATCAACCTGGAAGACATCAAGGCGCCGGACTGCTTCATCGTCGAGCGCGAATGCCGCAAACGCATGAAGATTCCGGTCTTCCACGACGACCAGCACGGCACCGCGATCGTCGTCGCGGCGGCGATTACCAACGGTCTGAAGGTGGTCGGCAAGGACATCAAGAACGTCAAGCTGGTGTCCTCCGGCGCGGGCGCGGCTGCGCTGGCCTGTCTGGACCTGCTGGTCGACATCGGCCTGCCGCTCGAGAACATCACCGTCACCGACCTGGCCGGCGTGGTCTACAAGGGCCGCGTCGAACTGATGGACCCGGACAAGGAGCGCTTCGCGCGTGAAACCGACGCGCGTACGCTCGCCGAAGCGATCGGCGGCGCGGACGTGTTTCTTGGCCTGTCGGCGGGCGGCGTGCTCAAGCAGGACATGGTCAAACAGATGGCCGACAAGCCGCTGATTCTCGCACTGGCCAATCCGACGCCGGAAATCCTGCCGGAACTGGCGCTCGAAGTGCGCCCGGACGCCGTGCTGTGCACCGGCCGCACCGACTACCCGAATCAGGTGAACAACGTCCTCGTGTTCCCGTTCCTGTTCCGCGGCGCGCTGGATGCCGGCGCGACGACGGTCACGCGGGAAATGGAAATCGCCGCGGTCAACGCGATCGCCGAACTGGCGCGCCAGGAGCAGAGCGACATCGTCGCGACGGCCTATGGCATTCAGGACCTGTCGTTCGGCCCGGAATATCTGATTCCGAAGCCGTTCGATCCGCGTCTGATCGTCAAGGTCGCGCCGGCCGTGGCGAAGGCTGCGATGGATTGCGGCGTTGCCGAGCGTCCGATCGAGGACATGGATGCGTACGAACAGCATCTGCAGCAGTTCGTGTATCACAGCGGCACAACCATGAAGCCGATTTTCCAGCTCGCGCGCAGCGTCGAGCCGGAGAAGAAGCGCATCGTGTTCGCGGAAGGCGAAGAAGAACGTGTGCTGCGCGCCATGCAGATCATCGTCGACGAAAAGCTGGCAAAGCCGATCCTGATTGGCCGCCCGGCGGTGATCGAGCAGCGTATTGCGCGCTACGGTCTGCGCCTCGCCGCGGGTCAGGACTACACGGTCGTGAATACCGATCATGACGAGCGTTACCGCGATTTTTGGCAGGAATACGCGAAGATGATGTCCCGCAAGGGCATCACCCCGCAAATGGCGAAGCTCGAAATGCGCCGCCGCACCACGCTGATCGGCGCGATGCTGGTGAAAAAGGGCGAGGCGGATGGGATGATCTGCGGCACCGTCAGCACGACGCACCGGCATCTGCACTTCATCGATCAGGTGATCGGCAAGAAGGAAGGCGCCAAGGTCTACGCGGCGATGAACGCGCTCGTGTTGCCGAATCGCCAGATTTTCCTGGTCGATACGCACGTGAACGTCGATCCGACGCCGGAGCAACTGGCCGAAATCACGATCATGGCCGCCGACGAAGTGCGCCGCTTCGGTATCGAGCCGAAGGTCGCGCTGGTCTCGCACTCGAACTTCGGTTCGAGCAACGCGCCGACCGCGCAGAAGATGCGCGATACGCTGGAGATCCTGCGTGAACGCGCGCCGGAACTCCAGGTGGACGGCGAAATGCACGGCGACGTGGCGCTCGACGCGAATCTGCGCCGCGAAGTGCTGCCCGATTCGACGCTCGAAGGCGACGCGAACTTGCTGGTGCTGCCGAACATCGACGCAGCCAACATCTCGTACAACCTGCTGAAGACGGCGGCCGGCAACAACATCGCGATTGGCCCGATGCTGCTGGGCGCGGCCCAGCCGGTGCACGTGCTGACGCCGTCGGCGACGGTGCGCCGGATCGTCAACATGACGGCGCTGCTGGTGGCGGACGTGATCGCCGCCCGTTAATTCCGGTGCGGGTGACGCACGGCGCTGGATGAGCGCGCCGTGCAAAAAAACGGCGTGCCCGCAACGGGCACGCCTCAGGGCGAGCAGGGGATTGCCACCCAAAAAATGGCAAAAGGTACTCAAAGGGCACATTGAACCTTCAAAACGACTGCGGCACGTAGCGCTCGCCACGGACATGAAGGCGCTTCAGGCGGTCTGCTGATCAGCCCAAATTCCCCTTCAAATTGCACAGTCGGGCTAAGTTTAGTCCGCTCGGGCTAAACATTCTGTCAAAAGTCGTCAAAGGCCCGGCTGCGGCCTTTTCCACGCGATCAAGAACGCCTAGGCTACCCGTCGAACGTTGATTCCAAAGGCCATTAGCGATACCCTTACGACTTTCATGGTCGTCAAACTCGTGATCTAACAGCGGGGAACCCTGATACATGGCACGCAAGTGGCTGCGCATCAAAGGCGTGCTGACCGGTGCTCTTACGCTGTGCGCGTTATCTGGCCCCGTGCCTGTCGCGTTTGCACGCGACTTCACGGCGCCCGCCGATGCGAACGCACAAGGGGTGGGTACGGTCGCGCTGGCGCAGTTGCCGCGCGAAGCGGTCAAGACATTGAACTTGATTGCCGCGGGCGGGCCTTACCCGTATGAGAAGGACGGCATCGTATTCGGCAATCGCGAGCGGTTGCTGCCGGCCCATCGGCGCGGCTATTACCACGAATACACCGTTCCCACGCCTCGCGCGCGTAATCGCGGGGCGCTTCGCATCGTCTGCGGAGGTCCGCTACAGCGAACCGATAATTGTTACTACTCGGACGACCACTACACCAGTTTTAATCGTATTGTTGAATGACATCGGGATGAACGGCATGAGCGACAACGTCTACGCGCACGACACCGGAGTCGCGACGGATCTTTTCGCGGCCGGCGACGGCAATTTGTTCCAACGCGTCATGAAGATGCGCGCCGGCGATCAGGGCCGCGACAACCAGGGCGAAGCAGGCACTGCGGTTTCATCGAACGAGGAGCCCATGAGTCTTTTCAAGACCGTGCGACCGAACATCGTACAGTCGATCCGCGCTTTCCGCGTGCAGGATCTCGCCGACGAGGCCGGCCAGCTCGGCCAGCATTTTCTGTATGCGTATTGCGCCAATGCGCTGTCCAAGCAGGAAGTGCTCGAGACGATCGCCACCTCGTTCCTGTTCCCGAAGCATTTTGGCAAGAACTACGACGCGCTCTACGATTGTCTGACCGACCTCGTCCATAAGGCCGGCGCGCAGCCGGGCTTTGTGATCGTGCTCGAGCAGTTGCCGGTTGCGCAGAAGTTCGACAAGGAAGGGCGCGAGACGCTGCTGGACGTCTTCCGCGAGGCGGCCGAATTCTGGGCCGAGCGCAAGGTGGCGTTCCGGGTGTTTTATTCGTTTGCCTGAATTTCGCCTGACTCGGCACGGCGAGTCGCGGTAGACGCCACAGTGAGAGAAAGCAAAAGGCCCGCCAATCGGCGGGCCTTTTGCTTTTTGGCGGCTTGCTTGTGCCTACGCGTGGCTCTTGTGCACCCGCTTACCAACCACCCCAGCGAGCCGCCAGCGCGGAAAGCACCGCTATTCCCGCGGTCTCGGTGCGCAGTACGCGTGGTCCGAGGCCGACGGCGGTAAATCCGTGATCGGTGGCCGCTGCTTCTTCGGCCGCGGAAAAACCGCCTTCGGGGCCCACCAGCACGGTCACGCGGCCCGTCGGATGTGTGACCGGCAGCGCCGAAAAACTGATGCTGGCGCGCGGCGACAGCAGAATACGCAATTCGCCTTCGCCGGGTTCGCGAGGCAGCGCCCCCAGCCAGGTGGCGATCTCGCGCACCGGCATGACTTCCGGCAGGCGATTGCGCCCGCATTGTTCGCACGACGCGCGCACGATGCCTTGCCAATGCGCATGCCGGCGCTGTGCCCGCTCGCCGGAAAGCCGCACGACACTGCGTGTGGTGGTCAGCGGCATGAAGCACGAAGCACCGAGTTCGACCGCCTTTTCGATCAGCCAGTCCATCTTGTCGCCGCTGGCAATGCCTTGCGCGAGCGTGAGGTGATAGGGCGCCTCGACTTCGATCGGGCGGAATTCGTGAATTCTGACTTTGGCCGAGCGGCGTTCTATCTCGACGAGCTCGGCGCTGTATTCGCCGCCCTCGCCGTTGAAAAGCACGATCGAATCGCCGGGCTGCAAACGCAGCACCAGAACATGGCGCACGACGTCATCGGGAAGCGGCATGATGTCGTCGTGGTTCAGCGACGTACCGACGAAGAAGCGGGGCATCAAAAAAATACTCATTAGCTCAGGAAAGGTGGCGAGCGAGCGCCCAGCGATAGCCGTCCAGATCTTCGACCTGAGCGAACCGGTCGCCCCAGAACTGATCTTGCGGCTCGCTCAGCGATTTTGCGCCGGCAGCCAGCGCCCGCGCATAAACCGCGTCGACATCGTCGACATAGACATAGAACGATTGCGGGGCGATTGCGCCCGCGCTTTTGGGTGTTTTCGCAGCCGAGCCGAACGCGCCTTCCGGCGCGAACATCACGATCAACTGGCCTTGATAGGTCATCTCGACGTGCATGACGACACCGTCGTCTTGAACACTGTCGCGCACTTCGAAGCCGAATGCCGCAGAGAAAAACGCAGTCGCGGCACGCGCGTCGCGTACCGTCAGATAGGGGGTCAACCAGGGCACACCGGCGGGGCGGGGGGCGGTCATGGACTTCTCCGGATCTCGAGGGTTGGCGGGACGCATGCTGCGGATTCTGGCGGCTGCGCCTACCGATGTATCGAGACGCGATCCGACCCAGCCGGGCATTGTGCCCACACGTTAGCTTAATGGCTTTAAGAATTGGCTTAGTTTATCGCGCATAGAAGGGGACGCCGAGAAGAGTCCTGCATGCATGGACGGATCGTAGTGCTTCAGCGGTCCGATACGGCGAGCAGCGACGCGCTCCGTCAGCGCGTCAGCGGGGAGTGCGGCGGGATCGAGCGTGTCGCTGGCGGTCGCCATCATCCACAGCGAGCCGTAGAGCGGGACGAAGGTGTTCATCGTACGTACGACGCGGAACGTAGCGCGCAGATCGTCGAACAGGCCGGCAATGCGGCGAGCGTGGAAATAGGGCGAGCCGAGATGCAGCGAGAGGGCGGCGGGCGCACGCATCGTCCGCTTGAGTTGCGCGTAGAAGGCTGGCGTGTACAGGCTAGCGGCGGGCGAATCCGGCGGTGTCAGATCAAACACCACTAAGTCGAACTGCGCCGGCGCCGCGGCCGCGACGTACTGCGCGGCGTCGCCGATCACCAGTTCGACGCGTGGATCGTCGAGTGCGCCGCCGTGCACCTCGGGCAAATGCTCGCGACACAGGCGGACCACTTCCGCATCCAGTTCCGCCACCACGATCCGTTCGATATCCGGATGCGCCAGCAACTGCCGCGCGGCGCCGCCATCGCCGCCGCCCAGCACCAGCGCCGCGCGCGGCGCCGGATGCGCGAGCGCGATCGGATGCGCCATGCATTCGTGATAGATGAACTCGTCGCCGGTGGACGTCATCGGGCGACCGTCGAGCGTGAAAAGCCGGCCGAGCAGCGGCGTGTCCCACACCTCGATGCGCTGAAAAGGCGAATCGACGCGCGCGACGAGCCGCGCATGCGGAAATCCGTAGACGGCGTCGGGACTCGGTTGGAACAGCAGCGGAGCGCTCACGGATGTCGGGGCTCCAGCGGGAGCGTAGTGGGTTGGCTTGTCCGATTGTAAAGGGCCACGCGCGCCGCGAGCCTGGTATGTGCGGTGAAACTCACAGCCAGGCGGCTTTGCGGGCCGGAGGCGGGGCAACGTTCTGTTAGAATGTCTCGCTTTCAGCCTTGTCCGTTTGCTCTGCCCGTTTCGCGCTCCTGGCGCCGCATCGTGCGCCGAAGCGAACTGGCATTCGAGCTCCCGGTCCTCAAGCGCGCACCGCTTTCTGACTCTGTCTCCGGACTCGACATGACGACCTCGTCTCCCGCACCCACCTCTTTGATGGCCAACGCAATCCGCGCGTTGTCCATGGACGCCGTTCAAAAAGCGAATTCCGGTCACCCGGGCATGCCGATGGGCATGGCCGAAATCGGCGTGGCTTTGTGGTCGCGTCACCTGCGTCACAACCCGAAGAACCCGCAGTGGGCCGATCGCGACCGTTTCGTGCTGTCGAACGGCCACGGCTCGATGCTGCTGTACTCGCTGCTGCACCTGACCGGCTACGATCTGCCGATGGAAGAGCTGAAGAACTTCCGCCAGATGCACTCGAAGACGCCGGGCCACCCGGAATACGGCATCACGCCGGGCGTCGAAACCACCACCGGCCCGCTCGGCCAGGGTCTCGCGAACGCGGTCGGCATGGCGCTCGCCGAGTCGCTGCTCGCGACCGAATTCAACAAGCCTGACGCGAAGATCGTCGATCACCACACGTACGTGTTCGTCGGCGACGGCTGCCTGATGGAAGGCATCTCGCACGAAGCGTGTTCGCTGGCGGGCGTGCTGAAGCTGAACAAGCTGATCGCGTTCTACGACGACAACGGCATCTCGATCGACGGCGAAGTGGTGCACTGGTTCCGCGACGACACGCCCAAGCGCTTCGAAGCGTACGGCTGGAACGTGATCCCGAACGTGGTCGGCCACGACGTCGACGCAGTGGACGCCGCGATCAAGCAGGCCAAGCTCTCCGACAAGCCGACGCTGATCTGCTGCAAGACCGTGATCGGCGAAGGCTCGCCGAACAAGGCCGGCAGCCATGATTCGCACGGCTCGGCGCTCGGCGACAAGGAAGTCGCGGCCACGCGTGAAGCGATCGGCTGGAAGTGGGAACCGTTCGTGATTCCGCAGGAAGTCTACGCGGCGTGGGATGCGAAGGAAGCCGGCGCGCACGTCGAAGGCGAATGGGACAAGGCATTCGCGGCCTACGCGGCCAAGTATCCGCAGGAAGCAGCCGAATTCAAGCGCCGTGACGCGAAGCAACTGCCGGCAGACTGGAAGGAAAAGGCGAAGGCGATCATCGCCGGCGCGAACCAGCGCGCGGAAACCATCGCGACGCGTAAGGCATCGCAGCAGGCCATCGAAGGTTTGTCGGTGGTGCTGCCCGAACTGCTCGGCGGTTCCGCCGACCTGACCGGCTCGAACCTGACCAACTGGAAGGCCGCGAAGCCGGTGCGCGTGAATGCGGATGGCAAGGCAACCGGCAATTACGTGAACTACGGCGTGCGCGAATTCGGTATGAGCGCCGCGATCAACGGCATCGCGCTGCATGGCGGCTTCAAGGCGTTCGGCGGCACGTTCCTGACTTTTTCGGACTACAGCCGCAACGCGCTGCGCGTCGCCGCGCTGATGAAAGCGCCGTCCATCTTCGTGTTCACGCACGACTCGATCGGTCTGGGCGAAGACGGCCCGACCCACCAGTCCATCGAACACGTCGCGAGCCTGCGCCTGATTCCGAACCTGCAAGTGTGGCGCCCGGCCGACACCGTCGAAACGGCGGTGGCCTGGACTCACGCAGTTGAGCATCACGGCCCGTCGTGCCTGATCTTCAGCCGTCAGAATCTGGCGTTCTCGGAGCGCACTGACGCGCAGATCGCCAACATCGAGAAGGGCGGCTACGTGCTGCGCGACTGGAACGACGAGATCGTCGCGCGCAAGATCATCCTGATCGCCACCGGCTCGGAAGTCGAACTGGCGCTGAACGCGGTCGAGCCGCTGGCACGCGAAGGCATCGCGGCGCGTGTCGTGTCGATGCCGTCGACCACGGTGTTCGACAAGCAGGACGCCGAGTACCGCGAGCGCGTGCTGCCGCACGGCGTGCGCCGCGTCGCGGTCGAAGCGGGCGTGACGGATTTCTGGCGCAAGTACGTGGGTCTGGAAGGCGGCGTGGTCGGGATCGACACGTTTGGAGAATCGGCCCCGGCTGGCGTGCTGTTCAAGCATTTCGGCTTCACCGTCGAGCATGTGGTAGAGACGGCTAAAGCCGCACTGGGCTGATGTAGGCGAGGCGTTGCCGCATGGCGTATGAACGCGCGGCAACGCAGCCTGTCAGACGAACGAGACGTATTTTTTCAGCCATCAGGAGATAGACCATGACGATTCGCGTCGCAATCAACGGCTACGGCCGGATCGGCCGCAATACCCTGCGCGCCTTCTACGAAAACGGCAAGAAGCACGATATCGAAATCGTCGCCATCAACGATCTCGGCGATGCCAAGACCAACGCTCACCTGACGCAATACGACACGGCGCACGGCAAGTTCCCGGGCGAAGTGTCGGTGGACGGCGATTACCTGGTCGTCAATGGCGACAAGATCCGCGTGCTCGCCAACCGCAACCCGGCCGAACTGCCGTGGGGCGAACTGAACGTTGACGTCGTGATGGAATGCACGGGCTTTTTCACGACCAAGGAAAAGGCCAGCGCGCACATCAAGGGCGGCGCAAAGAAGGTCATCATCTCGGCGCCGGGCGGCAAGGACGTCGACGCAACGATCGTCTACGGCGTGAATCACAACGTGCTGAAGGCATCGGACACGGTGATCTCCAACGCATCGTGCACGACCAACTGCCTGGCGCCGCTCGTCAAGCCGCTGAACGACAAGATCGGCCTCGTGAACGGCCTCATGACGACGATCCACGCGTACACGAACGACCAGGTTCTGACCGACGTGTACCACGAAGATCTGCGCCGCGCGCGCTCGGCGACGCACAGCCAGATCCCGACCAAGACCGGCGCGGCATCGGCAGTGGGTCTCGTGCTGCCTGAACTGAACGGCAAGCTCGACGGCTACGCGATTCGTGTCCCGACGATCAACGTGTCGGTCGTCGATCTGTCGTTCATCGCCGCGCGCGACACGACGGTCGAAGAAGTCAACGCGATCATGAAGGAAGCCTCGGAAGGCGCGCTGAAGGGTATCCTCGGCTACAACGATGCACCGCTCGTGTCGATCGACTTCAACCACAACCCGGCTTCGTCGACGTTCGACGCGACGCTGACCAAGGTGTCAGGCCGTCTGGTGAAGGTGTCGAGCTGGTACGACAACGAGTGGGGTTT
Organism: Paraburkholderia fynbosensis; assembly: GCF_902859935.1. Lineage (GTDB taxonomy): Bacteria > Pseudomonadota > Gammaproteobacteria > Burkholderiales > Burkholderiaceae > Paraburkholderia > Paraburkholderia fynbosensis. The sequence goes on from NZ_CADIKI010000002.1 coordinate 105,037, forward strand.
CTCGAACCGCATGCTGGACACGGCTGTGGCGCTCGCCAACGCGAAGTAAGCTATGGCGCCTCGTTGCGCTCTGCGCTCGCTGTGAAGCCGGCCTCGGGGCGGGCGGCAGGGCAGCGCAGGGCAAGGGCAAAAAAGCCGCTCCTCGGAGCGGCTTTTTTTACATCTGCGGCGTGGGGAAATGAACGCCGGCGCGTTGCGCGGCATTCGAGATGTGGGTTTCGATCGCCTTGCCCGCGGCTGCGGAATCGCGTGCGCTGAGCGCGTCCAGAATCGCGCGATGCTCGGTGTACGTCGATAGCACCAGTTCGCGGCGGTAGAACGGCATCCGCTGGCTTTCCTTCATGATTTCCGCGCTGCTTTGCAAGATCGATTCGATTGCCGCATTGCCGGCAATGCTCACCATCCGCATGTGGAACGCGTAGTCGAGGCGCGCGGCTTCGTCGAGTTCGTCGCAGGCGAGCGCGGTTTGCATCTCCGTGACGTTGTTCTCGAACCAGGCGAGGTCGGCGTCACGCACGGCAAGCGCCGCCATGCGCGCGACGAAGCCTTCCAGCGCGAAGCGCATCTGATAGGTGTCCGGCAGCGACGACTGCTCGGCGAAACGCCACGATTGTGCAGCCGCGGCCTGCGCGCTTTCCACATACACGCCCTTCCCGGGCCGGATCACCAGCAGACCGAGCGCCTCGAGCGTGGAGAGCGCCTCGCGCAGCGACGCGCGGCTGATCGACAGTTCTTCGGAAAGTTGACGCTGGGCCGGCAGCAGGCTGCCCACCGGATAGTCGCCCGCTTCGATCCGTTCGCGGATGGTCGCGATGGCAGCATCGGTGACGGTATGCGGAACGTTTTTCATCGTGGCTCACTGGGTAGCGCGGTCTGACCAGCATTGTAATAGGCAGTCCGAACCCGTGCGCGGTCGGTCGGCCGGCCTCTGCGATCCCGCGGGGAACGCCCGCAAAAACAACGGGTAAACACTGTTTTATGAATCCTTGACGCCAGTATATCGACTTCCTACTATTAGCCATAACAGCACTGGTCGGACCAGTCTGAACAGGTAGGATCGAAAACCAGGAGGAAGCCGTGTTGAAATTCTTCAATTCGCTGTTTGGCCGGGTCGTCATAGCGCTCGTGGTGGGTGTCGTGATCGGCGCGATTTATCCGCATTTCGCCCAATCGCTGCGTCCGCTCGGCGACGGCTTTCTCAAGCTGATCAAGATGGTGATCGGTCCGATCGTGTTTTGCGTAGTGGTCAGCGGCATGGCGCATGCCGGCGATCTGCGCAAGGTGGGGCGTGTCGGGATGAAGGCGGTGGTCTACTTCGAAATCATGACGACGATCGCGCTCGTAATCGGCGCGGTGCTCGCCTACGTCACGCGGCCCGGCGTCGGCATGAACATCGATCTGCGTTCGCTCGACCCGGCCTCGCTCGCCACCTACACCGAGCACGCGAAGAGTCTCAAAGACACCGCGGGCTTCCTGCTGAAGATCATTCCCGATACGGCGATCAACGCCTTCGCGACCGGCGACATCCTGCAGATTCTGGTGTTTTCGGTGCTGTTCGGCTCGGCGCTGTCGCTACTCGGCAAGAAGGCGCAGCGCGTGAGCAGCCTGATCGACGAGCTGTCGCAGGTGTTTTTTCGCGTGATGGGCTTCATCATCAAACTCGCGCCGCTCGGCGTGCTCGGCGCGATTGCATTCACCACCGGCACCTATGGCGTCGAGTCGCTCAAGCAGCTCGGCATGCTGGTGCTGGTGTTCTACGCGAGCTGCTTCGTGTTCGTCGCGGTGGTGCTGGGCATCGTGATGCGGCTCGCTGGTTTCAGCCTCTTCAAGCTGATTCGCTATCTGCGCGAGGAACTGTCGATCGTGCTCGGCACGGCATCGTCGGACGCCGTGCTGCCGCAGATCATGCGCAAGCTCGAATGGATGGGCGTGAAGGATTCGACCGTCGGCCTCGTGATTCCGACCGGCTATTCGTTCAACCTCGACGGTTTTTCGATCTATCTGACGCTGGCGGTGATCTTCATCGCGCAGGCCACCAACACGCCGCTGTCGATGCACGATCTGATCGTGGTGGTGCTGGTGTCGCTGGTGACGTCGAAGGGCGCGCATGGTATTCCCGGCTCGGCCATCGTGATTCTGGCGGCGACCTTGTCCGCGATTCCGGCGATTCCCGTGCTCGGGCTCGTGCTAATCCTGCCGGTCGACTGGTTCGTCGGCATTGCCCGCGCGTTGACCAACCTGATCGGCAACTGCGTCGCGACGGTGGTGGTTGCCGTGTGGGAAAACGACATCGACCGGGCGCGCGCTCATCGTGTGCTTAACCGCGACGCCGCCTTGCGCTACGTGCCGGCAGGCGACGAAGTGGGCGCCGAGCCGATCGGCGGCGAACACGCCCACGCGATCTGACGCGAGCGGGCCGACACACGCAACCGCTTCGTTATCCGAACCGAGATTTCGCGCGCCGGCTCGGCGCGCTTTCCATAGCGGCGGATGCCGTAACTCCGCCGCTTGCCCTTCATCTTCCGCAGCCTGACCGAGACTATGGCCAATCCGATCCTCGACCCCAACGCTCCTGCCTTCACGCGCCGCTACATGAATCTCGCCGACCCGCGCCTGGGCGCGAAGGCGCTCTTCGCCAGCGACGAATTCTTCGCGCCGAAGGAGCGCATGCTCGAACCGCAGCCGGCGGTCTTCATCGCCGGTAAATACGACGACCACGGCAAGTGGATGGACGGCTGGGAAACCCGCCGCAAACGCACCACCGGTCACGACCATTGCGTGATCCGGCTCGCGCGGCCGGGCGTCGTGCACGGCGTCGACCTGGATACGAGCCACTTCACCGGCAATTTCCCGCCGGCCGCGTCGATCGACGCGTGTTATGCGGACGGCGACGTGCCGCCCGACAACGCTGACTGGCAAACGCTCGTGCCGGCCACGACGCTGCAGGGCAACCAGCACCACTACGTCGAAGTGAACGACGCGCGTGCGTTCACCCATCTGCGTGTGAATCTGTATCCGGACGGCGGCCTCGCGCGGCTACGCGTGTACGGCCAGCCGAAGCGCGACTGGGAGCGCGTCGAGCGCTGCACGCTGCTGGATCTTGCCGCGATCGAAAACGGCGCGTACCTCGTCGCCGCGAATAATCAGCACTTCGGAGCAGCTTCGCAGATGCTGATGCCGGGCCGCGGCGTCAACATGGGCGACGGCTGGGAAACGCGACGCCGCCGCGAGCCGGGCAACGACTGGGCGATCGTCGCGCTGGCGCGGCCGGGCGTGATCCGCAAGGTCGAAGTGGACACCGCGCACTTCAAGGGGAATTTCCCGGACCGCTGTTCGCTGCAGGCGGCGTCGGTGACGGGCGGTACGGACGATTCGCTCGTCACGCAGGCGATGTTCTGGCCGGTGCTGCTCGGCGAACAGAAGCTGCAAATGGACCACGCCCACACCTTCGCGGACGGCCTCGCGTCGCTGGGGCCCGTCACGCATGTGCGTTTCAATATCTTTCCTGACGGCGGCGTGTCGCGCCTGCGTCTGTGGGGTGAGATCGCTTAACGGAGCCGTGTGATGAAGACATTGCAGATGGAACGTTTGACGCGCGCGGCCTTCGCCCCGTTCGGCGACGTCATCGAGCTGGACGGCGCGCGCCATTTCCCAATCAATGGCGGCACCACCGAGCGCTATCACGATCTCGCTGCCGTCGACGTGGCGGCGCAGGGCGGCCGCCCGCTGATCAACCTGTTTCGTGCGCAGTCGCGCACGCTGCCGGTCGACATCACGATGATGGAGCGGCATCCGCTCGGCAGCCAGGCTTTCATTCCCTTGCGGCAGGGCCGCTATCTGGTGGTGGTCGCGCCGCCGGGCGAGTTCGATCCGGCGCGGATGCGGGCCTTCTGGACCGACGCCTGGCAGGGCGTGAATTACGCGAAGGGGGTCTGGCATCATCCGCTGCTGGCGCTCGATCACGTGAGCGATTTCGTGGTGGTCGATCGTGGCGGCGAAGGCAACAATTGCGATGAACGGTCATTGCCCGAGCCGTGGCGGCTGGCGTTTGAAGTAAGCGCCGAACTTATCGCATAGCGGCACATACAGCACCGCCGTGAACGTAAAAAGACCCGGCCGATTCGCATCGGCCGGGTCTTTTTCATGGCCACCTCACGCACCCACGCACCCGGCGCGGGCGGTGCAACGGCGTCAATGCTTGCGATGCGGGCAATTCTCCTTCGTGCAGGCGCCATACAGCGCCAACGCGTGTTCCTGCAGCTTGAAGCCGCGTTCCTTCGCAATAGATTGTTGACGGCTCTCGATTTCGGGATCGAAAAACTCTTCCACAAGCCCGCAGTCGAGACACACGAGATGGTCGTGATGCGACCCTTCGTTGAGTTCGAACACTGCCTTGCCCGATTCGAAATTGCTGCGCGAGAGCAGGCCTGCCTGCTCGAATTGCGTCAGCACGCGATACACGGTTGCGAGACCGATATCGAGTTCCTCGTGCAGGAGGTTGCGGTACACGTCTTCGGCCGTCAGATGACGTACCGGGCTGTGCTGAAAAATCTCAAGGATTTTGAGGCGCGGAAGGGTCGCCTTGAGCCCGATATTCTTGAGATCGGTTGGATTGGTCATGACAAGGGATCCCTAGAGTACAATGCTGGGCTCTCATAGTAATGTGTTTTTGCCGTTCTGGTCATCTTCGATGGAATGAAACTCGCGCGGCTCGTCAGCGGGCCCGCACGGTGAGTGAAATGATTTCAAAATCTCAATTGATCTACCGGGGGAGCCGCATGCGGGGTACCTTGATCGCTGTTGCGACTGTCGCGGTTCTTGCCGGATGTTCCACGTACGACAGTCTTACGCAGCGAGTCGCCCAAAGCATCACGCCGTACCGGATCACAGTGGTGCAAGGCAATTTCGTCTCGAGTGAAATGGCGTCGCAAATGAAGGCCGGCATGACGCGCGCACAGGTGCGCCAGGTGCTCGGCACGCCGCTTTTGACCGACATGTTCCACGCCGACCGCTGGGACTACGTGTTCTATTTCAAGCGCGGCTCGACCGCTGTCGTGCAGCAGCGCGACTTCGTCGTGTTCTTCTCAGGTGACGTCGTCGCCAGCTGGACGGGTGGCGAAGACTTGCCGTCCAACCTCGAATTGCTGGCCGAGATCGACGGCGACCGGCGCGGCAACAAAAGGGCGCTCGCGAGTGCGCCGAGCGCGGCCAGCGCCGCCGCGGCGAACGCCGCAAGCGCGCCGGCGGCCACGGCGCTCGCCCCGGCCACGGCGGACGCCGCGCGTTCGCCGTCGGTCGAGGGCGCTGCCGCAGCCGCTGAGCCGTCCACGGACGCCAACGCGGAGGCCGCGCAAGCCGCCAATCGTGCGACCAATGCGGTGCAATCGCCGTCAAACGCGCGCTCGTCGGTGCGTTCCACGGCGCCGACCCCGAATGCGGGCGGCGTGCCGTCGCAAGGACCGACCTCTGGCGGGCAGCCGCAGTTCCAGTTCCACCGTCCGCCGCCGCCGGCTCCGACTACGCAGAGCAATCCGGTCGGACCGACGGGCCCGCAAAGCAGCAACAGCGGCCCAGCGTACAACGCGCCAGTGACTTCGCCTTCGTCGACGTCGGGAACGGGCGACTAATCTCGCTGTCCCTGTTTTGAGGCGGGCACGGCGCCATGCGCGCGGCGCCCGCCGGATTCTCCGCTTGTCCAATGAGTGCGGCGCCCGGGTGTGCTGTCCGCCGCCGCCGCTTTTGCCCGCATTTGCCGGGTTTTGTCTTTTCGAACCCTCGTAGCCATGAAAATTGCCATTGCTGGCGCATCGGGCCGTATGGGCCGCATGCTCATCGAAACCGTCCTCAATGATCCCGCTGCCACGTTGTCCGGCGCGCTCGTGCGCGCGGGCTCCGCGCAACTGGGGCAGGATGCGGGCGCGTTTCTCGGCAAACAGACCGGCGTGCCGATGACCGACGACATCGAGCGCGTGTTCGCCGAATCCGATTACCTGATCGACTTCACGCGCCCGGCCGGCACGCTGGAGCATCTAGCGGCGGCGCAGCGCCACGACGTGAAAATGGTGATCGGCACGACCGGCTTCGACAACGAGCAGAAAGCGCAACTGCGCGCCGCGGCTGATAAGGTCGCCATCGTGTTCGCGTCGAATATGAGCGTGGGTGTGAACGTCACGCTCAAGCTGCTGGAATACGCGGCGAAGCATTTCGCGACGGGCTACGACATCGAGATCATCGAGGCGCATCATCGTCACAAGGTCGACGCGCCGTCCGGCACCGCGCTGACCATGGGCGAAGTGATTTCCAACGCGCTCGGCCGCAATCTCGACGAGTGCGCGGTGTACGGCCGCGAAGGCGTGACCGGCGAGCGCGATCCGTCCACGATCGGCTTCTCGGCGATTCGCGGCGGCGACATCGTCGGCGACCATACGGTGTTGTTCGCCGGCACCGGCGAGCGCATCGAAATTACGCACAAATCGTCGAGCCGGCTGTCGTATGCGCAAGGCTCGCTTCGGGCAGTGCATTTCCTCGAAGGCCATAAGACCGGCTTTTTCGACATGCAGGACGTGCTCGGCCTGCGTTGAGCTGCCTTGCACGGGTTTTGCACCCGGGCCACAAGGGCATCGCGGCCCGGCATACGCCCTGAATACACTTTCCCACGGTGAGGTCAGATGGCAGGCAGCAGCGGCATCATCCATTACCTGCAAACCAGCGACGCGATCACGCACGGGGTCGCGTATGTGCTGCTGGCCATGTCGATGGCGAGCTGGTGCTTCCTGATCGTCAAGAGCTGGATGCTGACGCGCGCCAAACGTCAGGCCACGCGGGCGATTGCGCAGTTCTGGCAGGCGCCGACGCTGTCCGAGGGCGTCGCGGTGTTGCGGCGCGCGGACCGTGAGCGCGTCTTCCTGCCGCTCGCCGAAGCGGCGCTGCATGCGGCCGAGGTGGATATTCCGGGCGCGCTGCTCGCGCGTGTCGAGCGTGGCGAGCGGGTGCTGCGGGCGTTGCGCCAGGCGCTCAACGCGTCGCAGCGGCGGCTCGAATTCGGCCAGGTGCTGCTGGCGTCGGTGGGCGCCACGGCGCCGTTCGTCGGCCTGCTCGGGACCGTGTGGGGCATCTATCACGCGCTCGGCAGCATCGCCGCGGCCGGTCAGGCGCAGATCGAGAACGTCGCCGGCCCGGTCGGCGAAGCACTGATCATGACGGCGTTCGGTCTGGTGGTCGCGATTCCGGCGGTGCTGGCGTACAACGTGCTCGGGCGCCTCGTGCGGCAGTTGTCCGAAGAACTCGACGGCTTCGCGCATGATCTGCACGCGTACGTGTGCGCGCCCGCGGAGCAGCCTCACGCGCCGGTGCGCACGCAGCAGGCTTCGACCCACTAGGCACGCGGTTCGCAAAGGTCCAGGCATAACGCCGAGGCGGAAGCCCAGCATCAGACTCAAGCGGAAAGCTCAGACGGAAGGAGGCGATCATGGCATTCGGCGGACTCGAGAAAAAGCAGACGGCTGCGCCGATGGCCGAGATCAACATGACCCCGTTGATCGACGTGATGCTGGTGCTGCTGGTGATTTTCATCATCACCGCGCCGTTGTTCACGCACGCGATCCGGCTCGATCTGCCGAAAGTCGCGGCTACGCCCGCGCGCGAAACGCCGCAAACCATTTCCCTGTCGATCGACGCCGCTGGCAAACTGTACTGGAACGGCAGCCTCATCACGCTCGCGCAGATGCGCACGCAGTTCGCGCAAGCGGCGAGCGAAGCCAGGCAGAAGGCGCAGCAGCCGGAGATCCATCTGCGCGCGGAGCGCTCGACGCGCTACGAGGTCATTGCGCAGGTAATGGGCGCGGCGCAGCAGGCCGGCCTCGAGCGGATCGGTTTCGTGACGGACCCGCCGCCCCCGGCGGGCGCGGCGCATTAAACCCTGCACCGCGCTTCACACCCACTGCTCGGCACCGGCGCGCCATCCCGCGCGGCGTAGCGTCCGCGAACGGTATAATCAGCCCTTTCCCCGCCGACGGGGAAACCACGCCATTTCATTTAGCAGAGCACCAAAGCGGCCGGTGCGAAAGCACCGAACCCAGCGATCCGATCACACCATGCACGAAAAATACGTTCCCTCCGACGTCGAATCCGCCGCGCAAGGGCAATGGCGCGCCATCGACGCGTACAAGACGACGGAAACCACCGACAAGCCCAAGTTCTATTGCGTCTCGATGCTGCCGTACCCGTCGGGCAAGCTGCACATGGGCCACGTGCGCAACTACACGATCAACGACGTGATGTACCGCTATCTGCGGATGAACGGCTACAACGTACTGATGCCGATGGGCTGGGACGCGTTCGGCATGCCGGCGGAAAACGCCGCGATGGCCAACAACGTGCCGCCCGCGAAGTGGACCTACGACAACATCGCTTACATGAAGAAGCAGATGCAGTCGATGGGCCTTGCGATCGACTGGACCCGCGAAGTCGCGACCTGCAGTCCCGACTACTACAAGTGGAACCAGTGGCTGTTCCTGAAGATGCTCGACAAGGGCATCGCTTACAAGAAGACCGGCACCGTCAACTGGGACCCGGTCGACCAAACCGTGCTCGCCAACGAGCAGGTGATCGACGGCCGCGGCTGGCGCTCGGGCGCGCTCGTCGAGAAGCGCGAAATCCCGATGTACTACATGCGCATCACGCAGTACGCGGACGAACTGCTGAACGACCTCGACGGCCTCGGTTGGCCCGAGCGCGTCAAGATCATGCAGCAGAACTGGATCGGCAAGAGCTTCGGCGTGAACTTCGGCTTCCCGTATGAAATCGACGGCGAACGGAAGCTGCTGCGCGTGTTCACCACGCGCGCCGATACGATCATGGGCGTGACCTTCTGCGCGATCGCCGCCGAGCATCCGCTTGCCACGCGTCTCGCGCAAGGCAAGCCGGAGCTGCAGGCGTTCATCGAAGAATGCAAGCGCGGCGGCGTGGCCGAAGCCGACGTCGCGACAATGGAAAAGAAGGGCATGGGCACCGGCTTCTACGTCACGCATCCGCTGACGCAGGAACAGGTCGAGGTGTGGATCGGCAATTACGTGCTGATGAGCTACGGCGAAGGCGCGGTGATGGGCGTGCCCGCGCACGACGAGCGCGACTTCGCGTTCGTGAAGAAATACGATCTGCCGATCAAGCAGGTAGTGGCAGTCGAAGGCAAGGAATTCTCGACGCAAGCCTGGCAGGAATGGTACGGCGAGAAGGCCGGCACGCTGGTCAACAGCGGCAAGTACGATGGCCTCGCGTACGAAGCAGCGGTCGACCAGATCGCGGCAGATCTGAAGGAACTCGGCCTCGGCGACAAGCAGATCACGTGGCGTCTGCGTGACTGGGGCGTGTCGCGTCAGCGCTACTGGGGCACGCCGATTCCGATCATCCACTGCCCGGCGTGCGGCGACGTGCCCGTGCCGGAAAAAGATCTGCCGGTGGTGCTGCCCGAAGACCTCGTGCCGGACGGCACGGGCAACCCGCTCGCGAAGTCCGAAGCGTTCGTGAACTGCACCTGCCCGACCTGCGGCGGCGCGGCGAAGCGTGAAACCGACACGATGGACACCTTCGTCGATTCGTCCTGGTACTTCTACCGCTACGCGTCGCCGGATGCGAAGACCATGGTCGACGAGCGCACCGACTACTGGGCGCCGATGGACCAGTACATCGGCGGTATCGAGCACGCGATTCTGCACCTGCTGTACTCGCGTTTCTGGGCGAAAGTGATGCGTGACCTCGGCCTCGTCAAGTTCGGCGAGCCGGCGAAGAACCTGCTCACGCAGGGCATGGTGCTCAACGAAACGTATTACCGCGAAAACGAAGCGGGCAAGAAGACCTGGTACAACCCGGCCGACGTCACCGTGTCTTTCGACGACAAGGGCCGTCCGGTCGGCGCGATCCTGAACGCGGATGGCCAGCCGGTGGTGCTCGGCGGCGTGGAGAAGATGTCGAAGTCGAAGAACAACGGCGTCGATCCGCAATTGCTGATCGATCAGCACGGCGCGGACACCGCGCGTCTGTTCGTGATGTTCGCGGCTCCGCCCGAGCAACAGCTCGAGTGGTCCGGTTCAGGCGTGGAAGGCGCGAGCCGCTTCCTGCGCCGCGTGTGGAATTTCGGTCACACGAACGAAGCCGCGTTGCGTGCGGGCGGCCAGCTCGACGCCGCACAATTCGGCGAGGCCGACAAGCTGCTGTGCCGCGAGATCTACAGCGTGCTGAAGCAGGCCGACTTCGACTATCAGCGTCTGCAATACAACACGGTGGTATCGGCTGCGATGAAGATGCTCAACGCGCTCGACAGCGCGAAGAGCGCCCAGCCGGCCGTGCTGCGCGAAACCTACAGCGTGATGCTGCGCGTGCTGTACCCGGTGGTGCCGCACCTGACGTTCCAACTGTGGCAGGAACTCGGTTACGCCGACGAATTCGGCTCGCTGCTCGACGCGGCATGGCCGAAGGTCGACGAGAAGGCGCTGGAGCAGGCCGAGATCGAACTCGTGCTGCAGGTGAACGGCAAGGTGCGCGGCGCGATCACCGTGGCGAAAGAGGCGACTCGTGAAGCGATCGAGCAGCTCGCGGCCGCGCATGAGATGGTCGCGAAGTTCAGCGAAGGCAAGGCCCCGAAGAAGATCGTTGTGGTGCCGGGTCGTCTCGTGAACGTGGTCGTTTGACGGTCCACGAAAACATGTTGGCAGACAGGACGCCGCCGCGCGCGGCGGCGTTTGTCTGCGCTGCGGAATCTACTGCGAACCGGGAGCCAATGTGACTCGCAGATCGTTTTTGACGCTGGCTTGCAGCGTGATGATGTTGTCGGCCTGCGGCTTCCAGTTGCGCGGCCAGCAGGACTACGCGTTCAAGCGCCTCTATGTTTCGGGCGGTTCCCCGGCCGCCGTCGCGCGGCTCACACGCATGGTGCAGGGCGGTAGCGACACGGTCATGGTCAACTCGCCGGCCAATGCCGACGCGCTGCTGCAGATCACTCAAGGCCGCAGCACGAGCACGCTGACGCTGAACTCGCTGGGCGTCGTCGCGGAGTATCAACTGAATCTGTCGATGGGCTACACGCTGACCGGCAAGGACGGCACCGTGCTGATTCCGCCGAGCGTGATCGCGCTGAATCGCGCGATGACCTATAGCGACCAGTTCTCGCAAGCGAAGGCCGCCGAGTCCGACATCCTCTTCGCCGATATGGAAAACGACGCGATCGACCAGTTGATCCGCCGTCTCGGGGTTGTGCGCTCGCTGCATCCGGCGCCGGGCGAAGGTGTGCCGGCCGTCGCGCCGCGTGCGCCGTTGCCGCCGCCGCCGCTGTGAGCGTGATGCCGTATCCGCTGCTGTGTATGATTCACCGCACCTGTTCAACCTCGCCGACCAGTAGCCATGCAACTGCGACTTGACGCGCTAGACGCGCATCTTGCGAAGGGACTCGCCGGACTGTACGTCGTGTACGGCGACGAGCATCTGCTCGCGCAGGAAGCGTGCGACCGGATTCGCGCGACGGCGCGCGCGGCCGGGTTCACCGACCGCTCGGTGTTCACGGTCGAGCGCGGTTTCGACTGGAGTTCGCTGCTCGGCGCGAGCCAGTCGATGTCGCTGTTCGGCGACCGCCAGCTTGTCGAGTTGCGCATTCCTTCGGGCAAGCCCGGCAAGGAAGGCGCGGATGCGCTGAAGGCGCTCGCCGCGGCCGTCAACGACGACGTGCTGACGATGGTCACGCTGCCGCGGCTCGACGCGGCCACGCAAAAGTCCGGGTGGTTCACGGCGCTCGCCGATGCGGGCGTCGCGTTGAAGATCGACCCGGTCGAGCGCGCGCAGTTGCCGAACTGGGTCGGGCAGCGGCTCGCGGCCCAAGGTCAGCGCGTCGCGGCCGGCGAAGAAGGGCGGCGCGCGCTCGCGTTCATCGCCGAGCGGGTGGAAGGCAATCTGCTCGCCGCCCATCAGGAAATCCAGAAGCTCGGGCTGTTGTATCCGGCCGGCACGCTCAGCTTCGAACAGATTCATGACGCCGTGCTCAACGTCGCGCGTTACGACGTGTTCAAGCTGAACGAAGCGATGCTGGCAGGCGACGTCGGCCGCCTCGCGCGCATGCTCGATGGCCTGCGCGGCGAGGGCGAGGCGTCGGTGCTGGTGTTGTGGGCGGTCGTCGAAGAAGTGCGCACGCTGCTGCGGATCAAGCGCGGTGTCGCCGCCGGCAAGCCGCTCGCGATGCTGGTGCGCGAGAACCGCGTGTGGGGTCCGCGCGAGCGGTTGATCGGGCCGGCGCTGTCGCGCGTCACCGAAGGCGCGCTGGAGAAGGCGCTCGCTTTGGCGGCGCGGCTGGATCGGCAGGTGAAGGGTTTGTCCGGCAGCACGCCGGGCAATCATCGCAACGATCCGCCGCCCGATCCGTGGGACGGTCTCTTCGAACTCGCCATGACGGTGGCCGCGCCGAAAACCGTGCCGGTGCCGCCGCCGCGACCTCGGGCTGGCGCCCTGACGCCGGCGCGAAGGCCGGCGTGAACCGAGGCGTGAAGGTCGCGTAGCGGCATTGGATCGCTTCGCGGAAGCTTGGGCAAATGCGGCGCCGTTAGCGTGTCGCGATGTGCTCCTCGTGTACCGCGTTTGCCGTCCTGTTCGCCACCGTGTCGGCCAGGGCATTTGCCCGTTCAGGCGCGCGCAGGTTCGACGCCGCTTACGCCGCCCACGCCGTTGTGCCGAGCAAAGCACCTGGACCGGACTTACAATCGTTTCTTCTTTCGCCAATCCTGCCAGTCCGCCGCACATCGACGTGCGCGGCACCACGAGAATGACCATGGATATCGACCAGTACATGACCGACCTCGGCCGACGCGCGCGCCAGGCTTCGCGCGCGATGGCGCGAGCCTCGACGGCGGCGAAGAACGCCGCTCTCGCGTCCGTCGCGCAGGCTATCGAGCGCGATGCCGCGCTGCTCAAGGAGGCCAATGCGCGTGACCTCGCGCGCGCCCGCGACAAAGGACACGACGCCGCGTTCATCGACCGTCTCACGCTGTCGGACAAAGCGCTGAGCACGATGGTGGAAGGCTTGCGGCAGGTCGCGTCGCTGGCCGATCCGATCGGCGAGATCAGCAATCTGAAGTACCGGCCGAGCGGCATCCAGGTCGGCCAGATGCGTGTGCCGCTGGGAGTGATTGGCATCATCTACGAATCGCGTCCGAACGTGACGATCGACGCCGCGGCGCTGTGCCTCAAATCCGGCAACGCGACGATTCTGCGCGGCGGCTCGGAAGCGCTCGAATGCAACACCGCGCTGGCCAGGCTGATCGGCGAAGGGCTGCAAGCCGCCGGTTTGCCGCAGGACGCCGTGCAGGTGGTCGCCACGTCGGATCGCGCGGCGGTCGGCAAGCTGATCACGATGACCGAGTATGTCGACGTGATCGTGCCGCGCGGCGGCAAGAGCCTGATCGAGCGATTGATCAAGGAAGCGCGCGTGCCGATGATCAAGCACCTCGATGGCATCTGCCACGTGTATGTCGACGATCGCGCGGATCTCACCAAGGCGCTGAACGTCTGCGACAACGCGAAGACGCACCGCTACGGCACCTGCAATACGATGGAAACGCTGCTGGTCGCGCGCGGCATCGCCGCAGACGTGCTGCCGCCGCTCGGCAAGCTGTATCGCGGCAAGGACGTCGAACTGCGCGTGGACGCGGCGGCGCGCGCGGTGCTCGCGGACGCGGGTGTGGGCCCGCTCGTCGATGCCACCGAGGAAGACTGGCGCACCGAATACCTCGCGCCGGTGCTCGCGATCAAGGTGGTCGACGGTCTCGACGCGGCGATCGATCACATCAACACCTACAGCTCGCACCACACCGACGCGATCGTCACGGAAGACCACGATCGCGCGATGCGCTTCCTGCGCGAAGTGGATTCGGCGAGCGTGATGGTCAACGCGTCGACGCGCTTTGCCGACGGCTTCGAGTTCGGTCTGGGCGCGGAAATCGGCATTTCGAACGACAAGCTGCATGCGCGCGGCCCGGTCGGCCTGGAAGGCCTGACCTCGCTCAAATACGTCGTGCTGGGTCACGGCGAAGGCCGTCAGTAAGGCGGCATCATTTCTGGGCGCGGTCATAGGCAAGTGTGCCTGGCAGCGCCAGCCACCACGTTGCACGAGGACCGCTGATGCTTTGGGTAAAAACGTTTCACATCGTCCTGGTTGCCTCCTGGTTTGCCGGCCTGTTCTATTTGCCGCGCATCTTCGTCAATCTGGCGATGGAAACGGAACCCGCCGCTACCGCGCGCCTGCTGATCATGGGGCGCAAGCTGTTCCGCTTCATGACGCTCATCGCGGTGCCGGCGCTGGTGTGCGGGCTGTGGCTGTGGCTCGTGGTCGGCATCGGCAGCGGGCAGGGCTGGATTCACGCGAAGGTCGGTGTGGTCGCGCTGCTGGTCATCTATCACGCGTATTGCGGCGTGCTGCTGCGGACTTTCGAGCGCGGCGAGAATCGTCGCTCGGACAAGTGGTATCGGATGTTCAATGAGTTGCCGGTGTTGGGGATGCTCGCGGCGGTCGCGTTGGTCGTGATCAAGCCGTTCTGAACCGGCGGTTTTCATACGCGGCAGTGAACAACAAAGAAGGGCGGTTTGCCGGCTGATCGGCAAACCGCCCTTGTCGTTTCTGGCGTGCTGCTTGCGAAGGCACCGCCGCGTTTTACCCGTGCGAATCCACTCTGCGCCGGTGAATCACCTCCTTGGTCTGCGCGAGCTTTTCCAGCAGTTCCGGTCCACGGCTGAGCGCCACGCCCACCGCCAGAATGTCGCCGATCGCCAGATGCGACACGCGCGAAGTCATCGGCGAAAAGATGTCCGTGTCCTCGTCGACGTTCGCGAAGAGGCCGACTGTCGCGAGGCGCGCCAGCGGCGAATTGCCGTGCGTAATCGCGATGACCTTCGCGCCAGCGTTGAGCGCAGCCTTCGCGGCGTCGATGATGTCGCGCGTGCGGCCGGTGTTCGAAATCGCGACCACGACGTCGCCTTCGGCCAATAGCGCCGCCGACATCAGAAACGTGTGCGGGTCCGAATACGCGACGCTCGGCATGCCGAGCCGGAAGAACTTGTGCTGCACGTCGAGCGCGGCGATGCCCGAGCCGCCCGCGCCGTAAAACTCGATGCGCCGCGCTTGCGCCAGCATTTCGATCGCCGCCGCCACGCTGTCCGACGACAGATTATTGCGCACCTGGATCAGCGCGCCGATGGTCCGGTCGAGCACCTTCGCGGCGACGCCCGGCGTCGGCTCGTCGGGGCGCACGTCGCGATAGACGGCGGGCACCTCGGCGGCAATGCCCTGCGCGAGCCGGATCTTGAACTCACGAAATCCCGAAAAACCGAGCGCATGACAGAACCGCGCGATGGTCGGCTGGCTCACGCCCGCACGGGCGGCGACTTCGGTCATCGACAGGTCGAGCACCTCGCGCGGCGCTTCGATCACGTAATCGGCCAGCTTGCGCTCGGAGGGGCGCAACTGCTCCCGCATCTCTTCCACTTGGGACAGCATCATTGGAAAACTCGCACTATGCTGAAGAATGCGTGGACTATATCTGATTGCACGAGAAGGTACAAAAACTACATATCCGGCTCTAGGTGTATTCCCTAGGTTTTTGCCGCTCAGCGCTTACCGGCTTCCAGTAAGGCGCGGTGGGACATGACCCAATGCCGCGGCGCAACAGGAAACGGCGTTGCGATCGTGTAGTTTTTCTACTAAGATGGCGTCGTCGGTTGATCCGACGCCCCCGCGATACCTACCTGGCAAAGTGCGCGCGCGCCTGGCGCCAGCGACGAAGGAGCTCCGATGGTTTCCCCGCATTCGCAATTGTTGAAAGTCACGCGGCGCGTGATCGAGCGCAGCAAGCCCACCCGTGACGCGTATCTGGCCCGCATCCATCATGCGCAAGGCAAGTTCCCGGCGCGCGGCGCGCTCTCGTGCGCCAACCTGGCTCACGGTTTCGCCGGCCTGGAGGGCAACGACAAGCTCGTCATCAAGCAGATCCGCGAACCGAACATCGGCATTGTGTCCTCGTACAACGAGATGCTGTCGGCCCACGCGCCGTACAAAAACTACCCGGACATCATCAAGCAGGCCGCGCGTGAAAACGGCGGCGTCGCGCAATTCGCGGGCGGCGTGCCGGCCATGTGCGACGGCATCACGCAGGGCAATGCGGGCATGGAACTGTCCCTGTTCTCGCGCGAAGTCATCGCGATGAGCACGGCGGTCGCGCTCACGCACAACATGTTCGACGCCGCGCTGTGTCTCGGCATCTGCGACAAGATCGTGCCGGGTCTGCTGATCGGCGCGCTGCAATTCGGCCATCTGCCGACCATCTTCGTGCCGGCCGGCCCGATGGCGAGCGGCCTGTCCAACGACGACAAAGCGAAGACGCGCCAGCAGTTCGCCACCGGCCAATGCGGCCGCGACGCGCTGCTCGAAGCGGAAGCGGCGGCCTACCACAGCCACGGCACCTGCACGTTCTACGGCACCGCGAACAGCAACCAGATGCTGATGGAAGTGATGGGCCTGCATCTGCCGGGTTCGGCCTTCGTGCATCCGCATACGCCGCTGCGCGACGCGCTGACCGCGCAGGCCGCGCGCCGCGTGCTCGATCTGACGGTGGAGCGCGGCAACTACATGCCGATCGGCCACGTGGTCGACGAGAAGGCGGTGGTCAACGGCATCGTCGCGTTGCTCGCGACGGGCGGCTCGACCAATCACACGCTGCATCTGGTCGCGATTGCGCGCGCGGCGGGCATCGTGATCGACTGGGACGACTTCGACACGCTGTCGCAAGTGGTGCCGCTGCTCGCGAAGATCTACCCGAACGGCAAGGCCGACGTGAATCACTTCCACGCGGCCGGCGGCGTCGCGTTCCTCGTGCGCAATCTGCTGGAAGGCGGTTTGCTGCACGACGACGTGAACACGGTCGCGGGCAAGGGACTCGCGCATTACACCGAAGAGCCGAAGCTGCTCGACGGCAAGCTGCAATGGGTGCCGGCCGTCGAGGCGAGCGCCGATACGGCGGTGCTTCGCGGCATCGACGAGCCGTTCCAGCCGGACGGCGGCTTGCGTCTGATGCAGGGCAAGCTCGGCCGCGGCGTAATCAAGATTTCGGCGGTGGCGGCGGCGCATCGCAAGGTGAAGGCGCCGGCGATCGTGTTCGATTCGCAGGAGGCGGTGCAGGAGGCGTTCGACAAAGGCGAGCTGAAGCGCGATTTCATCGCCGTGGTGCGCTTCCAGGGCGCGCGCGCAAACGGTATGCCCGAGCTGCATCGTTTGACGCCGCTGCTCGGTGTGTTGCAGGATCAGGGTTTCCATGTCGCATTGGTGACGGACGGCCGCATGTCCGGCGCGTCGGGCAAGGTGCCGGCGGTGATCCATCTGTCGCCGGAAGCATTGCTGCAAGGCCCCATCGGCAAGGTGCGCACGGGCGACATGCTGGTGATCGACGCCGAAGCGGGCGTGCTCGACATCGAGATCGACGCGGCCGAATGGGCGGCGCGCCCGAACGCCGAGCCGCTGCATCAGGCGGAAAACGAAGTCGGCTTCGGCCGCGAGCTGTTTGGCGTCTTCCGCGCGGCGGCGGCGCCAGCGGAGCAGGGCGCGTCGGTGTTCGGCAAGATGGTGGGTGAAGACGCAATCTCGCAGGCTACCCCGCACGCAGATCGGCATGCAACGCATCACGGTGCCGCGGCCAAAGCGCATACCGACAAACACACAAGCACCACGCAAGCCAGCTAAGTGCTGCAGAAACAAGGAGTCTGACTATGACGTCGAAAACAGTAAGCGATATCGTGCGCCTCGGCCCGGTGATTCCGGTGCTTGCGTTCGACTCGGTCGAACAGGGCGAACACGTGTCGCGCGCGCTGCATGCGGGCGGCGTGAAGGTGCTGGAAATCACCTTGCGCACGGCGGCCGGCCTCGAAGCGATCGAGCGCGCGAGCCAGTTGGCCGAGGACATCGTGGTCGGCGTCGGCACGATCACGAAGCCCGAGCACTGCGCGCAGGCGAAGAAAGCGGGCGCACAGTTCGGCGTGTCGCCGGGTTTGACGAAGGACATGCACAAGGCCGCGCAGGATGCGGGCTTGCCGCTGCTGCCGGGCGTGATGACGCCCACCGACATCATCGCGGCGCTGGAGCTCGGCTACGAGATCGTGAAGTTTTTCCCGGCGCAGCAAGCCGGCGGCGTGCCGATGCTGCAGGCATTCCACGGCCCGTTCCCGACGCTGAAGTTCTGCCCGACCGGTGGCATCACGGCCGAAACGGCGACGCATTTCCTGTCGCTGCCGAACGTGGTGTGCGTCGGCGGTTCGTGGCTCACGCCGAAGGCCGCGCTGGCGGCGCAGAACTGGGACGAAGTCACGCGTCTCGCGCGAGCCGCCAGCCAGCTCGCCGCGCCGGCCCACTAAAAGCCGCGCGCACTTCAAGCCGCCTCATCAAGGTCTGGCGCAAAGGAGCCTCGTCGATACAGCCGCTCGGGCTGTCGCGCCGGGGCTCCTTTGTGATTGCTTACCGGATTCACGCGCGCTTTCCGGAAACAAACAGTAAAATTCAGCGTCCACGCGGTCAGCCGGGTTTTCAGGCGCCGCGCAGGTCGCCACAAGACGAAGTGCTGGCCGTGTTCCGCACTCAGAATCAATAACGCAAAGGAGGAGCTTCATGGAAGCTGTCCACGGCAGCATGCTGCTGGTTTACGCGGTGGTCGCCATCGCATTGCTGATCTTGCTGATCACGCGCTACAAGGTTTATCCGTTCCTCGTTCTCATCATGGTGTCGCTGCTGCTGGGTCTCGTAGCCGGCATGCCTATGGCCACCATCGTCAAATCGTTCGAAACGGGTAACGGCAACACACTTGGGCACATCGCGGTCGTGGTCGGTCTCGGCACGATGCTCGGCAAGATGATGGCCGAATCGGGCGGCGCCGAGCGCATCGCCACCACGTTGATCAACTTCTTTGGCGAGAAGAACATCCACTGGGCGATGATGGTCGTCGCGATCATCGTCGGGTTGCCGGTGTTCTTCGAGGTCGGCTTCGTGCTGCTGATTCCGATCGCGTTCAACGTCGCGAGGCGCACCAACAAATCGCTGCTGCTGGTCGGCTTGCCGATGGTCGCGGGTCTGTCCGTCGTGCACGGACTGCTCCCGCCGCATCCGGCCGCGATGCTCGCCGTACAGGCGTATCACGCGGATATCGGCAGGACGATCGCCTACGGGCTGATCGTCGGCGTGCCGACCGCGATCATCGCCGGTCCGCTGTTCGCGCTGCTGGTCAGCCGCTATATCAAGCTGCCGAAGGAAAATGCGCTCGCCGCGCAATTTCTCGGCCATGACAATGGCGGCAACGGCGCCAACGCGAAAGCCGGCGCGGCGCCGAAGCGCGAATTGCCGAGCTTCGGCATCACGCTGTTCACGATCTTGCTGCCGGTGCTTCTGATGCTGATCGGCAGCTGGGCCGATCTGATCTCCACGCCGAAGACCCTGCCGAACGATCTGCTGCGCTTCTTCGGCAACTCGGACGTCGCGCTGTTGACGGCCGTGCTCGTCAGCTTCTGGACCTTCGGCGCGAGCCGCGGCTTTACGCGTGAACAGATCCAGAAGTTCTGCGGCGAATGTCTCGCGCCGATCGCGGGCATCACGCTGATCGTCGGCGCGGGCGGCGGTTTCGGCCGCGTGCTGATGGATAGCGGCATTTCGAAGGAAATCGTCAATGTGGCAACTTCCGTGCATATGTCGCCGCTGCTGTTCGGCTGGCTGGTCGCGGCGCTGATCCGTCTCGCGACCGGTTCTGCCACGGTGGCGATGACCACCGCCTGCGGCATCGTCGCGCCGATCGCGGCGGCGGGCGCGGTGCAGGTCAAGCCGGAATTGCTGGTGCTCGCCACCGGTTCGGGCTCGCTGATCTTCTCGCACGTGAACGACGGCGGCTTCTGGCTGATCAAGGAGTACTTCGGTATGACGGTGGGGCAGACCTTCAAGACATGGTCGCTCCTCGAGACCATCATCTCGCTGATGGGTTTGGGCTTGACCTTCGCGCTCGCGGCGGTCCTGTAAGGAAGTAAGGAGTCTTTGATGATTTTGATCGCAATGGGCGTGTCGGGCGCCGGCAAGACGAGAATTGGCGAAATGCTGGCGGAGCGCCTGCACTGCGCGTTCACCGACGGCGACGCGTTCCACAGCGCCGCCAATAAGGAGAAGATGCACCACGGCATTGCGCTCACCGACGAAGACCGTTGGCCGTGGCTGAAAACCATCCGCGCCGCGATCGAAGACAAGCAGAAGGCAGGCGAGACGGCGGTGTTCACGTGTTCGTCGCTCAAGCGCTCGTATCGCGACATCCTGCGCGACGGCGACAAGGACGTGTGCTTCGTCTACCTGAAGGGCTCGCGCCAGGTGCTCGAAGAGCGTCTGACCACGCGCACCGGGCACTTCTTCGATCCGTCGCTGCTGCAAAGCCAGCTCGATACGCTCGAAGAGCCGGGCGCGGACGAGGCGATCACGGTGAGCATCGAACTGTCGCCGGAAGAGATCGTCGACGACGTGTTGAAGCAGGTCGAGGCGCGGTGAGCTTGCGCTAGCCCATTCGCTCGTCGTTGTAGAGACGAAAAAAAGCCGCTCCTCGGAGCGGCTTTTTTATGCCCGCCTCGCGCGTCACGAGGCAGGCTTGCATCGAGCGGCGAATCAGCCGATGCGCTTCGCCAGTTCGACCGCTTTGCCGATATACGAACCCGGCGTCATCGCGAGCAGGCGGTCTTTCGCGTCCTGCGCAATCGCGAGGCCGCTCACGAAGGTTTGCAGCGCTTCACGCGTGATGCCCTTGCCGCGCGTCAGTTCCTTCAACTGCTCGTACGGGTTCTCGATGCCGTAGCGGCGCATCACCGTTTGCACCGGCTCGGCCAGCACTTCCCAGCAGTTGTCGAGGTCTTCGTTCAGACGCTGCGCGTTCACTTCGAGCTTGTCGAGGCCGCGAATCAGCGAGTCGTACGCGAGCAGCGAGTAACCGAACGCGACGCCGATGTTGCGCAGCACCGTCGAATCGGTCAAATCGCGCTGCCAGCGCGACACCGGCAGCTTGTCGGCCAGATGGCGCAGCGTGGCGTTCGCGAGACCGAGGTTGCCTTCGGAGTTTTCGAAGTCGATCGGGTTGACCTTGTGCGGCATCGTCGACGAACCGATTTCGCCGGCCTTGGTGCGCTGCTTGAAGTAGCCGACCGAGATGTAGCCCCACACGTCGCGGTCCAGATCCAGCAGGATCGTGTTCGCGCGCGAGACGGCGTCGAACAGTTCGGCCATATAGTCGTGCGGCTCGATCTGGATCGTGTACGGATTGAACGTGAGCTTCAGGCGCTGCTCGACCACTTCGCGCGAGAACGCTTCCCAGTCGAACTCCGGATACGCGGACAGGTGCGCATTGAAGTTGCCGACCGCGCCGTTCATCTTGCCGAGCAGTTCGACCTTCGCGATACGGTCGATCGCACGTTCGAGGCGCGCGGCGACGTTGGCCATTTCCTTGCCGAGCGTGGTCGGGCTGGCCGGCTGGCCGTGCGTGCGCGACAGCATCGGTTGAGCGGCGTGAGCATGTGCCAGCGCGACGAGGCGCTGATGCACCGAACGCAGCGCCGGCAGGATCACGTGTTCGCGCGCGCCGGCCAGCATCAGGCCGTGCGACGTGTTGTTGATGTCTTCCGAGGTGCACGCGAAGTGGATGAACTCGCTCGCGCGTTCCAGTTCTTCCTGACCCTTGACCGATTCCTTCAGCCAGTACTCGACCGCTTTCACGTCGTGATTCGTGACGCGTTCGATGTCCTTGATGCGCGCGGCGTCGTGCGCGGTGAAGCGCTCGGCCAGTTGCAGCAGGAATTGCTCGGACGCTTCGGAAAAGCGCGGCACTTCGGCGAAGCCGGCGCGCGACAGCGCGATCAGCCAGTGAATTTCAACCGTCACGCGATTGCGCATGAAGGCGGCTTCCGAGAGCCAGTCGCGCAGGGCTTCGGTTTTCGACGCATAGCGGCCGTCGAGCGGGGAGAGCGCGTTGAGCGCGAACAGGGTGTCGGGGCGGGTGTCGGACATGATGGGGACCGGGTCGAAGCGTTGAGCGCTCAGAGAGCGGATCGGGAACGGAGGGAACCGCGAATTTTACCACTGTGCGGGTGGCTGGCCGTTGGCGGCCGCGAATTTGCCGCGCGCGAGGCTGTGAGGCGCGGGGCGCGGCGCGCGGCGCCTTTTGCATGCTGGTCGCTATCTTCCGCTGTGTGAGCGCGGCATGCCGCCCCGCGACCTGGCTCGTCACGCTAGAGGCAGACCCGAAGCAAAAGCCAATGCCGCGCCTCGCCCCCCGCAGCGCCACGCTGCGCCCGCGCCGCTAGAATGCTGTCTTCTTCCTCCCGCCCGGCAGCACACTTCGCATGGAACTGAAATGGCTCGAAGACTTCGTTTCGCTCGCGGAAACGCGTAGTTTCAGCCGCTCGGCCGAACTGCGCCACGTCACGCAACCGGCGTTTTCACGGCGCATCCAGGCGCTCGAAGGCTGGCTCGGCACGGAACTGATCGACCGTTCGGTTTATCCGACGCGGCTCACGGCGGCCGGCCAGGTGTTCAATGAGCAGGCGCTCGCGATGCTGTCGCAATTCCACGAGGCGCGCGCACTGCTGCGCGGCCATACGGCGACGCCTCAGGCGACCATCGAGTTTGCCGTGCCGCATACGCTGTCGCTCACCTATTTCCCGCGCTGGCTGCAACGCATCGAAGCGCAGATGGGCCCGATCCATACGCGGCTGCGGGCGTTGAACGTGCACGACGCGGCGTTGTCGCTGGTGGAAGGCGGCTGCGATCTGATGATGGGTTACCACCATCCGAGCCATCCGGTCGCGCTCGATCCGGCCCGCTACGACATGCTCACGCTCGGCAACGAGCCGATCAGCCCGTTCTCGGCGCCGGGCCGCGCCGGCCGGCCGCGGCACACGTTGCCGGGCACGGCCGAGGCGCCTGCGCCGTATCTGTCCTACACACCGAACGCGTATCTGGGACGCATGACCGAAGTGATCCTCGCGAACGCGCCCGAGCGTCTCTATCTGGACCGGCTGTACGAGACCGACATGGCCGAAGGGCTCAAGGCGATGGCGTTGGCCGGCCACGGCATCGCGTTTCTGCCGCACAGCGCGGTGGAAGACGCGGTCGCCGACGGCAAGCTGATTCGCCTCGATCGTGCGACACGCGGCACGCCGGAAGGGCAGCTCACGCTGAGCATGGAGATTCGCCTGTACCGCGACAAGCTCGCGGCGAAAAGCGACGATGCGCGGCAGATACTCGTGCGGCAATTGTGGGAGGTGGTGTCGGCGGAACTGGAGCGGCACGCAGCATAAAAGGGAACCGCGGGGAACCGCGAAACCTGCGCCGCCACGACGTGAATTTGCCCGCTTCCGAAGGTTATGCAAAAAAAACATAATCGGATAAGGAAACGGCATTGGATTTCATAACGACGTTTTTCGACAATGCACGCATTCGATCAACGCCGGAGCGTTCATGTCTTCCCAGCAGCAAGCCGCCCAAGCAGCCCAATCCGCAGCATCGTTGCAGTCCGTTCCCTCCTACCTCAACAGCGAAGACCTCGGCCCCTGGGGCAACTATCTGCGCCAGGTCGACCGCGTCGCGCCGTACCTCGGCTCGCTGTCGCGCTGGCTCGAAACCCTCAAGCGCCCGAAGCGCATCCTGATCGTCGACGTGCCCATCGAACTCGATAACGGCACCGTCGCGCACTTCGAAGGTTATCGCGTGCAGCACAACGTGTCGCGCGGTCCGGGCAAAGGTGGCGTGCGTTATCACCAGGACGTGACGCTGTCGGAAGTGATGGCGCTGTCCGCGTGGATGTCGGTCAAGAACGCGGCCGTGAACGTGCCGTACGGCGGCGCGAAGGGCGGCATCCGCGTCGATCCGCGCACGCTCTCGCGGGGCGAACTGGAGCGCATGACGCGCCGCTACACGAGCGAAATCGGCATCATCATCGGACCGAATACCGACATTCCCGCGCCGGACGTGAACACGAACGAGCAGATCATGGCGTGGATGATGGACACGTACTCGATGAACCAGGGCCAAACCGCCACGGGTGTGGTGACCGGCAAGCCGATCACGCTCGGCGGTTCGCTGGGCCGCCGCGAGGCGACGGGCCGCGGCGTGTTCGTGGTGGGCTGCGAAGCGGCACGCCGCATCGGCTTCGATATCGAAGGCGCGCGCATCGCCGTGCAGGGCTTCGGCAACGTCGGCGGGATCGCCGCGCGGCTGTTTCAGGAAGCGGGCGCGAAGGTGGTCGCGGTGCAGGATCACACCGGTTCGCTGTACAAATCGACCGGCATCGATGCGGGCGCATTGCTCGAACACGTCGCGAAGACGGGCGGCGTGGGTGGTTTCGCTGAAGCGGACGCCGTGACCGACGAGGAATTCTGGACCATCGAATCGGACATCCTGATTCCGGCTGCATTGGAAAACCAGATCACCGAGAAAAACGCCGGCAAGATCAGGACCAGAATCGTCGTGGAAGGCGCCAATGGCCCGACCACCACGGCGGCCGACGACATCCTGCACGATCGCGGCATCCTCGTGATTCCGGACGTGGTGGCCAACGCGGGCGGCGTGACGGTGTCCTATTTCGAATGGGTGCAAGACTTCTCGAGCTTCTTCTGGACCGAGGACGAGATCAACCAGCGTCTGGAGCGCGTGATGCGTGAGGCATTTGCGGCGGTATGGCAGGTGTCGAGCGAACAGAACGTGTCGGTGCGGACCGCGGCGTTTATCGTCGCTTGTAAGCGGATTCTGCAAGCACGCGAAATGCGCGGCCTGTATCCCTGATTTACGTTTGAACGGCGAGTGCGCTACCCTGCGGATTCGCCGGCAATTTTTGCTTTAACGCGGTCCACGAGACGGCGTGTCGTGCCCGGCGGGCGGCATCGGATCGATGCCGCCCGCCTTTGCATATCCCGAGCCGGTCCGCGAATCGGTCCAAGGCGTCCCGCGCCTTAGCGGCGCGCGCGCAACAACATGGTTTATAGCCATACTTTCAGAATAATTACTTTGCTAAACTGGCGCCGGTTCTTGCCAAGGAGATCACCACATGAAGGTTAAAAAAGCTGCGCTGCTGCTCGCGACTCTCGGACTATTTACGGTTGGCGCACAGGCGCAAGACGCAGGTACGCTGAAGAAGATCAAGGACACGGGCGTCATTTCGCTGGGTCATCGCGAATCGTCCATCCCGTTTTCGTACTACGACGACAAGCAGAATGTCATCGGCTACTCGCAGGAATTCGCCATGAAAGTGGTGGAGGCGGTCAAGCAGAAGCTGAACATGCCTAACCTCAAGGTGAAGCTGATTCCGGTGACGTCGCAAAACCGTATTCCGCTGGTGCAGAACGGCACGGTTGACATCGAATGCGGCTCGACCACGAATAACCTCGAGCGCCAGCAACAGGCCGCGTTTTCGAACACGATCTTCGTGATCGGCACGCGCATGATGACCAAGAAGGACTCCGGCATCAAGGACTGGGCGGACCTGAAGGGCAAGACGGTCGTCACGACCGCCGGCACCACCTCCGAGCGCCTGCTTCGCAAGATGAACCAGGACAAGAGCATGGGCATGAACATCATCAGCGCGAAGGACCACGGCGAGTCGTTCCTGACGCTGTCGACGGGCCGCGCCGCGGCGTTCATGATGGACGACGCACTGCTCGCGGGCGAACGCGCGAAGTCGAACAACCCGGGCGATTTCGTGATCGTCGGCACGCCGCAATCGCGTGAAGCGTACGGCTGCATGATGCGCAAGAACGATCCGGAGTTCAAGAAGGTCGCCGACGACGCGATCGCCAAGGTCCAGACTTCGGGCGAAGCCGATGCGATCTACAAGAAGTGGTTCGAATCGCCGATTCCGCCGAAGGGCCTGAACCTGAACTTCCCGCAAAGCGACGATATGCGGGCGCTGTTCAAGAATCCGAATGACAAGGCAATCGATTAACCTCAGGTGTTTTTGAAACGCTGAACGAAACGGAAGGAGCCACGCGCTTCTTCCGTTTCTTTTTGCTGGAGTCTTGGTCATGTCATATCACTGGAACTGGGGCATTCTGCTGAGTCCGGTCTCCACCGGCGAGCCGACCACCTATCTGGGCTGGTTGTTCTCGGGCCTCTGGGTGACGATCACCGTGTCGCTGGCGGCATGGGTGATCGCGCTGATCGTCGGCTCGCTGTTTGGCGTGCTGCGCACGGTGCCGAACAAGTGGGCGTCGGGCATCGGCACGGTCTACGTCGCGATTTTCCGTAACATTCCGCTGATCGTGCAGTTCTTCATCTGGTATCTGGTGATACCGGAGCTGCTGCCCGTGTCGATCGGCAACTGGTTCAAGCAACTGCCGCCAGGCGCGCAGTTCTTCTCGTCGTCGATCATCTGCCTCGGGCTGTTCACTTCCGCGCGCGTGTGCGAGCAGGTGCGCTCGGGCATCAACGCGTTACCGCGCGGCCAGCGCGCCGCGGGTCTCGCGGTGGGCTTCACGCAATGGCAGACGTATCGCTATGTGCTGCTGCCGGTCGCGTACCGGATCATCGTGCCGCCGCTCACGTCCGAATTTCTGAACATTTTCAAGAACTCGGCAGTGGCTTCGACGATCGGTCTGCTGGATCTGTCCGCGCAGGCGCGTCAACTGGTCGACTACACGTCACAGACCTATGAGTCGTTCATCGCGGTCACGGTGGCGTACATGCTGATCAACCTGGTCGTGATGCAACTGATGCGCTGGGTCGAAGCCAGAGCCCGGTTGCCCGGCTATATCGGAGGCAAGTGATGCACCATTTCGACTGGAGCGGTATTCCGGGCGCACTGCCTACGCTGTGGACCGGCGCCATCGTCACCTTGAAGATCACGTTGATTGCGATCGTGTTCGGCATCGTCTGGGGCACCATTCTCGCGATGCTGCGGTTGTCGTCGTTCAAACCCTTCGAGTGGTTCGCGAAGGGGTACGTGACGATCTTCCGTTCGATCCCGCTGGTGATGGTGCTGCTGTGGTTCTTCCTGATCGTGCCGCAAGTGCTGCAGAACGTGCTGGGGCTGTCGCCGGATATCGACATTCGCCTTGCCTCGGCCATGGTTGCGTTCTCGCTGTTCGAGGCCGCGTACTATTCGGAGATCATCCGCGCCGGCATTCAGGCGGTGCCGCGCGGCCAGGTCAACGCGGCGTTCGCGCTCGGCATGAACTACGCGCAGGCGATGCGCCTGATCGTGCTGCCGCAGGCGTTCCGTGCGATGGTGCCGCTGCTGCTCACGCAAGGTATCGTGCTGTTTCAGGATACGTCGCTCGTCTACGTGATCAGCCTCGCCGACTTCTTCCGCACCGCCACGAATATTGGCGACCGTGACGGTACGAATGTCGAGATGGTACTGTTCGCGGGCGCGTGTTATTTCGTGATCTGTGTGGTCGCGTCGAGCCTCGTCAAAGGTCTTCAGAAAAAGGTCGCAAGATGATCTCTATCAAGAATGTTTCGAAGTGGTACGGTCAGTTCCAAGTGCTGACCGACTGCACGACGGAAGTCAAAAAGGGTGAAGTGGTGGTGGTGTGCGGGCCGTCTGGCTCGGGCAAGTCCACGCTGATCAAAACCGTGAACGGCCTGGAACCGTTCCAGAAGGGCGAGATCGTCATCAACGGCCAGTCGCTGACCGACAAGAAAACCAATCTGTCCAAGCTGCGTTCGAAGGTCGGCATGGTGTTCCAGCACTTCGAGCTGTTCCCGCATCTGTCGATCGTGCAGAACCTCACGCTCGCGCAGGTGAAGGTGCTCGGCCGCTCGAACGATGAAGCCACCGCGAAGGGGCTGAAGCTGCTCGATCGAGTCGGCTTGCGTGCGCATGCGGACAAGTTCCCGGGGCAATTGTCGGGCGGGCAGCAGCAGCGTGTGGCGATTGCGCGCGCGTTGTCGATGGACCCGATCGCGATGCTGTTCGACGAACCGACTTCGGCGCTCGATCCTGAGATGATCAACGAAGTGCTCGACGTGATGGTCGAACTCGCGCAGGAAGGCATGACCATGATGTGCGTCACGCACGAAATGGGCTTCGCGAAGAAGGTCGCGCACCGCGTGATCTTCATGGACCAGGGCTTGATCGTCGAGGACGACCGCAAGGAAGACTTCTTCGCCAATCCGAAGTCGGATCGTGCGAAGGATTTTCTGGCGAAGATCCTGCACTGAGGTTCGTCTGCGGCCCGGCCGGC
This sequence comes from Paraburkholderia fynbosensis, assembly GCF_902859935.1. GTDB lineage: Bacteria > Pseudomonadota > Gammaproteobacteria > Burkholderiales > Burkholderiaceae > Paraburkholderia > Paraburkholderia fynbosensis. The sequence continues at coordinate 133,297 of NZ_CADIKI010000002.1, forward strand.
GCAGGCTGGCTCGTGTGGACCGAAAAAAAGCCGCTCTTTGGAGGCGGCTTTTTTTTGCTGGTGCGCGTGCGATCAGTGGTTCAAGACCCGAAGGCCGCGGCGTCGTCTGCCGCTTCGAGGTCGGCTTCGCTGTCGTCGGCCATGATGCCGGTCTCAGCGGTTGAGGCTGCAATCGTGGTGGCGGAGGCCGACGCATCCAGCGCGGGATTGCGCAGCTTCTCCAGCACCGATGCCGGCACCGGCACGTTGATGTGGCCGATCACATCGCCATGCTGGAACATCATCAGATCGCCCGGCTCGAATGCGCTCCAGACTTCGTTGTCGGTCAGCGGCTTGGTGGCAATCACCGCGACGCGGTCTTCGGGCGTCGTGTACTTGGCGAAGTCGATCGACACGTCTGCGTCGACCAGATGCGCGGTGGAAAACGGCCAGCGCCGCACGATGTAGTGCAGATGCGTCGAGCAATGCGCGAACAGCGCCTGGCCGTTAGACATCAGAAAATTGAACACGCCGAACTGCGTGATTTCACGCGTGAGCGTTTCGAGCGTGACGAACAGTTCGTCGAGCGGCGGCTGCTGCGCGCCCGGAAACGCCTTGCGCAACCCTTCGAGCAACGCGCAGAAAGCGAGCTCGCTGTCGGTCGTGCCGACCGGCTGATACACGCCCGACAGTTGCGGCGCATAGTCTTTCAGATCGCCGTTGTGCGCGAAGATCCAGTGACGCCCCCACAGTTCTCGCATGAACGGGTGGCAGTTTTCGAGCAGGATGTGCCCTTGCGTCGCCTTGCGGATATGGGCGATGGTGTTCTTCGATTTGATCGGATAACGCTTGACCATCTCGGCGATCGGCGAGGTGGCCGACGATTGATGGTCGATGAACAGGCGGCAGGCTTTGTCCTCGAAGAAGGCGATGCCCCAGCCGTCGGCATGGTGATCGGTGACGCCGCCGCGCGCCGCAAAGCCGGTGAACGAGAACGTGACGTCCGTCGGCGCGGCGCAGTTCATTCCGAGAAGTTGGCACATGTTGCGGGTAAGCCTGTGAACGGGGCGAGCCGTTACAATGATGATTTTCCAAGCATATCACCGAGCCAGAAACGCCAAATAGCGAAATTGACGTGTGTTTGGGCCGCAACAGGGCGGTTTGACCGGGTCGATTGGCTTTTGTCGCCGAGTCTCGTTGCCCTTTTCGCCATGACCGCTTCCAACGTTTCCCTCGATTCCATCACGCTCGCCCGTCCCGACGACTGGCACCTGCACGTTCGCGACGGCGCGATGCTGGCCGCCGTCCTGCCGGACACCGCGCGCCAGTTCGGTCGCGCGATCATCATGCCGAACCTCAAGCCGCCGGTCACGACCACCGCGATGGCGCAGGCGTACCGCGAGCGGATCGTCGCCGCGATCCCCGCAGGCGCGAAGTTCGAACCGCTAATGACGCTGTACCTGACCGACAACACGCCGCCTGACGAAATCCGCCGGGCGCGCGAGAGCGGCTTCGTGCATGGTGTGAAGTTGTATCCGGCGGGTGCGACCACCAACTCGGACGCGGGCGTCACCGACATCATGAAGTGCGCGAAAACGCTCGACGCGATGCAGGAAGTGGGCATGCCGCTGCTGGTGCACGGCGAAGTGACGGATTCGTCGATCGACCTGTTCGACCGCGAGAAGGTGTTCATCGACCGTGTGATGACGCCGCTGCGCCGCGCGTTTCCGGCGCTGAAGGTCGTGTTCGAGCACATCACGACGAAGGACGCGGTCGACTACATCCGTGAGGCCGGCGTCGCGCCGGAGCTGCTGGGTGCGACGATCACCGCGCACCATCTGCTGTACAACCGCAACGCGATCTTCCAGGGCGGCATTCGTCCGCATTACTACTGCTTGCCGGTGTTGAAGCGCGAGACGCACCGGGTGGCGCTGGTCGAAGCGGCGACATCCGGCAATCCGCGCTTCTTCCTCGGCACAGATAGCGCACCGCATCCGAAGGGTTTGAAGGAGCACGCGTGCGGTTGCGCGGGCTGCTATACGGCGCTGCATGCGCTGGAGCTATACACGGAAGCATTCGACAAAGCCGGCGCGCTGGACAAGCTCGAAGGCTTTGCGAGCTTCTTCGGCGCGGATTTCTATGGCCTGCCGCGCAATGCGGAGCAGGTCACGCTGCGTCGCGAGGAATGGACGTTGCCGGCCGAACTGCCGGTCGGCGATACGCCGGTCGTGCCGCTGCGCGGTGGGGAGTCGATCGGTTGGCGTCTGGTTTGAGGTTGAGCTAGATGCAGGTGCAAGACGCGGGTCAGGGAGAAGGGCAGCAGGCGGGGCCGCAAGCCGGCTTCGCCGTGATCGACTGGTCGAAGCCCTGGTTCGCGCCCTTCGCCGGCCGCGGCCGACGCTGGCAGCAGGCCGCGCTGACGAGCTACGCCGCGTTGCTCGCCGAAATGAACGCCGATGCCGCCGTAATGCGGCAGACCACGGGGCGCGGCCAGCGCCTCGCGTTCATCGCGCAGGACGATCTGCCGCCCGGCGCAGCGTACGAAGCGCACATCGCGTCGACCGGCTGCGTGCCGACGCGCCATAACCTGCACGACTTCTTCAACGGCTCGATGTGGTTTGCGTTTCCGCGCATCAAGGCGGCGCTGAACGCGCGGCAGTCGGCGGCCATCGACGTGTTGGGCGTCGGCCCGACCCGTGGTGGCGTGCGCGACGCGCTGACCTTGTTCGATGAGAACGCATTGCTGTTCGCGTGTGCCGATCCCGCTTTGAGCGCTGCGCTGCGCGGCTTCGACTGGCGGACCCTGCTCGTGACCCGGCGCGAGGCGTGGGGTTCGAGCTGCGAGGTGCGCTGCTTCGGCCATGCGTTGCTCGAAAAATTGATCGCCCCGTTCAAAGCCTGCACGGGGCATGCGTGGATCGTCGACGTGCCGCCCTCGTACTTCGAATGGAACGCCGCGGCGCGCGATGCATGGCTCGATGAATCGGTCAGCGCAGCGCTGCTCGACACCGACGCGCTGGCGAGCCGCATGTTCGCACCGCTGCCGGTGTTGGGCATTCCGGGCTGGTGGCCCGAGAACGACGCGCCCGTGTTTTACGACGACGCGTCCGTGTTTCGCGCGGGGCGGCGCAGCCGTCTGGCCTAGGCCTCCGAAGGTTTCGTGCGGGTCGTGCCGCACGGCCTACCCTCGCTACGGCGGCCTGTCCGAATCCCACTCTGCCCTTTTTCTTGGCCATTCGGCTATTTCAACCGTCGAAACGGCTCGTCTGCCGCGCAGGTGTTAAAATCCGCCGCAGCAAAGCAGGCCAGGCAGTCGCGGCCTTGGCGGCTTCGGCCAAAGAGGGCGAGGAAAGTCCGGACTCCACAGGGCAGGGTGATGGCTAACGGCCATCCGTGGCAACACGCGGAACAGGGCAACAGAAAGCAAACCGCCGATGGCCCGGCGCAAATCGGGATCAGGTAAGGGTGAAACGGTGCGGTAAGAGCGCACCGCGGCTGCTGCAAGGCAGACCGGCACGGTAACCTCCACCCGGAGCAATTCCAAGTAGGCAGGCGCGCATCTTCGAGATGCAGGACGGGGCCCCCGTCTCGTCTGCGGGTAGGAAGCTTGAGCGCGTCAGTAATGGCGCGCCTAGAGGAATGGCTGCCACGCGCGTCGCGTTTTCGGACGTTGCGCGTGCACAGAATCCGGCTTATCGGCCTGCTTTGCCACCCAACAAGAAATGCCGGCGTCCGTGAGGACGCCGGCATTTTCATTTGCTGCGCGCAATTCGTGCGTAAGGCGGCCGCAGCGGCGCCGGGCCTGGCAGTCCGCTGCCGCGCTCAGTTCGCGACGATGTCGAACGAGTGCGTGAGTTCGGCGGTCTTGGCGATCATGATCGACGCCGAGCAGTATTTGTCGTGCGACAGATTGATCGCGCGCTCGACGGTAGCGGGGTTCAGGTTCTTGCCCGTCACGGTGAAATGGAAATGGATTTTGGTGAACACCTTCGGATCTTCACTGGCGCGCTCGGCCTTCAGCGTGACCGAGCAGCCGGCGATTTCCTGGCGGCTCTTCTTCAGAATCATCACGACGTCGTAGGCGGTGCAGCCGCCCGTGCCGAGGAGAACCATCTCCATCGGACGCGGCGCGAGATTGCGGCCGCCGCCTTCAGGCGCGCCGTCCATCGCAACCAGATGACCGCTGCCCGTCTCGGCCGCAAACGCCATCCCGTCCTGCCCCATCCAGCTTACTTTGCATTCCATGCTGTGCTCCACCGCGCTTCGCTAATATCGAGAGGGCATTGTAGCCCGCGCTCTGCGGATCCGCCCGAGGCGACTTGCGTCGAAACTTATGCGGCATGGCGGCTTGTGTGTTGCAGCGCGGCATGCTCAGCCGGCTCGGGAATTCCCTGACGTGTTTAGGGGTTTTACTCTAGAAGCTGTTCGCCGGCTGTGGCCGGTAGGACGGCATTAGTATTTGATCTAAAAGGGAATTTGCGAGCGATGAAGGTAGTCGCAGAAAATGTCACAATGTGAAATCGCATTTCGCAATGCAAATGTTCTTGCGTCGCACAAGGGTGGCTCATATAATCCATTCCATCGTTGCAGCAGTTCTGCAACTCCGCTGTCTCCTCCACCTCCTCCTTTGGTGGATTAAACCCGAACCAATCGTTCGGGTTTTTTTTCGCCTGCGGCAAGCGCGGACCTATCTCGCGCCAAGGCCAATTCCGGGCGGCAAAGGCTCGAGATAACCACTGTCGCTGAACGGATCGGCCGCCCGGTTTCGTCAAACTCCGGTACGTTTTGACTTGCCGTACGAAATTCCTTTATAATTCAGGGCTTTTCCGCATCCGCGCCCGCGGAGGAAGAACCAGGGAGAGCCTGCACGCGCCTCGATGCGCACATTACAAGCAGGAAAAAAACACATTGGGCGCAGCAATTTTTTTGGATCGATCATGAAGACGTTTTCCGCAAAAGCCCATGAGGTGACGCGCGAATGGTACGTGATTGACGCGACGGATAAGGTTCTCGGGCGTGTCGCCAGCGAAGTGGCACACCGTCTTCGCGGCAAGCACAAGCCTGAATTCACTCCGCACGTCGACACCGGTGATTTCATCATCGTTATCAACGCCGGCAAGCTGAAGGTCACGGGCAACAAGGCTACTGACAAGAAGTACTATCGCCACTCGGGTTACCCGGGCGGTATCTATGAAACGACGTTCGGCAAGATGCAGGAACGCTTCCCGGGCCGCGCGCTCGAGAAAGCGGTCAAGGGCATGCTGCCGAAGGGCCCGCTCGGCTACGCGATGATCAAGAAGCTGAAGGTCTACGCTGAAGCAACGCACCCGCATTCGGCGCAACAGCCGAAAGCGCTCGAGATCTAAGGGGAGCCCACATGATCGGTAACTGGAATTACGGCACGGGCCGCCGCAAGAGCGCCGTCGCACGCGTGTTCATCAAGGCAGGCAAGGGCGACATCGTTGTGAACGGCAAGCCTATCGCCGATTACTTCTCGCGCGAAACGTCGCTGATGATCGTGCGTCAGCCGCTGGAACTCACGAACCACGGCGTTACGTTCGACATCAAGGTCAACGTGACGGGTGGCGGTGAAACGGGTCAAGCCGGTGCGGTTCGCCACGGCATCACCCGCGCGCTGATGGACTATGACGCAACGCTGAAGCCGGAACTGTCGAAGGCAGGCTTCGTGACGCGTGATGCTCGTGAAGTCGAACGTAAGAAGGTCGGCTTCCACAAGGCACGTCGCAGGAAGCAATTCTCGAAGCGTTAATCGTTTCGAGTGCGAGCCGGCTGCAAGGCCGGTGCGCAGCAAAAGCCGCCAACGCTTTCGCGAAGGCGGCTTTTTTTATGTTTTTTTATGGTTATGCGGTCCGGTCTCGTGACAACGGCGTGGCCGCTGGAGCGGAGATTTTCGCCGTTCGGGCTGGCTGGTGGCGGCAATCGCGCCGGCTGTGCGTGTGCCGCGATGAACCCATTGATTCTGTGGGCTTCAGCACGATATCGAGATCGGCCCTACAATAGCGGCTAGAAGCTTTTTGGAGAGTTCGAATGAACGCAGTCACCGAAACACCCGTGACCGAGATGCCCGCCCCCTTCGTTTTCACCGACGCAGCGGCTGACAAGGTCAAGCAACTGATCGAAGAAGAAGGCAATGCGGACCTCAAACTGCGCGTTTTCGTGCAGGGCGGCGGCTGCTCGGGCTTTCAGTACGGTTTTACGTTCGACGAAGCCGTCAACGAAGACGACACCGTCATGAACAAGAGCGGCGTCCAGCTGCTGATCGATTCGATGAGCTACCAGTACCTGGTCGGCGCTGAGATCGACTATAAGGACGATATCAACGGCGCGCAGTTCGTCATCAAGAACCCGAACGCCACCACCACGTGTGGTTGCGGCTCGTCGTTCTCGGTTTGATCGCCCTCAGGCAACAGGTTGTGTAAAAGACGGGGCCTCGCGGCCCCGTTTTTGATTGTCGGCGCTCCGCACCGCGCTTTACTCATCGCGGATAAGCCGCTCCGAGCACGCGTTCAGCAGTCGCGCCCGTGACGGCCGGCAAGTTGCCCGGCGCCCGCGCGATGCAGCGCATCGCCAGCCACGCGAAGGCCAGCGCCTCGACCTGGCTCGGCGGCACGCCGAGCGCGTCGGTCGTCATGACCGGCACGCCGCTCGCGCCGCTGTCCTCCAGCGCCTGCTGCAACGCCTTCAGGATCTCGGGATTGCGCGCGCCGCCGCCGCAAACATAGACCGCTCTCGCATCCGACGCGTGCCGCTCGATTTCGCGAGCAATCGTCACCGCCGTCAGCGCGACGAGCGTCGCCTGCACATCGGCTGGTTCGAGTGTGGAGAACGGCTGGAGTTTCGCGTCGAGCCATTCGGCATTGAACAGATCGCGGCCGGTGCTTTTCGGCGGCTGCTGCGAGAAAAACGGTTCGTCGAGCAAGGCGTTCAGCAGCTTGCGATCCACCTGGCCGCCGGCCGCGAAATGGCCGTTCTCGTCGAACGGCTTGCCGAGGTGGCGCTGCGCCCATTCGTCGAGCAGCGCGTTCGCCGGTCCGCAGTCGAAGCCGCGCACGCTGCCGGTCGCGTTCAGGATCGTGATGTTGCTGATACCGCCGAGATTGCACACCACGCGCGTTTCATTTTCCGCCCCGAACACCGTCGCGTGAAAAGCCGGCACGAGCGGCGCGCCCTGGCCGCCGGCCGCGACATCGCGGCTGCGGAAATCGGCGATCACATCGATGCCCATCAGCTCCGCGAGCAGCGCGGGGTTGTTGATCTGTCGCGTATAGCCCTTTTCCGGCCGATGCCGCACGGTCTGCCCATGCACCCCGATCGCACGCACTTCGGCGGCCGAGATGTGGCTGTTGCGCAGCAGTTCATGGCAGCACACCGTGTAACGCGTGGCGAGCGCATTGGCGGCCAGCGCTTCGCGCTCGATCTCGTTGTCGCCCGGCTGCTGCAGCGCGAAGAGCGCCTCGCGGATGCCCGCGGAGAAGCCGACGAACGCCTCGGCCAGCACCTGCGGCGGCTTTCCTGCGGCAAACCGGACGGCCACGCCGTCCACACCGTCCATGCTCGTGCCGGACATCAAGCCAAAGTAGATGCCGTCTGCGGGGTCTTGCGCCACGTTGCTGCTCCTGTCGAGGGTTCGATGCGATCCGTTTTAGCAGATTATCGGCGCGAGCGCGGTCCAAATATGAGCGCCACGGCGCTGCCTGTGCGCCGCACCGCGCACACATCATGCGCTGCGGCCACGTTCCGGGGCTGCTTATGGCCGCGTCGGTGGGCGCGGCGGTCCGTATGTATGGGACAATCTCCCTTTTTCGCGACTTCACGTTTCCAGCATGAGCACCGAGTCCACCAAGCCCAATCCCGTTGCCGCCTTCCCGATCACCGACGAAGTCCGTCACGCGCTCGCCGTCACCAAGCGCGGTGTCGACGAATTATTGATCGAAGACGAATTCGCGCAAAAGCTCGCGAAAAGCGCGGCGACCGGCAAGCCGTTGCGCATCAAGCTCGGGCTCGATCCGACCGCGCCCGACATCCATATCGGCCACACGGTTGTGCTGAACAAGATGCGCCAGTTGCAGGATCTCGGCCACACGGTGATCTTCCTGATCGGCGATTTCACTTCGCTGATCGGCGATCCGTCGGGCCGCAACGCGACCCGTCCGCCGCTCACGCGTGAGCAGATCGAGTCGAACGCGAAGACCTATTTCGAGCAGGCCGCGCTCGTGCTCGACCGCGACAAGACGGAGATCCGCTACAACAGCGAGTGGTCGATGCCGCTCGGCGCCGACGGCATGATCAAGCTCGCGTCGCGCTACACGGTGGCGCGGATTCTCGAGCGCGAAGATTTCACCAAGCGTTTTCAGGGCGGCGTGCCGATCTCGATCCACGAGTTCCTGTACCCGCTGATGCAAGGCTACGATTCGGTCGCGCTGAACGCCGACCTCGAGCTCGGCGGCACCGACCAGAAGTTCAACCTGCTGGTGGGTCGCGAGTTGCAGAAGCAGTACGGCCAGGAGCAGCAGTGCATCCTGACGATGCCGCTGCTCGAAGGGCTCGACGGCGTCGAAAAGATGTCGAAGTCGAAGAACAACTACATCGGCATCAGCGAAAAGCCGACCGACATGTTCGGCAAGCTGATGAGCATTTCCGACGTGCTGATGTGGCGTTACTTCGAACTGCTGTCGTTCCGTCCGATGGACGAAATCGCCGGCTTCAAAAAAGCGATCGAAGCGGGCCGCAATCCGCGCGATTTCAAGGTGCTGCTCGGCCAGGAAATCGTCGCGCGCTTCCACTCGCAAGCCGACGCCGAGCGTGCGCTCGAAGACTTCAACCATCGCGCGAAGGGCGGCGTGCCGGACGATATCCCGGCGGTGACGCTCGCGGGCGCGCCGCTCGCAATCGGCCAGTTGCTCAAGCAGGCCAATCTCGTGCCGTCCACCAGCGAAGCGCTGCGCAACATCGAGCAGGGCGGCGTCAAGATCGACGGCGCGACCGTGTCCGACAAGGGCCTGAAGGTCGAGGCGGGCGAGTACGTGGTGCAGGTCGGCAAGCGCCGCTTCGCGCGCGTCACGCTGACGGCCTGATCGTCCGCTGATGCGTCGAACCCTGCCCCCTTCGAAGGCGAGCCGCCGATGATCGCGCTGATCCAACGCGTGCGGCGCGCCGAAGTGCGCGTGGCCGACCGGGTGACCGGCGCGATCGACGCGGGTCTGCTCGCGCTCGTGTGCGCCGAACGGGGCGACACGGAGGCGGCCGCCGACCGGCTGCTTGCCAAGGTGCTCGGCTACCGCGTGTTCAGCGACGCGGCGGGCAAGATGAACCTCTGCGTGCAGAATCTCGACGGCGCGGGGCGCGCGGGCGGCCTGCTGCTCGTATCGCAATTCACGTTGGCCGCGGATACCAACAGCGGCCTGCGTCCGAGCTTCACGCCGGCCGCACCGCCGGACGAAGGCAAGCGGTTGTTCGACTACTTCGTGTCTGCCGCGCGCGGGAAGCATCCGATTGTCGAGACCGGCGAGTTCGGCGCGGATATGCAGGTCTCGCTCGTCAACGACGGGCCGGTCACGTTCTGGCTGCAGACGAACGCCTGAACCGGGCATCGTCTCTCCGTCCCGATGCGCGCCACCGCGCGCGTCATACCCTCCAGCCGTTTTTGCGACAATAGCGGCTCGGCAAAACCGGCGAACGGCGCCCACTTCCATCTCATGACTACGCAGATCCTGTTCATCCGGCACGGCGAGACCGACTGGAACCGCATCAAGCGCATTCAAGGCCACATCGACATTCCGCTCGCGACGACCGGGCTCGACCAGGCACAACGTCTCGCGCGCCGCATCGCCACCGAAGCGAAGCAGGGCGCGCGGCTCGACGCGATCTACTCGAGCGACCTGCAACGCGCGCAGCAAACCGCCCAGCCTATCGCCGCCGCGCTCGGCTTGCCGCTGCAATTGCGCGAGGGTCTGCGCGAGCGCTCCTACGGCGCGTTCCAGGGCCATGACAGCGAGGAGATCGCACAACGTTTCCCCGACGAATATGCGCACTGGCAAACCCGCGATCCCGGTTTCGCACCGCCTGAGGGCGAGTCGCAGCGCGTGTTCTACCATCGCGTAGTGCACGCCATAGAGCCGCTGGTTGCCGCGCATCCCGGTGGTCGGATCGCCTGTGTCGCGCATGGCGGCGTGCTCGACTGCGTGCGCCGGTTCGCGAGCGGTTTGCCGCTCGATGCGCCGCGTGACTATCCGTTGCTGAACACGAGTGTGAACGTGGTGAATTTCGACAATGGCGCGGCCGCCATTGTGTCGTGGGCGGACGTCGCGCATCTCGACGCGCCTGCCGAGGACGATGGTTTCAGAAAGGCAATGCCGCAACCGGGACGGTAATTGATGTGACGCGCCGCGGTTTGGGCGGAGCCGTCCGCCGCAGGCATATTGAGCGGCGCGGTGGCGTACGGATCAGCACGCGCGGGCGCGCGGTGAGGGCGCCGAACTTGCATCAATCAAGCTCGGGCGTGGCAGCCGCACGACGGCGCGCGCGTTTCGACACGCCATTCACCAGCGCCCAACGGATAACCGGCGCGACGACACGCACACCAGGCCGCGCGAACGTACGGCGCAGTGCGGCATAGCGTTCGAATCCCAGCATCGACTGCGCCCAGTCCGGCAGAAGATCGACCCCGGCGTTGAGCATCAACGTACCGGCGGGCCGCATCGCGATGCTCGGGGCGGGCGCGCTCATCAGAATCTTCACGACTTCGCGGGTGCGCTCGCTGGCCACCAGCGCAGGCCGCATCGCCTGCAAGTAGGTGTCGATCTCAGCGCGCGAGCGCGGAATGTTTTCCGCGCCAAGCATCTCGGCGATGCGCGCGGCTTCCGCAAAATACTGATCTTGCGCGGCGACCGACAGCAGCGGATCCACGTAGCGCAAGTGCGCGGTCATGAAACTCGACACCTCGGCGACATGCACCCACGTCAGCAGCGCGGGCTCGCTCGCGCGATACGGCTGCCCGTCCGGCGCAATGCCGCTTACGCCGAGGTGAATGCGCTTCACGCGTTCGATCAGCGCTAGCGCATCGTGCCGGTTGCCGTAGGTCGTGCCGGCGATGAAAGTCGCGGTGCGGCGCAAGCGCCCGAGAATATCGGTGCGGAAGGTCGAATGGTCCCATACCCCGGCGAGCGCCAACGGGTGCAAAGCCTGGAGCAGTAGCGCGCTGATGCCGCCAGTCATCATCGAGGTGAAATCCGCGTGGACTTTCCAGCAGACGGAGTCCGGCCCGAAGAGGCCCGGGTCGCCCGGTGGCGACGAATAGTCGAGCATGGGGCCGCTGCCGCTCGTCAGATGCGTGACGCCGGCAGCCAGTTTCGAACGGAGTCTGCGCGTGAGCAACTGGGCGATTCCACCTGATGAGCCGGAGCGCCGCGTCGTCTGGTCGGACATGCTCGGCGGCCTCGTTACGCGCGGCTCAGGGTGCGGCTCACGACGTGCCTCACGACGTGCGTCACTGCGCGGCCGAATCCCACAGACCGGGCAGCGCGCTCGACGCGTCCGGGGCCGCGAGGCCGAAATGCCGGTAGGTGAGCAGCGTGGCGACGCGGCCGCGCGGCGTGCGCTGCAGGAAGCCTTGCTGGATCAGATAGGGTTCGAGCACGTCTTCGATCGTGTCGCGTTCTTCGCCGATGGCCGCCGCCAGATTGTCGACACCGACCGGGCCGCCGTCGAACTTGTACAGGATTGCTTCGAGCAGCTTGCGGTCCATCAGGTCGAAGCCGACCGCGTCAACGTCGAGCATCTTGAGCGCGGCGTCGGCCACTTGCGCGGTGATGTTGCCGTCCGCTTTGACCTCGGCGAAGTCGCGCACGCGCCGCAGCAGACGATTCGCGATACGCGGCGTGCCACGCGCGCGTTTAGCGATTTCGAAAGCGCCGTCCGGATGAATCTGTGCGTTCAGCAGCGATGCCGAACGCGTGACGATGCGCGCCAACTCCTCGGCGTTGTAGAACTCGAGCCGAGCGACGATGCCGAAGCGGTCGCGCAGCGGATTGGTCAGCATGCCCGCGCGCGTGGTCGCGCCGACCAGCGTGAACGGCTGCAGATCCAGCTTCACGCTGCGCGCGGCGGGCCCTTCGCCGATCATGATGTCGATCTGATAATCCTCCAACGCCGGGTACAGAATTTCTTCGACGACCGGCGAGAGCCGGTGGATTTCGTCGATAAAAAGGACGTCGTTGGCTTCGAGATTGGTCAGGAGCGCGGCGAGGTCACCGGCGCGTTCGAGCACCGGTCCCGACGTTTGCCGCAGATTGACCCCCATCTCGCGCGCGATAATGTGCGCGAGCGTGGTCTTGCCGAGGCCAGGCGGGCCGAACAGCAGCACGTGGTCGAGCGATTCGGCGCGGCGCTTGGCGGCCTCGATGAAGATTTCCAGCTGGCCGCGGACTTTTTCCTGCCCGACATATTCTTCGAGCTGGCGCGGGCGCAACGCGCGCTCGAACGCTTCTTCGTTCGGCGAGACGGGCGTGGCCGCGATGATGCGCTCGGCGGCGAGTTTGTCGGTTTCGATCATGCGGGCATTGTACCGCGCGTGGTTCGGTGGAAGGCTGCTGGGGGCGCCGAAGGAAGTCCGTTTGAAGGGGCCGCTGCAAAACGGGCCCGGAATGGTCAGGCGGCCCGGCTAGCCGTCGATGCTGCCATCTTCGGGGCGAGCCCCCAAGTGCGCTTTGATCGGAGCGCGAGCGTGCGAAGCCTTACTCATCGAGAGCAGGCCAGGCGCCCGACGCGAAGGCCGTCCATCACCCCTTCGACAACGCCTTCAACGCGAGCTTGATTCCCTCGGAAACACCGGTGCCGGCCGGCACGTTCTTGACGGCCGCCAGCGCTTCTTTTTCGGAGTAGCCCAGGGCGACCAGCGCGTTCAGGATGTCGGACGCGTGGTCGGATGCCGAGGCCGCGCCCGCCATCGCGCCGAGGTCGGCGCCGAGCTTGCCCTTCAATTCGAGGAGCAGCCGCTCCGCCGTCTTCTTGCCGATGCCCGGCACACGCGTGAGACGGGCCGCGTCCTGCACCGTGACGGTCTGGGCGAGTTCGTGCACGCTCATGCCCGACAGCACCGCGAGCGCCATGCGTGCGCCGATGCCGGAAATTTTCAGCAGTTCGCGAAAGGTCGAGCGCTCTTCGGCGGTGCCGAAGCCGTACAGCAGATGCGCGTCCTCGCGCACGATCATCTGCGTGAGCAACACGACGCGCTCACCGTTCGAGGGCAGGTTGTAGAACGTGCTCATCGGCACATCGACTTCGTACCCGACGCCGTTGCAGTCGACGAGCAGATGCGGCGGGTTTTTTTCCAGCAGAACGCCGGCAATGCGACCGATCATGGCGAATTCAATCTTGAGAGAAAGGGCGAGTGTAGCGCAGCGAGTGAGCGGCGCGTGATGCGCAATCGCGTCGACCGGCGTCGACCGGCGTCGACCAGCATTGGCCGCCGTTGACTCGCGCGAGCGGCGTGTCTGGACTGAGATCCCTTTCGCGGGATCTCCACCCATTCACCCACAAGGAATTTCCATGCTGAGCCTGACCACGCTCGCGCTATTTGCCGGCGCGTGTCTCGCGTTGACCGCCACGCCCGGCCACCTCTTACCCCACCAATCGCCCACGCCTCACCCTCAGCCCCTTCTTCGCCAGCGCAGGGGCGATGCCGCCCAGCGTGCTCAGCGTCGTGCCGCCATGCGCATGACAGATCGCCATGCCGAGCGCGTCGGCGGCATCGGTGCCGGGCACGCCTGACAGGTTGAGCAGCCGCACCACCATCTGTTGCATCTGCTCCTTGGTCGCGCGGCCGTAACCCACCACGGCCTGCTTCAATTGCAGCGCCGTGTATTCGGCGACCGGCACGCCGCCCGCCACCAGTCCGCAGATCGCCGCGCCGCGTGCCTGGCCGAGCAGCAGTGTGGATTGCGGATTGACGTTGACGAACACTTTTTCGATCGCGGACTGATCCGGTGAATGCTGGCGGATCAGCGTCGAGATGCCTTCGAAGATGGTGCCCAGACGCGAGGGCAGATCAGCGTCGGCGGTTTTGATGACGCCGCTCGCGACATAGCTGAGGGTATGACCGCTTTGGTCGATCACGCCGAAGCCGGTGACGCGCAGGCCGGGGTCGATGCCGAGAATTCTCATGAGATGCCGCAGATGCGTCAAAAACCAGGTGCTTGCGATACTACAACACGCACGCCGTATGGCGGTCGGCAGGCGGCGCTGCCGGCGGAATAAAAACTGCTGCAGCCACGGCGAGGAGGCTTTTCGCAGATGGAGCGCTATCGGAATGTCAGCGGCGACTCGGGCGTCGATGCGTATGAAGTCGGCGACGATTTCATCAAGGTTCGCTTCAGGCCCGGCGTCGTGTATTGGTACACGACGGCGAGCGTCGGGGCGCGGCATCTCGGTGTGCTGAAGCGTCTTGCGCGACGCGGGCGGGGGCTTGGCACTTACATCAGCCAGCATCCTGATGTGAAGGGCGGCTACGCGAAAAAAGAAGCGGACGACTGAGCGGCGCAAAGAGAGTGCGAAGCGTATGCACCTGGCCGGCCTGACAAGCGGCGACTCCGCAGCGCCACGGCAAAGGGACGACCCCCAACACGAAGCGAAGGCGGTCCAAAAAACAAAACGGCCCGGTGGAAAATCCACGAGGCCGTTTTCTGAACTTCAACACCTCAACCTTCATCCGGCAACTTGCGCCGCATGAGGAACGAGGACGGGGACGAGGCAGCAAACACCGCCGGTCACCCCGCATTACTCAATGACGGAAGTGACGCACGCCCGTCAACGCCATCGCGATGTTGTGCTCGTCGGCGGCGTTGACCACTTCGTCGTCGCGCATCGAGCCGCCCGGTTGAATCACGCAGCTCGCGCCTGCCGCCACGACCACGTCGAGGCCGTCGCGGAACGGGAAGAACGCGTCCGACGCCACTGCCGAACCCGTCAACGTCAAACCGGCGTTCTGCGCCTTGATGCTGGCGATGCGCGCCGAGTCCACGCGGCTCATCTGGCCCGCGCCGACGCCGAGCGTCATGCCGTTCGCGCAGAACACGATCGCGTTCGACTTCACGTATTTCGCGACGCGCCATGCGAACAACAGATCGTCCATTTCCTTCGGTGTCGGATGACGCTTGGTCACCACGCGCAATTCGTGCGGCTGCACGTTCTTCGAATCGAGCGATTGCACGAGCAGCCCGCCCCCGACGCGCTTCAGATCGAACGCGTTATGACCTTCGCCCAGCGCGATTTCGAGCAGACGCACGTTCTGCTTCGCCGCGAACACCTGGCGTGCTTCGGCGCTGAACGACGGCGCGATCAGCACTTCGACGAACTGCTTGGCCACCGCTTGCGCCGCCGCTTCGTCCACTTCGCGGTTGAACGCGATGATGCCGCCGAACGCCGAGGTCGGATCGGTCTGGAACGCCTTCGAATACGCTTCGTGCGCGTTTGCGCCGACCGCCACGCCGCACGGATTCGCGTGTTTGACGATCACGCAGGCCGGCACGTCGAAGGTCTTCACGCATTCCCACGCCGCGTCGGAATCCGCGATGTTGTTGTAAGACAGTTCCTTGCCTTGCAGCTGGTTGTAGTTCGCCAGTGCGCCGGCCGGCACGCTCAGGTCGCGGTAGAACGCGGCGCTCTGGTGCGGGTTTTCACCGTAGCGCAGGTCCTGCACCTTGTCGAACGCCAGGTTGAACGTGGCCGGGTACGTGTTGCGCGAGGCGTGTTGCAGCTCGTCGGTCAGGCTCGTCAGGTAGTTCGTGATCGCGCCGTCGTATTGCGCGGTGTGCGCGTACACCTTGGTGGCGAGACGGAAATTCGTCTTGTACGACACCGCGTTGCCGTTCGCGCGCATTTCTTCGAGCACGACTGAGTAGTCGGCCGGATCCACCACCACCGTCACGTCGCGGTGATTCTTCGCGGCCGAGCGCAGCATGGTCGGGCCGCCGATGTCGATGTTCTCGATCGCGTCTTCCAGCGAGCATTCTTCCTTCGACACCGTCTGCACGAACGGGTACAGGTTCACGACCAGCAGATCGATGGTCGGAATGTCGTGCTTCTCAAGCGCCGCCATGTGTTCCGGCAAGTCGCGGCGCGCGAGGATGCCGCCGTGCACCTTCGGATGGAGCGTTTTCACGCGCCCGTCGAGCATTTCCGGGAAGCCCGTGTAATCGGCGACTTCGGTGACGGAGAGGCCCGCGTCCGCGAGCAGTTTCGCGGTGCCACCGGTCGACAGGATCTTGATGCCGAGGTCCGACAGCGACTTAGCGAAGTCGACGATGCCCGACTTGTCGGAAACGGAGATGAGCGCTTGCTTGATCATGATGAAGACGAAAAGCCGAAGAGAAACGTGGCGGGGCGCCCGAAAATTACAACAAACCGTGCTGTTGCAGTTTCTTGCGCAGCGTATTGCGGTTGATGCCGAGATACTCGGCGGCCAGCGACTGATTGCCGCCGGCCTGCTCGAGCACCACTTCGAGCAGGGGTTTTTCCACGCATGAAATGACCATGTCGTAGACGTCGTGCGGATTGGAGCCGTCGAGATCCTGGAAGTACATACCCAGGCTGTCGCGGACGGATTGTTCGATATTGTTCTTGCTCATGCTGCCAGTCGGTCGGTGTGATCCTCGCCCTTGTTGTCGAGCCCGGGGTTGCCGGGTGATTCGTCGACGTAGACGAGGCGGTCGGAGATCGCCTTTTGTGCGTCAAAGAATTCGTTGACGGCGAGGAGTTGTTCGCGCGTGGTGTCCAGCGTATTCATGCGATGCCGGAACACGTTGGCGCCAGAAAGGCCGCGAGTGTACCAGCCGATGTGCTTGCGCGCAGTGCGGACACCCGTAAATTCCCCGTAGAACGCGTAGTGATCTTCGAGGTGCTCGTTCATTACCTGCTGGATTTCGTCGATGCGCGGCGGCGGCAGCAATTCGCCCGTTTGCAGGAAATGCTCGATCTCGCGAAACAGCCAGGGACGCCCCTGCGCCGCGCGGCCGATCATGATCGCGTCGGCGCCGGTGAGGGCCAGCACCTCGCGCGCCTTGTGCGGCGAGGTGATGTCGCCGTTGGCGACCACCGGAATGCGCACCGACGCCTTGACTGCGGCAATGGTCTCGTATTCCGCGTCGCCGTGGTACAGGTCGGCGCGCGTGCGGCCGTGCACGGTCAGCATCGAAATGCCGGCGTGCTCGGCCAGATGCGCGACGCTCAACGCATTTTTGTTGTCGCGGTCCCAGCCGGTGCGGATCTTCAGTGTGACGGGCACCGCGTCCGGGCCGACGCCCACCGCGCCCACCACCGCCTCGACGATCCGCTGCACCAGCGGTTCGTTCTGCAACAGAGCCGAACCTGCGGCCACGTTGCACACCTTCTTGGCCGGGCAGCCCATGTTGATGTCGATGATCTGCGCGCCGTTCGCCACGTTGTAGCGGGCCGCTTCGGCCATCATGGCCGGATCGGCGCCGGCGATCTGCACGGCGATCGGCTCGACTTCGCCCGCGTGGTTGGCGCGGCGCATGGTCTTTTCGCTCTTCCACAACTGCGCGTTCGAGGCGACCATTTCCGACACCGCATAGCCCGCACCCAGCCGTTTGCACAGTTGCCGGAACGGCCGGTCGGTCACGCCGGCCATGGGGGCGACGAACAGGTTGTTACGCAGATTGTGGGAGCCGAGAGTGGGCATGACGTGGACGCGCGCCTCGCCGATCGTTCCATATTTGACAATCGGCGCAACGCGAAATGCGAGGGAAAAGCGCTATTTTAGCGTTAACAGGTAAGCGGCACCCGACATGTCCGTGTCGTAACCCGTTAAATCTTCTATGAAAGTGCGCCGGTTCATAGAACCGGCGGCGCTCGCGCGGCTTTCCCGAAGCTGCTCAAAAAAGCCGTAGCGCGTGACCCAACGGCACGTCTAGCGACGCTGTCCGAACATCATCTGGCGCGCCAGCGCGGTTTTCACCGGCGGCGCGAACTCGAGCGCGGTGAGCGCGAGGCCGCGCATGATCGCGAGCGGCGCGAAGTCGACGGTGAACAGGCGCGCGAGCGTGTCGGTGGCGCCGATCGTCATGCGCCGGTCGAGCGCGCGGCGTTGTGCGAAGGTCGCCAGCGCAAGCGGAGTCGGGCCTTCCGCCGACAGCGCATCGGCGAGCGCGTGCGCATCGCGCAGGCCGAGATTCAAGCCCTGGCCCGCGACGGGATGCAATGTCTGCGCCGCATTGCCGATGGCAACGACGTGGCCGTTCACGAGCGTCTCGACCGCATTCAGTCCCAACGGGAACGACGCGCGGCCCTTGATGTGCGTAAAGCGTCCCATGCGCTCGCCGAAGGCGGCGCCGAGTTCGCGCAGGAACGCGTCGTCGGAAAGTTGCGCGCGGCGGGCGGCTTCGTCGGGCGCGCAGCACCAGACCATCGCGTAGTCGGCGCCGCGCACGCCGCCCATCGGCAGCAACGCAATCGGACCTTGCGACGTGAAGCGTTCCCATGCCACGTGCGGCTGCGGCGCGGACACGCTGACGGTGCCGACCAGCGCGGTTTGGCCGTAGTCGCGCGAGCCTTTGCCGGCCCTGCTTCCGCTTGCGGCCGCGCCTGTATCGGCTTCAGCTTTGGCGTCGCTGCCGCCGTCCTCGGTCGCATTCTTGCCATCCTCTCGCTTGCGCGTTTTCTGATCACCGAACAACCCGCCTTCGGCATTCACCAGAATGCGCGTGCGCAGCCGGCGCGTGACGCCCGCGGTTTCTATCGGCAGCGTCACGCCGTCGAGTTCCTGGACCGGTTCGGCGGCGGCCGTGGAGCGGAACCAGTGCACGGGCGTGGCGCGCACCGCGTCGGCGAGACTGTGCACGATCGAGCCGTAGCGCAGCACGTAACCGAGCGCGGGCAAGCCGTGCTCGCCGTGATCGATCAGCGTGCGGCCGAAGTGGCCGCGCTGTGACACATGGATGCGCTGGATCGCGGTGGCGTCGGCGGGCCAGCGCAGCGGCTCGAGAATCATGCGGCTGCCGTGCGACACGGCGATCGCGCGCGGATCGGCGATCGAGTCTTCCGGCTCCCGTGCGTCGATCAGCGCGATCTTCAGCGCGCGCGTCACGCTGCGGCGCGCGAGCCAGCCGGCGAGCGCGAGCCCGACCGGGCCGGCGCCGACGATCGTCACGTCGAAATCGAAGGAATGAGCGGCCGGCTTCAGAATCACCGTCGACGGAGAGGCGTCGTGCATGGCGGGTTACGTCCTTGTTCCGTGAGCCGCGCTATGAGCCGCGCGGGCTTCCTGCATCAGCGCCTCGATTTCGTCGGCGGCGACCGGCACGTCGCGCGTGATCAGCTCGCAGCCGTCCGGGGTGACGATCGCGTCGTCCTCGATGCGGATGCCGATGTTCCAGTAGCGCTCGGGCACCCCTTCGGCGGGCCGGATGTACAGGCCGGGCTCGATGGTCAGCGTCATCGACGGCCGCAGCGTGCGCCATGGCAACGCGCCTGCTTCGTCGCGCGGCGCGCCGCGTTCCCGATAGTCGCCGACGTCGTGCACGTCCATGCCGAGCCAGTGGCCGGTGCGGTGCATGTAGAACGGCGCGTAGGCGCGCTCGGCGATCACGTCGTCGACCGACGCGAACTTCGCGCGCCCGATGATGCCCGTGTCGAGCAGCCCTTGCGCCAACACGCGGACGGCGGCCTGGTGCGGATCGTCGAAGGTCGCGCCGGCGCGGGTCGCGTCGACGGCGGCCTGCTGCGCGGCCAGCACGATGTCGTACAGCTCGCGCTGCGCGGGCGTGAAGCGGCCGCTCGCCGGGAAGGTGCGGGTGATGTCCGACGCGTAGCCGTCGAGCTCGCAGGCTGCGTCGATCAGGATCAGGTCGCCGTCCTGCGCGATCGCGCTGCCGGCCGGGTAGTGCAGCACGCAGGCGTTTGCCCCCGCCGCGACGATCGACGTATAAGCCGGCGCCTGCGCACCGAATTTGCGGAACGTGTAGAGCAGTTCCGCTTCGAGTTCGTACTCGCGCACGCCGGGGTGGCACGCAGCCATCGCGCGCCGATGCGCGACGGCGGAAATCTGCCCGGCCCGACGCATGATGGCGAGTTCGTGATCGTCCTTGACGAGCCGCATCTCGTCGAGCAGGGGCAGCAGGTCGCGTGCAGCCATAGGCGCGGCGATGCCGCCGCGGCCTTGCGCGCGCACCGCGTCGAGCCAGCCGCGTACCTGTTCGTCGAGTTGCGCCGAGCTGCCGAGCGCATAGTGCAGCGCTGGTTTGTCGGCGAGCAGTCGCGGCACTTGCGTGCCGATTTCGCTTACCGGGAACGCGGCGTCGAAGCCGAACGCCGTGCGTGCGCCGTCGGGACCGAAACGGAAGCCTTCCCACGTTTCGCGCTCGACGTTCTTCTCGCGGCAGAACAGCACCGACGCCGGCTCGCCGGGTGCGGCGCTGGCGTCGAGCACCAGCAGCGCCTCGGGTTCGGTGAAGCCGGTCAGATAGTAGAAGTAGCTGTCGTGCCGGTACGGATAGTCGGCGTCGCGGTTGCGCAGCGCTTCCGGCGCGGTGGGAACGATGGCGACGCCGCCGCCCGCGGCGCGCAGCGCGGCGAGTACGCGCTCGCGGCGCGTGCGATAAACGTCGATGGCGATGGTGGGTTCGGTCGGCTGGTTCATCGTGCGATTGTAGCGCCCAACGAGCGGACTTATTTTGTGCGCGCACCGGTGGCGGGACGGCCGCCGGCATGTTGCAATCCGTCCACAGCGCCCCGGCGCACCGCTTGCGAAGACAGGGCGTGACACTCGTGAAGGCCCCGGAGCACTTATACTTTCGCCGGATTCAGTTAAAGGCAGATGGTCATGATGAAACTCATCGGTTCGCTCGGCAGCCCCTTCGTGCGTAAAGCGCGGATCGTGCTGGCCGACAAGAAGATCGACTACGAACTGGTGCCCGAGAACGTCTGGGCGCCGGACACCCGGATTCACACGTTCAATCCGATCGGCAAAGTGCCGTGCCTCGTGATGGAAGATGGCGAAGCCGTGTTCGACTCGCGGGTCATCTGCGAATACGTCGATATGCTGTCGCCGGTCGGCAAGCTGATTCCGCAGTCGGGGCGCGAACGCGTCGAAGTGCGCTGCTGGGAAGCGCTCGCCGACGGCGTGCTGGACGCGGCGGTGCTGATTCGTCTCGAAGGCACGCAGCGCACGCCCGAGCAGCGTGTCGAGGCATGGGTCGCGCGGCAGCAACGCAAGATCGACGAAGGTCTGATCGCGATGTCGCAGGGGCTGGGCAGCAAGTCGTGGTGCGCGGGCAATCACTACACGCTCGCGGACATCGCGGTGGGCTGCGCGCTGGGTTATCTGGACTTCCGCATGCCGGGGCTCAACTGGCGCGAAGCGCATCCGAATCTGGACAAGCATTTTCAAAAGCTTTCGCTGCGGCAGTCTTTCATCGACACGGTGCCGGCGGACTGAGCGGAGCGCTCAGTCGCGGCAAGATTGCGTTCAGGCGAGCTGAAAGAGGTCGTTCAAACTCCTGAAAGCCCGAACGAAACGTGCGTGCGAGTTGAAAAGTTGAAAATGCGCCTGCTTGTCAGGCGCATTTTTTTGCGCCGGAGATTCGTCGCGGCGTTCGCCGCGCGGTCCGGTGCCGGAACCGCGCACATGAACCGCGCGCGAGAGCGGCGGTGCATATGATTTTGCGCCGGTGATTCGCCGCGGCGCTCGATGCCGCAAGCCGCACGCATGACCGCTCTGCCCAAGCGGCCGGGCGCACGAATGCGGCCTGTCGCGACGCGCGGCCGCTTACTGCTTGCCGTTGCGGCGCCGTGTAATCCCCGGTCCGAACGCGAAACCGAACGCCAGCATCAGCAGCGACACCGCCAGCACCGTGTTGTTGCCGCTCGTCACATAGGGCGTGTTGCCCGACGTGCCTTGCACTTTCAGGTCGAGCGAGCCGACCGTGTACGGCGTCAGGCGGCCGAGCACCCGGCCGTTCGCGTCGATCGCGGCGGTCATGCCGGTGTTGGTCGCGCGCAGCATCGGCCGGCCGGTTTCCAGCGTACGCATGCGCGCAATCTGCAGATGCTGGTCCAGCGCGATCGTGTCGCCGAACCACGCGAGGTTGGTCGAGTTGACCAGCACGCCGGCGGGCGTCGTGCTCTCGCGGATGGTCCGCGCAATCTCTTCGCCGAAGATGTCCTCGTAGCAGATATTCACCGCAACCGGCTGGTTGTGCACCATGAACGGCTTCTGCACCGGCGCGCCACGGAAGAAATCGCCGAGCGGAATGTTCATCAGATTGACGAACCAGCGGAAGCCCCACGGTACGAATTCGCCGAACGGCACGAGGTGATGCTTGTCGTAGCGGTACACGTCGCGCGAGCCGGGCGTGACGCCGAACAGGCTGTTCGTATAGTCGACCACCCGACCCTCCGGGGTGATCGTGCCGCCGATCGCGCCGAACAGGATCGCGCTGCCGGTCGAGTCGGAGAACTCGCGGATCGATGCCGCGAACGGCGCCGGCAATTGCTGCGCGAGCACGGGAATGGCGGTTTCCGGCGTCACGATCAGATCGGCCGGCTTCGACGTGATCATCTGCTGATACTGGTCGATCGCCGCGCGCATGCCGGCTTCCTCGAACTTCATCTCCTGCTTGACGTCGCCTTGCAGCAGGCGCACGGTCAGTGGCGCGTTGGCCGGCACGGTCCATTGGACGAGCGGCAGCAGCAGGCCGGCCGCAATCAGCGCCAGCGCGACGCCGCCCGGCACCGCGCTGCGCGCCATGCTTCGTGGCGCCGCCTGACTGCCGTGCGCGACGTCATTGCGGCTGATGTCCGCCGCCGCGCCGCGCGGCTCGCGTGAAGACCTCGAAGACCGTTGCGGCAACAGCGGCAGTAACGCCTGCGCGATCAATGCGGCAGCCAGCGCCAGCATCCAGCCGACGCCATAGACCCCCACCACCGGCGCAAATCCCGCGAACGGGCCGTCCACTTGCGCGTAACCGCTCGCGAGCCACGGAAAGCCGGTGAATACCGTGCCGCGCAACCATTCGCCGATTGCCCAGGCACTCGCGAAGGCCAACGCGCCGTGCCAGGTGGGGCAGAACGGTGCGTCGTCGGCCGCCGCGCCGTTGCGCGCATGACCCGCGCAGAACGACCAGATGCCCGCGGCCAGCGCCGGATAGAGCGCGAGATAGAGCGAAAACAGCACGACCGCCGCGCCTGCGAGGGGCGCGGCCATGCCGCCGTAGTCATGCATGCTGACGTAGAGCCACCACACGCCGGTCATGAAATTGCCGAAGCCGAACGCGCCGCCCGTCAGCGCGGCGCTTTTCCAGCCGGTGGCGCGGGTGAGCCACCCGAAGAAGAACACGAAGATCGCGAGTTGCAGCCAGCCGCCGTGCGGCGTCGGCGCGAACGACAGCGTGTTGGCCGCGCCCACGGCCAGCGCGACCAGGTAATGCCAGCGCGGCAGCGTGCGGCCACGCGGTTCGTCGGCGGCGGCAGCAGGGGAAGTGCTCACGCCGCGGCGCGAACGGGAAGTCATCGGGTCGGCCATTGTTGCGCGGTCGGCGTGAGAAGTTGAAAAAGCAGGTTGGAAACTGAAGACGTGCGGGCAGCGAGGCTCAGGTCTGCACGTGCTGCGCGTCGCGCTCGCGTTGGCCGGCCAGCGGATCGCGGCGCACCAGCAGCATGTGAATCTGGCGGGCGTCGCCGCGCAGAATCTCGAAGATCAGATCGTCGAGGCGGACCTTTTCGCCGCGATGCGGCACCCGCCCGAAGTGATGCGTGACGAGCCCGCCGATGGTATCGACTTCCTCGTCCGAGTAGTGCGTGCCGAAGGCCTCGTTGAACTGCTCGATCTCGGTCAGCGCGCGTACGCGGAAGCGCCCGTCCGGCGAGGCGATGATGTTGCCGCTTTCCTCGTCGAAATCGTATTCGTCCTCGATGTCGCCGACGATCTGCTCCAGCACGTCTTCGATCGTGATCAGGCCGGCCACGCCGCCGTATTCGTCGACCACCACCGCGAGGTGATTGCGATTCACGCGGAAGTCGTGCAGCAGCACGTTCAGCCGCTTCGATTCGGGGATGAACACCGCGGGGCGCAGCATGCCGCGCACGTCGAATTCTTCTTCGGCGTAGTAGCGCAGCAGGTCTTTGGCCAGCAGCACGCCGATGATGTTGTCGCGATTGCCCTCAAAGACCGGATAGCGCGAGTGCGCTTTCTCCAGCACGTACGGGATGAATTCGGCGGGATTGTCCGCGATGTTGATCGCGTCCATTTGGGCGCGCGGCACCATGATGTCGCGCGCGCTGAGTTCGGTCACCTGGAACACGCCTTCGATCATCGACAGCGAGTCGGCGTCGATGAGGTTGCGCTCGTGCGCGTCCTGCAGAATTTCCAGAAGCTCGGCGCGCGAGTCGGGCTCGGGCGAGATGAAGTCGGTCAGACGCTCGAGCAGCGAGCGCTTTTCCTGCGGTTTGTCGGTTTGGCGTCGACTGGGATACGTGTCGTTCATGGTAGTGCGCCCGGCAAGACTGGGCGCGCTGTTGCAGAGCATTAAGGATACACCAGGCACATGGCAGGACCGTGTCCCGCCGGGCTGGGCGATGGGTGAAGCGGCTCCGTCGCGAGCGGCGGGGCGTGGGTCCATCCTAACTGATTACGCGCGGAAAAGCGGTGTTGGGCAAAAAAGTGGTGGTTGTGGCGGGAGGAACGGGCGGATGCGGGGGCCGCGCGTTCTTTGCGGTTTGAGGGCAAACGGGCGCGTGGCCAAGGCCAGAGGTTCGGAGTCGGGGGCGAGACGCTGGAGGCTGCGCTCCTGCGGGCTGCAACGGTTTTGCGCGTCTGGCGCGCAAGCACGCGTGGACGGCAGGACTGCCGGCTAACAGCGCATCGGCCGCAAAAATTCAGCGAACGTACCGCGCTCGCCAGCCTCAACACCCTCATTGCGCCGATTCTTATCCGGACACCTGCCCGGATTGCCGAGCGGCGTCGCGTTCGCGGCCTTCCGCCTGGCAACGTTCCAGCAGCGCTTCGAGCGCGCGGTCGGGCATGCCGCTTTCGCGCAGCGCGTGGACGGTGCGGCTGACGTAATCGAGTGTGGTGCCATAGCGGCCGCATGCACAGCCGAACACGGTCTTGACGACCTCGTCGCGCAGCTTGCCGGTGTAGCTCGGCACGTCGCGGCGCATCACGAACGCCAGCGCGTCGACGCGCCGGCCGTCGGCGAGCACGCACGGCAGCCAGGCGGGGCGATACGACCCCATCGCCATTTCACGGCGCCACAATGCTTCGAGATGCGGTGCCGAACCCTCGGCGGCGAGCCGGAACGCGATGCCGGTGCAGGAGCCGCCGCGATCGAGCGCGAGCACGAGGCCCGGCTGTTCGGGTGTGCCGCGATTCACGCGCGACCATAGATATAGCCCGCGGTGATAGCCGTGCACCTTCGAGCGACTCGCCTCGACGGTGGGCAGGCCGGGATTCCAGATCAGCGAGCCATAGCCGAATAGCCACAGGTCGCTCTTGCGGTCCCAGTCGCGCAGCGTGCATTCGAGCGACGCGCGCAATTCCTCGTCGCTCAGAAGCCGCGACTCGCCGAGCGCTGGCGGATAGTCCGGGCAGGGCGTGCGGGTGTCGGCTTCAGGGGAGGTGCTCACGGTGTGGGTTCGAACGTGGATGGACGTTGGCGAGAGGCGGGCGGCGCGGCGATGAACGACGCCTACTGATACGGATCGGGAAACCCCAGCTTACCGAGGATCTCGGTTTCGAGCGCTTCCATCTCTTCGGCTTCTTCTTCGACTTCGTGATCGTAACCCTGCGCGTGCAGCGTGCCGTGCACGAGCAGGTGCGCGTAGTGCGCGATCAGCGGCTTGCCCTGCTCGGCGGCTTCCTTCTCCACCACCGGGCAGCACAGGATCAGATCGCCCGTCACCGGGTCGTCTTCCGATTCGGCGTACGCGAAGGTCAGCACGTTGGTCGAGTAGTCCTTGCCGCGATAGGTGCGGTTCAGCGTGCGGCCTTCTTCGGCATCGACGAAACGCACCGTCAGCTCGCCGTCCGCGAACAGCGCCGCCTTGATCCAGCCGGCCACGGCGGCGCGCGGCAGCAGCGCCTTGTGTTCCGGCCAGGCTTTGGCGGCGGGGAATTGCAGATTCAACGTCAGTTTCGGGGCGCGGCTCATGCGGTGTCGGTGTGGTGCGTGGTTGGCGTGTCTTGCACTCGTGACGGCGGCAGCTCCAGCGCGCGCGGATTCGCGTCAATCACCGCGAATCCGCCGGACTGGCGGTTTTCTGCGAATGCGCATCGTACGCTTCCACAATTCGCGCGACCAGCGGATGCCGCACCACGTCCGCGCTCGTGAAGCGCGTGAGCGCGATGCCGCGCACGTCCGCGAGCACCTGCTGCGCTTCGATCAGCCCGCTCTTGTGGCCGCGCGGCAAGTCGACCTGGGTCGTGTCGCCGGTGACGACCGCCTTCGAGCCGAAGCCGATCCGCGTGAGGAACATCTTCATCTGCTCGGGCGTGGTGTTCTGCGCCTCGTCGAGGATGATGAACGCATGGTTCAGCGTGCGCCCGCGCATGTACGCGAGCGGCGCGATTTCGATCATCTGCCGCTCGAACATTTTCGCGGTCTTGTCGAAGCCGAGCAGGTCGTACAGCGCGTCGTACAAGGGGCGCAGATACGGATCGACCTTCTGCGCCAGATCGCCCGGCAGGAAGCCGAGGCGCTCGCCCGCTTCGACCGCGGGCCGTGTCAGCACGATGCGTTTGACCTGGTCGCGCTCGAGCGCGTCGACCGCGCAGGCCACCGCGAGATAGGTCTTGCCGGTGCCGGCCGGGCCCACGCCGAAGGTCACGTCGTGCGAGATGATTTGCTTCAGATACTCGCGCTGCGCCGGCGTACGGCCGCGCAGATCCGCGCGCCGCGTGTACAGCTTCGGACCGAGTTCTTCGAGGTCGTCGTCGGCTGCGTCGGCGGGCTGATCGAACGGATGGTCCGGATTGCCGGGGAAACGCGGATCGCCGGCTGCGTCGCCATTGCCGTTCGGGCGATGGCGCGCCGGATGACGCACTTCGACGAGCGCAAGCTGGATGTCGTCGACCGACAGCGGCTCGCGCGCGTTGTTATAGAAATTTTCGAGCGCGGTGAGCGCGAGTTTCGAGCCGCGCCCGCGGATCGTGATGCGGTGGCCACGGCGCTGCAAGGTCACGTCGAGCGCCTGCTCGATCTGCCGCAGATTTTCGTCGAGCGGTCCGCAGAGGTTGGCGAGCCGCGCGTTGTCATCGCGCGGAGCGGTGAATTCCAGATGCTGCTGAGCGGTCTTCAAGGCGGTGGGTCGATCCTGTCGGTTTCAGTACAGCTTAGTGAGTGATGGTGGCGTCGTCATGCACCAGCACGAGCTCGCCACGCAGCGAATGTGGGTACGCGTGAACGATTTTCACGTCGACCATCTGGCCGATCAGCCGCGCGTGCGAGGCGACCGGCGCCGGGAAATTCACCACGCGGTTGTTCTCGGTGCGTCCCGCGAGTTCGTTAGGGTCCTTGCGCGCAGGGCGCTCGACCAGAATGCGCTCGATCTTGCCGACCATCGACTCGCTGATGCGTTGCACGTTCTCTTCGATGGTCGCCTGCAGGTGTTGCAGACGCTTGAGCTTCACTTCGCGCGGCGTGTCGTCGTGCAGATTCGCGGCCGGCGTGCCGGGACGCGGGCTGTAGATGAACGAGAAGCTGGTGTCGTACTTCATCTCGTGCACCAAAGCCATCATCTTGTCGAAGTCTTCTTCGGTCTCGCCGGGGAAGCCGACGATCATGTCCGTGGACAGCGACAAGTCCGGGCGGATCGCGCGCAGCTTACGGATCACGGACTTGTATTCGAGCACCGTGTAGCCGCGCTTCATCGCCATCAGGATGCGGTCGGAGCCGTGCTGCACCGGCAGATGCAGGTGGCTGACGAGCTTCGGCACCTTCGCGTAGGTGTCGATCAGACGCTGCGTGAATTCCTTCGGATGCGACGTGGTGTAGCGAATCCGTTCGATGCCAGGAATGTCGGCGACGTATTCGATCAGCGTCGCGAAGTCGGCGATCTCCGATGAGCCTAGCGTAAGGCCGCCACGATATGCGTTGACGTTCTGGCCGAGCAGCGTGACTTCGCGCACGCCCTGGTCGGCGAGACCGGCGATTTCAGTCAGCACGTCGTCCAGAGGACGCGACACTTCCTCGCCGCGCGTGTACGGCACGACGCAATAGCTGCAGTACTTGCTGCAGCCTTCCATGATCGACACGAACGCGCTCGGGCCGTCGACGCGCGCCGGCGGCAGGTGATCGAACTTCTCGATTTCGGGGAACGTGATGTCGACTTGCGCACGGCCGCTTTCGCGGCGCTTGTCGATCATTTGCGGCAGACGGTGCAGCGTTTGCGGACCGAACACCAGATCGACGTACGGTGCGCGCGCGACGATCGACGCGCCTTCCTGGCTCGCCACGCAGCCGCCCACGCCGATGATCAGATTGGGATTTGCTTCCTTCAGCTCGCGCACGCGGCCGAGGTCGGAGAAAACTTTCTCCTGCGCTTTTTCGCGCACCGAGCAGGTGTTGAACAGGATCACGTCGGCGTCTTCCGGCGTGTCGGTCTTGACGAGCCCTTGCACCGCGCCGAGTACGTCGACCATTTTGTCGGAGTCGTACTCGTTCATCTGGCAGCCAAAGGTCTTTACATAAACTTTCTTGGTCATCGAATTTTCGCCGGTCGCAGTGGTTGATCTGGGGGCGTCGTTTAAGAGGTGATGGGGCCGAACGTGCGGGCGGCGGGCGTGGCAGGCCGCTGGGCGGCGCTTAGGGCGCTTAGAAGCTGCCTGACGCCTGTTCGAGCCCGACTCGCGGCCCGATGCGTTGTGCCTGCACGATCCGCATGCACGCGTGCGGCGTAGCGCAACATTATAGCCCTTCACGGCGAGCGGGTTTCGCTGCCCGCACCGCTGCCCGACCGCTCCGGCGGCAAGCCCAGCAGGCTTTCCAGTTCGCCCGACACCTGCGCGAAGCGCTCGCTCAGGAAATCCAGCAGCACCCGCACGCGCGGCGCCATGAAGCGGTTGCGGTGGTAGAGCGCGTGCAACGGTGCATCCGGGTAACGCCACTGCGGCAGCAGGATTTTCAGGCCGTCGGCGCGCAGGTCCGCTTCGACGTCCCACATCGACTTGATCACGATGCCGTAGCCGCGCAGCGCCCATTCGCGGGCCACTGCGCCGTCGTTGGTCTCGCGGGCCGACTCGGACGGCACGGTGTAGTTTTGCTCCTCGTCGCCGCGCGTGAAGCGCCACTCGTTCGCGAGCCCCGAGGCGGTGCTCAGCACGATGCAGTCGAAGTTGGCGAGGTCGTGCGGGTCTTTCGGCTCGCCCTTGCGCGCGATGTAGTCCGGCGACGCGCACAGCACGCGCCGGTTCGGCGCGAGCTTGCGGGCGACCAGCGAGCTGTCCTGCGGCACGCCGAAGCGGATCGCCAGGTCGATGTCCTCCGCCACCAGATTCGCCAGCGAGTCCGACAGCGTCAGTGCGAACGTCACTTGCGGATAGAGCGCGTTGAACTCGTCGAGCCAGTGCATCAGCAGATTGCGGCCGAAGTCCGAGGTCGCCGACACCCGCAGCTTGCCGCGCACCACCCCCTGACCGGCTTGCAGCGCGGCTTCGGCGTCGTCGAGCGATTGCAGCGCCTGGCGGCAGCAGTTCAGGTAGAGGCGGCCTTCGTCGGTGAGCCGCAACTGACGCGTGGTGCGCTCGAAGAGGCGCGCCTTCAGCCCGGTTTCGAGCTTGGCGAGCCGCGCGCTCGCGGCGGCCGGGGTGAGCCCCATCTTGCGGCCCGCGGCCGAGAGGCTGCCTTGCTGCGCCGCTTCAACGAACAGGCGAATGTCACCGAGGTTGTCCATCGTTGGGTCTTTCAAAAAATATTTGAAAATGCTTCAAATACTACGCCAATTATCAAATCGCCTTTGGCCCGTGACAATGCACTCTCGAAAACCCTTAATTCCGCGCGCACAGCAGCGCGCGCCGCCGCGCCCATGCAACTCGATCACGCAACGATCGTCACCGCCGATCTCGATACCGCCCGGCATTTCTTCGTCGAGATCGCTGGACTGACTGAAGGCGCGCGGCCGCCGTTTCCGGCGGCCGGCTACTGGCTGTATGCGAACGGCCGGCCGGTGCTGCATCTGCTCGACGCAACCGCGACAGCGCCTCGCGCGGCCGGCCGGTCAGCGCCACGCATCGACCATCTCGCTTTCCGGCTGGACAGCGCCGCCGAATGGCAGGCCTTGCTCGCGCGCCTGCACGCGGCCGGCGTCGATCACCACACCGCGCAGGTCCCGCAGATGGGCGCGCAAGCCGCCGAACAGCAACTGTTCGTCGCGCTGGCGCCCGGCGTCGTCATCGAATTCGTGACGGCGTTGCCGCACGGCCAACTTCACGCACAACGTTAAAACCGGAGTAGAAAAAATGCCTATCCCATTACTGGCGCTGGCGATCAGCGCATTCGCGATCGGCACGACCGAGTTCGTCATCATGGGCCTGCTGCCCGAGGTCGCGCACGATCTGGCGGTGTCGATTCCGTCGGCGGGTTTGCTGGTGAGCGGCTATGCGCTCGGCGTCGCGGTCGGCGCGCCGCTGCTCGCGGTGGTCACCAGCAAGATGCCGCGCAAGCTTGCGCTGCAATTGCTGATGGGTGTGTTCATCGTCGGCAATACGCTGTGCGCGGTGGCGTCGAGCTATTCGGTGCTGATGATCGCGCGTGTGGTCACTTCGTTCGCGCACGGTTCGTTCTTCGGTATCGGCGCGGTGGTGGCGGCGTCTCTCGTGCCGGCCGAGAAGCGAGCGAGCGCGATTGCGCTGATGTTCACGGGCTTGACGCTCGCGAACGTGCTCGGCGTGCCGTTCGGCACGTTCGTCGGGCAGCAGTTCGGATGGCGCATGGCGTTCTGGATCGTCAGCGCGCTCGGCGTGGTGTCGCTGCTGGGTGTCACGGCGCTGGTGCCGAATCGTCACGATGCGGGCCCGGTCGGGCTCGGTCACGAAGTGCGCGTGCTGAAAGACCCGCAAGTGTGGACCGCGCTCGCGATGACGGTGCTCGGCTTTGGCGGCGTGTTCGTCGTGTTCACCTATATCGCGCCGATTCTCGAACAGGTGAGCGGCTTCTCGCCGCGCGGCGTGACGCTGATCCTGGTGCTGTTCGGCGTGGGGCTGACGATCGGCAACATGCTCGGCGGCAAACTGGCGGATCGCGCGCTGATGCCTTCGCTGATGGGCATTCTCGCCGCGCTCGCGGTGGTGATGGCGCTGTTCGCGCGCACCAGTCATTCGCAGGTAGCCGCAGCGCTGACGATCTTTGTATGGGGCATTGCCGCGTTTGCCACCGTGCCGCCGCTGCAGATGCGCGTGGTCGAGAAAGCGGCGGCGGCGCCGAATCTGGCGTCGACGCTGAACATCGGCGCGTTCAATGTCGGCAATGCGGGCGGCGCGTGGCTCGGCGGGCTGGTGATCGATCACGGCCATTCGCTCGATACGCTGCCGTGGGTTGCGGCGGCGGTCAGCGTCGTGGCGTTGCTGCTGACGTGGTTCGCGGCGCGTATGGATGCAACGCCCGCGAGCGTGGCGCGGCGTGTAGGTGTGCACGAGCAGGTGTGATTGGCCGGGCGGGCGGATGAGCGCGTGGCTCGGGCGGCATGCTCGCGACGGGGGGCGGCGTCGTCGTCGACGGCGAAGGCAACGCCTTGGGCTGAGGAGGAAGTGTGGCGGTGGCTGCTGACGTGGTTCGCGGCGCGCGCGATTCCAACGATCTCGATCCTGGTCGAGCGTGGTCGTGTGCATGAACGGTAGCCGGCCGGTGCGCGGCTCGGACAAGGGTACAGAACAGAAGCCGCGAACGCCCGCGTGACAGTTCGCCATGCGCGTGAATCGCCACCCGAACGCTCCACGAAAATGCCCGCACGTCCGCACAACGCCGTGCAACCGCCCGAACCAGCGGCCACCGCCGCCCATATGAAAAATGCGCACAAGCTTTGCGGGAATCGTCCTCCGCAATGCTGATAACAGTGTGAAGATAACTTCGTTGGGCGCGGCGGGGCGCGATGCTATCTTGCTTCCACTAACCGCTTGCGCGCCGTCAGGTGGCGCTTTGGAGGCAATCATGCATTCCCCGCTCGCGCTGGTCCGCGACCCCTCGGCCGACCTCGATGCGTTGCCGCGTGCCGCCGAACCCTTCGATGCGCTGGAACATCTGGTCGGCGTCAACCTCGCCCGCTTGCGCGCCGAACGGCAACTGTCGCTCGATGCGCTGGCCCGCGCGTCCGGCGTGTCGCGTGCGATGCTCGCGCAGATCGAATCGGCGCGCAGCGTGCCGTCCATCAAGGTGCTGTGCAAGGTGGCGGCGGCGTTGAAGGTGTCGGTGGCAGCGTTCTTGCGGCGTCACGCGACCAACGGCTTCGAGCATCTGCCCGCGGAGCGCTCGACGCGCGTCGTCAGTGCGAACGGGCGCTATTCGGCCCGGCCGCTTTATCCCGATGCCGAACCGGCTGCCGCCGAGTTTCACGAGTTGCGTATCGCACCGTTGCACACCGAAGCCGGCACCCGCCGTGCGCCGGGCACGACGGTCAACCTGGTGGTTAGCGAAGGCACGCTGGAAGTCAGCGTGCACGACCAGCGCCAGTTGCTCGCGACCGGCGACGCGATCGTATTCGACGCCGACCAGCCGCATAGTCTGCGCAATCCGGGCGACACCGAAGCGCGCGCGTTTCGCGTGACGCTGAACGCGGAGACGCCGCCGCGCTGGGACGTCCCGGCGCAGCACGAAGCGCGGCACGAAGCACGCCACGCCACCCCGCGCGAAACCGCGCCGGTCTGATTGCATTTCCCCGATGCAGGCGCCTCGCGTTGGAGCCTCCATCGGACCAGTAGGGTTGCGCTGCAGGTCTCGCGCGACTGTTGTATGCTTCGCCAGCCGGTCGATCCGGCAATCAGTGCGTCTTCAGGGCGGGGCGAAATTCCCCACCGGCGGTAGGCCGGCACAGCGCGAGAGCGTGAGCCGGTGAGCCCGCGAGCGCCCGCGTCGTGCGTCTTCGGAGTATCGGAGCGCCCAGCGGGGTCAGCAGATCTGGTGAGAAGCCAGAGCCGACGGTCAGAGTCCGGATGGAAGAAGATGTGCAGATAGTCATGTGCGTGTCCGTGGCGCCGCCCTTGGTTGGGGCGAGCGTGAGCGTCGCTTAGCGCGGCGCCCGACGGCGCGTCGTTGTCTGTTTGCAATGCCCTGAAACGTTTTTCGCCCCACTTTTGCGATGAGCGTTTCAACTATGTCCTTTGCTGCCTTTCCTGCTCCGTCGACGTTTGCGCCCGACGCGTCCGCCGATCTCCCGCTGCTCGACGCCGAAGTTCCGCCGCGTATCGCCGCCGCATTGCAAGCGATGCGCGATGGCCGCGCCGTCGTTCTGCAAGACGACCACGACCGCGAG
Organism: Paraburkholderia fynbosensis; assembly: GCF_902859935.1. GTDB lineage: Bacteria > Pseudomonadota > Gammaproteobacteria > Burkholderiales > Burkholderiaceae > Paraburkholderia > Paraburkholderia fynbosensis. The sequence continues at coordinate 166,765 of NZ_CADIKI010000002.1, forward strand.
AACGAAGCCGATCTGATCGTGTCGGCCGAGCGTCTTTCCGTCGAAACCATGGCCTTGCTGATCCGCGAATGCAGCGGCATCGTTTGCCTGTGCCTGCCCGACGACAAGATCCGCGCGCTCGAACTGCCGCCGATGGCCGTCAACAACGAAAGCCGTCACGGCACCGCGTTCACGGTGTCGATCGAAGCACGCGAGGGCGTCACCACCGGCGTGTCCGCGCTCGATCGCGTGACGACGATTAGCGCGGCGATCGCCGATCACGCGAAGCCCGCCGACATCGTGCGTCCGGGCCACGTGTTTCCGTTGCGGGCGATGCCCGGCGGCGTGCTGGCGCGCCGCGGCCACACCGAAGGCACGGTGGACCTCGCGATTCTCGCGGGTCTGAAGCCGGCCGGCGTGCTGTGCGAACTGATGAACGCGGACGGCACGATGACGCGCGGCGCGGACGTCGAGCGCTTCGCCGCGCAACACAATCTGCCGATGCTGACGATTGCCGAACTCGTCGAGTTTCGTGAGGCGCTGGCGCAGGCGCGCGAATGCGTCGCCGACGAAGCGTGAGATGCGACGCGCGTCGCGTCGTGTTGGTGTGACGTGACGAGTGCTGCAAAAACGAAAGGCCGGTTCTGTCCCGAACCGGCCTTTTTTGTCGGCGCCGCTTGAGTCGAAGCTGGCGGCGCCTGCACCACGCTACATGACGCGTTCTGTCACGCCAGTCCGCTACGACTGCACGTCGGCGAACTCTCCGCGCACTCCAGCTTCGATCAGCGCAGGCAGTTCATCCATGTGCCTCATGATGCGCGTCATGCCCATCTTGCGCAGCGCGTCCGCATAGCCGTCGGGGATATGGCTCGCGCCGACGAAGGCGATCGTCTTCATGCCCGCCGAGCGCGCCGCGTTCAGACCGGCGATGCTGTCCTCGACGACGACGCAGCGCGACGGCTCCACGCCGAGCGTTTGCGCCGCGAACAGATAGACGTCCGGATAGGGCTTCGGCCGCGCCACCTGTTCGGCGCTGAAAATCCGCTCGCCGAAAATCTGTTGCAGACCCGCGCGCCGCACCGACGCGCTCACACGCGTCATGCGGCTGTTCGACACGACCGCGGCGGGCAGCGTCACGCGTTGCAAAGCCTCGCGCACGCCGTTGATCGGACTCAGCGACGCCGCCAGTTCCAGCTCGACATTGTGTTCGATGGTGTCGAGAAAATTGGCGGGCAGCGTGATGTCGAAGGACTTCTCGATGCCTTCGAGAAAGCGTGACGTCTGCTGGCCAAACGCGGTTTTGACGACGGGCTCGAAGTCGAGGCCGGGAAAGGCCACGGTGAGCGTTTCGAACATCACGCGGTCGGCGATGACTTCGCTATCGACGAGCACGCCGTCGCAATCACAGATGAGGTGGTCGATCATGCCTGGAAACGGAAAGCGGGGAACGCGGGAGCAGGATGGTGGCAAGCTCGGGCGCGCAGAGTGAAAGCGTCATGATACGTGCTTTCAATCTCTGCGCAGCAGGATGCCGCGGGTGATCGGTGAAGCCGCCGAATGGGCGGCGTCGCGCTGGCGAGCGCGGGTTGGCGGCGAAACAACGGGCGGGATACTGGCGTACTCAGGTGCTCAGACCACTCGGGTGCTGACGCTTGCGAGGGGCACTCAGCTGCCCGCGCCAGCGCACTCAGTGCATATCCGCCCACGCCTTTGCGGCGCGGACCGCGCGTTGCCAGCCGTCGAGACAGGCCTTGACTTCAGTGTGCGGCAACGCCGGTGTGAAGCGGCGCTCGAGCTTCCACTGCTGCTGCAGTTCGTCGACGTCCTTCCAGTAGCCGACCGCGAGACCGGCGAGATACGCCGCGCCCAAGGCGGTCGTTTCCGGCACCTTCGGGCGCACCGCGTCGACGCCGAGAATGTCCGCCTGGAATTGCATCAGCAGATTGTTCGCGCAGGCGCCGCCGTCCACGCGCAATTCGCCGATGCGAATGCCGGAGTCCGCTTCCATCGCCTGCAGCACGTCGAGCGACTGGTAGGCGATCGAGTCGAGCGCGGCGCGTGCGATATGCGCCGAGCTCGTGCCGCGCGTCACGCCGAACAGCGTGCCGCGTGCATGCGCGTTCCAGTGCGGCGCGCCAAGGCCGGCGAAGGCGGGCACCAGATACACGCCGTCGCAATGCGGCACGCCGCGCGCGAGCGTTTCGATCTCGGCGGCGTTCTTGATGATGCCCAGGCCGTCGCGCAGCCATTGCACCACCGCGCCGCCGATGAAAATGCTGCCTTCGAGCGCGTAGTTGATCTTGTCGCCGATCTGCCACGCGATCGTGGTCACGAGATTGTTCTTCGATTCGATCGGCTTGTCGCCGGTGTTCATCACGAGAAAACAGCCGGTGCCGTAGGTGTTCTTCACCATGCCCGACTCCGTGCACATCTGGCCGAACAGCGCGGCGTGCTGATCGCCGGCGATGCCCGCGAGCGGAATCTTCGACGCGAATACGGTGGTCTTGGTCGGCCCATACACTTCCGACGACGGCCGCACTTCCGGCAGCATGCTGCGCGGAATGTCGAGCGCGTCGAGCAGTTCGTCGTCCCATTGCAGCGTGTGGATGTTGAACAGCATCGTGCGCGACGCGTTGGTCACGTCGGTGACGTGCAGGCTGCCCTTGGTGAAGTTCCACACGAGCCAGCTGTCGACCGTGCCGAACGCGAGGCGCCCTTGCCGCGCTTTTTCGCGCGCGCCTTCGACGTTGTCGAGAATCCAGCGGATCTTGGTCGCCGAGAAATACGAGTCGATCGGCAGGCCGGTTTTCGCGCGGACCTTGTCTGCGAGCCCTTGCTCCTTGAGCTGGTCGCAGAAATCGGCGGTGCGCCGGTCCTGCCATACGATCGCGTTGTAGACCGGGTGGCCGGTTTCGCGATCCCACACGATGGTGGTTTCGCGTTGATTGGTGATGCCGATCGCGGCGATCGAGGTGCCGTTCATGCCGGCGCGCGTCACGGCTTCGGCGGCGACGCCGGCCTGGGTCGACCAGATTTCCTGCGGGTCGTGCTCGACCCAGCCGGGGTGCGGATAGATTTGCTGGAATTCTTTCTGGGCGATCGACACGACATTGCCGAGCCGGTCGAACAGCATTGCACGCGAGCTGGTGGTGCCCTGGTCAAGCGCGAGGATGTACTGATCCTGCATTGTCTCTTCTCCATGCGTGGGCGATTCCCCGGCCTGCCTGCCGACGCCGGGAGCCGCCTGTTGTTTTAGCCGGGCTGCAATCGTGGATGAGATTGTGCGGCCCGCGCCGGTCCAGCCGAAAGGGGGGAGTTGACCGCAGGCCGAGCCGGTCTTCGCAGACTATGCGTGCAGTCTATGCGCTTTGCCGCGCGGGTTCGCGGGCGAACCAGGCGTCGATGTCGTGCGTGATCGACGCGAGCGTGCCCGGCTCGACGTGCAGCCCGAGTTTCGAACGGCGCCACAGCACGTCCTGGGCGCTGCGCGCCCATTCGGTGTCGCACAGGTACGTCAGTTCGGCTTCGAAGAGACCCGGCGCGAACGCCCGGCCGAGATCGGCCACCGAGCGCGCTTCGCCGATCACCCGTGTGGCGCGCGTGCCATAGGCGCGCGCGAGCCGGTGCGCCAGCTCGGCCGGCAACCACGCATGCTGCTGCCTGAAGCCGGCGAGGAAGCGGTCGAAGTCCGCGCGCGGAATATCGCCGCCCGGCAACGTCGCGCCGACGGTCCACGCGGGCGCGCCATTGTGCAACGCCTGCGCGAGCGTGTCGACGGCTTGCTCCGCGAGCTTGCGAAAGGTCGTGATCTTGCCGCCGAACACCGACAGAAGCGGCGCTTCGCCCGCGGGCGCGTCGAGTTCGAGCGAGTAATCGCGCGTGACTGCCGACGGGTTGTCCGCGCCTTCGTCTTCGAGCAACGGACGCACGCCCGAATAGGTCCAGCGCACGTCGGCCGGCGAGATCTTCTGTTTGAAGTAGCGGTTGATCGAGTCGCACAGATACTGCGTTTCGCCGGCGTCGATCGCCACTTGCGACGGGTCGCCGCGATATTCGAGGTCGGTCGTGCCGATCAGCGTGTAATCGCCTTCGTACGGAATCGCGAAGATGATCCGCTTGTCGGGGTTCTGGAAGATGTACGCGTGGTCGTGTTCGAACAGGCGCCGCGTGACGATATGGCTGCCTTTTACGAGGCGGACACTGTGCGATGCCTGGCGGCCGAGCGCGCCCTGCAGCAGTTCGCCGACCCATGGGCCCGCGGCGTTCGCGATCGAGGCAGCGCGTACGTCGAGGGTGGTGCCGTCGGCGCGCCGCAGTTGCGCGCGCCATTCACCGCCCGCGCGCACCGCGCTGACGAGCTTCGTGCGCGTCAGAATCGTTGCGCCGTGTTCCTGCGCGTCGAGTGCGTTCAGCACGACCAGACGCGCGTCGTTGACCCAGCCGTCCGAATACACGAAACCGCGTTTGATCGAGTCGATCAGCGGCGCGCCGGCCGGATGCCTGCGCATCGAGATGCCGCGCGAACCGGGCAGCAATTCGCGTTTGGCGAGATGGTCGTACAGAAACAGCCCCGCCCGGATCAGCCAGGCCGGGCGCAGATCGGGCATGTGCGGCATCACGAAGCGCAGCGGCCACATGATGTGCGGCGCGGCGCGCAGCAGTGTTTCGCGCTCCTGCAGCGCTTTGCGCACCAGGCCGAACTCGCGGTATTCGAGGTAGCGCAGGCCGCCGTGGATCAGCTTGGTGCTGGCCGACGACGTATGCGCGGCCAGATCGTCCTGTTCGCAGAGCAGCACCGACAGGCCGCGACCGGCCGCATCGCGTGCGATGCCTGCGCCGTTGATCCCGCCGCCAACGACGAGCAAATCGTATCTCGAGCCTTGCGTCACCTGCTGTGTCCCCTGCGTTGCGCTTGAAAGTCGTATGGAAGCCGGCCGAACAGACTGTGTTCGTTTTCGAACTTTAATGAACATATTCGAAAAAGTAAAGTTCGCTTTATCTGAACGCGCCTTACCCGAACGGCCAAGGGTGTGGCGCAATGGGCGGCCACGGACGATACTCTCGGCAGTAGCCATTTCGAGGTGAATGAATGCGTGGACTTTTGATGATCGGCGCCGCCGCGCTTCTCACGGGGTGCGTCAGCTCGCCGAGCCTGACGGGGACGATGGGTGCGCCGTCGTTCGAAGCGTTGCAGCGGATGTGCACGGCGCAACCCGTCGACTATGGCAAGGATGCGCAAGGCGTCTACGCGGCGCTATTCGACGCCTATGTGGCGAACCGGCGCGGCGCGTTGTCGAAGGACGATTTCTGCGCGTTCCAGGCCGCCATCGCCCAGCGTCATGCGAGCGAAGGTATGAGCGCCGATCCGCACGCGCGCAATCAGTGGGTCGAGTTTTTCACCGCCCAACGGGCCAAGGCGCTGAGCTGGCGCGCGGCGGTCGATCCGACCTTGCGCAGCGGTTGAGCGGGGTCGTATTGCGTTTTCCTCTCCGCGCAGGCGGGCGCGTGGGCCGCTATCTCTAACCGGGTGGGGTAATGGGGCGGCGGCGGTTCGCGCATCGTCGCAAGGCTCGCGCGCCGGGTGTGGCGAACGCATCTGCCCGCCAAGCCTTGAGTCAAGTCGCTGGGCGGAATTGCCGAATGCCGTTCGCGGGAAAGCGATGTTGACAGGCGCGAGGGCCGAAGGTCCGTCGCGCCAATTCATCGTGTCAACGAGTCGGGCACGACGACGCGGCAACGCGGCCTCTTGACCGGCTGCCCGGTCCGGCTTCGTTAAGAGGCGTAGAAAATACGAGGCAATCGACAGGGAGCGAGGGCGTACGAACTGTGTACGACGCACCCTGCCGTCATTGCAAGACCGCGCGTCGGCTGCAAAAACAGCGACACGCTTTCGCGACATCAGGAAAAACGCTTGATAGCCCGCAGTGCCTCATCGCCGGTTTCCGTCACACGCCATTGTTCGTTGCCCGACGCGAGTCGTTCGAGTTGTACCAACTGGCGTTCCAGCAGCGCGTCGAGTTCTTCTCGGCCCATGTCGACCTGATTAGGGGCGTCCTTGACGAGCAACAACGTGGCGAATTCATGCGGACTCAGCATCGTTCTCTCCATGTCAAGCAAACGCGGACGGCCTTGCCGGCGACTGGCGAGATGCCAGTGAAGTCCGCTAGAGGATCAGGCGGGAAGTACGGCTCACACAACACAACCACGCAACCGGCGCTACGCAGAATGCGCCACGCACAGCGGGAACTGGAGTGTAGTCAACCGCACGTTAAACGCCAAATGCGCCCCCGCAAATATTCCCTTTGACAATTGAGGGGCCCGGCGGCGGTTGGGAATAGCGGCCTGAATCTTGATTTCACTCGAAGTTTTGTATGCGCTGCAGCATGGCGCAGAACGCATGGTTAATCCGCGATGTACACCTGACAGTTGGCCGCGGTGAGGGCTTCGAGCATCGGGGCGGCGGGTGCGGCATCGGTGAAGAGCGCATCGATCTGGTCGAGATGGCCTTGGCGGACCAGCGCCGGGCGGCCGAATTTCGAGCTGTCAGCCGCGAGGAATACGGTGCGCGCATGCTGGATGATGGCCTCGGCCACGCGCACTTCACGGGTGTCGAAATCGCGCAGTGTGCCGTCCGTTTCGATACTGGAGGTGCCGATGATCGCGAAATCCACCTTGAACTGACGGATGAAATCGATTGCGAGTTCGCCGACGATGCCCTTGTCCCAAGGCCGCACGATGCCGCCCGTCACCAGCACCTCGCAATCCGGATAGCCGCTCATCATGCTCGCGACGTTCAGATTGTTGGTGATCACCCGCAACCCGCGATGCCGGTTGAGTGCTCGAGCGACTTCCTCGGTCGTGGTGCCGAGGTTGATGAAGAGCGACGCCTGATCGGGAATGTGAGTGGCCACCAGCGCTGCGATGCGCCTCTTCTCGTCATGGAACATCCGCTGGCGTGCGGTGTACGAGACGTTCTCGGAACTGGTCGGCAGACTGGCGCCGCCGTGATAGCGGCGCAGCAGGTTCATGTCGGCAAGCCAGTTGACGTCGCGGCGGATCGTTTGCGGCGTCACGTCGAAGTGCGCCGCGAGGTCGTCCACGGTCACGAAGCCGTCGCGTTGCACCCACTCCAGCAATTCCTGTTGCCGCGCATTGAGAGTGAGGCGGGGGTCTCGGGTCATGTGTCTCGGGTCGTGGGATTTTATCGGGCGCTGCCCGCCGCCGGCGTGATGTGCCAAGCCGGAAACCGGGTCATGCGTGAACGGGATATGACTATTGTAAGACCATCAGTCCCCTTGTCCGTGAACTCGCGCGACATGCATAAGGCGCGCGAAGGCAATCGTCTGATCCATTCAGGCGCCAGGTGCATTTATTCATTTGATAAATGAATTTGTTTTTTGGGCCGGTTCGCGCTGCAATCCACGGTTTCGCGTTTTACCCTGTTTTCATGATTTCCCGCGTACCGGACGGCTTTCCTCGCTCCGGATCGCGCTTTCGAGAGTGTTCGACATGACTGGCTTCAACTGGCAAAACCCCTATCCGACGCCGCGTCTGCCTGTATTCGCGCGCAACATCGTTTCGACTTCGCATCCGCTCGCCGCGCAAGCCGGGCTGCGCATGCTGTGGAAAGGCGGCAATGCCGTCGATGCGGCGATCGCGGCGGCCGCCGCCATCACGGTGGTCGAGCCGGTGTCGTGCGGCCTTGGCGGCGACGCGTTCGCTCTGGTGTGGGACGGCAAGAAGCTGCATGGCCTGAACGCGTCGGGCGTCTCGCCGGCGGCGTGGAACGTCGACTACTTCAAGCGCAAATACGGCGCGGAAAACGGTCTCGCGAAGCAGCCCAAGCGCGGCTGGGATGCGGTGACGGTGCCCGGCGTGATCGCGGGCTGGGAAGCGCTGCATCAGAAGTTCGGCACGCTGCCGTTCGCCGACCTGATGGAGCCGGCCATCGAAATCGCCGAGCGCGGCCATGCGGTGGCGAGCATCGTCGCCTACAAGTGGGCAGCGGCCGTGCCGGAACTGAAGGACCTCCCGGGCTTCGCGCAAACCTTCATGCCGCGCGGCCGCGCGCCTGAAGTGAGCGAGCTGGTGCGCTTCCCCGGCCACGCGAAGACGCTGCGCAAGCTCGCCGAGCTTGGCCCGCGCGCGTACTACGAAGGCGAGATCGCCGAGCGGATCGCGGCGTTCGCGCGCGAAGGCGGCGCGGCGCTCACGCTCGACGACCTGCGCAACTACCGCGCGGACTGGGTCGAGCCGATCGGCAAGGACTATCGCGGCTACACCGTGCATGAGATTCCGCCGAACGGCCAGGGCATCGCGGCGCTGATCGCGTTGGGCATCCTCGAAAAATTCGACGTGAAGTCGCTGGCGGTCGACAACGTCGAGTCGCAGCACTTGCAGATCGAAGCGATGAAGCTGGCGTTCGCCGATGTCTACCGCTACGTGGCCGATCCGCGTTCGATGGAAGTCACGCCCGAGCAGATGCTCGACGACGCGTACCTCACGTCGCGCGCGAAGCTGATCGACCACAAGCGCGCGACGCAGTTCGACTTCGGCATGCCGAAGGCCGGCGGCACGATCTACATGTCGGTGGCGGACGAGCGCGGCATGATGGTGAGCTTCATTCAATCGAATTACATGGGCTTCGGCTCGGGCATCGTGGTGCCTGACAGCGGCATCGCGATGCAGAACCGCGGCTGCGGCTTCTCGATGGACCCGAAGTCGCCGAACGTCGTGGAAGGCGGCAAGCGCCCGTTCCACACGATCATCCCGTCGTTCCTCACGCAGCAGGTGAACGGCCAGCAGGAAGCGGTGATGAGCTTCGGCGTGATGGGCGGCGACATGCAGCCGCAAGGCCATCTGCAATCCATCGTGCGGATGCTCGATTACGGTCAGCAACCGCAGGCCGCGTGCGACGCGCCGCGCTGGAAGGTCAACCGCGACTTCACGATCGACATCGAATCCACGCTCGATCCGAAGACCGCCGAGGCGTTGCAGAAGCTGGGCCACACGATCAAGTCGGTCGACGATCCATACATGGACTTCGGTTCGGGCCAGTACATCTGGAAGCTCGACCGGAACGATCCGGAGCGCGGCTACGTGGCGGCAAGCGACAGCCGCCGCGACGGGTTGGCCGCCGGGTTCTGATCCATTCCACGTGATGCGCGGCGCAGCCGGGGAGGCCGCTTCGGGGAGTGCCCCGGCGGCGCCTCGCTGAATCTGGCGAGGCCGCGGGCGGGGCAAATAGCATATCGCCGAATGGCTCCCATCGCAGTCGCGGTGGTCGGCATGCGAGCCACCCGCCGCGCTGCTGCGCGGGAGCGCCGTTATCGAACGACATCGGCCGCCTCGCGCGTCACGCCCATCAGTCACGTTTCAGATACACCCCGCACGCCAGGCATACGGCGTCAAAGCAGGCATTGAACAAGGCAGGAGACATCATGCACACCCACGCGTCGCCATCCACGACAGCTTCCCCTCACGCGTCGTCCGCACCGCTCTCCAAAGCGATGGTGCGGCGGATCGTGTTTTCGTCATCGGTCGGCAATGCGCTCGAATGGTTCGACTTTCTGGTCTACGGCTATTTCGCGACCATCATTGCCAAAGAGTTTTTCCCGATGCAGGACGAGTGGCTCTCGACACTGTTCGCCATCGCCACGTTCGGCATCTCGTTCCTGATGCGTCCGCTGGGCGCGGTCGTGCTGGGCATCTACGGCGACCGCAAGGGGCGCAAGGCGGCGCTCACGCTCGCCATCGCATTGATGATGGTCGGCACCTTCACGATGGCCGTGATGCCCCCATATGCGTCGATCGGCATCGCGGCGCCGTTGCTGATCCTGCTCGCGCGGCTCGTGCAAGGCTTCGCAGTGGGCGGCGAGTTCGGCAGCGCGACGGCCTTCATGGTCGAGCACAGTGCGTCGCGCCGAGGTTATTACGCGAGCTGGCAGTTCGCGAGCCAGGGCCTCGCGGCGATCACCGCCGCTACCTTCGGCTCGCTGCTGACCGCATGGATGTCGCCCGAGCATCTCAGTAGCTGGGGCTGGCGCCTGCCGTTCGTGTTCGGTTTGCTGGTCGGGCCGGTCGGCTTCTACATCCGTTCGCATCTCGACGAAACGCCGGAGTTTCTCGAGTTGCGCAAGGCACGCGAAGCGGCCGGCGAGCGTAAAGACGCGAGCGAAGCGAAGGGCGTATCGTTCGCCAACCAGTGGGTCAACCTCGTGCTCGCGGTCGGCATCGTGGCGCAGTCGACGGTTGGCGTCTACGTGCTGCAACTCTACATGCCGATGTACGCCGTCAAGCAGTTGCACATGTCGGCGGCCGCGTCGTTCGGTGTGGTGGTGCTCAACGGCGGACTGCAGTTCATCTTTTCGCCGGTGATGGGCGCATTGTCCGACCGTATCGGGCGGATTCGCATCATGCTGACTACGTCGATCCTGATGGGCGTGATGATCTACCCGATGTTCGCGTGGCTGCAGTCTCATCCGACGATCGGCTGGCTGATGGCGCTGCAAGCCATCGCGGGCATCTTCAAGGCCGCTTACTCCGGACCGATGCCCTCGCTGATGTCCGAGATCTTCCCGACGCACGTGCGCTCGACCGGTCTCTCGATCGGCTATAGCATCGGCGTGACGATCTTCGGCGGCTTTGCGCCGACGATCGTCGAGACCTTCATTCATTTGACCGGCGACAAGCTCGCGCCAAGTTATTACGTGCTGCTTGCGGCGGTGCTGTCGGGCCTGTCGTTGATCATCGTCGCGCAACGCATGCGCCGCGTGCGTCCGCTCCAAAACGTGCAGCCTGCCTGAGCATCGCGCATCGCAGCGGGGCGGGCGGGGGCGCGGTCGCACGCTGGCTCCGGCGTCTCTGCGGTGACTCACGAGGCTCACAGGCTCCATGCCCTGCCTCAAAGCCAGCTCCTTCGAGCTGGCTTTTTTCGTCTGGCGCCCGACGTTTTCTCGACCGAGCGTTTCGACTATCTCCGAATTGGAACTGAGCCCGTCCGGCATGGTCTGTGCTGGGTTGTCTGCAGAGTTGGTTAACACCGGCTAAGATGCAGACAAGGGGTTAACTCTAATTCAAGCGCTGTGTCCGACATAGCGAACCGTCACGGCGAATGCGGGGCGGTTTCGCGCAGGCAGCACGAGTCGGGACAGCATTCGGAGCAACACATCATGCATACCGAGCCGAACCATGTCATGCCCTGGCGGATCGAGGACATCGACCTGACCCGCATTGATCGGCAGAAGGCCGTCGCTAATGAAGACCTGCTGCTGCTCCTGTGCGCGGCTTCGTTCATTGAAAGCGGAACCGATCTTTACACGAGCAATCTCAGTACTTTTTTCAACGGCGATCCCGAGGTCTCGGCTTGGCTCAACAAGGAATGGGAGCCGGAAGAGATGCAGCATGGCCGCGCGCTCAAAACGTATGTCGCCTATGTGTGGCCCGAATTCGACTGGGACACCGCCTTCCGCAATTTCATGGACGAGTATTCGCTGACCTGTTCGGTCGAAGATTTCGAGAAGACCCGCGCGCTCGAAATGGTCGCGCGCTGTGTGGTGGAGACCGGCACGGCGACGCTGTACCGCGCGATCGGCGAATGTTCGGATGAACCGGTGCTCAAGCAGATCACCGACAACATCCGCACCGACGAAGTCCGTCACTACAAGCATTTTTTCAAGTTCTTCAAGAAGTACAACCGGATCGAAGGCAACGGACGGCTCGCGGTACTCGGCGCGTTGATGCGGCGCGTGATGGAGATCAAGAACGAAGACTCGGAGATCGCGCTGCGTCATGTGTTCGCGATTCGCTATCCGGAGCGCGTGCATGATTCGGCGTATAACCGCGAGCGGGCGGCGCGTATCAATGCGCTGGTGCGGCGCAACCTGTCCGCCGACATGTGCGTGAAGATGTTGCTCAAGCCGCTCAATCTGCCGGCGAAGATTCAGCCGGGCGTGCACTATCCGCTCGCGAAGATCACGCAGCATGTGTTCTTCCGCTGAGTCGCTGGCGAGCCGCGTGTCTTTGGCTTACTGAAACGCAATTACGCAACGACATGCAGAAGAATGGCCCGCTAACGCGGGCCATTGCTTTTTCGAGGCATGATTGAGCCTTGCCCACTTTCAACCGGATCGACAGCATGAGCGATTCCTCCGCACCTGCACGTCCGCTCGAACAGAACGTGTTCGACGAATGGCCCGATGCCGTGCGCGCGTTGTTCGACGGTTCGTCGCTGGCGAGCAAGACAGGATTCACCGCGTCGCTGCTAAGTGTCGATACGAACGGCCACGTGCGCACGTCGTTGCTCGGTGTCGGCGAGTTGTACGCGCCCGATTCGCGCACGCTGTGCATCGCGTTGTGGCCGCAAGCGAGGGCGGCGCGCGCGATCGCGCAAAGCGGACGCGCCGCGCTGAGCTTCGTTTGCGACGCAGCTTTCTATCAGGTGCAGTTGCTTTTCACGCCGCTCGCCGGTGCTGCTGGAGACGACAGCGGGTTGGTCTATCTGATCGGTTCGATCGATACGGCCGAGGCGCAGAGCGTGCGTTATGCGCGCCTGACGAGCGGCATCACGTTCGAACTGGAAGGGCAGGGAAGTACGGTGCTCGACCGTTGGGAACGGCAGGTCGAGCACCTGAAGCAGGCGGCCGCCGCGGCCGGCCGTTAGTCCTCGACTAGCGAGGACCAAGCGGCCAGCCGGGAGCCTTGCAGCTTAACGGCCGCGCTGGCCGCTGCGTGACGGCTGGCCGCCACGCGGTGCGTCGTTGCGCGGCTTCGCGCCGCCCAGCAACGCACCCGGATTGCCGCCTTGCGGCTTGTTGGCGTGCGGCTTGCGCGGCGCATGTTGCGCAGCGCTGCCTTCATGCGCGACCGCGCGCGGCCGGTCGTCATGACGCTGACCGTCGCGACGCGGCTGGCCGCCGTTGCCCGCCGGCTTCGCGCCCTGCGGCTTCGGCTGTTGCTGACCGTTCGCCGGACGCTGGCCCGAACGCTGAGCAGGCTTCGCCGCAGCGGCGCCATCACGCTTCGGCGCGCCTTGACCTTGACGCGGCGAACGACCACCGCCGCCGCCGCCACCTTGGCCGCGGCGCAGGATCGGTTCCGGCTTCGCGGTCGGGTCCGGTTCGAAACCGGCGATCACTTCCTGCGGCACCGGACGCTTGATCAGCTTCTCGATGTCCTTCAGCAGTTGCAATTCATCGACGCACACCAGCGACACCGCTTCGCCCGTCGCGCCCGCGCGACCCGTGCGGCCGATACGATGCACGTAATCTTCCGGCACATTCGGCAGATCGAAGTTGACCACGTGGGGCAACTGGTCGATGTCGATGCCGCGCGCGGCGATGTCGGTCGCGACCAGCACCTGCAGCGTGCCGTCCTTGAACTCGGCGAGCGCGCGGGTCCGGGCCGACTGGCTCTTGTTGCCGTGAATCGCGAGCGCGCTGATGCCGTCCTTGGTCAGTTGTTCGGCGAGGCGGTTCGCGCCGTGCTTCGTGCGCGTGAACACCAGCACCTGAAACCAGTTGTGCTGCTTGATCAGATGCGTGAGCAGCTCGCGCTTCTTGTCGCGGTCCACCGGGTGAATCTTTTGTGCGACCGTTTCCGCCGTCGTATTGCGGCGAGCCACTTCGATCAGCGCCGGCGAGTCGAGCAGGTTGTCGGCGAGGGTCTTGATCTCGTCGGAGAACGTGGCCGAGAACAGCAGGTTCTGACGCTTCGGCGGCAACTTGGCGAGCACGCGCTTGATGTCGTGGATGAAGCCCATGTCGAGCATGCGGTCGGCTTCGTCGAGCACGAGAATCTCGAGATGCGACAGATCGATGGTCTTCTGCTGCATGTGATCGAGCAGGCGGCCCGGCGTCGCGACGACGATGTCCACGCCGCTACGCAACGCGCCGATCTGCGGATTGATGCCGACGCCGCCGAACATCACGGTCGACTTCAGCTTCAGATACTTGCCGTAAGCGCGCACGCTTTCTTCGACCTGCGCGGCCAGCTCACGCGTCGGCGTGAGGATCAGGGCGCGCACCGCGCGCTTGCCCGAGCCGGTGGCGACGGCCGGCATCGAATTCAGACGCTGCAGGATGGGTAGCGTGAAACCGGCGGTCTTGCCGGTGCCGGTCTGCGCGCCGGCCAGCAGGTCGCCGCCGTTGAGCACGGCGGGGATCGCTTGCGTCTGGATGGGAGTCGGCGTGGTATAGCCGAGTTCGTGTACTGCGCGGACCAACGGTTCGGACAAGCCGAGGGAATCAAAAGACATAAATGCTCTTTGCAATGCAGTTTCGCGAACGGCACAAATGGGCTCAAGCAGGCATGAATGCAGCATGAACACGCCAGCATGGCGCGTTCGATGCCCAAGCCCAGTTCCGGTCGCAGAGAAATCGGCGGCACGCTCAAACACGTGCCGAATGCTTCAACGCGCTATGCAGACACGTTGACTGGCCTTAAGTTGCATTTCGTCGCCGTGGGGTGTCACGCGACATAGCGCGCAACACTGACGAATTGACACAGACTGCCCGCCAGTACGAACAGGTGCCAGATACCATGTCCATGCCGGATGCGCTCGTCGTTGATGAAGAAGTAGATGCCGGCGCTGTAGATGATCCCGCCGGCCACGAGCCAGGCGGTACCCGCTGCAGGTAAGGCTTGCAGCAGCGGGTGGACGGCAACGAGCGCGAGCCATCCCATCAAAACATACAGCACCATCGACACGCTGCGGGTGCGTCGCCCGAGCGTCAGTTCCTGCACGATGCCGAGGGCGGCAAGCCCCCAACTCACGCCGAATAACGACCAGCCCCACGGCCCGCGCAAGGTGACAAGCGTGAACGGAGTGTAGCTGCCGGCGATCAGCAGGTAGATCGCCGAATGGTCGCATTTTTGCAGGACCGCTTTGACGCGCGGGTTACGCGCGCTGTGGTAAAGCGTCGAGATAGCATACAGCACGAACAGCATCGCACCGTATACCGCGAAGCTGACCACCTTGTACGCGTCGCCGTCGAGCGCGCCCATCGTGACGAGCGTCACCAGCCCCACCACCGACAGCACGGCGCCGACAAGATGGGTCATGCTGTTCAAACGCTCACCGACATGCACGGCTCTTTCCTCCTGCGCGGTTTCATCAGGGTAAATACCGACATGATACCGGTCCTGCAAAAACGAAGGGCGCGGCCGCGAATTTCGCAGGCCGCGCCCGGGGTGCAACTCAGGCTGCTTAGTCGAGCGGCGCCGAACGCAGATCCGACACTTGCTGCGGCGACACCGCGGTGCCATGGTTGCCCCACGACATACGGATGTACGTCACCACCGCGGCGACTTCCGTGTTCGACAGCGACTGTGCGAACGGCGGCATGCCATACGGATGCGGGTTGGCTTCCGTGCTCGGCGGATAACCACCGTTGAGCACCATGCGGATCGGGTTGACCGCCGACGGCATCTGGATCGACTGATTGTTCGCGAGCGGCGGGAACGACGGCGGCATGCCGAGGCCGTTTTCCGCGTGGCATTTCGCGCAGTTGTCAGCGTAGATCTTCGCGCCTTGCTTCAGCAGTTCGCCGCCGAACTTTTCCGACGTTTCGAGCTGCAGCGGTTCAGGCGCCTCGCTCTTTTGCGGAATCGTCTTCAGGTACGTGGCCATCGCGTTAATGTCTTCGTCCGACATGTACTGCAGGCTGTTGTGAACCACTTCAGCCATCGGACCGAACACCGCGCCGCGATTCGACACGCCGGTCTTCAGCAGATCGGCGATGTCCTTCAGGTCCCAGTCGCCGAGGCCGGCTTCACGGTTCGACGTGAGCGACGGCGCGTACCAGTTCTGCAGCGGGATCAGGCCGCCCGCGAAGGCCGCCGAATTGACCGGGCCGCCCATCGCGTTGATCGAGGTGTGGCACATGCCGCAATGGCCGAGGCCTTCGATCAGGTACGCGCCGCGGTTCCATTCGACCGACTTGGTCGGATCGGGCTTGAACTCGCCTTCACGGAAGAACAGCGTGCGCCAGCCGATCAGCATGTTGCGCTGGTTGAACGGGAATTTCAGTTCGTGCGGACGGCTCGGCACGTTGACCGGCGGGACCGAGCGCAGGAACGCGTAGATCGCGTCCGAGTCGGCGCGCGTGACCTTCGTGTAGCTCGTGAACGGGAAGCCCGGATACAGCAGGCTGCCGTCTTTCGAGCGGCCGGTGTGCATCGCGCGATAGAAGTCGTCCTGGGTCCACTTGCCGATGCCGTACTGGTCGTCCGGCGTGATGTTCGGCGTGAACATCGTGCCGAACGGCGTGGCCATCGGCAGCCCGCCGGCAAACTGCTTGCCGCCGCGCACCGTGTGGCAGGCGATACAGTCGCCGGCGCGGGCGAGGTACTCGCCCTTTTTGATCAGTTCGGCCTGATCGGCGGGCGTGGCCGCCATCGCCGAGCCGTTATGCAGGTTGTCGCCGCCCGACCACAGGACGGGAACGAGTGCGGCAGCCGCAACCACGACGACTGCCGAGAGGGCGAACAAGGACTTGCGTTTCATTTGAGTGTCTCTCCCGGTGCCTTATTGCGGTTCGCTGCCGCAGGCAAGCGGAGTCTTCAACGAGCGGGCCGGAGCCGGCACGGGGTTTTGTGGAGCCTGCTGCGTGGAAAGCCATGCCGCAACGGCGTTCACGTCTTCGTCGCTCAGGCGCGTGGCGATGGTGTGCATGCAATCAGGCGCGATGGCATGACGCGTACCCGAGCGCCATGCGCCAAGTTGCGCGCTGATGTAGTCGGCGTGCAGGCCGACCAGACCGGGGATAGCCGGCTCCATGCCCGTCAAGGCCTTGCCGTGGCAGGCCGCGCAAGCCGGGATCTGCTTGCCTGCGTCGCCGTTCAGCACGAGCTGCTGGCCGCGCGCGAGCGTGGCCGACGACACCGTCGGCTTGGCCGGCGGCGGATACGGCGGGCGCTGCTGCGAAAAGAACGTCGCGATCTTATGAAGGTAGTCGTCCGAAAGATACGTGACGAGGTAATTCATGGGCGGGTACTTGCGACGCCCTTCGCGGAAGTTCTGCAACTGGTTGAACAGATAGTCGGCCGGCTTGCCCGCGAGGCGTGGGAAGTAGTCGTTGTCGGTACCTTGCCCGTGCGAGCCATGGCACGCGGTGCAACCTTGCACGCGCGCTTCCATTGTGTCGGGGGCCTTCGGTTGAGTCTGCGCTTTCGCAGCGCTATAGACACCCGCGGAGCCGATCAGGAGAAGGGCGAGCAACGGGCGGAAAAGGCGTCTAGAAGACACGCGTAACTCCATCAAAATCGGGGACCTGACCGAACTTCGAGCGGCTCGGTGTGAAGGGCAGCCGGCGCTGCGGCGACGCAGCATTCTATCATTGAAGGGTCATGGTGACTATTTGCCACATTAGAGAAGGTTCCTGGTGTAACAGCGATGCGACACTTTGACGCGCAATCCTGCTTCCTGAGGCGTTTTTCGTTTATCTCAATTTAGCTATTCCTGGCTGTTCCGTTTCACCCCCGTTCCACCCCGTTAATGCGGGGGGCGCGCCATGCCATTCGACAAACCAGGTTGAACCGATGCCCGAGCGATCCATCGAAGCGTACACTTCCGGGCTCGCCGGCCGCTGTCCGAGCCAGATGCGCCCGGCTCGACATTCACCGTTTTCCTGTTCATCAGCTATCGGCCTTACATGAAGCTATTCCATTTTTCCCGTCCGACGCTGCGTGCGTTGATGGTCGGCGCCGCGGCGCTGGTTGTGACGTCTGCCGCGTCCGCGCATGCGCATCTGGCGTCGAGCGAGCCAGCGGCGAACACCGACGCCGTCGCGCCCACCGCGGTGACGATCCATTTCACCGAGCCGCTCGAGCCGGCGTTCAGCAGGATCACGCTGGCCGATGCGAGCGGCAAGGCGGCCGCGCAGGCCGCCTCAGAAGTCGACAAGCAGGACGCCAGGGTGATGCGCCTGCCGCTGCCGCCGTTGAGCGCGGGCCGCTATGCGGTGCACTGGATCGCGGTCGCCACCGATGGCCACCGCACCCAAGGCGACTTCGCGTTCAACGTCAAATGAGCGTCGACGGATTGTGGATCGGGCAGGTCGCCATGGCCGCGCTCATGAACGTTGCGTTTGCGTTTGCCGTCGGTTCAGCGTTGCTCAGCGCGTGGCTCGCGAACGACGCCCAACAGAAAATCTCGCCTGCGCGCCCGGCCTGGATGCGCGCGCAACGATCGCTGCTGACCGCGACGGTCGTACTGGTGCTCGCGGACCTCGGCTGGCTGCTGTATCAGGCGGCGTCGATGGCCGGGGTCGCGTTGCCGGCCGCGTTCGGCGTCGTGCCGACCGTGCTGACGCAGACGCATGTCGGCTACGGCTGGAGCGTCGCATTTGCAGGCGCGCTGGTATTGCTCGGCATGGCGATGGCCAGCCATAGGGGCATGCTGCGCAATGCGCTGCTGTGGCTCGCGGTGATCGCGGTCGCGGCGGGCAAGGCGTCGCTCGGGCATGCGGCCGATGCCGGCGTGGCGTCGGCCGCGATCGGCATGCAAACGCTGCACGTGCTCGTCACGAGCGTGTGGGGCGGGCTGGCGATGGCGGCGGGGCTGGCGATCCTGCCGGCCCTCGGCACCTCGACCGCGCGCGGGATGCTGATCCGCACCGCGACCCAGGTGTCGAATGTGTCGGTGGTGGCGGTAGGGTTCGTGCTGCTGTCGGGCATCTTCAATGCCGTGCGCGGCTCCGGCGGCTCGCTCCAGGCGATTCAGTCCAGCACATGGGGTCACGTGCTGACGCTGAAACTCGTGCTCGTCGCCATGGCGCTCGTGCTCGGCGGACTCAACCGTTTCCTCGCGCTGCCGCGCCTGCGCCGCACGGCGTCGACGATGGATGCGCATACGTTCGTCAACGTCCTGTACCTCGAAGCGCTGGCGATGATCGGGGCATTCGTCGCGGCGGCGGCGCTGTCGCATAGCGTGCCGGCGTTCGCGGCATTGGGCTGAGACCGTCGGGCGGTTGAGCAGGGTTGAGTTGAATTGAGCGGGGCGGACGGGCGAAGGGCGTGACGTGGGGTGTTGCGCCAGTTTGTGCGACGCGCGCATGAAATCGCCAACGTCCGGTGCGACCACGCCGCCTAAGGGATTTTGGGGCAATAAGCCTGTGCGCCCCAGACTCGCAAACGGGGCGGCGTCTCAAGACTCTTGCGGTACGCGTCCGTGCGCCCGCCGCCCGCTCGTCCACCTTGCGTCATTCCTGCAACGGAACACCAAAAAAAAAGCGCCGCACTGCAGGAGCGTGCGGCGCAATACACACGGTCGCCTGGCGGTGGCCGGCAATCCGCTACTGCTCCTCAGGCGGCGAGCGCGTCCTGGCTCGCCCGTTCCAGCGTCTCCTCCGGAAACATCTCCTGCTGCAACTCGCCAGCGTCGCTGATCCATTGGCAGATCAGCCAGTTGCCCGGTGCGAACAGCACCGGACCGCTCCAGGTGGCGGTCATCGGGCGTCCGCCAGATCCGGGCTTCAGCACTTCGCCCACGTGATACGCAGGCTTCGCGCGTCTCTTCGCCAGCCGCAGTCGCATGGTGAGCATCCGCTTGATGAAGCCGCTTATTCGAGGCCGAGCCGATGGCCGACGATCGGCGCGCAAAAGAGCGCGATCGCGCAGCCCGCGGCCTTGCCTTCGAGTTCGGCGCCGGCGGCGCGCGCGCCGTACATATGCATCAGCAGATCGAAGAGTTGCGGCAGGCAGTAGACGACGGCGGCGGCAACGAAGCATTTCTCGACCACCGAGATGCGCCAGCCGCGTTCGAACGCCAGCATCGCGCCGAGGATGCGTAGCACGCCGAAGGCGACCAGTGCGCCGACGGCCGCCTGTTCGCGGATCAGATAGTCAGGAAGGAATTCGCCCATGATGTGCCCCGATGCGTGCGTTGTTTGCAAGCATTTCAGCAAGGCGCGGGCCATGCGTATGTCCGGTGCCGTACAAATGGCTTGAAAGCCTTGATGGATAAGGCTTTTCGAGAAATGAAGCCGGGCGGGTAGCGGTCCCTGAAACGCGTGTCTCAGCGTACGCGGTCCAGGATGTTACGTTACTGCGAAGGCCTGTGCGTCACGTCGCCGTAACATGCGGGCGGGCGGTCGTAACGAGGCTTTGGCGGTTAGGTCGATGTTGCCCAGACGAGCAAAGAGAACGATGCGCAGACCATGCCGAGCGCATTCGCGAGCGTTGACGCGAGCCTGGCATCGCAGACCGGCAGCAGCTCGCCGATCAAAGCGAACATGCCGCCCGCAGGCGGCATGTCTTGAGACTCTTACCACTCGGCGACGCTTCCGTCCTCGTGACGCCATACCGGGTTGCGCCAGCGATGTCCGACCTTGGCCATCTCGCGCACCTTCTCTTCGTTGACCTCGATACCGAGGCCCGGGCCTTGCGGAATCGACACGAAGCCATCTTCGTACTTGAAGACTTCCGGGTTCTTGATGTAGTCGAGCAGGTCGTTGCCCTGGTTGTAGTGAATCCCGAGGCTCTGTTCCTGGATGAACGCGTTATAGCTGACCGCGTCGATCTGCAGGCAGGTTGCCAGAGCGATCGGGCCGAGCGGGCAATGCAGCGCGAGGGCGACGTCGTACGCTTCGGCCATCGACGCGATCTTGCGGCACTCGGTGATGCCGCCCGCGTGCGACGCGTCCGGCTGGATGATGTCCACGTAGCCGCCCGACAGGATGTGCTTGAAGTCCCAGCGCGAGTACAGACGCTCGCCCAGCGCGATCGGCGTATTGGTCTGGTTGACGATGTCGCGCAGCGCTTCGGCGTTCTCCGACAGCACCGGCTCCTCGATGAAGAGCAGCTTGTACGGGTCGAGTTCTTTCGCCAGCACCTTCGCCATCGGCTTGTGGACGCGGCCGTGGAAGTCCACGCCGATACCGATGTTCGGCCCCACCGCCTCGCGCACCGCCGCGACGTTGTTGATCACGCCTTGCACCTTGTCGAAGGTGTCGATGATCTGCAACTCTTCTGAGCCGTTCATCTTCACGGCCTTGAAGCCGCGCTCGACCACCGCGCGCGCGTTGTTCGCGACGTCGCTCGGACGGTCGCCGCCGATCCACGAGTACACCTTGATCTTGTCACGCACCTGGCCGCCGAGCAGCGCGTGCACCGGCACGCCGTGATGCTTGCCCTTGATGTCCCACAACGCCTGGTCGACGCCGGCAATCGCGCTCATCGTGATCGGGCCGCCGCGGTAGAAGCCCGCGCGGTACATCACCTGCCAGTGGTCTTCGATCAGTAGCGGGTCTTTGCCGATCAGATAGTCGGACAGCTCTTCCACCGCGGCCGCGACCGTGTGCGCGCGGCCTTCGACCACCGGCTCGCCCCAACCGACGATGCCTTCGTCGGTCTCGATCTTCAGGAAGCACCAGCGCGGCGGAACGATGAAGGTTTCGAGCTTGGTGATTTTCATGGTGTGCGTCTCCTTGCGGCCTTGGGTGCCACGCGAAATATTTCGAGGACTCACATGCTACAACAAAAGCGCGTTTAAGTACTATTAATAGTATTATTCGCCAGATAGTGGCCACAGATGGCCGCACCGGAAGGCGTCGGGTTAAGGCGGCAGCACGCCGACAGGCGGGATGATGCCCGGACGCTCCCGTCGACGCTGGATTCCATGATCAATAAACGGCGCCGCAAGGCCGCTGGGAGAAATCTATTCAGCACGATCTGCATGGGCGCGTCACCCATCTGCTGGCGACCGCGATTCTGCGCGGCGACTACGCGCCCGATTCGATCCTGCCGCGCGAGGCGGAGTTGATGGAAACGTTCGGCGTGAGCCGCACGGTGCTGCGCGAAGCGCTGCGCACGCTGACTTCGAAAGGGCTGATCGAATCGCGCCCGCGCGTGGGCACACGCGTGCGGCCGAAGCCAGCGTGGAATCTGCTCGATGCCGATCTGCTCGACTGGTATTCGCGCGTCGCCGAGCCGATGGCGTTCGCGCTCAAGCTGCAGGAAATGCGCGAAATGATCGAGCCGTATGCCGCGGCTCTGGCTGCCGCCTCGCACACGGACGATACGTTCCGCGCGCTCGCGGCCGCACATGCGGCGATGGTGGCGGCGCGCAACGTCGACGAGTGGGTGCGCGCCGATCTGGAATTTCATTTGAGCGTGCTGAGCGCGTGCAGCAACGAATTGCTGATCCCGCTCGGCACGCTGATCGAGCGTACGTTGGAGGCGCAATTGCGCCTGAATGCGAAACGCGCGGACGTGTTCAACGCGTCGCTGGCCGAGCATACGGCGGTGTTCGACGCGATTCGCGAGCGCAACGCCGCTGCCGCGCGTGCGGCGATGGGCTCGTTGCTCGGGGTGACGCGAGGGCGGATCGAGGGGTGATCGAAGGCGCGTGGCCGCGCTCAATCCATCGCGGCATGCGCGACCGACGCATCCGGCGCCCTGTGCGAAGGGCGGATCAACAGCAGTAGCGGGATCACCAGCAACGTCGCCACGAACATCAGCTTGAAGTCGTTCAGATAGGCGATCATCGACGCCTGCTGTGTGATCGAAGCGTTCAGCGCCGCGATATCGTAGGCCGAGCCACTGCTGAGCATCGGCTGCATCGCGGGATTGAACGGCGTGACGTTCGCCGCGAGGTCCGCGTGCGAGATCTGCGTGTTGCGCGTCATCAGCGTCTGCACGATCGAAATGCCGATGCTGCTGCCGATATTGCGCATCAGGCTGTAGGTCGCGGTGCCGTCCGCGCGCAGTTCGGGCGCGAGCGTCGAAAAGGTCAGCGCGCTCAGCGGCACGAACACGAGACCGAGCCCGAAACCCTGAATCACGCCCGGCCACACGATGTCCGACGCCGACAGCACGATCGTGTAATGCATCATCTGCCACAACGCGAACGCCGAAATCAGAAACCCGGCGAGCAGCAACAGCCGCGCGTCGATCCGCTTCAGCAGGCGTCCGGCGATCAGCATTGCGACCATCGTGCCCGCGCCGCTCGGCGCGGTAACGAGGCCGGTGGTCGCGACCGGATAGTTCATCAGGTTTTGCAGCATCGGCGGCAGAAGCGCGCGTGTCGCGTACATCACCGCACCGATCACGAAGATGAAGAAGGTGCCGGTCGCGAAGTTCGGGTCCTTCAGCAACTTGTATTTGAAGAACGAGCGCTCGCCGACTGTCGCCGTGTGCACGAGAAAAAAGGCAAAGCTGATCGCCGCGACGAGCGCCTCGATGACGATCTCGGTCGACGCGAACCAGTCGAGCTGCTCGCCGCGATCGAGCATCGCCTGCAATGCGCCGATCGCGAGACCGAGCGTGACGAAGCCGAACGCGTCGAACTTGACGTCGTGTTTCGGCTCGCGCGAGGGCAGGAAGGTCGCCACGCCGAACAGCGCGAACGCACCGATTGGCACGTTGATGAAGAACACCCAGCGCCAGTTATAGCTGTCGGTGAGCCAGCCGCCGAGCGTCGGCCCGAGAATCGGCCCGACCATCACGCCCATGCCCCACACCGCCATCGCCTGGCCCTGCTTTTCGCGCGGATTGATGTCGAGCAGGATGGACTGCGACAGCGGCACCAGCGACGCGCCGAAAATCCCTTGCAGCAAACGCGACGCGACGATCTGCGTCAGCGTTTCCGACAGCCCGCACAGCGCCGACGACACCGTGAAGCCGCCGATCGCAACGATCAGCAGGCGCTTCACGCTCAGCCGGTCGGACAGCCAGCCGGTGAGCGGCGTCGCGATTGCGGCAGCGACGATGTACGAAGTCAGCACCCACGTGATCTCGTCCTGCGACGCGGACAGCGTGCCCTGCATATGCGGCAGCGCCACGTTCGCGATTGTGCTGTCGAGCGTCTGGATCAGTGTCGCGAGCATGATCGAGAGCGTGATCATCGGCCGGTTGAGCGGCGCGGTCGCGCTCGCCGGCGAGGAGGCGGAGGACATGAGTGAGCGGGATGGTCGATATAGTAAGCATGCTTATTATATCGATTGCACGCGCGGCCGCCATCAGGAGTTATGCGGAGGCTGAATTGCGCTCGCAGCCGCGCTCGAAGGCGAAAGGTTTTCGTATAATCCGCGCATGAAAACCCAACTCGAAGAGCGCTTCGGCTTCCTGGTCTCCGACGTCGGCCGGCTGGCAGGAAAGCGTTTCGACGACCTCGCGAAATCCTCGGTCGATCTGACGCGCGCGCAGTGTCGCGTGCTTGCTTATCTCGCGCATTACGGCGACATCAATCAGGCGCGGCTCGCGGATCTGCTCGAAGTCGCGCCGATTTCGGCGGGCCGGTTGCTGGACCGGATGGCGGAGGGCGGCTGGATCGAGCGCATCGCCAATCCGCAGGACCGCCGTGAGTATCTGGTGCGCATGACGCCCAAAGCCGGACGTACGCTCGGCAAGGCGCGCAAGGTGGGCGATGAGGTGGCGCTCGAAGCGCTCAACGGTTTCAGCGATGAAGAGGCGCAGCAACTGATCGCGCTATTGCAGCGGGTGCGCGGCAATCTGAGTCGCCTGGTGGATCGTTGAGGTGCGCATACGATGGCGTGGTGGCCCGCGCTTCGCGATGCGCGGGCTTATCGCACGGCCGTTACTTCGATTCGCTAGCCGGTGCGGTTCCCGATGGCGGGACCAGTTCGAAGCAGGCGGGCGCTTTCGTGCGCGCGTCCGGCAGCTGCGGGTCGATGCATTTGAACGCGCTCTGATCGCGCTGAACGAAGATCGTGTCGGCCGGCCCGGCGGCGCCGTGCGCGCCATTCACGACGGCGACGATCTTGTAGCCGTCCTGCAGCAGCGTGGACAGGGTGATCGGGCTAGCGCGCCACTGACTGTCGGTCGGTATCTGGGCCCGCGCCGTCAACGTGGACGTGACGCCTAGCAGCGCGATGGAAGCGGTGGCCGCGGCGAGCGCGATGGTGCGGAACGTCATCAAGAACCCTCCTTGAAGTTGCGATCGGGAAAGCCAAAATAAAAAAGCCGCTGAACCTTGAGGGTTAGCGGCTCTTTTGCAACTGGCGAAGAATCAATGGGAGGAGGATAACTCACTCCATTGAAGACATCGTTTTGGTGATGTTAACACGGGCGGCGTGATGGCCTTGTAAGCGGTTGTTCGCTGGCTGACGCAACCCGCTTGCCGGTCACCGCAGCAAAATCGTCGCTGAAAAAACGAAAGGCCCGCTCTTGGTTAAGAGAAGCGGGCCTTGCGAGTGATACTGGTGGCGAATCAGGGACTCGAACCCCGGACCTGCGGATTATGATTCCGTCGCTCTAACCAACTGAGCTAATTCGCCGAAAGAAGCGAGATTATGCTGACGGCGCCGGAGGCTGTCAACCCCAGGCGCACAACTTTTTTAAATTACCCGGGCCAACACGCGTTTCAGTCCTTTGCGTAGATGTCCGAGTCCTTGGTCTCCCGCACGAACAGCATGCCGATCACGAACGTGATCAGCGCGATCACGATCGGATACCACAGCCCCGAATAGATGTTGCCCCTTGCCGCGACGATCGCGAATGCCGTGGCTGGCAGGAACCCGCCGAACCAGCCATTGCCGATGTGATACGGCAGCGACATCGACGTATAGCGAATCCGCGTCGGGAACATTTCCACCAGCATCGCCGC
Organism: Paraburkholderia fynbosensis; assembly: GCF_902859935.1. Classification (GTDB taxonomy): domain Bacteria; phylum Pseudomonadota; class Gammaproteobacteria; order Burkholderiales; family Burkholderiaceae; genus Paraburkholderia; species Paraburkholderia fynbosensis. Next base: position 192,308 of record NZ_CADIKI010000002.1, read on the forward strand.
AATCGGACCGTAGACCATCGTCACGTAGATCACGAGGATCGTCAGGATCACCACGGTCATCGGCCAGTTGATCTGCGAGGGATCGGCCTTCGGCGGATAGCCCGCGGCCTTCAGCGCCCCGGCGAGCCTCGTATCGAACAGTTTGCCTTGCTCCTTCGCATCAGCGGCGCGCCCGTCGAACGTGTTGATCACCGTGTCGCCGACCCGGATTTGCGCCTGCGTGCCCGCCGGCGCCGCGACGTTCTCGTAGTTCAGGCCCGCCCGCGACAGCGCGCTCTTCGCGATGTCGCAGGAGTTCGTGAACTTCGCCGTGCCGACCGGATTGAACTGGAACGAGCACTGCGCCGGATCCGCGATCACGACGATCGGAGCCCGCAGCGTTGCGGCTTCCAGCGCCGGGTTCGTGTAGTGCGCGAGCGCCTTGAACAACGGGAAGTAGGTGAGCGCGGCGATCAGCAGGCCGGCCATGATGATCGGCTTGCGGCCGATGCGATCGGACAGCGAGCCGAAGAACAGGAAGAACGGCGTGCCGATCAGGAGTGCGATCGCGATCATGATGTTGGCGCTGCTGCCGTCGACCTTTAGCGTCTGCGTCAGGAAGAACAGCGTGTAGAACTGGCCCGTGTACCACACCACGGCCTGGCCGGCGGTCAGGCCGATCAGCGCGAGAATCACGACCTTCAGGTTCTTCCACTGGCCGAACGCTTCGGAAAGCGGCGCCTTGGACGTCTTGCCCTCGGCCTTGATGCGCTCGAACACCGGCGATTCATGCAGTTGCAGGCGAATCCACACCGACACGGCCAGCAGCAGAATCGACGCGACGAACGGAATGCGCCAGCCCCAGGCGCCGAATGCGTCTTCGCCCATTGCCGTGCGCACGCCGAGAATCACCAGCAGCGACAGGAACAGCCCGAGCGTCGCCGTGGTCTGGATCCACGCCGTATAGAAGCCGCGGCGTCCCGGCGGCGCATGTTCCGCCACGTAGGTCGCGGCGCCGCCGTACTCGCCGCCGAGCGCGAGGCCTTGCAGCATCCGCATGGCGATGAAGATCACCGGGGAAGCGATGCCGATCGCTGCGTAGCCCGGCAGAAAGCCGACCAGGAACGTCGACAAGCCCATGATCACGATCGTCACGAGGAACGTGTACTTGCGCCCGACCATGTCGCCGAGCCGCCCGAACACGATCGCGCCGAACGGCCGCACCGCGAAGCCCGCGGCGAAGCTGAGCAGCGTGAAGATGAAGGCGGCCGTCGGATTGACGCCGGAGAAGAAGCTTTTGCTGATGAAGGCCGCGAGCGAGCCGGCCAGATAGAAGTCGTACCACTCGAAAATCGTCCCGAGCGACGATGCGAAGATCACCCGCTTCTCCTCGCGCGTCATCGGCACGTGCGAGATTTGCCCGCCAACGCTAGCCATATGCTGTCTCCAATATTGATATGCACGCGGAGCACCGGTAAAGGCGTTCCCGTGAAACCGATTATTGGAGTGGAAACTTACGGCGTACTGACGTCGCGAGGTGGATGGGCATAATTCGAAGTGCCGGCTTCGATTCGTCAACGTCTGCCAAATTTATTGAAATGTTTCCAAACGTTCGCTCAACGTATCTCAAAAATGTGGGTGCAAGTTTTTTCGTTCAGGGCGCGTTAGGGTAAGTCCTGCCCCGCTCATGCACGTGCAAACTGACACGCACGAGCGTCCCCGCAAGCCTCGGCGACTCCTGATAGACGTTGTCCTCGATAGTCAGCTCGCCGCCATGCATGGTCGCGATTTCGCGGACGATCGCCAGCCCGAGCCCGCTGCCGTCGCCTTCGCGGCCGAGAATCCGGTAGAAGCGCTCGATCACCCGCGACCGTTCGGCGACCGGAATGCCGAGGCCGGTATCTTCGACTTCCAGATGCACCAGCCGTGCCGCCGCGTCGTGTCTCACCGTGACGGTGATGCGCCCGCCCGGCGGCGTATAGCGGATCGCATTGTCGATCAGGTTCGACAGCATTTCGCGCAGCATCACCGGATTACCGTCGACTTGGACGGGTCCGTCGGGCGCTTCGTAGCCGAGGTCCATCTGCTTGGCGAGCGCGGCCTGCACCCAGTCGCGCACGGCGTTGCGCGCGACCTCGCTAACCTCGACCGGCGCGAATATCTGCCCCGACAAACGGTTTTCCGCGCGCGCGAGCGCCAGCAACTGAGTGACGAGCCGCGCGGCGTGTTCCGAACTGGTGGCGATCTGTTCGAGCGAGCGGTGCACTTCCGTCGACACGTCCTCGCGCAGCGCCAGCTCGGCCTGCATGCGCAAGCCGGCGAGCGGGGTTTTCATCTGATGCGCGGCGTCGGCGATAAAGCGCTTTTGCAGTTCCATGTTCTGTTCGAGGCGCGTCAGCAGATCGTTGAACGACGTCACCAGCGGCTCGATTTCCGGCGGCGCGCGGCGCGCCTCGAGCGGCGACAGATCGTCCGGGCGCCGCGCGCGGATGTGCGCCTGCAGCGCATGCAGCGGCGCAAGGCCGCGCGAGAGGCCGAACCACACCAGCAGGATCGCGAGCGGCAGAATCACGAACTGCGGCAGGATCACGCCTTTAATGATGTCGTTGGCCAGCTGGCTGCGCTTGTCGAGCGTTTCGGCGACCTGTACCAGCACGGGCTGCGCGCCGGGCGTGCGCGGAAATTCGACGGTCGTGTAGGCGACGCGGATGTCGTTGCCGTGCAGCACGTCGTCGCGGAATTCGACGATGCCCGGCGGCGGCCGGTCCTCTTCATGCGGCAACGGCATGTCGCGCTCGCCGCTCACCAGTTCGCCCCGCGTGCCGAGCACCTGATAGAACACGCTGTCGACGTTATCGGCGCGCAGGAAGTCGCGCGTCGAGTCGGGCAGCGCCAGCTCCGCCACGCCATTGACCGGATGGATCTGGCGGGCGAGCACGTAGGCATCGATTTCGAGCGCGCGGTCGAACGGGCCGTTCGCGATCGACTTGGCGACCAGATAGGTGACCGCGAGGCTCATGGGCCAGAGCAGCAGCAGCGGCGCCAGCATCCAGTCGAGAATCTCGCCGAACAGCGAGCGCGGGCGTGCTGCTGCGGCGGCCTCGGTTTCGTCGGGCGGGGCGAACGGATTGGCGTAGCGCTCGTCGCGCGCCTCGTCGAGGTCCGCCGCGTGCGCCGCCGGGGCGCGATCTGCGCGCGCGGACATGGATGCCCTCTATTTGTAGTGATGACTCGCCGGCATCGCGCGGGACGGCGGCGAGGCGGACGGGTCGGGCTCGGTGGGGGCGTGGGTGCCGGCGCCCGCGCCGGCGTGCGCCGCGGCTTTTTCGAGGCAGTAGCCGAGGCCGCGCACCGTGATGATGCGCACGCCGCTCGGCTCGATTTTCTTGCGCAGGCGGTGCACGTAGACTTCGATCGCGTTATTGCTGACTTCCTCGCCCCATTCGCACAGGTGGTCGACGAGCTGTTCCTTCGAGACCAGCCGGCCGATCCGTTGCAGCAGTACTTCGAGCAAGCCGAGTTCACGCGCCGACAAATCGATCACCTGCTCGTTCACATAGGCAATCCGGCCGACCTGGTCGAACGACAGCGAGCCGTGCCGCACGACTGTCGGGCCGCCGCCCGCGCCGCGCCGCGTCAGCGCGCGCACGCGCGCTTCGAGTTCGTTCAGCGCGAAGGGCTTTGCCATGTAGTCGTCGGCGCCGAGGTCGAGTCCTTTGACGCGTTCGTCGACGCTGTCCGCGGCGGTCAGGATCAATACCGGCAGACTCGAATTGCGCGCGCGCAGGCGGCGCAGCACCTCGAGCCCGGACATGCGCGGCAGGCCCAGATCGAGGATCAATAGGTCGAAAGTCTGCATTGACAACGCGGTATCGGCTTCCACGCCGCTCTTCACGTGATCGACCGCATAGGCCGATTGGCGGAGTGATCGCACCAGACCGTCCGCGAGTATGCTGTCGTCTTCGGCAATCAGAATTCGCATGATGCGCCAGCCTGGCCTTGCCGGCACCGTGGGTGTTCCCGGCGCACAGCGGTCTCCGAAAATTATTGTGGGTAGTTTGCGCAGCGCGACGGTAAAAATGCGTGTTCGCATGAGAATCGTGCTTGCCAAAACCACTGTTTTTTTATACAGTGTCTGGGTTTCGTGTGCTGTCCTTCAAAAGTGGACGGTACACCTGCCTCAGACGCCGTTCATCATAGCAAAGGACGATTCATGGAAGAAAGCAAGAAAGGCTCGGCTGGACTGACTGCTGAAAAGAGCAAGGCGCTGGCTGCCGCGCTCGCGCAGATCGAAAAGCAGTTCGGCAAAGGGTCGGTCATGCGGCTCGGCGCAGGTGAGGTGGTCGAAGACATCCAGGTGGTTTCAACCGGATCACTCGGCCTCGACATCGCGCTGGGCGTCGGCGGTTTGCCGCGTGGCCGTGTGGTCGAAATCTATGGTCCGGAATCGTCAGGCAAAACCACGCTGACGCTGCAGGTCATCGCCGAAATGCAGAAGATCGGCGGCACGGCAGCCTTCATCGACGCGGAACACGCGCTGGACATCCAGTACGCGGGCAAGCTCGGCGTGAACGTGAACGACCTGCTGGTTTCGCAGCCGGACACCGGCGAACAGGCGCTCGAAATCGCCGACGCGCTGGTGCGCTCGGGCTCGATCGACATGATCGTGATCGACTCGGTCGCGGCACTCGTGCCCAAGGCTGAAATCGAAGGCGAAATGGGCGACTCGCTACCGGGTCTGCAAGCGCGTCTAATGTCGCAAGCGCTGCGCAAGCTCACCGGCACGATCAAGCGCACGAACTGCCTCGTGATCTTCATCAACCAGATCCGCATGAAGATTGGCGTGATGTTCGGCAACCCGGAAACCACCACGGGCGGCAACGCGCTGAAGTTCTACGCGTCGGTGCGTCTGGACATTCGCCGGATCGGTTCGATCAAGAAGAACGACGAAGTAATTGGCAACGAAACGCGTGTGAAGGTCGTCAAGAACAAGGTGTCGCCACCGTTCCGGGAAGCGATTTTCGACATTCTGTACGGCGAAGGTATTTCGCGTCAGGGCGAAATCATCGACCTGGGCGTGCAGGCCAAGATCGTCGACAAGGCTGGTGCCTGGTACAGCTACAGCGGCGAGCGGATTGGTCAGGGCAAAGACAACGCGCGCGAATTCCTGCGTGAAAATCCGGACATCGCTCGCGAGATCGAAAACCGTATCCGCGAATCGCTGGGCGTCAATGCAATGGCGGAAGCCGTGACCGGCGCGAGCGCTGAAGTCGCGGACGAAGAAGAGTAAGCATCAAGTGATACGCAAGGGCCGACCGTGGTCAGATGGCGGACGCCATTCGGTCGGCCCGCGCGATGACGGTGACGATCCTTTCGAATCGTTCGACGCACACGACCGCGCTGCGGGCCACGGCCAGCAGCGTGCGCAGTCTGAACCCTCGCAGTCCTCAACCTCGGTCCCTTCCGAGACCACGTACACCCGTTCGCGTCGCACTCCTGGCGAAGCGAATCCGGGGCAAGACGAAGCAAAAAAATCCCAACGTCCCGCACGTTCGCTGAAAGGGCGCGCGCTCGGCTATCTGTCGCGCCGCGAATACAGTCGTACCGAACTCGCACGCAAACTGAAGCCATTCGTGGAAGAAACCGATTCGCTCGACACGGTGCTCGATGCACTGGAGGCCGAAAACTGGCTGTCCGACTCGCGTTTCGCGGAAAGCCTGGTTCACCGTCGCTCGTCGCGGCTCGGCGCGAATCGGATTCTCGGCGAACTGAAGCAACATGCGCTCGACCAGACACTCGTCGAAGAGGCGAGCGCGCAATTGCGAGAGACCGAACTCGCGCGTGCTCAGGCCGTCTGGCGCAAAAAGTTCGGCCAGCTTCCCGAAACGCCCGCCGAGCGGGCGAAGCAGATGCGCTTTCTGGCGGCGCGCGGTTTCTCGGGCGCCACGATCGGCAAAATCCTCAAAGGCATCGACGAGGAATGAGGCGGCGAATAGCCGCGTTGACTTCGGTTGCCGTTTTTGGGCCTTCCCTTCCGGCCTCTCACCCATTTCCTTCGAGACAGGCTCCCAGCCTCGCTGGCCGCCCTTGCGGATTCCAATCTGTCTCAAATACCCAGTATGCTAAAATTCGTGGGTTTTCCAATCCGGCCTTTCCTTCCCGCATGCCGCTTTCCCCGCCAGTGTCCCGTCAGTTGCGCCACCGTCGCGCAATCAGAGCGGAAGCCTATGAGCGAGCCGATGGCCTGTGGGATGTGGAAGCGTGCTTGACCGACGAAAAACCACGCGATGTGGAGCTTGCGTCGGGCGTCCGGCCCAATGGTCAGCCGATCCATGAACTCTGGCTTCGCATCACCATCGATCGCAAGCTCAATGTCGTCGACGCCGAGGCGTCGTCCGACTGGGTGCCCTATCCTGGTTTATGCCAAGTCAGCAATCCCGCCTACCGTGCCCTCATCGGGCTCAATCTCCATCACAACTTTCGTCGCGATGTTGCCCGTTTGCTCGGCGGCACGACCGGTTGCACGCATCTCACCGAGTTGTGTGCGATTCTGCCGACCGCCGCGATCCAGGCATTCGCCGGCGACGTGTGGAACACCGGTGACTCCAATGGCGGCACGCGAGGCGCGAGCGCAGGTTCAGAAGACGAGTCGTCTAACAGCACAGGCGAGCATTTCAACGACAAACCGCCATTCCAGCTGGGACGCTGCCACGCGCTGCGTTTCGACGGCGAGGCGGTGCAAGAGTTTTATCCGCGCTGGTATGGCCACGCACCGCGGTCAGCGGATCGCGCGGCATCGTCAGGCGAGGGCGGCAACGCGTCCGGCATGAACGACGGCAGCGGAAACGAAGTTCAATCCAACTCTCAGACTGAAGGGAATCACGCATGAAGATTCACGAGTACCAGGGTAAGGAAATCCTGCGGAAATTCGGCGTCGCGGTACCGCGCGGCAAGCCGGTCTTCTCGGTGGATGATGCGGTCAAGGCCGCGGAAGAGCTCGGCGGCCCGGTATGGGTCGTGAAGGCTCAGATCCACGCGGGTGGCCGTGGCAAGGGCGGCGGCGTGAAGGTCGCGAAGTCGCTGGAACAGGTTCGCGAATACTCGAACCAGATCCTCGGCATGCAGCTCGTCACGCACCAGACCGGTCCGGAAGGCCAGAAGGTGAACCGTCTGCTGATCGAAGAAGGCGCGGACATCAAGAAGGAACTGTATGTCGGTCTCGTGATCGATCGCGTTTCCCAGAAGATCGTCGTGATGGCATCGAGCGAAGGCGGCATGGACGTCGAAGAAGTCGCGGAAAAGACGCCTGAGCTGATCCACAAGATCGCCGTCGACCCGGCGACCGGTCTGAAGGACGCTGAAGCTGACGAACTCGCAACGAAGATCGGCGTGCCCGCCGCTTCGCTGCCGCAAGCGCGCGCGATCCTGCAAGGTCTGTACAAGGCATTCTGGGAAACCGACGCATCGCTGGCCGAAATCAACCCGCTGATCCTGACCGGCGACGGCAAGGTCATCGCGCTGGACGCCAAGTTCAACTTCGATTCGAACGCACTGTTCCGTCATCCGGAAATCGTCGCGTACCGCGATCTGGACGAAGAAGATCCGGCTGAAGTCGAAGCATCGAAGTTCGACCTCGCGTACATCTCGCTCGACGGCAACATCGGCTGCCTCGTGAACGGCGCAGGCCTCGCGATGGCAACGATGGACACCATCAAGCTGTTCGGCGGCGAACCGGCGAACTTCCTCGACGTGGGCGGTGGCGCCACGACCGAGAAGGTCACGGAAGCGTTCAAGATCATGCTGAAGAACCCGAATCTGACCGCGATTCTGGTCAATATTTTCGGCGGCATCATGCGCTGCGACGTGATCGCGGAAGGCGTGATCGCGGCGTCGAAGGCCGTGTCGCTGAAGGTGCCGCTCGTGGTCCGCATGAAGGGCACGAACGAAGACCTGGGCAAGAAGATGCTCGCCGAATCCGGTCTGCCGATCATCGCGGCGGACAGCATGGAAGAAGCGGCTCAGAAGGTCGTCGCGGCCGCTGCGGGCAAGGCGTAAGCCAAAACCCCCAGCGCGTTTACCAGGATTACGAATGGCGGCGTGCGAGCGACGCGGGCGAGGACATTGCGCCTCGCGGCGCAACCGCATGACGCCAAACGAACAGAGGTTTATACATGTCGATTCTGATTAACAAAGACACCAAGGTCATCACGCAGGGCATCACCGGCAAGACCGGTCAGTTCCACACGCGTGCTTGCCGTGAATATGCAAACGGCCGCGAAGCGTACGTTGCAGGCGTGAACCCGAAGCGGGCCGGCGAAGATTTCGAAGGCATTCCTATCTACGCCAGCGTCGCGGAAGCCAAGGCTGAAACGGGCGCGACCGTGTCGGTGATTTACGTTCCGCCGGCGGGCGCTGCTGCGGCAATCTGGGAAGCGGTCGAAGCCGAGCTGGATCTCGCGATCTGTATCACGGAAGGCATTCCCGTGCGTGACATGATCGAGCTCAAGGCCCGTATGCGCGCAGAAAACCGCAAGACCCTGCTGCTCGGACCGAACTGCCCGGGCACGATCACGCCGGACGAACTGAAGATCGGCATCATGCCGGGTCACATCCACCGCAAGGGCCGCATCGGCGTCGTGTCGCGTTCGGGCACGCTGACGTACGAAGCAGTCGGCCAGTTGACGGCGATTGGCCTGGGCCAGTCGTCGGCAGTCGGTATCGGCGGCGACCCGATCAACGGTCTGAAGCACATCGACGTGATGAAGATGTTCAACGACGATCCGGATACGGACGCCGTCATCATGATCGGCGAAATCGGCGGTCCGGACGAAGCGAACGCCGCTGAGTGGATCAAGGACAACATGAAGAAGCCGGTGGTTGGCTTCATCGCGGGTGTCACGGCGCCTCCGGGCAAGCGCATGGGCCATGCGGGCGCGCTGATCTCGGGCGGAGCGGATACGGCTGAAGCGAAGCTGGAAATCATGGACGCATGCGGTATCAAGGTCACGAAGAACCCGTCGGAAATGGCGCGTCTTCTGAAGGCGATGCTGTAAGAACGAAATTCGCGCGCTGTTGCGGCGCGTTTTTTGTTACGCTTACGAAGTCCTTTCGTGAGCGGGCGGTCCCGAAAAAGCGGGGGGTTTAGCCCCCCGCTTTTTTATTGTCCGCGCGGCAGATTTTTTCTTATTCTTCTTCTCATGCTCGAATTCCTCACCACCCTCCATTGGGGCGCGGTCTTCCAGATCATCGTCATCGACATCCTGCTGGGTGGCGATAACGCTGTCGTGATCGCGCTGGCCTGCCGCAATCTGCCGCCCGCCCAACGCATACGCGGCGTGCTGTGGGGGACGGCGGGAGCGATCGTGCTGCGTGTGGCGCTGATCGCCTTCGCGGTCGTGCTGCTCGACGTGCCGCTGCTGAAGTTCACGGGCGGGCTGTTGCTGCTGTGGATCGGCGTGCGTCTGATGGCGCCTGCGCACGACCCGCATGAGAACATCAAGCCGGCCGACCGGTTGATGTCGGCGATCAAGACCATCATCGTCGCGGATGCGGTGATGAGCCTTGACAACGTGATCGCCATAGCGGGCGCGGCTGAAGCGGCCGATGAGCAGCATCGAATCGCGCTGGTGATTTTCGGCTTGGTGGTGAGCATTCCGCTGATCGTTTGGGGCAGCCAGATCGTCCTCAAGCTGCTCGACCGTTTCCCGATTGTCATCCTGCTCGGCGCCGCGTTGCTGGGCTGGATCGCGGGCGGTCTCATCATCAACGACCCGGCCGGCGACCGTTGGCCGATTCTCGACACGCCCGCCGCTGAATACGGGATGAGCATCGCGGGCGCGTTGTTCGTCGTGATCCTCGGCTATCTATTGAAGCGTCGCAACGCCAATCGTGCGGCGGCGTGAGGCGCACGGGCCGCATGCACGCATGAGCCCGAACCTGAAGCAGAACCTGCTGCCGCTGTAGCGCTTCAGCGCAACGTTAGCCATTCGGCTGACTGTGAGCCGCGAGCGTCGCTGGCTACGATTGAAACGCCTGTCCCCGATCCGGGGCAGGCGTTTTTCGTTTCAGGAGCCTGCCGATGATCGTTACCTTGCCGTATTCCCCTTATTCCCAGTCCTCGCTTGCCGCGCGTTCCCTGTTCGGGCGAGCGGCGTGGTCCGCGCGGCTCGCGCGCGTTTGCCGCCGCTTCGGCGTCGGCTTCACGCTGATCGAACTGATGATCGTGCTGGCGATCGTCGGTGTGATCGCGGCCTATGCGATCCCCGCGTACCAGGACTATCTGGCTCGCAGCCGGGTGGGCGAGGGGCTGTCGCTCGCCTCGTCCGCTCGGCTCGCGGTCGCCGAAAACGCCGCGAGCGGCAATGCGTTCAGCGGCGGTTACGCGTCGCCGCCCGCGACGCGCAACGTGGAGTCCATCCGGGTCGACGACGACACCGGCCAGATCACGATCGCCTTCACGACGCGCGTCGCGCCCGCCGGCTCGAACACGCTGACGCTGGTGCCGTCGGTCCCAGACAATGCGGACGCACCTACCGCGCGGGTCGCATTGGCCAAGGACTCGGTGCAGGGCGGCGCGCTAACTTGGGAGTGTTTCGCGGGCGGCAAAACTGCGTCTTCGTTGCCAGCGCCGGGCGCGGGGCCCGCACCCGCCGACGCACCCACGCTGGCGTCGAATCTCGCACCGCCGGAATGCCGCTCGTGATCGAGCGCGTGATTCAGCCAACGCGTGGCCGCATGAAGGCGGAGCGCACGTAAAAGGCTGATTTTCGGCATATTTCGGCCGGGCCGGCGCACAGCGCAAGGAATTTTTTGTATAGTGCGCCGGTTGCTTGACGCCCTCCGGTTACTCGATGCCCACCCCATTTGCGCGCTACCTGTCTCTCATTCTGCTGGCTCTCGCGTTGGTGCTGCCGTATGCGGTCGCCAACCATACGTACCCGATTCCGACCTTCTACGCTGAGTTCACCGCGCTCGCGCTATATCTGCTGACCGGTGCGGGTGTCGTGTTGCTGATGGCGACGGCGAGACCACGCATCACGTTCGCATCGCCGATGGTCGCGCTGGTGCCGTTGCTGTTCGGACTGGTGCTGGTCGCGCAAGCGCTGCTGCTGCCGGTCGCACAGCCGTCGCTGAACTGGCTCGGCGCCGGTTTCCTGCTCGCGGGGTTCATGGCGGTTCATGCGGGCTACGGCTTCTCGCGCGCCAAGCTCGACGAGACCGCATTGCGCTGGGCGGCTGGCGCGCTGATCGTGGGTGGGTTGTTCGCGGTGTTCAGTCAGGTAATCCAGCTCTTTCACCTGGAGACGCGTGTGGCGCCGTTCGTCGTCGCGTATAACGTGACCGTCGAGCGCCGGCCGTTCGGCAATATGGCGCAGGCGAACCACCTCGCCACCTATATCGCCTTCGCGATGGCGGGCGCGCTGTTCCTCGTGCAGACGCGGCGGCTGGCCGTTGGCATCTGGCTGCTCGTATCGACGATCTTCGCGGCGGGACTGGCGCTGACGGTATCGCGCGGCCCTTGGCTACAGATGGGGGTGATCGTCGTTGCGGGCTTCTGGATGGCATTCGCGCAGATTCGCAGCGAACCGCTGCTACGCCGCAGCAACCGTGAGTGGATCATTCCGATCGCTCTTGCCGTGCTGTTCTTCGTGGTCAACGCGCTGATCCGCTGGGCCAATGTGCACTATCACCTTGAACTCGCACAGTCGGCGGCGGACCGCTTCAAGGACGCCGGTCAGATCGCGCCGCGCCTCGCGCTGTGGAAGTACGGCTGGACGATGTTCAGAACTCATCCGCTGCTGGGCGTCGGCTGGGGCGAATTTCCGAGCTATCAGTACGAGCTGGTGAGGACGCTCGGCGGCGTCGAGATCGCCAATAATTCGCACGATATCTTCATCGATCTGCTCGCGAAGACCGGCCTGATCGGTGTGGCCATCGTGCTGTTCGGGCTCGTCGCCTGGCTCGTGCGCGTCGCGCGTGCCCCGCAAAGCGCCACGCGCGTGTTCGGCATCGCGCTGATTGGCGTGCTGACGATGCACGCGCTGGTCGAATATCCGCAGCAGTACATGTTCTTCCTGTTGCCGGCAATGTTCGTGTTCGGCTTGCTCGAGACCCGGCCGTTGCGGCTCGTGCCCGCACGTCTGTCGTTCGGCGCGTTTGCGGTGGTGGTGTTCGGCGGACTGGCCGCGCTGTATCCGGTATATCGCGACTATGCGCGCGCGGAGGTGCTGTACTACGGCTCGCGGCCGGCGGAGCAATACACTGCGGCCCCGTCGTTCCTGTTCCGGGCGTGGGGCGAGTACGGCCTCGCGACGTTGCAGCCGATGAATTCGGTCGACCTGCAACGCAAGCTCGCGATGCACAGGCAGGCCATTGCGCTGCTGCCGGGCGAAACCGTGTTGCGACGCTATGCGGTGTTGCAGGCGCTGAGCGGAGATACGGCGGCCGCGCTCGATACCGTCGAACGCCTGAAGATTTTTGCGCAGGAGTTGAAGGACTGGCCGTCGCAACTGGGCAATCTGTACCAGTTGACCGATGAGCACAAGTCGCTGGCCGCCTTCAAGGCGGAACTGGTCAAGCGCTATGGCATGCCGTCGTCCGACGTCAATCAGAACGACGACGAGAGCGACGAGGATTGATGCCGGTCGCGTCCGTCGCAGAGATCAAAGCGTCAGGGAAGCCGGTTGATGGCGTAAGCCGCCATCAACCCGCCACCCAATCCCCCGACTTCCCACCGTGCTTCTCCAGCACCTTGACATCGGTAATCGTCATCCCGCGATCCACCGCCTTGCACATGTCATACACCGTCAGCAGCCCCACCTGCACGGCGGTCAGCGCTTCCATCTCCACACCTGTTCGACCGAGCGTTTCCACCTGAACCGTGCAGTGCACGCCAGGCAGCGTTTCATCGAGTTCGAAGTCCACTTTTACGCGCGTCAGCGCGAGCGGATGACAGAGCGGGATCAGATCGGCAGTGCGCTTCGAGCCTTGAATCGCTGCAATGCGCGCGATGCCGATCACGTCGCCCTTTTTGGCGTTGCCGTCGCGGATCAGCGCGAACGTCTGCGGCAGCATGCGGATCGAGCCGCGCGCGATGGCGATGCGCTTGGTCTCCTGCTTGCCGCCGACGTCCACCATATGCGCTTGGCCCGCGGCGTCGAAATGAGTGAGTTCAGGCATGGTTGGCTCCTTCAGAGGGCGCCTATCATAGCAGTGCGACGCAACCACCCGGAGCGCCGCATCGGCTGATTACAATTGCCCCGTGCCCGCTATCTTAGACCGAGCGGCGGGCGTCGCTTTCCGACTTCGTTACCGACTTCGCGATGCGTCTGAAACGGTTTCTTGCTGCGTTGGTGTCTGTCGCGCTCGTGGCGCCGCCGGGCGCGTTCGCGCAATCGCACACCGCGCCGAAACTCGCGCTCAACGCGCAGCCCGCTGAATCGCCGTTGATCAGCGGGCCGTCCGACGCCTACGCCGGCCCGCTCGTACCGCCCGACATCGCGCAAGGCGTATTCGGCGTGTACGGCGGCGCGCAGAGTCGCCTCTCCGGCAACGCCGGTCTGAGCAGCAGTTGGCGCGCGCCGATCGCTACCCAGCAATTGCCCGACCTCGGTAGCGGAGGCTCGGGCGCGCTGACGCCGCAAGCCGAGCGCAAGCTCGGCGAGCGTGTGATGCGCGAAGTGCGTCGCGACCCCGACTATCTCGACGACTGGCTCGTGCGCGACTACCTCAACTCGGTGGCCGCCAAACTCGCGGCGGCGGCGAGCGCGCTATATCTCGGCGGCTATCGTCCGGACTTCGAGCTATTCGCCGTGCGCGATTCACAGATCAACGCGTTCTCGCTGCCGGGTGGGTTCATCGGCGTGAATACCGGTTTGATCGCGGCGACGCAGACCGAGTCCGAACTGGCGTCGGTGCTGGGTCACGAAATGGGCCACGTGCTGCAGCGTCACATCTCGCGGATGATCTCCGCCAGCGAGCGCAGCAGCTATGCCGCGCTTGCCGGCCTGCTGTTCGGTGTGCTGGCGGGCGTGCTCGCGCACAGCGGGGACCTGGGCAGCGCGATTGCGATCGGCGGCCAGGCGTATGCGGTCGACAGCCAGCTGCGCTTTTCGCGTTCCGCCGAGCACGAGGCTGACCGCGTCGGCTTTCTGCTGCTGGCCGGCGCGGGCTACGACCCCTACGCGATGGTGACCTTCTTCGGCCGGCTCGATCGCGCGGCAATGAGCGACACAGGTGTTCCCGCATACGCGCGCACACACCCGCTGACCGGCGAGCGGATCGCCGACATGGAAGACCGCGCGCGCCGCGCGCCGTACCGGCAGCCGCATCAGGCGCCCGAATACGGTTTCGTGCGCGCACGGGCGCGTTTGCTGCAGGACCGCTCGCGCAGCGAGTACGCTGACGAGATTTCGCGCCTGCGTTCGGAGATCGAAGACCGCACCGCGGTCAACGTCGCGGCGAACTGGTACGGCATCGCGTATGGGCAGATGCTGCTCGACCGTTATGACGATGCGGTGGCGTCACTCGCGACGTCGCGCGCCGCATTCGCGACCGGCGAGCGCGCCGAGGGCGCACCCGCGCGCAGTTCGCCGAGCTTCGACGTGCTGGCCGCCGACATCGCGCGGCGCGCAGGCCGCAACGACGAAGCCGCGCGTCTCGCGGAGTTTGCGCAGAAGCGCTGGCCGCAGTCAAATGCCGCCATCGACATGCACGTCCGCACCTTGCTGACCTTGCGCCGTTTTGCCGACGCGCAGGCGCTCGCACGGAAGGAAACGCTCGCGCACCCGGATCAGCCTGCCTGGTGGCTGTATCTCGCGCAGGCGAGCGCGGGCAGCGGCGATGCGTTGACGCAGCATCGGGCGATGGCGGAGAAGTTCGCGCTGGAGGGAGCGTGGCCGTCGGCAATCCGGCAACTGAAAGACGCGCGCGATTTGAAGACGATCGGCTACTACGATCTCGCGACCGTCGATGCGCGCCTGCACGAAATGGAGAGCCGCTACAAGGAAGAACGGCTCGATGAGAAGAGCTAGCTAGCGGTTAAGGCGGATCCCATCGTCTGCGCGCACTGAGCACTATACGTCGTGCACGCCAGGTCCTTAGCCCTAAACCTTCGCCGCCGGACTCGGCTCGAACCCGAAGCGCATGGCGACCTCGCCGCGCCGTATCGCTTGCAGCGGCAACACGGCCTGGTCGTTCCAGTGGAACTCGCCGCTCATCGAATCCTCGGCTAGCGTCGCGTGATTGGAGAACATCTCCAGATCGTGATCGTGCAAAACCGCGACTCTCGGGCGCGCCGCATTGTCGGCATTGTCGGCAAACAGAATCCCGCCTTCTTCGTCGATAAACGCAGCCGCGGGCTCGAAGGCACCGCCTGCCTGGTCCTGCAACGCGAGCGTGCCATCGGCGTTCGCCGACAACCGCACCACCCACGGCGTGTAACCCAACTCCACGTACACCCGCTGCGGGCCGTTCTGGAAAAACCACTGCCCGTGTTCGTCGGCGCCGTAGTTCCGGTTGATGAAGCCGAGCAGCGCCTCATGCCGGATCGGCGTGCCCGGCGAACCGCTCGCCTGGGCCGCTTCGTCACGCATGCGCCAGTTGCCGCGCCGGTCCAGCATCAGCCAGCCCGTGCAGCTCGGCACGTTCGGCCATTTGGCCAAAGCCTGTTTGACGATGTCATCCATGATCGACGTGCCGCTCCAGGTAGCCGAACACGCGCCGCGACAGCCAGTCGATGCGGCCCGGGAACGGCCCGGTCATGAAGCCGGCGTGGCCGCCGTGCCTCGGTTGGTCGAGCTCAACAGCCGCCGAGACTTCATGCCGCGACGGCAGCGCCTCCGCCGGCAGGAACGGGTCGTTGCGCGCATTGAGCACCAGCGTCGGCACCTGGATGTGCGGCAACAGCGGCCGCGTGGTCGCGCTGCTCCAGTAGTGGTCGGTATCGCGAAAGCCGTGCAGCGGCGCGGTCACCACGTTGTCGAACTCGTACATGGTGCGGCTCGCCAGCATCGCGTCGCGGTCGAACAGGCCGGGAAACTGGGCCAGCTTCTGGTCGGCCTTCTGCTTGAGCGTCTTCAGGAAACTTCGCGTATAGACGAGACCGAAGCCTTGCGACAACGCACGGCCGCCCGCATGCACGTCGATCGGCGTCGAAATCGCGGCGGCCGCCGCGACCACCGACGCGGCGTCCTCGCGCCGTTCGCCCAGCCAGCGCAGCAGCACGTTGCCGCCGAGCGACACACCCGCTGCCACGACCGGCCCGCGATGCGCGGCGCGCAAGCGGCGCAGCACCCAGTCGACTTCGTTGCTGTCGGCGAGATGATAAAAGCGCGGCAGGCGGTTCATCGTCCCGCTGCAACTGCGAAAGTGCGGCACGACGCCGTGCCAGCCGTAGTCGCGCGCGGCCGCCATCAGCGTCGCCGCGTAGTGCGAACCCGAACTGCCTTCGAGGCCGTGAAACAACACGAACAGCGGGGCGTCGACGGCGGGTGCATGGGGTGCGGCGGACTGGCCGTCCGGCAGGACCCAGTCGAGATCGATGAAATCGCCGTCGGGCGTGTCCCAGCGCTCGCGGCGAAACGACACCGCCGGGCGGCGCGCAAACAGCGACGGGACGATGGTCTGCGCATGCCGGTTCGGCAGCCACAGTGGGGCACGGTAGAGCAGCTCGACAGTGGCCTCGACGGCGGCCGCGACCGTGGTCTGAGCCGTGCCGGAGGAAACGGGTTTATCGTGCGTCGAACTCATGCCGGCGTTGGAACAAAAAAATAAAACGCGAACCTGATCTAAGACCGTACGTCAGTGCAGCGAGCCCTGACCATGCCGCATCTTGGTGGCGAACTGGCTCGCGGCCTCGTTCGGCATCGGGCTCGCGTGAATGTGTGCGATGCGCCACTCGCCGCGTTCGTGGACCATCACGTAAGTGGTGAAGACCATGGCGGGCGTGGCGGTGGGGTCGGCTGGCCGATGCGCCTCGGCAATCGCATAGACGACGGTGCCAAGACTGTCGTAGACGCGGATGTCGAGCGGCTCGATCGACACGGGCGCGGCCTCGAGCTGTCTCTGCAAGCCGGCGCGGATGCTGTCGAGACCGTGCAGGTGCGAGCCGTCGGCGCAGATGCAGCTGACGAACTCCTCATCGATCCACAGGCCCATCAAGCTGTCGATATTGACCTCGGCGACGGCCTGATAGTAGGCGTTCAGGGTGTCGGCGGCGGCTTCGAAGATATGGGCAAAACGTGGCATGGCTCGTCAGTCTCTTGTGCGCGGCGCGCGGTTGCGGGGCAGCGGTCAGCGGGACAGTCCGGCGCACCGGACCTGTCGGCCCCGCAGCGTCAGCATGCCCGTGCCGCAAGGCGCGAACATGACGCGACGCGCACGGGGGCGTGCGGTGTTGCGTGCAAGTATCAAGTCGACTATCAGTCGGCTCAGCGTTGCGCGAGCAGCATGCCGCGCAAATCGCCGAAGACCTGTTCGGCGCTCAGTTGCTTCAGACAGTTCAGATGCCCGAGCGGACATTCGCGCTCGAAACAGGGGCTGCATTCGAGATGGAGCCATTGTACCTTCGCAAGCTCCGACAAGGGCGGCGTGTGGCGCGGATCGGTCGAACCGTACACGGCCACCAGCGGCCGGCGCAGCGCGGCTGCCACGTGCATTAGGCCGGAGTCGTTGGTGACGACCGCGTTGGCCCGCGAGATCAGCGCGCAGGCTTCGCCGAGTGCGGTCTGGCCACACAGGTTGCGCACGTTCGGCGCCTTCTCGGCGATCGCCTGGGCGAGCGGCGCGTCTTTCGGCGAACCGAGCGCCACGATCTGCGTGTACGGGAACGACTGGCCGACCATCTGCGCGAGCGCGGCGAAGTGTTCGGGCGGCCAGCGCTTGGCCGGGCCGTACTCGGCGCCCGGACAGAACACCAGCAGCGGCACGCGCGTATCCAGATTGAAGCGCGCCGACACGCGCGACGCTTCGTTCAGATCCGTGTCGAGGCGCGGCATCGGCAGGTTGTCCGGGATTTTGGCGCCGGGCGCGTAGGCGAGGGCGGCGTACTGGCCGACCATCGGCGGGCGCTCGTCCTTGCGCGGATTCGCGTGCCGCACGTTCAGCAGGCCATAGCGGCTTTCGCCGGTGTAGCCGATGCGCAGCGCAATGCCGGCCAGCCACGGAATCAGCGCCGACTTGAGCGAGTTCGGCAGCACATAGGCCGCGTCGTAGCCGACATCGCGCAAATCGCTCGCCAGTTGCCAGCGGCGCAACATCTGCAGCTTGCCGTGCGCGAGGTCGGTGGCGTAGACGTCGCGGATTTCCGGCATGCGTTCGAGCACGGGCGCGACCCACGAGGGCGCGACCGCGTCGATGACGATGCGCGGATGCAATTTCACGAGGCGCGCAAACAGCGGCTGCGCCATCAATGCGTCACCGATCCAGTTCGGTGCGATAACCAACGCGCGACGCATCAGAGTGAGTGTCCGGTGTCGAAACGAAACGCCGCGCGCGATGTGCGTGGCGTTCGGATTGATGAAAAGGGAAAAGCCGCGAACCGCGTGACGCGCTTCCGGGGGGGCCGGAGGCGCCGCGGTGGCGGCCCGATGGCGGCGCCGTCAGAGCGTGCTGACCTGCGAGCTTGCGTGCGCTTGCTGTGTAATCCCGCCCACCCTGCCTGACGACAAGGCGGACAGCACCATGTTCAGCCTGTCAGCCAGCGAACCCACAACGAAACGGCCGACGGGGCGAACCGCAAAACAGCGGCTAACCCCTCGACCCGCGCCCGACACTCCGAGCCAGCGCCGCCGCCAGGCAACGCTCAGTGCGCCGTGTTCAATGACCCTTGACCACTTCGCCGTCGCGCAGCCTGTAACGCGTGCTGCAGTACGGGCAACGCGCTTCGCCGTGCGTGACATCGATAAAGACGCGCGGATGCGCGCTCCAGCGCGGCATGGCCGGATTCGGGCAGTACGCCGGCAGGTCTTTTGCCGACAGTTCGACCAGCGGCATTTCCTTGATTTCGCTCATGGGCTTTCTCGTTGTATGCAGGGTGCGGGCGTTGCGCCGGTAGCCGGCCCGAAGGGCAACGGGCCCGGAGATCGGCGCAGCGCGCGTTAGATCTTGGTGAGCCAGTGCGCGTACTTGTCGCTCTTGCCGTTCACGATATCGAAGAAGCCCGATTGCAGCTTCTCGGTGATCGGGCCGCGTGCGCCCGAGCCGATCGTGCGGTTGTCGAGTTCGCGGATCGGTGTGACTTCGGCTGCGGTGCCGGTAAAGAACGCTTCATCGCAGGTGTAGACCTCGTCGCGCGTGATGCGCTTTTCGATCACCTGGATGCCGGCGTCGCGCGCGAGCGTGATGATCGTGTCACGCGTGATGCCGTCCAGACACGACGACAGGTCCGGCGTGTACAGCTTGCCGTTGTTCACGAGGAAGAAGTTCTCGCCCGAGCCTTCCGACACGTAGCCGTCGACGTCGAGCAGGAGCGCTTCGTCGTAGCCGTCGGCGATTGCTTCCTGGTTGGCGAGGATCGAGTTCACATACCAGCCCGACGCTTTCGCCCGGACCATCGACACGTTCACGTGATGGCGGGTGAACGACGACGTCTTCACGCGGATGCCCTTGGCCATGCCGTCTTCACCGAGGTAAGCGCCCCACGGCCAGGCGGCGATGGCAACGTGGATCGTGTTGCCCTTGGCCGACACGCCGAGCTTTTCCGAACCGACCCAGATGATCGGGCGCAGATAGCAGGACTCGAGCTTGTTCTCGCGGACGACTTCGCGCTGCGCGGCGGCGAGCGTTTCGTGGTCGAACGGCACGTCCATCTGGAAGATCTTGGCGGAGTTCAGCAGACGCTTGGTGTGCTCCTGCAGACGGAAAATCGCGGTGCCGCCGTCGGCCGTCTTGTAGGCGCGTACGCCTTCGAAAACGCCCATGCCGTAGTGCAGCGTGTGGGTGAGCACATGGATTTTGGCGTCGCGCCAGTCGATGAGCTTGCCATCCATCCAGATCTTGCCGTCGCGGTCGGCCATTGACATACGATTCTCCAGCGGGTGCGTTGTGAAGTGCGGCTACGCGCGTCAGGGGCAGCCAAGAGCGTCATTTTAGCGTCTTTTGCACACGGAACGGGCATTTGGGCACATCCCGGACGCTATAATCCGGCACACGCATAATTCATATCCGGATGCGCCAGCGGGTGCCTGACGACCTGGCGCCGACTTCCCTTCGTTGCGGCGCCTTGCGCCGGCTCGTTTCGCCTCATGCTCGCTCGTCTGTCTGACACCGATCGCCGTGCCTTCCGTGAGGGCGCACGCGACTACTCGCCCACGCTGATGGCCATTTTCTCGTGGGGGCTCGTCACCGGTATCGCGATGAGCAAATCCGTGCTCACGCTGCCGCAGGCGCTCAGCATGTCGCTGCTGTGCTACGCGGGCTCGTCGCAACTAGCGGTGCTGCCGCTGCTCGCCGCCAAGCTGCCGATCTGGACCGTGCTGCTCACCGCGGCGATGGTCAACACGCGGTTCGTGATCTTTAGCGTCGGGCTCGCGCCGCACTTCTCCTATCTGTCGATGTGGCGGCGCATCGTGCTCGGCTATTTCAACGGCGACGTGATCTATCTGCTGTTCCAGAAAAAGAGCTTCCCGACCGGTTACGTGCCGGGCAAGGAGGCGTACTTCTGGGGCATGGCGGTGTGTAGTTGGCTCTCCTGGCAGGTGTCGTCGATCGTCGGCATCCTGCTCGCGAGCCTGATTCCCGACAACTGGGGACTCGCGCTGGCGGGCACGCTGGCCCTGCTGCCCATCATGGTGTCGGCGATCGCGACGCGCTCCACGCTGGTCGCGGTCGGCGTCGCCGGGGTCGTGTCGCTGCTCGCATTCGACCTGCCGTACCGGCTCGCGCTGCCGCTCGCGGTGATCGCGGCGATCATCGCCGGCAGCGCCGCCGACCTGATGGTCGAGCGCGCCGATCTGCGCCGTATCCGCAACAGCGCCGGAGATTCACGATGACATCCACGCAAGTCTGGCTGGCCATTTTCGGCATGACCTTCGTCACGGCGGTGACCCGTGCAATGTTTCTGATCGGGGGGGAGCGCACGGTGCTGCCCGCGCGCGTGCAGCGCATGCTGCGCTACGCGCCGGCCGCGGCGCTGGCTGCCGTGGTCTTGCCCGACGTGCTGACGACGCCGGACGGCGCCCTGTCGTTCGCACCCTCCAACCATGAGTTTTACGCGACGCTATCCGGTCTCGGGTGGTTTTTGTGGCGGCGCACCATGCTCGGCACGATCGTCACGGGGATGGTGGTGTTCACGCTATTGCGCATCTTCATATGAGGGGACCGGCGGCGAATGCTGCGCAGCGTCATGCAAGGTCTCGTCTCCAAATACGCGAGATTCGCCTGCGTGCGGGTCAGAAGGGAGTGTGGATCAGTTAAAATGCCGATTTCCGGGTTGTGCGCGCTGCTGCAAACGCGCGAGAGCCGCGGCCTTGCCGGCGGCGCCCGATCACGTGGAGCCGCTGCCGTGTCACAGCGCTGGAATTCGCCGCGCTCGACGCCTGTGCGCCGTCCGCTACCGCCTTCTCATCAACTCGCACACACACGCCCATGAACAAGGTATTGCGTCTCTCCGATCTGATCGCCGAAGGCAAGCTATCCGGCAAACGCGTGTTCATCCGCGCCGATCTGAACGTGCCGCAGGACGATCAAGGCAACATCACCGAAGACACCCGCATCCGCGCCTCCGTGCCGGCTATCAAGGCGGCCCTCGATGCAGGCGCCGCGGTGATGGTCACGTCGCACCTCGGTCGCCCGACCGAAGGCGACTTCAAGCCGGAAGACTCGCTCGCGCCGGTCGCGAAGCGTCTGGCCGAGCTGCTAGGCCGCGACGTGCCGCTGGTGGCGAACTGGGTCGACAACGGCGTGAACGTGGCGCCGGGCTCGGTCGTGCTGCTGGAAAACTGCCGCGTCAACAAGGGCGAAAAGAAAGATTCCGACGAGCTCGCCCAAAAAATGGCGAAGCTCTGCGACGTCTACGTCAATGACGCGTTCGGCACCGCGCACCGCGCCGAAGCGACCACGCACGGCATCGCGAAGTACGCCCCGGTCGCCTGCGCCGGCCCGCTGCTGGCGGCTGAGCTCGAAGCGCTCGGCAAGGCGCTGGGTGCGCCCAAGCGCCCGTTGGTGGCGATCGTTGCCGGGTCGAAGGTGTCGACCAAGCTGACGATCCTGAAGTCGCTGGCCGACAAGGTCGATCAGCTGATCGTCGGCGGCGGCATCGCGAATACGTTCATGCTGGCTGCGGGCCTGAAGATCGGCAAGTCGCTCGCCGAAGCCGATCTGGTGAACGAAGCCAAGGCCATCATCGACGCGGCCAAGGCGCGCGGCGCCTCGGTGCCGATCCCGACCGACGTGGTCACGGCCAAGGAGTTTTCGCCGAGCGCCAAGGCTGAAGTCAAGGCCGTCGCGGACGTCCAGGACGACGATCTGATTCTCGATATCGGACCGCAAACGGCCAGGGCGCTCGCCGCGCAGCTGGAAAAGGCCGGCACGATCGTCTGGAACGGCCCGGTCGGCGTGTTCGAATTCGACCAGTTCGGCAACGGCACGAAGACGCTGGCGGACGCGATCGCCAAGTCGTCGGCGTTCTCGATCGCAGGCGGCGGCGATACGCTCGCGGCGATCGCCAAGTACGGCATCCACGACAAGGTCAGCTACATCTCGACGGGCGGCGGCGCTTTCCTCGAGTTCCTCGAAGGCAAGAAGTTGCCGGCGGTCGAAGTTCTGGAATCGCGGGCTTAACGTGGCGACGCGCTCCCCAACGGCAAAGTCAGCGAAAGCGCGTAGCGGCCAGCGTGCCAACAAGCCGCGCGATACCGCGGCAGCGACGGCAGGGGAGCGCGCGGCGCCTTCCACCGCTACTGCGGCGGCATCCGCCGCAACAGAAGAACCCGGCTCGTCTCTCGCGCCCGGGGAGTTGACCACCGCCGGCGAGGCGGCGGAAGTGTCCAGCGGACCTTCCGCGCCGTCGCCCGCGGAACTCCCCGCCGCGGAGACCGTCCCTCCACCGGCACCCTCCGCGCCGGTATCGAACACCGCTTCAAGCTATAAAGCGACGCTGGTTTCAACCGGCGCGCAACCCCTGTCAGCATCTTTCGGTGCGCAGCCTCCGCATCCGACTCGCAGCGCTCTTTCCAGCGATCCTATCCAGACGAGGAGACTCATGCATCGCGCCACCAAGATTGTCGCAACCATCGGACCGGCTTCCAACACGCCGGAAATCCTGCTGCAAATGATTCAGGCAGGGTTGGACGTGGTGCGGCTCAATTTCTCGCACGGCACTGCCGACGACCACCGCCAGCGCGCCGAATTCGTGCGCGAGGCGGCCCGTCAGGCCGGCCGTGAAGTCGCCATCATGGCGGACCTGCAAGGCCCGAAGATCCGCGTTGGCAAATTCGAAAACGGCAAGGTCACGCTGGTCGCCGGCGAGCCGTTCATCCTCGACGCCGACTGCGAACTCGGCAACGAGCAACGCGCCGGTCTCGACTACAAGGATCTGCCGCGCGACCTGAAGTCGGGCGACGTGCTGCTGCTCAACGACGGCCTGATCGTCCTGAATGTCGCGCGCGTGATCGGCAATGAAATCCACACGATCGTGAAGATCGGCGGCGAGCTGTCGAACAACAAGGGCATCAACCGCCAGGGCGGCGGCCTGTCCGCGCCGGCGCTCACCGCGAAAGACATGGAGGACATCCGCACGGCGATGTCGCTCGGCGTCGATTACGTCGCCGTGTCGTTCCCGAAGAACGCGACCGACATGGAAATGGCCCGTCAGCTGGCGAATATCGCCGGCGCGCCGTTCGGCATCAAGCCGAAGATGATCGCCAAGATCGAGCGCGCGGAAGCGATTCCGGCGTTGCAGGGCATCCTCGACGCGTCGGACGGCATCATGGTCGCGCGCGGCGACCTCGCCGTGGAAGTGGGGAATGCCGCAGTCCCCGCGCTGCAAAAGCGGATGATCCGTATGGCGCGCGAATCGAACAAGTTCGTGATCACCGCGACCCAGATGATGGAGTCGATGATCTACGCACCGGTGCCGACCCGCGCCGAAGTATCGGACGTCGCGAACGCGGTGCTCGACGGCACGGACGCGGTGATGCTGTCGGCGGAATCGGCGGCGGGCAAGTACCCGGTGCAGACCATCGAAACGATGGCGGCGATCTGTATCGAAGCCGAGAAGTCGGAGCAGTCGGAGCTGGACCGCGATTTCCTCGACCGCACGTTCACGCGGATCGACCAGTCGATCGCGATGGGCGCGCTGTTCACCGCCTATCATCTGGGCGCGAAGGCGATCGTGGCGTTGACCGAATCCGGCTCGACCGCGCTGTGGATGTCGCGTCACTGGACCCACGTGCCGATCTTCGCGCTGACGCCGCGGGTCGGCAGCGAACGGGCGATGGCGCTGTACCGCAACGTGACCTCGCTGCATCTGGACACCAACACCGACCGCGACACGGCGTTGCAGCAGGCGTTGGAGACCGTGGTGAGCAAGGGTTACGCGTCGCGCGGCGACATGGTGGTGCTGACCGTCGGCGAGCCGATGGGGCAGGCCGGTGGTACCAATACGTTGAAAATCGTGCGGGTCGGAGAACCGTACTGATCAGGCAGCAGACTGCTCGATCGGCACCGGCCTGATTGAGCGAAGCAGGCCCGCATGCCCCGCGAGAGGCGGCGCACCGCCCTCAATCGCGTCTTGAGCGGACAAGGACCGCTCGGCGCGTTAAGGCCCGTGCGACAGGGTATGCGGCTTGCTTCGCGATAAATCCGCCCAAAAAAGATGCCGACGGCACAAGAATTCGTTTCAATCTAAGGAGTTAAGCATGCCTCTCGTATCAATGCGTCAACTGCTGGACCATGCCGCCGAAAACGGTTATGGCCTTCCGGCATTCAACGTGAACAATCTGGAGCAGGTTCAGGCGATCATGGCGGCGGCCGACAAGGTCAACGCCCCGGTCATCATGCAGGCTTCCGCCGGCGCGCGTAAATACGCGGGCGAGCCGTTTCTGCGGCACCTGATCGAAGCGGCAGTGGAGTCGTATCCGCATATTCCGGTCGTGATGCACCAGGACCACGGGCAGTCGCCGGCGGTCTGCATGGCGGCAATCCGCAGCGGCTTCACCAGCGTGATGATGGACGGCTCGCTCGAAGCCGACGGCAAGACCGTCGCGTCGTACGAGTACAACGTCGAGGTGTCGCGCAAGGTCGTGGAAGCGGCTCACTCGATCGGCATCACGGTGGAAGCGGAACTGGGCGTGCTCGGCTCGCTGGAAACGATGAAGGGCGACAAGGAAGACGGCCACGGCGCAGAAGGCACGATGACCCGCGAGCAACTGCTGACCGATCCGGAGCAGGCTGCCGACTTTGTCAAGCTGACGCAGTGCGATGCGCTAGCGATCGCGATCGGTACGTCGCACGGCGCGTACAAGTTCAGCAAGAAGCCCACGGGCGACATCCTGTCGATCCAGCGCATCAAGGAAATCCACCAGCGCATTCCGAACACGCACCTGGTGATGCACGGTTCGTCGTCGGTGCCGCAGGAACTGCTCGCGGAAATCCGCGAATTCGGCGGCGACATGAAGGAAACCTACGGCGTGCCGGTCGAGGAAATTCAGGAAGGCATCCGCAACGGCGTGCGCAAGGTCAACATCGACACCGACCTGCGTCTGGCGATCACCGGCGCGATTCGCCGCTACATGGCGACCAACCCGGGCAAGTTCGATCCGCGCGATTACCTGAAGCCGGCGCGCGAAGCGGCGATGAAAATCTGCGTCGACCGTTACATGCAATTCGGCTGCGAAGGCCAGGCCGGCAAGATCAAGCCGCTTTCGCTTGATAAAATCGCGGAGAAGTACAAGTCGGGTGAGCTTGCACAAGTCGTCCGATAAGCTATAACTGCTCTGCGCCTGGCCGTTTGGCCAGGTTGTCGTTAGATCGCCGTTCCCGCATCATCCGGGGAACGGCGTTTCCCTTTTGTTCCGCACACACTTTTGCCTCACTTTTAGCGAACCACGACGATGTCTACCCTCTACGAATCCACGCTCCGCTCGCTGCCGCTGCTCGGCCGCGGTAAAGTCCGCGACAACTATGCGGTGGGCAACGACCAGTTGCTGATCGTCACGACCGACCGTCTGTCGGCGTTCGACGTCATCATGGGCGAGCCGATTCCGAACAAGGGTCGTGTGCTCAACGAAATGGCGAACTTCTGGTTCGAAAAGCTGAAGCATGTGGTGCCGAACCACCTGACGGGCGTAGCGCCCGAGTCCGTGGTCGCGGCAGACGAAGTCGAGCAGGTCAAGGGCCGCGCGGTGGTCGTCAAGCGCCTCGAGCCGATCCTCGTCGAAGCGGTGGTGCGCGGCTATCTGGCCGGCAGCGGCTGGAAAGACTACCAGGCAACCGGTTCGGTGTGCGGCGTCGAACTGCCGCCGGGTCTGCAGAACGCGCAGAAGCTGCCCGAGCCGATCTTCACGCCCGCCGCCAAGGCCGAGATGGGCCACCACGACGAAAACATCACGTACGACGAGATGGAGCGCCGCATCGGCACCGAACTGTCGGCCACGATCCGCGACATCTCGATCAAGCTGTACAAGGAAGCCGCAGACTATGCCGCGACGCGCGGCATCATCATCGCGGACACGAAGTTCGAATTCGGCCTCGACAACCACGGCAAGCTGTACCTGATGGACGAGGCGCTGACCGCGGATTCGTCGCGCTTCTGGCCGGCGGATCAATATCAGGTCGGCACCAACCCGCCGTCGTTCGACAAGCAGTTCGTGCGCGACTGGCTCGAAACCCAGCCGTGGAAGAAAGAACCTCCGGCGCCGAAGCTGCCCGACGACGTGGTCACGAAGACGGGCGAGAAATACCAGGAAGCGCTCGAACGCCTGACCGGCCATAAGCTCGCCTGACCCGCGTGGATCACCAGAAGCGCCGTTGGGGAAACAAGGAAGCCGTAAAGATGAGTGAAGCTCAAACCGCCCATACGCATGGCGCGCCGGTCGTCGGCGTGCTGATGGGCTCCAGTTCCGACTGGGAAGTCATGAAGAACGCCGTGGCGATTTTGCAGGAGTTCGGCGTGCCATACGAAGCCAGGGTCGTGTCCGCGCATCGCATGCCGGACGAAATGTTCGCTTATGCTGAAAGTGCGCGCGAGCGCGGTATTCGCGCGATCATCGCCGGTGCGGGGGGCGCTGCGCATCTGCCGGGCATGCTGGCCGCCAAGACCACGGTGCCGGTGCTCGGCGTGCCGGTGGCGAGCAAGTATCTGAAGGGCGTCGATTCGCTGCATTCGATCGTGCAGATGCCCAAGGGCGTGCCGGTCGCGACGTTTGCGATCGGCGAAGCGGGCGCGGCGAATGCGGCGCTGTTCGCGGTGTCGCTGTTGAGCGGCACGAGCACCGAGTACGCGGAAAAGCTGGCTGCATTCCGCGTGCGCCAGAACGAAGCGGCCCACGCGATGGTATTGCCGGCGCTGTAATCGCGCACCGGCTGACTGTTTTAAGACGTTCCCCTGTCCGACCCCCGGCCGGGTGTCTGCAGTTGCACGACCGCGTGCACGACTGCGCATCCGGCCGCGACCGACCACTAAGATGAACCCAGACAACACACCGGTTTCACCGATTCTGCCCGGCGCATGGCTTGGCATGGTCGGTGGCGGCCAGCTCGGCCGCATGTTCTGCTTTGCCGCCCAGGCGATGGGCTACCGCGTCGCCGTGCTCGACCCGGACGAAGGCAGCCCGGCGGGCGCCGTCGCCGACCGCCATCTGCGCGCGGCCTACGACGACGAAGCGTCGCTGACCGAACTCGCGCGGCTGTGCGCGGCGGTGTCGACCGAATTCGAGAACGTGCCGGCCGCGAGCCTCGACTTTCTCGCGAAGACCACCTTCGTGAGTCCGGCGGGCCGTTGCGTTGCCGTGGCTCAGGACCGCATCGCCGAGAAGCGCTTTATCGCGTCGTCGGGCGTGACGGTGGCGCCGCACGTGGTGATCGAGTCGTCGGGTGCGTTGAGCGCGCTCGACGATGCCCAGCTCGAAACCGTGCTGCCCGGCATTCTCAAGACCGCCCGCATGGGCTACGACGGCAAAGGCCAGATTCGCGTGCGCAACGCGGAGGAAGTGCGCGAGGCGCATGCGTCGCTCGGCGGCGTGCCCTGCGTGCTGGAAAAGCGCCTGCCGCTGAAGTTCGAAGTGTCGGCGTTGATCGCGCGCGGGTCGAGCGGCGCGTCGGTGGTGTATCCGCTTGCGCAGAATACGCACCACGACGGCGTGCTGTCGCACACCATCGTGCCGGCGCCGGACGCAAGCCCGACGCTGGTCGAGCAGGCGCAACAGGCGGCGCTGCAGATCGCCGACAAGCTCGGCTACGTCGGCGTGCTGTGCGTCGAGTTCTTCATTCTCGAAGACGGTTCGCTGGTGGCCAACGAAATGGCGCCGCGTCCGCACAACTCCGGCCACTACACCGTCGATGCCTGCGCAACCAGCCAGTTTGAGCAGCAGGTGCGCGCGATGACCGGCATGCCGCTCGGCGACACGCGTCAGCATTCGCCGGCGGTCATGCTGAACATTCTCGGCGACGTGTGGTTCCCGGACGGTCCGAAGCGCGCGGCGGTCACGCCGCCGTGGCACGAAGTCGCGGCGATGCCGGCGGCACGTCTGCATCTGTACGGCAAGGAAGAGGCGCGGTGCGGCCGCAAGATGGGCCACGTGAACTTCACGGCCGCAACGCTCGAAGAAGCCCGCACGGCTGCACGCGATTGCGCGCGGCTCCTGCACATCGTCACGAGCTGACGGGCGCGCCATGCCGGATCAACAGAATCCCGCTGAAAACGCCGCGAGCGCATTGCCGGTGAGCGGCGCGCAGATCGAGCACGCGGCGGCGCTGCTCGACGCGGGCGAGCTGGTCGCGTTCCCGACGGAGACCGTGTACGGGCTTGGCGGCGACGCCGAAAGTCCGGACGCGGTCGCGCGCATTTACGCGGCGAAGGGCCGG
This sequence comes from Paraburkholderia fynbosensis, assembly GCF_902859935.1. GTDB lineage: Bacteria > Pseudomonadota > Gammaproteobacteria > Burkholderiales > Burkholderiaceae > Paraburkholderia > Paraburkholderia fynbosensis. The sequence continues at coordinate 221,309 of NZ_CADIKI010000002.1, forward strand.
CCGGCGAATCATCCGGTCATCGTGCATCTGGCGCCGCAAGGGGATCCGAACTACTGGGTCGAGCAGTTGCCCGAGCAGGCCCAGCGTCTGATCGATGCGTTCTGGCCAGGTCCGCTCACGCTGATCCTGAAGCGTGCCGCGCGGATTCCGGCGGCGGTGAGCGGCGGCCAGGATTCGGTCGGGCTGCGCTGCCCGTCGCATCCTGTCGCGCAGGCTTTACTGGAAGCGTTCGGTGCATTGCGCGGCGGGCATGGCGGCGTGGCCGCGCCGTCGGCGAATCGCTTTGGGCACGTGAGCCCGACCACCGCACAACATGTGCGCGACGAGTTCGGCAGCGCGATTCATGTGCTGGACGGCGGCGCGTCGGATGTCGGGATCGAATCGACCATCGTGGATTTGTCGCGTGGTTTTCCGGCACTGTTGAGACCGGGCCGCGTCACGCCGCAAGATATCGCCGACGTGCTCGGCGAGGCGCCGCGTTTGCCGGATGGCTCGGATGCGACCGCGCCGCGCGCTTCCGGCACGTTGAAGGCGCATTACGCGCCGCGCACGCCGCTGGCGCTGCTGCCGTTCGGTGCGCTGGAGCCCTTGCTTGCCGCGCGTGACGCGGATGAGCGTGTGGCGTTGGTCGCACGCGCTTCGCGAGCCGGCCATTGGGCCGATGCCGCGGGCGTGCATTTCATCGCCGCGCCTGAAGATCCGCACGTGTATGCGCGTGAGTTGTACGGCCTGCTTCGCGCGCTCGATCGCGCGAACGTCACGCGAATTCTGATCGAGAAGCTGCCCGATACGATCGAATGGATCGCGGTGAATGACCGCTTGGGTAGAGCCGCAGCAGCCTTCGAAGCGCAAGGCTAACGGTGGGTTTTTATCCGCGCGGCGCACGCGCAATGCGGCAGTTCGCGTATCGCTGAAAGCAAAAACGCCCGGCTTGACACATCAAGCCGGGCGTTCTGTTTTGCAGAGCTATTGCCGCCGTCGCGAGGCGGCCCATTCCACTTTATTTTCCGAGCCCGCTGGCGGCGATCTGCTGCTGCACGTATTGCGCGAACAACGCATGCGTGTGCGTGCTCGGGTGGACCGTGTCGGCGAACATGTACGTCTGGTCAGCACCAGCCACCGTGTAGGTCTGCGGCGAGCAGAACAGCGACGAGCCGAACTGGGCGCCGTACTGCTCCGGGGTCAGCCCGTTGGTGGCGCTCGGATTGGCCTTCGCGTAAGCCGTTGCGTTGCTCTCCATCGACGCCAGGTTACATGCCGTGCCGGTGTTGGATACCGTGAAGCCCAGCGCCTGGTAGTTCGGCAGCTGCTGATCGAGCCACGTGAACGCATCGACCACGATCACCTTGCCCGTGCCCGCAACGCCGAGTTCCTTCAGCTTCTGGCCCAGCATGTAGTTATAGGCCGCGGTAATCGCCGACAGCAGTGCACCCGAGCCGGCCGTTTGCGCTTCGGCTGCGACGCCGAGCGGCGCATTGCCGATGTCCGGCACCGTCGACACCACCACGTGGGTCGCACCTGAATTGACGATGGTCTGGACTTTCGTGGCGAGCGCGACGGCGGCTTGCGCGATCTGCGGGTTCGGCAGATTCTGCAGATAGTCGACGATGAACGCGACCTTGCCTGCCTGCGAGTTCGGCAGTTTGCCGGTCTTCACGAGCGTCACGAAGTCGGTCTGCAGCGCGACGCCGAGCGCCGTCAGATTGGCGGGGGTCCCTGCGAACTGGAAGATGTCGTTCGCGCCGCCGTTCACCAGCACGAGCTGGTTCGAGTTGAAGCTCGTATGTGCGCTGAGGTATTGGTCCACCTGCGTCACGACCGGCACCGTCGTCGCCGCCATGTTGTTCGGCGCCCAGCCTTGGCCTTGAGCATTGACGACGTCCGAGCCGCCCTGCGCATAACCGTAGCCGCCTGCCGCGGCGAGCGGCTTGCCGAAACCGCCGAGGTATGCCGGCTTCAACGTGTCGCCGTAGTACTCGGCAACCTTCTGCGTCCACACCTCGCCCGGGTTGGTCGTGAAGCGCCCGCCGCCGAAGCTCGACTGAATCACCGGCGAATAGGTGCCGACGTCCGACAGGCTGTCGCCGAACGACACCACCTGCAATTTGACGCCGCCTGCCGGCGTGCTGCCGTTCGAGTTGTTGTTGTCATCGCCGCCACCGCCGCAGGCCGCGAGCAGGGCGAACGCGGCGCTGGCCAGCGCGATCTGCGTGACGCGAATGAATTGATGCTTCTTCGATGCTGATTGATTCATGTTGACTACATCTCCTCGTTTATGTGGCCCTTGCGCCATGTGTTGCAGGCAGCGCCCGCCGCGTCGGCGGCGTGGCGACAGCTTACAGAATCGTCTACGGTCTGCGCTGCGTTTGAAACGCGGCCGTATGGTTTGCACTCGGGTGCGACTGTTTGTTTGTCTCTTCGCTCGAAGCCGCGCCGGGCGCAGCCGGACCGGTCGCGCGGCGCGCATGATAGTCCGTAGCCCACGCGGGCGGCGCAAACAATGCACGCGACCTGTTGCGCCAACCGCCAGGCTCGCGAAGTCGGTGGCCATCGACGCCCATTCGTGAAACGTCGCCTTTAGCGGGTTGTAGGTGTGCAGCGGCTCGACGATGCCGTACACCGGCGCGTGGTGCGGATGCTCGTCGACATAGCTGCCGAACACACGGTCCAACATCACCAGCACGCCCGGGTAGCTGCGATCGATATAGCAGTCATTGCGCGCGTGATGCACGCGATGAATCGACGGCGTATTGAACATGTATTCGAGCCAGCCGAGCTTGCCGATGGCCTGCGTATGCACGAAAAACTGGAAGCCGAGATTGATCAGCACGATCGCGACGATCTGCTTCGGTGGAAAGCCGAGCACCGCGAGCGGAATCCAGAACAGCCACATGCCGGCGAGCGGGTACATCAGGCTCTGACGGAACGCGGTCGAGAAATTCATGCGCTCCGACGAGTGATGCACGACATGCGCGGCCCACAACCAGCGCACGCGATGGCTGCAGCGATGAAACACGTAATAGAGCAGATCCTGGGCGACGAACAGCACGCCGAACGAGGCCCAGCTCGCCTGCCACGTGTGGATGCGATAGTGCTCGTGGAAAAATGCGTAGACGGGAATGATCGCGAGCCACGCGAGCTTGTCGGCGGCTTGTTGCATCAGCGCGAGCGCGGCATTGCAGAACGTGTCGCGCCAGCTGTAGATCGATTCGCCCGGGCGCGTGCGCCGCAGGTGCCACGCCTCCCAGCCGATGCATGCGAGAAAGACCGGCGCCATGGCGAGCAGCAGCAATTCGGCATCGAATTGCATGGTGTCTTCCTCCGTGGTCCCTGACCGCAGCGCGCTGCGCAGCGGGTCGTGTCGTTATTGTTCGAGCGAGCCGCGCAGCTTCCGGAAGAAGTCCCTTCGGATAACCGTGTCGGGCGCGCGCTTTGCGCGACACGCATGGCGCTGTGCGCGTGTCGATCGCTGCCCGACAGCGTACACGCTTAGGACCTTCGCGCGCACGGCTTCGCTAGAAGAAATCCTCAGTGGCTCGCGCGCTTGCGCGGGTTTTTCCTGGGCTTGCCGCGCGGTTCGTCGACGGGGTCGGCGATCTTTCTGAAGCCTTGCGAGGGTCCCTCGTAGACCCATTCGAGCAATGCGTCGTGCGCGGCACGCGCCGCTTCCGAATGCGGATCGTTGATCAGGCTGACAACCACGTAACTGTTGCCGTCCTCCGACGCGACATAGCCCGCGATCGCGCGTACGTCGCGCAAGGTGCCGGTCTTGATGTGCGCGTTGCCGCCCGCGCCCTGATTGGCCAGGCGGTTGCGCATCGTGCCGTCGACGCCCGCAATCGGCAGTGACTCGACGAACACCTGTGCGACCGGGCTCGCATTGGCCCGCTGCAGCAGGTCGGCGAGCGCGAGCGCGGTGATGTGCTCGTCGCGCGAGAGGCCCGAGCCGTTGTCGAGCGTCAGGTATTCCATATTGAGGCTGTCGCGGCGCAGAAACGCCTGCACCGCGCGCGCCGCTTTGGCGGGCGTAGCGGGCGCCTTCTCTTCGGCCGCGCCGATGGTCAGGAACAGATTGCGCGCCATCGTGTTGTTGCTGAACTTGTTGATGTCGCGAACGATGTCGGACAGCATCGGCCCCTGGTGCGTGGCGACCAGTTTCGCGCCGACGGGCACCGCGCCTTCACGCGTCGTGCCGCTGAACGTGCCGCCGGTCTGCTGCCACAGCGCGAGAAAGCCGCCCGCAAAAAAAGCCGAGTGATCGAGCACCGCGACGTTGATCGTGCGCGGGTCGCAGCGCATCGAATAGTCGCCGATGAACGAGGCCACGAGGGTGCCGTTCGGCTGCTGCGTAACCGTGGGCGACACAGAGGCCGCGTCGCCGCGGCAGGGCCCGTTGAGCGCGCGCATCTGATTGTCGATCTGCAACTGCGCGAGCGCGGGCAGCACGTCGATCGCGACGCGGCCGTCGGGCGACGGCGTCACGGTGAACGACAGCGATTTGAACGCGTACAGCAGCGGATCGGGGCCCACGTTGTACGGCGCGGTGGCGTCATCGTCGAACGGCGGCAGGTCGCGTGTCGACGGATCGAAGTAGCGCTTGTCGAGCACCAGCGCGCCGTCGATGCCGGTGATGCCCGCCTTGTGAATCTTCTGCACGAGATCGATCAATTCCTCCGGCACGAGCTTCGGGTCGCCGGTGCCTTGAATGTACAGACTGCCGTGCAGCACGCCGTTGCCGTCGAGGGTACCGTCGGCGTATGCGCTCGTGCGCCAGCGATAGTCGGGGCCGAGAATCGACAGGCCAGAGTAGGTGGTGACGAGCTTCATCGTCGACGCGGGCATCATCGGCTTGCCGGCATTGAGCGCGACGATCGGCGTGCGGTCGCCGACCTTCTCCACCACCACGCTGATCGACGACAGCGGCACGTGCGCGCGCTGCAATGCGGCCATCACCGGTTGCGGCAGCACCGTCGTCACGTTGACGCTCGGATGCGTGGCCTTGACGCGCGCCTGCGCGGCGAGTGGCAGCGCCGCGGCCGAGCCGAGCGCGGCGCACACGATGAGCCAGGCCGGGGCGAGCAGCGCGAGCCGGTGCGGCGTGCGAGCGGCAGCGGCGGGTGCAACGGAACGGCGCGAACGCAACGCCACGCGGCGTGCGAGGGAAGACAGGAAAGCGTGCGTCATGAACGGGTGAGGAAGCAAAATTTCGGGGCGTGGAGGTCGCGGCAATCCACGCAGCATTGATTCAGGCGCGGCGCTTGCGCTGGGCGGCTGCGGCGCGCGCGGGGGCATCGGCCGGTCGTGCAAACAGCCGTGCAAACGCTTCGGCGCAATGCCGGGTCCGGCATGCGCCTGCGGCGCGCACGGGGCAAATCGCGGCCACGCGACGCAAAGCGCCCATTGTAGTGACATGCCGCCAGGCTGCGGTGAGAAAAAAACATCACGCGCCGCGCATGGCGGGGGCGGCGCTAGAATGCGGCATCATCAAACGTTTCGGAACGTATAACCATGCGCATTTTGCTAGTCGAAGACGACCGGATGATCGCGGAAGGCGTGCGCAAGGCGCTGCGTGGCGAAGGCTTCGCGGTCGACTGGGTGGAAGACGGCGAAGCGGCGCTGAGTGCAGCGAGCGCACAACCTTACGATCTGGTGCTGCTCGACCTCGGCCTGCCCAAACGCGACGGTCTCGATGTGCTGCGCACGTTGCGCGCGCGCGGCCACGCGCTGCCGGTGCTGATCGTCACCGCGCGCGACGCGGTGGCCGAGCGCGTCAAAGGCCTCGACGCCGGCGCCGACGACTACCTCGTCAAACCTTTCGATCTCGATGAACTCGGCGCCCGCATGCGCGCGCTGATCCGGCGCCAGTCCGGCCGCAGCGATTCGACGATTCGCCATGGCACCCTCACGCTCGACCCCGCGTCGCATCAGGTCACGCTCGACGGCGCGCTGGTCGCGTTGTCGGCGCGTGAGTTCGCTTTGCTGGAAGCGCTGATCGCGCGGCCCGGCGCGGTGCTGTCGAAGAGTCAGCTCGAAGAGAAAATGTACGGCTGGGGTGAGGAGATCGGCAGCAATACCGTCGAGGTCTACATTCACGCGTTGCGCAAGAAGCTCGGCGCGGACCTGATCCGCAACGTGCGCGGTCTCGGCTACATGATCGCGAAGGACGCCTGAGCCGATGCGTTCGATTCGCCGACAACTGCTGGTCTGGCTGCTGGCGCTGGTGTTGCTCGGCGTCGGCATCGCGGGCTGGCTGATTTACCGGCAGGCGCTCGCCGAAGCCAACGAACTGTTCGATTACCAGCTGGAACAGATCGCCGCGGCGCTGCCGTCGGAGCCGTTCTCGCAGGTGCTCGGGTCGCGCGACACCGGCGACGAAGGCATCGTGCTGCAGATCTGGAATCGCAACGGCGTGCTCATGTACTACTCGCGGCCGCGCGCGCCGCTTGCGCCGCGCGCCGAACTCGGCTTTTCGACTGAACGCACGGAGCGCGGCGAATGGCGCGTGTATGGCGCGATCGTCGGCGATAACGTCGTGCAGCTGGCGCAGCCGCTGTCCGTGCGCAACCGGCTCGCCGCGAATGTGGCGCTGCGTACCTTGTGGCCGTTGATCGTGCTGCTGCCGTTGCTGGGTCTCGCCGTGTGGGTGATCGTCGGACGCGGGCTGCGACCGTTGCGGCGCGTGACCACCGCGCTCGACGCGCGTCACCCCGAGGCGCTCGATCCGTTGCCGGAGCGGCGTTTGCCGCTCGAGGTGCAGCCGCTCGTGCGCGCGTTGAACGGTTTGCTCCAGCGGCTCGCTACCGCGCTCGATATTCAGAAAGCCTTTGTCGCCGATGCCGCGCACGAATTGCGCACGCCGCTCGCCGCCGTGCAGATTCAGGCACAACTGGTGGCCCGCGCGAAAGACGATACCGCGCGCAACGAGGCACTGGCCGATCTGCAGGCGGGCGTCACGCGCGCCACGCGCCTCGCCGAGCAGTTGCTCGCGCTCGCGCGCTCCGAACCGGATGGTGTGGCCGTCACCGACGCAATCGATCTATGCGCGCTGTTGCAGGAGTGCGTCGCGACCTATGCGCCGCTGGCGCTGAATCGCGGCGTCGATCTCGGCGTCGAGGCGAGCGAAGCGGCCACGGTAATCGGCGATGTGGACGCGCTGCGCGTGATGTTCAACAACCTCGTCGACAACGCCACCAAGTACACGCCGCAGGGTGGCCGCGTCGACGTCAGCCTGCGCGTCGAAGACGGGCATCCTGTCGTGCGGATTGCCGACACTGGACCGGGGATCGACCCGGCCGACCGCGATCGCGTGTTCGATCGCTTCTACCGTGCCGGCGCCGGTGCGAATCGTGCGCGCGCCGACGTGGCGGGCACGGGGCTGGGCCTCGCGATCGTGCGCCGCATCGCGACGCAACATCACGCGAGCGTGTCACTCGACGAATCGCCGGCGGGCGGTTTGCTGGTCACGGTGCGCTTCTGACGATGAGCTTTTCCTTTCTCAATTTGGGTTGATCGAGGGTTAAACGTGTCGCGAAAATCGATTTTTCCGATTGACGCTGCTTAAGACTCTTTTAAGCGATCCCACGTACGCTCCCTGACATCCCAGAAGCTCTCTCCAGTCAGGAGTCCACGATGAACGCGAAAACCTTGTCTCGCAGCGCTGTCGCAGTAGCTGTCGCCGTTGCGCTTTCCGCCGGCTATGTGGCGGGGCATCGCGATGTACCCGCACCGCAGGTGATCTCGCCGGCGCAAGCCGCGATGATGCCTGCCGAAGCCGCGGCCAAAACCGGCATCCCCGATTTCTCGGGTCTGGTCGAAACCTACGGGCCGGCCGTCGTCAACATCAGCGCGAAGCACGTGGTCAAGCGCACCGCGCTGCGCGGTAATGGCGGCAACGCGAACGGCAACCAGTTGCCGATCGATCCGAGCGATCCGTTCTATCAGTTCTACAAACACTTCTTCGGCGGCATGCCGGGCATGCAAGGCGGTGGCGGTGGTGACGACGGCGGCGATGCGCCCGATCAGCCGAGCGCGAGCCTGGGCTCGGGGTTCATCCTCAGCAATGACGGCTACATCCTGACCAATGCACACGTGGTGGACGGCGCGAACGTCGTTACCGTGAAGCTCACCGACAAGCGCGAGTTCAAAGCCAAGGTAGTCGGCGCCGACAAGCAGTCCGACGTCGCCGTGCTGAAGATCGACGCGAGCAATCTGCCTACCGTGAAGATCGGCGATCCGCGTCAGAGCAAGGTCGGTCAGTGGGTGGTCGCGATCGGCTCGCCTTACGGCTTCGACAACACCGTGACCTCGGGCATCATCAGCGCGAAGTCGCGTTCGCTACCGAACGAAAACTACACGCCGTTCATCCAGACCGACGTGCCGGTGAACCCGGGCAATTCGGGCGGTCCGCTGTTCAATCTGCAAGGCGAAGTGATCGGCATCAACTCGATGATCTATTCACAGACCGGCGGCTTCCAGGGCCTGTCGTTCGCGATTCCGATCAACGAAGCGATCAAGGTCAAGGACCAACTCGTCAAGACCGGTCACGTGAGTCGCGGCCGTCTCGGCGTCGCGGTGCAGGGTCTGAATCAGACGCTGGCCGAATCGTTCGGCATGCAAAAGCCGCAAGGTGCGCTGGTCAGCTCGGTCGATCCAGGGGGCCCGGCTTCCAAGGCCGGTCTGCAGCCGGGCGACGTGATCCTGTCGCTGAACGGCGATCCGGTCGCCGACTCGTCGGATTTGCCGTCGAAGGTCGCGGGTCTGGCGCCGGGCAGCTCGGCCACCGTGCAGATCTGGCGCGACAAGGCCACCAAGGACCTGAAGGTGACCATCGGCTCGTTGTCGGATACGAAGGTCGCGTCGAATAAGGCCGATGAGCCGACCCAGTTGCAAGGCCGTCTCGGCGTCGCGGTGCGTCCACTGACGCCGGAAGAGAAGAGCGGCGCGTCGGTGTCGCATGGTCTGCTGGTGCAACAGTCGGGGGGCGCGGCGGAGAACGCCGGCATCCAGCCGGGTGACGTGATTCTGGCGGTCAACGGCCGGCCGATCAGCAGCGTGGACCAGCTCAAGCAGATGATCAGCAGCGCCGGCAACAGCATCGCGTTGCTGATCCAGCGCGACAACGCTCAGATCTTCGTGCCTGTCGATCTCGGCTAACAGGTTGTTTGAACGGACGGCCCGGGTGAACGTCGCGCCGGTAGGTTGACCGACGCTTCCCCGATTTGTCCGCTTGGCAGTACCTTTTGCCGGTCTTTGCATTTACTGCAACGGATCGGCTTTTTTTCGCCTGCCAGAAAGTGCGCAAAAAGCGTGGCGCACCCAGCGGCATCCCGTGACAGCGGTTTCCAGACGACGCTCCCGGCGCCTGGCACGCAGGTTGCATGTGCCTTGATCCGGACCTATCGCGGACCCGGAAACACCGGACGACAAGTCCTCAACAAGGAGCGAACCGATGAAAACCCAACGCAAGCAGCGAGGGATCGTAGCCGCCGCGCTGTGCGCGGCGCTCACGCTCGGTCTGGCGGGCGGCGTGCAGGCACAGCAGGCAAGCGAAGTCACCGGCGGTACCACCACCGACGACAGCAGCGCAGGCAACACCAATGGCGGCGGGCTGCCGCAAATCCAGCAGCAGGGCGACGTCTCGTTCGTGTCGGGCGGCGTCGGCCTCGACGAGTCGAAGGCGCTGCAACACGCGCAGAGCCAGTGGCCGCTGTCGCTGCGCTTTACCGGTCCCGGCTCCGAATTTCTCGCTGACGTCCACGTGCGAATAGTCGACGCACATAACAGCGAGGTTTTGAACACCAGCTCGCGCGGGCCTTACATGCTGGTCAGGCTGCGCCCCGGCCGCTACACCGTGCACGCGAGCTATAAGGATCGGGAGCAGTCCAAGGCGGTAACGGTCCAGGCCAAGGGCAGCGCCAAGTCCGCGTTCTACTGGAATACGAACTAAGCGGCTGCGGGTTCACGGCGGGGAATGCGGCTGAACTGCCCGCTGCCCGAGGAAGCCCGCGCAATCGGCGGCGGTTTGGCCGATAATGAAGCCACGGGCGAGCCCGTGGCTTTCCTGTTTGTACGACCGCATCATCACGGAGCCGAGACATGAGCGATGCCTTGACACCTCACGGTAACCCCGCAGCGAGTGCGGGCGGCCACACGATCACGATCCGTAGCAACAGCCACCGCGTGCGCGTGATCCACGGCGGCGTGACTATGGCCGACACCCAGGCGGGGCTCACGCTCACCGAGACCGGGTTGCCGGACGTGTTCTACTTCCCGCGCGAGCACGTCAACATGGCGCGGCTCGAACGCTCGACGCACACCTCGCACTGTCCGCACAAGGGCCACGCTTCTTACTTCCACCTGCGCACCGAAGACGGTGTGATCGAAAACGCCGTGTGGAGCTACGAGGCGCCGTCCGAGCCGGTCGCGCAGATCAAAGGGTATCTCGCGTTTTACGCATCGCGCGTCGACCGCATCGATCAGACGTCCTGATCCCGCTGTCGCGCGTTCATCGGAAGAGGCTGCCATGGAACTGAACGACGCGTTACGGATTCCACTTGCGCCATCCGATGTTTGGGACGCGTTGCAAGACGTCGCGATGTTGCGCGCCAGCCTCGATAACTGCGAGTCGTTCACGCGCCTCGCGCACGGCGAATACGAGTTGATCATGACCGTGCCGCTCGGCCCGTTACGCGCGCGGTACGAAACGCGCGCCCACGTGGCCGGCCAGCACTCCGGACCGGCGGATGCGCAGCGCCGCACCATCAATTTCAAGGCGCGCGCCGAGGGCATCGGCGCGTTGCGCGGTCAGATCGAAGTGCGCTTGCGCGCGGACGAAAACGCGCTTGGCACAGCCAGGGAGCGCAGCACGCGCGTCGACTATACGATCTGGGCAACCTCATCCGGGCCGCTTGCCGAACTGCCGACGCGCCAACTCGAAAACGCGCTGCATCAGCTCGCCGACGATTTTTTCACCGAATTCGATGCAGTGGTGCGGGCGAGACACGGACAAGGACCCAACCGCGCGCGCAGTTCGCCGATGCGTCGGCAGCACGTGTTTCTAAGGCCGATCACGTTAGCCGGCATCGCCCGGCGTACCCGCATGGAGCACGGCAATGCGATGACGGGGCGGGCGGCGAATGCGTCGCATGGTGTTTCGCAGGGTCTGTCGCATAGCGTCTCGCGGCGCGAGCACGGTTCGCACGTGGTACCGAACTGGGCGTGGGCCGTGATGATTTTTCTGGTCGCGCTGTTGTTATATGCGGCGCGGTGGCTTAGCGAGGCTTGACGACGGTACGGTACGATTGTGCCGCAGCCATCGCGCAACGATGACGGAAGGCGCTGTCGCGTCGGCGCGACTACGAAATCACGGTGGACCACTACGGAACACTGTTGATCACTGAGATCCCCAAGCGTGTTCCTTGAACGCGTCAGTCCTGCCTCTATCGTTGTTTCCGCGCTTACTTCTCCGCCGCGCTTTTACGCGGCGTCGCCGACTCCGAGCCGCGTGCGCACAATATCTACGCTCGACCGCCGCGAAACTCCCGCCGCCACGCAGATGGCGACGTGCGAAACACCTCCCCGAAATGTTGCCGCAGCGAAGCCGCAGAACCGAAGCCGGCATTCCCCGCGATCGCTTCCACCGACGTGTCGGTGCTTTCCAGCAACTGCTGCGCGCGGGCGAGCCGCTGCGCCAGCAGCCACGCGCCGACCGTCATGCCGGTGGCGAGCCGGAAGCGTCGCGTGAAGGTGCGGCGGCTCATCAACGCGCGCCCGGCGAGCGTGTCGAGCGTATGCGGCAGGTGCAGATTGCCGCTCACCCAATCGAGCAGGCCGGACAGCCGGTCGCCACGCAGATTCGGCGGCATCGGCTGCTGGACGAATTGCGCCTGGCCGCCTTGCCGGTGCGGCGGCACCACCAGCCTGCGCGCCACGTAGTTCGCCGCCTGCGCGCCACACAGCTTGCGCAGCACGTGCAGGCAGCAGTCGAGGCCAGCGGCGGTGCCGGCCGAGGTCATCACGTTGCCGTCGTCCACGTACAGCACGTCGGGGTCGAGCCGCACGCGCGGATAGCGGCGCGCGAAATCGTCGGCCCAGGCCCAATGGGTCGAGGCAGGGCGATTGTCGAGGATGCCGGCGGCGGCCAGCACGAACGCGCCCAGGCACAGCCCGACCAGTTGCGCGCCGCGCGCATGGGCCGCGCGCAACGCGTCGAGCAATGCGGCGGGCGGCGCCTCGTCGGGATCGCGCCAGCTCGGCACGATGACCGTATGCGCCTCGGCAAGGGCGTCGAGTCCGTGCGTGACGGCGATCGAGAAGCCGGCGGTGGTCCTCAGCGCGCCTGTCTCGGCGGCGCAGACGCGCAAGTCGAAGTCCGGCAGGCCGCCGCCGCGGCGATCCTCGCCGAAAACCACGCACGGCACCGACAGATGAAACGGGCTGATGCGGTCGAACGCGACCACGGCTACGATGTGGCGGGGCGCGTCGTCCAGCAGGGCGCGCCGGGCAGGGGAATGGGCCATCGATCATCTCGTGCATTCAACCGGATGGCCCGATTCTAGCGAATCTTGTCGTTCGGGCCGCTGTCGTGAAAACGGCAACGGGCGAACAATGCAGTCATCGCGCCACCGTGCCGCTCGGCACCACGCCAAGCCGCGCGGCACGAGCCTTTCCCCGATCATTCCATCACCCGCCAGGAGCCTTGCCATGACCACGCCGCGCCGTGCGCTGATCGTCATCGACGCGCAGAACGAATACGTGACCGGCGATCTGCCGATCGAATTCCCGGACGTCCAGACCTCGCTCGCCAATATCGGCCGCGCGATGGACGCGGCGCGGGCCGCCGGCGTGCCGGTGGTGGTGGTGCAGAACTTCGCGCCGGCCACCTCGCCGCTGTTCGCACGCGGCAGCGCAGCGGCGCAGCTGCATCCGGTGGTCGGCTCGCGTCCGCACGATCACTACGTGGAAAAGTCTTTGCCGAGCGCATTCAGCGGCACCGATCTCGCCGACTGGCTCGCCGCGCAGGACGTCGACACGCTGACGGTGGCCGGCTACATGACGCACAACTGTGACGCGTCGACCATCAATCACGCGGTTCACGCGGGGCTCGCCGTCGAATTCCTGCACGACGCGACGGGCTCGGTGCCGTACGAGAACCGTGCGGGCTTTGCCAGCGCGGAGGACATTCACCGGGTATTCAGCGTGGTGCTGCAATCGCGCTTCGCGGCGGTGGCGAGTACGGACGAGTGGATCGCGTCGGTGCAAAGCGGGGCGCCGCTCGCGCGCGACAACATCTATACGTCGAATCAGGCGGCGCGGGCGCGCCGGGCGGTTGCCTGACGGGGTGCATAACGAGGCGCACATGCACGGCTGTCGCGGCTAGCCACACAGCACGCAAAGCCGCCGTGCCCGCCACTCATTGTCGCGCCCAAACGAAAGCGGGCGGGGGTTGCCCACCCCGCCCGCTTTTCTGGCGTTGATCACGCCGCTCCTCAAGCCGCGCTAGCCGTACCGCGCGGCCGCTACACCGGCCTCTTGCGCAGCGCCGGGCTTAGCCGCAACGCGTCGAACATGCCTTCGACCATCTGTTGCGCATGCGCGCCGAAATCCGTCGCATCGGGCAGGAACAGCATGTCGCGCAGCGAACCGCTGACGAACGCATGCACCATCGCCGCCGCGAGTTTCGTATCGAGATCCGCGGGCATTTGTCCCTTGGAGACCGCGTTGCGCAGACCGCCTTCAATTTTGGCGAGCCCCTCGCGCATATTGGTCTGATAGCGTTCCATTACCGGGCCCATTTCCTCGACCAGCTCGCACTTCAGAAACAGAATATCGAACACGCGCCGGCGGCGGGGGTCGTTGGCGGTGTCGCGCAGGCAGACCACGCAGATTTCCATCACGCTCCTGAGCGGATCGGGTTCGTTGGGGTCTTGCGATGCGGCTTTGAGTTCGTCCAGCGGCAGCAGCACGCGGTCGAACATTTCCGTAAAGAGGTCGCTTTTGTGGGCGAAGTGCCAGTAGATTGCGCCGCGCGTGACGCCGGCGGCTTGGGCGATATCGGCGAGCGAAGTGCGCGATACGCCTTTCTCGAAGAACACGCGTTCGGCCGCATCGAGAATACTGGTGCGCGTCTCCAACGCCTCTTCTTTGGTTCTTCTGACCATATTGGTATGACCTGCCCTGATTGTGGGGTTTTCCCGGGCGCTTTTAAGTCGGCCCGATGACAATCTGTCTACTATTTTGCACTTTAAGAACCGTTCTTGCGGGTCCACCGTCGGCAGGAGATATAATGCACTTTTACATTCATTCGTGAACGTATATATAATAGCACCCCACGACCGGATAGCCCAAGCCGTGACGACCGGTTAATATCCGTCACTGTTGCCTTCCAAAACGCTCCTGCGCGTTGCCCGAGAGGGCGGCGCCGTGCGGCATTCCACGGTATGGCGCATTCGCACCACGATGCCCCGGCAGGTGCGATGTGCAGCCACGGGCTTCCGGTCAAGCGTCGCAAGACGCATGTGTGCGCCGCGGTCCCCGGGGTAGGGATGCGCGCACTTTTTCATTCTCAGTCTTTGACAGAGGTCGCTCCATGCGCGTCGAACGGGTTCCATTCCGCTTAATCAGTGCCGCGACGGCTGCCGTATTGCTGGCAGCGTGCGGACCAAAACAATCTGCCCCGCCGCCACAGACGCCCGAAGTCGGCGTCGTCACCGTCGAGCCGACAACCGTGCCGGTTGTGACCGAACTGCCTGGCCGCACCAGCGCTTTCCTCGTCGCACAGGTGCGCGCGCGGGTCGACGGTATCGTGCTGCGCCGCGAGTTCACGGAAGGCAGCCAGGTGAAGGCCGGTCAGCGTCTGTACAAGATCGATCCGGCGCCGTACATCGCGACGTTGAACAACGCGAAGGCGACGCTCGCCAAGGCGCAGGCCAACCTCGTGTCGACCACCGCGCAGGCCAACCGCTACAAGGTGCTGGTCGCCGCCAACGCGGTCAGCAAGCAGGACTACGACAACGCGGTCGCCGCGCAAGGCCAGGCCGCGGCCGACGTCGCCGCGGGCAAGGCCGCGGTCGACACCGCACAGATCAACCTCGGCTATACCGACGTGACCTCGCCGGTGACCGGCCAGATCGGCGTGTCGCAAGTCACGCCGGGCGCGTTCGTGCAGGCGAGCGCCGCGACGCTGCTCGCCACGGTCCAGCAACTCGATCCGGTCTACGTGGACCTGACCCAATCGAGCCTCGACGGTCTGAAACTGCGCCGCGACGTGCAGGAAGGGCGCCTGAAGACGAGCGGTCCGGGCGCCGCCCAGGTCTCGCTGATTCTCGAAGACGGCCGCGTTTATTCGGAGAAGGGCAAGCTGCAGTTCACCGACGTCACGGTCGACCAGGGCACCGGCTCGGTCACGGTTCGCGCGATCTTCAAGAACGCGGACAAGGTGCTGCTGCCCGGTATGTTCGTGCGCGCGAAGATCGAGGAAGGCGTCAACCAGAACGCGCTCGTCGTGCCGCAAGTCGGCATCACGCATGACCAGAAAGGTCAACCGACCGCGCTGGTCATCGGCGCCGACAACAAGGTTGAACTGCGTTCGCTCGTCACGGCGGGTACCTTCGGCACGAACTGGGTGGTCGCAAGCGGCCTGAAGCCGGGCGACCGCGTGATCGTCCAGGGCACCGACAAGGCGCGCCCGGGCCAGCAGGTCAAGCCAGTTGCCGCGCAACTTCCCGCCACCCCCGCTTCCGACGCAGCCGCCCAAGGCGCGCCGGCCGCCAGCGGTGCTGCCCAGACGGCTCAACCAGCCTCTGCTGCATCGGGCGCGTAATAACAGGGAGCCCGCTTCATGGCAAAGTTCTTTATCGATCGCCCGATTTTTGCATGGGTGATCGCCATCATTCTGATGCTCGCGGGTATCGCGTCGGTGTTTACATTGCCGATCGCGCAATACCCGACCATCGCGCCGCCGGCCGTGCAGATCAGCGCAACGTACCCGGGCGCATCGGCGAAGACGGTGGAAAACACCGTCACGCAGGTGATCGAGCAGCAGATGAGTGGTCTCGACCACTTGCTGTATCTGGCATCCACCTCGGACGACTCGGGCACGGCAACCATCACGCTGACGTTCGCAGCCGGCACCAACCCCGACATCGCGCAGGTGCAGGTGCAGAACAAGCTGCAGCTCGCCACGCCGCTCTTGCCGCAAGCCGTGCAGCAGTTGGGCACCAAGGTCACGAAGTCGAGCAGCAGCTTCCTGCTGGTGATGGCGTTCGTGTCCGAAGACGGCAGCATGAGCAAGTACGACCTGGCGAACTACGTCGCGTCGAACATTCAGGATCCGGTCAGCCGTATCGACGGCGTGGGCACGGTGACGCTGTTCGGCTCGCAGTACGCGATGCGCATCTGGCTCGATGCGACCAAGCTGAACAACTTCGGCCTCACGCCGGTCGACGTCGAAACCGCGTTGCAGGCGCAGAACGTTCAGGTAGCAGGCGGTTCGCTCGGCGGTACGCCGTCGGTGCCGGGCCAGGTGCTGCAGGCCACCATCACGCAGGCCACGCTGCTCAATACGCCTGAACAGTTCGGCAACATCCTGCTGAAGGTGAACACGGACGGCTCGCAGGTGCGCCTGCGCGACGTTGCGCGTATCGAGCTGGGCGGCGAAAACTACAACTTCGACACCAAGTACAACGGCCAACCGACGGCCGGCTTCGGTATTCAGCTCGCCACTGGCGCGAACGCGCTGGCCACGGCGAAGGCGGTGCGCGCGAAGGTCGCCGAATTGTCGAAGTACTTCCCGCACGGGCTGGTCGTCCAGTATCCGTACGACACCACGCCGTTCGTGCGCCTGTCGATCGAGGAAGTGGTCAAGACGCTGCTCGAAGGTATCGTGCTGGTGTTCCTGGTCATGTACCTGTTCCTGCAGAACCTGCGCGCCACGCTGATCCCGACGATCGCCGTGCCGGTGGTGCTGCTGGGCACGTTCGCGATCATGGGCCTCGTGGGCTTCTCGATCAACACGCTGTCGATGTTCGGGCTCGTGCTGGCAATCGGCCTGCTGGTGGACGATGCGATCGTGGTGGTGGAGAACGTCGAGCGGGTGATGCAGGAGGAGGGCTTATCGCCTCGAGACGCGACCCGCAAGGCGATGGACCAGATTACCGGCGCGCTGGTCGGCGTGGCGCTCGTGCTGTCGGCGGTGTTCGTGCCGGTGGCGTTCTCGGGCGGTTCGGTCGGCGCGATTTACCGGCAGTTCTCGCTGACGATCGTGGCGGCGATGGTGCTGTCCGTGCTGGTCGCGTTGATTCTGACGCCGGCGCTGTGCGCGACGATCCTCAAGCCGATTCCGCAAGGGCATCACGAAAAGACCACCGGCTTCTTCGGCTGGTTCAACCGCACGTTCAACAAGAGCCGCGACAAGTATCACTCGGGCGTGCACCACGTGATCAAGCGCTCGGGCCGTTGGCTGATCATCTACATGGTGGTGATCTTCGCGGTCGGGTTGCTCTTCGTCAGACTGCCGAAGTCGTTCCTGCCTGACGAAGATCAGGGCACGATGTTCGTGCTCGTGCAAACGCCGTCGGGCTCGACACAGGAAACCACTGCGCGCGCGCTGAAGGACGTGTCGGACTATCTGCTCAACGACGAGAAGTCGATTGTCGAATCGACCTTCACGGTGAACGGCTTCAGCTTCGCCGGTCGCGGCCAGAACGCGGGTCTCGTGTTCGTGCGGATGAGGGACTACGCGCAGCGTCAGCATGCGGACCAGAAGGTGCAAGCGCTGGTCGGGCGTCTCTACATGCACTTCGCCAGCTACAAGACCGCGGTGGTGTTCCCTGTCAATCCGCCGTCGATTCCTGAACTCGGCACGGCTGCGGGCTTCGACTTCCAGTTGCAGGATCGCGCGGGCATCGGCCACGCGAAACTGATGGAAGCGCGCAACATGCTGCTGGGTCTGGCGGCCAAAGATCCGACGCTGGCGCAGGTGCGTCCGAACGGCCTGAACGATACGCCGCAGTTCAAGGTGAACATCGATCGCGAGAAGGCGCAGGCGCTTGGCGTGTCCGTGTCCGACATCGACCAGACGTTCTCGATTGCGTGGGCATCGGCGTACGTGAACAACTTCCTCGATACGGATGGCCGGATCAAGAAGGTCTATCTGCAAGGCGAGGCGCCTTTCCGGATGAAACCGGAAGACGTCAGTGCCTGGTTCGTGCGCAACAGCGCCGGCGCGATGGTGCCGTTCTCCGCGTTCGCGAGTACCGAGTGGGCGTTTGGTTCGCCGAAGCTGGAGCGCTACAACGGTATCTCGTCGGTGGAAATTCAGGGCGCGGCTGCACCGGGCAAGTCGACCGGTCAGGCGATGACGGCGATGGAAGCACTCGTGGCGAAGTTGCCCGCGGGCGTCGGCTACGAATGGACGGGCTTGTCGTTGCAGGAACGCCAGTCCGGTTCGCAGGCACCGATTCTCTACGGCATCTCGATTCTCGTCGTGTTCCTCTGTCTCGCGGCGTTGTATGAAAGCTGGTCGATCCCGTTCTCGGTGATCATGGTGGTGCCGCTCGGCGTGATCGGCGCACTGCTGGCCGCCACGCTGCGCGGGCTCGAGAACGACGTGTTCTTCCAGGTGGGTCTGTTGACCACCGTCGGATTGTCGGCGAAGAACGCGATTCTGATCGTGGAATTCGCCCGCGAACTGCAGCAGGGTCAAGGCATGGGCCCGATCGAGGCCGCGCTGGAAGCAGCGCGTCTGCGGTTGCGCCCGATTCTGATGACCTCGCTCGCGTTCATTCTCGGCGTGATGCCGCTCGCGATCAGTAACGGCGCCGGTTCGGCCAGCCAGCACGCGATCGGTACCGGCGTGATCGGCGGGATGTTGACGGCGACCTTCCTCGCGATTTTCATGATCCCGATGTTCTTCGTCGTGATTCGCGCGAAGTTCGGCGGTGAGAAGGAAGACCCGGATGAGGCGCTCGCACACTACGAACAGCACCATCCGCATGATCCGCAAGGTGGCGGTTCGGCTGGCGGGTCGACTGATGAAGGCTCGGGCAAGGACGGACATTGAGATGCAAAAACATTCTCTGATTGCAGTGGCGGTCGCGTTGTTCGCTGCGGGTTGCACGATGGCGCCGCATTATCAGCGCCCCGATGCGCCCGTGACGGCAACCTTCCCGACCGGCGGCGTGTACGACGCGCAACCGGGAGCGACCCAGCCCGGGGCCGTCAGCGCGCGCAGCGCCAACGGCCAGGCTGCCGCCGACATCGGCTGGCGCGAGTTCTTCGTCGATCCGCGTATGCAGCGGTTGATCGAGATCGCGCTGAAGAACAACCGCGATCTGCGCGTGTCGGTGCTGAACATGCAGGCGTCGCAGGCGCAGTACCGCATCGTGCGCGCGGGTCTGTTCCCGACGCTCGACGCGGCGGCTTCCGGCTCCCGTTCGCGTACGCCGCGCGACCTGTCGTTCACCGACCAGCTGATTTCCTCGTCGTATTCGGTGGGTCTGAACGCGTCGTGGGAAATCGACTTCTTCGGGCGCATTCAGAGCCTGAAGGATCAGGCGTTGGCGACCTACCTGGGTACGGCTCAGGCGCGCAAGGCCGCGGAAATCGCGCTGGTCTCGCAGGTGGCGAACCAGTACCTGACGGTGCTCGAACTGGATGACCTGCTGAAGGTCACGCAGGACACGCTGAAGACGGCGCAGGATTCGTACCGGATCACCAAGCTGCAGTTCGACAACGGCACGGGTTCGGAACTCGATCTGCGTCAGGCGCAGACGGTGGTCGAGACGGCGAACGCGAACTTGCAGGCGCAGGCGCGCTTGCGGGCTCAGGCCGAGAACGCGCTCGTGCTGCTGCTGGGCGAGCCGTTGCCGTCCGATCTGCCGCCGGGGCTCAAACTGAACGACCAGAATCTCCTCACGGATATTCCGGCGGGCCTGCCTTCCGATCTGCTGACGCGGCGTCCCGACATCATGGAGGCCGAGGAGAACCTGCTCGCGGCCAACGCCAACATCGGCGCGGCGCGTGCGGCATTCTTCCCGCAGGTCACGTTGACCGGCAGCGTCGGCACACTGAGCCCAACGCTGGGTGGTCTGTTCAAGCCGGGTTCGGCGGCGTGGAGTTTTGCACCGTCGATCACGGTGCCGATTTTCCAGGGTGGCGAACTCAAGGCGAGCCTCGACGTTGCCAACATCCAGAAGAACGTCCAGATCGCCACGTATGAAAAGGCGATCCAGACGGCCTTCCGCGAAGTGGCGGACGCACTCGCGGCGCGCGGCACGTACGATCAGCAGATCGAGGCGCTCGAACGCAATACCTTTGCCGAACAACGCCGGCTGGATCTGTCGAACCTGCGCTATACGAATGGCGTCGACAGCTATCTGGCGGTCCTGACCGCGCAGACCGATCTGTATTCCTCGCAGCAGTCGCTGATCACGGCGCGCATGCAACGTCTGCAGAACCTCGTGACGTTGTACGAATCGCTCGGCGGCGGCTGGATCGAGCATACCGGCGAGCAGCCGCGTCCGGCGGACGCGCCGGTCGACTACGGCGCGGCCAGTGCGCCGGTGGCGGCTTCGGCACCGAGCGCGGGTTGAGTTTCGCGCCAGTGTTTGTGTGGGACGGGTTCTGATTCAAGGAGCCGTCTTACGCAGCGGGCTCAAATAAAAACGCCACGGCAATGCCGTGGCGTTTTTGTTTCCGCGGCCTTCGCGGCCGCGATCCTCATCGTTTCAATCGGCGATGCTCAATGCAAATCCACCGTGCGCAGCATCTCGTCGCCATGCGGCTCCGCACCGCCGCGTCCATCGAAGTCATGACCCGCCCGGCGAATCTCGCACTGCGCCTTCTTCTCGCTCTTCACGCCGTTGAAGATCAGATTCAGCACCACCGCCGACACCGACGCCAGCAGAATCCCGCTATGCAAGAGCGGCGACAGCGCGGGCGGCAGCTTCGCGAAGAAGTGCGGCGATACCACCGGCACCAGACCTAGGCCGATACTCACCGCAACGATGAACAGGTTGTGGTGGTTCTTCACGAAGTCGACTTTCGACAGCACCTTGATGCCGTTCGCCGCGACCATGCCGAACATCACGATGCCCGCGCCGCCGAGCACGAACGCCGGCACCGAGGCGACCACCTGCGCCATCTTCGGGAACAGGCCGAGCAGCACCAGGATCACGCCGCCCATCGCGCAGACGAAGCGGCTCTTCACACCGGTCACGCCGATCAGCCCGACGTTCTGCGAAAACGAGGTATGCGGAAACGAGTTGAAGATGCCACCGATCAGCGTGCCCAGGCCGTCGACGCGCAGGCCGCGCACCAGCGTCTTCTGATCGACCGGACGATCGACCATGTCGCCGACCGCGAGGAACATGCCGGTCGATTCGATGAAGGTGACGAACATCACCGTGACCATCGTCGCGATCGACAGTGGATCGAAGTGCGGCAGGCCGAAGTGGAACGGCATGACGAA
Organism: Paraburkholderia fynbosensis; assembly: GCF_902859935.1. Taxonomy (GTDB): domain Bacteria; phylum Pseudomonadota; class Gammaproteobacteria; order Burkholderiales; family Burkholderiaceae; genus Paraburkholderia; species Paraburkholderia fynbosensis. The sequence continues at coordinate 242,778 of NZ_CADIKI010000002.1, forward strand.
GCCGACCCACGGCGCGAGCGTGACGCCTTCCATGTTGACGCGGCCGAGTGCCAGCGCGATCACGAAGCCCGCGACGATGCCGAGCAGCACCGAGATGTTCGCGAGGAAGCCGCGCGCGAATTTGTTGATCAGCAGGATCAGCAACAGCACGACCAGCGACAGCCCGAGGTAGACCGGGTTGCCGTAGTCGGGATTGCCCACGCCCCCGGCTGCCCAGTTGATGCCGACTTCCATCAGCGACAGGCCGATCACCGAGATCACCACGCCGATTACCACCGGCGGGAAAAAGCGCAGCAGCTTGCCGACCGCGGGCGCGAGCAGGATGCCGACCACGCCGGCCGCGATCGTCGAGCCGAAGATGTCGAGAATGCCGAGCGACGGGTTGGTGCCGATCGCGACCATCGGACCGACGGCCGCGAACGTGCAGCCCATGATGACCGGCAGACGGATGCCGAAGATCCACAGCCCGAGCGTCTGGATCAGCGTGGCGATGCCGCACGAAAACAGATCGGCGCTGATGAGGAAGGCAATCTGGTCCCTTGGCAGCTTGAGCGCCGCGCCGATGATCAAGGGCACCGCGACGGCGCCTGCGTACATCACCAGAACGTGCTGAATGCCGAGGGTGAGCAACTGGCCTGCGGGCAGTCGCTCGTCGCACGGGTGAACCGTGTTCGGTTGCATATCGTCTGTCTCCACCATCTGTTTTGGGATGGCTCCAAGGTATCGGGGACGAAAAGGTGCAACAAGACCACTGGGGCCTATTCCGGCATTCCCGGTGACGATATGCGGGCGCGTCGTTTGAAAGCTGAATTAAAGGTGCGCGCATGGCCGATCGGCGGTGAGCCCTTGGCAGCGGCGCTGCGAGGCCGCTCGCCGCGCGTGCCCGGCGCGCCGGGATATATGTGAGAATCAATGAGGTGTATCGCATCTGGCGCATAGTCCTGTTTTCATGCGGCTCGCGGCGTGGCGGGGTTAACCCGCGAATGGCGATTGTCGGCATGCGTTCTGGCGCGAGTGCTCGTGTGCGCATCGGGGCGCGTTTCAGCGTGAACGTTGGCGCGCTTCGCGCATGCTCGATGTCGCTTCTCCCTGCACCCGATGCGTACCCATCTCCCCACCCATTTGACGACCCATCGCCTATGAGTTTTCTCGGCATCGACCTCGGCACCGGTTCCCTCAAAGCGGCGATCGTCGACGAACAAGGTCGCGAGCAGGCGGTGGCGAGCGTCGCGTATGCGCTCGACACACCGCACGCGGGTTGGGCTGAAACGCCGGTGCAGACATGGTGGCGCGCGCTCTGCGAAGCGATGGCGCGCTTGCCCGAAGGCTTGCGCCACGAGGTGCAGGCGATCGGCTTTTCCGGGCAGATGCACGGCGTCGTGCTGATCGACGGGGCAGGCGAAGCCGTGCGCCCCGCGATGCTCTGGCCCGACACGCGCGCGCTGGACCTGCTCGATGCGTGGCCCGAGCCGCAGCCGAATCCGGTCGCTCCGGGCATGGCCGGTCCGTTGCTGCGCTGGATCGTGCTGCACGAACCGGAGCTCGCGCGCCGCACGCGTTGGGCGCTGCAACCGAAGGACTGGCTGCGCGTCGCACTCGGCGGCGCGGTGGCGACCGACCCATCCGACGCGTGCGCGACCGCGCTCGCCGATCCCGCTGGCGTATGGGACGCGGCCCTGCTCGAACGCCTGCGGATTCCGCGCGAGTGGTTCGCACCGCTGGCGCCGTCGTATGCGGCGGGGGGCGTGCTGTCGGAGAGCGCGGCGCACGCGCTTGGCCTGCGCGCCGGCATCGTGCTTGCGACCGGCGCCGCGGATACGCCCTGCGCGGCGCTCGGCAGCGGACTCGCGCACGACGGCGACGCGTTGCTCACCACCGGCACCGGCGGACAGATCGTCGTGCTCGCTGCGCATAAGCCCGCGGCGGTGAAGGGCTTGCACCGCTATCGGGCGGCGAGCGATCACTGGTACCGGATGGCGGCGATGCAAAACGTCGGCATCGCACTGGAGCGGGCGCGGGGATGGCTGTCGTATGAATGGGCCGATGCTTATCTTGACGCATTCGGTGATGCATTCGGCGACGAAGCGGGCAGGATTGCCAACGACCACGCCAACCTGACCTTCCTGCCTTACCTCACAGGTGAGCGCACCCCATGGCTCAACCCGCAGGCGCGCGGCGGCTGGCTCGGTCTCGCGCTCGATCACACGCGCGGCGCGATGATGCGAGCCGCGTTCGAAGGCGTCGCGTTCTCGCTGCGCGCAGGGCTCGACGCAATTCGTGCGAGCGGCGCCACGGTGACGGCCTTGAAGCTCGCCGGCGGCGGTTCCGTCGACGCGCGTTGGCGCCAGCTGCTCGCCGACGCGTTGAACGTCGAACTGCATGCGGTCGATTGCCCGAATGCCGCGCCGCGTGGCGCGGCCATGCTCGGCGGCCTCGCGAGCGGCCATTGGCGCGTCGACGATCTGGCCGCGCTCGCGCCGGGCACGACGCGCGTCGCGAGGCCGCAAGGCGATGCCGCGCTCGAAGCACGCTATGCGCGCTTTCTCGATCTGTATGGCCGCGTCGAGACATGGTTCGGCGTCGGCGGCACGACGCCGCGCTAGCCGCAGCAATGTCCGGTCAGGACAATGCGATGACGCGCTTTGCAATACCATTACGCTTTTCGCGCGCTAAGCTGCATCCCGCCCTGCGCTGTCGGCCGCTATCGCGTCGGCGCCGGCCAGCGGCGTCGCGCACGCATCACGTGTGGCAAGCGCAACGCAACATCCGCGGATCACCCGCGCGCCGCGACGTAACGAACCGCGACGCGCGTCGCATTCACAGACTCACAGGAGCATTGACGATGAAGACCAAAGCAGCAATCGCATGGAAAGCCGGCGCCCCGTTGACGATCGAGGAAGTCGATCTGGAAGGGCCGCGCGCCGGTGAAGTCCTGATCGAAGTGAAGGCGACGGGCATCTGCCACACCGACTACTACACGCTGTCTGGTGCCGATCCCGAAGGCATCTTCCCGGCGATTCTCGGCCACGAAGGTGCGGGCGTGATCGTCGATACCGGTCCGGGCGTCGGCACGCTGAAAAAGGGCGACCACGTGATTCCGCTGTACACGCCGGAATGCCGCCAGTGCAAGTTCTGCCTCTCGCGCAAGACGAACCTGTGTCAGGCGATCCGCTCGACGCAAGGCAAGGGCTTGATGCCGGACGCCACGTCGCGTTTCTCGCTCGACGGCAAGCCGCTGTTTCACTACATGGGCACGTCCACGTTCTCGAACTACATCGTCGTGCCGGAAATCGCGGTCGCGAAGGTGCGTGAGGACGCGCCGTTCGACAAGATCTGCTACATCGGCTGCGGCGTGACGACCGGCGTCGGCGCCGTGGTGTATTCGGCGAAGGTAGAAGCGGGTGCGAACGTCGTCGTGTTCGGTCTCGGCGGCATCGGCCTGAACGTGATTCAAGGCGCGAAGATGGTCGGCGCGGACAAGATCATCGGCGTCGATATCAACCCGGGGCGCGTCGAGCTGGCGAAGAAGTTCGGCATGACCCACTTCATCAACCCGAACGAAGTCGAGAACGTCGTCGATCACATCGTGCAGCTCACCGACGGCGGCGCGGACTATTCGTTCGAATGCATCGGTAACACGAAGGTGATGCGCCAGGCGCTGGAGTGCACGCACAAGGGCTGGGGCCAGTCGTTCATCATCGGCGTGGCGGCGGCGGGCGAGGAGATCAGCACGCGTCCGTTCCAGCTGGTGACGGGCCGCGAATGGAAGGGCTCAGCCTTCGGCGGCGCGCGTGGGCGCACCGACGTGCCGAAGATCGTCGACTGGTACATGGAAGGCAAGATCAATATCGACGACCTCATCACGCACCGTCTGCCGCTCGAACGCATCAACGAGGCCTTCGATCTGATGAAGAAGGGCGAGTCGATCCGCTCGGTAGTGCTGTACTAAACGAGGAGCGTCGCGATGCTTGAACTATTGTCGTCGCATGCATGCTATGGGGGCGAGCAGCGTTTTTATCGGCACGACTCGCACATCATCGGTTTGCCGATGCGCTTCTCGGTCTATCTGCCGCCGCAGGCTCTGCAGACCGACGCGAAGGTGCCCGCGCTGTTCTATCTCGCGGGTCTGACCTGCACGGAAGAAACGTTTCCGATCAAGGCCGGCGCGCAGCGCTTCGCCGCCCAGCACGGCATCGCGCTGATCTCGCCGGACACCAGTCCGCGCGGCGCGGGCGCGCCGGGCGAAAGCGCGGCGTGGGATTTCGGCGTGGGCGCGGGCTTTTACGTCGACGCGACGCAGGAGCCGTGGGCGACGCACTACCGGATGTACTCGTACGTGCGCGACGAGTTGCGCGACGCGGTGCTCGCCAATCTGCCGGTGGATGGCGCGCGCCTCGGCGTGTTCGGGCATTCGATGGGCGGTCACGGTGCGTTGATGCTGGCGCTGCGCAATCCGCAGATCTATCGGTCGGTGTCGGCGTTCGCGCCGATTGCCGCGCCGATGCGCAGCCCGTGGGGCGAGAAGGCGTTCAGCGGCTATCTGGGCGAAGACCGCGAAGCGTGGAAGCAGTACGACGCGAGCGAGCTGGTGGCGCACGCATCGCGCAAGTTCGCGCAAGGGATTCTGGTCGATCAGGGTCTCGCGGATCAGTTTCTCGCCGGGCAGTTGAATCCGGATGTGTTCGAAGCCGCTTGCCAGAGGGCAGGGCAGCCGTTGACACTGCGCCGTCATGCGGGCTATGACCACGGCTATTACTTCATCTCGACGTTCATCGAGGATCATCTCGCCCATCACGCCAAGGCGTTGCTCGGGTGAGCTCGTCGTAGTTCGAGAGGGCGATGGCGGCGGCATGCAGATGTGCTGTCCCCATCGGCCAGGCGCGGCGCGCAAGCGGCCGATGAGCCGCTCACTGACTCAACGCCGCTTCAACAAACTTCCGCCATACACCAGCGCCGACAGCGCGGTGATCCAGAAGCTCGTCGGCCAATCGGTATAGAACGCCAGTGTCAGACCCAGCCACGCCTGCAGCAGCGCGAATACGGCGGCCAGCACGAGCCCGGTCGACAGCCGAGTCGTCATGTTCTGCGCCGCGGCGGCCGGGCCGACCATCAGCGTGAACACCAGCAGCACGCCGACGATCTGCGTGCACGCAGCCACGGCCAGCGCGGCGATCGCGAGAAACAACACCGACACCAGACGCAGCGATACGCCCTTGGCCTCAGCCAGTTCCGGCTGCAACGACGCGAACAGCAGCGGTCGCATGATCGCCGCGAGCGCCGCCAGGCTGACGATGCCCAACGCCGCGAGCACAGCGAGCGTCGACGTGTTCACGCCGAGCACGTTGCCGAACAGCAGCGCGGTGACCTGCGTCGCATACGCGGTGAAGAAGTGCAGGAACAACAAGCCGAAGCCGAGCGATAGCGACAGGATCACGCCGATCGCGACGTCGCGTCCGGCAAGCCGCTCGCCGAGCGCGCCCATGCCGACGCCCGCCGCGAGTGTGAAGCCGATCATCCCCCAGATCGGCGAGATGCCGATCAGCACCGCGCCGGTCGCGCCGGTGAAGCCGACGTGCGAGAGCGCATGGCCGGCGAAGGTCTGTCCCCGCATCACCAGAAAATAGCCCACCACACCGGCCAGCACCGCGACGATCCCCGACGCCGCGAATGCGTTCACCATGAAATCGTATTCAAACATCGTGCGTGTGTCCGTCGCGTGAGTCGTGCTGGTGGGCGTGGCTGTGCGCGTGGCCGTGCGAGTGCGAGTGGCCGGGGCCGCCGTCCTCGTCGTGTTCGTGCTCGTGATCGTGTTTCTCGACTTCGACGTCGCCCGACATCACGAAGATGCGTCCATTCACGCGCATCACGTCGATCGGCGAGCCATACAGGCGCGACAGCACCGGCCGCGTGATCACTTCGTCGACGGTGCCGAGCGCCGCCACGCCGCTGCCGAGATACAGCACGCGGTCGAGCGAGTTCAGCAGCGGATTCAGCTCATGCGCGGAAAATAGCACGGCGATGCCGAGTTCGCGCTGCACGCTTCGCACCAGTTCGACCACGCTCTTTTGATGATGCGGATCGAGGCTGATCAGCGGTTCGTCGAGCAGCAGCAGTTTCGGATTGCCGAGCAGGCATTGCGCGAGCAGCAGCCGCTGACGCTCGCCGCCCGACAGTTCCGACAACGGCCGCTCGGCCAGCGTGCGGCCGCCGACCAGATCGAGCACGCGCTCGACGTCGGCGCGCGTTTTCGCATCCGCATGCGGCAAGCCCCAGCGGTGGCCGTCGGCGGCCATCGCGACGAAATCGCGGCCGCGCACGCGCCGGCCGGCGAGCGCGCTGCGCGTCTGCGGCATATAGCCGATCGACGCATTGCCGCGTTCGACCGGCTGCCCCAGCACGCGGATCGCGCCTTGCGCCGCGGGCACGAGGCCGAGCACGGCGCGCATCAGCGTGGTTTTGCCCGCGCCGTTCGGCCCGAGCACACCGATGAATTCGCCCTGGTTCACCACGAAGCCGGTGTCGCGCAAGATCGTGCGGCCGCCGAGTTCGAGGGTCACGTGGTCGAGTTCGAGCACGGGCGTGGTGCGGGGGGCGCTTGCGGCCGCGCTTGCCGCCAGGCTGCCCGATGGGCGGCCTGACGCGCTGGCTGGCGCGTTGCGGCCAGTCGAGGTCATTGAGTTTTTCCTGTGGCGCCGGAGCTTGCCGATTTTGCCGCTTTCGCATTGTTCGCACCGCTCGCACCGTTCGTGCCGCCCGCGGCCAGCGCCGCGCTGAGCGCGTCGAGCTGCGTGAGCATCCACGTCTGATAGGTCTTACCGGCCGGCAGGGTTTCGGTGACGCTCATGGTCGGCACCTGCGATTGCTGCGCGAGCTTCAACATGCGTCGGGTCAGGGCCTCGGTTGCCTGGCTGTTATAGATCAGAACGCGTACGCGCTTCTCGCGCAGATCGCGTTCGAACGCGGCGATATCGGCCGCGCTGGCTTCGGTGTCGTTCATGACGGCGAGCTGGAAGCGCTGATTGCGCATCGTCAGCCCCACCGCGTCCGACATATAGCCGAACACCGGCTCGGTCGCCGTGACCGGCACGCCCGCATAGCGGCCATGCAGTTCGGCGACCTTGGCGTCGATCGGCTTGAGCGAAGCGAGAAACTTCGCGAGGTTCGCATCGTACGCCGACTTGTGCGCCGGGTCAGCCGCGACGAGCGCGTCGCTCACCGCGCGCGCCACTTTCGGCATGGTCGCCGGGTCGTACCAGAGGTGCGGATTATCGCCGCTCTTCCTGCCGGTGAGGTCGGCGGCGACGATCGTGGTGCGCTTTGCGCCTTGCGAGGCAGCGAGCAGTTTCGCCATCCACGGATCGTAGTCGGCGCCGTTATAGACCACAAGGCTCGCATGTTGCAACGCGCGCGCGGTCGTTGGGCTCGCTTCGAACAGATGCGGGTCCTGGTCCGGATTGCTGAGGATGCTTGTCACGGCGACGCGATCGCCGCCCAACTGCTGCACCACGTCGCCATAAAAATTCTCCGCGGCGACGACCGGGATTTTCGCGTCGGCGGCCATCGCGCCGTGGCCGAATGCAAACGCCGCCGCGCCTGCGGCCAGGTACTTGGAGAGTTTCAGCGCACGGCGCGCCCCGATCAACATCGAGCCGATTTTTTTCATCGTTGTTTCCTGCTGCGTGAGGGTTGAGTGGGTCACAAATCTGAGTGGGTCACAAATCTGAGTGGGTCACAAATGCCGGGATGGGTTGTGGCGGCTGGCGGCTGGGGCGAGTTCGCCCACCGGGTCCTGCGCGGTTCGATGCGCCGCCTGTGCCATCGCGGCTTCATGCATGCGGCTGTGATGCGTGGTTTTGAGTGGGCGTTCGTGTCCGGCGTCATCCACTGCCTCATACACCTCGTACGGAAGCCTCATACCGAAGCCCCGGCAGGCCGCGCGGCGCGGGCGCACACGGCACACAGGCCGCTCAGCTCGATCACCTGCCGATGCACCTCGAAACCATGCGCCGGCGCGCTATGCGACAACTGGTCGGCAAGATCGTCGCCGGGAATCTCGACGGTCGCGCCGCAGCCGTCGCACATCAAAAACTGGCTGCGGTGCGGCACGCCGATCTCACAGCAGGCGACGTAGGCGTTCTTCGATTCGATCCGGTGGACGAAGCCGTGCGCGAGCAGAAATTCGAGCGCGCGGTACACGGTCGTGGGCGGCATCCGTCCGCGCTGCGGCGCGAGCGCATCGAGCAGTTCGTACGCCCCGACCGGCCGCTCGCTGGCGACGATCGCCGCATACACCTGACGCCGCAGCGGCGTCAGCGCGAGTCCGTGCAACGCGGCGTGCGCTTGCGCATGCGCAAGCCGCACGGCATGGTGTTCTGCAATCGACGTGGCCATCGGCGTAGACCTCCCTGGCGGCAAAGGCTTCGAATGAAGCAAGGTCGAAATGATATAACGTATCTCGAATTTTTGTCAGTGGCGTGCACGGAATGTGATTTGCCGGCCAACGCTCGCCGCCATTGCCTGGCTGAGGGCGGCGCGCCGTGCGCGGGGCTCCTGTCGCGCTGCACCATCGAAATCTGGTCGAGTGCCTTGACATGGCCCGGTCCGTATCCGATCATTCGATCACTAACAGAGCAATTGTTCGCGCAATGAGCGTTCGCTCACTGCGCCTCAAAAAGCAGAACGAACCGGAGACATGCGGTGGCGGCACGATTGCAAGACAAGGTGGCCATTCTGACGGGGGCGGCCAGCGGCATCGGAGAAGCGGTGGCCCGGCGCTATCTGGACGAGGGCGCGCGCTGCGTGCTGGTCGACGTGAAGCCGGCCGGCAGTTTCGGCGACGCGCTGCGCGCCGCCTACGGCGAGCGCGTGCTGAGCGTCAGCGCCGACGTCACCCGCCGCGACGACATCGACCGGATTCTTGCGAGCACGCTCGCGCGATTCGGCCAGGTCGACATTCTGTTCAACAACGCGGCGCTCTTCGATATGCGCCCGATCCTCGATGAATCCTGGGACGTGTTCGACCGCCTCTTCGCGGTCAACGTGAAGGGCATGTTCTTCCTCATGCAAACCGTCGCGCGCCAGATGGTCGAGCAGGGCCGTGGCGGCAAGATCATCAACATGTCGTCGCAAGCGGGGCGGCGTGGCGAGGCGCTGGTGTCGCACTACTGCGCGACCAAGGCGGCGGTGTTGAGCTACACGCAATCCGCGGCGCTCGCCCTCGCGCCGCACCGGATCAACGTGAACGGCATCGCGCCGGGCGTCGTCGATACGCCGATGTGGAAGGAAGTCGACGCGCTCTTCGCCCGCTATGAAAACCGGCCGCTCGGCGAGAAGAAGCGGCTCGTCGGCGAAGCGGTGCCGCTCGGCCGCATGGGCGTGCCGGACGATCTCACCGGCGCCGCGCTATTTCTCGCTTCCGCGGACGCTGATTACATCACCGCGCAAACCCTGAACGTCGACGGCGGCAACTGGATGAGTTAGGCGAATGCGCCCGGCGCAGGTACTCCAAACCCGCGCGCACCATCGCCATTTCCGTAAAACAAACGCAGCACCACATAACGCACGAGAAAGGAGACAACACATGAAACCTGCATTCAAATCCACGCTGAAGGCGGTCAGCGCCGGCGCGGCAGCATGCTTTGCGTTGAGCGCGTCGGCGGCCACGGTGACGATCGCGACGTTGAACAACCCGGACATGATCGAGCTGAAGAAGCTCTCGCCCGCGTTCGAAAAAGCGAACCCGGACATCAAGCTGAACTGGGTGATTCTCGAAGAAAACGTGCTGCGCCAGCGCGCCACGACCGACATCACCACCGGCAGCGGCCAGTTCGACGTAATGACGATCGGCGCCTATGAAACGCCGCAATGGGGCAAGCGCGGCTGGCTCACGCCGCTCACCAATCTGCCCGCCAGCTACGATCTGAACGACGTCGTGAAGACGGCCCGCGACGGCCTGTCGAGCGGCGGCCAGCTATACGCGTTGCCGTTCTACGTGGAAAGTTCGATGACGTATTACCGCAAGGATCTGTTCGACAAGGCCGGCCTGAAAATGCCCGACCAGCCGACCTATGACCAGATCGCGCAATTCGCCGACAAGCTCACCGACAAAGCCAACGGCCAGTACGGCATCTGCCTGCGCGGCAAGGCGGGCTGGGGCGAGAACATGGCGTACGGCACGACGGTGGTGAACACCTTCGGCGGCCGCTGGTTCGACGAGAAGTGGCACGCACAGCTCACGTCGCCGGAATGGAAGAAGGCGATTACGTTCTACGTCGATCTGCTGAAGAAAGACGGCCCGCCGGGAGCAAGCTCGAACGGCTTCAACGAAAACCTCACGCTGATGTCGTCGGGCAAGTGCGCGATGTGGATCGACGCGACGGTCGCGGCCGGCATGCTCTACAACAAGCAGCAATCGCAGATCGCGGACAAGGTCGGTTTCGCCGCGGCGCCGATCGCGGTCACGCCGAAGGGTTCGCACTGGCTGTGGGCGTGGGCGCTGGCGATTCCGAAGTCGTCGAAGCAGCCCGACGCGGCGAAGAAGTTCATCACGTGGGCGACGTCGAAGGAATACATCGAACTGGTCGCGAAGGATGAAGGCTGGGCCTCTGTGCCGCCAGGAACGCGACAGTCGACCTATGCGCGCCCCGAGTACCAGAAGGCCGCACCGTTCGGCGGGTTCGTGCTGAAGGCGATCGAAACGGCGGACCCGGAACATCCGACACTGAAACCCGTGCCGTACACGGGTGTGCAGTTCGTCGGGATTCCTGAGTTCCAGTCGTTCGGCACCGTGGTCGGTCAGAGCATCTCCGGTGCGATCGCCGGTCAGATGACGGTCGATCAGGCGCTGGCGGCGGGCAACGCCACCGCGGATCGCGCGGTGAAGCAGGCCGGCTATCAGAAGTAACGTAACTCCGCCACTTCAGAACGTGGCACGCGCCGGCTGACGCCCGTCAGCCGGCTCACGCAGCACAGCGGGGCCGTCCCGGCCGCGAGCGAGCGTTGTGGCGTCGCACGATGCCGCGGCGTTTCGTGCGGCTCAAACGGACGCCCCCGCGCATTACCGAACAGGTGGTCAATCATGCGTCCTTTGCGCCTACCTCTCATGCATGCCCAGCCCCAGACCGAAAAAGAACGCGAAATCCGTCAAGCCAATTCGGCCCGCTGGCTGGTGTCGCCATCGGTCGCCGTGCTGGTGCTGTGGATGACGATTCCACTCGCGATGACGATCTGGTTTTCGTTCTCGCGCTACAACCTGCTGAATCCGGATCTGCGCGGCTTCGCCGGCCTCGACAACTACCGCTACCTCGCGAGCGACCCGTCGTTCTGGCCGTCGATTGCCAACACGCTCGAACTGATCGTCTCGGTGCTGGTGATCACGGTGGTCGGCGGCGTACTGATGGCGATCCTGTTCGACCGCAAGTTTTACGGCCAGGGTGTCGCGCGGCTGCTCGCCATCGCGCCGTTCTTCGTGATGCCGACCGTGAGCGCGCTGATCTGGAAGAACATGATCCTGCATCCGGTGTACGGGCTCGTCGCGCAGGGCATGCGCGCGATCGGCCTGCAGCCGATCGACTGGTTCGCCGTCTATCCGCTCACGGCGGTGATCATGATCGTCGCGTGGCAGTGGCTGCCGTTCGCGTTCCTGATTCTGTTCACGGCGATCCAGTCGCTCGATCAGGAGCAGAAAGAGGCGGCCCGCATCGACGGCGCGGGTCCGTTCTCGATGTTCTTCTACATCACGCTGCCACACCTGAGACGCGCGATCGCGGTGGTGGTGATGATGGAAACGATTTTCCTGCTGTCGATCTTCGCCGAAATCTATACGACCACGGGCGGCGGTCCGGGCACTGCGACCACCAATCTGTCATACCTGATCTTTTCGCTGGGCCTGCAACAGTTCGACGTCGGTCTCGCGTCCGCCGGCGGCATTCTCGCTGTCGTGCTGGCCAACATCGTGTCGTTCTTCCTCGTGCGGATGCTCGCGAAGAACCTGAAAGGGGAGTACGAAAAATGAGCCATGTTGCCTCTACTCCGGCGTCCTCGACGACGCCGATGACCGTGCCGACCAAGTCGCCGTTCGAAGCAATCCGTCGCGCTATCCCCGGCGTGATCGCCTGGCTCGTCGCGCTGCTGCTGTTCTTCCCGATCTTCTGGATGACGATCACCGCATTCAAGACCGAGCAGCAGGCGTACTCGTCGTCGCTCTTTTTCGTGCCGACGCTCGAGAGCTTTCGCGAAGTGTTCGCACGCAGCAATTACTTTTCGTTCGCGTGGAATTCGGTGCTGATCTCGGTGGGCGTCACCGTGCTGTGTTTGATTCTCGCGGTGCCCGCCGCGTATGCGATGGCGTTCTTTCCGACGCGCCGCACGCAGAAAGTGCTGCTGTGGATGCTGTCGACCAAGATGATGCCGTCGGTCGGCGTGCTCGTGCCGATCTACCTGCTGTGGAAAAACAGCGGCCTGCTCGATACGGTGTCGGGTCTGGTAATCGTCTATACGCTGATCAATCTGCCGATCGCGGTATGGATGTCGTTCACGTACTTCGCCGAAATTCCGCGCGACATTCTCGAAGCAGGGCGCATCGACGGCGCCGCGACCTGGCAGGAAATCGTCTATCTGCTGATGCCGATGTCGTTGCCCGGTCTCGCATCCACCGCGCTGCTGCTCGTGATCCTTTCGTGGAACGAAGCGTTCTGGAGCATCAATCTGTCGAGTTCGAACGCTGCGCCGCTCACGGTGTTCATCGCGTCGTATTCGAGTCCTGAAGGGCTGTTCTGGGCCAAGCTGTCGGCGGCTTCGCTGCTGGCGGTCGCGCCGATCCTGATCGTCGGCTGGCTGTCGCAGAAGCAACTGGTGCGCGGCCTCACGTTCGGGGCGGTCAAATGACGGCGGGAGCAAATGGGGGCGCGTTGACAAGCAACTACGCGTTGATCTGCGATTGCGACGGCGTGCTGATCGACAGCGAAGCCGTCGCGGCGCGCATGCTGGTGCACGAACTCGAAGCGCGCTGGCCCGATGCCGACGTCGAACCGGTGGTGCTGCCGCTGCTCGGACTGCGAATCGAGAAGGTGTTGCAGAGCACGGCGGCGCAACTCGGCAAAAGCCTTGGCGTTGCCGAGATCGACGCGATCCGCCGCGCGGTGGAAGCCGCCGCGATCGAAGCGCCGGCGGTCGAAGGCATCGAGGCTGCGCTCGCCCAGGTGCCGCTCGTCAAGGGCTGCGCGAGCAACAGCTTCCGGCCTTACGTGCAAACCGTGCTGACGCGCACGGGTCTCGTGCGCTTTTTCGGCGAGCGGCTGTTCTGCGCCGACGCGGTGCCGAATCCGAAGCCCGCCCCCGACGTCTATCTGGCGGCGGCGCGCGGACTCGGGCTCGCGCCTTGCGCGTGCCTCGTGGTCGAGGACAGCGTGACGGGCGTGACGGCGGCGAGCGCGGCGGGCATGACGGTGCTCGGTTTCATCGGCGGAGGTCATGCGAGCGACGCGCAGATCGACAAGCTGCATGCGGCGGGCGCGCGCCACGTATTTGACGACATGCGGCAGTTGCCGGACATCGTCGCGCAATGGACGCTGAGCGTGACGGCGGCGGCGCCCTGAGCGAAAGCCCGGATCACGGCGGCCAATGGTGAGCGGTCAAGGGTCGACGGGCAGGCATCGAACGCACACTGCAACACAGAGCACACACAGCATTACACGGAGACACATCATGGCAAGCGTAACTCTGCGCAACATCAGAAAGGCCTACGACGACAACGAAGTGATGCGCGACATCAACCTCGACATCGCCGACGGCGAGTTCGTCGTGTTCGTGGGCCCGAGCGGCTGCGGTAAATCGACCTTGATGCGGATGATCGCCGGTCTCGAAGACATCAGCGGCGGCGACCTGACCATCGACGGCATGCGCGTGAACGACGTGCAGCCCGCCAAGCGCGGCATCGCGATGGTGTTCCAGTCGTACGCGCTGTATCCGCACATGACGCTATACGACAACATGGCGTTCGGCCTGAAGCTCGCCGGCACCAAGAAGCCCGAGATCGACGCGGCCGTGCGCAACGCCGCGAAGATCCTCCACATCGACCATCTGCTCGATCGCAAGCCGAAGCAGTTGTCCGGCGGCCAGCGCCAGCGCGTGGCGATCGGCCGCGCGATCACGCGCAAGCCGAAGGTGTTCCTGTTCGACGAACCGCTGTCGAACCTCGACGCCGCGTTGCGCGTGAAAATGCGCCTCGAATTCGCGCGTCTGCACGACGAGCTGAAGACCACGATGATCTACGTGACGCACGATCAGGTCGAAGCGATGACGCTGGCCGACAAGATCGTCGTGCTGTCGGCGGGCAATCTCGAACAGGTCGGCAGCCCGACCATGCTGTATCACGCGCCCGCCAACCGCTTCGTCGCGGGCTTCATCGGCTCGCCGAAGATGAACTTCATGGAAGGTGTCGTGCAGTCGGTCACCCACGACGGGGTCACGGTGCACTACGAAACCGGCGAGACGCAACGCGTCGCGGTGGAACCGGGCTCAGTCAAGCAGGGCGACAAGGTGACGGTCGGCATCCGCCCCGAACACCTGCACGTGGGCATGACCGACGACGGCATCTCGGCCCGCACGATGGCCGTCGAATCGCTCGGCGACGCGGCGTATCTGTATGCGGAATCGAGCGTCGCGCCGGACGGACTGATCGCGCGGATTCCGCCGCTCGAACGGCACGCAAAGGGCGAAGTGCAAAAGCTCGGCGCCACGCCCGAGCACTGCCATCTGTTCGACAGCGAAGGCAAAGCATTCCAGCGTAAGATCGTTGAAGTGCTGGCCGCGTGACGCGATGGAAAGCGGCGGGCGCGCCGCTTTCCTTTCCACCACGCTGCGGGGAACGCTCATGTCCGCCTACGTCGTCATCACGCGCGAGAAAACGCTCGACCCTGCGAAGGTGGAAGCATACAAACAGGTCGCGCCGGCCACCTTCGACCAGCGGCCGGTCGTGATGCTGGCGAGCCATGGGCGTAGGGAAGTGCTGGAGGGGCCCGCGCTCGAAGACATCCTCATTCTCGAATTCACCGGCTACGACGAAGCACTCGCGTGGTATCGCAGTCCCGCGTATCAGGCGCTCAGCGAAACGCGGCTGCAGGGCGGCGATTACCGGATCATCGTCACCGAAGGTTTGCCGCAGATCTAGCGCCTCGGTGCGCTTGCCGCCAGCGTCATGCTTCCAACGCGGCGCGCGCGCACAACTCGTCGGTCACCAGTCCCGACAACCAGCCGCCCTTGAGCACCGCGATCAGCGCTTCACGCTTGCGCTGGCCGCCGGCGAAACCAATCGTCGGCCGATGCGGCGGCGTATCGAGCGCGATGCTCGTCACACGCCGGCCGGTGGGCGATTCGACATGCGCGCCGGCCGCGTCGATTGGCAGTCCGAGCATTTCGGCCACGGCGCCGTTGTGCATCAATTCCTTCACTTCCGCCGACGTGATGAAGCCGTCTTCATGCAGCGGACATTTCGGCCCGATATTGCCGATCCCGACGAACGCGACATCGGCCTGCGCCGAGAGCGACTCGACGATCCGGTACAGCCGGTGATTGCACCACTGCGCACGCTCGGCCTCGCTATCGGCAAGCAGCGGCGCGGGCAGCAGAAAATACTTGCCGCCCGTCTTTTCCGAAATGTGCAGCGCGACGTCGTAGCGGTTCGAGGAGCCGTCCTGCGCGATCGCCCCGACCATCGACACCAGCCGATGCTGCGGACGGTCCAGCTGGGCGATCTGATCGACCGCGGCCTTCAGCGTGCGGCCGCTGCTCACCGCGACCACCATCGGTTTTTCGGCGCCGAGATAGCGCTCCATCACCTGCGCGCCGGCCACCGCCAGCTTGCGGTCGACTTCGTCGCTCGTGTCGCCGTCGATCGGCACCACTTCGCACATGCTCAGGCCGTAGCGCTTCGACAGTTGATCGGCGAGCGACAGACAGTCGGCCAGTTTGTGATCGACGCGCACGCGAATCAGATTCTTTTCCACCGCGAAGGCGACGAGCCGTTGCGCGACCGGACGTGAGACCTGCAGCTTCTCGGCGATTTCGTTCTGGGTATTGCCTGCGACGTAGTAGAGCCACGCGGCGCGGGTAGCAAGGTCTAGTTTTTCTGAGGACTTGGGCACGGTAACGGCTCGCTTGAAGTGCGCCGATGATAGCAGCCGGCCGGCGCCGCTCAGCGCCACCCGGCCGTGGCTGCCGCCAGTTCAGGCGAGCGGCGCGCGCGCCGGGTCGAACAGCGGCCGCACGTGACGATATAGCGCGCGGTACGCTTCGAGCCGCGTGCGCAGTTCGGCATGGCGGCGCGGATTCGGCGTGAACTCCTTTTCGATCGGCGGCTTGCTCAGCACGGTGGCCGGATCTCCGCCGGCGGCCAGCCAGCCGAGCCGCGCCGCGCCGAGCGCCGCACCGGTTTCGCCGCCGCCGTGCTTGCGCGTCGCGGTGTCGAGTGCATCGGCCAGCAACTGCGCCCAGTAGTCGCTGCGCGCGCCGCCGCCGAGCAGCGACAGCGCTTTCGCCTCGGTGCCGGCCGCGCGCAACGCGTCGAGCCCGTCGGTGAGCGCGAGCGTCACGCCTTCGAGCACCGCATAGCCGAGCAGCGCGCGATCGGTCGCGTGATTCATGCCGAAGAACACGCCTTGCGCATACGGGTCGTTGTGCGGCGTGCGTTCACCCGATAAATACGGCAGGAACAGCGGCGCGGTGCTCAGCGCGTCGGCGGGCAGCGCCTCGATTTCGGCGAGCAGGGTGGGCTCGTCGGTCGAGGTGAGCTTGCAGACCCAGCGCAGACAACTCGCCGCCGACAACACCACGCTCATCTGATGCCAGCGATCGGGAATCGCATGACAGAACGCGTGCACGGCAGATGCCGGGTTCGGCCGGAAACTGTCGCCGACCACGCACAGCACGCCCGACGTGCCGAGCGACACGAAGCCGTCGCCCGGTTGCGTCGCGCCGATGCCGATCGCGCTGGTGGCGTTGTCGCCGCCGCCCGCCGCGACGATCACGCCGTCGCTCAGGCCGAATTCGCGCGCGACCGACGGCAGCAGCGTGCCGGACGGCGCGCTGCCTTCGGCGAGGCTCGGCATCTGCGCCCGCGTCATGTTGCAGGCGGCGAGCAACGAGTCCGACCAGTCGCGCTTGGCGACATCGAGCCACAACGTGCCGGCCGCATCCGACGGGTCGGACACCTTGCCGCCCGTCAGTTGCAGGCGCAGATAGTCCTTCGGCAGCAGCACGCAGGCGGTCCGCGCGAAAATCTCCGGCTCATGGCGCGCGACCCACAGCAGCTTCGGCGCGGTGAAACCCGGCATCGCCAGGTTGCCCGCCACGCCATGCAGATCCGGCGCACGCGCGGTCAGTTCCGCGCACTCTTTGTCGCTGCGCATGTCGTTCCACAGAATCGCGGGCCGCAGCACGCGGTCCTCGGCATCGAGCAGCACCGCGCCGTGCATCTGTCCCGAGAGACCGATGCCGCGAATCTGCGCGAACTCGTCGGGATGGCGCTCGCGCAACGCGGCGAGCGCCGAGCGCGTACCCGTCCACCAGTCCTCGGGATTCTGCTCGGCCCAGCGCTGATGCGGACGCGAAACGGTAAAGGGGGAGCCTGCAGTGCCGATCACGCGTCCATCGGAGGCGAGCAGCAGAACTTTCACTTCGGACGTGCCGAGGTCGATGCCGAGATACATGGGCGCGAAACCTTCGTCGTTAGGGATGCGCTACTTTAGCCGCACATGACGCGCGCTGCCATGCGCATTAAGCCTGGCACCGCGCGTGAGTGGTTCGAAACGGGGCGCACTTGAGTGCTTAAACCGCGCCGCGTCGGGCGAGCCAGACATCGACGCGCGCGAGCGCTCCCGCGAGCGCCGATTCCAGTTCCGGCGTCTGCGCCATGCTGCCCCACAGCAGCCGGTCGGCGGCGAATGCCTGCAACGGGTCGGGCGCCGCGAAGAAGCCGTGTGCGACGCCCTCGTCCATCACGCCGTCCTGATACGCATACGGCAGCTTGCCCGCGTGCCAGCGTTCGAGAAAGCGGAAGAACAGCGCGGGCAGCATCGCCGTCGCGGCAGGCGTGACGCCCCGTTCGAAACACTCGGACAGCGTCGGCGCGATGAAGCCGGGCAGCTTCGAAAAGCCGTCGGCCGCGACGCGCTGATTGGTGTCCTGGATATACGGATTGCTGAAGCGTTCGAGCACCACGTCGCGATAGCGTGCGAGATCGAGCGGGCTCGGCGAGAGGCACGGGATCACGTCTTCGGTCACGTAGTCGAACGCGAACTGGCGAATGTCGGCGTCGAGCGTGCCTTCGTGAATGTAGTTCAGCCCGACCAAGGTGCCCGCCCACGCGATGCAGCTATGCGGCGCGTTGAGAATGCGGATCTTCGCTTCCTCGTACGGCAGCACCGAATCCACCAGTTCCGCGCCGACCTTTTCCCAGGCGGGGCGGCCCGCGATGAAGCGGTCTTCGATCACCCACTGGATGAACGCTTCGCCCATCACCGGGCACGCGTCGTCGAAGCCGGTCGCGGCCTTCACGCGCTCGCGCACGTCCGGCGTCGGACGCGGCGTGATGCGGTCGACCATCGAGTTCGGGCAGGCGGTGTTGTCGTCGAACCATTGCGCGAGCCGGTCCGCGCCGCGTCGTTGGAGAAACTCGCTCATGCCCGCGTGAAAGCGCTCGCCGTTGCTGCGCAGGTTGTCGCAAGTCTGCAGCGTGACGGGACCCGCGCCGCGTTGCATGCGCGCGTCCAGAATTGCCGCCAGCGCGCCGTAGATGGTGGTGTGGCCGCCTTTCAGGTCGGCGGCGAGATCGGCGTTGCCGGTGTCGAGCCGGTCGTGTTCGTCGAGGTAATAGCCGCCTTCGGTGACCGTGAACGCAATGATCTTGCAGGCCGGATCGGCGCCCGCTTCGATCAGCGCGTCGAGGCTTTCGGTCCACGGCACCACGCGTTCGATCGAGCGGATCGTCTCGTAGACGCGCTCGCCTTGGGGCGTGACGGTTTCGAGCGTATAGACGCCGTCCTGCGCGGCGAGCGCTTCGAGCACCGCGTTCATGTCGCTGCGGATATTGCCGACTGTCAGCGACCAACGCTCGCCCGCGAGCTCCGCCTCGTTCAGCCGATGCAGATACCACGCTTGATGCGCGCGATGAAACGATCCCGCGCCGATGTGCAGGATCACGTGTGCGGCCGCGCCGCTGCCTTGCCCGGTGTCCATGTGCGTCTCCTATGTCGACCGGAGTTGGCGCTTTAGCGTCTACTCCGGTCCCATGATGGTTGCTGTTTTCGCACCGCTCGAAGCGTGCGTTTTCTCTGATGGAGCATTTGCTCTGTGTGTGAGCGAATGATCGTACCCGGCGAAACGAAAGTCAAGACGGCGTCAGCGGCTTTCTGTGGCGCAGCGCGGCGTGGCTGGGCTTGCCGGGTGACCGGCAAGGCGTCGCCGGGCGAGCGGCCGTGCCTCGCCGTGCGTTTTGCATTGCATCAAATTTGACCTTGGGAGCGTCGGGACTAACCCGAATGCAAAAAAGTATTGGTCTAGGGTCTCATTTTTAGTGGTGCCCGGCGCGGTTGCGGGCTACTTTTCGCTATACAAGACGAAGAGCAGCGGCGCCCCCGGCGGCCCGCTTCATGGAGACAGACAGTGCAACCCGATCTGGAAATCGTGGCCGTGCGCCGCGACGAATCGTTCAAGGTGTGGTCGCATGGCTATCCGTACCGAACGGTGCGCTGGCATTTTCATCCGGAATACGAAATTCATCTGATCGTCGCGACGACCGGCAAGATGTTCGTCGGCGATCACATCAGCAATTTCGCGCCCGGCAATCTGGTATTGATGGGCCCGAACCTGCCGCACAACTGGGTCAGCGACGTGCCCGAAGGCGAGACCATCGCGCAGCGCAACCTGGTCGTGCAGTTCGGTCAGGAGTTCGTGTCGGGCTGTCTCGACAGCTTTCCCGAGTGGCGCCAGGTCGAGGCGCTGCTGGCCGACTCGCGCCGCGGCGTGTCGTTCGGCGCACGCACCAGCGCGGCGATCCAGCCGCTGTTCATGGAGTTGCTGACGGCGCGCGGGTTGCGCCGTCTCGTGCTGTTCATGTCGATGTTGGAGATCCTGATGAATGCCGAGGATCGCGAGGCGCTCGCGAGTCCCGCCTATCAGGCCGACCCGACCGGCTTCGCGTCGACTCGTATCAATCACGTGCTGTCGTATATCGGCAAGAACCTCGCGAACGAGTTGCGCGAATCGGATCTGGCGCAGCTCGCCGGGCAGAGCGTCAGCGCGTTCTCGCGCTATTTCCGCCGCCATACCGGCTTGCCGTTCGTGCAGTACGTGAACCGGATGCGCATCAATCTCGCGTGCCAGTTGCTCGCCGACGGCGAACTGAGCGTGACCGATATCTGCTTCAAGGCGGGTTTTAACAACCTGTCGAATTTCAACCGGCAGTTCCTCGCGGTGAAGGGCATGGCGCCGTCGAAGTTCCGCCGCTATCAGCAACTGAACGACGCGAGCCGCGACGCGTCCGAGGAAGCCGCGGCGCGCGGCGCGGGCATCGACGACGCGCCGGCCATCGTGCTCGCGCCGGGGCTGCCGCGCAACGTTGGCGCCGCCTATCCGATCACCTAGCCAGCAGCAAGTGCGCGGCTGCATAGCCCGTCGCCGGGCGTTCAGCCGAAGCGTTTTACCTCAACCGCGTTTCAACACGTATCGCGCTGTGCGTACACAGCGTGAGGGACGTGCTCATTTTTAATAACGGAGACAACCATGACGCAATCCCTTTCGAAGCAGGCCTCGTTGCAGATCCTCGCGCGTCGTTCAGCGGCGCTCGTGACGCTCGCATTCGGCCTGTCGCTGGTCGCCGCCCCGGCTGCGCAAGCCGCACCGCTGAAAATCGGCATGACGTTTCAGGAACTGAACAACCCGTACTTCGTGACCATGCAGAAGGCGTTGAACGACGCCGCCGCTTCGATCGGCGCAACGGTGGTCGTCACCGACGCGCATCACGACGTGAGCAAACAGGTCAGCGACGTCGAGGATATGCTGCAAAAGAAGATCGACATCCTGCTCGTGAATCCGACCGATTCGACCGGCATCCAGTCGGCGGTGACGTCGGCGAAGAAGGCGGGCGTGGTGGTCGTCGCGGTGGATGCGAATGCAAATGGCCCGGTCGATTCGTTCGTCGGCTCGAAGAACTATGACGCGGGCGTGATGGCGTGCGAGTACCTCGCCAAGTCGATTGGCGGCAGCGGCGAAGTGGCGATTCTCGACGGCATTCCGGTCGTGCCGATTCTCGAACGCGTGCGCGGCTGCAAGGCGGCGCTCGCGAAAGCGCCGGGCGTCAAGCTCGTGGACACGCAGAACGGCAAGCAGGAACGTGCGACCGCGCTGTCCGTCACCGAGAACATGATTCAGGCGCATCCGAATCTGAAGGGCGTGTTTAGCGTCAACGACGGCGGGTCGATGGGCGCGCTGTCGGCGATCGAAGCGTCGGGTAAGGACATCAAGCTGACCAGCGTCGACGGTGCGCCGGAAGCGATTGCCGCGATCCAGAAGCCGAACTCGAAGTTCGTCGAAACGTCCGCGCAGTTCCCGGCCGACCAGGTG
Organism: Paraburkholderia fynbosensis; assembly: GCF_902859935.1. GTDB lineage: Bacteria > Pseudomonadota > Gammaproteobacteria > Burkholderiales > Burkholderiaceae > Paraburkholderia > Paraburkholderia fynbosensis. The sequence continues at coordinate 264,396 of NZ_CADIKI010000002.1, forward strand.
CGTATCGCGCTCGGCATCGCGCTCGCGAAGAAGTGGGGCGCCAATGTGCCGAAAGCGATTCCGGTCGACGTGAAGATGATCGACAAGAGCAATGCGAAGGGCTTCAGCTGGTAACGCGAACGCCCGTTGCCGCACGCATTGAAGCGCGGCGACGGGCGGCACAGGAGCGCCCGATGGACACCATTCTCAAGCTCGACAACATCACCAAAAGCTTTCCCGGCGTGAAGGCGTTGCAAGGCATTCACCTGCAGATCGCGCGCGGCGAGATTCACGCGCTGCTTGGTGAGAACGGCGCCGGCAAATCGACGCTGATGAAAATCCTGTGCGGCATCTATCAGCCGGATGAAGGCACGATCACGATCGACGGCGAAGCGCGCCATTTCACGAACTATCACGATGCGGTGGCTGCGGGCGTCGGCATCGTGTTTCAGGAATTCAGCCTGATTCCGTATCTGAACGCGGTGGAGAACATGTTCCTCGGCCGCGAATTGAAGAACGGGCTGGGTCTGCTCGAGCGCGGCAAGATGCGGCGCGCGGCGGCCGCGATTTTCGAGCGGCTCGGCGTGGCGATCGATCTGTCGGTGCCGATTCGCGAACTCTCAGTGGCGCAGCAGCAGTTCGTCGAAATCGGCAAGGCGTTGTCGCTGGAGGCGCGCATTCTGATTCTGGATGAGCCGACCGCGACGCTCACGCCCGCCGAGGCCGAGCATCTGTTCGCGATCATGCGCGATCTGAAGAAGCAGGGCGTCGCGATGATCTTCATCTCGCACCACCTCGAAGAGATCTTCGAAGTGTGCGACCGCATCACGGTGCTGCGCGACGGCCAGTACGTCGGCATGACCGAGGTCGCGCAGTCCGACGTGGGACGGCTTGTCGAGATGATGGTCGGGCGCCGTATCGAAAGCAGCTTTCCGCCGAAGCCGGCGTTGCGCGCCGACGCGAAGATCGTGCTGGACGTCGACAGGCTGCAATTGCTCAAGGACAGCCCCGTGCTCAAATTCACGCTGCGTGAAGGCGAGATTCTCGGTTTCGCCGGGCTGGTCGGCTCGGGGCGCACGGAAACCGCGCTCGCGGTGATCGGTGCAGACTCGGCCTATGCGAAGGAGATTCGCATCAACGGCGCGGCTGCGAAGCTGGCCGATCCCGCCGACGCGTTGCGCGCCGGTGTGGGCATCCTGCCGGAGAGCCGCAAGACCGAAGGCCTGATCACGGATTTTTCGATCAAGCAGAACATCTCGATCAACAACCTCGGCAAGTATCGCTCGCTGCGCTTTTTCATCGACCAGCGCGGCGAAGCACGGGCCACCGCCGACATCATGAAGCGCGTGGGCGTGAAGGCGCCGACCATGCACACCGAAGTCTCGACCCTCTCGGGCGGCAATCAACAGAAGGTGGTGATCGCGCGCTGGCTGAACCACCACACCAACATCCTGATCTTCGACGAACCGACGCGCGGCATCGACGTTGGCGCGAAGGCCGAAATCTATCTGCTGATGCGCGAACTCACCGCGCGCGGCTACTCGATCATCATGATCTCGTCCGAACTGCCGGAAATCGTCGGCATGTGCGACCGCGTCGCCGTGTTCCGGCAGGGCCGCATCGAAGCGATGCTCGAAGGCGACGCGATCAACTCGAACGCCGTGATGACCTATGCGACCGCGGGCTCGCTTGGAGCAACTCATGAACACGCCTAATCCTTCTTCGCCGCCCAAGACGTCCACTGTTAGCAGCGATACCCCAGGCGCGCCAGTGCGCTTCACCTGGGCCGCGCTGAAACGCTCGACGTTGTTCTATCCGTTCATCGGCCTGCTGGTGGTCTGCATCGTGATGGTGTTCGCGAGCGACAGCTTTCTCTCCGGCGCGAACATCGAGAACGTGCTGCGCCAGGTGTCGATCAACGCGATCATCGCGGTGGGCATGACCTGCGTGATTCTGACGGGCGGCATCGATCTCTCGGTCGGCTCGGTGATGGCGCTCGCGGGCACGCTCGCCGCCGGTCTGATGGTCGCAGGAATGAACGCGGTAGCCGCGCTCGCGGTCGGCGTCGCGGTCGGGCTCGGCTTCGGCGCGGCCAATGGGTTTTTCGTCGCATATGCCGGTATGCCGCCGATCATCGTCACGCTCGCGACGATGGGCATCGCTCGCGGTCTCGCGCTGATCTACACGGGCGGTTATCCGATCGACGGTTTGCCCGAATGGGTCAGCTTCTTCGGCAGCGGCAAGATTCTCGGCGTCCAGGCGCCGGTCGTCATCATGGCGGTGATCTATGTGATCGCGTGGGTGCTGCTCGAGCGCATGCCGTTTGGGCGCTACGTCTACGCGATCGGTGGCAACGAACAGGCGACGCGTCTGTCCGGCGTGCGTGTCGCGCGCGTGAAGCTGATCGTCTACACGATTGCGGGTCTGACGTCCGCATTCGCCGCCATCGTGCTGACCGCGCGGTTGATGAGCGGTCAGCCGAACGCGGGCGTCGGCTTCGAACTCGACGCGATCGCCGCCGTCGTGATGGGTGGCACGTCGATTTCTGGTGGACGCGGCTCGATCATCGGCACGTTGATCGGCGCGCTATTGCTCGGTGTACTGAACAATGGTCTGAACATGGTCGGCGTGAATCCGTATGTGCAGAACGTGATCAAGGGCGGAATCATTCTGCTCGCGATCTACATCAGCCGCGACCGTAGAAAGTAATGCTTTCCACTGACCTTCCTTTTCTTCCTTTTCGCAGGACCACGCCATGACGACTCAATCCGACAAGCAGAACATGACCGCCATCGTCTGTCATGCACCGAAAGACTATCGCGTCGAGCAGGTGTCGAAGCCGCAGGCCCGCGCGCATGAACTCGTGATTCGCATCGCTGCTTGCGGCATCTGCGCGAGCGACTGCAAATGCCATTCGGGCGCCAAGATGTTCTGGGGCGGCCCGAGTCCGTGGGTGAAAGCGCCGGTGATCCCGGGGCACGAATTCTTCGGCTACGTCGAGGAGATCGGCGAAGGGGCGGCCGAACACTTCGGCGTGAAGAAGGGCGAGCGCGTGATCGCCGAACAGATCGTGCCTTGCGGCAAATGCCGTTATTGCAAATCCGGTCAGTACTGGATGTGCGAGGTGCACAATATTTTCGGCTTCCAGCGCGAAGTCGCGGACGGCGGCATGGCCGAGTACATGCGCATTCCGCCGACGGCGATCGTCCACAAGATTCCCGACGGCATCTCGCTCGAAGACGCCGCGATCATCGAGCCGCTTGCGTGCGCGATTCACACGGTCAATCGCGGCGAACTGCAACTCGACGACTTGGTGGTGATCGCGGGCGCCGGTCCGCTCGGTCTGATGATGACGCAGGTCGCGCATCTGAAGACGCCGAAGAAGCTGGTCGTGATCGACCTCGTCGAAGAACGTCTCGCGCTCGCACGCGAATACGGCGCGGACGTGACGATCAATCCGCAGAAGGACGACGCGCTCGCCATCATCCACTCGCTCACAGACGGCTACGGCTGCGACGTGTACATTGAAACCACCGGCGCGCCGATCGGCGTGAACCAGGGGATGGACCTGATTCGCAAGCTCGGGCGCTTCGTCGAGTTTTCGGTGTTCGGCGCGGATACGACGCTGGACTGGTCGGTGATCGGAGACCGCAAGGAGCTCGACGTGCGCGGCGCGCATCTCGGACCGTACTGCTATCCGATTGCGATCGATCTGCTCGCGCGCGGACTCGTGACGTCGAAGGGTATCGTCACGCATGGCTTTTCGCTGGAAGAGTGGGACGAGGCGATCAAGGTCGCGAACTCGCTCGATTCGATCAAGGTGCTGATGAAGCCGCGCGCGTGAGCGCGCTACGCGGGCACGAACGCCAAGGCGAACGCGACGCGGCCGTCGGCGCATGACAGGCCGCATATAAAACGGAGACTGTATGAACTACGTCATCGGCGTCGATATCGGCACGCAGAGCACCAAGGCACTGCTGGTCGATCAGCATGGCGCGATCGTCGCGCAGCATGCGTCGAGCTATCAGCCGGATACGCCCAAACCGCTGTGGGCCGAACAATGGCCCGCGGTGTGGTTGAAGGCGGTGGTGGAGTGCGTCGCCGCATGCGTCGGCGCGGCGAAACAGGCCGGCATCGCCGCGAGTTCGATCAAGGCGCTCTGCGTGAGCAGCCTGTACGGCGGCTCGGGCATTCCCGTCGATAGCGACATGCGGCCGCTCGCGCCCTGTCTGATCTGGATGGATCGCCGCGCGACTGCGCAGGTCGAGTGGGTGCGCGGCAATGTCGATCTCGAACGGCTTTATACGATCACCGGCAACGGCGTGGACAGCTACTACGGCTACACGAAGATGCTGTGGCTGCGCGATCGCGAGCCGGACGTCTGGGCGCGAACGCGCTTTTTCCTGCCGCCGAACGCGTATGTGATCTACATGCTGACCGGCGAAGTGGCCGTCGATCACAGTTCTGCCGGCAATATCGGCGGGGTCTACGATATCGCGAAGCGCGACTGGTCGGACGAAACGCTCGACATGCTAGGCATTCCCGCGACCATGATGCCGGAGCGGCTGGTCGAATCGTCGGACGTGGTCGGCGGGCTGCTGTCGCAATGGACCGAACAGCTTGGGCTGGACGCGGGCACGGCGATCGTCGCGGGTGGCGTGGATGCCGCGATGGCGACGTTCGCGGCCGGCGTGACGCGCGCCGGCCAGCATGTCGCGATGATCGGCACGAGCATGTGCTGGGGCTATATCAACCAGAGCGTCGACGCACGGCACGGATTGGTCAGCATGCCTCACGTATTCAACGGGCTGCACGATATCTATGTATTCGGCGGCGCGATTACGGCGGGCGCATCGGTCACGTGGTTTCGTGAGCAGTTCTGCCATGCCGAAATCGAAGCTGCGCGCGCGACGCCGCATGGCGATCCGCATCGTCTGCTCGAAGAGAGCGCCGCCAAGGTGCCGGCCGGCTCGGACGGCGTGATGTTCCTGCCGTACCTGATGGGCGAGCGTAGCCCGGTGTGGGACGCGAAGGCCAGCGGGGCGTTCGTCGGGCTGAGCCTGTTTCACACCCGCGCGCATCTGTATCGCGCGGTGCTGGAGGGTGTGTCGTTCGCGCTGAAGCACAACATCGAGGCGGGACGCGAGGGCGCGCAATCGCTCGACGACAAGTTGATCGTGGTCGGCGGCGCCGCGCATTCGGACCTGTGGATGCAGATCATCGCGGACATCACCGGTTATCCGGTCTACACGATCGAACAGGACGTGGAGGCGGCGATGGGCGCGGCGTTGCTCGCGGCGGTGGGCGTTGGGATGGTTTCGCGCGAGGCGGCCCAGGGCGGCTGGGTCAACCTGATCGAACGCGCGCAGCCCGATGCGGCGCGGATGGTGTTGTACGAGCAGCGCTTCGGCGTTTATAAGGATTTGTACCCGGCCTTGAAGCCGGTCATGCATCGGTTGCAATCATCATGAATGCTAACTTCGATTTTTCCGGCCGCTCGATTCTTGTCACGGGCGCTTCCAGCGGGATTGGCCGCGCAACCGTCGAAGCGTTGTGCGCAGCGGGCGCGGCGGTGGTGGCCACCGCGCGCAACGTGAACGAACTGGCGCGGCTGGCCGAGGAAACCGGCTGCGAGCCGTTGACGCTGGACGTGAGCGACGAAGCCGCGATCGACGATGCGTTGGCCTCTATCGATGTGTTCGACGGGCTAGTGAATTGCGCGGGCATCGCGTTGCTCGAGCGCGCGGTGGACACCACCGCGGCGAGTTTCGATCGCGTGATGGCGGTGAATACGCGCGGCGCCGTGCTGGTGGCGAAGCACGTGGCGCGTGGGATGATCGAGGCGAAACGCGCTGGCAGTATCGTCAACGTGTCGAGTCAGGCCGCGCTCGTGGCGCTCGACGATCATCTGAGCTACTCGGCGTCGAAAGCGGCGCTCGATGCGGTGACGCGAGCGCTGTGCATCGAGCTGGGGCCGTTCGGGATTCGCGTGAACAGCGTGAATCCGACCGTCACGTTGACGCCGATGGCGGTGCAGGCGTGGAGCGATCCCGCGAAACGTGATCCTGCGTTGCGGGCGATTCCCTTGCGGCGCTTTGCGCAGTCCGAAGAGGTTGCCGCGCCGATCATGTTTCTGTTGAGCGACGCGGCCTCGATGATCAGCGGCATCTGCTTGCCCATCGACGGCGGATATACGGCGAGGTGAACCGTTGCCGCGCGAGCGCGGCAACGGCAACCGGCTACAGCATCGTTCTTACATGCCAAAGCTCGGGAAACAGCACCACGTCCAGCATCTTGCGCAAATACGGCGCACCGCTGGTGCCGCCGGTGCCCTGCTTGAAGCCGATGATGCGCTCGACCGTGGTCACATGCCTGAACCGCCATTGACGGAACGCGTCTTCGAGATCGACCAGTTCTTCGGCCATCTCGTACAACTCCCAATGCTGCGAGGGATTGCGGTACACCTCCAGCCAGGCGGCTTCGACCGAGGCGTCGTGTGTGGTCGGCTGCGTCCAGTCGCGCTCGAGCCTCGACGCAGAAATCGCAAAGCCGCGGCGCGCCAGCAGACGCACCACCTCGTCATAGAAAGAGGGCGCTTCGAGCGACGCCTTCACCTCGGCGAAGACGTCGGCGCGATGCGCATGCGGCTTGAGCATCTGCTCGTTCTTGTTGCCGAGCAGAAACTCGATCTGCCGGTACTGATACGACTGAAAGCCCGACGAGCTGCCGAGATACGGCCGCATCGCGGTGTACTCGGACGGGGTCATGGTCGCGAGCACGCTCCACGCCTGCACCAGTTGCTCCATGATCCGCGACACGCGCGCGAGCATCTTGAACGCTGGCGGCAACTCGTCGCGATGCACCGCCTGCAGCGCGGCGCGCAACTCGTAGAGCGCGAGCTTCATCCACAGTTCGCTCGTCTGATGCTGGATGATGAACAGCATCTCGTTGTGATCCGGGGACAACGGGTGCTGCGCATCGAGCACCGTCCCGAGCGACAGATAATCGCCGTAGCTCATCGAGTCGGAGAAGTCGAGCTGCGCGTCGTGCCAGCCGGAGTCGGGCGCATCGGAAGAAGCATGGGCGGATGCAGCCGCAGCGGAAACCACGCGCCCATGCCCGAACGGACATCCCTGCGTCACGGTCTCTTCCGGCAAATCCGGTGTTTGCATGTGATCGGTCATCGCGCGCTCCTCAGGTGACGGCGCCGCGAGCGGCGAATTCGGGGGCGCGCCAGGTCTCCTGCGCGAGCACGTCACGCAGGGTCTCGACGGCGTCCCACACATCGACGAAGCGTGTGTAGAGCGGTGTAAAGCCGAAGCGCAATACATGCGGCTCACGGTAATCGCCGATCACGCCGCGCGCGATCAACGCCTGCATGACCTCGTAGCCATGCGGATGTTCGAAGCTCGCATGCGAGCCGCGCTGCGCATGTTCGCGCGGCGTCACGAGCGTGAGCGGAAACTCGCTGCAGCGCGCTTCGACCAGTTCGATGAACAGATCGCTCAGCGCGAGCGACTTCTTGCGGATCGCCTGCATGTCGGTTTCCAGGAACACGTCGAGTCCGCATTCGACCAGCGCCATCGACACCATCGGCTGCGTGCCGCACAGGAAGCGGCCGATACCGTCGTCCGGCCGGTACGTCGGATTCATCTCGAACGGCGCGCGATGACCCCACCAGCCGGAGAGCGGCTGCGCGAAGGCATTCTGATGGCGCTTGGGCACCCACACGAACGCGGGCGAACCGGGACCGCCGTTCAGATACTTGTACGTGCAGCCGACCGCGTAGTCCGCGCCGACGCCGTTCAGATCGACGGGCACCGCGCCCGCCGAGTGCGCGAGGTCCCACAGCGCGAGCGCGCCCTTGTCGTGGATCAGCTTCGTCAGCGCGGCCATGTCGTGCATGTAGCCGGTGCGGTAGTTCACGTGCGTGATCATCGCGATGGCGGTGTCGTCGCCGATCGCGGCGGCCAGCTCGGACGGATCGTCGACGAGGCGCAGTTCATAGCCGCGATCGAGCTGCTCGATCAGGCCTTGCGCAATGTACAGATCGCTCGGGAAATTCGAGCGTTCGGACACGATCACGCGACGCTTCGGATCGCGCGCATTCGCGACGCGCACGGCGGCGGACAGCAGCTTGAACAGATTGATCGAAATCGTATCGGTGACGACCACTTCGTCGTCGGCCGCGCCGATCAACGGCGCGAGCTTGTTGCCGAGACGGCGCGGCAGCGCGAACCAGCCGGCGCCATTCCAGCTGCGGATCAGGCCTTCGCCCCATTCGGCGGCGATCACGGTCTGCGCGCGTTGAGCGGCGGCGGCCGGCGGCACGCCGAGCGAGTTGCCGTCCAGATAGATGGTGGTCGGCGACAGCGCGAACTGGTCGCGCAGCGTCGCGAGCGGGTCGGCGTCATCGAGCGCCAGTGCTTCGTCACGGTGGTTCATGGTAGGTCCGTCGGTCAGATCAGTGAAAGTCGGTGAGGTCGATGCGTTCTGCCAGGGTCAGCGCGCGCCGGGCAGCGCGCGCAGCACCGCGCGCACCGGGCTCGCGTCGAGGGTGGTCAGCTTGAGCGGCAGGGCGATCAGTTCGTAGTCGCCAGGGGCGACGTCATCGAGCACGATTCCTTCGAGGATCGCCATGCGATGCGCGCGAATCCGCCGATGAGCGTCCATCGTCTTCGATCCCTGCGGGTCGAGCGAGGGCGTGTCGATGCCGATCAGCTTCACGCCGCGCGCGGCCAGCTGATCGATCGTGTCAGGCGCGACTGCGCAGAACGCGCTGTCCCAAGCCGTCTTCGGGGCGCTTTTGTAAGTGCGCAGTAAGACTCGCGGCGGCAGCGCGTCGAGCGCACCGGCCAGGTGTTGTGGCGTCACAACAGGTGACGCGCCGATGCAATGAATCACCCTGCATAAACCGAGATAGGCATCGAGCGGCACTTCGCCGATCGCCGCGCCGTTTTCGTCGTAGTGCAACGGGGCGTCGGTATGCGCGCCGGTATGCGGCGACAGCGTCAGACGCGCGACGTTGACCGGCGAGCCCGCCTCCATGCGCCATACGCGTTCGATGCCGACCGGCGTGTCGCCGGGCCAGACGGGCGTCGCGGTATTGACGGCGGGGGTGATGTCCCAGAGTGTTTGCATGTCTCCAGCGGCGAATGGTGTGTATCAGGAAATGATAGGTGGATCGCCGCACAATGTGATTGCGAAAAAATCTCCTTCTGAGCCGTGTCTTGGAACATAATTTGAGTCAAACGGGAAAGGGAGACCGAATATGAACGCGATCTCGCTCGACGCCACCGATTGCCGTATTTTGACGGTGCTTCAGCAAGAAGGACGGATCAGCAATCTCGACCTCGCGGAGCGTATCTCGCTCTCGCCATCGGCTTGTCTACGGCGCCTGCGCCTGCTGGAGGAGCAGGGCGTCATCGAACATTACCGCGCCTGTCTGAACCGCGAGGTGCTCGGTTTCGAACTGGAAGCGTTCGTGCAGGTGTCCATGCGCAACGACCAGGAGAATTGGCACGAGCGCTTCGCGGAGGCGGTGCGAGACTGGCCGGAAGTGGTCGCCGCGTTTGTCGTGACCGGCGAGACGCACTATCTGCTGCGGGTTCTCGCGCACAACCTCAAACACTATTCGGATTTCGTGCTGCAGCGGCTCTACAAAGCGCCGGGCGTGATGGATATTCGCTCGAATATCGTGCTGCAGACGCTCAAGGAAGATTCGGGCGTGCCGGTTTCACTAGTGAAGAAGAGCGCCGGGCACGGCGCGTCGCATAACGACCGTTGAAGGCGGGCTGGCGCGATGTGTCGCCGGCTGTGTGGCGGTCCGGCGGCTTGCGGGTGCTGTAGCTGGCGCTGCGGTTGCCGGCGAGGCGACATATGCGGCCGCCGCGCCTCGCGCGGCCGACACGCTTGCTGCGCGTCCAGCCAGGACGCGGCAACACGTTCAAAGCGGCTTGAGGCCGTGGAACAGCCCGTTCTGAAACACCAGCGGCGAGGTCTGCGCCGCGTTCTCATGCACGCCGCAGCGCTCCACTTCGCCGACGAAAATCACGTGATCGCCTTCTTCGTAGCGGCTGCGGTTATGGCATTCGAACCACGCGAGCGCGCCGTCGAGCACCGGCATGCCGGTGTCGCCCTGCGCGTGCGACACGCCTTCGAAGCGGTCGCCCTTTACGGTCGCGAAGCGTTTGCACAGATCGAGCTGCGAAGCGGCCAGCACATTGACCACGTAGTGACTGTTGGCGCGGAACACCGGCATCGAGGCCGAGCGTGTCGCGAGACTCCACAGCACCAGCGGCGGATTGAGCGACACCGAGTTAAACGAGCTCGCCGTGATGCCGATCAACTGGCCGGACTCGGCGCGCGTCGTAATCACGGTGACGCCGGTGGCGAACTGACTGAGCGCCTGTTTGAAGGCGGGTTGGTCGAAATTGGGCGGGCTGGCGCGCTTCATCGGGCGCAAGTCCGTGACAACGGCCGGGGCCGGGCCGGGCGGAACCCGTCGCGCGCGCGGTCGGAAACAATTGATTCGAAAGTCATAGTGAAAATCGTCGATTTGTCCCAATTTTAACTGCAATCGTGGCGCACGGGCCGCGATCACAGCCGGTCATTGGAAAACCCGCTAAGCTGGAAAGTCCCGCTCGTGGCACGAGCGTTGGGGCGAAGCAGGGCCGGCATCGGCCGACTATCAGTATCAAGGAGCGAGCAGCATGAGTCAGACAGGCGAAGTCGCCACCCTCGGTGGCGGGTGTTTCTGGTGTCTCGAAGCGGTGTATCTGGGGGTCGACGGTGTCAACTCGGTCGAGTCGGGCTATGCGGGCGGTCAGACCCGCGCGCCGACGTACGAACAGGTGTGTGACGGCGAGACAGGTCACGCCGAAGTGGTGAAGGTCGATTTCGATCCGGCGAAGATCGGCTATCGCGAGATTCTCGATATTTTCTTCGCGATTCACGATCCGACGCAGTTGAACCGGCAGGGCAACGACGTCGGCACGCAGTACCGGTCGGTGATCTTCACGCATTCCGATGCGCAGCGTGAGACGGCGCTGCAGGCGATCCGCGAGCTCGGCGAACAGCGGATTTACGACGGGCAGATCGTCTCCCAGGTGCTGCCGCTCGACGGCAACTACTGGCCGGCTGAGGCGTATCACCAGAACTATTTTGCGCAGCATCCGAATCAGGGGTACTGCTCGTTCGTGGTGGCGCCGAAGGTCGCGAAGTTTCGTCAGAAGTTCGCGCATCGGATCAAGGCGGGGTAGGACGGCGCGCGCTCAACCCGGCTCGCTGCCGGGTTCGCCGCCGTCTTCCTGCGGCCGATGTTCGTCCGTCTGCGGCCGTTCACCATCGTGCTCGTGCTCACGTTCGTGGGCACGGTGCGCATAGGCGTCGATAATCGCCCGCGCCAGTTCCACGCAGCTTAGCGGCGCCGATCCCTCCGCCTTGTTATTGATCGCGATCACCACCGGCTGGCCGGCGAGCGCGTAGCGCGCGGCCAGTTCTGCGAGCGACGCGCGGGTGGCCGGGTCATGATCGACCAGCTGGTTGAACGGCTCGTACCTGGCTTTCGCCTGCTCGTATTTGAAGCCGCTGTGCAGACTCCAGCGCACGATCAGCGGACCGGCCGGCTCGCCGTCCAGCAGCGCGAGCGCAGCGGCCTGGCGCAGGGGGTCCGGCATCCGTGCATGAATCCCCACGCAATAGCGCACGCCCGCCGTTTTCAGCGCGCGAATGAAGCGCGGCGTGAGCAGACTCGCGTCGCGGATTTCGATCGCGTAGCACGTGCCGTCCGGCAGCTTCGGCAACGCCATCAGAAACGCGGCAAGCCGTTCGATGAACACCGTCGGCTGCGCCAGCATCTGGTCCGGCAGCGGCGAAAGCTGGAACACCAGCGCGCCGGCTTTCGCGCCGAGTCCTTCGAGACAGGGCGTGACGAATTCGTCGATCGCCATCTGCGCGTTCAGGAAGCACGGGTTCAGCGATACCGGTTCGCCGCGTTCGGCGCGCACGGTGGCGTCGGTGATCGTCATCGGCGCCTTGACGATGAAGCGGAAATGCTCGGGGACCTGCTGCGCGTAGCGCAAGTAATCGGTGACCGGCAGCGTCTGATAAAACGACCGGTCGATGCTGACCGTCTTCAGCAGCGGATGCGCGCCATAGGCGGTGAGTCCGTCGCGCGAGAGTTTGCTGTTGCTGTACTCGTCTCCGTAGACGATGCCGTTCCAGCCGGGAAATGACCATGTCGAGGTGCCGAGATGGATCTGCGGCGGCAGTTCGGCAGCAAGCGCGCGCAATGCGGGCGACGGCGGGGCGGCGAGGATGTCGCGGCCACGGCGCTTTTTTGGGGTGTCGGCGGGCGCGGGTGGGGAATCGGCAGTGGCGGGCGACCCGGTGTTCCCGGGCGCATCGTCTTCCTGCCAGAGCGACGCGGCCGGGCCGGGTTTCGTGCGCGGTTGCCGCCGGCGTTCGGGCTGGTCGGCGGCAGCGGGCGCGGCAGCATGTGTATCGGCGGCAGGCTGCCCGGCTCCAGCTTCGGCTCCTACTACCGCGCGCGGCGGCTTACGAGCCCGGGCATCCGCCTTCGACGAAGCGCTCGCCTGCTCCACCGGCATTCCGAACAGATCGACCTGCACGGCTTCGCCGCCGGTGTCATCATCACCGCAATGCTCGCCGCCTGGCGGCTGTTCAACTTCGTTCGTCCCGCTCTGGTCCATCGATGTCGGATCTGCTGTTCAAGGTTGCGCCGCGCCGGTCCGCTCATGCACGCGCCGCGGCGCAACCGTATCACAGCGGTTTTTCGTACATATAGCGGCGCGACCACGGCAAGGTTTTCGCGCTGCGGCCGGCTTTGCGGCACACCACTTGGTAGATCGACACGTCGTCGTTTTCGAACGCGTAGGCGCAGCCGGCGAGGTACACGCGCCAGATGCGGAATTTTTCGTCATCGACCAGCTTGCGGGCTTCGTCCGCATGCGCCTCGAAACGTTCCGCCCACAGGTCCAGCGTGTGCGCATAGTGACGGCGCAGGCTTTCGACGTCAACCGCTTCGAGCCCGCCGCGCTGCATCGATTCGAGCGCGAGGCTGATGTGCGGCAGCTCGCCGTCCGGGAACACGTAGCGGTCGATGAATTCGCCGCCGCCGAGCGCAGTTTCGCCGCTGTCGGAATCGCTCGACGTGATGCCGTGGTTCATCGCGATGCCGTCGTCGACCAGCAGGTCGTGGATTTTCTCGAAGTAGCCCGGCAGATTCTTGCGGCCCACATGCTCGAACATGCCGACGCTCGTGATGCGATCGAATTGCCCGGTGATGTCACGATAATCCTGCAGACGGATCTCGATCTGGCCTTCCAGACCCGCGGCTTTCACGCGGGCGGTAGCGAGGTCGAACTGATTCTGCGAGAGCGTCACGCCCACGCACTTCGCCCCGAACTTCTGCGCCGCGCGCAGCACGAGCGCGCCCCAGCCGCAGCCGATGTCGAGCAGACGCTGGCCGGGCTGCAACTGAATTTTGGTGAGTATGTGGTCGATCTTCTTGATCTGCGCGGTGGCGAGATCTTCGTTGCCGTTCTCGAAGTACGCACACGAGTAGACCATGTTCTCGTCGAGCCACAGCTTGTAGAACTCGTTCGAGACATCGTAGTGGTACTGGATCGCCTTTTTGTCCGACGTCTTCGAATGATTGAAGTAACGCCGCACGCGCGCGAGCTTGCTTGCACTGGTTACGGTGTTGCGCGCCAGCTGATAGCCGATGTTGATGATGTCCGACAGCTTGCCTTCGATGTCGATCTTGCCCTTCACGTACGCCTCGCCGAGATTGTCGAGGCTCGGTTCGAGCAGATAGGGCAGCGCCGTCGCGCTCTTGACGTGTAGCGTCACCTGGGGCGCGGCGAACTGCCCGAAGTCATGTTGCTGACCGTCCCACAGCACGAGGCGTGCAGGCAGGTTAGCCTTGGTTTTTACTTCTTCTACCCACTGCGCCAGCTTCTTCTCCCAGAACATGTGATCTCTCCGTGTCCGTTGAATTAAAGCAAAGCTTGTGTGGACCGCGGCCCGGTGCGGCGCAACTCCCATGCCGCGAGACGCGATCCGGCCGACGCGCGCTGCTGCGTTGGCGGCGCGCTGCCAGCGTCATATTCGATTCAAGGCGATAAGCGGGAGATTTGCCAGTCGCCGTTTTCGCTTGCGCGCGTATAGAGCAGACGGTCGTGCAGACGCGACGGCCGGCCCTGCCAGAATTCAATTGCTTCGGGGACCAAACGATAACCGCCCCAGTGCGGGGGACGCGGTGGCTGGTCGCCGTATAGCAGGCTGATTTCGCGTTCGCGTGTTTCGAGCTGCGAACGGCTTTCAATTAGCTGACTCTGATTCGAGGCCCATGCGCCGATGCGTGAACCGAGCGGACGCGACGCGAAATATGCATCGCTTTCCTCCGCGCTGGTTTTGACAATGCGGCCCTCGACGCGCACCTGGCGTTCGAGTTCGATCCAGTAAAACAGCAGGCTCGCGTACGGATTGGCAGCCAGTTCGCGGCCTTTGCGGCTTTCGTAATTGGTGAAGAACACGAAGCCGCGTTCATCGACGCCCTTGATCAGCACGATGCGCGCCGACGGCCGGCCGCGCGGGTCGACCGTGGCCAGCGTCATCGTATTCGGTTCGGGTAGCTTGGCGTCGACGGCTTGTTGAAACCATCTGTCGAACTGACGAAACGGGTCGTGGTCGACATCGGCAACGTCCAAAGAACCTAGCGAATAGTTTTTTCGAAGTTCGGCGAGTGAGGTCATGTTCTTATGCGAACGCTACAGTCAAGCAAGTATAGCCAGGGAGATAATTTTTTGCGCGCGAGCAGGGCAAGACCGCGTGCCATGCATGGCTTTCCGCCTTGGCCGCCGCCGCACCCGCCGCGATGCCGATCGACGCGTTCAGGCAAAATACGGGCTGAGCGCGCCAAACCCGCTTGAGCGCCGTCACTTTTTGTCTTGCCAGTTTTCAACGAGCCCCGCCATCATGTCCAGCATCACCGCGCAATCCGATCTTACTACCAGCCTCGACGGGAGTGAAACCGCCGACCGCGCGCGGCGCTTCGGCGGCATCGCCCGCCTGTACGGCGCGCCGGCGCTCGCCGCGTTCGAAGGCGCGCACGTCGCGGTGATCGGCATCGGTGGCGTGGGGTCGTGGGTGGCCGAGGCGCTCGCGCGCAGCGCGGTCGGCACGCTGACGCTGATCGATCTGGATAACGTCGCCGAAAGCAACACCAACCGGCAGATTCATGCGCTCGACGGCAACTACGGAAAGCCGAAAGTCGAAGCGATGGCCGAGCGCATCGCCGCGATCAATCCGTATTGCGACGTGCGGCTGATCGAAGACTTCGTCGAGCCGGACAACTTCGCGGCGACGCTCGGCGTCGGCTTCGACTACGTGATCGACGCGATCGACAGCGTGCGCACGAAGACCGCGCTGATCGCATGGTGTGTCGAGCGTCAACAGGCGTTGATCACGGTGGGCGGCGCGGGCGGTCAGCTCGACCCGACGCGCATTCGTATCGACGATCTCGCGCTGACGATCCAGGACCCGCTGCTGTCGAAAGTGCGCGGTCAGTTGCGCAAACAGCACGGCTTCCCGCGCGGACCGAAGGCGAAGTTCAAGGTGAGCGCCGTGTATTCCGACGAGCCGTTGATCTACCCGGAAGCGGCGGTCTGCGATATCGATGTGCAAGCCGAGCACGTGAGCACGTCGCCGGGTCACACGGGACCGGTCGGGTTGAACTGTGCGGGATTTGGATCGAGCGTGTGCGTCACGGCAAGCTTCGGTTTTGCCGCCGCGGCGCATGTGTTGCGAGCGTTGGCGAAGCAGGCGGCGGCCTGATGCGGTGAGGCGAGTGCAGCGCGAGCGCGCGGCATGGTGAGGCGCGATGGCCGCGGATTCAGGCGCGATGGCCGCGCTTGCTCGCGGCCACCACGCGTGAACCCGGCGCGAATCAGAACAACGATGCGCTCAGCTTGCGCCGCCACTGCGACACCAGCTCCGGCTGATGCGCGGCCAGATCGAACACCGACAACATCGTCTTGCGGCCGATATCGTCGCGGAACGTGCGATCGCGTTGCACGATCGCAAGCAGGTGTTCGAGCGCTTGCGCATATTTGCGACGCGCGATCAGCGCGCTCGCCAGATCGAAGCGCGCTTCGAGATCGTCCGGAGCGGCCGCGACTTTGGCCTCCAGCGCATCGGTCGGCGGCAGGTCGGCGGCGGCATCCACGGCATCGAGGCGCGTCTTGATCGCGTTGAAACGCGCGTCGATGCCTTGCGTCGTTTTCGGCGACAGCAGATCCACCTCGTTGCGCGCCTCGTCGATGCGGTTGTCTTCGAGCAGCAGCTCGATGCGGTCCATACGCGCTTCGTCGAAACCCGGGTCGTAGGCGAGGGCGGCTTGCAGCGCGTCGTACGCATCGTCACGGCGGCCTTCGGCCAACGCGGTCTGCGCTTCGAGGCGCGCCGCATCCGCGCCTTGCGGCACGAGCCGCTCGATAAACTCGCGCAACTGACCTTCAGGCAACACGCCGATGAACTGATCGACCGGCTGGCCGTCGGCAAAAGCGATTACGTGCGGAATGCTGCGCACCTGGAAGTGCGCGGCCAGTTCCTGGTTTTCGTCCACGTTGACCTTCACCAGTTTCCATTTGCCGGCCGCTTCGGCTTCGAGCTTCTCGAGCATCGGGCCGAGGCTCTTGCAGGGGCCGCACCACGGCGCCCAGAAATCGACCAGCACGGGGGCCAGTGTCGACGCCGTGATGACGTCCTGTTCAAAAGTGGCCAGAGTGGTGTCCATTGCGTCCTCGTCGATAAAACGGTTTGTGATTAATTGGGGCCGAACGGCGCGGATTCAATGCGGCCGGCGCCGGCTTGCGTCAGCCGGCGGCGCTCATTTGCGCTCATTGTCGTTCCGGCAGCGGAATCCATTCGGTCTCGCCCGGCACCGTGCCCATCTCCTGATGAGTCCACGCGAGTTTCGCGGCTTCAATCTTCGCGCGCGAACTGGCGACGAAATTCCACTCGATGAAGCGCTCGCCGTCCAGCTTCTCGCCACCGAGCAGCATGACGCGGGCGCCGTGCGTGCTGGCCAGCGTGACGGTTTCGTCGAGCGCGAGCACGGCCATCTGACCGGCTTCGAGCGGCGCGCCGTCGATCTCCAGATCGCCATCCACGAGATAGACGCCGCGTTCCTCGTGCTCCGGTTCGAGCGCGAAGGCGCCGCCCGGCGCGAATTCCGCGGCCACGTACAGCGTGCCCGAAAACGTCCTGACCGGCGACTCCACGCCGAAGGCCGTGCCCGCGATCACCCGCAGCGAGACGCCATTGCGCTCGACGACCGGCAGCGTGTCGGCGGCGTGATGCGCGAACGACGGCTCGACCTCTTCCTCCGCGAGCGGCAGCGCGACCCAGGTCTGGATGCCGTGCATCGTCAGGCCGCTCGCGCGGTCTTCGGCGGGCGTGCGCTCGGAATGGACGATGCCGCGCCCCGCGGTCATCCAGTTGACGTCGCCGGGGACGATTTTCTGCTCGGAGCCGAGGCTGTCGCGATGCATGATCGCGCCTTCGAACAGATAGGTGACGGTGGCCAGACCGATGTGCGGATGCGGGCGCACGTCGAGGCCGACGCCCGGTTCGAGCGTCGCCGGGCCCATGTGGTCGAAGAAAATGAACGGGCCGATCAGGCGCGCTGCCATGGCGGGCAGCACGCGCCGCACGGTCAGACTACCGACGTCGCGCAGATGCGGTTTGAGGACTGCTTTGATCGAGGAAGTCATGGGCGGGGCTCGGCTGAAATGGTCGGTGGGGATGGCTTAATGGACGATTCTACTGCGCAGCGCGCGATGCCGACGGCTCGCGGCACAGCGGCGCTGCGGGAACGCGTAGCGTGGGCGATCACGCCGCGCTGCCGGCTCCGCTAAACTGCCGGATTGGACAATCAATCGGAGACCGGGATGTCGCCCAGGGACTTGCTGCTCGCGCTGGTGGTGGTGCTCGCGTGGGGCGTCAATTTCGTCGTGATCAAGGTGGGCCTGCACGGGGTGCCGCCGATGCTGCTCGGCGCCTTGCGCTTCACGGTCGCGGCGGTGCCGGCGGTGTTCTTCGTCAAACGCCCGAACCTGCCATGGCGCTGGCTGCTCGCATACGGCGCGACGATCTCGTTCGGACAATTCGCTTTTCTGTTCTCGGCGATGTACGTCGGCATGCCGGCCGGGCTTGCTTCGCTGGTGCTGCAGGCCCAGGCGTTCTTCACGCTGATGTTCGCGGCGCTGTTCCTGCACGAGCGGTTTCGTTTGCCGAACGTCGCGGGTTTGCTGATCGCGGCGGGCGGGCTCGCGGTGATTGGCCTGCAAGGCGGCCATTCGATGAGCGTCGCCGGTTTCGTGCTGACGTTGTGCGCCGCGTGCATGTGGGCGCTCGGCAACATCGTCACGAAGAAAGTCGGCAAGGTCGATCTCGTCGGGCTCGTGGTGTGGGGCAGTCTGATTCCGCCGCTGCCGTTCTTCGCCGCGTCGTATCTGTTCGAGGGGCCGCAGAAGATGGCCGCGGCACTGACGGGCATCAGTGCGATGTCGATCTTCGCGATCGTGTATCTCGCCTTCATCGCGACATTGCTCGGGTATGGCTTGTGGAGCCGCCTACTGTCACGCTATCCGGCGAGCCAGGTCGCGCCGTTTTCGTTGCTGGTGCCGATCGTCGGGCTGGCGTCGGCGTCGCTGCTGCTCGACGAGCAATTGACCATGGCGCAAATCGGCGGCGCGCTGTTGGTGATGGCGGGCCTCGCCGTGAACGTGTTCGGCGGCTGGGTCGTGCAGCGGTTGACGCCGGCGCGTTGAGCCTGCCGAGCGCCGGTCGTGCGCGCGAACGCATCAGGAACAACGGCCGCATCGAGCGGCCGTTTTTCATTGCGTGGCGGCACGCCAATGCATCACGTCATGCGGTTTTTCGCCAGCGGCGGGTTCGCCGCGAAATAGCGCTTGATGCCGGTCAGGATCGCGTCGGCCATCTTCTCGCGATAGGCGTCGTCGTTCAGACGGCGCTCCTCGTCCGGGTTGCTGATGAACGCGGTCTCGACGAGGATCGACGGAATGTCCGGCGCCTTCAGCACGGCGAACCCCGCCTGTTCGACCGAGCCCTTGTGCAGCTTGTTGATCCCGCCGATTTCCTTCAGCACGAAGTTGCCGTAGCGCATCGAATCGCGAATCTGCGCGGTGGTCGACATATCGAACAGCGCACGGTTGACGGTGGCGTCGGCGGACTTGATGTTGATCCCGCCGATCTGATCCGACGAGTTCTCCTTGTTCGCCATCCAGCGCGCGGCAGCGCTCGACGCGCCATGTTCGGACAGCGCGAACACCGACGAGCCCTTCGCCTCCGGCGTGGTGAACGCGTCCGCGTGGATCGACACGAACAGATCCGCACCGACGCGCCGCGCTTTTTGCACGCGCACGTTCAGCGGCACGAAGAAGTCGGCGTCGCGCGTCATCATGGCGCGCATGTTCGATTGCGCGTCGATCTTCGCGCGCAGCTTCTTCGCGATGTCGAGCGCGACGTGCTTCTCGTAGGTGCCCGAGCCGCCGATCGCGCCCGGGTCTTCGCCGCCATGACCCGGGTCGATGGCGACCGTCAGCAGACGCACCGTGTTGCTCTTGGCGGATTTGGGCGTGCTGAACGCGTAGGTGTCGCCGCCGTCCGTATCGTCGCTGTCCTGGCTGCGCGCGCTATTGCCGCTGTTGCCGCCTTTGTTGTTGCGCGCAATCGCGGCGGGCGGCGCGAGAGGGGCGAGCGGCGCTGCCGGCTTGCCCGCGATGATCGGCGCGGTAGGCGTGGGGGTGACGTGCACGGACGGACGCGGCACATTCGGCGCAGTGTTGCCGCCGCCGTTCTGCGCATAGCGCTCGAAGAATGCTTCGCTGTTGTCGGCGGTGGGCGGCGTGCCGGGGCCGCTCAGCGTGGCGGGCGGCACGCCATTCTCTTCGTTCAGCGTCTGCTGCTTGTGCTCGGTCTGCGCGAGCAGGTCCATCAGTGGATCGGGCGCGACCGCCGGATAGAGGTCGAACACCAGCCGGTACTTGTACGTGCCGACCGGCGGCAGCGTGAATACCTGCGGCTTCACCGAACCCTTCAGGTCGAACACCATACGCACCACGTGCGGCTGATATTGCCCGACCCGCACGGACGAAATCTGCGGATCGTTCGGCGTGATCTTCGAGACGAGATCCTTGAGCGCCTGATCGAGATCGAGGCCGCTCAGATCGACCACCAGCCGGTCCGGTCCCTGCAACAATTGCTGTGCGTTCTGCAACGGCTGATCGGATTCGATCGTCACGCGCGTGTAGTCGCGCGCCGGCCAGACGCGCACGCCGAGCACCGAACTGGCCATGGCCAGACGCGGCGCGACGAGGCCGAGCACGAGCGTGGAGGCGCCCGCCCGCAGAATCTGCCGGCGCCGCCAGTTATGCGTTGCGGTGGCCGCCGATTCGATCGAGCGGAACGGTTTGATCAACATCTTTCGAGACATGCCTTTCCTGATTCGCTGTATGCCCGTGCGACGAGCACGCGGCCGTCGCCGTCACTGTCGAGGTCGAGCGAGAAGACGAGATCCGGCACGCCGAGAAGACGCCCTGCGCGTTGCGGCCATTCGACGAGGCAGACCGCGCCGCTGTCGAAGTATTCGCGAAAGCCCGCGTCGGCCCATTCGGCCGGATCGGTGAATCTGTACAGATCGAAGTGATAGAGCGCGAGTTCCCCGAGTTCCCCGAGTTCGCCTTGTTCACCTTGCCGTGGTTCGAGCACGTAAGGTTCGACGAGCGTGTAAGTGGGACTGCGCACGCGGCCGGTGTGGCCGAGGCCGCGCAAGGTCGCGCGCACGAGCGTGGTCTTGCCCGCGCCAAGGTCGCCGACGAGTTGCACCTGCAGTCCGTGGAACGCGTTGCCACGTCGGGCGATCGTTGCGCGCACGCTTTCGATCGCCTGCGCGAAGCGCTCGCCGAAGGCGAGCGTGGCGGCTTCGTCCGCGAGCGCGAAGACGCGTTCGAGCAGGACGGCGGCGGGCGGTTGAATCGCGTGATCGGAGTTGGCAGACATTCTCGTAAAATGGCGTGATGAACCGAAGTCCGGAGTCCCCTGTTTCCAGCACGCCCGCGTCCGTCGACGCCGCGCGTGCCGTGCGTCATTTCGATGAAGCGGCGCTGAATGCGCTCGCGCTGAACATCAAAAGCTGGGGCCGTGAATTGGGTTTCGGGGCGATCGGCATTAGCGACACCGACCTCTCCGCTGCTGAAGCGCCGCTTGCAGCGTGGCTGGAAGCGGGGTGCCACGGCGAGATGGATTATATGGCGAAACACGGGATGAAACGCGCGCGCCCGGCCGAGCTTGTGGCCGGCACGCGACGCGTGATTACCGCGCGTATCGCCTATTTGCCTTTCGACACGCTGAGCGGCAACGCGAACCAGAGCACCACGCAGGAAGGGCCGCTCGCACGCGAGTGGCGCGCAGCGGAGCAGGCGCGGCTCGCGGACCCGTCGGCGGCGGTGGTGTCGATCTATGCGCGCGGGCGCGACTATCACAAGGTGATGCGTAACCGTCTGCAACATCTGGCCGAGAAAATCGAAGCCGAGATCGGCGGGTTCGGCTACCGTGTATTTACCGATTCGGCGCCGGTGCTGGAAGTAGAACTTGCGCAGAAGGCGGGCATCGGCTGGCGCGGCAAGCACACGCTGCTGTTGCAACGCGACGCCGGGTCGCTGTTTTTCCTAGGTGAAATCTATGTCGACGTGCCTTTGCCGACCGATGCCGAAACCTTGCCCGAGATCGCGCCGGAAACGCCGGGCTCGCATTGCGGCAGTTGCACGCGCTGCATCGGCGCATGTCCGACCGGGGCGATCGTCGCGCCTTACAAGGTCGATGCGCGCCTGTGCATCTCGTATCTCACGATTGAACTCAAAGGCAGTATTCCCCTGGACATGCGGCCGCTGATCGGCAATCGTGTGTATGGCTGCGACGATTGCCAGCTCGCGTGTCCATGGAACAAGTTCGCGCAGGCTGCGCCGGTCGCCGATTTCGATGTGCGGCATGGGCTCGATCGCGCGTCGCTGGTCGAGCTCTTCGCGTGGAGCGCGGACGAGTTCGATACGCGCATGCAGGGCAGCGCGATTCGCCGCATCGGCTACGAGAGCTGGCTGCGTAATCTCGCAGTGGGGATGGGTAATGCGCTCAGAGCGTCTGCGGGAAGTTTGAATGGCGCGGCGCGCGAGGCGATCGTGCAGGCACTGCGGCAGCGCGCCGACGACCCTTCCGCCGTGGTGCGCGAGCATGTGGAGTGGGCGTTGGAAGCGGCGTAGAGTAGCGGCAGTTCATTCAGCGAGATGTTTTTGTACGGCGCGGTTTGCGCATACGGTTCGCGTAGAGCGCCTGCCCATCCATGCAGGTTGCTACGTGGCCGTTGCAAGCCAGTGCGCCGCGTCTGTCAGGAGCAGGCAACCATGTTCAACGCAGTGATCGATGCACCGTTCGGCAAGGTCGGCATTCGTGTCGAAGGCGAGGCCGTGCGCGAGATCGTCTATCTGTCGGATTCGGTGCAGAGCGTCACGCCCGACACGCCGTTGGCGCGGCAAGCGGTCGAGCAGATCGAACGATATTTCGAGCAGCCGTCCGCGCGGTTCGAGTTGCCGCTGGCGTCCGTCGGCACCGCGTTTCAGCGGCGGGTGTGGCAGGCGCTCTGCGAGATTCCGCCCGGCGTCGTGCTGACCTACGGACAGTTGGCGAGGCAGTTGGGCAGCGTGCCGCGCGCGGTCGGCCAGGCTTGCGGTGCGAATGACTTTCCGATTGTGATTCCGTGTCATCGCGTCGTGAGTTCGAGCGGTATCGGCGGCTTCGCGCATCACGCCGAAGAGGGCTTCTTTCGCAACGTCAAGCGCTGGCTGCTGGCGCATGAGGGCATTCCGTACGCATGAGCGACATCACCGCAGACGGCGCGAGCGTCGTGTCACCTTCGTCCGCTTCATCGCCGGAGCTGCTCGCGAGCCTCGCGTCGATCGACGTGTTCTGCGACGCGCTGTGGCTCGAGCACGGGCTGTCGCGCAACACGCTCGAGGCGTACCGCCGCGACCTGCGGCTGTTCTCGGAATGGCTCGCGGCGAGCCGCAACATGTCGCTCGATACAGTCGGCGAAGCCGACCTCAACGCGTACAGCGCCGCGCGCCAGCACGACAAATCGACCTCGGCGAACCGGCGTCTCTCGGTGTTTCGCCGCTACTACGCGTGGGCGGTGCGCGAGCATCGCGCGACGGTCGATCCGACACTGCGCATCCGTTCGGCGCAGCAGCCGCCGCGTTTTCCGTCGACGCTCACCGAAGCGCAAGTCGAAGCTTTGCTCGGCGGGCCCGACATCGCCACCGCACTGGGCTTGCGCGATCGCACGATGCTGGAGCTGATGTACGCGAGCGGTTTGCGCGTTACCGAACTCGTCACGCTGAAGACGGTGGAAGTGGGACTGAACGAAGGTGTGGTGCGCGTGATGGGCAAGGGCTCGAAGGAGCGCCTGATTCCGTTCGGTGAAGAGGCGCATGGATGGATCGAGCGTTATCTGCGCGAGGCGCGCCCTGCGCTGCTCGGCGCGCGCGCCACCGATGCGCTGTTCGTCACGAGCCGTGCCGAAGGCATGACGCGCCAGCAGTTCTGGAACATCATCAAACGCCACGCGGCGGCGGCCGATGTGCACGCGCCGTTGTCGCCGCACACGTTGCGGCACGCGTTCGCGACGCACCTGCTCAATCACGGCGCCGACCTGCGCGTCGTGCAACTGCTGCTCGGCCATACCGATATCTCGACTACGCAGATCTATACCCACGTGGCCCGCGAACGGCTGAAGTCGCTGCATGCGCAGCATCATCCGCGAGGATGAGGCGCGCTTGCGTTGCGCGCGCGCGGCGCATGCCGTTGCGCCTGCTTCAGACGAATTCGCGCAGCCGGTGTTTGAGGATCTTGCCGGTCGAAGCGGCCGGCAGCGCGGCGAGCACTTTCAATTCGGCAGGCCGCTTGTACGGCGCGAGACGCTCCCCGCACCACGCGATCAAGTCGGCGGGCGTCACGCTCGCGCCCGCCGTCAATTCGACGAACGCGATCACTTCCTCGTTGCCCTCGACCGCCCGTCCGATCACCGCCGACTGCACGACTTGCGGATGCGCATTCAACACATGCTCGACCTCGGCCGGATAGACGTTGAACCCCGAGCGGATGATCAACTCCTTGCTGCGCCCGACGATATGCAGCGCGCCGTCCGTGTCCTGGCGCGCGAGATCGCCGGTCTTGAGCCAGCCGTCCGCGGTCACGGCCGCGCGGGTTTGCTCCGGACTGCGGTAGTAGCCGAGCATCACGTTCGGCCCGCGCACCCATAGCTCGCCGATTTCTCCCGGCGCCGCGTCGGCACCGTCGAGTCCGACGAACTTCACCTCGACGCCCGGAATGACCTCGCCGACCGAGCAGTCGCTGCGTGGCGCGTCGAGCATCGTGTGCGATACCGTGGGGCTGCTCTCGGTCATGCCGTAGCCGTTGTGCAGCGGCAGACCGTAGACGGCTTCGACCTGTGCCTTGAGCGCGGCGTCGAGCGGCGAGCCCCCCGAGTAGGCAAAGCGCAGGTGCGGCGCGGACCACGGAAGGCGGCGCGTCTGCAGATGTTCGAGCAGTTTGGCGTGCATGGCCGGCACGCCCTGGAAGATCGACACGCGTTCGTCGGCGAGGGCGCGGCGCACGGCTTCCGGCGCGAAGCGCGGCGCGAGCCGCAAGGTCGCGCCGGCGTGCAGGCTGCCCAGGCACACCGACGCGAAGCCGTACACGTGCGAGATCGGCAGCACGGCATAGACGACGTCGCCGGGACCGACCTTGCGCAGGCGGCTCGACACCGCGGCGATGTACAGCAGGTTGCGATGCGACAGCATCACGCCTTTTGGCGCGCCGGTGGTGCCGGTGGTGTAAATCAGCGCGGCGCATTGGCGGTGGTTGGCGGCTTCGACCGGTTCGGCTAGCGCCGCGCTGTCCACGGTGTACGCCCACGCGCCGATGTCCGGCGTGATGGCCGGCGCTGGCGTCGCCTGGTGGCGCAGCGCGTGCTGTTGGGCATCACCGGATTCCACCGCGTACGCGACCACGCGAGGTTGTGCGTGCGCGCGGATCGCGTCGAGTTCGGCTGCGGACAGGCGGGCGTTCGACACCAGCGCCCACGCGTCGAGCCGCGCGGTCGCGAACAGCAGCACGATCTGCGCGATGCTGTTTTCCGCGACGATCATCACGCGGTCGCCGCCGCGCACGCCCCATGCGCGCAGCAGGGCCGTGACGGCGTCGACGGCTTGCAGCAGTTGCGCGCTGGTCAACTGGCGCGCGTCCTCGATCAAGGCGATGTGCTGCGGATCGCGCGCGGCGGCGAGCGCCGGAATCTCGGCGATGCGCGCCGGCAGCGCGGCGAGCAGGGCGGGGATGTCGATTGTGGAACGGCTGGATGAGTCGAGATTCAACGTTGTCTCCTGTGTCGATCGGAGTTAGCGCTTTAGCGCTTACTCCGATCCCATGCCAACGGCGGTCGACCGGAGTTAGCGCTTTGGCGCTTACTCCGATCCCATGCCAACGGCCGCCGATCGGACCTGGCGCTTTTCCGAACGATCGTGCCACACCCGCATGGACCGCACAATCGGCCGTTCGGCAAATAGCCGATGTGCAAACTCGCCATTACAATGCGCCGATGAGCAAATCCAGACACGTTTCCGAAACGCCGGCCACGCAGTTTTTGCGCCGCCATGGCGTCATGTTCGGCGAGCATCCTTACGATTACGTCGAGCACGGCGGCACCGGCGAGTCGGCGCGCCAGCTCGGCGTGGACGAGCATCATGTCGTGAAGACCCTCGTGATGGAAGACGAACACGCGAAGCCGCTGATCGTGCTAATGCACGGCGACCGCACCGTCAGCACCAAAAACCTCGCCCGGCAGATCGGTGCAAAGCGCGTCGAGCCCTGCAAGCCCGAGGTGGCGAACCGGCATTCCGGCTATCTGATCGGCGGCACGTCGCCGTTCGGTACGCGCAAGCAGATGCCGGTCTACGTGGAGTCGAGCATTCTCGAAATGGACAGGATCTGGCTGAACGGCGGCCGGCGCGGCTTTCTGGTCAGCATCGAACCGACGGTGCTGACCGATCTGCTGGCGGCGAAGGCGGTGCAGTGCGCGAGCGTCGATTGACGTTTGCGCGAATGTTTTCCGTGCGGCCGCGTTCGGTAGAATGTGCGCCGCTTTGTTCCGAGTTGCGTTCCCTGTTGCGGTTGGAGTATCAAGTTTCAGACCGCTGATCCTTATAAGAGTCCCAGATGCAAAACCTGATCGTTGCTGTCGTTGCCTATCTGATCGGTTCGGTGTCGTTCGCCGTGATCGTGAGCGCCGCAATGGGCCTCGACGACCCGCGCTCATACGGCTCAGGCAACCCCGGCGCCACCAACGTGCTGCGCAGCGGCAGCAAGAAGGCGGCGATTCTCACGCTGATCGGCGATGCTTTCAAGGGCTGGCTCCCGGTGTGGTTCGTCGTGCACTTCGGCGCGCGCTACGGGCTGGACGAGACGTCGGTGGCGATTGCGTCGGTCGCGGTGTTTCTCGGCCACCTGTATCCGGTGTTCTTCCGCTTCAAGGGTGGCAAGGGCGTGGCGACCGCAGCGGGCGTGCTGCTCGCGATCAATCCGACGCTCGGCATCGCGACCCTGCTGACGTGGCTGATCGTTGCGTTCTTTACGCGTTATTCCTCGCTGGCGGCGCTGGCCGCTGCGGTGTTCGCGCCGCTTTTTTACGCGTTTCTGTTCGGGCCGCGCGTGATCGCGCTGGCGATCGTCGTGATGAGTTCGCTGCTGGTGTGGCGCCATCGCGGCAACATCGCCAAGCTGATGCGTGGGCAGGAAAGCCGCATCGGGGATAAGAAGAAGGCGGCTACGCCGGCGGCGGGTAACGACCTTTGAGGATGGATGGGGCGTGCATGCCACACGAGTGGCGCTTCGATTGATCGCGCAAGCCGTCTCATCTGGACTGCCCGCAGACCGGCCGTTGCTGCTGCCCGGGCGGTGTGGCGGCGATACGGGACTTCATTCGGGTTGCTCGCTGACTCCGCCCAGGCCGTGCGCTGCGACTGCGAAACCCGGCGCGGCCGGCTAGCCGGCAACTTACGAGTACGTGTTGGGCGGCGCACTGGTAAGGCGACCCCGGTGTGGAAGGCTCGCAAGCCCTGCGCGGGGGCACGCCTCGCGCTTGCCCGTTGCCCATGATCCGTTCTCCTCCCTGGGGACATAGCCGCGCCCCCTGAGCCTCAGTCCCGGAAGTTATTGAAGTCGAGTGGCGTATCGGTCACGTCCTTGCGCAGCATCGCAATCACGCTTTGCAGATCGTCGCGCTTGCCGCCGGTGATGCGCACCGCGTCGCCCTGAATGCTCGCCTGGACCTTGATCTTGCTGTCCTTCACGAGACGCACGATTTTCTTCGACAGATCGCCCGACACACCCTTCTTGATCTTGATGACCTGCTTGACCTTGTCGCCGCCGATCTTCTCGATCTTGCCGTAGTCGAGAAAGCGCACGTCCACGTTGCGCTTGGCCATTTTCGACAGCAGCACGTCCTTCACCTGGCCGAGCTTGAAGTCGTCGTCGGCATAGGCGGTGATTTCGTTTTCCTTATGTTCGACGCGCGCGTCCGACCCTTTGAAGTCGAAGCGCGTGGAAATTTCCTTGTTGGACTGTTCGATCGCGTTCTTGACTTCGATCATGTTCGCTTCGCAGACGACGTCAAACGATGGCATTGCATTCTCCCAATAGTGCTGCGGTGCGTGACGCGGCCGGTCGGCTGCGCACGGGGCACTCGCTATAATCACGAACCGGACGTCATTTTACCGACGCCACTCCCTTTTGCCCAAGGCCGCCGCGCATTGTCGCGCGGCCGGGGCGCGATCTGGTCTCTTTCGCTGCTTCATTCTCCTCGATTCCGATGTCCCACTCCGATTCCGCCGCGTTCATTGCCGGCTATCCGCTGAAGGCGCACAACACCTTTGGTTTCGATGTCCGCGCGCAGTTTGCATGCCGCATCGAGCGCGAAGCGCAATTGATGGCCGCGGTGCGCGACGCCCGCGCGGCGGGACTGCCGCGCCTCGTGCTGGGCGGCGGCAGCAACGTCGTGCTGACCGGCGACTTCCCCGGCCTGGTGCTGCTGGTGGCATTGCGGGGCCGCCGCCTCGTGCGCGAGGACGATGACGCATGGTACGTTGAGGCGGCCGGCGGCGAACCGTGGCACGAGTTCGTCGCATGGACTTTGTCGCAGGGATTGCCGGGGCTGGAGAATCTCGCTTTGATTCCTGGCACGGTCGGCGCGGCGCCGATTCAGAATATCGGCGCCTATGGATTGGAAATGTGCGAGCGGTTCGCCTCGCTGCGGGCCGTGGAGCTGGCCACGGGCGACGTCGTCGAGTTCGACGCCGAGGCCTGTGGGTTCGGCTATCGCGACAGCTTCTTCAAGCGGGCAGGGCGTGACCGGTTCGTGATCACGTCGGTGACGTTCCGCTTGCCGAAGGTCTGGCAGCCGCGCGCCGGTTACGCGGATCTGGCGCGTGAGTTGGCCGCGGGCTCTGACCGTGCCACGGGCGGTGACAGGCCGCCGACCGCGCGCGCCATCTTCGATGCGGTGGTGGCGGTGCGGCGCGCGAAGCTGCCCGATCCGCTGGAACTCGGCAACGCCGGGAGTTTCTTCAAGAATCCGGTGGTCGACGCGGCGCAGTTCGACGCGTTGAAGAGCCGGCAGCCGGATGTCGTGTCCTATCTTCAGGCGGATGGGCGGGTGAAGCTCGCGGCGGGCTGGTTGATCGACCGATGCGGCTGGAAAGGCCGTGCGATGGGCGCGGCGGCCGTGCATGAGCGGCAGGCGTTGGTGCTCGTGAATCGTGGCGGCGCGAGCGGTGCGGACGTGTTGGCGCTTGCCGATGCGATTCAGCGGGACGTGCTGGAGCGATTCGGTGTGGAGTTGGAAGCGGAGCCGGTTTGTTTGTGACGCGGCGGGCGCGGGTGCGGCCGACTGAGTTTGAGGCGCCGAAGTCTTGCTGCCAGCGCTCTCAGAAGTGGTTCGACGCTGCGCTGGGCGCGTTGTGACTGGTTAGGCGGAACGCTGAATGAAAAAAGCGCCGGGAGTTCTCTCCCGGCGCTTTTTTATCGTCTGCGTTTGGATCAGGCCTCGCCTTCAGCGCTTGACTTCGCTCGCGCGAAATTAGCCTTCACCGAACGCCCACCCTCAGTCGCGCTGACGGCGCGCATTTTCCGCAATCCGCATACGCAGTGCATTCAGCTTGATGAAGCCGCCGGCGTCCGCCTGGTTGTATGCGCCGCCGTCGTCGTCAAACGTGGCGATGGTCTTGTCGAACAGGGTTTCCTTCGAATCGCGCGCGACCACCGAGACGCTGCCCTTGTACAGCTTCACACGCACCCAGCCGTTGACCTTTTCCTGCGTGTGGTCGATCAGCACCTGGAGCGCGCGGCGCTCCGGGCTCCACCAGTAGCCGTTATAAATCAGCGCTGCGTAGCGGGCCATCAGGTCGTCTTTCAGGTGAGCGACTTCACGGTCGAGCGTGATCGACTCGATGCCGCGGTGCGCTTTCAGCATGATCGTGCCGCCCGGCGTTTCATAGCAGCCGCGCGACTTCATGCCGACGTAACGGTTTTCCACCAGATCCAGACGGCCGATGCCGTGCTTGCCGCCCAGGCGGTTCAGTTCGGTCAGCATTTCCGCGGCCGACAGACGCTTGCCGTTGATCGCGACCGGGTCGCCGTGCTCGTACTCGATGTCGAGGTATTCGGCCTGGTCCGGCGCCTGTTCCGGCGACACGGTCCAGCGCCACATATCGGCTTCGGCTTCCGCCTTCGGGTCTTCCAGGTGACGGCCTTCGAACGAGATGTGCAGCAGGTTCGCATCCATCGAATACGGCGCGCCGCCTTGCTTGTGCTTCATTTCGATCGGAATGCCGGCTTTTTCCGCGTACGCGAGCAGCTTTTCGCGCGACAGCAGGTCCCATTCACGCCACGGTGCGATGACCTTGATGCCCGGTTCCAGCGCGTAGTAACCGAGTTCGAAGCGAACCTGGTCGTTACCCTTGCCGGTGGCGCCGTGCGACACCGCTTGCGCGCCGGTGGCGCGGGCGATTTCGATCTGACGCTTGGCGATCAGCGGACGCGCGATCGACGTGCCCAGCAGGTACTCGCCTTCATAGATCGTGTTGGCACGGAACATCGGGAACACGAAGTCGCGCACGAATTCTTCGCGCAGGTCTTCGATGAAAATGTTTTCCTGCTTGATGCCGAGCTGCAGGGCCTTCTTGCGCGCCGGCTCCAGCTCTTCGCCCTGGCCGATGTCGGCCGTGAACGTGACGACTTCGGCGTCGTAATTGTCCTGCAACCACTTCAGGATGACGGAGGTGTCGAGGCCGCCCGAATAGGCGAGCACGACTTTCTTGATATCGCTCATGGTGAACTCGTAGCTGGAAAAAGCGGGAAAACAAGGCGCGCCGGCGGTTCCGGAGCGCGGAAAACCACTATTTTGACACTAAACCGCCGGGCGCCCGCGTTTTTGGAGCAGTGCGGTGATGCAGCCGGGTCCAGTTGCAACCGTGGACGCCGGCCCGATGCGCGGCGCGGACGTGGACGCGTTCCCTGGTAGTCAAGGCCCGTCGCGCTTCACGCAGATTTCACGCGGGTACTGCAGGGAGTGAAAAAAGCTCGCTCAGTGATTCAGCTTGCCGAGCAGCAGATATTCCAGCAACGCCTTTTGCACGTGCAGGCGATTTTCCGCCTCGTCCCACACCACACTTTGCGGGCCGTCGATCACTTCCGCGCTGACTTCCTCGCCGCGGTGGGCGGGCAGGCAGTGCATGAAGAGCGCGTCCGGGTTGGCGCGCGCCATCATTTCGGCGTCGACGCACCAGTCTGCGAAGGCTTTCTTGCGCGCTTCGTTTTCGGCTTCGAAGCCCATGCTGGTCCAGACATCGGTGGTGACGAGATCGGCGCCCGCGCAGGCTTCGTTCGGGTCGTCGAATTCTTCGTAGAACGGCGCGCTTTCGGCGGCGACCATCGCGCGGTCGAGCTTGTAGCCCGGCGGCGTGGATAGCCGCAGCCTGAAGCCGAGAATCTGCGCGGCTTCGATCCACGTGTACAGCATATTGTTGGCGTCGCCGACCCACGCAACCGTCTTGCCGCGAATCGGGCCGCGATGCTCGAAGTACGTGAAGATGTCGGCCAGCACCTGGCAGGGGTGATATTCGTTGGTCAAGCCGTTGATCACCGGCACTCGGGAATTTTCCGCAAAGCGCTGGATGATGTCCTGGCCGAAGGTGCGGATCATGATGATGTCGACCATGCGCGAAATCACCTGCGCAGCGTCTTCGATCGGCTCGCCGCGGCCGAGCTGCGTGTCGCGCGTGCTCATGAAGACGGCGTGACCGCCCAGCTGGAAGATGCCGGCTTCGAACGACAGGCGGGTGCGTGTCGAATTCTTTTCGAAGATCATGGCCAGCGTGCGATCGTGCAGCGGGTGGTAGGTCTCGTAGTTCTTGAATTTGCGCTTCAGAATGCGCGCGCGTTCCAGCACGTACTCGTAGTCTTCCAGCGAGAAATCCTTGAACTGCAGGTAGTGGCGAATTTTCTTGGCGGTCATGAAACAAATACGGCGGACTCACCCGGCAGGATTGCCGGACGGCGCCGCCGTCGTTTGTGGTAACCCAATGCAGCATAAAGGATTTCGCCCCGTTTGACGAGTCGGCCAAAGGGCCAAGAAAGCTGTCCGAAAGCGTCGCACCGCTGTCGGACGAGGCTTGTGTGCGCTGCGGAAAAAGGTCCGCTGCGCTATAATCTGGCGGTTCTCCCAAAGCCCGGCAGGTCGGAATCCGGCCTGCGGGACACGGCTCGCGCGGTTCGGAAAGCCTGCTCGCGGTGCGCCGTCATGACAAGCGACGAGGCTGCCCAGCCGGCCCGTGGCGTTTTCTGGTGGCGCGGCTCGCCATCGCGGCGTACAGCCGCGATGCAGGCATTTGAAGCCGGCGCGTGCCGTCGGCTTTGCCGTCATCACGCTGGGCAGTTACACAGGTATTCCTACATGGCCGAAGCAGCTCCAACCGAATTTTTCATTCAGGGCATTACGTCGACCGGAAAGCGATTCCGGCCGAGCGACTGGTCGGAGCGGCTCGCCGGTGTGATGGCATGTTTTGGGCCGGGAGCGAAGAAGGGGCCGAACGCCTATATGCAGTACTCGCTGTACGTGCGGCCAACCATGATCGGCGATCTCAAATGCGTGATTCTCGATTCGCGCCTGCGCGACATCGAACCAATGGCCTTCGATTTCGTGCTCAACTTCGCAAAAGACAACGACCTCGTCGTGACCGAGGCGTGTGAGTTGCAACTCGAGCACGCTGCCGTGCCGCAAGCCAAAAGGCACGTGATATAACGCAGGCCGCGCCGGATCTGCAAAAGCGAAAAAACCCGCAATTAGCGGGTTTTTTTGTGCGTGATGCGGGGGGCAGGGCGGTCCGTCAATTACGAGCGCGCGGCGCCGAACTGTTGCGGCAGCGTGCGAATCGGTCTGTTCCAAGCAAAAAAGCCCGCCGAGGCGGGCCTTTCTGTGCAGCGGAAACAGGAGGTAGCCCACCGAAGCGGGCTGACCGGAATTACTGTGCTGCGGACGCTTGCAGACCCTTGATGGCTGCAGCGAGACGGCTCTTATGGCGAGCAGCCTTGTTCTTGTGAACGATGTTCTTGTCGGCGATGATGTCGATGGTCTTCGACGATGCCTGGAAGATTTCCGCGGCCTTGGCCTTGTCGCCGGCGTCGATCGCCTTGCGAACAGCCTTGATAGCCGTGCGGAACTTCGAGCGCAGTGCCGAGTTGTGCGAGTTTGCCTTGGCGGCCTGGCGGGCGCGCTTGCGTGCTTGTGCGGAGTTAGCCATGACGGTTCCTTATCCTGTTCCTGTTTCCAGTACCTGACCTTCAAGTGGTGAGGTGCTGCTTTTAGATCCGAACTCTTGGAAGCGATTGCCCAAGAGCGCAAAAAGTGTCGAAAAAATCGATCGAACTACGCGAAGGCGGGCCTGTATTTCCGGCGATTCGAGGACGTCGCCAAGCGGCTTAGAGCCGGCCTGGCCGTTGTCCCGGAGCGCGTCCGAAAACTGAGCGAGCTTCGAAACCGGCGATTATAGCAACAAAATCAGGCACGTGGCAACGGGAATGCGTGAGCGCGCCGCGTGGGCCTGTCGCGGGAAGGCTCGCATCCTTCGGCGGGGATGGGGTGGCGAAAGCGGCGCGGCCGGGGCGACGCGAGTCCGGAACGACCGTTCCGGCGCAGGTTTCGTGACGCACGGCACGGCCCGACGCGCCGCAAAAAAATGCGCCGATCAGCCGATCGGATCGAACGTCTGCGCAGCAAATCGGTCCGAATCGCGTTCCGGCTCGTCGTCCGCACTTGCGGCACCCGTATAATAGGCGCCCCATGAATCTAATCCGAGCCCTGCTGACGGTCAGCGGCTTCACGCTGCTGTCGCGCGTGACCGGACTGGCCCGCGAAACGCTGATCGCTCGCGCGTTCGGCGCCAGTCAATACACTGACGCGTTCTACGTCGCCTTCCGTATCCCCAACCTGCTGCGCCGCATTTCCGCCGAAGGCGCGTTCTCGCAGGCCTTCGTGCCGATTCTCGCCGAGTTCAAGAACCAGCAGGGCCACGACGCCACCAAAGCGCTCGTCGACGCCACCTCGACCGTGCTCGCATGGGCGCTGGCGGTGCTGTCGCTGATCGGCGTGGCGGGCGCGTCGGGAGTGGTGTACGTCGTCGCTTCGGGCCTCGCGCACGAGGGCGAGGCGTACGCGCTCGCGGTCACGATGACGCGCATCATGTTCCCGTACATCATTTTCATCTCGCTGACCTCGCTGGCGTCGAGCGTACTGAATACGTACAAGAACTTCTCGCTGCCCGCATTCGCGCCGGTATTGCTGAACGTGGCCTTCATCGTCGCGGCGGTGTTCGTCGCGCCGCGTCTGCAAACACCGGTCTATGCGCTCGCGTGGGCGGTGATCGCCGGCGGCATCCTGCAGTTCATCGTACAACTGCCGGGGCTGAAAAAGATCGACATGGTGCCGCGCATCAGCCTCAATCCGTTGCGCGCGCTCGCGCATCGCGGCGTGAAGCGGGTGCTGTCGAAGATGGTGCCGGCGATGTTCGCCGTGTCGGTCGCGCAGATCAGCCTCATCATCAACACGAATATCGCGTCGCGCATTGGGCCGGGGGCGGTGTCGTGGATCAACTACGCCGATCGGCTGATGGAATTTCCGACCGCGCTGCTCGGCGTCGCGCTGGGCACGATCCTGCTGCCGAGCCTCTCGAAGGCGCACGTCGATGCCGACGCCCGCGAATATTCGTCACTGCTCGACTGGGGTTTGCGCGTTACATTCCTGCTGGCCGCGCCGAGCGCGGTCGCGCTGTTCTTCTTCGCGCAGCCGCTGACCGCGGTCCTGTTCAACTACGGCAAGTTCGACGGCCACTCGGTCGTGATGGTGAGCCGCGCGCTGGCCGCCTATGGCGTCGGCCTGATCGGTCTGATCCTGATCAAGATTCTCGCGCCCGGCTTCTACGCGAAGCAGGACATCAAGACGCCGGTCAAGATTGGCGTCGGCGTGCTGATCGCCACGCAGTTGAGCAACTACGTATTCGTGCCGCTTTTCTCGCATGCAGGCCTTACGCTGAGCGTCGGGCTCGGCGCTTGCGTCAATGCATTGCTACTGTTTGTCGGTCTGCGCAAGCGCGGCATTTATATGCCCTCAGGTGGCTGGCTCAAATTTTT
This sequence comes from Paraburkholderia fynbosensis, assembly GCF_902859935.1. Lineage (GTDB taxonomy): Bacteria > Pseudomonadota > Gammaproteobacteria > Burkholderiales > Burkholderiaceae > Paraburkholderia > Paraburkholderia fynbosensis. Next base: position 299,274 of record NZ_CADIKI010000002.1, read on the forward strand.
CGTACAGTTGTTCGGCGCCTGTCTGGTGCTGGCCGGCACGATGCGCTGGCTGGCGATCAACTTCGACTGGATCGCCATGCATGACCGGCCGGTCGACCGGATGGTGCTGTTGGGCGCGTGCCTCGTGCTGTTCGCCGCGCTATATTTCGGTATGCTTTGGCTGATGGGCTTCAAGTACGCGTATTTCAAAAGGCGAGTGAAGTGATCACGATGACGCGGGTTCTCGACTATTTCAGCACGCTCGTCGCCGAAGACGACAGTCTCCCACTGACCGAGGCGGCGCTCTCCCTCGCGCAGGACGCCTACCCCGATCTCGATCTGCAAGCCACGCTCGCCGAGATCGACGAACTGGTGGTGCGCCTGCAGCGCCGCATGCCGGCCGACGCCGACATCAAACAAAAGCTCGGCATTCTGAACCGGTTCTTCTTCCGCGAGCTCGGCTTTGCCGCCAACCTCAACGACTATTACGATCCCGACAACAGCTATCTGAACGCGGTGCTCAAGCGCCGCCGCGGCATTCCGATTTCGCTTGCGGTGCTGTATCTGGAGATGGCCGAGCAGATCGGCATCCCGGCGCGCGGCGTGTCCTTTCCGGGGCACTTCCTGCTGCGCGTGACGACGCCCGATGGCGAAGAGATGCTCGATCCGACCACCGGCCAGTCGCTGACCGAAACGCAGATGGTCGAGATGCTCGAGCCGTATGTGGCGTCGGCGGGCGAGTCGGTGAGCCGGGCGCTGCGCATGCTGCTGCAGCCGGCGACGCGCCGCGAGATCATCGCGCGGATGCTGCGCAATCTGAAGTCCACCTACCTTCAAACCGAGCGCTGGCAGCGCCTGCTGGCGGTGCAGCAGCGTCTCGTGATCCTGCTGCCGGACAACATCGAAGAGGTGCGCGATCGCGGCTTCGCATACGCGCGGCTCGATTACCTGCGCCCCGCGCTCGAAGACCTCGAAAGCTATCTGGGCGACCGGCCGGATGCCGAGGACGCGACGGTGGTCGAGTCCCAGTTGCATGAGTTACGCCAACGTACCCAGCACGACGATCGCGAATAGCGCCCGGTGCTTTCCCGCACGCCGCTTTAAAACAGAGCGCCCGCACATGATTCATGTGCAGGCGTTTTTTTTCGGGCATGCCGCATCAGGCGGCAGGTGGGCGCATCGTTACTTCGGCTGCATGCGGATGGCGCCGTCCAGACGAATCACTTCGCCGTTGAGCATCGGATTGTCGAAGATCTGTTTGGCCAGCATCGCGTATTCGGCCGGCTTGCCGAGGCGCGGCGGGAACGGGACCATCGCGCCGAGCGCGTCCTGCACTTCCTGCGGCATGCCAAGCAGCATTGGCGTTTCGAAGATGCCCGGTGCGATCGTCATCACGCGGATCGCGTTGCGCGACAGGTCGCGTGCGATCGGCAACGTCATGCCGACCACGCCGCCTTTCGACGCCGCATAGGCCGCCTGGCCGATCTGGCCATCGTACGCGGCCACGGATGCCGTGTTGATGATAACGCCGCGTTCGCCACTCGCATTCGGCTCGTTCTTCGACATTGCCGCGGCGGCGAGCCGGATCATGTTGAAGGTGCCGATCAGATTGATCGAGATGGTGCGCGCGAACGAGTCGAGCGGATGCGGGCCGTCCTTGCCGACCGTTTTGACGGCCGGTGCTACGCCCGCGCAGTTGACGAGACCGCGCAGCGTGCCGAGCTTCGTCGCGGCTTCGACGGCCTGGATCGCGTCGTCTTCGCGGCTCACGTCGCATTTGACGAACACGCCGCCGAGTTCCTTGGCGAGCGCCTCGCCGGCATCCTGATTCAGGTCGGCGAGCACCACCTTCCCGCCGTTCTCGACGAGCAGGCGCGCGGTGGCGGCGCCCAGACCCGATGCACCGCCGGTGATCAGGAACGCATTGTCACGAATCTCCATGTCTACTCCTTTGCTACGGTTGTTCAGTCGTCTCTCGATCGAATATTTTTTCGATGATCGATTGTAGCGGCTATGGTGCAATGCGGAAAGCGCGGCGCAAGCAGGCAAACCGCTACGGATGTCTAACTAATCTGGATGGGTGTGATCAGCAGGGAATGGAAGGCGAGGCCCGCCTGAGCCGTCGGCCCAATTAAAAACCCGCCGGCAGGGGCGGGTTTTTCGTCAAAACAGAAGCGATCGGCAGCGAGCTTACTTCAACGCGTCGAATACGCGAGTACGAATCTCGTCGACGCTGCCGAGGCCCGAAATGCGGCGGTACTGCGGCGCCTTCAATGCGGTCGATGCATCGCCGTTCTTCGCCCAGCCGTTGTAATACTCGATCAGCGGCTTGGTCTGCGCCTCGTACACCTCCAGACGCTTCTTGACCGTTTCTTCCTTGTCGTCGTCGCGCTGGATCAGCGGTTCGCCGGTCACGTCGTCCACGCCTTCGACTTTCGGCGGATTGAACTTGACGTGATACGTACGGCCCGAAGCGGCGTGCGAGCGGCGGCCGCTCATACGCACGATGATTTCGTCGAACGGCACGTCGATTTCCAGCACGTAGTCGATCGCGACGCCGGCCTGCTTCATCGCTTCCGCTTGCGGAATGGTGCGCGGGAAACCGTCGAACAGATAGCCGTTCTCGCAGTCCGGCTGTTGCAGACGTTCCTTCACCAGGTTGATGATGAGTTCGTCCGTGACCAGCTCGCCGGCATCCATGAAGCGCTTGGCTTCGAGGCCCAGCGGCGTGCCTGCCTTGACGGCCGCGCGCAGCATGTCACCGGTGGAAATTTGCGGAATGCCGAATTTTTCCTTGATGAAGTTCGCCTGAGTGCCCTTGCCCGCACCGGGTGCACCCAAAAGGATCAAACGCATGTGATATCTCCAGATCTATGTGAATTCTTCGATGCCGCTGCAGCCATCCCACGATTCGTCGAGGGACCCGCATCGGCTACCGTGGCAGGTCTCGCGCTGCACGTCGAAACACGACGGCGCTGCAAGAGGGCAACGGTGCGACCGGGCAAACCCTGAGTTTCGCTGCTTTCGCTGGGGATGGGAGGCGCGTTTAAGCGTCCGATTATGCCATGGGTTTTTGTGCTCAAGACCCGAATAAAGCCTGTACGCGCGCGAGGTCCGCGGGTGTATCGACGCCGGGCAGCGGCGCGTCCGGCGTGACGAGCACCGCGATGCGCTCGCCATGCCACATCGCGCGAAGCTGTTCGAGCGCTTCAACCTGTTCGATTGGCGAGATCGCAAGACTCGGGTACGTGCGCAGGAACTGCGCGCGATATGCATACAGCCCGATATGCCGGTGAACCACCGCGGGCGCAGGCGGGACGGGCATCGATGCGATCTTCGGCCAGTGCGGCTGATAGGCGTCGCGAGCCCACGGAATCGGCGCGCGCGAGAAGTACAGCGCGACGCCGTGCGCGTCGAGCACGACCTTGACGACGTTCGGATTGAAGATTTCAGCGGGGTCGGTGATCGGATGCGCGGCGGTGGCGATCGCACAACCGCTGTTCGCCGCGAGGTGCGACGCGACGCCGCACACCAACGCCGGGTCGATCAGCGGTTCATCGCCTTGCACGTTGACGACGATTGTGTCGTCGCTCCAGCCGAAGTGCGTCGCGACTTCCGCGAGACGGTCGGTGCCCGACGGATGGTCGGCGCGCGTCAGCACGGCTTCGAAGCCGTGATCACGTGCCGCGTCGAGCACCGCTTGCGCGTCGGACGCGACCAGCACCTGCTGCGCGCCCGACTCGCGCGCGCGTTCGGCGACCCGCACCACCATCGGCTTGCCGCCGACATCGGCGAGTGGCTTGTTGGGCAGACGCGTCGAAGCGAGCCGGGCCGGTACGACGGCAATGAACGGGGCAGTGGCGGTGTGGGCTTGGGTCATCGGGAAGGCGAGCAGCGATCAAGCGGGAGGAAGCGCCCGCGCAGGCAGCGCGTGCGCAAACGGGAAAGACGGTCGCCGGCGCGCAGCAACGGCGCGGGGAGTGCCGACGCGTGGCCGCCCCGTGCGGGCAAACCTGACCTCAGGCGACCGAGCCCGGATTCAGATCGACCGGCGTGCCTTCCACGGTCTGCCTGGCTTCGTCGACGAGCATCACGGGAATGCCGTCGCGGATCGGGTACGCGAGCTTGTCCGCGTTGCAGATCAGCTCCTGCGCGCCACGGTCGTAGCTGAGCGGGCCCTTGCAGATCGGGCAGACGAGAATTTCAAGCAGGCGAGCGTCCACGAACTTTCTCCACAACTAATGCAATGAGGCGATGATCGAGCGCGGCTTCGACCGGGACAACCCAGATGCGCGCATCGTGCCAGGACCCTAATTTTACCGCATCCTTTTCGGTTATCAGGATCGCATCGGCGTCGACGTCCGTAAAAGGATTGCGCTCGAACGCGTAGTGATCGGGCAGCGCGCGCGTGGCGGGCGCGAGACCGGCGGCGCGCAGCGTCGCGAAAAAACGCTCCGGCGCGCCGATGCCGGCTGCAGCCAGCACGCGCTCGCCGCTGAATTGCGCGAGCGGACGGCGAAGTGCGGGGTTCTCCAGATGCCACGCGTCGGCGGGGGCGAGTTGCAGCGCGAACGTGTTCGGCCAAGGTGGAAGTGCGCGCGCGTAGGGGTCGTTGACGAGCGTTGCATCGCGGCGGCGCGACAACGGCTCGCGCAGCGGGCCGGCCGGCAGCAGAAAGCCGTTGCCACCGAGCCGGTGATCGAATACGACCAGTTCGGCGTCGCGTGCGAGGCGGTAATGTTGGAGGCCGTCGTCGCTCACGATCACGTCGACGTCGCGATGTGCGGCGCACAACGCTTGCGCGGCGGCCACCCGGTCCGGACAGACCCACACCGGCGCGCCGGTGCGACGCGCGATCAGCAACGGCTCGTCGCCGCCGACCGCTGCCGCCGATGCGGGCGTGATCGGCGTCGGCGTCCGGACGCGTGCACCGTACCCGCGCGACACCACGCCGGGATTGAAGCCCGCGGCGCGTAAGGCTTCAACCAGCGCGATCACGGTCGGCGTCTTGCCGGTACCGCCGACGGTCACGTTGCCGACCACCACCACCGGCACGCCGACGCGCACGGATTTCAACCAGCCCAGCGAGAAGGCGGCGCGCCGTGCACCGGCAATCGCGCCGAACAGGCACGCGAGCGGCGTCAGCGCCCACGCGAAAGGGCCGCGCTGTTGCCACTCGCGGGCGAAACGGGCTTCGAGACGATCGCCGAGTTCGCTCATGGATTGGTCGCGCGGACGAGCGGTGCGCCGTTCGCCGGGTGGGGGCGGCGCGGCGGCGTGGAGGTGCCAGCCGCAATACGCGGGGTCTGCATCAACGCGGTTCTCCGGACAGTCGAAAGTGAGGCGAAAAATGAAGCAGCGGCATTGTTCGCCGCACTCGCGCGGTGGCCACATCGGCGTCCTTTGCGCGGCGTTCGGCATGCCGTCGAACCCACCACTCTAGCGCGTGGGCGCCCCGCCCGGCAAGCCGCGCGGCGCATGTGCTGCGGTGAGTTGCAGCTGAGCTCGCTCTCCACGGCCTGTGGATAACTTTGTGGAGAACCTGCCGACGAACCGCCGGAAAGGGCTGTCGTGAGCCGCGCGCATCGGAAAGTGCCGCTGTTACCCAGTTATAAACGCCATATAAATCAACGGTATGCCTGGAATCCATGCGCGCCGGTGGGAGATCTGGCGGTATCTGTCTGGCAACTCCCGCCATGTGGACACTTTTAACAGTTCAGCGACTACGCTGGACGCGGATAGCCAGTCGGTCTATTGTCTGTCCGGCCAGTCACGGATATTCCCTCGCATGAATCCCGAAAGTCCCTTTTCTTCGTCGGCGGCGCCCGGCGGTGAAGTCGTCGTTCCCGTTTCCGCGCTCAACCGGGCGATCGGCACGATGCTCGAACGTTCGTTTCCGCTCGTCTGGGTGGCCGGCGAAGTGTCCAACTTCACCCGCGCCGCAAGTGGCCACTGGTATTTCTCGATCAAGGACGCGCAGGCGCAAATGCGTTGCGTGATGTTCCGGGGACGGGCTCAATATGCCGAGTTCACGCCGCGCGAAGGCGACCGCATCGAAGTGCGCGCGCTCGTCACGATGTACGAGCCGCGCGGCGAACTGCAACTGAACGTGGAAGCGGTGCGCCGCACCGGTCAGGGGCGGCTCTACGAAGCGTTTCTCCGGCTGAAGGCGCAGCTCGAAGCGGAGGGGCTCTTTGCCGCCGAGCGCAAGCGCGCGTTGCCGACCCATCCGCGGACGATCGGCATCGTGACGTCGTTGCAGGCCGCGGCGCTGCGTGACGTGCTGACTACGCTGGCGCGCCGTGCCCCACACATTCCGGTGATCGTTTATCCCGCGCCGGTGCAGGGCATCGGCGTCAGCGGCAAGCTCGCGGCGATGGTCGAGGCGGCCGGCGCGCGGCGCGAAGTCGACGTGCTGATCGTGTGCCGCGGTGGCGGCTCGATCGAAGACCTGTGGGCGTTCAACGAAGAAGTGCTGGCGCGTGCAATCGCGGAAAGCGCGATTCCCGTGGTGAGCGGCGTCGGTCACGAAACCGATTTCACGATCGCCGATTTCGCTGCCGACGTGCGCGCGCCGACGCCGACCGGCGCGGCCGAACTCGTCAGCCCGCAGCGCGTGTTGCTGCTGCGCGAACTCGATCATCGGCACGCGACGCTCGCGCGCGGCTTCGGCCGCATGATGGAGCGGCGTGCGCAGCAACTCGACTGGCTCGCTCGCCGTCTCGTGTCGCCGGTTGAGCGGCTCACGCGGCAACGCACGCATCTGCAGCAACTGAGTGTGCGGCTCGCGTCGGCGGGCGCGCGTCCGGTGCGTGACGCGCGAGCACGTTTTTCGCTGCTGCAGATGCGCTGGCAGCGTTGGCGTCCGGATCTCGCCGCGCATCGGACGAAGCTCGGCAGTCTTTCGCAACGTCTGGACGCGGCCTTGTTGCGCCAGCATGAGCGTCAGGTCGCGCGGATCGACACGCTAGCCGCACGGCTCGAAGTGCTGAGTCCGCAGCGCACGCTGGAGCGCGGTTATGCCGCGATGATCGACGCGCAGAGCGGGCGTGCAGTGCGCGCGCCGTCGTCGTTGCGACCGGGGCGGCGCCTGACTGTCCATCTCGCCGAAGGCTCGGCCGACATCGCACTGGCCGACGTGCAAGCGCGTCTCACGGACGGTTTCTGACACTTCGCCGACATTCGCGACAGCCGTCCTTGCAGCGAGCGGATGAGCCGGGCACGGGCCATGCGATCGCACTGATTACGCTGCGCGCGCGGTCTGTTTTCCGCTGCCGGGCGTAAAGTCCGTTGGTTTGCGGGGTTATTCCAACTCGCCTACAATCGAGTGCTCATAAGCGTTATCCGCAGACTCCCCCACAACAGATACAGACAGAAGGAAAGCACCATGGAACATACGCTCCCGCCGCTGCCGTTCGCGAAAAACGCACTCGCTCCGCACATGTCGGAAGAGACGCTCGAGTTTCACTACGGCAAGCATCACCAGACCTATGTGACCAACCTGAATAATCTGATCAAGGGCACGGAGTTCGAAAACCTGTCGCTGGAAGAGATCGTCAAGAAGTCGTCGGGCGGCGTGTTCAACAACTCAGCTCAAGTGTGGAACCACACGTTCTTCTGGAACAGCCTCTCGCCGCAAGGTGGTGGTGCACCGACCGGCGCGCTGGCCGACGCGATCAACGCCAAGTGGGGTTCGTTCGACAAGTTCAAGGAAGAATTCGCGAAGACCGCAGTCGGCACGTTCGGCTCCGGCTGGGCATGGCTCGTGAAGAAGGCCGACGGTTCGCTCGACCTCGTGTCGACGAGCAACGCCGCTACGCCCCTGACCACGGATGCCAAGGCACTGCTGACGATCGACGTGTGGGAACACGCGTACTACATCGACTACCGCAACGCGCGTCCGAAGTTCGTCGAAGCGTACTGGAACATCGTCAACTGGGAATTCGCGTCGAAGAACTTCGCGTGAGATTGCTGTTCCGTGACAATAAAGTTTGGAAACGGCAACAAAGTTTGGAAAGTGGGCAGGGAGCCACGCAATAAACATTGGAAACTGTAGCCAATCTGAAAGCCCTCTACGCGAGGGCTTTTTTGTGGCCGTCTCCGTGGCTAAGGCGGTTGCCACGAGTGGAAGGGCTAAAAGGCCATCGCCCGACGGTGGTGATCGGCGCTCTGCGGCCCCTCAAAATGCAGGCTGAAGCCGACGGCTGAGACTTCGCTAACCGTCTCCGTGCGGTCAAGCCGGTAGAATTTGCGTAAAGGCCTACTTGGCACCTGGGCTTCGCCATAACCAGTTCACGTAGCACGTGAGTAGGAGACAACCATACAAAGGGGGGAGATGGCATCTGCTAAGCGAGACTTTGAGCGATTTGTATCGTGGCTGCATCTGCCGGCCACCCAAGCCCCGCCAGAGGTGAAACGACTGGCGAACCTTGCCTTGGCTAACTTTGATGGGCTGGCTCAGACCGTTCGCCAGCACAGTCAGCGGTCCACCTACTTGGTCGATCACGCCCGCAGGACCCTGGCCCAGACGTCCGACGGACCGCCCGACATCCAAGCTGTGGTGGCTGATGGCGTCTGGCCGTGGCAACGGCTGCGGAACATGACTATCGGCCCCTTCCGAGGCTTTCGGATGCCCGAGTCCTTCGATCTACAAAAGCGGGTCATCCTATTCTACGGCCCCAACGGCAGCGGCAAAACCAGCTTTTGCGAGGGCCTGGAATATGGCCTGCTGGGCTCAGTCGAAGAGGCCGAGAGCAAACGCATCGACGGACGCACGTATCTCGCCAACCTCCACGCGCGCCGCTTTGAGCCACCTGCCCTGCGGGCGACCGACAAGCAGAACCGGGAAGTCGCGGTCAACTCAAACCCGGACACATTCCGGTTCTGCTTCATCGAGAAGAATCGGATCGACGCGTTCTCCCGAATCGCCGCTCGGCCGCCCGCTCAACGCACCGAACTAATCGCCACACTGTTCGGAATGGACAAGTTCAACGAGTTCGTGGGCCACTTTAATGAGTCCATTGATCAGCAGCTCGTGCTGACCGCCACCAAGCAACTCGCGCTGACTGGAAAGCGCAACGCCCTGGTCACCGACCAAGCCATGGTCAATGGCGAGGCGAAAGCCCTGCTGGACTTGGCGAACGAAGAGGCTGCCCTCGCCCTTACGCACTCTGCGGGTATGACGTATGCGGGACTCAAGGCGTTTATCGGCACAGCCGACGCGCCCGGCTGCGCATCCTCAGTGAAGGCCATATTCGGTGCCTAGGCTTGGCGATCTTGCTCGCCAAGGGCCAGAGCATCCAAAGCCCACTGATCGTGTTCGATGACGCGATCAACGCCATCGATCACGACCATCGTAGCGGCATCCGCGAGACGATCTTCGAGAGCGACCATTTCGCTCAAACACAGCTCATCGTCACTTGCCACAGCAACGAGTTCATCAAGGACATCCAACAGCACTTGCCTGCTCAGCGGCGCGGCGATTGCCAGGTCTATCTGTTCCGCAACCACACCGGCAACTACCAACCTCGCGTGACGGGCAATGTCCCGAGCAAGAACTATGTGATGAAGGCCCGCGCGTCAAAAGACGCGCTGGACCACCGCGAGGCCCTCGCGTCTTGCCGGCAGGGGCTCGAGATGCTCTCTGAGAAAGTGTGGCGGTGGCTGGCCAGCCACGACTTGGGCGTGCTGAATCTGCAACTCGCTGGGGTCGGCGCGGAGCCCGGTTTGCGCAATCTTTGTGAGGCGCTCCGCAAACGGCTAGAAGACGCGGCGACCTTCAACCACGCCAATAAGCCGGTGCTGGTGGCCGCCTACAGCCGGATTCTTGGCATCCCGGCCGCCAACCTAGTCTGGTCCTATCTGAACAAGGGCACACACGAAGAAGCGAACCGGGACGACTTCGACGCTAATCTTGTGGAGACGGTTGTCCGAACCCTTGAGGCGCTGGATGACCTTGACCTTCGCGTAGGCCGGTAGCCCTCGCTACGCGTTTGCATGAGTTCGGGTTGCTACCAGAGGAGAGCAGAAAAATCTTCGTTCAAACCGTGAGCGCATATGCCATTAGTGTCGAAGACGTGCACGCGCTCGATGACGAGAACATTCGCAGCATGTTCACTGATGCTGAATTCGACGCGCTTATCGCTAGGGTCCGCGCAGACCTACTGCCAAGGCTGGGCAGTGTGCGCGAAAAGGAACAGGATGGATACCGAGCTGACGAACCTGCCGATGAACACATGGAACATATGTTCGAAAGGTTCAAGACGCTGAAGGACAAGTTCGGCGATGACGCGGAAGCCGTGCGGATCATTGATCGCGAGATCGATCTGGCAAAAGACTGGATCAACGACAACGACCGTGTACGTCCAGATAGGGCGTCCCGATCACTCGGCATAGCCGGGACCATCGACAAGCCACATGGCACCCGGAGCATTTTCGACGATGTTGATGTCTGAGAAGCCGGCTCTATTGGGCGTGTCCCTCCGCAGCTGTCGCTCGTCAACGGCGCGTTGGCTCAAGTCAAGCTGCGTGATGGATGCGGAATCGTAGTTCAGCGACTAGCGTAACCAAGCCACAAGGCCGATCGTTTTTCCCGACGTGGGACCGAGTGCGGCCAGAAACCGCCGGTCGTTGGAAACCTCGCACGGACAATCGAGCGACGCTTCTTATCCAAACCCAGCCATTGGTCTCGGATCGTTCAGATCCCGAACACCCGAACGCAGTCATCCGTCCAGCTTCGCGGCCGACAACTTAGGAGGGAAGGTTGGTACCCTTCATGTGAAATTTAGGATAGCAGCGAGTCGCGTGGCGAGGTTGGATGGCCCTTTACCGTATCGGCGAGCCAAATGACGGCCTAACGATAGCTCACGTCGCCGAAGGACCAAATGTGCCGACTTGAAATGTCTGAGTGGGCTGAACATTCCGGTGAGGTATAGTTTTGCCATGAGCACATCTTCTGCCCCACGCCCCTACCATCGCTGCTTCGTCAGCGGCAACGATCCTGAGGCGACCAATCGTCTGGCCGAAATGGTGCGGGCGTGCGGCATTGAGGCCGCCAGCGCGGCCGAGATGCGGGTCGGGGAAACAATCACTAAGGAGGTGATTCGGCTGATTACGGATGCGGATTTCATCGCCGCCGTGATCACTGACGGCCCCCAGACGGCGGTCGCGTACGAATTGGGTGTTGCCCAGGGACTGGGCAAGCCGGCTTTCGTGATTTTTGCCAGCAGTCCAAGCATCGATCTTGCCAATGCCTACGTGGTGGCAGTCGAAGACGGGATGCACTTGGAAGGTGCCGTCGAGGATCTCGATCGGTTCGTCCGTCACGCCAAGCGGCCCGGCCGAATGGGCCAGGATAGCAAAAGCCGTACCGTCCATTCTCTCGACTGGGCGCGCAAAGAACTCGACGAACTACGGGTGTCAACAAGCCCTGATCGTTACCAGCGGTTTGAGAGGCTGTGCGCCAAGATATTTCGGGCAACGGGTGCTGAGGTTTCAGAGGTCGGTCAGGATCAAACGATCGGCGCGGATCTGATCGTTTGGCTCAACGATATCGCCTTTGAACTGGGCGGCCCGACGCTTGTGGAATGCAAGTTTTATGGCGGCGGTGTCGGGAGCGTTCTCAAAAACTCGGAAGAGACCGTCCGGCGCATAGAAAGGGTTATGGAGCGCAGCGATGCAAAGCTAGCGCTGTTGGTCTACGACCATGACCGTAAAACGCCGCCTCCGAGCCTGTTCGAGACGCCGCGGGTGTTGTCGTTTGCGGTCGAGGATCTGATTGCGTCAATTGAGAATCTCGAGCTTGATACCGTGGTCCTCAAGCGCCGCGATCGTGCATTATTTGCGAAGCGTGCGCAATGAGCATCGATTCGTCGTGGGTCGCGAACGAGCTCACAGCCATCGACGCACTTGGCCACGTGCCGCAAGAAAAGGGCAAGCGCCTGGAGACGCTGGTAACAACAATCTTTTCGCTGGTCTCCGGCCTCCAGTATGAGGGGACTAACCTCCTCAATTTTTATCGGACGGAGGAAATTGACCTTCTATATTGGAACGACCGCGAGCGCGACGGTGTCCATTTCCTCGACTGTCCGTTGATTATTGAGTGCAAGAGTTCGAAGACGCCACTTTCGGGCCGCGACCTGCGTTATTTCGCAACGACGCTCCGCGATAAAGGCCGTAGCAGCGGTGTACTCGTGGCGCTGGCCGGAGTGGCCGGCGACGAGGAAGCAGTCACGGCAGGCTTCTACCATATGACGGTTGCCCTTATTGAAGGCGTCACCGTACTCGTAGTCACACGGGATGATCTGCTCGCACTGAAATCGGGCGCGGATCTGGTTACGTTGCTAAAGCGGCGTCTGCTTTCTGTCGTGAAATCGCAGGTTCTTCAGGCGGCCGCAGCCTCGAGCTAGGAGCTTAAACACCGAAAAGTCCGTCGTCCAAAATGCGCCTTAGTTCTCAGCGCAAAAAAACGAAGCGGATCTAGGTCGGGATTGGAACAATCGGTTCCTTGGCCATGATCATGCAGTCGGCATCGAGGGTTGGTCGCGTCGATGCGGACTACGGACAGCGAACCGCTCGAAGGGCGCGTTGCAAATAGCCCAGAAGATCCGCCAGCTTTTGCTTGTCTGCAATCCGAATCCAGACGGTCGGCAAAAGGCCAAACTTGGCTAAGGCGGTTTGTATCGTGGAAGGCGGGTGTGTTGGGAGGAGACCTTCACGTCGACTCGCCATGGTGAGTTCTGCTTCGTCCGCTTTGCCGCAGACTCAGCCCCCCGATGATGGGATGCCGAATTGCCGATAACCTGCCGACCACACTTCCGTCCCGAACGGCCGTTAAACATTGAAAGCAGCCCTCAATGAGGCCCACATCCCCGGAGGTAGGGCGGTGTCCATTCCATCTGGGGCGAGATCGGCCCTCTGCAGGGCAGTCAACCTATCACACCACATCCATACAGCGTTCTAGCGGCTACCTCGAGCTTCTCAGCCAAGCGGGTTGCGGTCCTCTGGCGCGCGGGCCATTGTACTGCCGTCCGATCGCCCAGGAAAACTGGATCGCATTAGCCACCATCAGGTCGACATTCGAAAAGGGAAAAGGTTGAAAAAGCACGCCGCAAGGTCGGCAAGTGCCTTGAACACCTCAAGTGGTCGCCCTTAAGCGCCGATAGCAATATTGTGATCGTCGGCAAGGAAATAGACACGCGATGGGCAACAGGGCCGCATATACGACAGGCGAGATCGAAGCCGCTTTGGAAATGGAAAAGGCAGTCTATGAGGGGCGACTGAAACGATCCGAGGCGATTCGCTACCTTGTTTCCAAGGGGTTTGCTGAAGGCAGTGCGAGCGTTTTCATAAACGGCTTCCGCAAGATGCGCCGTGGCGAGACATACCACATGGCGCTGAGCAAAGAGGCGGTCGAGCTGTTCCTCAAACGGGCATATGAAAGCGGCGACTTCGACGTCCTGCGCGCAGGGCTTGTCGCGCTCAATGGAAACATCGACTACTACGAATCGGTGGAGGAGAAGCGGAAAGGCACCAGACCGACGCTCCATTCTGCGCGCGCACTGTATGCGCGATACTCGCAGATTGCAGCGGAGGTCGCGGCGCAATCAGAACCAGCCTTCAGCATCGGGCATGACGAAGCGTTCGTTAGACTCGGAGCTTTGAGACCCGGACAGCATTGGTCGATGTTTGACGTACCCTTCAATCTTGCACGAGACGGCAAAGCGAAACACCTCGTGACCACAATCTGGAATCACGGTAGCGAGACTGACTCGAATGGACGGCGCATCTCGAATGGCATTGCCATCCTCGAAGACTCTGCGAATCGCACGCTCTGGTACAAGGTGCCTAAGGTAAAGGAAGGCGCTAACGCGTCCCCAAACAGGATTGCACACTGGAACCGGCTTGAACTCGCCGCTGAATCGCAACTGCCGATAATTGGGGTACTGAAGGACTATCGCACAGGCCGGTGCTCGCTCGAGTACGTCTTTGACTGCATCCCGGCGACACACACGATTGACCCCGCCGCGATCTGGCTTCAGCTGAGGCCGAGAAACGGCGCGTGGCCGCCAGAAACTCTCGCGATCGACGCGCAGGCTTTGATCTTCGGTAATGTTGTCCGAACGGATAGTCCAGCGCCTGATATGAATGCAACCCTTCGCGTCTCGCTCGGCGCGCTGCAGGATGATTTCGAGCGCGACGTTGTGAAGTCGCTTCGAGACAGCACGGAAGCTCGTGCCGCTCGCCTTCGCAATGCGCGACCGCACCCGCAAAAGGTCATGGTCGTGACGGAAGTATTCGTTCGAAATCCCGATGTCGTCGCCGAAGTTCTGTCTCGGGCCGCCGGTCGTTGCGAGAAATGCCACTGCGAGGCTCCATTCAGGCGCCGGACGGACGGCAGCCCCTATCTTGAAGTTCACCACATCAAGCGGCTGGCTGACGAAGGGGAAGACACTCCAGAGAACGCGCAGGCGCTCTGCCCAAATTGTCATCGAGAGAGCCATTACGGATAGATGCCGCCTAGCGTGAAGCTTTTCGAATCGCACATTACAGTATGTAGACGGGGATCGACATGTTCTGATTGAACAAGGCGGCGAATGGCTGATGGACGAAGTGGTCCGGATGGGGCAGGCTCGCCGGAACCAGCAACGCTATTACGGCCCATCGGCGGAGGACCTGCGTCGCGAAGCGCCCATTCACGAGGAGCGGTCCAGAAATATCAGGCTCGCCGTCCAGCACAACCAGTTTTGGACGAACAAGGACAACGAGCGGAAAAAGCTGCGTCGTTTGTACTGCGAGCAGTACAACCTGCTTGCGTGTCAGCGTGCTACCTTGGTTGCGTTGGAGTCTGTTGTCGAGGTATCGGAAGAGGACCGCAGGTGCAAACAACTACAAACTAATGAGGCAGCTGGCTGCGACCTGCTTACTGAATGAAAAACGACTATCGGGAAGTACTTGAGAAAACGTCGGCACATGGACGACGAGAATATGCGTGGGTAGCGAGTCGGGGCATTCTCATCTTGGGATTCGTGATTGCGACATACATTTATCTCGTAAGCGTAACGATGTACGGTGCTTCGCTTGTTGCAGCAATAGGCGCGTCTGCGACGCACCACAACGCACCTTTTAGCCCTATGGAGTGGGCACTAATTGCGATGTTTGCAGCGATGTTTGTCACTGTTTCGGCAGCGTGGTCGAAGATCCCTGAGATGGTGACTTTCTTTTGGACGCAGTTTGAGGACGCTGTCGGGCGAATTGTCGTCCCCGCACATTCCATCTGTCACATTTGCTTCCCTGACCGACTCTGGTTTTTCCGCAAAGTATTCGTGTGGGTCGCCGTATTTATTGTGATCGCGGGCGCATTGGCATGTTTCCGTTGGACGGCAAGCCAACTACCTGCGCTCCCCAAAAATATCGACGTGTCTAGTGCGCTAACCCAGTTCGTGACCCCGCAAATGTTCAAATTCGTTTCGGGGCTCCTGACCGGGACGATAGTTACTGCGCTGGCGATAAGGTTCGGCTTCTCGTCCAAGTGGCGCATGGTATTCGAAAAGCCCGAGTGTGCGGAAGCTGTGGCGCCTTCGAGCGTAGCGGAACATATCGCGCACACGTTTCGTATTCTGCATGCGTCCGATCTGCATATAACCGACAGCGGCGATGTACCCCTGACAGAAGGATCGCTGCGCATTTCCGATGACCTCGTCTCAAGCGTGTTGTCAGCGTTGGCACGAGACTCGCAGGATTGCGCTGCCGTTTTGCTGACTGGCGACATAACCGATAGTGGCTCAAGCGGGAGCTGGACGCGATTTCTTGACGCCTGTCCCGTCGATCTTAAAAATAAGATGATTTTTGTCCCAGGCAATCATGATCTGAATTTGCAGCAGGGCAAGTTTCCGACTCGAGCCGAGCGACTCGATAGTTTTGGTCGACGAATGAGGCAGATTCGTGCGATGTGTTCTATGGCCGAAGTCATGGGTGAGAGGGCCTACTTGATTGACCGTCAGACGAGGCGGCTCATAACCTTAGCGACTATGTCCGCCGCCAAGGCGCTGCCTTGGAAGCGCACATCAGCGGTAATCTGCGCTCACGCAGGCCAATGACGACGATTTGGGACGATATGTTTCCGATAGTAGCGCTCATCGAAGGCACGAGGGTGGGCGTAGTGATCCTGGACACTGTGAAGCCGGCGTCGATCAACGTTACCAATGCGATCGGCGCCGTCCCAGCTGAGACGATTGATGCATGTGGTGAGTTGATGGCACAGATGGCGCCCCTATGCGACAGCTTCGTGTTCGCGACACATCATCATCTAGCAACGCCATACGCAAAAAAATGGCGTTCCCGTGTTCAGAACGCGTTTCTCGTATTCCAGAACGCAGTTCAACTCGTAGACATGCTGTCAAAACGTGGTGAGCCGACGGTAGTGTTCCACGGGCACAGACACATCGCCTATACGGGGAAAGTGCAGGACACGGACATCAGTATCGTCGCTAGTCCGTCGGCGACTGTGGGTGGACATGCTCGGCCCGGAGAGGGAAGTTGGCGAGTAGTAGACCTTCAGGCTTCTAGTGGAGCTTGCAGACTCATCGGGCGCCCTCAATTCAGATCACTGACCGTTCACCGGCAAGACATCGAGTCCACCCTATAGCAGCGGGGAGCTTTTTTTCGCCCGCTCTGTGCGATGGCGCGTAAGGGTACGGGTACAAAAAACCTTGTGAGAGAGACGGTCAGCGACTTTTTCAACAGCATCTGGCCGAAGCGGTCGTTTGCGGTTCGTCGTTTAGTGTCGATGTGGTTTGTACAATCTGCGAACGAACAGGACTTTTCTGCAACCCCCGTTGGCATTCTCGAAGGCGGCCAATTACCCCGAGTTATCTATTGGAGAAGATAAATTGGCGAGCATGTTCCAATTGACTGATGAAGACGGCCCCCAACTGGATGCGCGTTTCTCGGTAGACCAGGCGGACATCATCCTGCACAGTCGAGGTGGTGCAAAAGGTCGGCATGGGGCAGTAAATGCGGACTATGCGAAAGGTCTGCTCTTGTTGCTCAACAGGCTTTCTCGGGCAAGTATTCCCATTTTGGGCGCGTGGGTCGATAGCGCAACTGTCCAGTCGCTGCCGCTCAGTGCACGATCGATTCTCAGCAATTCCGAAGGAAGTCTGTCGCCGGAGCGAATTTGTAGTTTGCTGAGCAGTCGCATGAGAGATGTTCGCAGCGATCCAAATCCAAGCGCAAAGGGGGGCAATTCAACGAAGCGCATTAGAATCGCGACCGGTTTCGACGGATTCAGTGAGGACTTGGCTGCCCGGCTAGGCGGTATAGCCGCGGAAGGAGATCTCCGCAGCATGGAAAGGCTGCCCGCCGACGTGCTGCGCCGCGCAACTCCCGAGTATGTCTGGCGCGCCGTTCAGCAATTCATTGCGGGCGACGTGCAGCATCCTTTTGGCCCGTCCACCGACTATGATCTGATCGCTGACGATGGCCGCCGGCTTCCGCCCAAAGCTGTCTTTGGACTTGCACTTTCGATGGCACTCGATGGTGCATCGATTGAACCGAGACACTTCACGGCTGGGGGTATGTGTTTCACCTTGTTACGGGCGGCAGGTTATCAGGTCGTGCACAAAGGCGAGGCGTCGGAATCTCCCGAAAGCGAAATCTACATCGACGAGGAGTGGCGTGAGGGGGGCGTCAAGCTCAAATCTCACCTGACGCGGGAACGGGCCCCTCGCCTCGCCAGAGCAAAAAAAGCGCAATATCGTCGAATACACGGACGGCTTTCTTGCGAGCGATGCGGCCTTGACCCAGTGGCTCACTACGGAGCCGAAGAGGCCGAGGCATGCATCGAAGTTCACCATTTTTCCACTCACGTCAGCGAAATGGCAGAAGGTCACAAAACCACTCTCGACGACCTCCAATGTCTCTGCGCCAATTGCCACAGATTGGTCCACAAGATCCTGCGCGAACAGACCAAGAAGACCTGATCCGGCCGTATTAAATCTGGCGCTGTGCCGCAATAAATCTGTGAGCCAATGAACGGCCGCCGCGAAAACGCATACCCACCTGACTGACAGTTCCCAAGATGACCGCGAGCGACAAGCGCATGAAACACACGCCTGCAAAACCGTACACACTTCGTTCGAGCGCAACTAACTGGGATGCCTGGCGAGAGGTGAGAAACCGCGTCCTCGCCGCACTGGACGGCGAGTCTGGAAGGTTCGGCCGGCTGCGATTGCATGCAAGCGAACCAGCGGAGCGCAAATCGAAATGCAAGTTGTCAGTCGAATGCTTGGATTGCGGATTGGGCCGGGACGGCAGTTGGAAGACCTATTACGACAACGTACGCATGTCACCCCAAGGCTGCCCAGTCTGCAAATGCGCTCGGCCGCTGATCGACCGCTTCACTGCCAAGTTTCCCGACCAGTCGCTCTCGCTGTGCGTTCCCGACAGCGGTCCTCCTAACGTACCTGACTTGAGGTTCATCGTGCAGCCCAAGGAATGGTCACTGCCCGATGACTTCGCTTGGGTCATGCCCTCGATCGGCATAGCCGCCATCAAGAAAGCGCTGAGGCAACATCGCTTGCCCGGTGAAGCTGCTCAGGCCAGCTTCGGGGACTTTGTGGAACTACTGTCGAACTTCAAGCATGCTTTTCCCTCGGGGACGCTTCGGTTTGCCAGTCGTCACCATCCCGAGACTACGTCGCCTGGCCCTTTCTTCGACATAAATACCGGGACTCGATTGCTGCGTTCACCGATTGCGGGAAGCTGCGTGTCACGCGCGGCAGTGCTTAAAGCCGTGCGCCAGGAGAGCAAGGATCTCAAACTCCGCAACGAGCTCCTTGAACGGGCAGAGAAGCACGGTGCAACAGAAGTCTCCTTCCAATGGAGTCCCGGTTATGGCGGGGGCTTTTTCATCCTCTATCGCAGCCGCACGGGCTTTTACCATCTCGACACGCGGTGGCGTGCGGAGCAGAAGGCATGGGGCCAGTCTGGATTTCGGCGCGGCGAAGCACTGGCGCTCGTCGTCATCTCCCACCTTTTCCCTGCCCTCGACTGGGTGCGGACCTCCCGCCCGGCCTTCCTCCTGAGAGACAACGGGTATCGGCTCGAACTTGACGCCTACAGCCCAAGTCAGCGGCTGGCGCTCGAGTATCACGGAGCGCACCACTACGCGCCTCGGTCGCAAAGCGCGGAGGACCTCTCAGCCCACGCCGATCAGGTCCAACGGGATGCGGAGAAACGGGCCCTCTGTGCGAAAGAGACGGTGCGCCTGCTCGAGATGAAGGACCGGCCGCTGGACCCAGCGGCGTTCCTCTCCTGCATTCAAGACCTAGCCCTCCAAGCCGGGCTCGTGCCAACCTGCTCCAATCCGGATCTTGAAGTGATCGTCGCGCGCTGGAATGAAATCTGTGAAAACCCCCTCGAAGAATTCCAGCAAGCGTTGCTGAGGAATATAGGTCATCACAAGCTGATGTCGCATGAACTTACCCAGGTGACCAAAGGCTGCAAGGTCACCTACCTATGCGGGCATTGCAACAAGCTCAACACGGCGCAGGCCAAAGGCTTGGTTGAGGGGAATGTTCGCCAATACTGTCCTCAGTGCATGTACGACGCCAATCCCCAGCAGCGCCGCGCTGAGGCGCTCGAGGCCTGGGGCGCACAAGGCCTGCCGAAGTTTGTGACTGACCGCGTGGAGTTCGATGAGTCAAACCGCTACCTGTATCGCTGCGAGGCGGATCACGTGACCATCTTGCACAGCTGCTCGTCCGCCCTGCGACATGTCAGTGATGGTGCGTTCAACTGTCCAACATGCGTCAGTGTGCATTCCGGCGTCGCAGTGAACCACGCGACGCTTTTTCCTGGCTATGCGAAGGCGTTTTCCGACTCCCTCGCCGAGCTCAAGCTCACGATACAAGGCTCGCCGTGGTACGAGGAGGGTGAGCTCTCGGCCCGCGTGCGGTGCCCCGCTGGCCACGAGCGAGTGATTAACCGCTCCTTGTGGAACCGGATTCGCAGCAACGCGAGCTTGACAGATCTGGGCGTGGTGCCGTCGGCTTGCCCGGACTGCGCGTACCCCGGCATCAGTGCAGCTAACGCCGTAAAGCTCATGGGAACGCTGCATCATCGGCTTTACATAATGAAGGATATGTACCCGGAGATCAGATACCTTCACGGCTTTGATGCAACGGGGTGGAGCGAGGAAACGTTCTCCTGCGGATGCAACGGTCCTGATGGAGTCCCCCATCCGCCCTTCTCCATTACGTTTCGCAATCTCCTGAGGTACGCGAAACACAAGAGCGATCAGCATCTCTGCTTGCCCTGCAAGCTGGAGGCCGGCACGACCAACAAGCGTGGGAAGACCCTGGCAGATACGGTCTCACGAATGACAATCCTACGTGCCGCGGTGCTGGCGGTCACACCCGTCCACCTGCGGCCGATTGCAGTGCAGCCACCAACGGCAACGCTCATTACCGAGGGCTTTGGGGGCCGCGGTGAGTTCTCGACAACCAAGGCTCGGATTCGCTTTGAATGTGGTGTGCCTAGCCACGCGCCGATGGACGCGTCATACAGCAACTATTTCCATCGTTTTGAATCTCGGGGATACGGGTTCTGCCCAGCATGTGTCAAGAATGCCGGGCTGACCCAGGCGCCGATGCCGGAGCAAGGCCGCGAGGCTGCTGGCGCATTGAGATCCATCGCCCTACGGATTGACTGAGCGCGGACGTTGAACGGCTGCTAGCAGGCAACGAATCCCGCCGAGCATAGGGCCGCAGCGGGTCGACTACGGATCGTCCCGCGCAAAGCGCTTGATGCCACGCTTGATGCGCGCTAGCCTCGTGCCGTTTCATCCGAGACGCAAGTAAGACAATGGCTACGTTGCACCCTTGGAAGCGCAAAGTATTCGTCGACACTGAATTTTCCGATCTCGATGCCCCTGTTTTGCTGAGCATCGCGATGGTCGCTGAGGATGGCGCCGAGTTCTACGCCGAGATGAGTGACTTCAGTACTAGTGGCTGTAGTGAATTCGTTCGAACATTCGTAATACCTCAGCTCGGCCGATACCCGGATCGAGTCATGAGTTCTCACGAAGCATCGAATCAACTTTGCAACTGGATGGAAAAGTTAAAAACGAGCCGGCAGAGACCAGTGATCTGCTATGACCACCCCGTGGATGTCCAACTGCTAACCCGTCTGATTGAAAAAAAGCCGTCAAGTTGGCAGCTCGAAAATATTTCCGCCCGGCTTGACGTCGAGCGCCGGGAACAATATTTCGCCCTCTACGGTGGGAGACACCACGCTTTACACGATGCGCGCGCGAACCGTGCCGCCTATCGCTAGCGACGCCAGCCAATTCGAGTTGCGGCGATACTTATCAATCATTCAACCATTTGTTGGGTCGCCTGAGGCACGGTGCCGACAGCAGTCAAGTGCTCACGCGGTTTCTGGTACCGCACATAGGGCTACAAACTTGGACAAGCAGGTATATCGCAGCGTTTGCGGGAAATTACGAGTAGGTGACAGTGCCAACAAGTACAAGAAATCGTGTGCCATGACTTCGCCTCCGCGGACGACGACTCGATTTTCACCAGTGAAAATGGCGATCAACAAACGTTGTGTATTTGACTTATATATCTCAAGAAAACGTTCAATAAATATATAGGAAAACTAAATTATTTACGTCTGTGCTTGTCTCGGTGTTTAATGTGAGGAGTCAGAGCGGGCGCGCCGAAATGGCCAGCGAGTGAAGCAATCGAAACAGGAGGTCGCATGTAGAAAAGAAAAAAGCCAACCGATGACGAGTGGCTTTTTGTCTTGGCTCTAAAAGAGCACGGTACTGCGGGACTGGACATCCTCAGTATCGTTCTCGATTTCAGCCGAGTCAAGGCCTTTTTGTCTCCGTGTTATGGGTTGGCGTGTCCCCGATGTATGGAGGGCCACCGACTCTTACCTAGTCACAACTGTCATCCGGCGCGCTAAGGCCGCTGGCGACCGCCTGTGTGGCATCGGAGTAAAAATGAAACGAACGATGACGTGGGATAAGTTGCAAGAATTGATTGAGAGCGGGGCCGGCCAAGGGCATGGTGAACGCTACCACCCCTTCATACAAATCCACAGAGGGAATTCATCTTCGAAGGGCAATCAGACCGTTGGACCCTTGCCCGGGCAACAGCGCTCCTTCCACGGCCTTGCCAGGCTTGAGCGTCAATTGGGGATCCTGTGTTACTGGCTGGGCGCGCAAGACGTCCGTGAACAATTTCCCATGTGGCCGTTTCCACACCTTCATCCAATTGTCGGTGCTAAAAACGCCCGGTCGTACTCGCGTTCAAAGGTGCCCGGTCTGCTTAAAATCGCCGAGGAGGCCGGAGTCGATCACGGAGTTTTTGTTGGAACGAATATTCCATACATCGCTACTTTGGACGTCGTCGCCACGGTAGATCGAGACTCCGGTCCATATCTTGTCGCATTTTCATGTAAGCCGCGGAAGGCAGTATTAGAAGCCTGTTCAACCTCTCGGATCCTCGAAAGGCTGGAGCTCGAGCGTAGCTATTGCAATCGAATTGCGGCTCGCTATCACATTGCACACGAACTTGCATTGCCTCCCGACCTGCTAAAAAATCTCGAAAACTGCGGAGCCGCATGGGCGAGACAGAAGGAGATCGTTGCCGCAACCGGGTTTCATGAGTTCCGGCGTGTCTTGCTAGCGAAGCTCAATTCAGTGTCAATCCGCTGCGCGGTTGAGCGTGCCGTCGAAGTATCGAGAATCGACGCATCCGTTGCATGGCCCGCGTTCAAGCTGCTCTGCTGGACTCTCGAAATCGATGTCGACCTCTCGAAGCCGCAGCTCCATTCGTACCGCATGGTGCCGGGTGGTCGGGAACTGCATACGCGGTTGAAGCAAACCCTCTTGGGTGGAGGGTCACGATGAGCTCGATTCATTTGAACTGCCTGATTCGGCTTTCACACGGGGCGTCATCTGCAGGGGGGATATTTCGCGTAATTCATGCGAATCCGTCGATCGATAGGTTGTGGGCTATCAAAGTTTCGAATCGAGACGGATCATCAGTCTCTTATTATCGACGTCCCTCCGATTTTTCAATCTTGGCAGTGGAATCAATGCTGAGAGAATCCTTGGCAGAATTGGTCGCCGATAAGACTCCGAAGCTATGGCTTATGTCGGACGGCCAGATTAAAGCGCGATACGGGAAGCGAGGAGACGGCGGTCAGTGCGCCCAATTAGTTCGCCGGGATCGTGACTGGCGTGTGATCGAAGGGTTAGTAAAAAACTACACACTTCATGAACTGCTTGAGCGAGGACTGTATCGCGGCGTCATACATCAACGAGCATTGGAGCTTGGGTGCAGGCCGAAATCAGTGGCGTCGGCACTTCACAGGTTTTGGGCGGGATCATGCAACAAGAACGCCCTATTGCCGAAATTTGACAGATGCGGAGGCGCAGGAAAAACGCGCAAACAGGAAAAGAAACTAGGGCGCCCGAACGTCTTTGTGCGGCAGCATATGTTCGACCGCGCTGGCTACTGCTTACGTGACGATGATCGCTCGCAATTGGCCTTCGGATGGGAAAATTACGTCCGTCCTGGCGTGACAGTTCAGTCAGCATATCTGCGCACGATGGAAGCATTTTACCGCCAGCCAGACGAGACTCAACGCGCAGATGCTGCGCCGATCTTGAAAGAGCCGCACGACCGACCCACTATCCGCCAGTTTCGCTACTGGGGATCGCGTGGCGACAACGAAAGAACCGCCGTTCGGCTGCAAATGGATCGAGGGGATTTCGAGCGCGATCACCGTGCGCTTCACGGAACTGCGCGCGACGGCGTTGATTGCGTGGGTCAGCTGGCTTACTGCGATGCCACAACGAATGACGTCCATCTGCTTTCGGCAATCTCGAGGACTAGGGTCGTGGGGACGGCGCACCGAATAGTGATTGTCGACACGGTTACAGGACTTATCGCTGGACTGGATTGTGGCTTCGATGCACCGTCGGCGCAGACCGCTTTGAGCGCCGTCGCAAATGCCGCGCTTGATAAGGTCGACTTCTGTGCCCGATTCGGAATCGACATTATTTCCGAGGAATGGCCTGCTATTGCCTTTCTTCGTTATCTGGCTGACAACGGTGAGCTCCGGAACCAGCAGTCGATCGATTCGATTCCGGGCATTGGCGGAACGCTCGAATTTGTACCGGTGTTTCGTCCAGAGCTGAAGTCGATTGTCGAGTCAATTCATCACGTCCTTCATAAAAAGCTTGATCACAAGCTTCCTGGCACAACGCGTGGACAATTGCGAAAGCGTGGGCAACGCCACCCCGCGCTTTCCGCATGCCTTACGTACTTCGAATACATGCGTCTTTTGATCCGCCGAATCCTTCACTACAACAATGAAGAACGTGTGCCGCAGCTTCTGACTACCGAGATGCGTCGCGATGGTGTGGTGCCGACTCGATTGAATATGTATCGTTGGCGTCAAGAGAACGGATACGGTGCCGCAGCGCCCCCCTCCGCAGATATGGTCAGGGCTCATCTTTTGCCGGTCTTGCCTGCGGTCCTGACCGGCCGGGGCATTTTTCTGCTTCGAACGGACCGTGGGGCGAAAGCAGAACATATCAAAGGCGCTCGATTCGTTGGCAGTGTCCTTAAAGAGCGGGGAATGATGGAGCTGGCGCGAAGGAACCACACGCGGGTTGAAGTGCGAGGGGATCCGCAAGATCTTCGGCGAGTCTGGCTTGTCATGGACGGAGTGCATGAGCTTCTCAACATGGCTGCTGATCCTCTCGCAGCTCGGGAATGGACCTTCAAGGATCATCTTTCGGTACAAGACGAAGATCTTCTGAATAGCAACCTCGATATTGGCCGGCGCACGCAACGAGACGCCGAGTTGGATACGGGAATGTTTGTAGACGTTGGCGAGGCGCAGCGTGCTAAGCGTGCGGAGACGGGGCGTCAAGGATCGCGAGTTTCTCTGCACAAACAGATCGCTGACATGCGGGCGAATCGCAGAGCCGAAAGAAAACTGCCAGCAAGTCTGCCAGCATTCAAATCGCAGATTACTAATGTCCCACCTTCGCATATGCCGGGCTCAAGCCCGCTGCCTCCTGCCGACTGCGGAGAAGACCTGCTGTCGCCCGCGCACGCAGCTCTACGCGCTTTCAACAAGACTCGGAGATAGGTATGAGCGATGAAATGAATCTTAAGGGGGACGGCGCCAGCGGCCCTTGGAGCGTCAATCCTCTCCTAGCTGCGCTGCCCCCGGCAGTATGTTATGAGGATTTACCTGCCCTTCTGGCGCACGAGCCGCTGTCCTCGATCTCCTTGGAAGGGTTGCCGCTGCAACGTCGAGCAGAATACCTATCGAAAATAGGCTCGCATTTTGTGCCAACGTCTGCGGCGATTGACATCGCGGATGCCGTACTGACGGCAATCCGATCGGGATATGAAGACCGAGATCCGTCATCCAGGGCCTTTAAACAGGAGCGATATAACGTCGGCGCCTGGAGCGCGCAGGACGGTGTCTTGATACGTTCCGCCTCAGTGAGAAACGCACGGGGAATCACAATCAAGGGAATGACCGGCGTTGGAAAATCGACGATCGTCGCAAGGACCTTATCCCTTCTTCCTCAGGTTATCGATCATGGTTTTAACGAGCAGTGCGGTTGGGCCGCGCAGAAACAGCTAGTCTGGTTAAGAGTCGATATGACGTCGGACGGCAGTCGTCTCGGTTTCCTGATGCAGATCTACCGAGAAGTCGACGCGGCACTAGGTACCAACTATTTCGCGCAATATGCATCAAAAAAGATGACAGTGGAAACTCACATGGTGGCTGTCTCGAAGATCCTGTTTAATTGCTTTTGCGGCGTGCTAGTGATCGAGGAGATCCAGTTCCGAAATTTCGGGACTGCGGCCGCACGAGACCTTATGTTGCTCTTTTTTCTGAGGCTCGCAAACTTGGGTGTTCCGATAGTTTTGATCGGAAATCCGCAGGGATTTGACGGGTTCGACGTTTTTTCCCAAGACGTCCGGCGAATGAGTTCTGGTGGATCCTTCGAGCTGTGGCCAGCTGAATCGCAAAGCGACGTTGACTGGGGGGAGTTTGTGGTTCCGGGAATGCTTCGATTCACCGTGCTTCCTAGGCCGCCGAACGTAGAACATGCGTCTGCACTTCTGTTCGACTGCACCGGCGGCGTTCTGGACTTCCTCGCGAAAGTGCTCACACAGGCACAACTGCTCGCGATAAGAATGGGACGCGATCAGATAACAGGATCAGAAATCGTGGCGGCTTACCATAGTCCAGTATTGCGACCACTGCATTCACTGATTCGAGGGTTGGTTGAGCGGAAGGTGGATCAGCTTCGGTCCTTTGAAGACGTACCGGTGGAGTTACTTGCGGAGTGGTGGGCGCGTGCGAGGGACCATCGAGAAACGGAATTGCATCCGGAAGGGAGTGGGCGCGCACGGGCGTCAATGCAAGGCAAATCCCGAGAGGCAACTGGAGGGACCAGAACTCACTATCAGCAGGGTGCCGCTCGCTATAAGGCGAAAATTACAGCTGGCAAGCGTCGTGACAATCGAGCCAAGGAGCTGGAGGCCAATCTGTCGCCAGAGGATATAAGGGCGAACGGACGGAAAGAGGCGCTGCTGGGAAATTTTTCTTTGATGCAGTGGGATATAAATCGGAAGAAACAGTAGCCGGCGACGTCACATGAGTCATTCAATCAGCGAGTGAACTACGTTCGCTCGCGCTTCATCGAATTTACGATTTCTTCGAGTAGTAAAGCGGTTTGGGGCATTTTAGCTAGCTGAACCGAAAAGGGCAATTCGCCCAACTGGCGGAGTATCGTAGCCGCAGTTATCCGCGAGCTATTCGAAATGACTATGTGTGGCCGTTCCCGTGCAATCAATTTACACATCTTGGCGTCACGACTCGACCAGTTTACCCAAGATGCGCGTCCCGTTCGTCCTGACCGCAGTGGCGGGGTGTTTGAGATGAGCCACGTGGGGTCATTTCGGTACAGCCAACGCCAGTTGCTGGTGGTTTCCATTTTTACTCGCGATCGTGACGCTTCGGGATGTTGGCGCATGTAGCGTTCGATGTGGTCAGTTGCCTCACTCCAACGGTTGCGCCTTTGGTCCTCATTCATCCTGCTGTTCGGTACCACGCGAATTGGGGGCGAGGCAGTTGCGTCCTTGTGCATAATGGGAGCCGACGAAAGCGTCGTTTGCCATTCGTACATGGCGATGAATCGCTCCCATGAGCCAAATAACATCTCGATCAGGACAAGGTGTGGCACGGTGTTAAAGGTTTCAGACCGCGCCCGCAGCACAGAAATCAGCGCGATAGGCCCTCGTGACACTTCGGGGCGACACAGCCGCACACCGTCGGGAAGGCCCTCGATATGAGCCTCAATGCGAGTCTCCAAGTCCACTAGCCGAAGGCGCCCGCTTTTGGATAGGAGGCCCTCCGCTTTCAGTGCGGCTCGATAGGTGTGATACAGCGCTTCGGCGTCGAAATCGCCAGGAAAAGGTGTTTGCAACGCTGCGCTGGCAAGGCGGCTAAACTGAAGCGCGCGCTTGTTTGCTGTCCGCGTGAGGCGCCTATGGTCCGATTTGGCGTATTCGATCTGACGTGGGAGGAAAAATGTCTGCTGCTTTCCCGGCCGCATCGACTTTGCTTCCATCAGCGCAACTTCATGCTTTGGACACACCAAGACCCCGGGCAGCTGCAAGCTTCGATGCCAGTACGCAGTTCCGTATCCACCGACGTCGTCCGACATGCATTCCGGGCATGCCCGGATTGCGCCCATCGACCCGGCTGCGCTCGCGCGCAGACCGAGGTCGTGTTTGAGAAGACCAACAGAGCTTCCACAGAGAATCCGCGCTGCCTGACCTGAAAACGCGCTCTTTCTAAAACGAGTGTAGAAGGGCAAGCAAGTGGCGGCGCATGCCAGTTGCTCCGGATTCCCTTGGCCAACGAGCATCACGCGCGTCAGCCGCTCAAGTTCATAAGGGAAGTCAAAGACTAGTCCTGCTCTCCTGCTCGGCCAGTCGCCCGCAGTTTGGTGAGCATTCCCATATGCTCCTAGGCAGGAAGCACGCGCGAGAAAACTAAAAAGCGTCTCGTCAGGCGCGAGCAACGGCACAAAGTCGAGCGAATGGTGGACCGGCGCAGCGTCCATTGGCTATCCCCGTCACGAACGTCAACTAAGAGTGCCTTCAGCCTATTGCGGATGCATCAAATTTACTTGCATAAAAATATGCAAATACACATAATTGGATGTGGACTCAAAAAATGAAGAGCAGCTTTCGTGGCTGCGCGCAGCCGTCAGTGAGCGTCGCTTGACTCAAAGCCAAATCGCCGCGGCTACCGGTGTGGACCAGTCGCAAGTCAGTCGAATTCTGGCAGGCCGGGCGAAGCGAAACTCGGAGAACGTTACCGCTCTTTGCGCGTTTGCAGAGAAGGCGTCGCTTGCCTCGCTGAGAACAGGGGGCGGGAGCGTATCGGACGACGCTCATGCGATTTTCCAAGATCTGCTGAGCGGCACTGACGAGGAGCAAAATTTGATGCTCGAGATACTGAGGCGGCTAGCGAATCTCAAGTCTGTCTGGCGAGCGAAGCGCGATTCCGATGGATAGTGGCCTCCTATTTTTTCCGTCAGGGCCTCGCGATGCGACATTCTTTTCGTTGGTTGTTGCCGCGCATGCAATTTCGGGAAATCCGTTCAAGCACTCAACCCGTACGCAACTTTTCGGATCTCCCACGGCCTGTGTGGATGGTCATTTTTCTGCGAATATTTACCTAGCTGAAAAGCGAGGATTGATTAGAGACGCGGATCGGTTGATGCAACGTTCCGGGCTGGCTGGTTTATACGCGGCAGCCATGACTGAGGAGAGAGCTGCGGCGTGGAAGCGCGAGATGCGAGCGCGACGGTTCTATGGACCGCACGTTCAGCGGTTCGTCACGGGGTTGAGTAACCAGAAGCTAGGCAAGCAATCTATGCATTGCTGCGATAAGTGCATGGAAGAAGATATCGCTAATTTTGGCGTCGCCCATTGGCGCACAGCGCATCAAGTGCCGGGGGTTTTCCATTGTCCAGTACATCTTGAACCGCTTCGCGGGGCTTGTGAGGTATGTCACAAGAGTCAAGGATCTGATCGTCATTGGAATCACCCACGTTACGAGTGTCCGCACTGCGGCTCGCGTGCATTTTCTCAGTGTCGGGTGGAAATTTCCGACGTGTCTCGTCAGCATCTAGCTCTTGTCGCGTCTACGATCAACGGCCAATCCAGCGCTCTTAATCCCTCAGCGAGAACGGTCCTCTACGAACGCGCTTTCGGAGGCGACGGGGGAATCTCCGCCGGAGAAATTCTTCAATTGTTGCTGGATCGCTGGACATGTAGGACTGCAACACAACTATCCGAGGCTGTCGGAGCAAAGGTCACGATAGAGTTCGTGAAAATGGCAACTGCCGGCGATGACGCTGGTGTCAATCCGCTTGGGCACCTTGCGTTAATCGCCCTCGCAGACGAACAACTCTCCGCTAGTACGGCCGAGCGATCCGGTTTTCATGACGAGAAGGATGCTTTCGGCGATAGCCTTCAAGGGCTGCGGCGCGCTTTGTCGCGAGCTGGCTTGCCCGAGCGAATGGCCGACGCTCTCGCACGCGGCGACAGTCTTACAAAAATCGCTCGCAATTGGAAGGTTCCGCCACCGCGGCTTCGCAGAGAGCTATCGCAGGTGTTTGCAACAGATATCGGTTCCCTGTGCGATGGGGCGGTCCGCGGCGAAGCTGGAGTCATCGCGAAGAGAAATCTTCATGCAATGAGCATGAGACTCAAAGAGCCGGTGCATTCTATTACTGTATTCGAGAAGTGCGACCCCCAGATGACCTTCGGGCAAGCGCGTGAGCGCAATCGGGCGAAGGTCCTACACTATTTGGCCGCGGGCGTACAAACTCGAAAGCAGTTGCACTACAAGAATTCCGACGTAGGGGATTGGTGCCGCGAACACGATGCGGCATGGTTTGAGATGGTATTGCCGGCGATTCCGCAATCTGAACGAAAAGGAGCTGGTAGGGCGAAGGGTTCTAAAAATAGGAGAAAGGGCGCTCCTATAGTGCCGTGACTATTCGACAGTGATTGGTCGCTGAACCTTGATATTCTAGGCTTAGAAATGAGAGTGTCGTGCTCGGCCGCACAGGTGTCGTAGAATCGGATCGCATATCGGCGGTCTAGGATCGACGCAAAGTTGATGAAATTCAACCGAGTATTCCCAAATCCTGTCCAAAACTCTTTTTTGTTTATGCTCAACGCCTATCGTGATTTCTTGTTCCAAGATATTTACAAGTTTGCAGCGCTGGTGGAGGACTGCGTTGATGACCCAACGACGTTCTTAGAACTCGGAATTGAGGATAACGAATCTCTTGTTCGCAGTCTGGTCAAACCGCAAAAAGTTTCATTTCTTCATCAATACATCTTCGTGATGATACAGGTTTGGCAGTCGCGCGATTATCGGAAGAACCCGGATAGCTACGAGGATACTGAACCTTCCCGGCTGAGACTTGTATTTGAAGAGTACGGCATTCCGCTGACACCGTATCCCCTTGACGACAACGAAGTCAGTGAGGCGTTGGACGACACCCGTGACGAAGACGAAGATGACGCCGAGGTAGACACTGGGCAAATTTTTTACGGCTGGTTTCTAGAGAATGAGGCTTCGTTTTTGTGGTATTGGGCGCAGGTCGCCGATGAGGTTTTCCATATTGTTTTCGCCAATCGACGCTTCCTACAACGATTCGGGTCCGCGCTTGCTGATTATTTGGAAACCGAACTGTCAGTTGATTCGGTGGGTCGCGCGATCTTAGGTTCTAAGATCAAACGACTGGGCCGTTGTCCAGGTTGGCTAAAAACAGCTGTCTTTCATCGTGACCATGGCCGCTGCGTTTTCTGCATGCGCGACCTTAGCGCGCTTATTGCGACTGATCGAAGGTTGCACCTCGATCATATTGTTCCGCTGAATCGAGGGGGCAGCAATGATCCTTCAAACTTCCAGTTGCTTTGCGAAGGCTGCAATTTGCAAAAATCGGATGGACCGGCGAGAGCGGGGCGACTGTATATTCCATGGTGGGACTACTAATGGCTCGTCGGCTACACCGGACCATTGACGCTACGGGCAGCGAGATTGTCTTGGGACGATGGGGTCGCCGCTTGCTATGCGAGTGTCAGGTCATGGCGGCTGCGTACCAGCTGATGCTGCCATTAATCTTGCAGCAAGGCGTCAGTTGAACGCTTGTCGTCCGTCATCGTCAGCTCGTTTCGCTGTTTGATTCCCAGACGCAGCGACCGGAAGATTCACCTTGCCTCCGCCAATCTTGAATTACCTCTAGCCCCTCAACAAGCTGTGCGGTACGCACCAGCGCATTGAAAAAGTCATGCCTATGACTTGCAACAATCACCCCTATTGCTCAAAGCGAGAGAACCAACCTTTAGGTCGCGCAAGACGATAGCGAACCGCGGCTTCGCCTTGAAGACGCGGCGCCCTCTATTCATCGAGGAACCGTTCGCGCATCGCAGTTGCCCCTATTTCTTTGCGGTGGTGGAATTTTCGATCGCACAAATCTTATCTAACTCGGGGCGGAAGTGTTGGGCCGAAATTTCACCCCGAGAGCTTGGAAATATCGATTCGAACTTCCGTACTGCGTTGTCTAGATACGTCTCGACGTTCCGATAATCTTTGCTATAGCGCCCTGATTTCGAATTTATGATCCATCCATTGCCTTTTCGTTTGAGTTCGCCAGCAATTCGCGCTGGCTTAAAGCCCGTCAGACTTGGATGGCCCTTTTCGCTTATCTCTTTCCCGATCAGTAGTGCGCCGTCGTGTGCAATCGCCCAGATCAAAAAAGAGTTCTCATCGTCCGGCACAATCTCGGGGAATGTGTTCGAAAGCGGCTGCTGAACGGATTCGAAATACCTGATCAATGTGTCATTGCTTGCGATTTCACCGCCGACAAGTTCATTTGCTTTTAGATATCTGGGCGCCCGCGGTTTTCCATACGTGGTCGACAAATGATCCATGAGTCCGGGTTCAGGGCGCCTCAGCCTTCTCAGAAATGAGCCATAGAAGTAGTCTTGCCTGTTTTCCAAATAACTACTTCCCGCATTCGCATATTTGGTGAAGATGTGCAGGATGCGACGGGCTGCTAGCTGATTTTCGATGTAGATACCGGATACCGCGTCGCCTTGGGGGATATCCGTCGCATCAAAGAACACCTTGAACGCGGGCACACCCCAACATACGAAGGTCGCAACCCACTGAAACCGCGCATAGCTGGCGGTCAGGAATGCAGCCTTCTTGTCGCGCAGATCATCAAGATCGTTTTCCGACAAAAATGACGGCCCTCCCAACGCGGAGAAATCGGTCTGTATCTGGCTCGCTAGGACTTCCTTCCGAATTTCAGATATTTCTGCAAGCTGGAGTCGAAAGTGCAGACGCGGGGGATGGCTTGCAGTGCCGCTGGTCAGTGCCCGCTCTGCTTCTGGTTTTGACTTTTCGTCTTCAATTGCTCGTTCAAGCCATCGGTTGTATTCGTCGACAATGAACCTAGCGGTGTTTCTGGCGAAGTTATACGGCAGCCGAACCTTCTTGTGCGACAGCGCGATAAGACTGTCCGGAACCAAGACCTCATGCGCCTCCTGCCATTGCCCTGCATCGTTTTTCCGTTGCAGTTTCAATCCCCACCCAGGCTCTACTTCGAGTGCGACATCTTGGAGAGAGACAAACGTTGCTTTTGCAAAAGGGCCTAAGCGGTCATCGTGGAGATACAGAACTGTCTCGTCGTCATTTGCTTTGTAGCCGACAACTGTGACAGCATGTCCGGCTTGCTTAAGCCAACTGTTGCTTTCGCCGCGCGCGAAAACTTCAACCCCGAGGATCAGCGGCAGTTTACTATCGATATGACACCGTATGGTATCGAAGAATTCTGGCTGAGCGGTGTTTGTTAGCGTCTCGTTATGGTGGCGAAGTTCTTCAACGTCGAGTGCCCGTAGGATTTGCTTGTTCGACAACTCTTTGTTGGGAAATCCGTTGCTCGAACCATCAATAAAGTTGATTGCATTCGTCGTAATTTCGCTGCACGAAGGTATGTCTCGAACATTTCTCCAAGGGATGCATTGCAGCGCGCTCCAAATGGCGGTCGTCGCGCATGCAGAAACCACCTTGTCTTGCTCCTGAAAGGCGATTGAATCGACCACTAGGTCGACGCCAAATAAGTCGACTGCATAGCGCCGCTCAAGCATTCTCTTATCTCCAGCGAAGCCGGAATCAGGATAGCGCTTGAGACACGTTCTACCGATGAAAGTTTTGGGCAGCGGCTTGATAACCATGAAGCCCAGATATGCGGACTGCAGTTCGCACCGAAATGACGGTGAGCCTTTGCCCGCCAGCAGATCGTCCAAGTTCCCGTGATCTATTTCCTGTGAAAAAAAATGCAAACGCGCGCACTTATGGCCATCGCTGCTGAAGCGCCTTACGTAGTATCGCGAATAGTCATCGAGATAGTCTTTATCGACATATTGAAATTCAAGCAGTACTGATTTTGCACTGAGGTCACTCAAATATCTATAAATATAGTCGATCTGCTCTTTGTGGAAGATGTCAGGAAAGTCCGCACCAAAGCACTCCTTCACGAGGTTGCTCAGGGTCGGCTTTTCGAACTTACATACAAGGTAAGGAATCATTGAGCAGGCAAAAAAATAGCAGCCGTGAGGCTGCTATATAGACATACGGGTAAGAATTACATGCTGTAAGTGCGCGACATGAATTCGTTGGTAACAGCTTTCAAGGTTGCCTCGGATTCGAACAGTCGCTCGGCCACATCCATGCGCTCGCGAAGGGCTTCGACTTCGCGATCATCAATGACTGTCCTCTCTGCAGCCGCGAAAAACGCGTCAAACTCCATGGGACCCCCAAGTTTGTCGAAAAATATGGACGAATGATACGTGCAATTTTTCGCGCTCGCAACGAGGTGTTGGATCCAGGCGTCGCAGCGCGCAGCCCAGTGCAGACGGGCGTGCCGCGCTCACGATAATTATCCGATTGCGTAAATTTAGCCGTTGTTATAAATTTATGAAAACATTATTGGAGCCTTGATCATGAGTCTGTCCGTCCCCGCTCTGCCCGAATCGCCGCCGATTGAAAACCCCTACAAGCCCGGGGCTGGCCATCGGCCGCCGTTCCTCGCGGGTCGCGACCCCGAGATCCGTGATATTGAACGCTACTTCGACCAAGGGGAGATCCTGTGCAACATTGTGCTAACGGGGCTTCGCGGCGTGGGAAAGACTGTTCTGCTGGATGAGTTGAAAAAGCCTGCCACGGCGAAGAATTGGTTTTGGGTCGCTACCGACCTGTCTGAATCTGCGACCGTTTCCGAGGAAAGTTTGGCGACACGCCTGCTTGCGGACCTATCGGTTGTTACTTCGGGGTTCACATTCAATCAAGAGCAACCCGTCGGTCCTGGCTTCCTTCAGCAGAAGACCACAGTTGTACGAAGGCTTGACTTTCAGTTCTTAAAACAAGCGTTTGACTCCACTCCGGGGCTGATCGCCGACAAGTTGAAGGCAATTCTCGAGATGGCGTGGACGGCCATCCGTGGGACGGGAGCGCGCGGCATTATCTTCGCATATGACGAAGCACAAAACTTAACCGACCACGCCGCAAAGGAACAGTATCCACTGTCGATGCTACTTGACGTGTTTCAGTCGCTTCAAAGAAAAAATGTCCCGCATATGCTGTTGTTAACGGGCTTGCCTACATTGTTCCCAAAACTTGTCGAGGCGAGAACGTTTGCGGAGCGCATGTTCCACGTCGTCACGCTGAATCGACTGGACCCGCAGGATTGTAGGGACGCTGTTAACAAACCCATTGAGAATTTCCCGATTAAATTCACTGATTTTGGAATAAACAAAATCGTTGAATGGTCGGGTGGGTACCCCTATTTCATTCAGTTTATTTGCCGCGAATCGTACGATGTTGTTTTGCGCGGGGAGTCACCGGATGAGGCTCGCTTCCAGGCAATCATTGCAAAGCTTGACGCGGATTTCTTCGCGGGCCGCTGGGGGCGCGCGACAGATCGTCAAAGGGATTTGATGGACCTAATCGCTTCACTGCCGAATGCGGAAAACGAATTCTCCGTACAGGAGATTGCTGAAAAATCCCGAACATCGGGCGATAAACCTTTTTCGAGTAGTCACGTAAATCAAATGCTGGGTTCTTTGGTAACGGCCGGGCTGGTATTTAAGAATCGACATGGGAGATATGCATTTGCCGTCCCGCTGCTTTCTCACTTTATTCTGCGTCAGCGTGAGACTCAGAATTAAGAATCAAGGTTTTTGTATCTATCTTGAATGCGGAGAAATTTAATGACGGCCAGACACCGCGTCCTGTGTATCAATAAAATAGACCGAGGAAACCGGCATGAACAGATATCTTATATAGGTGGAATGAACGCCGATAAATCGCGTTGGCGCATTGCGCAGGCCAACGCGATAGAAGGAATCGAATCCGGGAGGTGGGCATTTTATGTGGTTGTTGGAAATATAACTGCCGAAGTAGTCGTATCAACCTCGGTAGAGGGGCGCAAATATTTAAAAACTAATCGTGATTCGTCCATTGTGGATAATCTTTTGTCCCTTCCTGAATGTCCTTAACCTCGTTAAAATTAGCTTGAAAGAAATGCCAGGATGCTTCGGCGGCTTGCATTCCTAAGAGGGGTTGGCGAGTCTGATCTTCCTAGTTCGCGTTCGCATCGTCTCTTGTGTGGAACAGTAAATGACTGAGAGCACCATGAACGCCGCATTGCGCCAATTCGAGGCGGTTGAGGCAAATCTCGTAAAAGCGGAACGCCTGCTTGACGCAATTAACGAAGCAATTCCGCAAGGCATCGTCTTCGGCAGCAATCCCGACTACGAAAGCAACTGCTACCATTTTGACGCCGTCTATGCAGCCCTTCCTAAGATCAGAGGATGGAAGCCGGACATTCACCTCATGGAATTAGACGAGATTGCGCAAAACCGCCTAGATGCCGAAGAGGTGGGTGAAATCGAATGCAAGATCTCCGTTGGGCGCTCGATAGAGGAACCATCAAGGACACTCCGGCAATATCGCATGCAGTTCGATCAGATGCGCCGTGAGCTTGTTCGTGACGCATTGCAAGAACTTATATCGGGTGTGGACGAGTGCATTCAGGTCCTCTCCCATCTCCCGGAAACAACCGAAAGGCATCTTGAGGTCGAGCATCAACAATTCGAGGAGTTGAAGCAGAACGTCGCTCAGATCAACATGCTAATGGGTAGCAGCATATCCAAGCCCCCACGATGGAGCGACCTAGGTCGTCACATTCGCTTCGGGCTATACGGAGATCTACAAGACATTATCCTGCATGACTGGCCCGCTGCAAGGGCCGGACTTCAAAAGTCTATGTATGGAGATAATGAGCCTATGCCGGTTGGTATCGAAGATCTAGAAACCTTGATCGGGGCGAAGCCGCGAGGTTCTGTCGCGACCAAGCTTAGATGGGACAACCTAACCGAAGAACAGTTTGAGCGACTTATCTTCGCGCTTGTTGCTACTGAGCCGGGCTATGAAAACGCAGCATGGTTGACTAAGACAGAAGCACCAGATCGAGGACGTGACGTATCAGTGTTCCGCGTACAGACTGACACGCTAGGTGGAACCACGCGGCAACGGGTCATCATTCAATGCAAGCACTGGCTCAGTAAGAGCGTCGGCATTGCTGAGATCGCTACGCTCCGCGAGCAGATGAAGACTTGGGAACCGCCACGCGTTGATGTTCACGTTATTGCCACATCGGGACGGTTCACGAGCGACGCCATCCTATCTGTGGAAAAACACAACCATTCAGACAGCGCGTTGCGAATTGAGATGTGGCCGGAAAGCCATCTCGAGCTACTGCTGGCAGCAAGACCCTCGCTCATTGCAGAATTCAGCCTGCGGTAAAAGGCTGTAGAGATGCTCTAGTAGTGCGTGCGGGAACTCCTCGAAACATGATGTGGAGAGGTTGTGTCACGGCGGACTCTTGCTCATCCGCCTGCGGCGAGGATGGCATACGCGGAAGCCGAGTTGCGCATGTTGAGAACGTACGTATCTCGCTGAGATTGGGCTTGCGGGCATCAAAAATTTCAACGGATTGAATCCTGACAGCATGTTTTACGAAGTATTGTCTTGATATCTAGATAGGATATTTTATTGAATATTGGATTAAAGGATAGATCACATCTTATATTTTGTGTATTTGCATTCTAGGAGCCCGGCAAGAGTTGGCTTCATTAGTTTGAAATCGTCCTTGTTATACTGCGCAAGTCTCTTGCTAAGCAACGGGTGTCTGATGAAAACCAAAGCTCTCTCGTGCTTTGGGTCGATGAACGCGATTTTTCCAACTTTCACATCCGGATCACATTTGGAGGCATCATAGAGATCTGATCCGTATGCAATAGTATCGACAAAAAATTCTTTTACCCCAGAAGTAAATAGCAATTGCGGTGCAATCGAACAGGTGCCGAGCACTAGTGTGAGTAAGAACAGAGCGGTGACAGCCGCGAACTGTTTTCGTCGAGCGTATTTGTCAGATCTCAATTCAGATACGGCAATCGCAAAGAAAGACATCAATTGGGTTGCTACCATACCCAATGAAAATGGGAAGGCGAGAAATCCCAAGGCTGCAGTGAAGGTACCCGCGCCAAAGGCCAAGTTCATGTGTTCGGATGCTGCTCCGTACGTGCTAGAGAGCATTTCTACTGTTTGGGCATGGCCCGCCCACACGCAGGCAGCAAAGCTCACGAAAAAAATAAGTTTAACTGTTGGCAGAGCAAGCCAAGTGTTAAATTTTTCGGCGCGAGCAAGCAAAATTGAGACAGAGGTGACAGGAATAAGAGTAATCAAGACAAGTATTCCAGCTCCTGAATAAATATCAACTTGTTGAATGTAGGAAAATATGCAAATGCCCGCGACTACTGCGGACAATATCGCGACCGCAACCGTCGACGTATGGCCGAATGGCATCAGTATTTTACTTAAAAAATCAATAATCTTGTTTTTTTACATAAAATCGCTTAGATGCAGCTGTAACGCGCCTTAAGATGTATATTGTGAGAATTGGTAGTGTTGTGATTGTTATTATTGTGGATAAAAGAATAATGAGTGCTGCTGCAATTCGAATTGATGTCATGTTTTTAAATAAAATTGTTGTTGCTTTTCAATTTCGTCGACATTGAAAATTTCAGTCGGAACAAGAGTTAACGGCATTGCGGGAGAATTCTGAACGTATGGACACATCTGAGCACGTGAGAAACACGGGTCGCTTATGTTGCTGCCATTCCCCATCCCCATGGCATCGCACGACGGTTGCAACGCGCGGATTGGAACAACCGGAGGAAGAAGGGGGACAACCTCAACCATGCTTCAGATGGAATGCCTTTTTTGATCGTCAGTGAAGAACGGGGTTGCCGGTTGAGTTTAGATTTGCTGCGTCGATC
Source organism: Paraburkholderia fynbosensis (assembly GCF_902859935.1). GTDB lineage: Bacteria > Pseudomonadota > Gammaproteobacteria > Burkholderiales > Burkholderiaceae > Paraburkholderia > Paraburkholderia fynbosensis. Next base: position 337,808 of record NZ_CADIKI010000002.1, read on the forward strand.
CGTGGTTGCTGGATCGTGAGCCGCACACGTCTAAACTGGCCTTTGTCGCGGATACTGATCTAGCATTAAAGTAAGGAAAAATGCCTGCGAACGCCTTTCAATGAATCAGATTGGGCCGCTTGTAGTGTGGATTATGTTTTGTTCGATACGCCACTGTCCGTTCAAGATGCGTTTATCGATATGGTGGAATGGGAAGTGTAATCGTTGTAAATTTTGTGAAAGTCATTTTTCTCCCAAACTTTATTGCGAGGCTCTCTTAACTTTTTTGTGACGAAACAATTGCCGGTAGCCGCGTGACGGCAAGATTCGTGTCGCCTGATCGGCTTGGGGCGATGTGAGTTCGATAACGTCATGGCGTTGGCAACTGTTGCAAAAGTGAAAGCCCTCCGGTGTGAGGGCTTTTCTTTTTTTGGGCCTTGGAGTGGTGGGGCGGGGCGCGCTCGATCAAACGAGCGTCGATGTCGGCGCGGTGACCAGCGCGATTGCAACTTTCAAGGCCGCGGTGAAAACGCGTTTTTGTCACAGTTAGTAACGATGCAGCGCGTCAACGACGTGCATCACATGCGTCTTTCCCGCCTCGCTATACCGCGCGGATAGATGGCTCGAGACAGTGTCGATGCTCCACCGCCGCCATCCGGATTGCTCGACATCCGTCGATGCCGATGGCCGCGACCGCCACCGCCACCGGACGTCGCACACCGACCTCGCGGGCGCGGAATGTGTCGGCGGATGGTTCATGTACTGGAAATCCTGCGCGATGGCCGAGCTCGTCAATGTCGTGACCGGCTGCTGGGTCGCATCGGCGGACAGCCCCGAATCCGACTGCCCGAAGACGGACGATGCACACGCGGCGCAAGCCATCCTCACAGCCAAAGCCAGACGTTTCATTGAGTCATCCTTCCTTTTGTGGGCACGCAGCGATAGCCCCGCGCTGCGACTGCGCGTATAGTCGAGCCCCGCACGTCACCGGGACCGAGTCTTGCGGCGGGTGGTATGTGCAGTCGCGTGCAAACGAGTCTAGGCGGTGCGATGCGAAATTTGATCCGCGGCGCGCTGACAAGCGTTATCCGATTTAACGCTGGCGACGCTGCGCGCGATGCGAGACACGCTCTCGATTCACCAGCCACGGCGCACGGCCCGGCGAATAACTTTCTGTAACTATCCGGTAACCATGGATTGCGCCGATTGGCTTAACGTTTGAATTCCCATCTCGAAACGCACCGCATGATGTTCAGCACTAAATCAATAAGTATGGCGATACCTGCCGCCGTTGTTGCACTCGCACTCGGCGGGTGCGCGGTGATGCCGCCGAGCGGCCCGAGCATTGTCGCGCTGCCGCACAGCGGTGAATCGCTCGAGCAGTTCCAGCAGAACGACTATGCGTGCCGTGACTACGCGAATCGTTCCACGAACTCGTCCGGGGCGGCGCAGGCGGGCACCACGAACAGCGTGAATAGCGCGGCGCTGGGCACGTTCGGCGGTGCGGCGATCGGCGCGCTGTTCGGCGCGGCGGCCGGCAATGCAGGCGCGGGCGCAGCGATTGGCGCGGGCAGCGGACTACTGATCGGCGGCGCGAACGGCGCCAACAGCGCGCAGTATTCCGCCGCCGGCTTGCAGGCGCACTATGACGCCGCGTACGCGCAGTGCATGACCTCGAAGGGTGACACGATCGCGCAGCCTCGACCTTATTACGCCGCGCCGCAACCGGTGTATGTCGCGCCGCAGCCTTACTATGCGCCTCCTCCGGGATACGTCGCGCCGCCGCCGGTTATGTATGCACCTTATCCGTACTACTGAACTCGTTGTGGGATGTTATTGACGGCGGTTCGACGGCACATTCAGCCGTTGGCACCGGCTGTCTTCAACGGGGACGGCGGCCACCGCTCCCCAGGATTTCGCGCTTTCTGCTGGAAAGACGCGATACGCTTTCGAGCACTCGACGCGCCGAGCGCTCGCGCACCGAGCGACGATGAGGCGAATAGGCAGAGACCGCAAGCCGGCTCTTTGATCCGAGTATCGGATAGCGAGCGTGCGCGTGGCTGGTCGGATACTTGCGTTGCGAAGCCCGACCACATTTCCTTGATCCCGGCGCGACGCCGGCCATGTCGGCCAAAGGGGCGAGCAATGCAATCGTGCCGGCGGCGGACAATGGCACGACCGGTGCTTTGCGCATGTACGACGGCGGCAACCGCTCGCGCGACTTGTACAACAGCAATCGGGGGGCACGCGCAACCAGTGGGGTGCTGGCAACAAGCTCATCACGTCCGATGATCGCGCGCAGTAGGGTATATATGGTGCTGCGATAAGGGGGTGATTGGAGCTGGCGCCGTAACGGAATGCGACGATGGCGTTTCCAGAGAAATTGGCGCTTGTGGTCGATTTCCGCTTTGGCAATGGACGTCGAATTTCGTCCGACTGAGGACATATCTGCGGTTCTTGGCGCGACAGGCACACAGTGGATTGGCGTTGCAAAGCCCCTGCTCATAATGAGCAGGGGCTTTGTGCTCAATACGCACGATGTTCCGTTGCATGCGCATGCGATAGTCCGCTCCGAGCCCAATCTGCGCGATTCACGCAATGCAGGCCGCTTACTCCGTGTCGCTCGTCGCCGCTGTCTTACGCGGACGACGGCTCCGCGGCGCGGCTTTGCGCGCTGCCTTCCTGGCGGCGACAGGAGCTTGCTCGGTGTCGACAACCGGTGCTGGTGCTTCAGCAGGCGCGGCGATCTCGGGCACGTCATCGATCGTTCGCGGCGTGCTTTTCTTCCCTTTCTTCGCGGCGGTCTTGCGCGGCGCGCGTGTCTTGCGACGCTCCGCCTGATTGCCGTCCGTTTCCGGGGCGTCTTCATTGCCACCGACCGCATCCGACGCAGCAGCGTTGCTCGGCGGTTCCACCAAAGTGGCTTCCGGCCGTTCGACATGCGATGCACTGGCCAACGGCGCCTGATGCTGCACTGGCTCACGTGCCTGTGGCTCGTCCTCCCACGCTTGCGCGTGACCTGCTTGGTCAACGGTGGCTCGCTCTTCCTGAGCGACCTCCTGCTGACCACGTGCCGACTTGCGATTGCCGCGGCCCCTGCGACGCGACTCGTGCTTGCCCGCTGGCTCGATAGCGGTGGCCGACGTTTCAGCAACCTGCGCCTCATACAACTGTTCGGCCGATTCTGATTCGCCAGGCTCATTCACGCTTTCGCCGGCCGCGCCCGCCGCCGTGCTGCGATACACGTACGCCCCGGACTTTTCGTCGCGGCCAAACTCGAGCAGTCCACGCGCGTGCGCTTCTTCCAGCAGATTGCCGAACGCACGAAAACCGTAGTAGGTCTCGTTGAAATCCGGTTTGCGGCGCTTGATTGCGTTCTTCAATACGGATGCCCAGATCTTGCCGCTGTCGCCACGTTCGGACGCGAGCGCATCGAAGGTTTGCACCGCGATCTCGACTGCCTTGGTACGGCGTTTTTCCAGATCTTCCTTCTGCCGGCTCTTATCTTCATCGGGCGCGCGTTTGGCCGTCTGTTGAGCGTTTTGCTGCGGGCGAGCCGACTCGCGCTTCGCGACCGCACGCTGACTTTCGCGCACGAGGTCGTCGTAAAAGAAGAACTCGTCGCAGTTAGCGATCAGCAGGTCGGACGTGGATTGCTGTACGCCAACGCCGATCACCTGCTTGGCGTTCTCGCGCAGCTTTGACACCAGTGGCGAAAAATCCGAATCGCCACTGATGATGACGAACGTATTGACGTGCGATTTCGTATAGCAGAGATCGAGCGCGTCGACCACGAGCCGGATATCCGCGGAATTCTTGCCTGATTGGCGCACGTGCGGAATCTCGATCAACTCGAAATTGGCCTCGTGCATCGCGCCTTTGAAACTCTTGTAGCGATCCCAGTCGCAATACGCCTTCTTGACGACAATGCTGCCCTTGAGCAGCAGACGTTCGAGCACCAGCTTGATATCGAACTTGTCGTACTTTGCGTCACGCACGCCGAGCGCGACGTTTTCGAAGTCGCAGAATAGCGCCATGCTGACGTTTTCGTTGGATGACGCCATGTATATCTCCATTGAAGCGATCGTCGAATTCGACGGATCGCGACCATGATAGCGATTCCAGCGAAGGTGAGCAGCTTTTGTGTTCTCGCCGCACCGACCGGGACAGTAAAAATGAGGGCGCACGAGTGGTCAGGGCGGACGCCACGCCCTCTTTCCGTAACGAGGAGAGCGCGTGGTGCTCGATCGAGCCGAGCGGAAAGCGTCTGAATGGCGCATTGAGTTTGGTTGTATGAATTGGAACAGGCGTGCATTGCGCGCTCGGGCCGGCTCCGAACGGAGGCACCTGCACCATGGCGGAAATGCGAGAGGCCGCCGAACACAAGTTTTGGCTCTCGAAGTGTTGGTTGAAAGCCGGAAGGGCGACGGGTTGCCGTCACTACATGTCATGCCGCCGCAGCATTTCGCCCAGCCCTGCGCGCGTTTCCAGCACGCCGTCGATCAAGCCATACCCCTTCGCTTCATGCGCCGACATGAAATTGTCGCGGTCCGTGTCGCGCACGATTTCCTCGAGGCTGCGCCCCGTGCGCTCGGCCGTGATGGCGTTCAGGCGCGCTCGCAGATACAGCACTTCCTTCGCCTGAATCTCGACGTCCGCCGCCGTGCCCTGGCTGCCACCGGAGGGCTGGTGAATCATGATGCGCGCGTTCGGCAACGCATACCGCTTGCCGTGCTGGCCTGCGCTGAGCAGGAACGTTCCCATACTCGCGGCAAAGCCGGTACACAACGTCGACACCTCGGGCTTGATGAACTGCATGGTGTCGTAGATCGCGAGGCCGTCGTACACCGAGCCGCCCGGCGAGTTGATATAAAAGGAAATATCCTTGTCGGGATTTTCGGATTCCAGAAACAGCAACTGGGCGACAATCAGACTGGCTGATTGTTCGTTGACGGGCCCGACCAGAAACACGATGCGCTCGCGCAGCAAACGGGAGTAAATGTCGTAGGCACGCTCGCCACGCCCCGACTGTTCGATCACAGTGGGAACGAGGCCGAGACCGGTGACGGATGGATGGGTCGAGTGCATAGGTGTCCTGTAATTGGCGGTGCGGCACGAATAGCCGATGGATGCCGATTGCGGCCGGTTCACAAACCGCGCGCGCCACGCGCCGGTTGTTGCTCACTTGACGAGGCAACCCGTGGCCGCGTGACAGGAATATTTTTGCGCCGCGCTGTCACATCGGCATGTGCTCGGGCGTCAAGCTGGAAAGAATGCAGACTATGGCGAGCGCCTCGGCAGTCCCGCGGCAGGCAAGGCGCGCAATTTTTCACCACGCACGATCCGGAGGTCTATGTATGACGGAACAAGGAATCAATAAGGCATCCAGTTTCGAGGCCGTGCGCGCCCGCCTGCTCGCGCTGGCGTACCGGATGCTCGGCAGCCGCGCCGAAGCGGAAGACGTGGTGCAGGACGTCTGGCTCAAATGGCAACTGGCAGATACGCGCGCGGTGCAAACGCCGGCCGCCTGGCTTACCACGATCGCCACGCGCACGGCGATCGACCGTCTGCGGCACGTGCAACGCGAACGCTCGCAGGCTGCGGGCTGGCTGCCGGAACCGTGGCTCGACGAGATGGCGCCGTCGGCGGAAGAACTCGCGTTGCGGGCGGCGGAGATGTCCTACGGCGTGATGCTGCTGCTCGAACGCCTGAAGCCCGACGAACGCGCGGCTTTCGTGTTGCACGAAGCCTTCGATTGCGACTACGCGGAGATTGCAAAAATTCTCGAGCGCACACCGGCGAGTTGCCGGCAGATCGTCCATCGGGCCAAGGCGCGTTTGCAGCGCGCGGGTGCGCCGTTGGAGCGGACCGACCCTGTCGCGCATGCGCGCATCGTCGAGCGTTTGCGCACGGCGCTGGAGGCGCAGGATCGAACCGGGTTGCTGCGGCTCTTCAGCGACACCCCTGACGTCGTGAGCGACGCGCCCGTGTGTGCGCCTGCATGCGCACGCGAGCCGGCAGCGGCAGAGTGGGTGGACACGGTCACGTCGCTCGCGCAGCAGGCGAGCAATGCCGAGGTGGTGTCGATCGAAGGGAACATGTGTGTCGCCCTGTTCTTCGAAGGCGACGTCGTCGGCGTGCTCGACGTGTGGACAAATGGCGTGGCGGATGGCTCGACAAAGATCATCGCACTGCGCATCGTGACCAGCGCCACGCGTTTGCAAGCTGCCAACCGGGTGCTGGGCCGTGCCGCCGTCGCGCAGTTGCTCTCGCGCATCCGGCGGCACCCGGCGCCTTCAGTTGCGATGCGCCGCGAGTTCCCAGTTGATATCGACGCATAACACCTGTGTGCCATGCGGCGTATGCGCGGCGATCGAGGCGGTGACACACAGATGCGCTTCGTTGATCGACAGATAAGGCGGCGTGAGATGCACTTGGCCGGGCACGCGCATCGCCTGGATAAAGTACGGCCGGCGTTCCCAACTAGCGCCTTGCGAATGCAACAGCGGCCGGAAGCGCTTCGCGCGTTGCGACGTGCGCCCGGGCGGCAGCACGTTGTCGCCGATCTGCCGGCCCGAACCGTCGAGCACGAAGCAGCGTGCAGTTTCTCCGAGCAACAGCAATGGGGCGGTGGCGTGGGCGATCGACTCACCGGCCATCAGTTGTGCGGCGGCTGTCTCCAGCGCCGTGACGTAGGGTGCGAGGCGCGCGGACTGTGCGCGCTGGCGTGCGGCGACCCGCTCGCGCAACGCGGCCGAAAGCGAGTCCATCAGTCCGGCCGCGGCTTGCGGCTTGACCGGCTCGACGCTTGGGCCCGCGAAGAACGTGCCTTGCACGAAGTCCACGTTGCATTCGAGCGCGATCAGCGCGTCGCGCTCGGTGCTCAGGCCGCCCATCAGCACCAGTTGCCCGGACTCGTGCAGCAGCGAGACGAGGCCCGGCAGCACGCGTTCAATATGCGAGTGCTCGCTGGCTTGCGCGAGGATGCAGCGGTCGAGTGTGACGATGTCCGGACGCAGATTCCACACGCGGTCGATGTTCGAATGTTTCGCGCCGAAGCCGTCGAGCGCGATCAGGAAACCGGATTTGCGCAACGAGTCGATGATTTCGGCGAAGCGCGTGGTTTCCCCGCCTGCCTGCTCGGACACTTCGAGCACCACACGTTGCGGCGGCAGGCCGAGCGCCTTGAGGCCCGCCAGCAGGGCATCGCCGTAGCTGGTGTCCATCAGCGCGGCCGGGTGCAGGCTCAGGAAGAGCCACTCATCGTGGCTGTCGAACGCGTTGAAGTTGCCGAGATGCAGCGATTCGGCCAACCGGCCGAGCTCCAGCAGGTCGCCGCGCCGCGCGGCCTGCGTGAAAACCTCGTGGGAGGGCACTTGTTGCGCATGTTCGTCGTGTGCCCGCAGCGACGCATGGTAGCCGATCGCGCGCCGGTGCGACACCGAGAAAACTGGCTGAAAGACGCTGAAGACGGTGTAGCCGCCATACAGGACGGTGCGCCGGGAGCCTTCGTCGCCGGCCATCGGGCGCGGCGGCTGGAAGCCGGGAGGATCGAGTTCGATCATGCTCATCATGTCGGTCGTATGGAGTTGGCGGCGCGCTGCGGCTCGTTACGAAGGTGCGCGCAAAACGAGAGTTTACAGGATAGGCGAGCAAGAACTATGCGCATGCAGAAACACAGCCTGTGCGTGTCGCAGCCGCGCGCTGATACGACGATTGTGCGCCAGCGCGGGTGCGAACGCGTTGCGTCGCACTTCGCTGGTGCGGGTTGCGCCCCGTTGCGGGTCGGCGACGGGCGCGATGCATGTCAGGTCCGCTCTGACGGATCGGTCTTTTTTGCCGGCGTGCGGATGTCCGGCGAGAGTTGCGCGAAGATCCACGACGAGCAGGCGGTGATGATGCCGACACACAGGAACGTCGCATGAAACGCGGGCAGCGAGTTGATCGCGGTCACCCGCTGCAACAGGCCGGTGAAGGTCGCGAGCAGCGCGCCGGCAACGGTCACGCCGAGACTCATCGACAGCATCTGGACGAGCGAAAACAGGCTGTTGCCGCTGCTCGCACCGCCGGTGCCCAGGTCCTTGAGCGTCAGCGTGTTCATCGCGGTGAACTGTATCGAGTTGACGGCGCCGAACACCGCCAGTTGCACGAGCCGCAGCCACAGCGGCTGATTCGCGCTGGTCAGTGCGAAACTCGCCATGGCCAGGCCGACCAGCACCGTGTTCACGATCAACACGCGCCGATAGCTGTACTGGACGATCAGCTTCGTCACGAGGCGTTTGGACGCCATGCCGGCGGCGGCCACCGGCAGCATCATCAGGCCGGCTTCGAATGCGCTGTAGCCGAGGCTCACCTGCAACAGCAGCGGGATCAGGTAGGGCATCGAACCGCTGCCGATCCGGGCGAACAGATTGCCGAGCAGGCCGACGCTGAACGTGTGGATCTTGAAAAGGTCGAGCGGGAAGATCGGCGCGGGTTCGCGCACTGCATGCAACGCGTAGGCGACGAAACAGGCGAGGCTCAGGATCAGCAGCACCAGCACCGTTGCGTGCTGAATGCCGAACTCGGTACGACCGTCGAGCGCGAAGGAAATTGCCACCATGCCGACGATCAGCAGCAGGTAGCCTTTTATGTCGAACTTGCCGGTGTGTTCGTTGCGACTATCCGGCATGAAGATGAACGTGGCGATGCAGCCCACGATCCCCACCGGTACGTTGATCAGAAAGATCCAGTGCCACGAGGCGATTTTCACGAGCCAGCCGCCGAGCGTAGGACCGATCAGCGGTCCGATCAGGCCAGGAATCGCGACGAACGAGAGCGCCGCCAAATAACGTTCCGCCGGAAAGGTGCGCAGCACAGCGAGCCGTCCGACCGGCAGCAGCATCGCGCCGCCCATGCCCTGCATGATGCGGAAGAACACCAGCTGATTCAGCGTGTGCGCGTTCGCGCACAGCAGCGAGCCGACCGCGAACACGAGGATCGCGCTGAAGAACACGCGCCGCGTGCCGAGTTTGTCCGCGAGCCAGCCGGACACCGGGATCATCACCGCCATCGTCAGCGAATAGGCGATCACCACGGATTGCATGCGCAGCGGCAACTCGCCGAGGCTCGTCGCCATCGCGGGGAGCGCGGTGTTGACGATGGTCGAGTCGAGCGTCTGCATGAAGAAGCCGGTGGCGACGAGCCACAGCATCACGGTGAGGGAGCGGGCCGAAGGTCCCGAGGGGGCGTTGACAGCGGAGGCGGGCGGAGTCGGCGTCGTGGACATGGAGGGCGGCTGGGCGCGCAGGACGGGCTGGGACTCGCTATTCTAGGGAAAAGCGGAGTGCGGCGCAGCCCAGGGAGCATCGGGCATGATGGGCGAGAGGCGTTGAGAACTGGCCTCGGGGGCGCGGTAGGAGCGGGATGCTCAGCCCCCGTCCAGCGCCGCCGCCGCATGAAAAAACGCCTGCGCCCGCGGCTCATTACCAAACGCCACGTGAATCCTGATCCACGGACTCGTCTCCATATTCGGCCGGAAGTAGCTGCCCGGCACCACCGTCACCCCAAGCGGCGCACCGCATGCGACCAGCCGTTCGGCATCGGCGACATGCGGCACGCGCGCCCACACGAACTTGCCGCCCACCGGCTTTTCGAAAATCTCCCAGCCCGCGTCTTCGAGTGTCTGGATCGTCGAACCAAGCGCGTCACGCATGCGGCGACGCATGCGCTCCAGATATTTCCGGTACGCGCCGCGCTCCAGCAGCGACACCGCGACCGCTTCCGCAAAGCGCGAGCAACCAATACTCGTCAGCATCTTGATGTCGACCAGATCCTTGATGATCGCGTGGCTCGCCACCACGCAGCCGATCCGCAGCGACGACGATAGTGTCTTCGACAGCCCACCCACGTAGATCACATGTTCGAGTTGATCGAGGGTGGCGAGGCGGTCGGTGAGCTCGGTCTGGAAGTCGGCGTAGATGTCGTCCTCGATGATCGAGAAGGCATGCTCGCGTGCCAGCTGCAGCAGCCGGAAGGCCACTTGTGGCGCGACCGTGGTGCCGGTCGGGTTGTGGAACACGGTATTGATGAACAGCAGCCTCGGCCGGTGTGTCTTGAGCTGCTCCTGCATGACGTCGAGGTCAGGACCGTTGCGCGTGCGCGGAATGCCGATCAGCTTCACGCCGTGCAGCTTCAGCAAGCCATACAGATTGTAGTAGCCGGGGTCTTCGACAAAGATCGTATCGCCGGGCTTGAGCAGGTAACGCATTAGCAGATCCAGCGCTTGGCTCGCGCCGTTGGTGATCAAAATCTGCGACGCGTCCGCCTGAATTCCCAATTGTCCGATCCGGCTTTGCAGATGCTCGCGCAAAGTCAGGTTGCCGAGCGGCGTCGCGTAATCGACCATGCTCTGCCGGTCGGTGCGCGACACGTGGCGGATCGCTTGCGCGAGGCTGTCCGTGTCACGCCAGCTTTCCGGGATGAAGCCGCTGCCGAGCTTCAGTGTTTCGCCGGGATGGTTGAACTGCTGCAGTAAATGTCCCGATTCGTCTTCGGCGCGGCGCGGGTCCGAGGCACCCTGACAACCCGTCGCGAGCGGCTGACGGTCGGCGACATAAAAGCCGGAACCGTGGCGCGACTCGACATAGCCGAGCGACACCAGCCGGTCATATGCCTCGATCACCGGAAAGCGGCTCACGCCGAAGTCGGCGGCGAACTGGCGGATCGACGGCAGCTTTGAGCCGGGATGCGCGGTGCGCGAGCGGATCCACGCGGTGACGCCCGCGACGATCTGCTCGGTGAGCGGCACGCCGTTATCGCGATCGAGCTGGATTTCGAGTTTCATGCGCTTGCTTCCTTCCGGATGACGCGGTGCCTGCTGCGGCCAACTGCATAAGCGCCTGATTCACGATGCATCAGTCGCCCAACTGTCCGGTTTTTCGACTGAACAGTTCCACTGAAAGTGTTCTGAACTGTGCATGGGTATCCGATCATCGCACGTCAATAATCGGTACAACAGAAAAGTTCTTTGAAGGAGAACGGCGATGCGTGAAGTGCGGATTTTCGAATTGGAACAGGGCGAACCCGTGGCGGCCTGGCGTGTCGCGCGGCCGTCGACTTTTAAGGTGCTCTCGGGCGAAATCTGGCTGACCGTCGAAGGCAGGAGCGAGGATCACTGGCTCGCTGCGGGCGAGTCGGTCGAGCTGCCGCGCCGGGCGCTCGCGTGGATCAGCGCGAGTCAGGGCGGCGCACGCTTTTCACTGGCGAGCGGCTCCGAGCAGGTGGCGCCGAAGCCGGGGCTGAGTCTGCCGGTGTTCGGCCGCTTGCCTCGCTGGCTTGGCGTGGCCTGAGAAAGCTTTGGCGAGCGTCGGCTGAGCCGTGGGCCGACCGATCTTCGATCCTCAGTCCAGGCCCGCCGCGTCGTACTCGCCGATGTACCGCGCCCTCGGCCGGATCAACCGTCCATCGCGCGTCTGTTCCATCGCATGAGCGATCCAGCCGACCACCCGGCCCACCGCGAATAGCGTGAACGCGGCGCCGTCCGGCAGATCCAGCACGCGCTCGATCGCGGCGAGCGCGAAATCGACGGTCGGTTCGGCGCCGGTCGTGTCGCACACCGTGCGTGCAAGCCGCAGCACGTCCCCGAGCGGCGAGCGCGTTGGCGCACAGTCGGCAAGCATCCCTAACAGCAGCCGTGCCCGCGGATCGCCATCCGGATAAAGCGGATGGCCGAAGCCCGACAGCACCGGTCCCTGCGTGCCGCCTTCCTCGCGCGTGAGGCGGTTCGCCAGATAGCGATCGAGATCGGGCGCGCGCGACGCTTCTTCGAGCAGCGCGGCAATCCGCACCGTCTCACCGCCATGACGCGGGCCGGCCAGGGCCGCGAGTCCTCCCGCCACGGCGCCGAACAGGTGGGTTCCCGTCGACGTGATACAGCGGACCGTGAAGGTCGACGCGTTCAGTTCGTGATCCGCGCAGGCCACCAGCGCTGCGCGCAGCAGGCCGGCCTGGTGCCGGTTGCGCACCCGCCACGCGCAAGCGAGTTGCCGGTGCAGCGCCTCGTTCGACGGCGCTGCCGAGATCATCGCGGCGGCCAGCAGCCGCATGACGGCGCAAGCGGTATCAAGTTGCGCATCGCGGCCGAGCGCCCACACGCGCGGCATGTGCGCAGCGGCGGCCGGCAGCAGCACGAGCGCGCGATCGAGCGGCGTGCTGTCGCTCCAGAGCCTGAGCCACGCGGCCCACTGCGCGGCGGCGAGCGGCACGGCGGGCACCTCGGCGATGCGCCGCGCGCTGCAATCCCACAGCAAGGCCGCCGTGTCCTCGAGCGACGCAGTGCACGCCAGTTCCATCGCATCGTGGCCGCGATACAGCAGGCGGCCGTCGGCGACCAGCGTGATCGACGATTCAAGCACCGGCACGCCCCAGTCCAGCACCTTTTGCGCGACCTTGCCGGCGCGCTTGCCGTCGGCCTTGCGACGGGCGAGGCGGCGCACCTCGGCGGCGTCGTAGAGCCGGTTTTTGCCTTGCGCATCCGGCGACGAACTGAGCATGCCGCGGCTCACGTAAGCATAGAGCGTAGGCAAGCTGATGCCGAGCGCGGCGGCGGCTTCGGTGGCGCTCAGGAAAGTGGTGGTCGGCATGGAAAAGCGGAGAAACCGAAGAAATTAATATATATTGATTATCATAATCAAGATTGATTGCGGCAGGCCGGAATTCTAGACTCGAGTCACTTCGCGGTTCACTTCCACCTGCTCCGGTAAGAACGCCATGACGCCCGAACTCGCTCTCCAACAGATCTGGACCGTCGCCGGATGCGACCCGAGTGCGCTGCGCTCGGTGTCGCTGAGCGGCGCAGACCCCGGCTTGCCGTCGATCTACCGGGTCGGCAGTCTGGCGTCGGCGACCATCGCCGCGACCGGTCTCGCGGCGGCCGAATACTGGCGCTTGCGCACGGGCCGCCGGCAGCATGTGTCGGTGCAGATGCGGCGCGCGCTGGCGGCGTTTCGCAGCGAACGCTATTTGCGCGTGGACGAGGGTCCGCCGCCTGCGCTGCGCGATCCGGTCACGGGTTTCTACGAGACACGCGACGGCCGCTGGATTCAACTGCATACGAACTTTGCGCATCATCTTCAGGGTGTGCTGAAGGTGCTCGGCTGCGGCAATGATCGCGCCGCCGTGGCCGCCGCGATTCGCGGCTGGGACGGCGCGACGCTCGATCAGACGCTCGCCGACGCGGGCTTGTGCGCCGCGTTGATTCGCATGCCCGACGAATGGGCCGCACTCGACCAGGCGAAAGCGATTGCGAGATTGCCGCTGTTCGAGATCGAGCGCATTGGCGACGCGCCGCCCGAGCCGCCGCGCGCGAGCGGCGCGGACCGGCCGCTGGCGGGAGTGCGGGTGCTGGACCTGTCGCGCATCATCGCGGGGCCGGTGGCCGGGCGAGCGCTCGCGCATCATGGCGCGGACGTGTTGATGATCAACGGGCCGCATCTGCCGAACATCGCACCGCTGGTAATCGATAACGGACGCGGCAAACGCTCGGCGTTAATCGATCTGCGCGACGCGGCCGGGCGCGAGACCTTGCGCGGCCTCGCCGGCGACGCCGACGTGTTTCTGCAGGCATATCGTCCCGGCGCGCTGGCGGCGCGCGGCTTCGGCCCCGAAGAGCTGGCGCGGCAGCGGCCGGGAGTCGTGTATGTGTCGGTGTGCGCGTATGGGCACGAGGGACCTTGGGCGCAGCGTCGCGGGTTCGATAGCCTCGTGCAGTCTGCGAGCGGCATCGCCTTTGCCGAGCGGCAGGCGGCGGGCTGCGATGAGCCGAAGCATCTGCCGTGTCAGGCGCTCGATCATGCGAGCGGCTATCTGGCCGCGTTCGGCGCGATGGTCGCGTTGACGCGGCGTGCGAGCGAAGGCGGCAGCTGGCACGTGCGCGTCTCGCTCGCGCAAACGGGTCGGTGGTTGCAGTCTTTTGGACAAGTCACCGACGGCTGGCGGACCCCCGATGTCACGCTCGACGACGTGCGGGATTGCGTCGCGACCGTGCAGTCGGAGTTCGGCCGGGTGCTGGGGGTGCAGCCGGCCGAAGAGATGGAAGAGACGCCCGCTTTTTACGCGTTGCCGCCTGTTAGGCTCGGCGCGCATGAGGCCAGGTGGGTGTGACGGCTCTTTGGCGCTACTTGCGCAACTCCGCAACAAAATCGTAGTAATCGTTGCGGCAGTACGTGTCGGTCAATTCGATCGCCCGCTGATCGGCGGTATAGCCCACGCGGGTGATCAACAGCAGCGCCTCGTTCGGCGCGATGCTCATCTGCTGCGCGATCTCCTCGCTCGCGTTCACCGCGCGAAAGTGCTGCAGTGCACGCACGATCGTCAGGCCGCGATTTTCCAGGTACGTGTACAGCGAATCGCCGATGGCTTGCGGATCGGGAATCACCGCTGCCGGAAACGTGGAGTTCTCCACCGCCATCACGATGCCGTCGGCCAGCCGCAAGCGCCGCAAACGCGTCACCGCTGCGGCCGGCGACAGGCCAAGCTGAATCACCTCATCGCGGTTGGCCGGCGAAATCTCGCGCGACAGCCATTTCGAGCTCGGCGTAAAGCCGCGCCGCCGCAGCATTTCGCTAAAGCTCGACAGACGCGACAGCGGATCTTCGTAGCGCGGCGTGATGAAACTGCCCGCGCCCTGGGTGCGGCGGATCAACCCCTGTTCGACCAGCAACGCGATCGCCTTGCGCGAGGTGATCCGCGATACGCCCAGCGCTTCCGAGAGGACGCGCTCGGAAGGCAGCGCTTCACCGGCATTCCAGCGGTTTTCGTGGATGGCACTACCGAGCTTGCGGGCAAGTTGCAGATAAAGCGGCGTGTCGTTTTCCGGGTCCGGGCGCAGGTCGCGCCAGCGGTCTTCCGAGGCAGAGGTCATGGGACTCACGCAAGATAGGCAAGCGGCAATTCTATGACATCGGCGCATCCCGTTATAGCGGGCTTTTGCCTGGGCCGCGGCCGCGGGCGCGTCGAGCCGCTAAACTCGTCGCTATGACTTTCGTAGGGGCGTCGCGTGCAGCCGCGGCGCCGCTGCATCGGTTTGCATCCAGACACTTCGAGGAGTCCATATGACGAGCGATATCGCGAGCGTGAGCCTGCCCGACGGCGAACGCATCCCGGCACTGGGGCAGGGCACGTGGGAAATGGGCGAAGCACCGGCGCGGCGGGCGGCGGAAATCGCCGCGTTGCGCTGCGGCATCGAACTGGGCATGACGCTGATCGATACCGCGGAAATGTACGGCGACGGCGCAACCGAAACGCTGCTCGGCGAAGCGCTGGCCGGTGTGCGCGACCGGGTGTTCCTCGTTAGCAAGGTGTATCCGCACAACGCCAGCCGGCGCGGCGTGATCGCCGCGTGCGAGCAGAGCCTGAAGCGTTTGAAAACGGACCGGCTCGATCTGTATCTATTGCACTGGCGCGGCTCGGTGCCGCTCGCGGAAACCGTTCAGGCGTTCGAGGCGTTGCGCGCGGCGGGCAAGATCCGCCATTGGGGCGTGAGCAACTTCGACACCGACGACATGGAAGAGCTGCTTGCCGCGCCGGGCGGCGACGCGTGCGCGACCAATCAGATTCTCTACAACGTCGCGCGCCGCGGACCTGAATTCGATCTGCTGCCGTGGCTCGCCGCGCGCAAGATGCCGGCGATGGCGTACAGCCCGGTCGATCACGCGCGCCTGCCGAAACGTTCGCCGCTCGACGACATCGCCGACGCGCGCGGCGTTTCGGTGTTCCAGGTGGCGCTCGCGTGGGTGCTGCTGAAGCCCGGCGTGTGCGCGATTCCGAAGTCAGGCCGCGTCGAGCACGTGCGCGACAACCATCGCGCATCGCAATTGCGGCTCAGCGCAGACGAGCTTGCCGCTCTCGACACCTATTTCAAACCGCCGCGCAGCAAGCGTGCGCTCGAGATGCTGTGAATGGGGTGAGCGCGGCCGCGAGCGCTTGCGGCACGGCGGCCCGCCGCATGCAGGTGCTCAGGTGCAGGCGTGGTGCATGTGGACGGAGCCCAGCACGGCGACTTCGGCGGGGGTGTGCCTGAGGGCGTCGTCGTCGACCTGGGCGGCATCCGCGAGGAAATCGGCGACGATCGACGACACCGCTACGTCGCGCAGACACAGCGACACGCGCTGCGTCTCGTTGGCCGGGAGCGCCGCGCGCTGGCCGAGGAACAGGACACCGTACTGATAGCCGTGAATGATGCCGCGGATCGCGCCGACGCACTGGCCTTGCGCGGCGTTGTCGTCTCTCTGCTTGCACATCTGCACGAGCGTGTAGGCCGAGAAGCTAGGGTCGACGGGGGGCGCCGCCTGCGACAGGGTCGGCGGCAGCGGCTTGGCGGGAGGTTGCGCCGGTGTTTGGGCATGAGCGAGCGATGCGAGGCCCAGAGCGGCAACCATCAGCAGGCCGGTGGCCGCGCGTGCCGCGGAGCGAGGAACGTTTCGTTGCATGTTGTAGGCCCTCATATCGAACGTTGAATCTGATATGAGGCGATCGCCCCGGAATGGTTCCATAACACTGGCGCGCGGCCACGTGTTTTGTTGTCGGCGGTTCGTGTGACGGTTCGCGTGACGATTTGCAGCTGTCTGGCGGCACTATGTCCGGGAGATGACGGCGCGCTTGGCGGGTTCGCGAGTCGTTGCGCGCGACGGGTCTCGGGCGGTGACGCTCGACCGGGGGATCGAGAACATCACTGCCGATGCCAGCGGATCGCGGACGCCATGCCCGGCGCATAACGCTGGCCGGAGTATGGCGCGGGGGCATCCTACCGGGGAGCGCGCGCCTACTATTGCCGGTCCGCTCCGCCATTGCCGCCACCGTTGCCGGCGCCGCTGCGTCCGTGGCCTCCTCCAGTGGTCGCGAAGCCTTGCAGCGGGAAGCGCGCAATGGGGATGTGCGGCGCGTAGGATGAAAAAAGCGCATGAAAACGTTTCGACGATGAAACGCGTCGACGCAAAGCGGCATCCAACCGCGCTATTCGTGGCGACCGATGTCCCGCGGTGCGCGAGAGGACTGGTCGTCGGCGGAAACTTCGTTCAGCGCATCGCGTGAGGCGCTTTGCAGCGCACGCAAGGTGTCGACGGGGATATGGCAGCGGATTCGATGCGCGGCCGATGGGGCAGCGCCGCCTTCGCCGCTAGTGGCGTCGGCGTCGGCGTCGGCGTCGAGAAAGGGCGGATCCTGCTGCTCGCAGATCGCGCCGAGCTTGCGCGGACAGCGTGTGTGAAAGACGCAACCCGAAGGCGGCGAGACCGCGCTCGGCAGATCGCCGGACAGGCGGATGCGAGCCTGCTTGTCGTGAGCATTGAGCGAGGGGACCGACGACAGCAGCGCCTCAGTATAAGGATGCTGCGGCCCGTCGAACACCGCCGCGGCCGGCCCGATTTCCAGCAGCCTGCCGAGATACAGCACGGCGATGCGATCCGCGAGATAGCGCACCACGTGCAGGTCGTGCGAGATGAACACGTAGCTGACGCCGCGCTCGCGTTGCAGGTCGGCGAGCAGGTTGAGGATCGCGGCCTGCACGGAGACATCGAGCGCGGAAGTCGGCTCATCGCAGACCACCACGCGCGGCTCGCCGGCAAACGCGCGGGCAATCGCGACGCGCTGCTTGAGCCCTCCTGACAACTGCCGCGTGCGCGAGTCGAGATAACGTTCCGGCAAACGCACGGCGGACGTCAGCGTGGCGAGCCGTGTGTCGATCGCCGGGCCGCGCAAGCCGGTGAGGCGTGTCAACGCGCGGCCGATCAGCCGCTTCACCGAATGCGCCCGATTGAGCGCCGAGTCGGGATTCTGGAAGACGATCTGCAGCGACTTCACCTGCTCGTCGCTGCGTCGTGTGACCCGCGCGGCGAGCGGCGCGCCGTCGAGTTCGAGCACGCCGCCCGCATCGGGCGTGAGCAGGCCGAGCATCAGTTTCGCAAGCGTCGTCTTGCCGCTGCCCGATTCGCCGACGAGGCCGAGCGTTTCGCCGCCGGCGAGGTCAATTGAGACATCGTCGAGCGCGCGCAGCGAGGCGCCGGATACGTGGAACGTCTTCGACAGTTTGCATGCGCGTAGCACGACTGCGGCCGATGAATCGGCCACCGGGCCGCGCTGATTTTCAACCGGTGCGTCCGGCGTCGCGCGCGGCAATTCGATCGCGCGCTCATGGTAGTGGCAACGCGCCATCTGGTCGCCGTGCGCGACCGAAAGCCGGTACGGCGGCGGCGCTTCGCGGCGGCAGCGCTCGTCGGCGAGACGGCAACGCTCGGCGTAAATGCAGCCTTGCGTGACCGAGCCCGGTGACGGCAAACCGCCCGCGATCGTATCGAGCCGCTCCCTGTCCTTGCTGCGCCCGATCGTCGGCAAGCAGCGCAACAGCCCGACCGTGTAGGGATGACGCGGCCGCGTGAAGACGTCGCGTGTCGCGCCTTCTTCGACCAGCTTGCCCGCGTAGAGTACGCCGACGCGCTCGCACATTCGCCCGATTACCGCGAGGTTGTGGCTGATGAAGAGCACGGCGGTGCCGAGTTCCTCGCGCAACTGCGCGACGAGATCGAGCACTTCCGCTTCGACGGTGGCGTCGAGCCCGGTGGTCGGCTCGTCGAGAATCAGCAGCGCGGGGTTCGATGCGAGCGCCATTGCAATCACCACGCGCTGCTGCATGCCGCCCGACAATTGATGAGGATAGCTGTCCATCACCCGTTCGGGCGCGGCGATGCGCACGCGCTCGAGCATGTCCAGCGCGCTGTGCAATGCGTCGTCGCGCGTGGCGCCCGCGGCTTCGAAGGCTTCGCAGACCTGTCGCCCGATCGTCAGCGACGGATTCAATGCGCGCCCCGGGTCCTGATAGACCATTGAAATGCGGTTGGCGCGCAGCTCGCGCAGCGCATCGGCATCGAGCTTCTGCACGTCCGCGCCGGCGATCATGATCTTGCCCGCTTTCACTGTGCCGTTACGCGGCAGATAGCGCACGATCGCCATTGCGACGGTCGATTTACCGCAGCCCGATTCGCCGACGAGCCCATACGCTTCGCCGCGCCGCACGCGAAACGAGACATCCTGCAGCACTTCGCGATCGCGCCCGCGGGTCCGGTAGGTGACGGTCAGACCCACCAACGTGAGCGCATCGGTGCGATCGCTTTTCGACACGTCGAAGGCCGCGAACGGGGAGGGCGGCGCGCTGTTCATCGGTCGAGCACGCCTTGCACGCTGTCGGCGATCAGATTCACGCCCACCACCAGCGTCGCGATTGCGCCGGCCGAGAACACCACGGTCCACCATGCGCCGCCCGCCATCAACGTGTACGACTCGGACAGGGCGAGACCCCAGTCGGCCGACGGCGGTTGAATGCCGAAGCCCAGAAACGACAGCGTGGCGACCGCGAAGATCGCATAGCCGAGGCGCACGGTCGCCTCCACGATGATTGGCGGCAGCACGTTCGGCAGAATCTCGACGAACATGATGTACGGCGCGCGCTCGCCGCGCAATTGCGCGGCGGCCACGTAGTCGAGATGCCGTTCGGCGAACACGGCAGCGCGCACGGTGCGCGCGGTGATCGGCGTGAAGGTGATGCCGATCACGAGGATCACCGTGACGTTGCTCGCACCGACCGCCGCCAGTGCGAGCAACGCGACGATCACGAGCGGCAGCGCGAGCACCGCGTCGATCGCGCGGCCGACCACGTTGTCCACCCAGCCTTCGAAATAGCCGACGATCAGACCCAGCGCCGTGCCCGCCGCCGTGCCGAGCAGCGTCGCGAGCGGCGCGATGGTGAGGATGTCGCGCGCGCCGACGATCACGCGCGAGAATACGTCGCGGCCGAGCTGGTCGGTGCCGAACCAGTGCGTATGGTCGGGCGGCAGCAGCGAATTGAGCGGATCGGACGCATACGGATCGAGGCGCACGATCCACTGCCCGGCGAGCGCGCAGACGATCCACCACGCGACGATCACCACACCCACCACGAAGGTGGGCGAACGCAGCAGGAGGCGCAGCTGCTCGAAACGTGGTTCGGTGGCCGCGGCTTGTTGAGAGGGAGGCACGACCGTGCTCATTCCGCGCTCCTCACGCGCAGCCGCGGATTGAGCAGTACGTGCAGCGCATCGGCGACGAGATTGGCGAGCGTGTAGACCACGCCGATCGTCAGCACGCCCGCTTCGAGCATCGGAAAGTCCTTGGCCTTGGCGGCGTTGTAGATCAGCGAGCCGATGCCCTGATAGTGGAACAGCGTCTCGACCACGACGAGCCCGCCGATCATATAGCCGAGCTGTGTCGCGGCGACGGTGATGGTCGGCAGCAGCGCATTGCGCAACACGTGCCGCCAGATCACGATATGGCGCGGCAAGCCTTTGAGGATCGCGGTGCGCGTGTAGTCCGCGTCGAGCGCTTCGACGGTGCCCGCGCGCGCCATTCTCGCGATGTAGCCGAAGAACACGAGCACGAGCGGCAGCACCGGCAGCACCAGATGCCGTAGCTGTTCGAGCGCGTTCGCTTGCGGCGGATACGACGCTTCAATCGGCAGCCAGCGCAGCCACACGCCGAACACGAGGATCAGCACGATGGACGAAACGAACTCCGGCACCACGGTCGCCGACAAACCGGCGATGCTGATCGTGCGGTCGAGCCAGCGGCCCGCGTGCATGGCCGACCACACGCCGCCCGCGATGCCGAGCGGCACGACGACGACGAACGCGAGCAGCCCGAGCCTGGCCGAATGAGCGAGCGCGTCGGCGATGAACGGCCCGACCGGCTCGCGATACGCATACGAGAGCCCCATGTCGCCGCGCACGAAATGCGTGATCCAGTCGACGTATTGCGTGAGCAGCGGCCGGTCCGCGCCGAGCTGATGGTTGAGCGCGGCGACCGCCTGTGCATCGGCGAGCGGTCCGAGCACCGCGCGGCCGATGTCGCCGGGCAGCAGCTGGCCGCCCGCGAACACGATCACCGACAACAGCCACAGCGTGATCAACGACAAGCCCACGCGCGTGCCGAGAAACCGCGCGACGCGGCCCGCGTTGCCGTTCGATGCGCGGGGGGCGGAGGGGGACGCCGTGGCCGACATCGTAAGCTCCTGCCGAAGGCGGCGCCGGCGCTTACGCGCTCAGCACCGCGCGGTCGAAATAGAGTTGCGCGAGCGCGGTGAAGCGCACGCCGCTTACGCCTTTGCGCATCGCGATGAGCTGATCATAGAAGAACGGAATGATGACCGGCGTTTCGTCGAGCAGCAGCGTCTGGATTTGTCCGGAGATTTTCTTCTGCGTGCCGAGGTCGATCGCCGCGACGAACTGCGCGACCAACTGATCGTATTGCGGATTCCTGAAATGCGCGGCGTTCCACGTGCCGGTGCTCGTGAGCGGCGCGTTCAGGAACACGTTCGGCACGCCGCGATGGCCGTAGTCGGTTATGCCGAGCGGCGAGTCGAGCCAGTCGGATTTGCCGGGTGTGCCCGCGCCGTAGTACAGCGACTGACTCTCGACCTTCAGATTGATACGCACGCCGATCGCCTTCGCCGCGTTCTGCACGACCACGGCGAGGTCGGGAATCTCCATGTACTTCTCGGTGGTCAGCGTGACGTCGAAGCCGTTGGGCACGCCCGCTTGCGCGAGCAGTTGCTTCGCTTTCGCGATATCGACCTTGCGTTGCGGCACACCCGCATCCGATGACGGAAACACCGGCGCGAACGGACTGTCGTTGCCGAGCTGCGCGCGCCCCTTGAAGAGGCCGCGCACCAGCACGTCGCGATCGAGCGACAACGCCAGCGCCTCGCGCACGCGCTTGTCCTTGAACAGCGGATTGTCGTTGCGCATGTGAATCTGCCGATGCGCACTCGACTTCACCCCCACCGCTTTGTAGTCCGGATTGTTCAGAATGCCGGCGCCGCCCTGCACGGTAAAGGTGCCCATCACGTCTGCCTGATGGCCTTGCAACGCGAGCAACTGCGCCTGCTGATCGGCGTAGAAGGAAAACTGTACGCGTTGCGGTAACGCTTTCTCGCCCCAGTAGTCGGGATTGCGTACGAATGACGCGCCCACCTTCGGCTGATACTTCTCGAACCTGAACGGCCCGGTGCCGATGAAGCTCTTTTCATAACCGCCTGCGTAGTTCGCGGGCAGGATCACGGCGTTGTAATTGTCCGAGGAGACGTAGTACGGAAAATTGCCGTTCGGCGCATCCAAATGAAACGCGATCGTGTGTTCGTCGACGACTTTCGCGCCGCCTTTCGACAGCACGCCCTTCAGCACGGAGAGCGCCGCCGACCCGCTCGCGGGATCGGCGAGGCGGTCGAAGGTGGCGGCCACGTCTTTCGCGGTAAACGGCTGGCCGTCGTGGAACTTGACGTTTGGGCGCAGCGTGAAGGTCCACACGTCGCCCTTGTCGTTCGGCTTCCACGACAACGCGAGTGCAGGTTTGAGCATCAGCTTTTCGCCGTCGTCGTCGATCAGGAATTCGCCGGTCTGGTTCAGCAGCGCGAGACTGGCGGCATCGGTGACGGTGAGCGGATCGACGGCGCCGGCCGGCGTCAGGTGGGCGACGCGGATCGTCTGGTTGCCGGCACCCGGCGCGCCTTGCGCTCGTGCCCGCGGCGCAGTCAGCACGCCGCCGCCCGCGAGCGCCAAACCGATCACGCTCGCATGGCGCAGCAACTCGCGGCGCGTGATGCGGCCGGCGAGGAATTCGTCGATGGCGTGGTTGCCGTAGGCGTCGGCGGTGAGGCGGGCTGCGTCGAGTGCGAGAAATCGGTCCGCGGGAGTTTTCATCGATGGAGAGTCCAGTCCGTTCTGTTGCCGGTTCTGAAGAGCCGCGCAAGCCTGCGCAAAGCCGGTTCAGTGTAAGCGATTGCTCGCGGGTCTGGCGCGCTTGCGACGCTGGGAGGTGGCCGATTGGCCGATAAAAGAGCCGCTGTGTATCGTCATCACAACGTTCGGCGCGTGCATTGCAGCGCGTGCGGAATTTGCACGGGGATGCTTATTCAGGGTAATGAGCAGATTCATGCGCCGCATCGGGTTGGATTTACCGCGCCACCGCCCCCGGCCTGCGCCAGCGATGGAACAGCACGGAGCCGATCCAGCACGCCATGAAGGCCGCGACGATCGCGTAACCGAGCGCCCCGAAGCGCTCGTTGACGCTCGCCACCGCGTCCCAGATGCCGCCGCTCAAACCGAGCTTGTCCGACAGCAGCCCGAGCGCTTCGACACCGCCGATCACGATCGCCACCATCGCCGACACGAAGGTGATGCTCGCGTTGTAGTAGAGCTTGCGCTTCGGATCATCCATCGCCCAGCCGTAGGCGTGCACCATCAGCACGTTGTCGGTGGAATCGACGAGCGTCATGCCCGCGGTGAAGAGCGCGGGGAACACGAGGATCGAGTACAGCGGCAGACCGGTGCCCGCCTGCGATGCGGCGATCGCGAGCAAGCCGATCTCGGTCGCGGTGTCGAAGCCGAGGCCGAACAGCACGCCGACGGGGTACATGTGCCAGCTTTTGGTGACGAGCCGGAACAGCGGGCGCAAGGCGCGCGACAGCAGGCCCGCCGGCGCGATCGAATCAACCGCTTGCGCAACCGGCTCGCCGTCGCGTTGAACATGACGATAACGGCGCCACACGTCGCGCAGAATCACGAGATTGACGGCCGCGAGCCCCAGCAGGAAGGTTGCGGATACGAGCGTACCGACCGTGCCTCCCAATTCCTTGAAGGTCTCGAAACGGCCGTGCAGCGAATGCGCGGTCCATGCAATGCCGATGGTCGCGGCGATCACGATCGTCGAGTGTCCGAGCGAAAACGAGAGACCCACGCCGAGCGGACGCTTGCCGCTTTGCATCAGCTTGCGCGTGACGGCGTCGATCGCCGCGATATGATCCGCGTCGACCGCATGACGCAGGCCGAAGCCATACGCGAGCAGCGCGGTCCCGAGCAACAGCGGGTAGTGGCGAAAGGCGATCAGCGCCCATGCCCAGGCGCCGAGATTGGCGGCAATCAGGATCGCGTACAGCGAGAGCAGGCGAGGGCGCAGCGAAGCGGTCGGCGTCATGAGTCGCAGGATGAAGAGTGGACAGTCGAGTTAGTGATCGTGCGGATGCTTGTGAATCGGATCGACCCAGTAGACCGTTTCAGGCGCTTCCACTGCGTCGATGTTCAGATTGACGACCACCGCTTCGTTGTCGCTGCGCACCAGCACGCATTCGAGCGGCTCGTCCGTGCTCGCGTTGATCTCCTGATGCGGCACGTAGGGCGGCACGAAGATGAAGTCGCCGGGGCCGGCCTCCGCGGTGAACTCCAGATGCTCGCCCCAACGCATGCGCGCCTGGCCGCGCACCACGTAAATCACGCTTTCGAGCGCGCCGTGATGATGCGCGCCGGTCTTCGCGTTCGGATGGATCGTGACGGTGCCGGCCCATATCTTCTGCGCGCCGACCCGGGCGGCGTTGATCGCGGCGGCGCGGTTCATGCCCGGCGTTTGCGCGGTGTTGCTGTCGAGCTGGTCGCCCTTGATGACCTTCACGCCGTGCTCGCGCCAATCGACGGGCGCGGCCGGTTGCTCGGCGCCATGTTCGGCGCGATAGTGCGGGTGTTCGTGATCCTGGCTCATGGTGTCTCCTCCTGGGCATCGCCCCGGTGCCCGGCTCGGCGCCGTCAGGCATTTTTGCACGTTCAAAAACGGCTGTGTGGAGAACCGCATCAACGCCGTGCCCACCGGGCGATGGACGAAAAAAAGCCCGTTCACGTGGAACGGGCTTCGGGCGCTTTGGTTGGCCGCTGCAAGCGCGGCGGCTTCGTCGCAGCGCTTGCGCTTACTTCTGTTTCGCGTTGATCACGGCTTCGGCGACGTTATTCGGCGTCTCCGCGTAGTGCTTGAACTCCATCGTGTAGGTCGCGCGGCCCTGGGTGGCCGAGCGCAGCGACGTCGAGTAGCCGAACATCTCCGCGAGCGGCACTTCGGCGCGCACCAGCTTGCCGCCGCCGCCCGCGATGTCTTCCATGCCCTGTACGAGTCCGCGGCGGCTCGACAGGTCGCCCATCACGTTGCCCATGAAGTCTTCCGGTGTTTCCACTTCGACGGCCATCATCGGTTCGAGCAGTACGGGTTTGGCCTTGCGCATCGCTTCCTTGAACGCGATCGAGCCGGCCATGCGGAACGCGTTTTCATTCGAGTCGACGTCGTGGTATGAACCGAAGGTCAGCGTCACCTTCACGTCGACCACCGGATAGCCCGCGAGCACGCCGGCCTTCAGCGTTTCCACGATGCCCTTGTCGACGGCCGGGATGTATTCGCGCGGAATCACGCCGCCCTTGATGGCGTCGACGAACTCGTAGCCCTTGCCCTGCGGCGCCGGTTCGAGCGTGATGACCGCGTGGCCGTACTGACCACGCCCGCCCGACTGCTTGACGAACTTGCCTTCGACATCTTCGACCTTGTTGCGCACCGTTTCGCGATACGCGACCTGCGGCTTGCCGACGGTCGCCTCGACGCCGAACTCGCGCTTCATCCGGTCGACCAGAATTTCCAGGTGCAGCTCGCCCATCCCGGAGATGATCGTCTGACCGGATTCCTCATCGGTTTGCACGCGGAACGACGGGTCTTCCTGGGCGAGACGGTTTAGCGCGATGCCCATCTTTTCCTGGTCGACCTTGGTCTTCGGCTCGACGGCCTGCGAGATGACCGGCTCAGGGAAGATCATCTTTTCGAGGATGATCACGTGGTTCGGATCGCACAGCGTGTCGCCGGTGGTCGCTTCCTTCAGGCCGACGGCCGCGGCGATGTCGCCCGCGTAGACTTCCTTGATTTCCTTGCGCTCGTTCGCGTGCATCTGCAGGATCCGGCCGAGGCGCTCCTTCTTTTCCTTGATCGCGTTGTAGACCGTGTCGCCCGAATTCACCACGCCCGAGTACACGCGGAAGAAAATCAGCTGGCCGACGAACGGGTCGGTCATGATCTTGAAGGCGAGGGCCGAGAACGGATCGGTATCGTTCGGATGACGCTCGATTTCCTTGTCGTGTTCGTCGTGACCGGTAATCGCCGGCACGTCGACCGGCGAGGGCAGGTAGTCGATCACCGCGTCGAGCATGGCCTGCACGCCCTTGTTCTTGAACGCGCTGCCGCACAGCATCGGCACGATTTCATTGGCGATGCAGCGCGCGCGGATGCCGTGCTTGATTTCGTCTTCGGTCAGCGTGTCGCCGCCCAGGTATTTTTCGAGCAGCGTCTCGTTTGCCTCGGCGGCGGCCTCGACCATCTTGTCGTGCCACTCCTTCGCCGTAGCCGCGAGTTCCGCCGGAATATCGCGGTACTCGAACTTGATGCCCTGGTTCTCTTCGTCCCAGAAGATCGCCTTCATCTTGACCAGATCGACCACGCCCTGGAAGTGCTCTTCCGCGCCGATCGGAATCTGGATCGGCACCGCGACGCCTTTCAGGCGATCGCCGATCTGCCGCTGCACGCGAAAGAAATCCGCGCCGACGCGGTCCATCTTGTTGACGAACGCGATGCGCGGCACCTTGTACTTGTTCGCCTGGCGCCACACGGTTTCGGACTGCGGCTGCACGCCGCCGACCGAGTCGTACACCATGCACGCGCCGTCGAGCACGCGCATCGAGCGCTCCACTTCGATCGTGAAGTCGACGTGGCCCGGGGTGTCGATGATGTTGATCCGGTGTTCCGGATAGTTGCCGGCCATGCCTTTCCAGAAGGCGGTGGTGGCCGCCGACGTGATGGTGATGCCGCGCTCCTGCTCCTGTTCCATCCAGTCCATCGTCGCCGCACCGTCGTGAACCTCGCCGATCTTGTGGGTCACGCCGGTGTAGAACAGGATGCGTTCAGTGGTGGTAGTTTTGCCGGCATCGATGTGAGCGCTGATACCGATATTCCGGTAGCGCTCGATGGGAGTCTTGCGGGGCACGTGAACCTCCTTGGAATGGCGCGCCTGAAACGCTTGCCGGGCGGCGCTTTGGCCGCCCGGAGAACCTGGTGCTGCTTAACTGAGATTACAAGGATAGCGCGTCGGCCTGTCTTTTGCAGGAATCTTGCCAGCCGGGCGCGAGCGCCTGCCAGCAGGCGTTCGGCCGCCGCCGCACGGCGCCACCACGCGACGGCGGCAAGGTGGCCCGGATGTAAAAAAGCCGGCGCCTCGCGAGAGGCGCCGGCTTTTCGAGGAGCGCTGAAACGCGGCGGGGACGCCCGCCGTTGCCGTCATCGAGGCGGCTTATTGCTGCACAGCCGGCAAGCCCTGAATCTGCATTCCCGGTTTGATGCCCTTCGACGTGAACCAGCCTTTGGGCATTTCCAGCGCGAACACGCCGTTGTGCGTCGGGCAATGGTTGTTGGTGGTCTCGGCCTGCATCTCGTCGATGTCGGTGATCGTGCCGTCCGCGCGCATGAATGCGATCGACAGCGGGATCAGTGTGTTCTTCATCCAGAAGCAATGCCCTGCGTTCTCGTTGAACACGAACAGCATGCCTTCGTTCGGTCCGAGATTCGTGCGGTACATCAAGCCTTGCTCACGGTCCGCGTCGTTGGCGGCGACGGCGGCATCGATCACGAACATGCCCGCGGTCAGCTTCACGCGCGGAAATTCGTTGGGCTGCTTCGCACCGGCCGGCATCTGCTGAGCGTGAGCAGGGGCGGCGGTGATCGCGGCGAACGACAACGCGGCGAGCGGCAATGCAACGGCAACAGCGAAACGCGCAATCAACGAGCGCATGGGAAATCGCACGGCATGACTCCTTGCTGGAAATTAACTCGCGAATGTTACGCGAGCGCGTCAAAAACAAAAAGGCAGATCGCCTTGCGGTGATCTGCCTTACAACGCCGTAAGAACGGCGGTGAAGCTGGTTCTTGACTGCGTCGTTACAACAAACTTACTCCGATGCTGCCGAAGCTGCAGCAGCAGCTGCTGCCTTCTTGTGCGACTTCTTGTGAGCGTGCTTCGTGGTCTTCTTAGCCGACGAAGCTGCTGCCGGAGCTGCCGAAGCTGCTTCCGGTGCCGAAGCTTGTGCGAATGCTGCCGTTGCGAAAAGGCCAGCGACCAGAGCGGCGATCAGTTTGTTCATTGTGTGAATCCTCAGCTTGAGTTAATTAACCAAATGACCCGGCTATATGTAGAGTCATGTCGGTAAACGTGCCATCCACCTTTCGGTTGACAGTCGCATCGAACAAATTTTTTTCGACACGTCTGCGTAGCGCTCAGACTCCCCGCGCGCACCGCAAAAACGGCTTGCGCAAAGGGCCCTTCAGGCTGAATGCCGGATAGCGTCGGGCGGCATCTGCGTCGAATAACGCGTGAGCTCGCACACCGGTTGACGAAAACTTTCCGGAAATTTATATCGCGAAAGCGCGGTGTCGATATGCGGCTTCGCTGCTCTCGTGAGTGTGTTCGTTTCACGTTTTTTTGCGGGCGTTTCACACGTGTTTTTGTTTGCCGATACAACGGCTTAGCTTTTTTATTCTGCGTGAAACACGCGCACGTGAGGCGAGTTTTGCAAACCCGCGCGCAGAGAGTCGAGCGTTCGGACCACGCTCAGACGACACCGTCCCAAGGCGCCTTCGTTGGCAATTCGACACTTTCCCCGGGTTGAAGGCCGAGTGAAAAGATGTCAAGCGCCCCGATGCCGACGCGCACCAGACGCAGCGTCGGGAAACCAACCGCGGCTGTCATGCGGCGCACCTGACGGTTCTTGCCTTCGGTGATCGACAACTCGATCCACGTGGTCGGTATCGCCGCGCGATAACGGATCGGCGGCGTGCGGGTCCAGAGCGTGTCGTTCGGTTCGACATATTCGGCGCGGCAGGGGCGCGTCACGTAGTCGCCGAGATCGACGCCGCGTGCGAGCTTCTTCAAAGCGGCTGTGTCGACCGCGCCTTCCACTTGCGCCCAATAACGTTTGACGAGCTTATGACGCGGCTCGGCGATGCGCGCTTGCAGCGCTCCGTCGTCGGTCAGAAGCAGCAAGCCTTCGCTGTCGGAGTCGAGGCGGCCCGCCGGATAGACGCCGGGCACCTTGACCCAGTCGGCCAGCGACGCACGTGTCTCATGCGGCGAGAATTGACAGATGGTGCCGAACGGCTTGTTCAGTGCGAGAAGGCGCATAGGGAAACGAATGAGAGTCGCGCGGACACGACCGCGACGGCCAGCGCCGCGAAGTCCCCGGGGGAGCCGCGGGTGCGGTTTTGAATGGCGCGATGATAATGCATAAACGAAAACGGCCTTTCTGCTGTCTTATAAAAGACCCATGAGCCGGCGCGCGTGGGGCCACGGTTTTTGCGTCCATGTTGGGAAAACCCCGAGCCGTTGCCGGATGGCTGCGCGGGGCGCGTGGGCTAGAATAGCGGCCAGGCTTGCTTGCGAGCGTCCTGGCATTGCGCGCAGCGAGGAGCGCCCATTTTCGCAGTCTCCCTTCAGCTTTCTGCACAGCCTTCACTGGAGTCCGATCATGTCGTATCAGCACATCAAGGTTCCGACCGGTGGTGACAAGATCACTGTCAACGCCGATTTCTCGCTCAATGTTTCCGACCAGCCGATCATTCCGTTCATCGAAGGCGACGGTACGGGTCTCGACATCACGCCGGTCATGCTGAAGGTCGTGGACGCAGCGGTGGAGAAGGCGTACGCAGGCAAGAAGAAAATCCACTGGATGGAAATCTACGCGGGCGAAAAAGCGACCAAGGTGTATGGTCCCGACGTGTGGCTGCCGGAAGAGACGCTGCAGGTGGTCAAGGAATACATCGTGTCGATCAAGGGGCCGCTCACCACGCCGGTCGGCGGCGGCATCCGTTCGCTGAACGTCGCGCTGCGCCAGGAGCTCGACCTGTATGTATGCCTGCGGCCGGTGCAGTATTTCAAGGGCGTGCCTTCGCCGGTGCGCGAGCCCGAGAAGACCAACATGGTGATCTTCCGCGAGAATTCGGAAGACATCTATGCGGGCATCGAATGGGCGGCCGAATCGGAGCAGGCGAAGAAGGTCATCAAGTTCCTGCAGGACGAGATGGGCGTGAAGAAGATCCGCTTTCCGGAGTCGTCGGGGATCGGCATCAAGCCGGTGTCGCGCGAAGGCACCGAGCGTCTGGTGCGCAAGGCGATCCAGTACGCGATGGACAACGATCGCCGCTCGGTCACGCTGGTGCACAAGGGCAACATCATGAAGTTCACCGAAGGCGCGTTCCGCGACTACGGCTATGCGCTCGCGCAAAAGGAATTCAGCGCGGAACTGATCGACGGCGGCCCGTGGATGAAGGTCAAGAATCCGAAGACAGGTGGCGACATCGTGGTGAAGGACGTGATCGCCGATGCATTCCTGCAGCAGATCCTCCTGCGTCCGGCCGAATACGACGTGATCGCCACGCTGAACCTGAACGGCGATTATGTCTCGGATGCGCTGGCCGCGCAGGTCGGCGGCATCGGCATCGCCCCGGGCGCGAATCTGTCGGACTCGGTCGCGATGTTCGAAGCGACGCACGGCACGGCGCCGAAATACGCGGGCAAGGACTATGTGAATCCGGGTTCGGAAATTCTCTCGGCGGAAATGATGCTGCGCCACATCGGCTGGACGGAAGCGGCAGATCTGATCATCCACTCGATGGAGAAATCGATTCTGCAAAAACGCGTCACTTATGACTTCGCACGCCTGATGGAAGGCGCGACGCAGGTGTCGTGCTCGGGCTTCGGCCAGGTGATGATCGAGAATATGTAGAACGAAGCGAACTGAATTATTCAGGTCGCATGAAAAGCCCTGGCGTCGCAAGATGGCTGGGGCATTTTTTTGCCCGCTCGTTGAAGCGACCGCTATCGATCCGAACAGCGGTAGGGTGAGCGCGAAAGCCGCCGGCAGCCAAACTATACGGGCCTACCCGATAATTGGGAGCCGTGGCTGTCCGATAAAAACTAACGGAATGAAAAAAGCGCCGCACAAAAAAAGAAACCCGGCAAGCCGGGCTTCAAAGGACGGGTAACGAACAGCCTCAGGCGGGTGCCTGAATGTTCGATGCCTGTTTGCCTTTCGGGCCTTGCACGACCTCGAAGGTTACCTTTTGGCCTTCCTTGAGGGTCTTGAACCCATTCATCTGGATGGCCGAGAAGTGTGCAAACAGATCCTCACCACCTTCATCAGGCGTGATGAATCCGAAACCTTTTGCGTCATTGAACCATTTGACCGTACCAGTTGCCATTCCAACATCCCCTGTAACTCATGTCACTACCACGAGCCCTCGAAAAGCTCCGCGACCACGCAGGTAGCCGCTCCCTCCTCACAAGCTCACCATCGGCATTTTTTCGAAATTATGGCTCGGTGAAAAAAGTGCCAGCTTGATTGTTGGGGCTCTTTATTCGAGTGTCAAGAAAATTTTGAGATGTCGTTGTCGCGTTGCAAACAAGCGCTTTCCAGGGGTTTTTCCCGCTTCCGTTATGTGCGGTTGCGCAAGCGGGCCGTCTTGAAAAGTCGCATAATCGACTCACATGCTGTGCTATGCGCCACCCCCCGCCGTCAGGCTCCGGCGAGCGCCGGCAACCAGCTCCGGCAGGTTGTGCGATACTCGATCCGACTGCGGTGCAACACGGCCGCGCTGCATCATTTGGATAGGGGCCGGCTCCGCAATCGGCTCGTCGAATCGCAAATGCATGGCGGGTCATTTACCCCATCACGCAGAAGCGAACGGGCTCACCGGCGGGTTGGCCGGGTTTTGACAGGATTGCGGGCCTGTCCTAGTTGTTTAGAATGGGTGTATGGCGATTATCCCGGACAAGCAGGACGGCACCGTACTGGAGCGGCAGGAGAAGAAGCTCAAGCCGCCATCCATGTACAAGGTGGTGCTGCTGAATGACGACTTCACGCCAATGGAATTTGTCGTGATGATCGTGCAGGAATATTTCAATAAAGATCGTGAAACCGCAACGCAGGTGATGTTGAAGGTGCATCGCGAGGGCAGGGGAGTTTGTGGGGTCTATACGCGGGACATCGCGTCGACCAAAGTCGAGCAAGTCGTTACCCACGCACGGCAGGCCGGGCATCCGCTGCAGTGTGTGATGGAGGAAGCATGATTGCCCAGGAACTGGAAGTCAGCCTGCACATGGCGTTCATGGAAGCACGCCAGGCGCGGCACGAGTTCATAACGGTCGAACATCTTTTGCTGGCACTGTTGGACAATCCGACAGCGGCGGAGGTGTTGCGTGCATGCGCGGCCAATATCGAGGATCTGCGTCAGAACCTGCGCAACTTCATTCATGACAACACGCCGACCGTGCCTGGCACGGACGACGTCGACACGCAGCCCACGCTGGGTTTCCAGCGTGTGATCCAGCGCGCGATCATGCATGTGCAGTCCACCTCGAACGGCAAGAAGGAAGTGACCGGCGCGAACGTGCTGGTGGCGATCTTCGGCGAGAAGGATTCGCACGCGGTGTACTACCTGCAACAGCAGGGCGTGACGCGTCTGGACGTGGTCAATTTCATCTCGCATGGCATCGCCAAGACGAGCAGCACGGACGCCGCGAAAGCGAGCGACGCGAATGCCGAGTCCGACGAAGCCGCCGCGCAGAAGGAAACGCCGCTCGCCCAGTTCACGCAGAACTTGAACCAGATGGCGAAGGATGGGCGTATCGATCCGCTGATCGGACGCGAGTCGGAAGTCGAGCGCGTGGTCCAGGTGCTGTGCCGTCGGCGCAAGAACAATCCGCTGCTGGTCGGTGAGGCCGGCGTCGGCAAGACGGCCATCGCTGAAGGTCTCGCATGGCGTATTACGCGCGGCGAAGTGCCGGACATCCTCGCTGACGCGCAGGTGTATTCGCTCGACATGGGCGCGCTGCTCGCCGGCACGAAGTATCGTGGCGACTTCGAGCAACGCCTGAAGACGGTCCTCAAGGAGTTGAAGGAACGTCCGCACGCGATCCTGTTCATCGACGAAATTCATACGCTGATCGGCGCGGGCGCCGCCTCGGGCGGCACGCTGGACGCGTCGAATCTGCTGAAGCCTGCGTTGTCCTCGGGCACGCTCAAGTGCATCGGCGCGACCACGTTCACGGAATATCGCGGCATCTTCGAGAAAGACGCGGCATTGTCGCGCCGTTTCCAGAAGGTCGATGTGACCGAGCCGACCGTCGAACAGACGGTGGCGATCCTGCGCGGCCTCAAGTCGCGTTTCGAAGAGCATCACGGCGTGAAGTATTCGTCGGGTGCGCTGTCGGCGGCGGCTGAGTTGTCGGCACGCTTCATCACGGATCGTCATCTGCCGGACAAGGCGATCGACGTGATCGACGAAGCGGGCGCGGCGCAACGCATCCTGCCGAAGTCGAAGCAGAAGAAGACCATCGGCAAGAACGAGATCGAGGAAATCATCTCGAAGATCGCCCGTGTCCCGCCGCAAAGCGTGTCGCAAGACGATCGCAGCAAGCTGCAGACGCTCGATCGCGATCTGAAGAGCGTGGTGTTCGGGCAAGACCCCGCCATCGACGCGCTGTCGGCCGCGATCAAGATGGCGCGTGCGGGTCTCGGCAAGCTGGACAAGCCGATCGGCGCGTTCCTGTTCTCCGGACCCACGGGTGTCGGCAAGACCGAAGTGGCGAAGCAACTGGCGTTCACGCTGGGGATCGAACTGATCCGCTTCGACATGTCGGAATACATGGAGCGTCATGCGGTCAGCCGGTTGATCGGCGCGCCGCCGGGCTATGTCGGGTTCGACCAGGGCGGTCTGCTGACCGAAGCCGTCACGAAGAAGCCGCATTGCGTGCTGCTGCTCGACGAAATCGAGAAGGCGCATCCGGACATCTACAATGTGCTGCTGCAGGTCATGGACCACGGCACGCTGACGGACAACAACGGCCGCAAGGCGGACTTCCGCAACGTCATCATTATCATGACGACGAATGCGGGCGCCGAGGCGATGGGCAAGTCGGTGATCGGCTTCACGAACCGCCGGGAAGCCGGCGACGAGATGGTCGACATCAAGCGTATGTTCACGCCGGAGTTCCGTAACCGTCTGGACGCGACGATCAGCTTCCGTTCGCTCGATGAAGAAATCATCATGCGCGTGGTCGATAAGTTCCTGATGCAGCTGGAAGATCAGTTGCACGAGAAGAAGGTCGATGCGCTCTTCACCGACGCGTTGCGCAAGCATCTCGCCAAACACGGTTTCGATCCGTTGATGGGCGCGCGGCCGATGCAACGTCTGATCCAGGACACGATCCGTCGTGCGCTGGCCGACGAACTGCTGTTCGGCAAGCTGATGAACGGCGGCCGGGTCTCGGTCGACGTGGATGCGGAAGACAAGGTGCAGTTGACCTTCGACGAGCATCCGGCGCCGCGCAATCCGAATCCGGAAGCGGTCGAAGTCGAGTAAGGCGTCGAATCAAGTCGCTGGCAGTATTGAAGAAAGCAGAACGGCGCGGGTTCAACCCCGCGCCGTTCTGCTTTTTGCGTCCTGATTTGCGTCGTTCAGGGTTAGTGTTTGCCGGTACTGCCGAACCCGCCGCCGCCACGCTCGCTTTGTTCGAAATCGTCGACGATATTGAACTCGGCCTGCACGACCGGCACGATCACGAGTTGCGCAAGACGCTCCATCGGATTCAGCACGAAGGTCGTTTCGCCACGATTCCAGGTCGAGATCATCAGTTGACCCTGGTAATCGGAGTCGATCAGGCCGACCAGATTGCCGAGCACGATCCCATGCTTATGTCCCAGTCCCGAACGCGGCAGAATCAGCGCCGCATAGCCCGGGTCACCGACGTGAATCGCGAGGCCTGTCGGGACCAGCGCGGTTTCGCCGGGCTTCAGCGTCAACGGCTCGTCGAGGCAGGCACGCAGATCGAGGCCGGCACTGCCGGTGGTCGCGTAAGCCGGGAGTTGCTCGCGCATGCGCGCGTCGAGAATCTTCAGGTCGAGTTTCATGCAGAGTGGAGTGAGGTTAGGGCGTGGTGTTTGAGCCGAGCTGGAATGCGTCGGCGAGAAGTTCATAGGAGCGCAGCCGGGCGCGGTAGCTGCCTGCGACGGTCAGCACCATCAGCTCGTCTGCCTGGAATTGCTCTTGCAATGCATGTAGCCGCTCTGTGACCGTCTCAGGCGTACCGATGATGCTGCGTGGTTTTTCCCGTGCAATCACAAGTTGCTCGCGCTCACCATACTCCTGCTCGATTCCCTGTTCGATGTTTGGAATGGGTTCGTTCAGGCCGTACGCCATTTGAACGCGGCGCAGGTCGACGGCCTTTTCCAGAGCGGCGGCTTCCTGTTCCGTATCCGCGCAAATCACGAAGACGGCAGCGGCCAGATACGCTTGCTGTGTTTCCTGACTCGCCTTGAAGCGCTCGCGATAGGCCTGCGCCACCTGATGTCCGAAATGCGCATTGATGAAATGCGCGAATGCGAAGCGAATGCCGAGTTGCGCGGCGAGCAGTCCGCCGAATTCGCTCGAACCGAGCATCCATAGTTGCGGACGCGTGTCGATCTGCGGCTGCAGCAACACGCCACGCGCCATGTGATCCTCGGGCAGCGCGCCGTGCATCAGGCCGAGCAGGTCGGTGACCTGCTGCGGGAAAATATCGCCGCGGTTGTAGTCGCCGCCGGCAACCGCCTGCGCTGTGTGCATGTCGCCGCCCGGCGCGCGTCCGACGCCGAGATCGATGCGATTCGGAAAGAGCGCCTCGAGCATCATGAATTGCTCGGCGACCTTGAACGGGCTGTAGTACGGCAGCATCACGCCGCCGGAACCGAGGCGGATGCGTCGAGTCACGCTCCCGAGGCGCGCCAGCATCACCTCTGGACACGGATTCGATACGCCGCGCAAGCCGTGATGCTCGGCGCACCAGTAGCGCGTGTAGCCGAGGTCGTCGGCGAGCTGCGCGAGTTCGACGGTGGCGGCGATGGCGTCCGGCACCGAGTGCCCGGCGATCACGGGCGTTTGGTCGAGCACGGAAAGTAGCGTCATGTCAGTGGCTCCAGATGTTCCGATTCGTCAGCGCGGCTTGCCGTGGTGGCGAGAAATACGCCGTGACGAACTCAACGAATCAGACTCGTGTCGGGCAGACGCTTCGCAATTTCTGCGATCAGCGCACGCGCGAGCGTCTGCTTGTCCGCGCGCGGGAGCTTCGTGGCGCCGCCGGCTTCGAACAGGATCACTTCGTTGTCGTCGAGACCAAAGGTGAGGGGACCGAGATTGCCGATCAGCAGAGGCACGTTTTTGCGCATGCGCTTTTCTTCGCCATGCACTTCGAGGTCGCCGCTTTCCGCCGCGAAGCCGACCGCGAACGGTGGATGCGGCAGCTTCGCCACCGAGGCCAGAATGTCCGGGTTTTCGACGAAGGTGAAGCTTGGCAGTGCGCGTTCGGCGGTCTTCTTGATCTTATGCTCGCTTGCGTGAGCGACACGCCAGTCGGCCACTGCGGCGACGCCGATGAAGATGTCGGCGTCGGCGACCGAGCGCATCACCGCATCGTGCATCTGCTGCGCGGTTTGCACGTCCTCGCGGAACACGCCCCACGGCGTTTCCAGCGAGACCGGGCCTGCGACCAGGTGCACCTCGGCGCCGGCCTGTTGCGCGGCGCGCGCGAGCGCGAAGCCCATCTTGCCGCTGGAGCGGTTGGTGATGCCGCGCACCGGATCGAGCGGCTCGAAGGTCGGCCCGGCGGTCAGCAATACGCGACGGCCGGAGAGGATCTTCGGCGAAAAGAACGATGCGATTGCTTCGTAGGTCGCCTTGGCTTCGAGCATGCGTCCGTCGCCGATTTCGCCACAGGCCTGCGGGCCGGAGTCCGGCCCCAGCAGTGTGACGCCGTCCGCGCGCAGTTGCGCGACGTTGCGTTGCGTCGCCGGGTTTTGCCACATCTGCCGGTTCATCGCCGGGACGACGAGCAGCGGACAATCGCGCGCGACGCACAGCGTCGACAGCAGGTCGTCGGCCATGCCGTGTGCGAGTTTCGCGAGAAAGTCGGTGGAGGCGGGCGCGATCACGATCGCATCTGCTTCGCGCGACAGATCGATGTGCGCCATGTTGTTCGGCACGCGCCCGTCCCACTGGCTCGTATAGACCGGACGGCCCGAGAGCGCCTGCATCGTGACGGGGGTGATGAACTGGGTGGCCGCTTCGGTCATGACGACCTGCACGGTTGCGCCTGCCTTGGTCAGCAGACGCGTGAGTTCGGCGATCTTGTAGCAGGCAATCCCGCCCGTCATGCCAAGGACGAGGTGTTTTCCTGCGAGTTCTGCGGTTGCCAACGAAAGCCTCCGGCAAAGCGTGGTGGCGGGCGGCAGGGCGGGGCGTTCTCCGCGCCGCCGCGCCTTTGAATCCTGACACAAAGCGCGGACGCCGGCGCCTCGTGTCGGTGACGTTAGCGGGTGCCGCGCACGCGCCGCAACTCGTCGAGCACGAGCAGGATCGCGCCGATCGTGATCGCGCTGTCGGCGAGATTGAACGCCGGCCAGTGCCAGCCGCGCACGTGGAAATCGAGGAAGTCGATCACGTGCCCATACGCGAGCCGGTCGATCACATTGCCGAGCGCGCCGCCCAGAATCAGCGCGAGCGCCGTGCAGAACATCTTCTGC
Source organism: Paraburkholderia fynbosensis (assembly GCF_902859935.1). Lineage (GTDB taxonomy): Bacteria > Pseudomonadota > Gammaproteobacteria > Burkholderiales > Burkholderiaceae > Paraburkholderia > Paraburkholderia fynbosensis. Next base: position 375,304 of record NZ_CADIKI010000002.1, read on the forward strand.
CCGCCATGACGCTTGAGCAGGTAGCAGATCACCAGCGCGGCGAGCACGCCGAGCGCGGTGAATGCCCAGCGCTGCCAGCCACCCGCCATCGCGAGGAAGCTGAACGCCGCGCCACGGTTGTACACGAGCACCAGGTTGAAAAACGGCGTGACCTCATGCGCGACACCGTAGGCGAACACCTTCTGGACCGCGATTTTCGTCAACTGGTCGAACAGGATGACGATCAGCGCGATGCCCAGCCAAGGGGCCAGCGAACTGCTTCCGATGGACGTTTTCGACGAGGTTTTCGACATGGTTCTGGCCATTATGCCGCGCTCCTTGTTTCACCGTTGCCGAACAGGTTGCTGAAGCAGCGGCCGCACAGCGTGGGGTGTTCGGCGTTCGCGCCGACGTCCGCGCGATAGTGCCAGCAGCGCTCGCACTTCAGGTACTTCGAGGCGACCACTTCGACGCCTTCTTCCGCTTCGCTCGCGACCTTCACGACGTTCGCACTTGAGGTGATCAACACGAACTTCAGGTCGTCGGCGAGGCTCGCGAGCGCGTCGTAGCGCGCGCCACTCGCGCGGATTTCCACTTCCGCCTGCAGCGACGAGCCGATCAGATTCGCGACGCGCGCTTCTTCCAGCGCCTTCGTCACGTCGCTGCGGGCGGCGCGCAAAAGCGTCCACTTGTCGAGCAGCGCGCCGGCGTCCGGCACCGCCGGGAACGCGTGATACGTCTCGGTAAAGATGGTTTCGCTATTCGGCTGGAAGACCTTCCATGCTTCTTCCGCGGTGAACGACAGGAACGGCGCCATCTGACGCAGCAAGCCGTGCGCGATGTGATACAGCGCGGTCTGTGCCGAGCGGCGTGCGACGGAATCCGCCGCCGTGGTGTACAAGCGGTCCTTCAGCACGTCGAGGTAGAAGCCGCCGAGGTCCTCCGAGCAGAACGTCTGCAGCTTGGCAACCACCGGGTGGAACTCGTACTTCTCATAGTGCGAGAGGATGTCGTCCTGCAGATTCGCCGACAGCGCCACCGCATAGCGGTCGATTTCGAGCCAGTCTTCGACCGGACGCGCATGCTGCGCGAAGTCGAAGTCCGACAGGTTCGCGAGCAGGAAGCGCAGCGTGTTGCGGATGCGGCGATAGCCTTCGGTGACGCGCTTGAGAATTTCCTCGGAGATCGCCAACTCGCCCGAGTAGTCGGTCGATGCGATCCACAGGCGGATGATTTCCGCGCCGAGGCGGTTCGCCACTTCATGCGGATCGATGCCGTTGCCGAGCGACTTGCTCATCTTGCGGCCTTCGCCGTCGACGGTGAAGCCGTGGGTGAGCAGCGCGTTGTACGGCGGCCGGCCGTCGAGCATCGACGCGGTCAGCAGCGACGAATGGAACCAGCCGCGATGCTGGTCCGAGCCTTCCAGATACAGGTCGGCCGGGAATTGCAGTTCGTCCTTGTGCGAGCCGCGCAGCACGTGCCAGTGCGTGGTGCCCGAGTCGAACCATACGTCGAGCGTGTCGCGGTTCTTCTCGTACATGTTGGCGTCGTCGCCGAGCAATTCGCGCGGGTCGAGCGATTGCCATGCTTCGATGCCGGCCTTCTCGACGCGTTGCGCGACTTCTTCGAGCAATTCCTGCGTGCGCGGATGCAGCGCGCCGGTTTCCTTGTGCACGAAGAACGCCATCGGCACGCCCCATTGACGCTGGCGCGACAGCGTCCAGTCCGGACGGTTGGCGATCATGCTGAAGAGGCGCTGCTTGCCCCACGCCGGATAGAACGCGGTGTTTTCGATGCCTTCGAGCGCGGTTTCGCGCAGCGTCCTGTCGCTGTCGTTCGGCTTCACGTCCATGCCGGCGAACCATTGCGACGTCGCACGGTAGATGATCGGCGTCTTGTGGCGCCAGCAGTGCATGTAGCTGTGCGTGTACTTCTCGGTGCGCATCAGCGAGCCGGCGCCTTGCAGCGCTTCGACGATCTGCGGATTGGCCGCCCAGATGGACAGGCCGCCGAACAGCGCGAGCGATTCGATGTAGCGGCCGTCGCCCATCACCGGGTTGATGATGTCGGAGTCGGCCATGCCGTGCGCCTTGCACGACGCGAAGTCTTCCACGCCGTAGGCCGGCGAGGAGTGCACGACGCCCGTACCGGTTTCGGTCGTCACGTAGTCGCCGAGATAGACGGGCGCGGTGCGCTTGTAGGCCGGATGCGCGGACGCGAGCGGATGGTTGAAGCGCAGGTTGACGAGCCTTTCGCCCGGCGTGGTGGCGACGATCGTGCCTTCCAGCCCGTATTGTTTCAGGCAGGCTTCGACGCGTTCTTCAGCCAGGATCAGCAGGCCGCGCGGCGTGTCGACCAGCGCGTAGACGATTTCCGGATGCAGGTTCAGCGCCTGGTTGGCGGGGATGGTCCACGGCGTGGTGGTCCAGATCACGATGCCGCCTTCGTCGCGCGGCAGCGTATTCAGACCGAACGCCTGCGCGGTCTTTGCCGGCTCGGCGAAGCTGAACAGCACGTCGATGGTCGGATCGGTCTTGTCCTTGTACTCGACCTCCGCCTCGGCCAACGCCGAGCCGCAGTCGAAACACCAGTTCACCGGCTTCAGGCCGCGAAACACGTAGCCCTTTTCCATGATCTTCGCGAGCGCGCGGATTTCGCCGGCCTCGTTCGTGAAGTTCATCGTCTTGTACGGGTTGTCCCAGTCGCCGAGCACGCCCAGACGGCGGAAGCCGACCTTCTGCTTCTCGATCTGCTCGGTCGCATAGGCGCGCGCCTTCTGCATCACTTCAGCCGCCGGCAGCGACTTGCCGAACTGCTTTTCGATCTGGATTTCGATCGGCATGCCGTGGCAGTCCCAGCCAGGCACGTAGACCGCGTCGAAGCCCGCCAGATTGCGCGCCTTGACGATCATGTCCTTGAGAATCTTGTTGACCGCGTGGCCGAGATGGATGTCGCCGTTCGCATACGGCGGGCCGTCGTGCAGGATGAACTTCTTGCGGCCTTTGGAAGCGGCGCGGATCTTTTCGTAGATCTTGCGTTCCTGCCATTCCTTGACCCATTGCGGCTCGCGCTTGGGCAGGTCGCCGCGCATCGGGAACGGCGTGTCGAGCAGGTTCACCGGGTAGCGTGACTGCGGTTTCGAATCGGCTTTCTTGTTGCTCATGATGTGGTCGCGGTGAATTCGTTCTATGCGCAGCAAAGGCGCGGGGTTGCGCACGATGCGCGAGGACGTGGGACGCGCCCGGCAGGTCTGTCGCGTGATCCACGGACGCCTTTCGATGCGCGCGGCGACGGTACGCGCGGCGCTTGAGCGCTCGCCCGTACCGCGGCGGTTACCTAATTCGGTCGGTGGCCGAGGTGGCGAAACCGGTGGAGCGGCTGCCCGGCGTGCCGGCGCCGACGGCCGCGAACCACGCGCGCGCATTGGCGGCGTCGCGCGCGATGGCGGCGGTCAGCGTTTCGAGGTCGACGAACTTTTCCTCGTCGCGCAGCTTCTTCAGGAATTCGACGCGCACGAGTTTGCCATACGCGTCGCCGTGCCAATCGAGCAGGTGCACTTCGAGCAGCACGCGGCCGGAGTCGTCGACGGTGGGGCGCAGGCCGAGGCTCGCGACGCCCGGCAGCGGTTCGTCCGCCACGCCGTGCACGCGCACGACGAAAATGCCGGCGAGCGCCGGACGCTTATGGGCGATCGGCAGATTGAGCGTCGGGAAACCGAGATCGCGGCCGAGCTTCATGCCGTGCGCGACGTGGCCGCTGATCAGATAATCGCGGCCGAGCGCGGCGCGCGCCGCGTCGAGGTCGCCCGCCACCAGCGCCGAGCGCACGCCCGAACTGGAAATGCGCGCGCCCGACGGATCGGCGACCGTGGCCATCTGTTCGACTTCGAAGCCATGCTGCTGGCCCGCGGCCTTTAGCGACGCGAAGTCGCCGGCGCGCTTCGCGCCGTAGCGGAAGTCGTCGCCGATCATGACCCAGCGCGCGTGCAGCCCGTTGACGATGATCCGCTCGACGAACGCATCCGGTGACTGGCTCGCGAACGTGTGATTGAAATGCTCGACCACCACCCGGTCGACGCCGTTGGTGCGCAGCGCCTCCAGCTTGTCGCGCAGCATCGCGATGCGCGGCGGCGCGCCGGCCGGATTGAAGAATTCGCGCGGGTGCGGCTCGAAGGTCATCACGCAGACGGGCAGGCCGCGCGCATCCGCTGCTGCGCGCACATGGGCGAGCAGAGCCTGATGGCCGCGGTGGACACCGTCGAAGTTGCCGATGGTCAGTGCGCAGGGCGCACGGCTTTCGGCATTGGGAAGACCGCGGAAGACTCTCACGATAGCGGGTTGCAGTAGGGCGGCCGGAATGCCGCAAAACAAATGATTATAAACGCTCGGCGCGGCAGCCGCCTCTCGCGTCGCGGTTTGGGTGTTGCCGAATGATAAAATCCGCGGATGAAAAAACTCGTCATCCTGATTTCGGGGCGGGGAAGCAACATGGAAGCCATCGTTCGGGCCTGTCTGGACGAAGGCTGGCCGGCGCAAATCGCCGCCGTGATTGCCAACCGTCCTGACGCCGCGGGCCTTGCGTTCGCGGCGTCGCACGGTATTGCCACGGCGGTGGTCGACCACCGCCGGTTTCCCGACCGCGACAGCTTCGACGCCGCGCTGGCGCGCGAAATCGACGGTTTCGCGGCGGACCTCGTGGTGCTCGCGGGCTTCATGCGGGTGCTCACCGCCGCTTTCGTCGACCGCTACGCCGGGCGCATGCTCAACGTGCACCCGTCGCTGCTGCCGAGCTTTCCGGGCCTGAAAACCCATCAGCAGGCGCTCGACGCCGGCGTGCGGCTGCATGGCGCGTCGGTGCATTTCGTCACGTCGCAACTGGATCACGGGCCGATCGTCGCGCAGGCGGCGGTTCCCGTGGAAACCGGCGACACCCCCGCCACGCTCGCCGAACGCGTGCTGGCAACCGAACATATTATTTATCCACGCGCGGTGCGCTGGTTCGTCGAAGGGCGTCTTGCGCTCGACGGTCTGCGTGTCACGCTTACGCCGCCAGAGCCGCAATGGCTCTTTGCCGGTCACACCGCCGGAGAGGGCGCATGAGATTACATGGTTTCCTGATTGGACAAACCGAGACTTTGCTGGCTGAAGTCCTGAAACTGACCGGCCCCGCCGACGCCACCACCAGCCGTTTTTTCCGCGCCCATCCGAAGCTCGGGCACGGTGAGCGCGGCGTGATCGCCGAGGCGGTCTTCGCGGTGCTGCGTCGCCGGATGGAATTCGCCCACCTCGCCGAAAGCGGCGCGGGCAGCCCGGCGCGCCGCATGGCCTTGCTGGGCCTGATGCAGACGGCAGGGCGCTCGGCGCTCAAGCCGTTCGTCTCGGAGTCGGAATCGAAGTGGCTCGATCACGTCGCGATGATCGACCCGGAAAGCTTGCCGCTGCGGATTCGCCTGAATTTGCCTGGCTGGATCAGCGAGGCGCTGAGCCAGCGTTTCGAGGCCGCGGAACTCGCGCAACTGGCCGCCGCGCTGAACTACCCTGCGCCGCTCGATCTGCGCACGAACCCGATCAAGGCGAGCCGCGACGACGTGCTGAACGCGCTGTCGAAGGCCGGTATCGAGGCCGGCGCGACGCCGTTCGCGCCGTTCGGCGTGCGCGTGGTCGGCAAGCCGCCGCTCACCAAACTCGACGCGTTCCAGCACGGTTGGCTCGAAGTGCAGGACGAAGGCAGCCAGTTGCTGTGTTCGCTGGTCGCACCCAAGCGCGGCGAGATGATCGTCGACTTTTGCGCGGGCGCGGGCGGCAAAACGCTGGCGCTCGGCGCGGCGATGCGTTCTACCGGGCGTCTCTACGCATTCGACATTTCCGAGCGGCGTCTGGCCAAGCTCAAGCCGCGCCTTGCGCGCAGCGGGCTGTCGAACGTCAATCCGGTGCTGATCGACAGTGAGCATGACGCGAAGATCAAGCGCCTCGCCGGCAAGATCGACCGTGTGCTGGTCGACGCGCCGTGCAGCGGCTTGGGCACGCTGCGCCGCAACCCCGACCTGAAGTGGCGCCAGTCGCCGGAATCGGTGGCCGAGCTGGCGCCGAAGCAATTGTCGATTCTGGCAAGCGCGGCGCGTCTGGTGAAGAAGGGCGGCCGTCTCGTCTACGCGACCTGCTCGATTCTGGAAGTCGAGAATGAGGCCGTGGTGCAGCAGTTTCTCGCCAATCATCCGGACTTCGCGCTGGTGCCTGCACGTGACGTGCTGGCCGAGCAGCGGATCGACCTCGAAATGGGCGACTACCTGTCGATGTGGCCGCATCGCCACGCCACCGACGGCTTCTTCGCCGCCGTGCTGGAACGCCAGAGCTAACGCAACAGTGGCTTCTTGTCGACGCTAACGGGTTCATTGCCGAACCCGCTAGCGCCGGCGGATTCGGCAACATTCATGGAAAACCGCATTTTTTCTCACATGTTCGGCGATCTCGCGCGCGACTTCGGTCAGCCCGTGATGATATGGCAAGCCGGCATCCTGCTCGCGGCGCTCGTGCTCGCGTGGCTGCTTGCGCGCCTGCTGCGCCGCTCACTGGATCAGCGCCGGGAGTCGCGTTACCACACGGTGCGCTTCGGCGCGGAAAGCCTGAACCGCGCGGCCTTTCCGCTAATCGGCGCGGTGCTGGTGTGGCTCGCCCGAGCGATCGCCGGGCGCTTCATGCACACGGCGCTGCTCGATCTGGCGCTCGTGCCGCTGTTCGGCATCAGCCTGATTTACATTGTGTTTTTCTTCGCACGACGGGTTTTCAGCCGGGACGGGCAAATCCATCCGTGGCTGTTCCTCGTCGAGAAACTTGTTTCCATCGTCGTCTGGCTGGGCATGCTGCTCACCGTGATGGGCATTCAGGACGACGTGATCGCGTGGATGGGCAGCGTCCAGTTCCGCATCGCCAACGCGCACCTGACGCTGCTCTCGCTCGTCACGGGCCTGCTGTGGGTGGGCGTTACGATGATCGTTGCGATGTGGCTCGGCTCCGCGTTCGAAGACCGGCTGATGCGCTCGACCACGCTCGACGCCAACCTGAAGGTGGTGGTGGCGCGGGTCGGCCGGGCGGCTTTCGTGCTGGCGGCGGTGCTTGTCAGCCTGTCGGTGGTCGGCATCGACATTACGGTGCTGGGCGTATTCGGCGGCGCGCTCGGCGTCGGGCTGGGCTTTGGCATGCAGAAGATCACCAGCAACTACGTGTCGGGCTTCATCATCCTGCTCGACCGGTCGCTGCGCATCGGCGACACGATCAACGTGAGCGGCCTGCAGGGCATGGTCACGCAGATCCGCACGCGTTACACCGTGGTGCGCGGGCTGGACGGCATCGAGACGCTGATTCCGAACGAAAAGCTGATCACGGACGTCGTGCAGAACCAGTCGTCGTATCTGACGCGCGGTTATGCGAAAGTGGCCGTGCAGGTCGCCTACACGTCCGATGTCGAGCACGCGATGCGTCTGCTCGCCCACGCCGCCGAGAACGTTCCGCGGGTGCTGCGCGAGCCGGCGCCCACGCCTTATCTGGCGAGCTTCGGGCCAGACGGCATCAATCTCGAACTGGGCTTCTGGATCGAGGAAGCGGCAACCGGAACCTCGGGTGTGCGCTCGACGGTCAACCGCAATATCTGGCGTTTATTCTCCGAGCACGGCATTGCGATTCCGCTCGCGCAGCGCGAAGTGCGGCTAGTCGGCCATGCGGCCGAAGCAATGCTGAATCCGGTAACAGTGATCGCCGCGGCTGCCAGTCAGACGGACGGCGCCCGCTGACGGGCCGTTGGAGCTGCCTCCGGCGTTAAATTTGACCCCGGCGGGCTTCGTTCTCTTGATACCGCACAAAAAATCCCTATTTGTTACAAACACTTGGAACGCTTCAAGTAGAATGTCGTCCAATCCCGCTGTATGCTTTCACTTTCTTGACACACGCATGCTGCGGGTGTCTCGTGTCTCTCGTTCCACAGGTAAATTGCCTTGTTGAATTCATTGCTCGCTTTCCTTGCCCACGGCCTGTTGCACTTCTCGTGGTGGCAACTCGTCGTGTACACGCTGGTCGTGACGCACATCACCATTATTGGGGTGACGGTCTATCTGCACCGCTGCCAGGCGCACCGCGCGCTGGAGCTGCATCCGATTGCCAGTCATTTTTTCCGCTTCTGGTTGTGGATGACCACCGGCATGCTGACCGGCCAGTGGGCCGCGATTCACCGTAAGCACCACGCCAAGTGCGAAACCGAAGAAGATCCGCACAGCCCGCAAACGCGCGGTATCTGGAAGGTGCTGCTCGAAGGCGCGGAACTGTATCGCACCGAGGCGAAGAACGAAGAAACAATGCGCAAGTTCAGTCACGGCACGCCGAACGACTGGATGGAGCGCAACGTGTATACCAAGTACCCGATCCTCGGCGTGAGCCTGATGATGGTGCTGAACGTCGCGCTGTTCGGCGTCGTCGGCCTGACGATCTGGGCCGTGCAGATGGTGTGGATTCCGTTCTGGGCCGCCGGTGTGGTCAACGGCCTCGCGCACTTCTGGGGGTATCGCAACTTCAACTCGTCGGATGCGAGCACCAACATCTTCCCGTGGGGCATCATCATCGGCGGCGAAGAGCTGCATAACAATCACCACACATATGCGACGTCGGCCAAGCTGTCGAACAAGTGGTACGAGTTCGATATCGGCTGGATGTACATCCGCATCATGTCGGCGTTCCGTCTGGCCAAGGTGAAGAAGGTTGCGCCTACGCCGCGTCTGACCACCGGCAAGCTGGTGCTCGACCAGGACACGCTGCAAGCCGTTCTGGCCAACCGCTACGAGGTGATGGCCCGCTACGGCAAGGCGCTCAAGCGTGCTTACCGTCAGGAACTCGCGCATTTGAAGGAAGTCGGCGCGCGCGAAAAGTATCAGGTCATGCGTGGTGCTCGCAGCTGGTTTCATAAGGAAGAAGCTGGACTCGACGAGCCGCAGAAGCGCCTGCTCCCGCAGATCTTCGCGAACAGCCAGAAGCTCAAGACCTACATCGACATGCGCAATGAACTCGCGGCCATGTGGGAGCGTTCCAATGCATCACGCGATCAACTGCTGGTCCAGTTGCAGGACTGGTGCCATCGCGCCGAGCAGAGCGGCATCAAGGCGCTGCAGGATTTCGCGACGCGACTGCGTCGTTATGCTTGATCGCGAAATCTATTAAAATTTCGTTACGTCACAAAACCCCGCGTTGGCGGGGTTTTGCTTTTTGGGCCGCGGAAATTGCAACGACATGAGATTGGCAGTCAGCGGCGGCAGAGCGAAGGCAGAGGAGATCATGGATCAGCAGGCGACTAGGACGGTCGAGTACGACCGGCCGCAAGCACAGGGCACCACCTGTGGAATCGGGCAGGCGTGGGCAAAAGTGCCCGAGATGCCGTCTAGGGAAGAGAAGGTTGCGCTCAAAGCCCGCATCCGCGCGTTGCTCGAGCGCGAGAAAGCCGTGCTTGTCGCGCACTATTATGTCGACGCCGAATTGCAGGAGCTTGCGGACGAAACCGGTGGTTGCGTGGCTGACTCGCTGGAAATGGCGCGTTTCGGGCGCGATCACGAAGCGCAAACGCTGGTGGTGGCCGGCGTGCGCTTCATGGGCGAGACCGCGAAAATCCTTAGCCCGGACAAGCGCATTCTGATGCCGGATCTCGATGCGACCTGTTCGCTCGATCTGGGCTGCCCCGTGGACGAATTCTCCGCTTTCTGCGATGCGCACCCGGATCGCGCGGTGGTCGTGTACGCGAACACTAGCGCCGCGGTCAAGGCGCGCGCGGACTGGATGGTGACCTCGTCGATAGGGCTGGAGATAGTCGCCGACCTGCACGCGCGCGGCGAAAAGATCATCTGGGCCCCGGACCGGCATCTCGGCGGCTATATCCAGAACAAGACCGGCGCGGACATGCTGTTGTGGCAGGGCTCGTGCCTCGTGCACGACGAATTCAAAGGTATCGAACTCGATCTGTTGCGCGCCGAGTATCCGGGCGCGAAGGTGCTCGTACATCCGGAGTCGCCGGCCAACGTGGTCGCGCAAGCGGATGTGGTCGGCTCGACCACGCAATTGATCGACGCCGCCCAAAAGCTCGACGCGACGCACTTCATCGTGGCGACCGATCTCGGCATTCTGCACAAGATGCAACTCGCCGCACCCGGCAAGACGCTGATCGCCGCGCCGACGGCCGGCAATAGCGGGACTTGCAAGAGTTGCGCGCACTGCCCGTGGATGGCCATGAACGGCCTCGCGAATCTGGCCGACGTGCTGGAGCGTGGTCACAACGAAATCTTCGTCGATCGCGCGATCGGCGAGCGGGCGCGTCTGCCGATCGACCGGATGCTGGATTTCGCCGCGCGTCACAAAAAGCGCGTGCAGGCAAGCGGCGATCTCGCGCGCGACGCGCAACTGTATTCGAACGTGGGGGCAGCGTGATGGGGGCCGTTGAAGGGGTAGTCGAGGGGGTAGCCGAGCACCAGCAGATCCAGGCGGTGTCGCCGCTGTTTGCCGAGATTCACGCGCAGTATGGCGCGGCTTTCGACGCCGCCTTGGCGCGCAACGTCGCCGATGCGTTGGCCGAAGATGTCGGCACGGGTGATCAGACCGGCCGCCTTGTCCCCGCCGACGACGTGCGCAATGCGCGCATCGTCGTGCGCGAGGATGCGGTGCTGTGCGGCGTGCCATGGTTCAACGCAGTGATGCGCGAGGTCGATCCGCGTATCGATGTGCGGTGGCGTTATCGTGAAGGTGATCGGATGGCCGCGGACACGCCGGTCTGCGAACTGCGCGGACCGGTTCGCGCGCTGTTGACTGCGGAACGCAATGCACTGAATTTTTTGCAGTTGCTGTCGGGTGTGTCGAGCGCGACGCGGCGGTATGTCGACGCGATCGCGCATACGCGCACGCGCATTCTCGACACGCGCAAGACGTTGCCCGGTTTGCGGCTCGCGCAAAAGTACGCGGTGCGCGTGGGCGGCGGCGCGAATCAACGGCTCGCGTTGTACGACGGCATCCTCATCAAGGAAAACCACATTGCCGCGGCAGGCGGCGTGGGTGCTGCCATGGACGCGGCGCTCGCGTTAAATGCGGGCGTGTCGATCCAGATCGAAGTGGAGACGCTCGAGCAACTGGAAACCGCACTGTCGCATCGCGCGCAATCCATTCTGCTGGACAACTTTTCGTTCGACGCAATGCGCGACGCGGTCCGCATCACGGCGGGGCGTGCGGTACTGGAGGTGTCCGGCGGCGTGAACTTCGAGACCGTGCGGACGATTGCCGAAACGGGTGTCGATCGCGTCTCGATCGGCGCGCTGACCAAGGACGTGCGCGCAACGGATTACTCGATGCGGATCGTTTGACCGCTTGTGCGCAAGCGGTTTCGATCAATGATGAAGGCCATCGCCGGATCAGTCGGGCGATGGCCTTTTCGTTTCATCCAGCTCAAAACGATCATACGTTGCGATTGCGCACGTGCTCTGGCGAGAGAACCGTCGGCAGCGCTTTGGGCAGTGTTGCCGGCCAGTCCCGGCTGAAATGCAGCCCGCGGCTTTCACGCCGTGAGCGCGCGCCTTCGACGATCAACGAGGCGACGTCGACCAGGTTGCGTAGTTCGAGCAGATCGCGGCTCACCTTGAAGTTCGCGTAATACTCGTGAATCTCGTCGCGCAGTAGCGCCAATCGGTGTTTCGCGCGTGCGAGCCGCTTGTCGGTGCGCACGATACCGACGTAATTCCACATCAGCCGGCGCAGTTCATCCCAGTTGTGAGCGACCACGACTTCTTCGTCGGGATCGGACACGCGGCTTTCGTCCCAATCCGGCAACGGCGCATGAACGGCCGCGCTAAAGCCTTCTTCCTCGATGGCTTGGGCCGCGGAGCGTCCGATCACGAGGCATTCGAGCAGCGAGTTGCTGGCCAGGCGGTTCGCGCCATGCAGGCCGGTGCACGACGTCTCGCCGACGGCATACAGGCCTGCGAGATCGGTGCGGCCGGCGAGGTCGGTTACGACGCCGCCGCACGTGTAGTGCGCCGCCGGCACGACGGGGATCGGTTCCCTGGTGATGTCGATGCCGAATTCCAGGCAGCGCGCGAGAATCGTCGGGAAGTGTTCGCGCAGGAATTCGGGTGGTTGATGGCTGATGTCGAGGTACACGCAATCGATGCCGCGCTTCTTGATCTCGAAATCGATCGCACGCGCGACGATGTCGCGCGGCGCGAGTTCGGCTCGCCCGTCGTGGTTCGGCATGAAGCGCGTGCCGTCCGGTAGCTTCAGAACGCCGCCTTCGCCGCGCACCGCTTCCGAAATCAGAAACGACTTCGCGTACGGATGGAACAGGCAGGTCGGATGGAACTGGATGAATTCCATGTTCGACACGCGGCAGCCGGCTCGCCATGCCATTGCGATGCCGTCGCCGGTCGCGGTGTCGGGATTCGTGGTGTACAGATAGACCTTGCCGGCGCCGCCCGTGGCGAGCACCGTATGCGGCGCTTCTATCGTCACCGTGCGGCCGCTTTGCAGATCGAGCGCGTACAGACCGTGGCAACGGCGGCCGGGCAGGCCGAGGCGGTCGGACGTGATCAGGTCGATCGCGTAGTGGTCCTCGAACAGCGTGATGTTCGGATGGCGGCGCACGCGTTCGCTGAGCGTGGCAACCACCGCGTGGCCCGTCGCATCCGCAGCATGAATGATCCGGCGATGGCTGTGGCCGCCTTCGCGCGTCAGATGGAAGCCTAGTTCGGCGGCATCGTCTTTAGTGAACGGCACGCCTTGCTCGATCAGCCATTCGATCGCGGCACGCCCATGCTCGACGATGAAGCGCGTAGCGGCCTCGTCACACAGCCCGCCACCGGCGATCAGCGTGTCGCGCACGTGATTTTCGATGCTGTCCGCCGAATCCAGCACCGCGGCGATGCCGCCTTGCGCCCAGTCGCTTGCGCCTTCGGTCATCGATCGCTTGGCGACCACTGCAACCCGCCGGGTCTGCGCCAGATTGAGCGCTACGCTCAAGCCAGCCAGACCGCTACCGACAATCGCCACATCGAATTCCATTACTTGCATCTCCGTCTTTCGTTTTCCACGACGGCGCGCGATCCGCTCGCCGCTAAAGCAAGAAAGCATACGCGTCGCAACGGATGAACGAAAGCTGGCTGAACGGCATAAGACTGTTCGTGTGGACGAAGAGCGAATCAACGACGTGGAAATGAGATAAGAGAGGCGCGCAGAAACAAAAAAGCCTCGCACGAATGCGAGGCTTTTTTTGCATGTCTTTTGCCTTCGTCAGGCAGGAGCCAAGATTTATTTAATCTTGGTTTCCTTGTACTCAACGTGCTTGCGGACGACCGGATCAAATTTCTTGATCAGCATCTTTTCCGGCATGTTGCGTTTGTTCTTCGTCGTCGTGTAGAAGTGACCCGTGCCTGCGGTCGATTCCAGCTTGATCTTGTCGCGTGCGCCTTTCGCCATGATTTACTCCTTAGGCTTCACCGCGTGCGCGCAGATCTGCGAGCACAGCGTCGATACCGTTCTTGTCGATCAGGCGCAGGCCGGCGTTCGAAACGCGCAGACGCACCCAACGGTTTTCGCTTTCCACCCAAATGCGGCGGTTTTGCAGGTTCGGCAGGAACCGGCGCTTGGTTTTGTTGTTCGCGTGGGAAACGTTGTTGCCGCTCATCGGCGCTTTCCCAGTTACTTGGCATACGCGTGCCATGAGAGCACTCCTAATACGCTAATTCTGAGTTCGAACGCCGTGAAAGTTTCCCGAAAAGGCCGCGCTTAAGTTTGGAAACTAGAGGCGCTTGAGCTTTCCGGAACGCCTTGATGGCTTCGGAACAGGGGGTTGGAAATAGGCAAACCGGAATTATAGCGGAAAAAAAGCCGCAAAATCAAACCTTATTTGCGACACTGGACACGGTGCCCCGCCTGCGCGGCCCTGGTCCTTGCGCTGTCACGGCCAGCCGGCGCGGGCGAACGAGTAGACGCTGTCCGTGGCGATCACCAGATGATCGATCAGTCGCACGTCGATCAATGCCAACGCGTCGCGCAGCGTGTGCGTCAGGCGGCAGTCGCTGGCACTCGGCTGGACCGCGCCGGAAGGGTGATTATGCGCGACGATCAGGCTCGCCGCATTCAGGTTCAGTGCGCGCCGTACGATTTCGCGTGGATAGACCGCCATGCGCGTGAGTGAGCCCTGCGCGCTTTCCTCGCAGCGTATCAGCCGATGCCGCGCGTCCAGAAAGAGCGACACGAACACTTCCTGGTGGCGGCCGCCGATCAACAGGCGCAGATAGTTTTCCACGGCTTCGGGCGAGTTCAACAGCGAGCGCCTGCGCATTTTATCGACCAGAGATCGCCGGGCCATTTCCATGATCGCCAGCAACTGCGCTTTTTTCGCCGGCCCGAGGCCGCGGATGCCGTCGAGGTCGACGTAGGCCGCGTCGAGCATGGCGCGCAGCGAGCCGAACCGGTCGAGCAATGCGCGCGCGACGCTGAAGACATCGTGGCCGGGCAGGCCGGAGCCCAGCACCAGCGCGATCATCTCGGTATCGGACAGGGCACTGGGCCCCTGGTTGATCAGACGCTCGCGCGGCATGTCTTTTTTTTGCCATTTACCGCGCAGCAGCGGTGGCCGGCCAGGCGCGCCAGTTGCAGCGGCGGCGCGTGGTGTCGGCGCCCCGGGCAGCGCTGTCTGCGCGGGTACATCGTCAATTGTGCTGACGTAATCGGCCATATAAATAGAATCCTCCGCTTGCGTGGGTGGCGCAGGGCGAGGCTGTACCCTGCCGCCATGCGCGCGACTGAGCCAAGCCGCCGCCCGCTATGTGGCTTACAATAGACGCTTTGCGCACGGCACCCCGATGGTTTGCCACACGCGTGAACTGCGGCGTCGACTGCGCCAGCAGCGCACCCGTGCAGCGCGCTTCGACTGAGCGAGCATTGCATGAGCATCATCGACATTTCCGAGGTGAAGGCCGGTTCACACGTGACGCTTCACTACCGGCTTTCCCTTGCCGATGGCGCCGAAGTCATCAATACGTTTACCGACAAACCGGCTACGCTGCTGCTTGGCGCCGGTCAACTGGCGCCGCCGCTGGAAGATATTTTGCTGGGTTTGAAGGTGGGCCACCATTCGACCTTTCAGCTAACCCCGGGCCAGGCGTTCGGTCCCCGCAATCCGGAGCTGATCCAGCGCGTGTCGCTGGCCACGCTGCGCGAAAACAGCATGATCGGCGAGGATTTTTCGCCAGGTGACCTGGTCGAATTCAACGCACCGGGCGGCGGGCGCTACGCCGGTGTCCTGAAGGAGGTCGGCGAGACGTCGGCCCTGTTCGATTTCAACCATCCGCTTGCCGGCCAGGCGCTGGCGTTTGAAGTGAAAATCATCGGGATTTTGTAAACATGAGCATCACGGATACGACTCTTGCCGAAACCGAGATCCTGCTGGCGCAGCCGCGTGGATTTTGCGCCGGCGTCGATCGGGCGATCGAGATCGTCGAGCGGGCCATCAAGCTGCACGGGTCGCCGATCTACGTGCGCCACGAAATCGTCCACAACGCCTATGTGGTCGAAGACTTGCGCAAGAAGGGCGCAATCTTCATCGAGCGGCTGGAAGAAGTGCCGGCCGGCAATACGGTCATCTTCAGTGCGCACGGTGTGTCGAAGGCCGTGCGTTCGGAAGCCGAGTCGCGCGGCCTGCGTGTGTACGACGCCACGTGTCCGCTCGTGACCAAGGTGCATATCGAAGTCGCGAAGATGCGCCAGGACGGCTTCGACATCGTGATGATCGGCCACAAGGGCCACCCGGAAGTCGAAGGAACGATGGGGCAGGCCGGCGAGGGCATGCATCTGGTCGAAGACATCGAAGACGTGCAGGCTTTGCAACTGGCCGATCCGGAGCGGATCGCGTTCGTCACGCAAACCACGCTGTCCGTCGACGATGCGGCTGAAATCATCCGCGCGCTGAAGACCAAGTATCCGTCTATCCGTGAGCCGAAGAAGCAGGACATCTGCTACGCCACGCAAAACCGCCAGGACGCGGTGAAATTCATGGCGCCGCAGTGCGACGTCGTGATCGTGGTCGGCAGCCCGAATAGTTCGAACTCCAACCGGCTGCGCGAGCTGGCCGAAAAGCTCGGCGTGCCGGCCTATATGGTGGATTCGCCCGATCAGATCGATCCCGTATGGGTCCAGGGCAAGCGGCGTATCGGCGTGACCGCTGGGGCGTCGGCGCCGGAAGTGCTGGCGCAGGCGGTGATCGCCCGCTTGCGCGATCTCGGCGTGCGCAATGTGCGCGCGCTCGACGGCATCGAGGAAAACATCGCGTTTCCGCTGCCGCGCGGATTAGGTCTGCCGGCCTGACAGTTCCGCTGAGCCAAGTTGGAAGAAAGCGCGCCTGAGGGGCGCGTTTTTTTCGTCTGGAGGCTAGTGGCGAGGCGCAAATATAAAGTGCCAGATCAGGCTGGCCGGCCCCTTTGTGTGACGTCCCCCGCAAATTCTTTGGAATTGCGATTGGGTTTTTTATCCATTATGACCTGATCTGTCCCTGATTAATCCGCATTAAATCCATCGCATGGAATTTTGACGCACTAAAGTAGTGCGTCACCTTCGGCATTGCAGGAAACGTAATACATAACGCAAAGCGCGCTCCAACCGGGCACCGGGCCGATTCGCTGCAACACTTGATGCCATGGGGTCCCGCACCGGTGCAACTGATGCACGAAAAACGGTCGCAACCGGGTTGCGCCTTCTAGCGGTTTTAGCTCTCAAAATAAGGTTGCAATGCAGGAAAACCCCACCGGTTCAACAATATTGCCAGCCGTAAAATTGGAGTTACAATGCGCGCGTTCTCAAGGCCTTACGGTCCCGAACAACGGATTTTGCAAGGCGCAGGAGACCTACTTAATGCGAGTCAGATTTGCTTACGCCGTGTCCATCGCGACAGCGGTTGCGATGTTGACCGCGTGCGGCAAGAAACAGGATGTCGAGGCGGGAGCGGGCGCATCGGCGGCTGCGGTAGCAGCGGCCCCCGCCAGTGAAGCGACTGTCGTGAAGATCGGTCATGCGGCCCCTCTGACGGGCGGCATCGCCCATCTCGGCAAGGACAATGAAAACGGCGCGCGTCTGGCGGTCGAGGAAATCAATGCGCAGGGTTTAACGATCGACGGCCGCAAGATCCAGCTGCAGCTCGACGCGCAGGACGATGCGGCCGACCCGAAAACGGGCACCGCCGTCGCGCAGAAGCTGGTGGACGACCATGTGGTCGCCGTGGTCGGGCATCTGAACTCGGGAGTGTCGATCCCGGCTTCGAAGATCTATAGCGATGCGAGCATCGTGCAGATCTCGCCGTCGTCGACTAATCCGGCTTACACGCAGCAGGGTTTCAAGACGACCTACCGGGTCGTCGCCACCGACGCGCAGCAAGGTCCGGCGCTTGCCAATTACGCGACAAAGGCGTTGGGCGCCAAACGCATCGCCATCGTGGACGATGCAACCGCCTACGGTAAGGGGCTCGCGGACGAATTCGCGAAGACCGTCGAGGCGAGCGGGGCGAAAGTGGTCGCACGGGAGGCGACGAACGATCGGGCCACGGATTTCCGGGCCATCCTCACAAAGATCAAGAGTGTTCAGCCGGACGTGATCATGTTCGGCGGCATGGACGCGACGGGCGGGCCGTTTACGAAGCAGGCGGCGGCGCTCGGTATCAGGGCAAAAATCCTTGGCGGCGACGGTGTGTGTACCGACAAGGTAGGTGAGCTGGCGGGAACCGCCGTGCAAAACCTGGTCTGTTCGGAAGCAGGGCTCGCGCTTTCGAAAATGGACCGCGGAGCGGACTTCGAAAAGAAGTACGAGGACCGCTTCCACACGCCGGTGCAGATTTACGCGCCGTTCACGTATGACGCTGTGTACGTGATCGTCGATGCAATGAAGCGCGCTAATTCGATCGAGGCGCCCAAGGTCCTGGCTGCGATGCCCTCGACCGATTACAACGGGGTAATCGGTCACATCGCGTTCGACGACAAGGGTGATTTGAAAGAGGGCGCCATTACGCTTTACGACTTCAAGGACGGCAAGAAAGCGGTTCTCGACGTCGTGAAGATGTGATCACGGAACGTTCAGCCTGACGGCACCGAAACCACCCAACGGTGCCGTTTTTGCATCCGTTCAAGGGCAAGCCCGCGACCGCATCCCGGTCGTCAGGGCGAACCGGCGGCGGATAACCCTTACCGGTCTTTTACATCAGTACCCGCAGTGCCGTTGAGATTCCGTAGCGCATCACCGCCCACCGGCTGATGAAGAACGCGAATCCAGTCGCACGGGCTAAGGAGCATTAAATGGATATCTTCATCCAGCAGATCCTAAACGGACTGGTGCTTGGCAGCGTTTATGCCATCATCGCACTGGGCTATACGATGGTTTACGGCATTCTGGGCATCATCAACTTCGCGCATGGCGACGTGTTGATGGTCGGCGCGATGGTTGCGCTTTCAGCCATAGGCGTGCTGCAGAACCACTTCCCCGGCCTCGGCAACGTGCCGACGCTTTGCATCGCGTTGATTATCGCGGCGGTGGTCTGCGCGGTGGTCGGCTACACGATCGAGCGCGTGGCCTACCGGCCGTTGCGTAAAGCGCCGCGTCTGGCACCGCTGATCACCGCGATCGGGGTGTCGATCCTGCTGCAGACCCTCGCGATGATGATCTGGTCGCGCAACCCGCTGCCGTTCCCGCAACTGCTGCCCACCGATCCGATCAACGTGATCAAGGCCACCGACACGACGCCGGGCGCCGTGATCTCGATGACCGAAATCGTGATCATCGTGGTGGCGTTCCTCGTGATGGGCGGCCTGCTGCTGCTCGTGCACAAGACCAAGCTCGGCCGCGCAATGCGCGCGATCGCCGAGAACCCGGGCGTCGCGAGCCTGATGGGCGTGAACCCGAACTTCGTGATTTCCGCGACCTTCATGATCGGCTCGGCGCTGGCTGCGCTCGCCGGCGTGATGATCGCGTCCGAGTATGGCAACGCGCACTTCTACATGGGCTTCATCCCCGGCCTGAAGGCCTTTACCGCGGCGGTGCTGGGCGGTATCGGCAATCTCGGCGGCGCGATGGTGGGCGGGGTGATCCTCGGCCTGATCGAACAGCTCGGCGCAGGTTACATCGGCAACCTCACGGGCGGGGTGTTCGGCAGCAACTATCAGGACGTGTTTGCCTTCATCGTGCTGATCGTCGTGCTGGTATTCCGTCCGTCGGGTCTGCTCGGCGAACGCGTTGCGGATCGCGCTTGATCCCAGGCCATAAGGAGTAAATAGACATGACCTCAATTCAACCGATCGAGCCGTCCACGACGCTCATTCCTGAAAAGAACCTGGGCAAGACGCTGACCGTGGGCATCGTCACGGCGATCTTCGTGATCGCCGCGCCGATGATCATTGGCGCGGCCGGCGGCAACTACTGGGTTCGCGTGCTCGACTTCGCGATGCTGTACGTGATGCTCGCGCTCGGCCTGAACGTGGTGGTCGGCTTCGCCGGCCTGCTCGACCTGGGCTACATCGCGTTTTACGCGATCGGCGCATACACGGCCGCGTTGCTGAGCTCGCCGCACCTCGCGTCGCAATTCGAGTGGATCGCGCATCTGGCTCCGAACGGGCTGCATATACCCATCTGGATCATCGTGCCGGTCGCGATGTCGTTCGCCGCCTTTTTCGGGATCGTGCTCGGGGCGCCGACCCTGCGTCTGCGAGGCGACTACCTCGCGATCGTGACCCTGGGTTTCGGGGAAATCGTGCGGATCTTCATGAACAACCTCGACCGTCCGGTGAACATCACCAACGGACCGAAGGGGATCACAGGGATCGATCCGGTGTCGGTCGGCGGCTTCAGTCTTGCGCAGACGCACTCGCTGTTCGGCGTCCAGTTTCCGTCGGTGTACCTGTACTACTACCTGTTCGTGCTGTGCGCGCTGCTCGTGATCTGGGTCTGTACCCGCTTGCAGCATTCGCGTATTGGCCGCGCATGGGCCGCGATCCGCGAGGACGAAATCGCCGCCAAGGCGATGGGCATCAACACGCGTAACGTGAAGTTGCTTGCGTTCGCGATGGGCGCGTCGTTCGGCGGCCTGTCGGGCGCGATGTTCGCCTCGTTCCAGGGCTTCGTGTCGCCGGAATCGTTCACGTTCTGGGAGTCGGTCGTGGTGCTGGCGTGCGTGGTGCTCGGGGGCATGGGCCATATTCCCGGTGTGATCCTCGGCGCGGTGCTGCTCGCGGTGTTCCCCGAATTCCTGCGCTCGACGATGGGTCCGCTGCAGAACATGATCTTCGGCCACGAAATCGTCGATACGGAAGTGATCCGTCAGCTGCTCTACGGTCTCGCGATGGTCGTGATCATGCTGTATCGCTCGGAAGGCCTGTGGCCGTCGCCGAAGCATGAAGACAAGATTGCGAAACTGGCCAAACGCAACGGCAAAAAGCCGGTGCGCGCTTAACTGACAGGGAGAAAGACATGAGCGATAACATTCGACTGTCAGTGAAGGGCGTCAACAAGCGCTTCGGCGGCTTGCAGGCGTTGTCCGAGGTGGGCCTGCAAATCAAGGCCGGGCAGATCTACGGTCTGATTGGTCCCAACGGCGCCGGCAAGACGACCTTCTTCAACGTGATCACGGGTCTGTACACGCCGGATTCGGGCGAGTTCAAGCTCGACGGCGAGAACTACACGCCGACCGCGGTGTACCAGGTGGCGAAGGCAGGCATCGCCCGCACGTTCCAGAATATCCGTCTGTTCGGTGGCATGACCGCGCTCGAAAACGTGATGGTCGGCCGCCACGTGCGCACGAAGCATGGCCTGATCGGCGCGGTGCTCCAGACGCCGGCCGAGCGCAAGGAAGAACGCGAGATCAAGGAACGCGCGGTCGAACTGCTGGACTACGTCGGCATTGCGCAGTACGCGGACTACACCTCGCGCAATCTGTCGTACGGTCACCAGCGTCGTCTGGAAATCGCGCGCGCGTTGGCAACCGATCCGAAGCTGCTCGCGCTCGACGAACCGGCCGCCGGCATGAACGCGACGGAAAAGGTAGAGCTGACCAAGCTGCTCGACAAGATCCGTGCTGACGGCAAGACGATTCTTCTGATCGAACACGACGTGAAGCTCGTGATGGGTCTGTGCAACCAGATGACGGTGCTCGACTACGGCAAGGTGATTGCGCAAGGTCTGCCGCAGGACGTGCAGAAGGATGCGAAGGTGATCGAAGCTTATCTGGGTGCGGGGGTCCACTAATGGCAACGGCAATGTTGAAAATCAAGGGCCTGCAAGTCAATTACGGCGGCATCCAGGCAGTCAAGGGCATCGACCTCGAAGTCGCGCAGGGCGAGCTGGTCACGCTGATCGGCGCGAACGGCGCGGGCAAGACCACGACGATGAAGGCGATCACGGGTCTGAAACCGTACGCGGCGGGCGACATCGAGTACATGGGCCAGTCGATCAAGGGCATGCCCGCGCACGAGCTGCTCAAGCGCGGTCTCGCGATGGTGCCGGAAGGGCGCGGCATCTTCGCGCGCATGTCGATTGTCGAGAACATGCAGATGGGCGCGTATCTACGCACGGATACGGAAGGCATCAAGAAGGACGTCGATCGCATGTTCGGCTTCTTCCCGCGCCTGAAGGAACGTGCGTCGCAATACGCGGGCACGCTCTCGGGCGGCGAACAGCAGATGCTGGCGATGGCGCGCGCGATCATCTCGCGGCCCAAGCTGTTGCTGCTCGACGAACCGTCGATGGGTCTGTCGCCGATCATGGTCGAGAAGATCTTCGAGGTGGTCCGCGCGATTTCCGCTGAGGGCATGACCGTGCTGCTGGTCGAGCAGAACGCGCGTCTCGCGCTGCAGGCGGCGAACCGCGGCTACGTGATGGACTCGGGTCTGGTCACGATGTCGGGCGACGCGAAGCAGATGCTGGACGATCCGAAGGTCCGGGCGGCCTATCTGGGTGAATAAGTCGGACTGAATTACCCTGCCGTACTGATGAAAAAAAGGCCGCATGCGTTTTCGCATGCGGCCTTTTCCATTCAGGCGTGCGGTACTTCAGGCAGCCGGCACGGAGTCCGCCAGTTCGCCTAAGCGCTTGCCGAGACTGATCACTGCATCGGTGCGATACCCGAGCGCCTCGTAAAACGCGCGCAACTCGTCTTTCGCGGACAGGATTTGCAGATTCAGCTTCGGACAGCCAAGCCCGGTCAACACTTGTTCGACGTGCGCGACCAGACGCGTGCCGATGCCGTGACGACGCAGCGATTCATCTACCGCCAGCGAATACATCCAGCCGCGGTGCCCGTCATAACCGCCCATCACCGTCCCGACGATGCGCTCGCCGAGCACCGCGACAAAGAACAGTTCGGGTTGCGTCGCCAGCTTGTTGGCGATCGACAGATGCGGATTGCGCTGCGGCCTCGTCGCGTCCCGGTACTCGGGAAACGCTTGCTGCCACAGCGCGACCACCGCATCGATATCGCTCGCGTCGAAGCGGCGGATCGATAGCGTTGCGCTCGTCGTCATCGGCGTGTTCCGGTTGATTACAGCGTGTCGAGGATCGAACGCAGCATCGCCATCATCTGGTCGATCTCTTCGTTCGTCACGTTCAGCGCCGGCATGAAGCGCAGCAGGTTCGGACGCGCCGCGTTCAGCAGCAGGCCGTCGGGCTGCATGTCGCGCGCCTTCTCGACGATCTGGTTGCCGATGTCCTTACCGAGCAGCAGCGCGCGCAGCAGACCCTCGCCGCGCTCGCCCTTGAAGCCGCGTTCCTCCGACAACTCCAGCAGCTTCGCGCGCAGATACTCGCCACGCGCGCGCACGCCTTCGAGGAAGCCCGGCGCCGTCAATTGCGAGATCACCGAATAGCCGACCGCGGTCATCAGCGGATTGCCGTTGTAGGTGCCGCCCTGATCGCCCGCTTCGAACACCGCGACCTCCGCCTTCGACAGCAGCGCCGCGAGCGGCACACCGCCGCCGATGCCCTTGCCAAGCGTCATGATGTCCGGCTCGATACCCGAGAGCTCGTACGCGAACAGCGTACCCGCGCGGCCGCAGCCGCTTTGCACTTCGTCGACGATCAGCAGCAGGTTGTGCTTTTTGGTCAGCTCGCGCAGTTGCTGCATGAATTCGCGCGACGCGGGAATCACACCGCCTTCGCCCTGAATCGGTTCGAGCATTACCGCGACCGTCTTCGCGTTGATCAGCTTTTCCACCGATGCAATGTCGTTCAGATCCGCCTTCGGGAAGCCCGACACCTGCGGTGCATAAATCGTGTCCCAGCCCGGCTTGCCGCTTGCCGACATGGTGGCGATCGTGCGGCCGTGGAAGCTGTGATCGAACGTGATGATTTCGAATGCGCCGTCCTTGAACTTCTTGCCCCACTTGCGCGCGAGCTTGATCGCGCCTTCGTTGGCTTCGGCACCGCTGTTCGCGAAGAACACCTTGTCGAAGCAGCTGTGCTGCGTGAGGAGGCCCGCGAGTTGCGCCATCGGCTCGTTGTAGAACGCCGGCGACGGATTGAGCAGCAGCTTCGCCTGCCTGTTCAGCGCTTCGATCATGCCGTCGTTGCAATGGCCGAGGCTATTGACCGCCCAGCCCTGGATGAAGTCCAGATAGCGCTTGCCGTTGTTGTCATAGAGCCATGAACCCTTACCGTGCGTGAAAACGATTTCAGGCCGGTTCGTGATGTACATCAGCGACTCGATCGGGTACTCATTGAAATTCATGACGGCGGGCTCCAGGAGACAGGTGAAAGCAGGGGTGAAGGTGAATGACCGGTTGGCCAGATAGCGGCCGGAAAAACAAAAAGCCACGGCATGCCGTGGCTTTCATGATTCGAACAGCTTGCGCCCTGGTGTGGCGCGAATCCGTGACGAAGCCGGCGGCGTCCCTAAGGGAGCGGCGAGCGGCGACGTCGGAGTTCGGACTGGATGCGGTTCATGCGCGAAAGAATACGACAAGGAAAGCGCCGGTGTAAACCATGAATTTGCACCGCGGGGCATGAAGGCGGCTTTTTGCGCCGCGGTCTTGATGCTGACACGTTGCGCGAGAACGGCCTCGCCGACATACCGGCGAGGCCTTGCAGCCGAGCAGGCCTCGTGCTGAGACCACGCGTTCAGACCGCGTTGGCCAGATCCGCTTCGCTCGTGAACGAGTCCGCGTAGAACTCGTCTTCCGGCAGACTGTGATGCTGCGTGAAATCGCGCTGCGCCGACTCCACCATCACCGGCGCGCCGCACGCATACACCTGGTACGCCGACAGATCGGGCAGGTCTTCGATTACCGCACGGTGCACGAAGCCGACCCGGCCCGTCCACGCGTCGCCGGTGGCCGGCTCGGACAGCACCGGCACGAACTTGAAGTTCGGAATCTCGCGCGCCCACTGTTCGGCCAGCTCGAGCAGATACAGATCTTTCTTGCGACGTGCACCCCAGTACAGCGTCATGGGCCGTTCGAGGTTCTTGTACAGCGCGTGCTCGACGATCGCCTTCAGCGGCGCGAAGCCCGTGCCCGATGCGAGGAGCACGATCGGCTTGTCCGAGTCTTCACGCAGGAAGAACGTGCCGAGCGGTGCTTCGAAGCGCAGGATGTCGCGCTCTTTCATCGTGTTGAACACGTGCTCGGTGAAGGCGCCGCCGGGCATGTGACGGATGTGCAACTCGATCGGGCCTTCGGCATGCGGCGCGCTCGCCATCGAATAGCTGCGGCGCTTGCCGTCTTTCAGAATGAATTCGAGATACTGGCCGGCCAGATATTGCAGACGTTCGTTGGCGGGCAATTGCAGCTTCACGACGGCGACGTCGTCGGCCTTGCGCTCGATCGCGTTCACGCGGCACGGCAGTTTCTTGACCTGCACGTCGCCGACGCCGGCCACTTCGCGGATATCCACTTCGAGATCGGAGCAGGCGGTGGCGCAACACAGGAGCGCCATGCCGCGCGTCTTTTCGTCGTTCGACAACGCCGACGACGAATGCGCGCGCTGTTCGACTTCGCCGCTCACCACGGTGCCCTTGCACGAACCGCAGGCGCCGTTCTTGCAACCGTAGGGCAGGCCGATGCCTTGGCGCAAGGCGGCGCTCAGCACCGGTTCGTCCTGTTCTACCTGAAACTGCCGGCCGCTTTGCCGGAGCGTGACGTTAAATGCCATAGAGTGTTCGAAATCGAAAAGTCGGGAATCGTTATCGGACTCGCCGGATCAACCGCGCGATACCTGCCGCGCTTGACGGCTACAATGCGTCCACCATGAAAGCGACACGAAACTTCCGCCGGCCGCGCGTGCTGATCGTAGGATGCGGCGATGTCGGCATGCGCTGCGTGCCGCTGTTGCACCCGCGCGCCCACGTCTTCGCGCTGACCAGCCACGCCGAACGCAGCGCCGAATTGCGTGCCGCCGGCGTGACGCCGCTCGTCGGCGATCTCGATGTGCGCCGCAGCCTGAAACGGCTCGCGGGCCTCGCGCCGACCGTGCTGCATCTCGCTCCGCCGCAAAAAAGCGGCGACGACGACCGCCGTACCCGCGCCTTGCTCGCCACGCTGGGCGCGCGCCGCGATGTCGCGCTGCGTGCCGCGAGGGCAGCCGCCGTGTCGCCGGCGGGGCGCTTGCGCTCCGGGTTGCGCGCCATTCATGTCTCGTGGGCGCGTTCTGAAACAGCCCGTATTGTACCCGACGGGGTGCGCCGGACCGCCGCGCCGCGTGCGCCCGTGCGTCTTGTCTACGCGAGCACGACGGGCGTCTACGGCGATTGCGGCGGCGTATGGATCGACGAAACGCGCGCGACGCAGCCGGTCAATGCACGCGCGAAACGCCGCGTCTCGGCCGAGCGGCAGTTGCGGCGCGCGACCGCACGCGGCAGCGTGGCGGCGAGCATCGCGCGGATTCCGGGCATCTATGCGCATAACCGTCTGCCGCTCGCGCGGCTCGACAAGGGCACGCCCGCCCTGATCGACGCCGACGACGTCTATACCAATCACATTCATGCCAACGACCTCGCCGCGATCCTCGTGCGCCTCACGACACACGGCAAGCCCGCGCGCGTGATCCATGCGTCCGACGATTCGTCGCTGAAAATGGGCGAGTACTTCGACGCGGTGGCCGATGCGTTCGGGCTGCCGCGCGCGCCGCGCATCACGCGCGCGCAGGCCGAAGAGCGGATCGATCCGAACCTGCTGTCGTTCATGCGCGAATCGAGACGGCTCGTGAACCGGCGTCTGAAGAAGGAGTTGCGCGTGCGTTTGCGTTATCCGAGCGTGGCGGATTTTCTGCATGAAGCAGGCATGAAGTGAACGTGTGAGCGGGCGGGGCGCAGACGCCGGAAGCGCCGAACCCGAAGCACCCTTCAGAAAGCTCGATCAGGAAGCGCTGCAGAGTTAGCCGAAAACCCGGCAAATATTCGCCGCACCGGGTATTCGTCCGGAAAAATTCCGTTGCGCGTCGCGTTGCCGTCGTGCATCGCGCTGCGCGCGGTTGCGCTCGCTCAGGTCAGCGACGGCAGGAATTCCAGCAGCAGGAAACACAGCATCCCGCCGACCAGAGCGCCGATCAGGTTCGGCGAATATTTGTGCCGCAGCCGCATGATGAGCACCAGTGCGCCGACCAACAGCAGCCCGAAGCATACGAAAGCAACCATCACGTGCGAGATCGTATTGGTGTCGACGATGTGCATGGTGCCCCTCCTTGCAAACCTTTTGTAGTCGTTTGTTTAGACGAGTATAGGGCGCGGTGTAAGGAAGAGCATGCTGCAACGCAGCGGTTCTGCGAACCGCCGCTCGAATCGTTCCCGCAGCTCGACGGGCTTTTCCTGCCGCATCAAGACCTTAAGCAGGCGCTAGCGGTTTACCCGCTCCGTAGAGAATCGAGGTCGGCTTCGTCGAGCCATTGCCAGGCGCCGGGCGCGAGCGCCGTGGGCAACGCGAGTCCGCCGATCCGCTCGCGATGCAGCGCTTCGCAACGATTGCCGGCTGCGGCGATCATCCGCTTGACCTGGTGGTACTTGCCTTCCATCACGGTGAGCGCGAGCGTGTGCGCGTCGCGCGCTTCGGCGTCGACGGCGGCGCTCGGCCTGGTCTCACCATGCAGCAGCACGCCGCTGCGCAGCGCGCTCAATTGCGCGTCGTCGAGCGGATGACGCGTGGTCGCGACGTACAGCTTCGGCACTTTGCGTTTCGGCGACGTGAACAGGTGGACGAACTTGCCGTCGTCGGAGAGCAGCAGCAGGCCGGTCGTGTCCTGGTCGAGCCGGCCTACGCATTGCACGCCGCGCTCGGCGAACTGCGGCGGCAACAGGCTGAACACGCTCAGATGATGTTGCGGATCGCGCGAACACTCGTAGCCGGCGGGCTTGTTCAGCAGCAGATACGCATGCTCGCGATACGGCCAGACGACGCCGTCCACGCTGAAGCGCAGGGTGTCGTCATGGGTCGGGAAATCGGCGTCGGCGTCGGTGCACACAGCGCCGCCGATGCTCACGCGCGCATCGGCGATCAGCGCCCGGCATTGGCGGCGCGAGCCGAAACCTTGAGTGAAGAGAATGCTTTCGAGATTCATGGCGAGCGAAGAATAACACCGCAAGAAGCGGAGCGCCCCGCGGCGCCGGACGGACGACGATGGACTCCCCACCATCACGCAGGAGTTCATCGATGCCCGCCATGTCTTCATCATCCGCGATCCGATTGCCGGCCGTCTTCCAGCGGCTCGCGTGGTCGAATCTGGCCGCGCAATCGGCCGAGCAGATCAGTCTCGCCGCCGCGCCGCTCGTCGCGGTGTTCGCGCTCGGCGCCGACGCGCGCGGTACGGGGCTTCTGCAAACCGCACAGACGCTGCCGTTTCTGTTGCTGTCGATCCCGCTCGGCGTGTGGGCGGACCGCCGCTCGCGCCGCATGTTGATGACGCTCGCCGAAAGCGTGCGCGTGTTCGCGATGCTATGCGTGCTGCTGCTCGTGATGACGCATGCGCTGAGCCTGCCGTTGCTCGCCGCGCTCGGTTTCATCGCGGCGACGGGCACCGTGGCCTACAACGTCGCCGCGCCATCGCTGGTGCCGTCCATCGTGCCGCGCGAAGCGTACGCGAGCGCGAACGGCCGGCTCGAACTCGCGCGCAGCGTCGCGTATTCCGCGGGGCCGGCGGTGGGTGGATTGCTGGTCGGCTGGATTGGCGCGGGCTGGGCCTACGGTTGCGCGGCGGCCTTGTCGGCGCTGGCCGTCGCGTTGCTGGCGGGACTGCGCGAACCGCCGCGCGCGGCCGCTCCCGCGCGCCACTTCATGCTCGAGCTACGCGACGGCACAAGCTTCGTGCTGCGCGACGAGTTGCTGCGGCCGATGCTCGCGACCGCGGTGTTCTTCAACCTTGGCTTCTTCATCCTGCAGGCGGTGTATGTGCCGTACGCGGTGCATCGGCTGGGGCTGAGCGCCTCGGCGGTCGGCGTGACGCTCGGCGCTTATGGCGTCGGCATGGTGTGCGGCGCGCTGGCCGCGCCCGCCATCGCGCGACGGCTCGCGTTCGGCCGCGTGCTGATCATCGGGCCATCGTGCGGTCTGCTCGCCTCGCTCGTGATGGTGGCGACGCTCGTCGCACCGTCGTTCTGGCTCGCGACGGCGAGCTTCTTCCTGCTCGGCGCCGGACCGATCCTGTGGGTGGTCGGCTCCACGACGCTGCGCCAGGCGATCACCCCGGAGCGCATGATGGGCCGCGTCTCCGCGCTCATCAGCACCGCCACCTATGGCGCGCGGCCAGTGGGTGCGCTCCTCGGCGCGGCGCTCAGCGCGCGCTGGAATGTCGACGCCTGCCTGGTCGCGGCAGCGGCGGCTTTTTTCGTGCAGGCGCTGATCATCGTGATGTCGCCAGCGGCGCGGCTTGTGAGTGTTCCGGATCGGACAGCCATGGCCTGCTGACTGCGTTGTCCTTCAACAGTCTCCGCAAAAACCCTCGAAAATGAAAATGAATTTTTTTCCATGGTGTTTTCATGTAAATATACTTTCATGCATTCCAACTACAACCGTCGCGCAGACACACTCGCATGATCGACCATCCTTCCGCCGCATCCCGTCACGCCGAGCAGGCCATTGCCGCGCGCATCGCCGCGGCCATGCCGACGCTGACGCCGATTCACCGGCGCATGGGCGACTACGTGCTGGCCAATCTGTTTCGCGCGGCGACCATGCGGATCGACGAGCTGGCGAGCGTGGTCGGCGCGTCAGTGGCGACGGCGAACCGCTTTGCCCGCGCGCTCGGTTTCGACGGCTATCCGCAGTTCCGCGAAGCACTGGTACGCGGCTTCGAAGCGACGCTCGCACCGGTCGAGCGCCTGCGCAACGCGCAGGAGTCGCTCGCGGCCGGCGACGATCTGGTCGACGCATCGCTGGAGCAGGCCGCCAACAACCTGCAGGCGACGCGCACCGCGATCAACCGCGCCGCCGCTGACGCCGCCGTCGAAGCGATCATCGCCGCGCGCCGCGTGTTCGTGCTCGGCTACGGCGCCAGCGCGTTTCTCGCCGGTCTGATGGAACACGGCCTGATGCCGTATCACGACAACGTGCAGTCGCTCGCGCTGATCGGCGGGCCGTCGCATGCGGCGCGGCGTCTGTTCGCGTCGAACGAAAACGATCTCGTGATCGGCATTGCGTTTCCGCGCTATGTCGAAGACACGATCGAACTCGCGCGCCGTGCCGCCAGCCGGGGCGCCCGCGTGCTGGCGCTGACCGACGGTCCGCATTCGCCGCTCGCGCAATTCGCGAGTCTCTCGCTTTATGTCCGCACCGACCGGCGGCTCGCGGCGAACGCCGATTCCGCCGTGCTGGCGGTAATCGAAGCGCTCTGCGACGCGCTCGCGTATCGCGCCCAACGCTCGGTGAAGGCCGCCGCCGAGGTCAGCGAATTCGTGCTGCCGTGGCTCGTCGAGCCGCAGGCCGGTCCGAGCGACGCAGCGGGCGAACCCGCGCGCGTCACGAGCCGCGCGCCGCGCGCCACCCGCACCCCCCGTACCACCAGCACTCCCAAAACGAAACGATGAACTCCAACGCAGTCATTGCCATTCACGGCGGGGCGGGAACGATCCTGCGCGCGTCGATGTCGGCCGGTGCCGAAACCGAATACCACGCGGCGCTGCATGCAGTGCTGAGCGCCGGCCAGCGCGTGCTCGCCGACGGCGGCAGCGCGCTCGACGCGGTCAGCGAAGCCGTGCGGCTGCTCGAAGATTGCCCGCTCTTCAACGCGGGACATGGCGCGGTCTACACGGCCGCCGGCACCCACGAACTCGACGCCGCCATCATGGACGGCAGCACGCTCGAAGCCGGCGCGATCTGCTGTGTGAAGCGCGTGCGCAATCCAGTTCTGGCCGCACGTCGCGTGCTCGAACGCAGCGAGCACGTGCTATTCACCGGCGAAGGCGCGGAGGCGTTCGCCGCCGCGCAAGGGCTCGAATTCGTCGAGCCCGCGTACTTCGATACCGAAGCACGTCATCGTCAGTGGCTGCTCGCGCGTGATCAGCAGCGCGCGGTGCTCGATCACGACGGCGCCACGCTCGCCGCGGCATCGCCGGCGAATCAAGGCGATGGCGAACCGACACCGCATGAGCCGATCGATCCGAACCGCAAGTTCGGCACCGTCGGCGCGGTCGCGCTCGACCGGCACGGCCACGTGGCGGCGGCCACTTCGACGGGTGGCGTCACCAACAAGCAGGTCGGCCGGGTCGGCGATACGCCGCTGATCGGCGCGGGCTGCTATGCGGACGACGCGACCTGTGCGGTCTCGACCACCGGCTCCGGCGAAATGTTCATGCGTATGGTCGCCGCTTACGACGTCGCCGCGCAGATGGCCTATCGCCATGTCTCGCTGCAGGAAGCGGCCTACGACGTCGTGATGAACCGTCTGCCGAAGATCGACGGCCGCGGCGGTCTGATCGCCGTCGACGCGCGCGGTAACGTCACGCTGCCGTTCAATACCGAAGGCATGTACCGCGGTTTCGCGCGGCTCGGCGAAACACCGGTGACGGCGATCTACCGCTAGCGCGCGACATCCCGCTGGAAGTTTTGCCAGAACCTACGTTAGCCGCGTTCGAAATCAAAGGAACCACCGTGCCGACTCCCTCGCACACTGCCCGTCCGCTTATCGAAACCTTGCCGCCGCAACGCGTGCTCGCGGTCGACGATCTGTCGGTCGCGTTTCGCCGCGGCAACTCGACCTTCAACGCGGTGCGCAATCTGTCGCTGACTGTCGAGCGCGGCGAGACGCTGGCGATCGTCGGCGAATCGGGCTCGGGCAAATCGGTGACTTCGCTCGCGTTGATGCGGCTGATCGAGCATGGCGGCGGGCGTCTTGCCGGCGGCAGCATCGCATTCCGGCGCCGCGACGGCAGCGTGCTCGACCTCGCGCAAGCGTCGTCCGGCACGATGCGCTCGATTCGCGGCGCTGACATCGCGATGATCTTCCAGGAGCCGATGACCTCGCTCAATCCGGTCTTCACCGTCGGCGACCAGATCAGCGAAGCGATCGCGTTGCATCAGGGCAAGAGCCGTCAGGCCGCCCATGCCGAAACGCTGCGGCTGCTCGAACTGGTTCGGATTCCTGAGGCACGGCGGGTGGCCGCGCGCTTTCCGCATCAACTGTCGGGCGGCATGCGTCAGCGCGTGATGATCGCAATGGCGTTGTCGTGCAAGCCCGCGCTGCTGATTGCCGACGAGCCGACTACCGCGCTCGACGTGACGATTCAGGCGCAGATCCTGCAACTGATCCGCGGCTTGCAGGACGAGATGAACATGGGCGTGATCTTCATCACGCACGACATGGGCGTGGTGGCCGAGGTGGCCGATCGCGTGCTGGTGATGTACCGCGGCGAAAAGGTCGAAGCGGGCGCGTCGGATGCGCTGTTCGCCGCGCCCTCGCATCCTTATACCAAGGCGCTGCTGGCGGCCGTGCCGCGCCTGGGTGCGATGCAGGGCACCGATCAACCCGCGCGCTTTCCGATTCTCACCGTCGAACAGGCGAGCCTGAGCGGCGCCGTGCAGGCCGTGCAGTCCGCCGCAGCGATCGCCGACGCGGCGCAGCCGCTGGTGCGGCAAGACACGCCGCCGATTCTGCGCGTGCGCGATCTCGTCACGCGCTTTCCGGTACGCAGCGGTATGTTCGGCCGCATGACGGGACGTGTGCATGCGGTCGAAAAAGTCAGCTTCGATTTGCGGCCGGGCGAAACGCTCGCGCTGGTCGGCGAATCGGGTTGCGGCAAGTCGACGACGGGCCGCTCGCTGCTGCGCCTCGTAGAAAGTCAGAGCGGCTCGATCGAATTCGACGGCAAGGAAATCAGTTCGCTGACCGGCCCCGCGTTGCAGGCGCTGCGGCGCGATATCCAGTTCATTTTCCAGGACCCGTTCGCGTCGCTGAATCCGCGGTTGACGGTCGGCTTTTCGATCATGGAGCCGCTGCTCGTGCACGGCGTCGCGCAGGGCGCACAAGCGCAGGCGCGGGTCGCCTGGCTGCTCGAAAAAGTCGGCTTGCCGGCCGAAGCCGCGCGCCGCTATCCGCACGAATTCTCCGGCGGGCAGCGCCAGCGCATCGCGATTGCACGCGCGCTCGCGTTGAATCCGAAAGTCGTGATCGCCGATGAATCCGTGTCCGCGCTCGACGTGTCGGTGCAGGCGCAGATCGTCAATCTGATGCTCGATCTGCAGCGCGAACTCGGTGTCGCGTATCTGTTCATTTCGCACGACATGGCGGTGGTCGAGCGCGTCAGTCATCGCGTCGCGGTGATGTATCTCGGCCAGATCGTCGAGATCGGGCCGCGCCGCGCGGTGTTCGAAGCACCGCAGCATCCGTACACGAGAAAGCTGATGGGCGCGGTGCCGGTCGCCGATCCGGCGCGCCGGCACGCCAAACGCATGCTCGCCGCCGACGACATTCCGAGCCCGATCCGCGCGCTCGGGGACGAGCCGGTCGTCGCGCCGCTGGTGGCGGTGGGACCGGATCACTACGTGGCGCAGCATCGCGTCGGCGGGGCTTACTGAGGCGCGAGACCTGCAGAAGACCCGAAGCGCAGAACCGAAGCCAAAGAATCGCAGCACAACGTAAAGCAGAACGCAGCGCAAAACCCGAAGCAAAAACGAGCCTCTCGCAACCTCAACTCTGTTTCATCTTGCAGCCTGGAGCCAACCTCATGAACCTGCTGGTCCCGTCTTCTCCGTTTCGTTTGCGCGCGCTGGTCAGCGGCGGCGCGGTGGTGTTCGCGATGCTCGCGGGCAATGCGGCGCACGCCGACACCACGGCCGTGATGGCCGTCGCCTCGACCTTCACGACGCTCGATCCGTACGATGCCAACGACACGCTGTCGCAAGCGGTCGCGAAGTCGTTCTATCAAGGGCTGTTCGGCTTCGACAAAGACATGAAGCTGGTCAACGTGCTGGCCGAGAGCTACGAGGCGAGTCCGGATGCGAAGGTCTACACGTTCAAGCTGCGCCATGGCGTGAAGTTCCAGGACGGCACCGATTTCAACGCGGCGGCCGTGAAAGCGAACTTCGACCGCGTCACCGATCCGGCGAACAAGCGCAAGCGCTACAACATGTTCAGCCGCATCGAGAAGACCGAAGTGGTCGATCCGTACACGGTGAAGGTCACGCTGAAAACGCCGTTCTCCGCGTTCGTCAACGTGCTCGCGCATCCGTCGGCGGTGATGATCTCGCCGGACGCGCTGAAGAAATACGGCAAGGACATCGCGTTCCATCCGGTGGGCACGGGTCCGTTCGAACTCGTGAAGTGGGATCCGGCGGGCGATCTGACGGTGAAGAAGTTCGCCGGCTACTGGAAGAAGGGCTATCCGAAGATCGACGCGATCGACTGGAAGCCGGTGGTCGACAACAACACACGCGCCGCGCTGATGCGTACCGGCGAAGCGGATTTCGCGTTCCAGGTGCCGTTCGAACAGGCCGCGCAATTGCAGTCGAGCCCGAAGGTCGACCTGATCGCATCACCGTCGATCATTCAGCGCTACATCAGCCTGAACGTGAACCAGAAGCCGTTCGACAACCCGAAGGTGCGCGAAGCGCTGAACTATGCGGTCAACAAGGAAGCGCTGAGCAAGGTCGTGTTCGCTGGCTACGCGACGCCGGCCGACGGCGTGGTGCCGCAAGGCGTCGACTACGCGACCAGGCTCGGGCCTTGGCCGTACGATCCGGCCAAGGCGCGTGCGTTGCTGAAGGAAGCGGGCTATCCGAACGGTTTCGAAACCACGCTGTGGTCGGCGTATAACTACTCGACCGCGCAGAAGGTGATCCAGTTCGTGCAGCAGCAGCTCGCGCAAGTCGGCATCAAGGCGCAGGTCGAAGCGCTCGAAGCGGGGCAGCGTGTCGCCAAGGTGGAGAGCGCTCAAGACCCGGCTACCGCGCCGGTGCGGATGTATTACACGGGCTGGTCATCGTCGACCGGTGAGGCCGACTGGGCGGTCACACCGCTCCTCGCGTCCGTCTCGTTTCCGCCGAAGATGGTCAATACCGCGTACTACAAGAACGACACCGTCGACAGCGATCTGAAGCAGGCGCTCGAAACCACCGACCGCACGCAGAAGGCCGCGCTTTACACCGATGCGCAAAAGCGCATCTGGGCCGACGCGCCGTGGATCTTCCTCGTCAAGGAGAAGGTGGTGTACGCGCGCAGCAAGCGTCTGTCGGGCGCGTACGTCGCGCCGGACGGCTCGTTCAATTTCGACGAAATCGCGATCAGATAATGCGTTGAGGGCTCGTCCCGGCGTATTCGATGAAATACGCCGGGACGATAGCCGCGCTACCGCCGGTCTCGACTCTTCGTTGCCCGTATCACTGCCGGATTGGGTTCCATGCTGAACTTCCTCGTCAAACGTTTTTATGGCCTGCTGCCGACGCTCTTCATCGTCGCCGTGCTGGTCTTTCTGTTCGTGCATCTGCTGCCGGGCGACCCGGCGCGGCTTGCCGCCGGTCCCGAAGCGGACGAGGCGACGGTTGCGCTGGTGCGCGCCGATCTCGGTCTCGACCGGCCGATGCCGCAGCAGTTCGCCCACTTCTTCTGGCGCATCGCGCACGGCGATTTTGGTATCTCGACGCGCAGCAAGCGGCCCGTCAGCCAGGAAATCGCCGAGCGCTTCATGCCGACGCTGCTGCTCACGCTCGCCAGCATGGCATGGGCGGTCGTGATCGGGATGACGCTCGGCATCGTGTCGGCGGTGTGGCGCAACCGCTGGCCCGACCGGCTCGGCATGACGCTCGCGGTGTCCGGTATTTCGTTTCCGGCGTTCGCGCTCGGCATGCTGCTCATGGAGATTTTCTCGGTGAAGCTCGGCTGGCTGCCGATCGTCGCCGACGGCTCCTGGCAGAGCTACGTGCTGCCGTCGCTCACGCTCGGCGCGGCGGTGGCCGCCGTGATGGCGCGCTTCACGCGGGCGTCGTTCGTCGAAGTGATGCACGAGGACTTCGTGCGCACCGCGCGTGCCAAGGGTGTGCCTGAGCGGCTCGTGATCGTCAAACACTGCCTGCGCAATGCGCTGATTCCCGTTATCACGATGATGGGTCTGCAGTTCGGTTTTCTGCTGGGCGGCTCGATCGTGGTCGAAGTGGTGTTCAACTGGCCGGGGCTCGGGCGCCTGCTGGTGGATGCCGTATCGATGCGCGACTATCCGGTGATTCAGGCCGAAGTGTTGTTGTTCTCGCTCGAATTCATCATCATCAATCTGGTCGTGGACGTGCTGTACGCCGTGATCAATCCGACCATCCGTTTCAAGTGAGGCCTGCATGAGCACGACCGTGACCGAGTCGAATGTGGCCGACGCCGCGTCCGCCGAACGCGTTATCCGCACACCGTGGAGCGAGTTCTGGCGCAAATTCCGCAAGCAGCACGTGGCGCTCGCCGCCGGCATTTTCGTGCTGCTGCTGATCGCAGTCGCGATTGCCGCGCCGCATATCGTGCCGTACGACCCGGAGAATTTCTTCGACTACGACCCGCTGAACGCGGGGCCGTCCGCTGCGCACTGGTTCGGCGTCGACTCGCTGGGCCGCGATATTTTCAGCCGCATTCTCGCAGGCTCGCGTATCTCGCTCGAAGCGGGCTTTCTGTCGGTGGCGATCGGCGCGGTGATCGGCACGTTCTTCGGGCTGCTGGCCGGTTACTACGAGGGCTGGTGGGATCGCATCACGATGCGCGTCGCCGATGTGCTGTTCGCGTTCCCCGGCATTCTGCTGGCGATCGGCGTGGTGGCGATTCTCGGCAACGGCATGATCAACGTGATCTGCGCGGTGGCGATCTTCAGCATTCCCGCCTTCGCGCGGCTCGTGCGCGGCAACACGCTGATGCTCAAGCAGCTCACGTATATCGAAGCGGCGCGCAGCATCGGCGCGTCGGACTGGACCATCATCGTGCGGCACATTCTGCCGGGTACGATCTCGTCGATAGTGGTGTACTTCACGATGCGCATCGGCACGTCGATCATCACTGCGGCCAGCCTGTCGTTTCTCGGCTTGGGCGCACAGCCGCCGACCCCCGAGTGGGGCGCGATGCTCAACGAAGCGCGCGCCGACATGGTGACCGCGCCGCATATCGCGCTGTTCCCGAGTCTCGCGATTTTCCTCACCGTGCTCGCGTTCAATCTGCTCGGCGACGGCTTGCGCGATGCGCTCGACCCGAAGCTCGACCGGCCATGAGCGCAGCCATCGACTCAGGGCTGGGCGCGCCGCATATCGGCACGTTGCCCGGCGGTCCGCTCGGCACGATTGCGGACGTGCCAGGCGTCACGGTCGGCCATTGCACGCTCGATCAAGGCGCGTTGCAAACGGGCGTGACCGTGGTCCGTCCGCATCGGGGCGATCCGTTTGTCGACAAGGTGCCGGCTGCGGCGTCGGTGATCAACGGGTTCGGTAAAAGCATCGGGCTCGTGCAGGTCGAGGAACTCGGCACCCTCGAAACGCCGATCGCATTGACCAATACGTTCGGCGTCGCATCGGCCGCGCAGGCGCAGATTCGCGCCGCGATACGCGCGAATCCGCAGATCGGGCGCGAATGGTCGACGGTCAATCCGCTGGTGTTCGAGTGCAATGACGGCTACCTGAACGACATCCAGGCGCTGGCCGTTACCGAACAGCATTTCAATGACGCTTTCGACAGCGCGAGCACGCAGGTCGCAAGCGGCTCGGTCGGCGCGGGGCGCGGCATGTCGTGCTTCGATCTGAAGGGCGGCATCGGCAACGCGTCCCGCGTGGTCGAGGTGGCGGGGCGTGGCTACACGGTCGGCGCGCTGGTGCTGGCGAACTTCGGCCGCCTGCCGATGCTGACGATCGACGGCACGCCGCTTGGGCGCTTGTTGGCCGAACGCGCACGCGCGGCACAGGCCGCCTGCGAAACAGCCGCTACGAACACGACGACGAAGCCCGAGCAAGGCTCGATCATCATGATCGTCGCCACCGATGCGCCGCTCGACGCGCGCCAGCTCAAGCGCCTCTCGCTGCGGGCGGCGGCGGGCCTCGCGCGAACCGGCTCGGTATACGGCCACGGCAGCGGCGATATCGCGCTCGCGTTTTCGACTGCTTATACGGTGCCGCACGCCGCCGACTTCGTCACGCTGCCGCCGCTCGTCGCCGACGCGCGTCTGGACCCGCTGTTTCGCGCCTGCGCGGACAGCGTCGAGCAGGCGATCGTCGATGCGTTGTGGAGCGCGGTCTCCGTGACGGGCCGCGACGGTCATCGACGCTTGTCGCTGCACGACGGCGTGCCCGACCTCGCTCAACTACTGAGACCTGCTCGTTAATGAAAGTCCTGATTTCCGCCGACATCGAAGGCGTGGCCGGCGTATTCCACCCCGAGCAGACGCGCGCGGGCAACGGCGAGTACGAAGCCGCGCGCCGCTGGATGACGCTCGAAGCCAACGCCGCGATCGAAGGCGCATTCGACGCTGGCGCGACCGAGGTATGGGTCAACGACTCGCACGGCGGCTTTCGCAACCTGCTGCCGGATCTGCTCGATGCGCGCGCCCAGGTCGTGCTCGGCAAACCGCGCACGCTCGGCATGATGGCCGGGCTCGAATACGGCGCGTCGCTGGTGTTCATGATCGGCTATCACGCGATGTCGCAAACGCGTGGCGTTCTCGCGCACACGATCAACAGCTTTGCGTTCGCGCGGGTTTCGTTCAACGGCGTCGAGCTCGGCGAGGCGGGTGTGTATGGCGCGCTGGCCGAAGAATATGGCGCACGTGTCGCGCTTTTGTCCGGCGACGATGTCTTCGCCGAAGAAACCGCGCCGCGCTTTCCGCATGCGCGCTTCGTCGTCACGAAACGCGCGAGCGGGCACACGAGCGGCGCGACGCAATCGCCGGCCAGCGCGCGCGAGGCGATCAGGAGCGCTGCGCGCGAAGTGGTCCGGCAACACATCGCTGATGGTTATGCCCCGCACGCGACGCGCGCCGAAGCGAAGCCGGTCGAATGCGAACTGCGCGTGCAGACAAGCGCGCTGGCCGACCTGTTCTGCCAATGGCCGACGCTTGCGCGCGTGGACGCGGTGACGTTGCGCTTTGGCGCGGCGTCGGCGGAACATGCGGTGCGGATGCTGAACTGTCTGTCGGCGATGTCGTTCATGCTGCGATAGTCGCAAGTTAAGCGCGGTGAAATGGCCGCGAGCGGGTCTGCGCGCCCATTTCACCGCGCTTACGTCTTGCTCAAGTCCCCCCTTGATGACACGTTTCGCGAGGAAGCGGTACTCTCTGGCATTCCGGAGGTACCGACTTTCTCACTGAACGGGGTACAGCATGGCTAAGCAGACTATCGCGGACTATCTGGCCAGAACACTGGCCGCAGCGGACGTCGAACGGATTTGGGGCGTGACGGGCGACAGCCTGAACGGCTTGTCGGATAGCTTGCAACGGCTCGGTTCGATTCGCTGGATGCATACGCGTCACGAAGAAGTCGCGGCCTTCGCCGCCGGCGCCGATGCCGCCGCGACCGGCAAGCTCGCCGTCTGCGCGGGCAGTTGCGGACCGGGCAATCTGCATCTGATCAACGGGCTGTACGACTGTCATCGCAATCATCAGCCCGTGCTCGCGATTGCCGCACATATTCCGTCCTCGGAAATCGGCCTCGGCTACTTTCAGGAAACCCATCCGCAAGAGTTGTTCAAGGAGTGCAGTCACTTCGTCGAACTGGTGACGAATCCGTCGCAGTTTCCGCGCGTGCTGGCGCGCGCGATGCGCACCGCGATCGAAGAGCGCGGCGTCGCGGTGATCGTGCTGCCGGGTGACGTCGCGCTCGGCGAGGCGCCCGACGAAACGCCCGCATGGGCCGGCACGCTGGAGCGCTCGACCGTGGTGCCGTCCGCCGCCGATATCGACCGGCTCGCCGATCTGCTGAATCAGGCTGGCGGCGTGACACTGCTATGCGGCAGCGGCTGCGCGGGCGCGCACGACGAAGTGGTCGAGTTCGCCGACCAGCTCGGCGCGCCGACCGTGCATGCGCTGCGCGGCAAGCAGTACGTCGAGTGGGACAATCCGTTCGACGTCGGCATGACCGGGCTGATCGGCTTCAGCTCCGGCTATCACGCGATGATGTCGTGCGACACCCTCGTGATGCTCGGCACCGACTTCCCGTATCGCAACTTCTATCCGGCGCATGGCAACGTGGTGCAGATCGACCGGCGCGGCTGCGCGCTCGGCAAGCGCGCGCCGCTGAAGCTCGGGCTAGTCGGCGACGTCAAGGCGACCTTGCAGGCGCTGTTGCCGAAACTGAAGCGCAAGACGGACCGGCGTTTCCTCGAGAACGCGCGCAAGCATTACGCGGATACGCGCAAGGGTCTCGACGATCTCGCGCGGCCCTCCGATCCGGGGCGCGCGATTCATCCGCAATATCTCACCAGCATCGTCGACCAGGTCGCGAA
This sequence comes from Paraburkholderia fynbosensis, assembly GCF_902859935.1. Taxonomy (GTDB): domain Bacteria; phylum Pseudomonadota; class Gammaproteobacteria; order Burkholderiales; family Burkholderiaceae; genus Paraburkholderia; species Paraburkholderia fynbosensis. Next base: position 415,176 of record NZ_CADIKI010000002.1, read on the forward strand.
CGAAGACGCGGTTTTCTGCGCCGACGTCGGCACACCGACGCTATGGGCCGCGCGCTATCTGACGATGAATGGCAAGCGCACTCTGCATGGTTCGTTCAATCACGGCTCGATGGCCAATGCGATGCCGCAGGCGCTGGGCGCGCAAGCGGCGCAGGCGGGGCGCCAGGTGATCGCGCTGTCGGGCGACGGCGGTTTGTCGATGCTGCTCGGCGATCTGCTCAGCGCGCGCCAGCTCGACCTGCCGATCAAGGTCGTGGTGTTCAACAACAGCACGCTCGGCTTCGTCGCAATGGAGATGAAGGCGGGCGGCTATCTTGAAGCCGGCACCGATCTCGCCGCCACCGACTTCGCGGCGATCGCGCGCGGCGCGGGAATCTACGGAGTCCGGATCGAACATTCGGAGAACATCGAAGCGGCGTTGCGCGAGGCGTTCGCGCATCCGGGGCCGGCGGTGATCGACGTAGTGACCGCAAAGCACGAACTCGCGCTGCCGCCGAAGATTCAGTGGGCGCAGGCGAAGGGCTTCAGTCTGTATATGCTGAAGGCGGTGCTCAATGGGCGAGGCGACGAGGTCGTCGAACTGGCGGCTACGAATTTGCGGTGAAGTTTGAGGCTCATGTGGTGCGTTGGGCAAGGCGGGCGGCTGCGGCGATCAGACTCGCGCAGCCGCAGCCGTGTTCTCGAGCGCATGCGAGACGCACGCCGCAGCCTCACGCGCAGCCGCAGCCGCAGCGCACGGCCGACTACTGCGGCCGGCTCAGCTCACGCGCCGCGCGATCGATCACATCGGCAACCGCGCCCGCATGCGACACCGGCGCAAGATGGCTCGACGCCATCGGCACAACCGTCGCGCCCATCCGGTCGGCCATGAATCGCTGGACTTCGGGCGACACCGCGCGGTCTTTGGTCGTCAGCACGTACCACGACGGCTTGTCCTTCCAGCCGACCTGGCTGACCGTTTCGCCGAACGCCTTCTGCGCAATCGGCACCTGGGCGGTGGAAAGCACGCGCGTCACATTCTCGGGCACGTCCGCGGCGAAGTCAGCGTGATAGCGGGCGCGGTCGAGCCACAGGAAGCCGCTCGGGTCCGCGCTGATAGCCTCGCCTGCGGGCATCGGCGCGGCGCGCTTCATCAGGTCCATCGTCGACTCGTGCAACTGCGGCGCGATCGCGGCGATATACACGAGGCCCGCGACGTTGGGCGCATTCGCGGCTTCGGTGATCACGACGCCGCCCCACGAGTGCCCCACGAGAATCGTCGGACCCTGCTGGCGCGCGAGTACGCGGCGCGTGGCGGCGACATCGTCGGCGAGCGAGGTGAGCGGGTTCTGCACCGAACTCACGTGATAGCCCTTCTGCTGCAATTTCGCGACGACGCCGTTCCAGCTGGACCCGTCGACGAACGCGCCGTGGACCAGCACGACGTTGCGCACGGGGCCGGTCAGCGGCGCGACAGGAGCTTGAGCAGCCATGGCTACTGTCGGCGCGGAACTGGCGGCCGCGGCCGTCGGCGCAGCGGGGGCGGGTGCGCCCGTTTCCATGCCCGGCTGGTCGGCCGGGGCCGGTTGCGCCGTAGGGGCCGCCGTTTGCGCGAAGGCGGCCGGCCCCGCGAAGCAGAGAGACAAGGCAGCGGCGCAAAGCAGGCGTTTGGGCGACATGTTGAATCTCCGCAGGCGGAAAACTTCGACTAGGGCAACATACCGAAGCACCACGCCGGTGACAATCACAAACATCGCGGTTAAGTGCGGCGCAGAACCAACGCGGGTTGCTCCCAGTATTTAGGAAATATCCGCCAAGGTAAAATTACCGGTTTTGCCGGGCCGAACCATCAGTTCGACTGGGTGACCGATATCCATACACTGGGGCGCAATTTGAATAGTGCACAGCAACAAGACGGCCTGAAGCGGGGGCTGAAGAATCGCCACATCCAGTTGATCGCGCTGGGCGGGGCAATCGGCACGGGCCTCTTTCTCGGCTCCGCCAGCGTGTTGCAGGCAGCCGGCCCGTCGATGATTCTCGGCTATGCGATCGGCGGCATCATCGCTTTCATGATCATGCGGCAGCTGGGCGAAATGGTCGCGCAGGAGCCGGTCGCCGGCTCGTTCAGTCATTTCGCGTACAAGTACTGGGGTGACTTTCCGGGCTTCCTGTCCGGCTGGAACTACTGGGTGCTGTACGTGCTCGTCAGCATGGCCGAACTGACCGCGGTCGGCACCTACGTGCATTACTGGTGGCCGGGCGTGCCCACGTGGGTGTCGGCGCTGGTGTGCTTCGCCGCCATCAACGCGATCAATCTCGCCAACGTCAAGGCCTACGGCGAAACCGAGTTCTGGTTCGCGATCATCAAGGTCGTGGCGGTGATCGGCATGATCGTGTTCGGCGGCTTTCTGCTGATCAGCGGCCATGGCGGCCCGCAAGCGTCGGTCACCAATCTGTGGAGCCATGGCGGCTTTTTCCCGCATGGTTTTCATGGCCTCTTCATGATGCTCGCGGTGATCATGTTCTCGTTCGGCGGGCTGGAACTGATCGGCATCACGGCAGCCGAGGCTGCCGATCCGCAGAAGAGCATTCCGAAGGCTGTGAATCAGGTGATCTACCGGATTCTGATTTTCTACATCTGCTCGCTGGCGGTGCTGCTGTCGCTGTATCCGTGGAACGAAGTGGCGGCGGGCGGCAGTCCCTTCGTGATGATCTTCTCGCAGATCGGCTCGACACTGACCGCGAACGTCCTCAACGTGGTGGTGCTGACGGCGGCGCTGTCGGTGTACAACAGCGGCGTGTATGCGAATAGCCGCATGCTCTACGGTCTCGCGGAGCAGGGCAACGCGCCGCGCGCGCTGATGAAGGTCGACCGGCGCGGCGTGCCGTACATGGCGATCGGTTTGTCCGCGCTCGCTACGTTCACCTGCGTGATCATCAACTATCTGATTCCAGCCGAAGCGCTTGGCCTGCTGATGGCGCTGGTAGTCGCTGCACTGGTGCTGAACTGGGCGCTGATCAGCCTGACGCATCTGAAGTCGCGCAAGGCGATGATGGCTGCGGGCGAGACGCTCGTGTTCAAGTCGTTCTGGTTCCCGCTCAGCAACTGGATCTGCCTTGCGTTCATGGCGCTGGTCCTCGTGATTCTGGCGATGACGCCTGGCCTGTCGGTATCGGTGTGGCTCGTACCGGTGTGGCTGCTGGTGATGTGGGGCGGCTACGTGTTCAAGCGTCGGCGCGCGGAGATGCATCGTGGCGCGCGGGTAGCGGGGCGGTAAGTTTTTGTGAGCGGGCGTGGGCGGCGGCAATGCGCTCACGCTGTTGATCGAGGCTGAGACGTCTCTGATGCGATGTGCCCTCGTTAGGCCCGCTCAGACCGCCAGAAACGAAAAACCCCGCAGGCAGCAAACGCTGGCGGGGTTCGTGGCACTACGCAAACAAACGTCAATCGAATTCTTTGGTGCCCAGGGCCGGAATCGAACCGGCACGCCTTGCGGCGGGGGATTTTGAGTCCCCTGCGTCTACCAATTTCACCACCTGGGCAGATCTGCAGCGTACGCGTCAGACTCTGGCGCGCCGCGAAGACGCAGATTATGGCCGAAAATTCGACGACGGGCAAGCCACTTGCTTTCAGCGCGTCATGCGGCGCTCACGCCGTGCGGGAAAACCGTTCGAGCGTCTGCTGGCCGAGATAGCGGTCGAACACCATTGCGATGTTGCGCACGAGCATGCGGCCGGCCATCTGCACGTCGAGCCGCCCGGCACTGATCGACACCAGTCCGTCCTCCTCGAAACCGCGCAAGCGCTCCAGCTCTCGCGCGAACGTTTCGCCGAAGTGGATGCCGTAAGCGGCTTCGAATTCATCGAAGCGCAGTTCCAGGTTGCACATGATTTGCGTGATCACGTCGCGACGCAAACGGTCGTCGGCGGTGAGGCGCACGCCGCGCGCGATCGCGAGCCGGCTCGCGTCGATCGCCGCCGCATAACCGGGCAAGTCCTTCGCGTTCTGGGCATACACGTCGCCGACCTTGCCGATCGACGACGCGCCGAAGCCGATTAGATCGCATTGCGCCCGCGTGCTATAGCCCTGGAAATTGCGATGCAAGGTGCGCTGCGATTGTGCGCGGGCGAGTTCATCGGTGGGCAGCGCGAAGTGATCCATGCCGATGTAGACGTAGCCCGCGTCCGTCAACCGTTCGACCACCCGCTGCAGCAGCGCGAGCCGCTGCGCGGGCGAGGGCAGCGTCGCGGGGTCCATCTGGCGCTGCATCTTGAAGAGCTGCGGCATGTGCGCGTACGCGAACACCGACAGACGATCGGGCGCGAGTTCGATCATCGTGTCGAGCGTGCGGCTGAAGCTGTCGACCGTTTGATGCGGCAGCCCGTAAATCAGATCGACGCCGATCGAATGAAAGTGTGTGTCGCGCGCGGCCTGCATGACGGATGCGGTCATGTCGAGCGGCTGAATGCGGTTGATGGCCTGCTGCACGAGCGGATCGAAGTCCTGCACGCCGAGGCTCAGGCGGTTGAAGCCCAGTTTGCGCAGATGCGCGATGGTGTCGGGCGACGCCTCGCGCGGATCGACTTCGATCGAATATTCGGCCTCGGCATCGGGCTGCAACGCGAAGTGTTCACGCGTGGCGGCCATCAGTTCCGCCGTTTCGTCGTGCGACAGAAAGGTGGGCGTGCCGCCGCCCCAATGCAGTTGCGAGACCGGACGTTGCGTATCGAAACACGCGGCCTGCAACGCGATCTCCCGCTTCAACCGATCGAGGTAGGGACGCGCGTGCGCGCGGTTTTTCGTCGCGACCTTGTTGCAGCCGCAGTAGAAGCACACGGTGTCGCAAAACGGAATGTGGAAATACAGCGAGAGCTCGGTCGAGGATGCGCCTCGGTCGGCGGCAGCGTGCAGATAAGCGGCGGGGTCGAACTGCTCGTGGAACTGCAACGCAGTCGGATAGGACGTATACCGTGGGCCGTTCGCGCTGTATCTGGCGAGCAGGTCAGGGCGGAAAAGCGTATGGGCGAGGGTCATGACGGGCTCGGGCGGTTGGCCACGAGGAAGAGGCGGGAGCCGGCGGGTTTGCCAGACCGGATCGAACTGCGCGAACGCCTCTTGAGCATGGCCTTTTCGGAGTCGTCGAGTTTAAGTGAGGGGTCATCGGCCGGATTGTGTAAAAAGGTCGCACGGAACGCGGTGGCACAATGCGGGTCTGGCAATGCGGTTGCCTGTTTTCGAGATCAGGATGGATGCCGTGAGTGATGTGTTGAACAGCGTGTTGAACAGCGCGTTGACAAGCGTGTCGAAAATCCCGACGAACAGCGACGTGAAGCGCGAGTCGCCGTTTCACGCGGCCGATCATGCGTGCCGTCCCGATTGCGGCGCGTGCTGTATCGCGCCGTCGATTTCGAGCCCGATCCCGGGCATGCCGCACGGCAAGCCGGCAGGCGTGCGCTGCGTGCAACTCGGCGACGATCTGCGTTGTGCAATCTTCGGTCGGCCCGAGCGGCCCGCGTGCTGCTCCGGTCTGCAACCGCAGACCGAGATGTGCGGCACCGACCGTGGCGAAGCGCTCGCCTGGTTGACGCAGCTCGAGGTGCAAACGCAACCGCACGCAGCGGCTCACTAGTCCGTCACATTGGTCGCACCTGCCTCGCGCGCCATCCAACCCGCATCGGCCGACCATCAGGCAACCCAACCGCATGCTCGAGAAGGCTTCCACTGGAGATTTCGCATGATTCGATCCGCAGCGCCGGCCCGGCGCCGCTTTCTGCGCGCCGCGCTGACCGGCTGTAGTGTGCTCGGCATCACCGTATCGCTCGCGGCCTGCGCGACGCCGATGTTTCCGTTCATCCCGTCGCATTACACGTTCTCGCAGCAGCAGGTGCAGGACGCGGTGCAGCGCAAATTCCCATACCAGCGCACGGTCTCGCAGGTGTTCGACGTCTCGCTGACCCATCCGGTAGTCGGTTTTCTGCCGGATGCGAACCGCGTCTCCGTGAAGCTCGACGCGCGCTTCGCGAGCCCGTTCATGCCGCAGCCGGTCGACGGCGTCTTCACGCTGTCGAGCGAGCTGGCCTACGACGCGTCCAGCAGATCGGTCGTGCTGAAGTCGCCGAATGTGGACAACGTCAGCGTGAACGGACAGGCGCAGGTCTATACCCAGCAGATCAACGCGGCGGCGGCGCTGCTCGCGACGCAGTTGCTGACCAACTATCCGATCTACACATTCAAGCCCGAACAACTGCAATTTGCCGGAGTGAATTACGAACCCGGTACAATCACCATCCTTACAAACGGCATACGCGTGCAAATCGTCGAAAAATGACGGAGCGCGCGGCCGGCGGGGCCGCGCAGGCACGTGACTATTCGCGCCGGTCCTGTTCGTTCCGACAATCTACCGCGATAAGGGGCACGGATGGACTGGCTACTGGCTTGCAAGGCGTTGATTCTGGGCGTCGTCGAAGGTTTGACCGAATTTTTGCCGGTGTCGAGCACCGGGCATCTGATCGTCGTCGGCAGTCTGCTGAATTTCACCGACGAACACGCGAAAACCTTCGATGTCGTGATCCAGCTCGGCGCGATTCTCGCCGTGTGCTGGGAGTTTCGCCGCCGCATCGGCACGGTGGTGGTCGGTTTGCCGAGTCGGCCCGAAGCACGCCGCTTCACGCTGAACGTGATCATTGCGACGATTCCGGCGATCGTGCTCGGCCTGCTGTTCGAAAAAACGATCAAGGCGGCGCTGTTCTCGCCGGTGCCGGTCGCGTTTGCGCTGGTGGCGGGCGGTGTCGTGATCCTGTGGGCGGAGGCCCGTCAGCGGACGGGCGGCGCCGAGGTGGTGCGGGTGCGCAACGTGGACGACCTGAGCGCGCTCGATGCGCTCAAAGTCGGTCTCGCGCAGTGTTTCGCGCTGATTCCGGGCACCTCGCGTTCAGGCGCGACGATTATCGGCGGGATGCTGTTCGGGTTGGAGCGGCGAGTCGCCACGGAATTTTCGTTTTTCCTCGCGATTCCGATCATCTTCGGCGCAACTGCGTACGAGCTCTACAAGGACTGGCATCTGCTGTCCACTGACGCGCTTGGCAGCTTCGCGGTCGGCTTCGCGGCGGCCTTCGTCAGCGCGTTCATCTGCGTGCGCTGGCTGCTCCGATATATCGCCTCGCATGATTTCACCGCGTTCGCGTGGTATCGGATCGGCTTCGGCTTGCTGATCCTGCTGGTCGGCTATAGCGGTGTGTTGAGCTGGGCAGAATGAAGTCTCGCGCTTTGCTCGTGCCATGAAAAAAGGTCCGCTCGATTGAGTGGACCTTTTTGCTTTCGGGCAGTCACAACCTGCAGGCGGCTTGCCGGCGCGAGCCTTTACCCGGCGTTGCGTTTGCGGAACACCAGATCCCACACACCATGCCCGAGCCGCAGCCCGCGCCGCTCGAACTTCGTCACCGGACGATACGCCGGGCGCGGCGCATAGCCGTCAGCCGTGTTCTCCAGCGCCGGTTCGGCGCCGAGCACTTCGAGCATCTGTTCGGCATAGTTCTGCCAGTCGGTCGCGCAATGCAGATAGGCGCCCGCTTTCAGGCGCGAGGCGAGCAGTGCGACGAACTTCGGCTGGATCAGCCGGCGCTTGTGGTGGCGCGCCTTGTGCCAGGGGTCCGGGAAAAAGATGTGCACGCCGTCGAGGCTGTCCGGCGCGATCATCTGTTCGAGCACTTCGACCGCGTCGTGCTGAATGATGCGGATATTCGACAGCGACTGCTGGCCCATCAGCTTCAGCAGCGCGCCGACGCCCGGTTCGTGCACTTCGACGCCGAGGAAGTCGTCGTCGGGACGATGCAAGGCAATTTCCGCAGTGGTCGCGCCCATCCCGAAACCGATCTCCAGCACACGCGGCGCGGTGCGGCCGAACACGCTGGTCCAGTCGGGCTGGTGCGGCGTGTAGGGCAGCACGAAGCGCGGGCCGAGTTCGTCCATCGCGCGGCGCTGGCCGGTCGACACGCGGCCGGCGCGCGTGACAAAGCTGCGGATACGGCGCCGATGCAGCGCCTCGTCTTGCGGCGCGTCGTCGTTGGCGGATTGGCCTTCGACAACGCTCGGGGGCGTCGGGAGTTCGTCCGGCAGGCCGGTGTCGTTTGGATCGTGGATCATCTTCGATGCTGCTACAAGGGTGAGGGCTTCGCGGCTCGCGCGGCGTGCCTGTCCGCGCGGGCGGCGCAGGCCGCGAAACGTGCGCGCGGTTGCTTGGGCGCCGTGTTTTGCGATTCACTATGCCGGGCCGCCGCCACTACAAAAAAGCCGCCTTCATGGAGGCGGCTCGTGCGGTATTTTTGCTGAAGGCTCAGCGGAAGGTGGAGCGGGCGATGGGAATCGAACCCACGGCTCTAGCTTGGGAAGCTAGGGTATTACCATTATACGACGCCCGCAGAGCGCGCTATTTTACAGGGGTTTGACGGGTTTGGGGAGTCGGAATCGTGTGAGGTGGCGTGAAAAGTGTATGCACTTCGGAAAATCTTGCTGGCATCGCCGCTAGTATCTTCGTAAGGCGCTCACACGGACGAAAATTTCGAGGTTTTACGTTGAACACGAAACTTTTAATGATAGAATTCGCGTTACTGGAAAACAACCTACGGTGTGTCATGTATGGCGACTTCGCCCGCTGATGGTATTGAAGCACTGGAACAACTCATCGTCCAAAACATTCCGCGCGATGCGCTGATGGCTTGTGAGGATGCATATCACAATGGTGACGCAAAGGCGCGCACCCAAGCGTCTGGGTTTGCGCAAGGGCATCGCCCTTCTGCCGTTGGCTCGGTGAAGCACTTCTACATCAATGAGTCCTTCCACGAAGCCTTGCTCGCTCACGGCGCAGACCCAACTCCGCTCCGCGGCACGCGTCTGGTTGTGGGGCGGTGGGGTATCTTCCACGTCGCCCGGCTCAATGTTCCCGGACACCAGTGGGTCAATCTGCGGCGGAGTGCGACGCGAAAGAAGTTGGCTGAAATCAATCAGAGCATCGAGCGCAAATACGTGCAGCGCGACTTGTTCAATGAAGCGTCAGCCACTACGGCTGGCACCATCTTCATTCTCGGTGTTATGGATGGTGTCGACGCGAACGGCGTCGCTCAGCTGACTCAGGTCAAATTGGCCCTCCCTGCGCCCAATATGAAGTCTTGGTTGTACATGAAGTCTCTGACGGAATTCTTGAGCCTATACGAGCAAACGAACACGGCCGAGCAGCCCGACAACGCTAAGCCCAAACTCAAGACACAACCCAAGAAGCAAACTGGCAATGACGAAGGGAATTAAAGATCTTCAACCCGCAAGGCTTGAACAAGCGCTTGCGGCTCGTGGGCTGACGAAGGGCCAACTGGCAAGCTTGGTTGGCGTTGCGGCGCCGACTGTCACCAAATGGTGCAAAGGCGATCAAGCTCCCGAAGCGGATACGTTTGAGCGGCTTGCGTCTGTACTCAACGTGCAGCCGGAATGGCTCACACGTGCCATGTTACGGCCTGTCTCTAAGCCACTCTATCGCAGCAATGCATCGGCCTTAAAGGCCGCTCGCGCCAAGCTGGAGGCTCGGACCGAATGGACGCAAGAGATTGCCGTTCTCTTGGGCGACTACGTGGATTATCCGAAAGTCAACCTTCCCGTGCGCACGTTTCAGGACCCCGAGCAGATCAGCGACGCCGATATCGAGGCTGCGGCTGAGGAATGTCGCGCGCTTTGGCAATTGGGCCGGGGTCCCGTGCAGAACCTTGCTCTGGCTGCTGAAAGTGCTGGCGTCCTAGTCATTCGCGAAGAAACTGAAATATCGGCTATTGAAGGTCTTTCAAGTTGGAGCGAACTGCTTGGGCGGCCCATCGTGTTTCTGTCGGCTGACAAAGCCAATGCTTTCCGCAGTCGATTTGATTTGGCCCATGAAATCGGGCATCTCATTTTGCATAAGCACATACCGAGAGCTGAAGAGCGCGACCGCTACAACCAGATGGAAAAACAAGCGCATCGATTTGCAGGTGCGCTCTTGCTCCCAGCGGAAACGTTTGCTAGTGAAGTCAGGGTGCCTACAAACCTAGACAATTTGCTCATCCTCAAGCAGCGCTGGGGCGCGTCTGTGGCGGCGATGATGATGCGCTTGCACGCACTTGGCTTGCTTAGTGATGACGATAAGTTGACGCTCTTCAAGCGACGATCTGCCCGTTGGGGATCCAAGGCAGAACCTGGCGACGAAAAATGGGAGCCAGAGGAACCGCGGTTGCTACGACGCACGGTGGAGCTGCTGGTCAACGAAGGGATTTTGCCAGTCGAAAGCATCGCGCGTCACTTGGGCTATTCGCCTCGTGACGTGGAGAAGCTGTGCGGTCTGCGTGTGAATTACTTTACTGCACCAGCTCAGGTAGTGGAGTTAGCCACTCTTCGATCAGCAAGGTCCAGCGATCCGGCTGAGCGTCGAGCCAGTGCCAGTGTGGCCGATGTCGTATCGTTTCAAAAATTCAAGAAGTGACTTGCGACTCTCGACGGGTTCTACAAAATAAACCGATGCCTTCAATGAGAATCGTTGAGGGTTATCTCTAAGACATACCGGCTTGACGAAGCATGAAGCGGTTCACCATTCGTTGAGTCGTGAACGAACTCCGCGTGCAGTGCGGCTCGCATACGCTCCGACAGCAGACCATCGACCAGTCTCGATAATGGTGCCTTATTCGTCTAAAGCAGTTCTTCCTAGCAAACAGATGGGTGCCAAATATCTACAAGCAATAGATTAATCGTGTCTCGATAGTAACTTACCGAAGTGCTAGGGCTTCGCGAGCTTCGCCTGATAGTCGTCTGTAACTTTTATTATCCTATCCAAGATGGCTTTAAACCCATCGAAGTTGATAGTTCCGGCTTTTTTTGCCACGACGTCTCGAGCGAAATGGCCCTTTCCGTAGAAACCAGGCTTGTCATCAGTATGGTTGCTTCGGTCAAATTTCCTGCCATTAAGCTCTTCTTTCAATGTAGCTTCATCGAAAAAATCTTCAATCGCGGTCTCGCTATTGTTGGGCCCGCGTGGCGTTGGAACGACGTATAGGTTGCTCGTAACATGTATAAAATCGGCTAGCCCCTGAGGTTTTTTCTTTTTAGTAATTCCGGCAAGTGCTTCATAGACGCTATGCGCGCCCTTGTCGTTATCTATCAAGACAATGACAGGGAAGCGCGGTGCAGGAGCCTTAAAACAATGTTGCACGTCTGTATGATAGTGTTTGAGAAGCTTGCATATTCCCCCGACACCACCGGTTAGCTCGGTGATCTCGCCGGTACGCGTCTCAGCATACTTATAAAAGCGGACTTTTAATTTTGGCGGCGCGCCTGCCTCAACTAGGCTGGGGTACGTTGCCGATAGCGCCTTTATCGCACAACGTAGGTACACGTTATCCGTCTTACCTTCGCAAACGATGATAGGTTCACGGAGACCGTAGAAGAGGTCGAAATAAAGAAAGCGTCTGAACAACGCCACTCGCCCGGCGGTGCTCTCAAACTCACGACCATTTTCTATGGCTAACTTGTGATTGAATCGATCCACATGGTCGATGTAGGAGAGCATGCCAAGGAGTTGCTTGTTCTCTCCAGCCTTGCGATTTTCAAGAATGATGGTCCCGTTGGCGTCTCTCTTCTTGTAGACGAATTCAAATGCTCCCGTTGTAAAAAGGCTGTGCGCCATCGCACGTACTGTGTATCGATAGGTCGCAGGGACATTTACTTTCTGATTGACCGTAAGACCCGTGACCTCTTGTCGTGAATCACGATATTGCAACCGCGTTTTGGACGGATTGAACGCAAACCCGCTTCTGCTGACCAACCGGTCAAGCTCCGCTCCCGGAACCCACGTATGGTCGCCGTTAAGGGCTGCTATCTCGGGAGGGAACGTCGGATTATTCGTGCTGAATGTGAGGTCATCGGCATATCTCGTATAACTTGCGCTGTGCTTTGCCGCCAAGCTGGAAAGCAGGATATCCATCGGATGGGCGAGCAGGTTAGAGATTACCGGCGAACATGGGCTACCCTGTGGAAGCTTGTTCTCGAAGCACGCTATTTGAGCAATGACCGTGGCAACGTCGGGGTGCAATGCAAAGTTGCGGTCTTTGATAAAAAATCCGCGTACCCGTCCGAAGTTAATCGTGCCAAAGAAATCGTGTAAATCTGCGTTGAAGACAAACCGACGAGTGACATGTACTCGTCCATTCGTCATGATTGTGTGATGCCTCTTGAATCCGTGAGCAATTCCGTGCCGCCGTCCATTTCCAGGCTTAACGTGGGATAGGGCGATTTCGTCACTGCAGTCTTGCAGAACAGATGCTAGCTTTTGCTGAACGAGTTTCAGCCCTAAGGATGGGGCCAAAATTTCTCGTTCTCCGCCATGCCGTTTGGGGATTGTGAAGCGCGTATATTTAGTATCTGGTGCGGTCTTATAAAGAATGTACGCGAGATTTCGTGGCGAGACATCCAGAATAATGGCGAGGTCACGCCGAGCGGCAGCAGCCTTAAGCTTTTGAAGACTTGACATATGTCTCAGAGGAAGTGGCCCGCGGATACTCTTACGCAAACGGCGCAATTCGGATCATGCAGAGGAAATCCGAGGAGCAAATCCCGGAACTTTTATTTCACATGCCATGATTCATGGCAAAAAATCTATCCGCGAGCCGGATGGAACTGTAACAGAATGTTTCGCAGCAGACAATCTCGCTGCGCAGAACGCGCCGAGTTGAGGGCGTTCTGCCGTTGAATGTAGGCGCACGCACCAGCGAGCATTGGTATCAAGATTTTCGATACGTTGCCGTTATGTCGCATTGTGTACAACGGAAGGGCGGATTATCAATGAGAATTGGCCGATTGTGTTTTTGCATCGCCTTGGCATTCCTCGCAACTTTGGCGCGAGGCGAGGGGGCGACCGACCAAACGCTCGAGCGTCAAGAGAAAGCGCTGCACGCGATTGACGAGTTTGCGCACGAAATCTGTAACGATATTTCCACATCAGGTACTCAACAGAACATTACGCTCGATGCAAACGGGCAGGCTCAGTTGTCTCGCCTTCTTAAGTTCGTCGGCGACCTCGGCTTCAACGGAGGCGCGAAGTACTCATTGTCAGATTACAAGGGGCTCGTGCAGGCAGATGTCGGGAAGGCATTGCACGATGCTCAAGAGTGTCGCATAGATGTCTTGAACAGCCTGAAGGACAAGATGCTCGCTAGCCCTTCCGGGTCATCAGACGCCGGTCACACGAGTCGACACGGCGTGCCAACGCAATTGGTATGGCGGCAACCTTCGGAAAGTCCCAATAGCTTTGCGGCTCACTGGCTAACCTACTTGGACAATCAGGAATGGGACAAGGCTTATGCCGAGTTGGGCCAAGAGGCGAAAGACTCGTATAGTGCGAGCGAATTCGCGCAGTTGCTATATTCCCAACGTAGTCCGCGCGGACGTGTCTTAACCCGGAAATTTGTGGGCGCCCAACCAGCGGATCGGAAGGCTACAGCCCCGCCCGACGTGAAGGGAATCGCAGTGCTCTATAACACGACGTTCGAGCATTCATCGAGCGTCACTGCGGAGCCCGGCGAGGTGGTGCTCCTGCTTCTATCACCGCAGGGCAAGTATCGAGTTGCAGCATACAACTGTCAAACGTGTGGTGGGAGTTGACGCGTAGTTTGGAACGTAAGTCGATGCGATGCCGGGGCTCTGATGCCTCTGCGCAGTTTGCGCATGCAGTCAACAACCCTGAAAGACATTATGCTGAGAGAGCGTTTCCCAACAGGCATAGACGCAAAGCTTGAGCAATTTAATTGGGCTTTTGATCGCAGGGCTGATCTTTTGATGGCGGTTCTTCGCGGGCACATGATGGTCGAAGAGCGGCTGCACGATATCATCTCTGCGGGTGTTGCGAACTACGTCAGGCCTGCTGCCGAGAACGATATTTTCAGTTTCGGTACTGCCGCGAAGCTCGTGCGTGCCATGGTGGGCACCGCTGCCACTGCCGATTTTTGGAAGGGCGTTACATCCTTGAATTCCCTTCGCAACGCTCTCGGACACCGGGATCAGCCTGTGCGCCTCGATAAGCTGCTGACTAAGTTCTTCGAAGACACCGAACTGGCAGCTTCTCATCTCTTCAAGGGGCGCGACATAACGTATCGGCATGGTGGTGAATCCGAGGAAACCACCGCCGTTGCCATGCGATTGCGCTGTATGGCGATATGGGCCATCCTCGGAGTCCACGCAGACAATCTCGCGAGAGACTTGGATGCTGCATTAATGTCCCGACGACTGAGATAAAGACCCTTTCGCGCCGTGAGCTTAGTCGCCCGATACGCGTTGAACAACCTCGTTCATCGAGTAGTGAACGAACTGCTTGCCTAGCTCGGTTAGCACATATTGCTTGCTGCCATCGAACGCTGATTCGACCGTGCTGTTGGCTGGTCCGGGCGGCTTACGCACCGTTTGTTTGCGCAGGAATTGTCCATCGGCATTAGTGTCGCGTGCTTGCCGGATGACACCACCTGTACTCAGGTCACGGATCAGCAGCTTGTATAGGTCAGCTTCCGCCGAGTCTTCGCGAACAAGATCGCCGTAATTCGCGGCCCAGATATCGAGCCGGGTTGAGCCGGGATTGCTATAGATCTCGCGGATTACCGCGAGGTGGGATTCGTGGTAAGTGTCCAGCCAGTCGATGAAGAGCCGGACAACGTCATCGGAGCATAGTCGCGTTCCAGCGGCATTCGTCACGAGGTTTGCCACGTAGCGGCGCTTTTCTTCGGTATCGGCCTTGTCCCAGGCGCGAAAGGCTTTCCGCACGATGTCCAGATATTCGTCGCTCGCAAGCCGCTCATCGATATCGTCGCCGATCGCCTCAAATCGCCGACCGATATCTTGCATGGTCCCACTGAGGGTTTCCATCTTGGCTTGATGTTCTTCGAGCCATTGGGTCTGCAGGGAGGCTGCGTGCAGACTGGGTTCTTCAGTCTTCATGCTCGCTAGCGCGCTGATGAATCCACCGACCCAAGGAATACTACCGAGCGCCGCTAAAGCAAACTTCTCAAGGATGCGGCGTTTCGTGCTCGGGTTAAGTTTTTCGAGCTGAGTCCTAATCTGATCGACGGCCGAATCCGTTGGAACGATGGAGTTAGCAGTGCTGTCATTCGAATTCATCTAGCCTCCATGCGTTGCGCTTTAGGGCACCGGCAATTCTACAGCACAGGTTCTCGGTTTTTTGCGTAGAGGGGCGATAAGGGGGTGTCAGCAATCGCCCGTAATGGGTGTGACGACAACGTCCCGTTGTCCAGACAATGTAGTCCGCGGGATAGTATCCGCATGAACGATACCCAATGCGACGGCGATTTTCCGCCTCTTACTGCCGGTCAGATTCTCGATATCGTCGTCACACTTCGCGAAGTATTCGGAAGCACCCTCTCTCGGGCACAGCTTACCGACAGGCTGCTGATGTTTCTTGAGGATGTGCCGGGTTATGAATCTGGCGAGGCGTCGTCATCGCTGATTGAGTCGGCATGGGCAGCGTACCGTAGCCGCTTGGCCGGCCGCTAAGTCTATAAGTTCGTACGTGCCGGGCGGCGTGCTCATCGCACGGCTACCGGAATAAGTTTAGAACACCTGCCGTCGAGAATTTCCTCCGCATGGCGCGGTGTGGCAGATCAGGCTGCCCGCCCGGCGCTCCTGTCTTCCAGAAGCACCGGGAGGGTCCTGCGGACTACGCGTGAAGCCCCCGTAGCGAAATCAACTTCTTGCAAGCGTGACCGTCTTGTTGTGCCTCGGAGTGGAATGCAAAAGTTATCCCAACGTTGTGGCATGAGGTAGTGTGGATTGCCGTGCGCCACTACCGTAGTTTCCGCAATTCCGGAGCGTATTGAGGTGGTCCGGTGGGATTGTTCTCCGCACGGCTTCGCTTCCTCTTAGAATGGCCGCCTTGGCCCATTCTCCGCTTCGCCTTCATCTTGCTAATCGCTCGACACAGCCGTTCCGTTCGTTTGATACTCGCCGCCTTTGCCCTCTGGCTCGTGAGCGCTATTGTCATCGTCGGTGTGTTGGTCGCGTCCGAGACTTCCCGGATGCGAAGGGACTTCACGACTCAGAGCGAGGCCACATACGAAATTATCCGCCAGCGGCTCGACCAGAACGAGGCAGTACTTGCTGGCATCGATTCCATGTTGCACACGTTTCCCGGAGTTGAGTCGGCGGGTCTGAGGGATTATTCACGGCAAATGCTGGCGCGCTATCCGCACATCTACATGATCGAACTGCAGCCGCGTGTCGAAGAAGCTGATCTTTCGAGGTTCGAGGCATGGGCGAGAAAGGCGATTTACCCGCAGTTCTACGTCAAGGACTACGGATACGGCGGCGAGCGACATTGGCATCCGGTGCCAGCTCGCCCGACGTATTACCCGATCACGTTCATGGAGCCTCAGGCCCACGAGGCACTTCCCGTTCTCGGGCTTGATGTCTATGCCGACGGCAAATTCCGTGCTGCGATCGACGAGACTATCCGCACCGGGAAGCCGTCGATCTCCGCGCCATTTGATCTGTACGAAGGCGGACGGGCCTATTTGATCTTTAAAGCCGTCTATGCCCACGTGCCCGATGATCTGGCATCGAGGCCGCGCCTTGCGAGCCGGGTGGTGTCGATGTTGATCCATACCGGCAAGTTCTTGAGCCGCAACGAAGTGCCGTCGCCGTTGGTGTCGATGCGTATCTACGAGCAGGGCTTTAGTTATGACCAGCCGGGCGGGGTGATCGAACGCGTGGATGCGAAACCTGTTCCCGCTTGGATCAGGCGTTTCACTCCGGAATTCGTGTATCGAAAAACGCTTCCGAGCCAGATACAGCCATTCGTCTTCGAGACCCGTCGGCAGCTCGGGGCAGAGGTCATTCCTGTGTTGCCAGTCGGGCTGGCGCTGATTGTTACCTTCGTGATCAGCCTGCTCGCGCTCGTCATCTATCAACAGCAGATCGTGAGTAGGCGGATCGCGCGAGAAACCGAACGACGCGTGTATCTGCGGGAAGAGCAAGCGCAGGTTGCCCGCTTACATACGATGGGCGAAATGGCCTCGGGAATTGCCCATGAGCTAAACCAGCCGTTAGCGGCAATTCTCAGCTACAACCAGGCATGTGTTCGCATGTTGCATGAATCGAACCCTGACTTCGTGGCAATCGAAGGTGCAATGAAATCAATGACCGATCAGGCAAAGCGGGCGGCCGATATCATTGTGCGACTGCGAGCATTCGTCAGCAAGCGCCCGGCTCAGGTTCTTCCGTTGGATATGCGGAAGGTCGTGCAGAGTGCGCTGTCATTGGCCGAGCCGTGGCTAAGGCAGGGTTCTGTGGTGGTCAACGTTGATATTCCGGCGGAAATTCCCGATGTGCTCGCGGATAGCGTGCAGATTGAGCAGGTCGTGCTCAACCTGATCCGCAATGCGGTTGAGGCGATGGATTCTATGCCCGCAGGCAGCCGTGTACTGACGCTTGTCTTAGGTCATGACAGGCTCGCGGTGACGTTATCCGTGCGGGATACAGGGCTGGGTGTCTCCGAAGACATGCGAAAGATGCTGTTCCACCCTTTCCACACAAGCAAGGCCGACGGCATGGGGCTTGGTTTGACTATCTGCCAATCCATTGCGGAAACCTACGGGGGAGCGGTGGTAGAAAACCCGTCGATGTCATCCGGTGCTGAATTTCAATTGAGCTTGCCGATCAGGCAATCGAGGAACCTGACATGACGTCCACCGACGAAACAGTCGTCTATCTAGTCGACGATGACGCAGCGGTGCGTGACGCCTTGGCCCTGCTGATTCGGTCTATCGGGCTGAAGGCCAAGAGCTACGGAGACCCCGCGGCGTTTCTTGCCGAGCTCAAGGGCGACGAGATAGGTTGTCTCGTGCTCGACATCCGGATGCCTGCTCTGAGCGGGTTTGCTGTGCAGGAACGTTTGGCTGCGATGGGCTGCAATTTACCCATCATCCTGATCACGGGGCACGGGGATATGGCGCAATGCCGACGCGCCTTTCGGGCCGGCGCAGTGGATTTCCTGACCAAGCCGATTGACGAGACTGCGCTGATCGAGAGTCTGCAGACCGCCATTCATCGTGGCAGGGAACAGCAGGGCATGAGGCAGCAGATTAATGATGCCCGTGAACGGATGAGTCGTTTGACACCGCGAGAACGGTCTGTATTCGATCTCGTCTGCGACGGCTTGCAGAACAAGTTGATCGCGGACCGCTTGCATCTGTCACTGCGAACAGTGGAGGCGTATCGGGCTTCTATCTTCGAGAAGCTTGAAGTAGCATCGGTTGCCGATCTAGTTCGACTGCGTCTTATCGGCAACGAGCGCCAAAACTTGATACCGTAGATTCCACATTTCTTCCCGTAGTTGCCTGACTGATTGGCTGGGTTGCCGATTCATAGAATCAGAGTGATCGTGGGCAGTCCTCGTCAGTAACTTGAATATGGAGTACGGGAAAATGAAAAGTCTTGGCAAAGTCATCGGGGTAGCCGCAACAATCGCTGTTGCGGCGATGTGCAATGGGGCCGATCTATGACGCACATCTACGATATCGGATGCGATTATGATCTAGAGTACGATATGGTAAGCGATGCGGAACGAGCGAGGCGGCGTCGTATCTTTGAGTCGTTTATGCGGGAAATTGTGTCCTATATGGAGGATGAAATTCCCGACGATCTCACGCGATGTATACCCGCAATGAAATTGCTCATGGAGATGAAGGAGGGGCGCGAGCCACCGCAAGAAATTGCAATTCAGTTAGATATGATTCTTGGCGGTCAGCGTTTTGTTGGTAAGCTTTAGTAATGGTAAGGATACCTTAAAGAAGCGTGTCAATCTCGAACTGCGAATGCTGTAAATCCATTATTGACCGGCGAGTGAGTGAATGTCGCGCAATTCCGAAGATAGCCCGTTCGCAATGATCGTGCGCCTATGGTGCACATTGGTTGCGTGCTTCTGGATCCTCCTGTTCTTATCCCTTCCTCTTCTGGCTTTGTTTGGAATTGCTAAAGCAGCAAAGTATAAAAGAGAGGCAAAGCACAAGATAGAAAAGAAGTACTGGTCGAATCAGATTGTCCAGTGTGGGTGTCTTTTATATATAGCCGTTAATTTGTACGCTCACATCTTTCAGGATTTTCTGCATGTCGGATTTGAAAGGCAAAGGCAGATGATGGGCTGGTTTGATACGGTGATGGGTTTGCCGGGGCTTATTTGGTATATCTTCACTGACCGTGCTGTTGCAAATTCGGGCGATTCATCCCAATTCTTGTTTGTCACTTTCTATGGTGTGTTGATCTTGCTGTTCTTCAGTATGTTCTTGGACTACTGTAAAGTTTACGGTCGTGCGGAATGGGGTGATGGGCACTGGGAGGCTCCAGATCGCGTGAACAGGGCACGAATCGCGAAACGGGAAAAGAGGTTCGCACGCCAACACGCACTATCAGCCGAGTGGCATCAGTTGCAATGTGCACATCCGAGAAACTTGGATCAGTGGGCAGAATTGTCGAAAGCTGAAAGGGAAGCAGCAATCGAGATTTGGGACGAGACGGCGGATGTTCTTTGGAAGAAGCTTGAGCAGGAAAACGCGCGGCTGCGTGAAGACAGCTGAGAGTGAAGTCAGATCTGCAACTCATTAAAAATATAATAAACGGGTTTGCTCGGCTTATGGGCGATGTGAAAAATAGATAACATGCAACTTCCAACGAAAAAAGCTTTCCAACGATGGGGTGGGGACGGACTCGTGTTCTACGGAACCTACCTGCATCCGAATCCGCGTCTATACAAGTACATGTGGCAGATCTGGACGCCGGATTCGGCGCTTGAGGGATCTGACTTCTTCGAGCATGGCCCGCGCTATAGTACGGCGCGCTTTCATGAACTGGAGAGGGAGTTGATCAGTGCGGGCGTTTCGGGATTCATCTACAACCGGAAGTTGCCGCGTCGTGGACTTGGAGCGCCTTTCGACCTGACGCATTCTCGATGGGCGAATAGGGTTTGGGCTCCCTCATGGGAAGATGACCCGGACTCCGAATGGAACGGACATAAGTGAGGGCGAACGCCCCGGTGATTTCAGTGCTTGAAATCCAGGTTACGTGCGCATACTAGGAATTCCAAAAGTCTGGCGGAACACGGATGACGATGCCGAAAAAATTTCTGTAACCGGCTATCTCGGACGCCATTGCCGTGATGAGGAGATCGATATGGGATTCGAAACGTTGTACGAAGGAAAGGCTTGGCCCGAAGCCAAAGAGCGTCTCGGAGTGATGTCGGTCGATACGCTCAATCGTATCTGGCTACTCGTTCTTGAAGAGGATGGTTATCTAATCGCTATCGCGAAGAACGGCGAGGATGCATTGCTCGGTCGCATGTGCAAGCGCGATGATGGCAAGTTCTGCATCGAAATCGTTGTGCGCGCCCCAATCGAAAACAATATGCTTGGCCGTTACGAGTTCTGGCATGTCGATTCGACCGATAAGCAACGTCATGCTCAGAGGCTCAACGAAGTAATACGGGACCATCTCGCTTGATTTCGGATAGAAGAATGATTCCCTCTTCCGGAGCGAGACCGGATACGCGCGGCATCAATCGCGCTGCGCGATCCCGGTTTGTACGCCTTTTATAAGAGATGGAAAGTGACCTGTTTTTCAGGCGGGTTGAAGCCGCCAAGCCCCCCGAGTCATGCGGGGTCGAGCAGCAGCGAGTCGATGACTTTTACGGCCTTGCGACTCGCATCGTTCGGGCTCAGGTGAGCATAGCGCTGGGTCATTTTCGGATCGCTGTGGCCCAGCAACACGGACACTTCATACAGGCTGACACCCGCCCTGACCAGCTTGCTCGCGAAGGTATGTCGAAACGTGTGGAGGGTCACGCGTCCTCCGCGTTCCTTGACCGCTGCCGGATCATTTAGCCCCGCGCGCTCGATCGCTTTCTTGATCGACTTCGTGCTGTAGCCGCGCTCGTTGCCCGTGCGGTCTTCGAAGACGTACCGCTGACCTGGCCTGCGTTCCTCCCACCGGCGACGTAGGATCGCTTCGAGTCGGGAGGTCATGTACAGCACGTCCTCGTTCCTTACCTTGCTCCGGTACAGATTGATTGTGCAGGCGTCGAGGCTGATCGCCGACCACGGAATGTTTGCGACCTCCGAGTATCGACACCCCGTATCTAGCAGGAAGACCGTGATATCGTAGTTGTCCTGCACATTCCGCGTCATCTCGGGTGTTCGCGTTTCTAACGGCTTTAAACCGTTTCTAAGCCGCTCCGGCTCGAGTTCGAGCAATAACGCCGACTCTTCGCTGGAATCCAGATATCGAAGTCTATAAGAAGTCTTAAGCGCGGGAAACACGATTTCGCGATTCACTTTGAAGCCGAGCTTCGTCATCTCGTTGATGGTCGCGCGCAGCAATCCAATCTCGTGTTTGATTGTCGCAGGCTTGTCGCCCTCGGCCTTGCGTTTTGCGACAAGGACCTCGAAATCACGTGTTGTCAGTTCGTGTAGCAGCATGTCGGGCGGAAATCCGTAACACGGAAGCTTTGCCTTCGTCTTCGAATGAAGCTTGTACCCCATCGCTTTCCGAATGCCTGACCACATGCCGCTGTAATAGGCAGTGCCCTTGCGGGACTCCACGTACTGCTCAAGCGCATCCTTGACTGTTATTTCGGGCGAGTCGCCGAGGTATCGCTCGCTGTGCGCGCGGTTGCGGAACTCGCGTTCGACCTGCGCGGCTTTCGTCTTGTTCGGCGTCCCCGTGGAACCGAAGAACTTTTTTCCCTGAATCTGGAACTGGTAGTACCAATTTTTGCTGTTGTTTCGACGGATTAGCGTCATGGCGTTGCTCCTTACGGAATGTAATTTATAAGCAACACCATCCAGTCAGAGACGGAGTATGACAACAGCTTTTGCCCATGCCAGGGACAAAAAAACGGACCGTGCCGGAACACGATCCGTTCGGAAGGAGTCACTTGCGACGGGTTAAGCTGCGGGGGTTCCCCGGTCTTCGTCCGCGTCGAAATTCTCTTCGGTCATGCCGGAGAGCAACTTCTTTTGCCAGTCCTTCTGCCGCTGCTGGACTTCCGCATCGATGAACTCATGCCCGACATAGGCCTTGGTGTGTTCGTTGAACTCAAGATCGACGATCAGCCTCAAGCCCTTGTAAACGCGATGAGGCTTTGATACAGGTTTATACCCCTTGTCCGCCAGAATCATGCCGAACCGCTTGCCGGAATAGGCGAAGTTGTACTGCGAGTCGGTCCACGCCTTAAAAAACTTATAGGTGTCGCCGAAATGGATTTCACCATTGGGATCGTCGCGCGTGAATTCCGACAGCCAGCTTTCGACAACATCCATTTCACTGCGGTATTCCGCGACCTCGTTCGAGATGATCGCCGGCTCATTGAGCTTGTACCCATTCTCCTGCCATTGCTTGCAGCCAGCAAGCGCCCAGTTCAAGATGCCTGGGAGTTCGTCGCGCAGTTTGCGTTCGAGGTCCGGGTCACGTTTCTCGGGCGGAATCGTCACAGTGAACGGAATCAGCTTCATACGACGCCAGATGCCATGATCGTTGCCCTTGATCGTCGGTTTGTAGTTACCAGCGAGCCAGAGCTTGAAGCGCGGCTTGAACTCGAAAGCATTTTGGTAGAGCATGCGCGCGGTGATAACTTCGCCGCCGGTATACCACTTCACCGTTTTCTCGCTGAAATGGCGACCCTCTTCAACCTCGCTCATAGCGACGAGACGTTTCCCGGCCAAGCGGGCAACTTCGCTGCTTGCTGCATTTGGGGACATGGCAGCACCGCCGTTCTTGTCAAGCAACATATCTCCGTTCGCCTGTGCTCCGAGATCTCCGAAGAGAGCCCGCAGCAAATTGAGAAAGGTTGATTTTCCGTTTGCACCGCTGCCAAAAGCGAAGAACAGAGCATGCTCCGACGTTTGCGTGGTCAGCGTATAGCCGATGGCGCGGCGCAGGTACTCCACAAGCTCGACGTTCCCGTTCATAATTTGAATCAGGAATTTCTCCCACAACGGGCATGTCGCATCAGGATCGAAGTTTACCCCCGCAGTTTGCGTAATACGCAGCGCGGGGTCCATCGGCATGAACATGCCGGTCTGCAGATCAACGAGTCCGTTCTTTGCTGGGAAGATCCATTCTCCCTCATCAAGGTTGCGAACCGAGACCGCGATGCCGGGCTCGGACCTGAACAGTTCGACTGCATCCTTGAGAGCTTTGTTGCTTTCGGTGTACTTCGCGTGAAGGACCATCTCCTGGCGACTACCTGGAGACAGGCGGCGAATCTCCTCGTGAATCAGGGGAATGATTTCGCGGGCGAGATACAGCACACGTAAGTCGTCTATAAAACGCCACGCGCCGGTCGAGGTTTTTTCGAGCCACTGCTTCATCTCCGAGACGAAACTGAGTGTATCGCCGTACAGTTCCGACATCCGACGCGCATTTCCGAGGTCAGTCGCGCGCGAGACGTTGCCGTTATTCTTCTGGTGGGAACTGACTACGTTTGCAGCAATCTGCGATACTTCCGATTCCGACAGCGGTGGCTCGCAGTTGGCGGCGTTGTATTCAAGCAGTTCTTCTTCCAGCAGGTCGGGATTCAGGCCAGCATTGAGCAGGGAGAACCCCTCAAACGCGACTGAATCATTGCGGCTACCGATGACCACAGTTTTTAATTTGGCGGCTTTCCGTTTAGGCGACTTCGTGTTTTGTGTGGAGCACAACAAGTTAAGCAACGACGCGGGCGCTTCGGAAATCGGCAAAATGGGTTCGTCGAAGAAATAGGGCTCCCCATTGATGATTGACGGTGGGGCCAGACAGTAGCCGCCTTCTGCCTTCACATCGACGCGAGGCAGAAAATTGATCCGGCTCGGCACCCTGAGGCTCGGGGGATACCTGTAGATAAGATGGTACCCTCCAGATGGCGTGAACACTTTGCGAGTGGGCGGGAGCGCACCGTATTCTTTCTCCAGGCGACGCATAGATTTGAGGCCTGTCGCGTCTCCGTTCTTCACATCGACATCGATAACAAGCGAGTAATCTGAGGCGGGACCTGTCGCGTAGGCTACGTTATAGTCGGGGCATTCATCAGCCCACTCCTGATGCTTTGCTGGATCCTTGCTTGCATCCTTGAATCCATGTGGCGTAGCGGGAGCCTTTTCGTTCGGGCGAATGGGAAAACAGGCGAAACCTTCCGCTGCGAGCTCGGAGTATTTCTTAGTTGGGTCGATATTCATAGTTTAGGAATACGTAATAGATGACCGAGAAACCACTACCGGGGGTCTCTCGGTGTGTTTGGTATAGGATTCCGGAGTTAGTCGGCGCGCGCGGACACGGTGATCACTTTTTGGTCGCGGAAATTACAAACGCACGCAACCGCTTCCCGGCGCCTCGTTGGAATGATGCTAGTGAGTGCATAAACCGCTTTGCACTCGTCGCAAACATTCCCGGCCGCAGCGCGGCGCGAGCCGATTGCCCTAGGTCGTGGGTGCTTCGTCAGATGTTTCGGACAGAGCGCTTCATCACCGGTACCGTAACTACAGACCGTGAAGGGACCTGCATGAAGATCGGTGGCCCAGACCGGATAATGTTCCTCGATGCAGACGAGCTTATATTCTTCGGGCATGAAGGCCGAAACGTCCCGCGAACAAAAGAGCGTGTCAGGTTTCGCAGTTTTAGCCATGCAGCACCTCGCGGAAGTGATCTTCTTCAAGAGATTCCAGCGAGAGAAGCCTGCTAGTCGCATAGACCGTATTGCAGTCGTCACAGACGATACCGCACGCCTCGCAATCCACTCCGATTGTGCGCGCCGGCTCATGGCGAGTCAGGAGGAGCGGGCAGAGGACAAGATCACCGGTGTTGTAGCAGTAGACGGGGAGGGGACCATCGCCGATATCCGCAGGCCAAGTCGGGCGCTCCGGACTCAGATAAGCGATGTCGTAGCCGGGAGCGAACTTCCGAACGTCGCCGTCGCAGATAAACGTGTGAGGATATACAGTAGTAGTTTCCATATTTTCGCTTTCAAATTTTTCTATCGAACCGGGGTTAGATTAGGATCACGAATTTAATAATCGGAATACATGTACTCATGGTTGTAGCCTTCCGATTCAGTTCAGGTGAATAGCCTCAGGTCGGTCGGGAAACGCATTTGGATGGATGCTATCTCCCGAATCACTTCAGCTAGTGAGGTTTGGAATAGGCAGAGGCGATATCACGCGGACGCGCCTGAGTCTTGTTCTGCGGGCGCGGATGCCGTGTAATAGATGTGTTTGCAGCTCGGGCAGAGAATGCCTTCTGCCGGACCGCCCTCGTAGCCCACGGTGTTGCCGACGCCATGCCGATTGCGATGCTTAGGGCACAGCACCAAAGCCCCGGCAGCTACCATAGAAAGAGGGTAGGGTGCGCCTTCGGCGATGCCTTGCTCCGCGAGGGGCCAGACGAGGTGTTCAGGGTCAAGCGAGTATGAGACGCTATATTCCGAGACTGGAATCGGAGGTTTGCGTTTGTACTGTTTGCGCGGACGACGCTGAGCATCGACGTGCTTAGTATCAGTAGTGGGAATATTTTCGGTGTGAGCTGCATCGAGGTTCTGCTTCGATTGGACTGCAGGCTCAGCAGCAGTAGTGCAAGATGAATGCATGAGGTGACCGTCTTCAATTCGAGTGAAGGTCAATGACATGCTGCAAGACGGTAGAGTATATGCAGCGGACGCCATCGACCAAATTCCGTTCGTGATGAACGGGCTTTTGATCGAAGATGCGTCTCACTGCACCACCCAGGTAACTGGACTGAGGACCGCTCAAAACGCGCATCCCCTCGGGCTGGTCACACACATACCTCCATTGCCCGGTGCTGGCGAGAACCCCATCGAAGTCGAAAACGACTTGTTAATTGATGGTTCTAGGTGCCAAGATCTCTTGATGGACTCAACTGTATCGGGGTCGATCCACGCATGCAAGCGGGCGTTGGAAACTGGTAAACATTGCCCGTATCGCGCCGAGGCTGACGGGAAAGGACGTTTTTCGAATACCGGGGCGAGATGGGCTGTTACAAATCCTTGCGGCAGGTTTGTCGTGCGGAGGTCATTGTAAGACGCGTGGCGGGGCTATAAATTTGTCTCCGGCGCATGTTTTCTCTTCCGGTTCCTCCGGCCGCACGCATCCATGCCCCCGCCTCCATGCCTGTTGCGCGAGCGCAACACATCTTAAACAATTCAACGATTCTCATCAATTTTCAGAAAGTTCTCTCTATCTCTTCCTCTATATAAAAACTTTCTAAAAACAAGAGAAATTGTTTAATCGTTTAAAAAGCCGTTCCCTTCAGTTGGATGGGAAGAAATTTGATCCCGACATGCAACGGGCGGTCGGCGACGGCCAAAACACGGGGCTTGGCGGGGATGGTCCTACGGCAGAATCTTAATAAGCTGATGATCTGGCTCGGAAATCCCTGCTAGATCAAGGGTATAGAGCGCCGGTGCGTAAGGGTGACGTGAAAACTGTGACTGTTGCTCGATGAGTTTCGAGGTGGTCGGCGTTGTGTTGGTCATTGTCGTTCGCCTGCCGTTGCCTTGAAGGGCGATCTACGGGACCCTGGACGCACTTTCAACGAATGGAGTGCGATCATGGTTGATCAGAAGCAAGGGGTGGTCAGCAAAGACGTGACAGCAGGCAAGTCGGCTGCTGTTGACCCGAAGGCAGGAGCTGCTACTTCGGCCGCGAGCGCGACGCCTAACGATACCGCAGCGAAGACTGAACCAGCTACGCCGACGAAGATGGAACTGGCGACGGAGATCTACAAACGTATGCGGACCCTCAAAGACGTGACCCGGAAGGACATCATCGAAAAGTTTATCGCCGAGGTGAAGCTGACGAAGGCTGGCGCGAGCACGTACTACCAGATGATCAAGGACAAGCACGAGCCGCAGGGCAAGAAATAATCGATGTTGCTGCCAGATCGAAAAGCTCCTTCCCGGGAGCTTTTTTTTTCGTTCGCCATAGCGCCGGTGCAATCTAATATGGACTTCGGAGTCCATGCGTCAGCTGACATTTCAACCTGGACGTCCCAGTTCGGGCCCGTTGCTGCCGTTCGAGTTCCGCTGCAAAACGTCAGCTCTGCAGCGGGTTGCGATGGTTCGCCCTACGGCCAAGCGCTTCGCTGCTCAGCCATTCAGTTCTGACGACCCCTTCCGCAACGGCCGCTTCAGTGCATCGTTCATCGTTGGTCAAAAGTCAGAGTAACGCTTTGCCCCCTTAGTGCCTAGATGCGCTTGCCGCACCGTTGCATCGTCATCCCCCATATCCGGACGTGCTATCTATCGAGGCGGACACGCAAACGGCGTGCTCGTTCGCGGAACGCTTTCTCCCCCCCTTCCAGTATGTCGCAGACGATCTTACGGATTTCGGCGTCTTCCAAGCCTCCGGCGGTGTACGTGAACGACGGTAGGCCGCCGCTTCCCGACGGGTTGGCGTTGGCTACGATGATCTGATCGGCATCGGTGTTAATTACCAAGTTGGCGTTGTGTGTGACCATTATTACCTGCCGCTTTGATTTGGCCGAAATGAAGAGCGATACCAGTTCGTCAAAGACGGACTTAGGATCAAGATTCTCTTCCGGTTGATCAATAATCAATGGCCGGTCATCGGCATCGTCCAGCGCCAAGTAGAGGAGCAGGAGGACGATACCGCGGGTGCCTGGTGAGAGTTTCCGGATGTCGATGCCGTCATACAGGATTTCGTACCTTACTGCGATGTGGTCCGTACTGAAAAGCCAATGAGCGAATCGCTTGGACCACTGCCGGAAAGCTTCTTGCGCGGCTGGAGCGAGAGGTGCTTGATCGCGCAATGCTTTGTAGTGGGCGGTGATGAACCCACTCATGGCAGTTTGCACGTCCGCGGCAGTACCTGTTTCCCAAGCCGATAGAAGTTCAGCGCGCACCGTGTTCTCCAACGAACCTCGACCATAAAAATCGCCAGCCTTGCGGCAGTCAATCAAATCGTTCTCCCCGACGCTTGCCCATTGAGCCACGTCGGCGATCCGCGATACTTTAAAGCTCAGCTTCTTCAGTGTCCCCTCCATGGCGCCGAGGCGTTCCATGAGTGGCGCGTACAGTTCGGTCAGGGCGTTTTGCTCCTTCACTACGGCGTCGAACAAGCGGCCATATGCAGCTTCCCGCTCCTGCTGGAAAATCTTTCGCCGTTCGGCGGCACCCTTTGCATCGTCTAATCGCGTCTTCAGGGCCTGAAGGGCCGCCTTCTCGGTAGCGATCTTCTTAGACAAAGTAGTGTATTGGTTACGCACCACGGTGTCGGCGCTGATGCGCTTTTCGAGACGGGCCATCTCTGCCTTGAGAACAGCGAGCTGTATCGTCTTCAAGTCTGCGTCCGCCAGTATCAGTGGGACGGTGGGGTCACCCTCGGGCGGGGCAACACCATTTAGCTTTGCGATCTCCTTGTCTGCCCAGCCGACATAGTCGGCGAGTGCTTTGTCGACGTCACCTTGATAGACCAGTAGGAAATCGCCCCATTGCGTCTGGTTGAGGCCACTGTTTGGATGACGCGCTATGACCTGTCGCAGCATTTCTGGCGCCTTCGATGTCCGCGTGCTTTGAACCTCGTCCTGCATTGCGACGAATGTTCTGCGCTGATTCGCCAAGGCGTTAACCCGCGTACTCAAGGCCTGCGCGGCTTCGGTGAGATCCGTGTACCGCTGGACCTGCGCTTCGGCGCCCTTGAGCACGAGCTTAGACAGGTCGAGCGCGTAACCGGCCAGCAGCTTTTCCTTCGCAGCGACCTGGGTTGTAAGGCTACTGACGATGGCTTCTTTCTCTAGTTCATCGGCGATGCGGTCCGACGTCGCCACTATCGCTTCGGCCTCTAGGCGACGTGCTTGGCGGAACCGAGTTGTACGCTGGTCACGCAATTCCTCAAAGCTATATGCGCCATCTTGGCCCAGTGCCGCGTGGGCCTCAAAGATCACGCGCTCTATTTCTCGCACCAGCCCTTCGGACGCACCCTTTGAGGAGCAGAGTTCTTCGACGAACTGTTGCGACAGATATCGGGCGCGAGGAAAGGCCCTGACATCGTCGGCATCTCGACCATCGAGGTAACAGCCTGATTCATCTCCGCCGCCCCAGCCGAGCTTAACAGTCGCTTCTCCGACGAGCGGACGCGCGCGAACCAGGAAGGATGGGCTGACGTCATCGTCGGCTGCCCATGCGGCCTCTGGGATGGCGTCGCATCCCGCGGCAATAACGTCTGCCAAGGCAGTCTTTCCTGAACCCCTTGCGCCGATGATGGCAACCAAACCGGGATTTAGCAGCACAACTTTGGTTGCGGCCCACGCCGCATCATCGATTCGCACATGTGATATCACCTGCGACGGCATTGCACCGGTCGGCGGCTCGCGCCCCACGTAGGCGCGCCCGTCTGGATCAATGCAAGCTTGCTTCAAGCTGTCGAAGGTCAACGCACCCTTTATCCAAGAGAACCTGTCATCTTCAGGTTTCCCGATGGAGGAGAGATCGTGAGCATCACTGCCATGCAAGCAGGGTTTGCATCCACCATATCTGTCGTGCATTTGCTCCAAGGTCACCGTGCGCTTTCCCAGCCAAAATTCGCGCTGCGCTGGACTGCTCGCAAAGATGACGTGTGCAAACTTTTCCAGCTCCTGTCGAATCGTCTTGTCCGCCGCTTGGCGCACGCCAGATGTACCGTCACCTTCGCCGCCAGCTATGGCGATAAGGATGTTCTTATTGGCCCAAGCACTCTCTTTGAACGCCTTGCGCAGCGAATCGAAGTTGACCTTGAACTGCGTGGCTCCTTCAATCAAAGCGGATCGATCGTCTTTGATGGCACTGTCGGAAGCCTTGCCCAGGCGAATCAGGTCTGCCTTAGTGCAGTCAAAGCGATCATCGAAAGCGTTGAACTGGAGCCGGGAAAGAAAACGCTTGATCTCCTCAACGTGAGCCAAGTCAGTCGGATTGACCAGCAGGTGCACGTTTACAAAGCCCTTCTTCGCGGCGATATCGAGACGTAGCTCGACGTTGGGAAGCAGGAGCTTGACGTTGGGCAGTCGGTCGGCGGCCTTTCGGCGAACGACCTCTTCATAGGTGTCCGTCGTGTAGTAGTCCGTGACCGCAAGGGCCTCTATCACTGGCGAGCAGCTTTCCAGCGCAGTCAGATAGCTATTCCATGGGTCTCCCCCGCCAAACTGATTGTTCAGGACGGTGCCAGGGCCGTGAATATGCGGCTCCCAACGATGCCATTCCGATCCCCGGCTCATCATCTTGTTCTCCTTTTTATGGTGTCGTAGTCGTTTGATTCTGGCTGAATGACAGCCGAAGCCGCCCAACGCGTGACAGCCGTGGGCTCAGTACCTGATCACTGATGGGCTGGAAACACCCTAGCACGAGTTTTTCGCGCTTCCTGAGCTATGGATCGCCTGCTGAGCGTAACGGCCTTTCTCAGCCTATATCGGCCACCCGGATTTTATCTTTTTATGACGGTTCTTGGCCGCCATGAGCCGCTCGGGGCTATTGGGCCGATGAGTGACAAGACGGCGAAAAGATGCCATCTAGATCAATAGCTTCCGACTTGATGTGCTGGGGTGAAAACTGGCGTCGCCGTCAAACCCGCATAACACGTGGTTTTCAATGGTGCCCGCTGGAAAACCACGTCTAAAACCCGCATGAATAGTGGGTTTGCTCAAGCCGTTGCAGCTTGGGAAGCTAGGGTATTACCATTATACGACGCCCGCAGAGCGCACAATTCTACTCGGGAAAGGGCGTTCAGCGCAAATCACGCCACGCTTTCCCGCCAACCCTGCGCATCTTCAGATGACGAAGTAGGTGAGTTGAACGGCAGCGCGGGTGACCACCATCAACAGCACCTGCACGATCACGAACAACAGGATTGGCGACAGATCGATTCCGCCCAGTTGCGGAATCACCCGGCGCAGCGGATTCAGGAACGGCGCGGTCAGCTGATACAGAATCGGCATGGCCGGCGAGCGCGGGTTGAGCCAGGACAGCAGTGCCATCAGGATCGTCATCCAGATGATCAGATTCAGCGCCCACTTGATGACGGTCAGCACGGCGACGATCAGCAGCGTCGGCACGAGCGTGAGTGGATCGGCGCCGGTGAGGACCACCATCAGCACGACGTACACGATCGCCGCGATCAGCGCCGCGACGAGGCTCGCCCAGTCGATGCTGCGCGTACTCGGCAAAATGCGCCGCAGCGGCAGCACGATCCAGTTGGTGGCCTGCAGCACGGCGTTCGTCACCGGGTTGTAGGGCGGCATGCGCACGACCTGCAGCCAGGCGCGCAGCAGCAGCGCCGCGCCGAACAGCGTGAAGACGGTATTGAGCAGAAAACGGGCGATATCGCCAAACATCTCGTGTCCTTATGCTTCGGATGGCGGCCGTCGAGCGGTCGCGGAGTGCCGGCGTCGACCGTTCAGTGCGCGCCGGCGGTTCATTGGGATTGCATGCGCGTTTCGCGCGTGGATTCGGTGACTCGGCTTCAGACCGGATGCCCCGGCAAGCATGATGACACGCCACCGTTTCACCGCTGTCTGCTCGACATCACACGGAAATCTTGATCTCGCTGATCAGGATCGTGCCGTTGCCGCCGTCGGTGTAATTGGGAATGTCGGCCGTCAGTTGCTCGGCGGCCGGCTTGAAGACTTTGTAGAAGTCGTCCGCACTGTCGAACAGGAAGTGGCCCGCGGCCACATACGGCGGCGGCGTTCCGGGCGGCCCGGCGTTGATGCCGACGTCGACCGACCAGCCCTTCAGCGACGGCCCGAACAGCTTCGCCGCGAGCGGCATATGCGTGACGCTGTAATAGTCCACATCGAAGTGGCCGTTTTCCCGATACGGATAGAGGATGCTGACCTTGATCATTGTGCGTTCTCGTCTGTTGGTCCCGAAGCGCGGCGCTGGCGGATTGCGTGCTGCGCCGGACGTCACATTATCACGCCTTACTTGACGCTTGCACCTGCTGCGGCCTGATTCAGCGACCGGTTCAGCGATTCTTCCACCGCCGCGGCGATTGCCTCGATCGCCGCGGGCGGGCTCGCGCGGCGCTCGGCGAGTCCGACCGCGCGCCGGGACAGCAAACCGTACAGCGCGGCGTGGTCGCCGCCGAGCTCTTCGAGCAGCGCCAACTGCTTAGCCACGACCCCGGTATCGCCGCGCGACACCGGGCCCGCGAGCGCGTTGGGCAACCCTTTGTCGCGCGCGGTTTCGATGGTGCCGGCGAGCATCGGCAGCAGCGCGCGCAGCGCGTCGTCTTCGGCGAAACCCAGTGTGCCCCACAGCGCGACGCATTCGGCGAGGCTGCACAGCGCGAAGCTGGCGGCGTAGTGGGCAGCGGCGTGATACAGCATGCGGCCGCCCGGCGGAATCGACAGAGGATGGCAGCGCAGTGCGATGGCCAGCGCTGTGAGCGTGTCCTTCAGCGCGCCGTTGGCCTCGATCGTCACCGAGCAGCCGGCGATCCGCTCGAGATCGGCGAGGTCCCCGCTAAAGAGGTACAGTGGATGAAATCCGCCGATCGCCGCGCCCCGGTCGCGCGCCGGTGCCAGCAGATCCACCGGCGACGCGCCGCTGCAGTGCACCAACGCCTTGCCGGACTGGGCAGCGTCCGGGCCGAAACGCAGTGTGTGCGCTGACGTACCGATGCTGTCGTCGGGAACGGCTAAAAAGACGATATCGGCGGCGTCGACAACATGCTGTGGATCGTCCGATGCCGTGCAATGCTCGATCTGACTGGCAAGCCTGGCGGCTGAGCTCGCCGTGCGGCTCGCTACTGCTGTGACCGGATAGCCGGCGCGTGAAAAGCTCAGCGCAAGACAACGCGCGAGCCGGCCCGCACCGATAAACCCGAGGCGCGGCAAAGGGAACTGGGACATGGTTGCCTGCTCCAGACGGGACATTTGAACGGAAAGCAGAAGTATCGCGCATTTGGCTGCCAGCAGACTGATCTGGCACCGACTTTCCTCCGAGCGGCTTGCGCACGATCTGCCGCCTGCAGCCGGTCATTCGACCGCGCCACGGCGGGTTCGAAAACTGCTCGACATTCGCGATTCGCGATTCGCGTGATACGTCAGTTTGGTAGTCGCTGTCTCTGGGTACTTCGTTTCGCAGTCAGATTCGGGAGGTCGACGATGAGCATTTTTTCTTACCGGAAGCACTTGCGGTTCCTGACACCTGCACAGCGCCGTCGCTGGTGGGACCAGAAAAAGCGCCTGACGCCGCGTGTGCGCATCAGCGGCGCATATGTCCCGCCCAGCGTGTCCCGTGAATTTGCCTATGTGAAAGTCGGCTAAACGGCGACGCTCACAGGCGAGAAATGCCCGGCGTATTCGCCGGGCATTTTTTATGGCGCGGCTCGATTGCGCCGTCAGGATTGAAGCTAATTTGTAATCAAACATTACTGAAACGCGAACTCGAAAAACGCCGGTGTCGTGAAATGACGATGGGCGTATCTCTGCAACTCCTCAAACCCTTGATTCTCGGCTCACCACGGTGCTGCGGCGAGGCTCGGCGCGCCTGCCCAAACCGTGAACTATTGCGACGAATTGCAATTTGCAACAAATGCGAACAGAAGTGCCAGGCCTTTTTCGATAAATTGTTCCAATAGCATGCAAGGCATGCGAAGTCGGCGACCTTAATAGGCCGCGCTAGGAGAACAAAGTGAAAAAGATCATTCCGTTCGTTGTTGCCGCAGGGCTCGGCCTTGGCCTTGCTGGTGCTGCTGAGGCGCACGTTTCCGTGGGTATCGGGATTGGGGTTCCGGTCGCGCCTGCTTATCCGGTGTATGCCGCGCCGCCGCCCGTTTATTACGCGCCGCCGCCGCCCGTCTATGCACCGCCCGTCGTGTACGCGCCGCCGCCCGTCGTGGTAGGTGGCTACTACGGGGGCTATGGCCGCCCTTATTATCGCCACGGCTACTATCACGGTTATTACGGACACGGTTATTACGGCCACGGCTACCATCGCCGCTAAATGCGGTATGTCCGTTGAGGACTGACGACGGCGTAACGCCGGCTTGATCGCCGGGTTACGCCGTTTTTGTTTGATGCCGCCGCGCCAGCGGCATTGACGTTCCAAAGCATTCGCGAAGCTGGGAGAATGGCTGTTTCGCCAACGCCCAGGAGAGTTTCGCCGATGCAAGCGCTTCCCGCTCCCACTTTCGACGACGTACTCGACGCCGCTGCGCGTCTTGAAGGCGTCGCCCACCGCACCCCGGTCCTGACATCGAGCACGTTCAACGAGCGCACGGGCGCGTCGGTGTTCTTCAAGTGTGAAAATTTTCAGCGCATGGGCGCGTTCAAGTTTCGCGGCGCCTATAACGCGATTTCGCATTTCGACGCGGAACAGCGCAAGGCGGGGGTGCTGACCTATTCGTCGGGCAATCACGCGCAGGCAATCGCGCTGTCGGCGCGCCTCGCCGGCATCCGCGCGACGATCATCATGCCGCACGACGCCCCGGCCGCCAAAGTAGCGGCGACCAAGGGCTACGGCGGCGAAGTGATCACCTACGACCGCTACAAGGAGAACCGCGAGGAGATCGGCCGGCGGCTTGCCGAGGAGCGCGGCATGACGCTGATTCCACCGTACGACCACCCGCATGTGATTGCCGGGCAGGGCACCGCGGTGAAAGAGTTGCTCGACGAAACCGGCCCGCTCGACATGCTCTTCGTATGCCTCGGCGGCGGCGGCTTGCTCGGCGGCAGCACTTTGTCGGCGGTCCAGCTGAGCCCGACGTGCACGATAATCGGCGTGGAACCGGAGGCGGGCAACGACGGCCAACGGTCGCTCGCGCGCGGCGAGATCGTGCATATCGACACGCCGCGCACGATCGCCGACGGCGCCGCCTCCACGCATCTCGGCGACTACACGTTCGCGATCATCCGCAAGCACGTGGCGCGGATCGAAACCGTCAGCGACGCGCAGTTGATCGAGACAATGCGCTTTTTCGCGCAGCGCATGAAGATGGTGGTCGAGCCGACGGGTTGCCTCGCCGCGGCGGCGGTGTTCAACGGCATCGTGCCGGTGAAGGGCAAGCGGGTCGGCGTGGTGCTGAGCGGCGGCAACGTCGATTTGCCGAAGCTCGCGGAGTATCTCGCCTGAACGACGACGGCTTGCCAGCGCAAGCCGTTTCTTCATCAGCTCGCGACGTGCGTGCTTTGCACGATCAGATCGCGATACCCGTTGACGATCACGCTGTACGAAAAATACGCGAACAGCAGCGCGGACAGCACATGGCAGGCGCGCAGCAGACCGGCGCCGGCGCGCTTGCGGCCATGACTGCCGAGCCCGCAGATGAAGATCGTCCAGCACAGCCCGCCGAGGAAAAAGCCGCCGAGGAAGATCAGTGCGGTTCTCGGACTGGTGGCGCCCGCTTTTGCGATTAACGCGCCGCCGACCGCCGCGAACCATAGAATCGCCGACGGCGACGACACCGCCAGCAGCACGCCGCGCAAAAAACCGCGCCATGGCAACAGAGGCGTCGCAGCGGCGCCTTGGCCCGCTACCGCCGGCGCCGTTGCCGGGAACATTGCCTCGCGCGCCATTTTCCACGTGAGAAACAGCAGGACCGCCGCGCCGCCGATCCATACCACCCAGCGCACCGATTCGAACTGCAGCAGTGCGGCCATGCCCGCGAGCGCGAGCGCCGCGTAAATCAGATCGCCGACACATGAGCCGAGGCCGAGCCAGAACCCCGGCTTGAAACCGTGCGACAGCGTCAGCGAAATAATCGCGACATTCACGAGGCCGATATCCAGGCACAGCGACAACGACAGGAAAAACCCGTCCGACATCATAGAAAAGGCGTGCATCCGAGCAACTGCTCCATCTGCTTTGTTATTGGTCTTGCCGTACGGCTCGCCTTACAGGCCCAACTCGTTCCACAAGCTGTCCACGCGCTGTTTGACCGCGTCGTCCATGACGATCGGGCGGCCCCATTCGCGGTCGGTTTCGCCGGGCCATTTGTTGGTCGCGTCGAGCCCCATCTTCGAGCCGAGGCCCGCGACGGGCGACGCGAAATCCAGATAGTCGATCGGCGTGCGATCGACCAACACGGTGTCGCGCGCCGGATCGATACGCGTGGTGATCGCCCAGATCACCTCTTTCCAGTCGCGGATATTGACGTCCTCGTCCACCACCACGATGAATTTCGTATACATGAACTGGCGCAGGAAGCTCCACACGCCGAACATCACGCGCTTCGCGTGCCCAGGGTAGCTCTTCTTCATCTGCACGATCGCCATGCGGTAGCTGCACCCTTCGGGCGGCAGATAGAAGTCGGTGATTTCGGTGAACTGCTTCTGCAGCAGCGGCACGAACACTTCATTGAGCGCGACGCCGAGCACGGCCGGCTCGTCGGGCGGTTTGCCGGTGTAGGTGGAGTGATAGAGGGCGTCGCGCCGCATCGTGATGCGCTCGACCGTGAACACCGGGAACCACTCCTGTTCGTTGTAATAGCCGGTATGGTCGCCGTACGGGCCTTCGAGCGCGTGCTCGTACGCCGCCGACGCGCCCTTCGCCGGACGCGGCGGCGCGCCTGCGGGAGCGGGCGAGGGCGTGCCCTCTTGCGGATAGATGAAGCCTTCGAGCACGATCTCGGCGCGCGCGGGCACCTGCAGGCCGTCGACGCCCGGCGTCAGGCACTTAGCCAGTTCGGTGCGCCCGCCGCGCAGCAGACCTGCGAACTGGTATTCGGACAGGGTATCGGGCACCGGCGTGACCGCGCCGAGGATGGTCGCCGGATCGGCGCCCAGCACCACGGCCACTGGATACGGCTTGCCGGGGTTTTGCAGCGCGAACTCGCGAAAATCGAGCGCGCCGCCGCGATGCGCGAGCCAGCGCATGATCAGCTGGTTGCGCCCGATCAGTTGCTGGCGATAGATGCCTAAATTTTGCCGGCTCTTGTTGGGACCTTTCGTGACGGTCAGGCCCCATGTGATCAGCGGACCGGCGTCGCCTGGCCAGCACGTCTGGATGGGCAGTCTGGCGAGGTCCACGTCATTGCCCTCCCAGACGATTTCCTGGCAGGGCGGCGCGCTCACCGTCTTCGGCGCCATATCCCACACCGCCTTGGCGAGCGAGAGCAGCTTGCCCGCGTCCTTGAGGCCCTTCGGCGGCTCCGGCTCCTTCAGTGCCGAGAGCAGCCGGCCAACGTCGCGCAGCGACTCTAGCGCCGCGCCGTCGCCTTCGCCGGCTTGCGCGTCAATACCCATGCCGAGCGCGACCCGGCGCGGCGTGCCAAACAGGTTGCCGAGCACCGGGAACGCATGCCGCTCCTTGCTCTCGAACAGCAACGCGGGGCCACCGGCGCGCAGCACGCGGTCGCATACCTCGGTCATTTCCAGGTTGGGCGAAACGTTTTGCGAGATGCGGCGCAGTTCGCCAATCGTTTCGAGGCGGCCGACGAAGTCGCGCAGGTCTTTGTATTTCATCGGGTGCGGTCAGGGCCGCATCAGCGGCGAGAGAGAAGGGCGCGGCGGGCTGCAGGGTGCCGGGACGAATTGTCGATTTTACCTGCGTTGGCTAGCGCACGTAGATCGACCGAACGACGTAAGCCGAACAGATGAGTTCGGTGCCTCCAAAAGGCGCATCCCGTGCGGCTTCTGACGGACTGAACACCGTTCATTATTACAAATAGTTATACATTTGCTATTCTATAGTGTTGACGATCTATAAAACCCTGCATAGAATCCGTCCACATTGGTTGCAGGGCATGAACCTTTTTACCACTGCCCCCGGTCCCACTGACGCAACGCGTCACCGCTTACCGATTCCCTGCACGGTTTTGCCGGCTTTTGAAGTCCTTGCCAGCGCCGATTGACGCTGGTTTTTCGCGTGGGAGCCAACGCCTGCCTTCTTGGCATCGCGTTTGCCATTTTTTTCGAGATGGCTCCCCACAAACGGTATTTGCCGTTTTCCCGACGTCGCTGCTGCCCTAACCAGACAGAGCGCGCGATGTCTTGACTCTACGAACGTGTGGTACCGCCATCTTCATTGGGCGGGGTTCGCAGATCATGCAACATGGGAGATCTGAATGAACGCCTGGTTATCGTGGCGTCCCGATGAGCGTATCGCGCAAGTTGTGCGTGGTGTGCTGCGTCGCGGGACGCGAATGAGTCATTATCTGTTCAGCATTGTCGGCGGTGTCGCTGTCGTGCTGGCAGTCGCGCTGTGGCTGATGCCGGCTTGGCGCGGCACGCTCGCCGCGCGGTTGATGCCGGTCATCTCTGCGGCCGTGCAAGCGGGTCCCGCCCGTCTGCTGCAGGGCAATCCGCTGCCGTCCTTTGGGCCGCCTGGCAACGTGGCTGCGTCTTCCGACGACACGCTGTCGGCCAACTCGACGAACGGTGCGGAAACGAACAACGGTGCAAACAGCGGCGGCACCAGCCTTACCGTGAGCAATACCAGCTTCGACGGCGCTTTTGACGGCTCCGGCTCGACCGGTATGGGCGTCGCGGCGCTGAACGGGCTCGATCCGCGCACCATGCAGAGCGTCACCGCGCTCGCGCGCATGATCCCGTCGCAGCGCGTGTCCGCCGATGCGCGTGACGATCGCGTGCTGATCTCGAGCCGCGAGCAGGATCTGGTCGCGTCATACCTGGCGCGGCGCTATCGCGTCGCTCAGGAGCCTGTCAGCGAGTTGGTGAAGGCAGCCTTCGACACCGGCCGCGAAGTCGGTCTCGATCCGCTCCTGCTGCTGTCGGTGATGGCGATCGAATCGGGCTTCAACCCGTACGCCGAGAGCGGCGTGGGTGCGCAAGGCCTGATGCAGGTGATGTCCAAAGTGCATTCGGACAAGTTCCAGTATTTTGGCGGCGAGAGCGCGGCCCTCGAACCGGTCGCGAACATCAAGGTGGGCGCGCTGGTGCTGAAGGATTGCATCGCCCGCGGTGGTTCGCTGCCGGGCGGCTTGCGTCTTTACGTCGGCTCGACCTCGCAGGACGACGGCGGCTACGGCGCCAAGGTGATGGCCGAGCGTGGCCGTCTGCGCGACGTGGCGCGGGGCCGCAAGGTGCCGATCAACGCGCCGCAGGCTCCGGTACTGACCGCGTCCACCACCGCCAATGCGGCGGCCAGCGGCGGCAAGCGGGTGCAGGTGACGCTTCAGGGCGCCCATCAGCTGAGCGTGGCGAGTCCGGTGACGGCGCCGGCGGCTCCTGAGCAGGACGATGCCAACACGAAGCACGTGGCATCGGCTTCGGAGTTGGGCGCCTGAAGCTGGGCGGCATCGTGCCGACGTAGCTGTCGGCAATGTGATGCATGAGCAGCGGTGATGGAAAAAGGACACCTAGGTGTCCTTTTTTTGCGTCTGGAGGATCAGGAGGGGGCGCGGCGCGCTGGTGGTCGGCGCGTCAGGCGTGTGATGGCGCAGAGGTACTTGGCAGGTCCAGCGCGAAAAATTCCGGGCGCGGCAGATCCCGCCCGCAGCACGCTCAGTGCCGCCCGAAAAGCTTCGCCAACCGCTCGACCGCCTCCTCCAGCTTCGGATAGGCCGTGGCATACGACAACCGGATGTACTCCTTCGGCGCGTGCGTGCCGAAGTCCATGCCCGGCACCAGCACTACGCCCGCGTCGTGCAGCATGGCTTTGGTGAGCGCCGCGCTGTCGCCGGCAGCCGCATGCGAGACGGTGCGGCAATCGGCATACACATAAAAGGCGCCGTCCGGCATCACCGGGACCGAGAAGCCCAGCGACTGCAGCGCCGGCGCGATGAAGTCGCGGCGGCGCTTGAACTCGAGGCGCCGCGCTTCATAGACGGCGATCGTTTCCGGCTCGAAGCAGGCAAGCGCCGCGTGCTGGGCGAGCGCCGACGCGCAGATGAACAGGTTCTGCGCGAGCTTTTCGAATGCGCCCACCATGCCGGGCGGCACCACCAGCCAGCCAAGCCGCCAGCCGGTCATGTTGAAATACTTCGAGAAGCTATTGACGGTAATCACGTCGTCGCCGAACGAGAGCGCCGACACCGGCTTGGCGTCGTAGCTCAAGCCCTGGTAAATCTCGTCGACGATGGTGAATCCGCCACGCGCCCGTACGGACTTGACGATGCGTTCGAGTTCGGCCGGTTCGATCGACGTGCCGGTCGGATTCGACGGCGACGCGAGCAGCACGCCGCGGGTGTGCTCATTCCACAGGCGCTCGACATCGGCGGCGGTCAGCTGGAAGCGTTCGGCCGGGCCGCTCGGCACCATTACTGGCTTGCCTTCGGCGGCGATCACGAAATGACGGTTGCACGGATAGCACGGATCGGGCATCAGCACTTCGTCGTCGCGATCGACCAGCGCCGCGCAAGCCAGCAGCAACGCGGCGGAGGCGCCGGCGGTGACGACGATCCGCGCCGGATCGACGCTGACGCCGTAGACCTCGGCGTAATGCGCCGAAATCGCTTCGCGCAGCGCGTGCAGGCCGAGCGCATTGGTGTATTGCGTGACGCCACGGCGAAGCGCATTGGCCGCCGCTTCGATGACCGGCTCGGGCGCGGTGAAATCGGGCTCGCCGATTCCCATGTGAATGATGTCGCGTCCGTCGCGCTCGAGAAGCGCTGCCTCCTTGGCCAGTTCCATCACGTAGAAAGGCTGGATGGCGTCGACACGCGCAGCAAGCCGCACCAAAGGTTCGGTCACGGAGTTCATACGATCAAATCCAGTTCAGAAGCAAAAGCGGGACGGCGTCCGGCGCATTCATCACGCGCGAAACGGCGTCCCCGCAAACAGTTCGGCTTTGTCAGGCGAGGCGCGAGACACCGGCGTGGCCGGGGTCTTGCACCTCATACTCAATGCTTGCGAGCCGCCTGTGTTTCGTCAGCGCGCAGTTGCGCCGAGAGCTTGTCCAGCACGCCGTTCACGTATTTGTAGCCGTCGGAGCCACCGAACGTCTTGGCCAGTTCAACCGCTTCGTTGATGACCACGCGATAGGGAATATCGACGTGATTCTTCAACTCGAACGCGGCAACCAGCAGCACCGCGCGCTCGACGGGCGAGAGCTGCTCGATGGGACGGTCGAGACACGGGGCGATGGCGGCGGAGAGCGCTTCCGAGTCGCGCATCACACCATGCAGGATCGCGTCCAGATGCTCGTGGTCCGCCTTGTCGAAGCCTTGCGCGCCGCGCAGTTGCGCGTCGATCTCGCCGGCGGGCGAACCCGACAGCAGCCACTGATAAAGCCCCTGCGTGGCCAGTTCGCGGGAGCGTCGGCGTGCGCTCTTCATGCCTCTTCCTCTTCTTCGTCTTCTTCTTCGTCGTCGCCGCCGAGTTGTTCGAGCGCGACGGCGAGATTCGCCATTTCGACGGCCACGCGCGCCGCGTCACGACCTTTCTCGGTCATCCGGGCGACGGCCTGTTCGTCGTTCTCGGTAGTCAGCACGGCGTTCGCAACCGGAATGCCGAAGTCCAGGCCGATGCGCGTGATGCCCGCGCCGCTTTCGTTCGACACCAGTTCGAAGTGGTATGTTTCGCCGCGAATCACCGCGCCCAGCGCGATCAGGGCGTCGAACTGCGCGCTTTCCGCGAGCTTTTGCAGCGCCAGCGGGATCTCCAGTGCGCCCGGCACGGTGACGAGCAGCACGTCTTCGCCGGTCACGCCGAGGCGTTCCAGTTCTTCGATGCAGGAGTCCGCGAGACCGTTGCAGACGGGTTCGTTAAAGCGCGCCTGAACGATGCCGATGCGCAGTCCGTCGCCGTCGAGATTCGGTTGGTATTGTCCGATTTCCATGTGAATTCCGTAGTGTTTTGAGTGGGCGCTAAGCGCGTGAATGGTCGGATCAGCCTTGCGGAGCCTGCGCGGCGCTGCCCGGCATCGGAACGAACCCCGTGACTTCGAGACCGTAACCCGACATGCTGCCCAGCTTGCGCGGGTTCGACAGCACCTGCATCTTGCCGACACCGAGCTCGCGCAGAATCTGCGCGCCGATGCCGTACGTCTTGAAATCGACCGGCCGGCGCTTGAGCGCGTTGGCTTTTTCCTTTGAGTCGAACGCCTTGAACACGTCGATCAGATGGTCTTTCGAGTCGCCGCAGTTCAGCAGCACGACCACGCCGAGGTCGCGTTCGGCGATCTCTTTCATCGCCGCGTCTAGCGTCCACGAGTGCGTGGATTCGCCGACTTCGAGCAGATCCAGTACCGACAGCGGCTCGTGCACCCGCACCAGCGTGTCCTTGTCCGGGTTCGGGGTGCCGCGCACCAGCGCGATATGTGGCTGGCCGCTCGGCTGATCGAGATACATGACCGCGCGAAACGCGCCGTGCGCGGTCTGCATGGTGCGTTCGCAAATACGCTCGACGATCGACTCCGTGCGGCTGCGGTAGTGGATCAGATCCGCGATCGTGCCGATTTTCAGATCGTGCTCTTTTGCGAACTCCATCAGGTCCGGCAGGCGCGCCATCGTGCCGTCGTCCTTGATGACTTCGCAGATCACCGCGGCCGGCGTGAGACCCGCCAGCGCGGTGAAGTCGCAACCCGCCTCGGTATGGCCGGCGCGCACCAGCACGCCACCGGGCTGGGCCATGATCGGGAAGATGTGGCCCGGCTGAACGATGTGCTCGGCTTTGGCGTCCGGCGCGACCGCCGCGGCGATCGTGCGGGCGCGATCGGCCGCCGAAATGCCCGTGGTCACGCCTTCGGCCGCTTCGATGCTGACCGTGAACGCCGTGCCGTACTGCGTGCCGTTGCGGTAGGTCATCAGCGGCAGGTTCAGCAGCTTGCAGCGCTCCTGCGTGAGCGTCAGGCAGATCAGGCCACGGCCATAGCGCGCCATGAAGTTGATCGCTTCCGGCGTGACGAACTCGGCGGCGACCACAAGATCGCCCTCATTTTCGCGGTCTTCTTCGTCGACGAGGATCACCATCCGGCCGGCTTTCAGTTCGGCGATGATCTCTGGAGTGGAGGCGAGCGTCATGTTGGCGAGATTTTCGGGAAAGCGCGTATTTTACGCCACGCGCGAGTCCAAGTCGCCTCCGCCGGATGGCATAGGTCGTTTGGCCGACTGGCGACGGCCCCCAGGGCGTTGCTATGCTCCTCGAAACGATGCACGCATGAAGCGGCTGAAAGCGGCGGGGCGCCGCTGTCAGCCCATGCGCGGCCGGGCCTTGGCCCGGCGCGGGTCCGTTATTTCGGCGCGTTCAGCATGCGCTCGACGTAGCGCGCAATCAGATCGATTTCCAGATTCACCTGCGTGCCTTCGCGCAAACGCTTGAGCGCGGTTACTTCAACCGTGTGCGGAATCAGGTTGATCGAGAACTCGCAACCGTCGTCGCGATCTTTAACCGAGTTGACGGTCAGGCTCACGCCGTTGACGGTGATGGAGCCTTTGTACGCCAGATAGCGGCCGATCTCGCGCGGCGCCAGCACGCGCAGTTCGTGCGATTCGCCGATCGGCGCGAAATGCGTGACCGTGCCGAGGCCGTCCACGTGGCCGGAGACGATATGGCCGCCGAGCCGGTCGTGCGCGCGCAGCGCCTTCTCCAGATTGACTTCGCCGATTTCGCCGAGGCCCGCCGTGCAGTTCAGGCTTTCGCGCGACACGTCGACTTCGAACGAATGCGCGGTCTTCGCGACCACGGTCATGCAGGCACCCTGGATCGTGATGCTGTCGCCGAGCTGCACGTCGCCGAGGTCGAGGCCGCCGGCTTCGACGTTCAGGCGCACGCCTGCGTCGCCGTCCGTGCCCAGCGGTTTGACTGATTCGATGCGGCCCACTGCCGCGACGATTCCTGTGAACATCGTGCTAATCCTTCATTTCGAAACAGAGGG
Organism: Paraburkholderia fynbosensis; assembly: GCF_902859935.1. Lineage (GTDB taxonomy): Bacteria > Pseudomonadota > Gammaproteobacteria > Burkholderiales > Burkholderiaceae > Paraburkholderia > Paraburkholderia fynbosensis. Next base: position 458,966 of record NZ_CADIKI010000002.1, read on the forward strand.
AGGCGCGGGAGTCGTGCCGGTTTCGGCTGAGGTCTGCGGCGCGATGCGCGCGAGAATCCGCAGATCGTCGCCGATCCGGTCGACCGCGTGGAAATTCAGCTTGACACGGCCGTCGAGCGATTCGGGCGCGCCGAGGTTGAACATGCTCATCGAATCCATGCCGAGCAGACTCGGCGCGAGATAGACGAGCAGTTCGTCGACGCAGTCCTCGCGCAGCAGCGAGCCGTTCAGCTTGTAGCCTGCCTCGACGTGCAACTCGTTGACGTTGCGCTCGCCGAGCACTTTGAGCAGGCGCGGCAGATCGACCTTGCCGGCCGCGTTCGCCAACGGGATGATCTCGGCGCCGCGATCGCGTAACGCGGCCGCCCGATCGGCATGGCGCTGATCGAGATTGCCGCAGAAGATCAGGGTGGGTGCGCCGGCCAGAATCTGTGCGTCCGGCGGCACGTCGAGCTGACTGTCGATCAGCACGCGTTGTGGCTGACGTGGCGTGTCGACCGCGCGTACCGTCATGCGCGGGTCGTCTTCCCTGACGGTGCCGATGCCGGTCAGAATCGCCGATGCGCGGGCACGCCATGCATGACCGTCGGCGCGCGCCGTTTCGCCGGTGATCCATTGGCTGATGCCCGACGGCAAGCCGGTGCGGCCATCCAGCGAGGCCGCCACTTTCATGCGGACCCACGGGCGGCCGCGCGTCATGCGCGACACGAAGCCGATGTTCAATTCATGCGCTTCGTTCGCAAGCAGCCCGCAACGCACTTCGATGCCGGCGTCGCGCAGCATCGCGAGACCTCGTCCGGACACTTGCGGATTCGGGTCTTCCATTGCCGCGACCACGCGCGCGACTTGCGCGTCGACGAGCGCGTTCGCGCACGGCGGCGTGCGGCCGAAGTGGCTGCACGGTTCGAGCGTCACGTAAGCGGTGGCGCCGCGCAGATCGTGGCCGCGCGAGCGCGCGTCCTTCAACGCGCGAATCTCCGCGTGATCCTGGCCGGCAGGTTGCGTGAAGCCTTCGCCGATCACCTCGCCGTTCTTGACGAGCACGCAACCTACGCGCGGATTCGGATCGGTGGTGTACATGCCGCGCCTGGCCAACGCGAGCGCGCGTTCCATATGGACGAAGTCGGTTTGCGAAAACATCGGGATCCGGTCGGGTACGGTGGCTAGGCTGTATCGTGTTTCGGTTTCGGCGGTCTTTGCTGCTTCGAAGCCGCGCGGGCCTCAGGCCGCGAGCGACGCAAAGGCGCCGCGCGCCGCGTCGATCGTGGCGTCGACGATCGCATCGTCGTGAGCGATCGACACGAAGCCCGCCTCATACGCCGACGGCGCGAAGTACACGCCCGCGTCGAGCATCTTGTGAAAGAACGCGTTAAAGCGCGGCACGTCGCTCTTCGTGACTTCGGCGAAGCTGCTAGGGATCGACTCGGCGAAGTAGAGGCCGAACATGCCGCCGAGCGAATCGGCCGCGAACGGCACCTTCGCTTCGCCTGCGACTTGTGCGAGTCCCTGCACGAGGCGTGCGGTGCGTGCCGCGAGCGTGTCGTAGAAGCCTGGCGCCTGGATCAATTGCAGCGTCTTCAGGCCTGCGGCAACCGCAATCGGATTGCCCGACAGCGTGCCCGCCTGATAGACGCCGCCGAGCGGCGCGAGGTGAGCCATGATGTCGCGCCGTCCGCCGAAGGCCGCCGCCGGCATGCCGCCGCCGATCACCTTGCCCAGACACGTGAGGTCCGGCGTGATGCCGTACACCTCTTGCGCGCCGCCGAGCGCCACGCGAAAGCCGCACATCACTTCGTCGAAGATCAGCACCGAGCCGTATTCACTGCATAGGCGGCGCAACGCCTGCAGGAATTCCGGCGTGGCGCGCACGAGGTTCATGTTGCCCGCGACCGGCTCGACGATCACCGAGGCGATCTCGTTGCCGAACGCCTTGAACGCTTCTTCGAGTTCGGCGACGTTGTTGTATTCGAGCACGGTGGTGTGCTTCGCGATGTCCACCGGCACACCCGCCGAGGTCGGATTGCCGAAGGTCAGCAGGCCCGAGCCGGCTTTGACGAGCAGGCTGTCCGCGTGACCGTGGTAGCAGCCTTCGAACTTGACGATGCGGCTGCGGTTCGTGAAGCCGCGCGCGAGACGCAGCGCGCTCATGGTCGCTTCCGTGCCGCTCGACACCATGCGGACCTGTTCGATCGACGGCACGAGCTCGCAAATCTCTTCGGCGATTTCCACTTCCGACTCGGTCGGCGCGCCGAACGAAAAGCCGTTGGCCAGCACGCGCTGCACTGCTTCGAGCACTTCCGGGTGAACGTGGCCGAGGATCATCGGGCCCCACGAGCCGATGTAGTCGGTGTAGCGCTGACCGTCCGCGTCCCAGAAGTAGGGGCCTTGCGCGCGCTCGATAAAGCGCGGCGTGCCGCCGACGGAACGGAAGGCGCGCACCGGCGAGTTCACGCCGCCAGGAATGGTGCGTTGCGCGCGTTCGAAGAGGAGTTCGTTTTTGGACATGGCGATGGCTGGAATTGGGGTTGCGCAGCGGCGCAGGCTGCCCGTGGGCGATTCGCGCGATGCTGGGATAGGTGGAGAAATTGTACCGGAGTCGGCGTGAACGGGTCTTGCGGCGGGCCCGATAGCGTCCTTATGGCGCGGCTCGTGCGCCACGCCTTTTAACTTTGTTGTGCGCGTTTCGTCACGCCTTCTTCGCCGTGGTCCGGGTTGCCGGCGCGCGTCTCTGCTTGCTTGTCGTCTTTGGCTTCGAGTCCTCGGGACTTGGGGCCGTGCGTTGTGCGGCCTTCGCATGCGCCGTGACTTTGCTCGAACGCGTGGGGCCCGCCGGCGTGTCGAGTTTCGGCGGCTTGCGTTTGCCCGTGAGTTCGGCCCAGCGCTTTTCCAGCGCGCCTTCGGCGATCGGCTTGATCACGGTGCCCGAACTCTGCGCGTCCCATGTCTGCACGGAGAACGGAAATGTGCGCAACATCTCGCGCGGGATCACCGGTGCTTCGTGCGCGTCGACGAGCCAGTCGTACACGAAGTCGATGCATAGGCGATAGCCGCGTTTCGTCGCCGGGTCGAGGACTTCATAGGGGGCACGCGTTACGTAACCCGAGCCGAAGATGCCTTTCGGTTGCTGCGCGACGCGATGCAGGAATACGCGATCGCCCGGCAGGATGCTGCGCGCAAATCCGCAGCCCCACACGTCGCCGACCGCGACGCCCGCGGCGACGCGTTTCGCAACGTCGGGCAACTCGGGCCACGGCCATTTCTTGGGGCTCCAGATCAGCAGGAAGGCGGTCATCGCATGCTCGAAGCAGAATGGATGGGGAAGGGCGTGCCTAGCTCCTGGCCGCGGCCCGAACGGTCAGGCGGCAGCTTAACCGATCGACGGCGCGCTTGCCGCGCGGTGTCCACCCAGTGGCCGTCCGGCCATGTTCGCGTGTGGAAACCGGCGAGGCACGGCTAAACACGGTGAGATACGACGCGAACGGCCCGAACGGCCCGAACGGCCCGAACGGCGAGCACAGCCCAGGCACTCGCAAGCCGAGCCCGTCGCGTACAATCGGTCCCGATACGTTGCTGCTATCCCGTTCTACCCGCTCTGCTGCCGATGTCGGCGCGGCGCTCCATCCGGATTCCCATGTCTCACGTCCCCAGAAGCCGGCCAGATGGCCGGCTGATTCTGTTGCTCGGTGCGCTTGCCGCGTGCGGGCCGATTTCCATCGACATGTATTTGCCGAGCCTGCCCACCATCGCGCAGGCCTTCGCGATCAGCACCGGCGCGGCCCAGGCGACGCTCACCAGTTTCATGTTCGGCTTTTCGATCGGCATGCTGCTGTACGGCCCGCTGTCTGATACATATGGACGGCGGCCGGTGCTGCTAGGCGGCATCGTCATGTATGCGCTGGCGAGCGTGGCGTGCGCGCTGTCGTTCTCGATCGGCTCGCTGGTGATGTTCCGCTTCGTGCAGGCGCTCGGCGCGGGCGCGGCGTCGGTGCTCGCGCGTGCGATTGCGCGCGACGCACACGGGCCGACCGATGCCGCCCGCGTGCTGTCGATGCTCGCGATCGTTACGTCGATCGGTCCGTTGCTCGCGCCGCTGATCGGCGGACAGCTACTGCTGCTCGGCGGCTGGCGCGTGGTGTTCGTCGTGCTGACGCTGTTCGGCGCGGTGTGCGCGGTGACCGCTTTCTTCAAGGTGCCGGAAACCTGGCCGCGCGAGAAGCGCGCGCAGTCGGCGCTGCTGAAATCGTTCGGCGCGTACGGCAAGCTGCTGCGCGATCCGGTGGCGTGGGGGCACATGCTGTGCGGCGGCATGGCGTTCGCATCGATGTTCGCCTACATCACGGCGACGCCGTTCGTGTACATCGAGTATTTCCACGTGTCGGCGCAGCATTACGGGTTCCTGTTCGCGTTGAATATCGTCGGCATCATGTTCGGCAACTTTCTGAACACGCGTCTGGTCGGCCGGCTCGGCTCGCTGCCGATCATCTCCTTTGCGGCGACCGTGAGCTGTGTGGCTTCGCTGTTCGTCTGCCTCGTATCGCTGACCGGGTGGGGCGGCTTGTGGTCGATCGTGTTCGGTCTGTTCTTCGTGGTGGGCGTGGTGGGTGTGCTGTCCGCCAATTGCACGACCGATCTGATGCACCGTTATCCGCTGAATGCCGGCGCTGCGGCCGCTGTGTTCGGCGCGGTGCAACTGGCGCTCGGCGCATTGTCGAGTCTGGCGGTCGGACTATGGCAGGACGGTTCGCCGAGAGGCATGGGCATCGTGGTCGGCGTCGCCGGTTCGTTGTGTTATGTCGGGCGGATGCTGGTCGTCCGGTGGCATGGGACGAAGGCGCCTGCGGCGGTCGTGTGACGGTTGCCACGAGGTTTCGGCCGAGGTTGCCTGAGCCTTGCCCGAGGCGAACCCGATAGATCGCCGGCATGACACATCCGTTCGTCGCTCGCAACCGGGCGTCTCTACGGAAAACACCAGGTGTTGCGTGCGCGCGACCTTGCGTTTCAAATTGCATTGCTATGATGGCGTCACTGTTCCTCGGAGCGGCAATCATGGCGATCAGAGACTTGATGAATGGCGAACGGCAGCATGCGGCTTTCGCCGAAGCGCAGAAGCTGGCCGACAGCGGCGCTTATCACGATTACACGGACATCGAATACGTCTTGCGCTTTGATTATGGGTTGACCGATGTATCGGCGCTGCTCGACAGTCAGCCGATGCATCGCGACCTGAATCGCCGTTGCGCGGACGCGCGCGAAAAGCTGGAGACGCTCAGCGCGTGACGGGGCGGTGGGCGGACTCGTTGGTCGATGCGTGTGAGCGGTGCCGGATGCTGGTTGGTTCGTGGCGCGCAACCTCGTGCAGCGAATGCGGCGGCTTCCATTCGCTATGGCCGCGGGTTGCGTGACCCTTCGTCACCATTGGAGTGAATTCATGGCGGATAGCCAGCAGGAACCACGTCTACCAAAGACGGACAATCCCTCTACGCTTGCAAAACCAGGTGGTTATTACAGCCACGTCGCGATAGCAAACGGCTTCGTGTTCGTCTCCGGGCAATTGCCGATCAACGCGCAAGGCGACAAGCTCGCCGATGCGTCGTTCGAAGCGCAGGCCGAACAGGTTCTGGCGAACGTGCAGGCCGCTCTCGACAGCGCCGGCAGTAGCATCGCGCAACTCGTGCAGGTGCGCGTCTATATCGTCGATGTCGAACACTGGATGAGCTTCAACCAGATCTACACTCGCTGGGCTGGTGAAGCACGGCCCGCACGTGCCGTCGTGCCGGTGCCCCAACTGCACTATGGATTCAAGATCGAAATCGAGGCGACTGCGCTGGTTTAGATCGTGGTGTTTGCGCCGCAGCGTGACCGCACGCGGCACAAACGAAAAACGGGCCAATTGGCCCGTTTCGTGATGACTTGGCGGAGGCGGTGTTCGCCAATAAGGCCGCCTAGCAAGGGATTGTGGGCGAGATTGGCGATTCGTCCACCATCCAGTCCACCATCCGCTGCTGTGCCCTTCAGAGGTCAGCGCAGGCGCCGTAAACGTCTGTGTTACCAACCTACTGAAAAGAAAAATGAGAAGACTCTGTTGCGTGATACTGTCCGTTATGGCCCTGACCGGCTGCTCTGATGGCCACTTGAAAGTGAGTTTGGGAACCAACCCGTACTCGACCAGCATGCCTCAACTGCGTATCACCGCGGTCGAACAAGGGATGGTCCTTCGAGGCGTCAAAATAAATGACGGAGATTGCAACCTAGCCCCGCTGGAGTTCTTCCCAAGACGATTGTTTGTCGACAGGGCGGAAACGGTCAACGTTGCGGGAGAATGCGTCGTGAAAAAAGCAGAGATCACAACGGCGGACGGGACGTACTCGTTCCGGTTTTAAAGCCGGCCCCGATCGGCGCCGCGGCGACTGACCTTTAACACCTCTTGCCGCCATCGAAACCGCATCAAAGCCCCGCAGCGCAATGCGAAGGGGCTGATTAACGCGTGTTAATGGCCTTAACAAAATCGCTGAAGGGGAAAATTTTCTGCGCGTGCGAGAACGTGCGGTCTAGGCCGGCTCAGGCCGACGAAGATTCCTCATAGCCCTGGCGTCGGCGCGCTGCCGCGGCGCCTCTTTGGATCATCCCAGCGAACGTGATAAGAGCCCTTCATGTCCGGGTTGCCCTCGTGGAATTCGCGCCACACCTCCGTCGGCGTACGCCCCGGCATCAAATGACTCTGGGCATGAACGTGCGCGCCGCCCTTGAAATGATTTTCAGCAACGTTGGTATCGCGTTGATCGAAGTAGAAGAAGGTCCATCTCGTATGGTCGGGTAGATAGAACATGTGTCCAACGAGAAAGCGGCGCTCTTCGAACGTCTGCGTGATCTTTCCGAACGCCTTCAATGCAACCGGGTTGAGTCTGCCAACCCCGTTCGTCGCGATGGCTCTGCGATCGTCTTCGGTCAGGTCGAGGTGGGGAGGCAAGAAGTCACGATGCGAGATCTGATGGAGCCAAGGCAGTATTCCAGCGTCACACGCGACGACGATATTCACAAAGTCGCTGACGTTAATTGTCTTGTCACGGCAAAGCTTCTTCACGTCCTTCAGTTTTTTGGAGAGGAGCAAATCCATGATTATCTGCAATCCGGCCGGACTACCTCGTTCGATGTGGTTTGTTCTTTGTCATCACTGACGTCTGACGGGGATGGAATATGGTGGATATTAAATTTTATTTTTCGCGGGCGTGGAAATTTGACGAACTGGTCGGTCCCGGGCTGGCATGCCCCCGACTTTGCCTACACCCCTTGGGTGCGGCCAATGAAAGAGCCGCGCCAAGAACGTCTGGCGCGGCTCAGTGCCGGTGCCTCAGGTAAGGCCGGCGGGGACTCGCGTTGCCCCCGGCACATCCCGGCTCGCCATGGCTCGCCTCTGACGTAAGGGTGTCTCTTACATCATAGGCTGCATGGTGACGCGTACTTGTGCATTATCAATTGCTATCAATCGTGCGGCCGGGGACCTGGCGGTGCGTGGGGTGATCGGTCAGGCGTGCGTGAGAGGGCAAGGTAAAGCACGCGTCCTATCGGTATTCGTCAATCTCAATGGTGCCGCCCATGGCTTCCATCATTGCCCGAATGTCATCAGGCACGTCGGGCACGCGGTCGCCGGTCTCGTTGTCCCAATAGCAGAAGAAACGCATCTGTGCGCCTTTGTTTGCGAGTAGCTGGCGCAAGTCGTCTCGCGGCAAATTCAGGCGATCAATGAGATAGCGGAGATGCGGTTCTAGCGAGTCGCTACGAATGGCGGCCTTGCTTTTCACCCCCCACACGCCGGTACGCCCCGGCACCCTGCTCAAGCGCCCCGACGGAGTCATAAAAGGCTTGCCCTTGACTATCGCCGTGTCCGGCGGAACGCCGAAATATCTAGTCCAAACTTCGGGATCCAAATCATCCCCGGCTATCGAAAATGATGCATGTGCGAGTTGATGTGCGTTCATCGTATGAAGGTCAGTTTGCATAGTCGTGCATATTGCCGATGATGTTTTTCCTAAATTCAACGTCCCCACTATCGTGCCAAATGACATTGTCATCGCCTCGCAGCTTGAGGTCGTCTTTCATCGCATGGACCATGTCGCCAAACGTGTCGCGGTCGTATCCGAGCATTTTTGCCGCGTAGTTTGGATTGTTTGTTCTAGCCGCCAGCTCTTCCACGTCACCGCTCACGGCATCCGGGGTGTACTCGAAAGGCTGCGCGTCGCCGAGTGGCGTCGAGGTGTCGTTGCCCGATTCTGCGAACCCATCGGCCACGCCGTCATCTTTATCCATATCCATATCCGTGTCGCCGCCGACAAGCGCGCCGGCCACGGCCTCCACTATCCCAAGCAGGCCACCGCCACTGCTGCTGCGGCTGCCGGTCATCGCGGCGCGCGCGGCTATCCGTCTCACCTCGATGGTAGCGGGATCGTACGGGCCGGACAGGACCGGCTCGCCGTTGAATGAGGCGGTGCCGGGAGGGAACAGATTGGGTGAGCGGCTCCAGTAGGTTCCACCTCCACCCCCCGACGCCGGCCAGCGCAGCGGTGCTGGGCTGGGGCTGTACACACGGGCCAGCCCCGAGTGCCGATCGCGATGGACCACCGGCATCAGGCGTTCGTCCGCGACGGCTCGCCTGAGAACGCGCTCGATGCCGGCATTGTCGGTCGGCAGGTTCCAGTGCGGGAGACCCAGCGCATCCCTGACATAGGTCTGGATTTCGCGTAGAGCCTGACCGCCCGTGATCGTTCGAAGATCCCAGCGTGGCCGGAAATACCGGTCGAAGTCTTTCCGGTCCTGTTCAAGCTGCCTGCGCGCGTCTTCTTCTTCGTCCCGCCTGGCGTCCCTCATGAACGACGACCAGCCTCGCGAGCGGCGGCTATCACGATCCCAGGACAGGTGACTGCACCGTTCCCGCTCCATGCTGTGATACTGGCTGGCGGGATGCAGTGTGCATTGCCAGCCGCACTCCAGCGGAATTTCGAGCGTGTTCCGAGACATATGGAGATCTCTGTTTTTGTGACGGCGTAAAACTAGCAGATGATCGCAGCGCTATGTTTTTGGGATAGACCCTTGCCAGAAATCTTCACGGGCCAGTCTCGATCGCCGCATGAAACGGTTGTCCGGTCCGGACTCGAAACGAAAACCGGCCCTTGGGGGCCGGCTGCACTGCTTATCTGAGGCGTACAGAGACGCGAGTACTCAGAAAAGGCTCTGTCGACGCATCAGCTCCAGCAGCGACATGTCGGACAGCGCGCGGCCGGAGCGTGGGCTTGGGAATACGAGGTCAACGTCTTTCTTCCGCTCGATCGACTCAAGCAGGCGAACGGCCGCCGGCGAAAGCGGCACGCGATGCTCTTTCTTGGCCTTCATTTTCTCGGCAGGCACCGACCAGACCTTCTTTTCCATGTCGATCTCTGACCACTCGGCGAAGCGCGCCTCTCCGGAACGCGCCGCGGTCAATATCGTGAATTCCAGACAGCGGGCGCTCGCGCCTTCCGTCGCACGCAGCGTGACCATGAATGCACCCATCTGCACGATCGGCAGGGCGGGGTGATTGCGTATGCGCTTCGTCTTTTTCGGCGCGGACAGCAGCTTGTCGAGGTTGCCGCGCCACGCCGCCGGATTCACGCCTTCATCGCGGAAGCCTTTCACGCGCGCCCAGTCGAGAATCGCTTCGATGCGGCCCCACAGGCGCGATGCGGTTTCCGTCTTCGTCGTCCAGATCGGCTCAAGGATCTCTGTGACGTGAGCACGCGTGACGTGTCGAACCATCATCTTGCCGATGAGAACGTATGCATATTCTTCGAGTGTGTAGGTCCACTGGGCGCCGTGCTTCGAGTTGCGCCATTCCGGCTCTTTGGCCGTGATGAAACGCTTCGCCGCTTGCTCGAACGTCATTTCGAGTGCTTGACTCGCGCGCAGACGGCTTTTGGCCGCTTTCTTCTGCATAACCGGATCGACGCCGGGGGCGATATCCTCACGCGCGGCCAGCGCCTTCATTCGCGCTGCCGCGACACCCATGCCGGATTCGGCGTATGCGCCCAAGTCAATTTCACGGCGCTGACCCGCGACGGCGACACGGAGCACCCATGAGCGCGCATGTTCGCTGACGACTTTGAGATACAAGCCGGCCACGCCGCCAACGGGATGTTTTCCCGGGGTCGTCAGTCGCTTGACGGCCAGCGGCCCGAGTTCCTTGGCTTTCTTTGGTATCGTTGCTCGTTATCGATCGGCGCGCCGGCAGTCCACCAACGCTAGTCCACCATCCAGTCCACCATAAGATTTACGACTGAACGCGATGAATTGCAACGAAACCGGACGACTACATCTGGGAGTTTTGCGCTGAGAGCCTTAGCTGGTAAGGCTTGCGCGATTGAATCGGATTGACCCGGACGGACCAAAACAAGCGTCCTGGCGGAGGCGGTGAGATTCGAACTCACGGAAAGATTGCTCCTTCGCCGGTTTTCAAGACCGGTGCCTTAAACCACTCGGCCACACCTCCAAGCCCGAAATTGTAACCCGAAAAAACCTCGCTGCGGTGCTCAGTCGCTCGGCAGTCACTGCGGATCTTTCAGAAACAGCGCTTGCAGATCGTTCAGGAACGCCTGGCCGAGCGGCGTGGGCGCGATCTTCTCGTGGTCGCGTGTGATCAGCTTGCGTTTTTCGGCTTCCTGCAGCGCCGGCTCGATCGACGTCATCGACAGCCCCGTGCGCTCGATAAACCGATGCACCGGAAACCCTTCCACCAGCCGCAGCGCATTCAGCATGAACTCGAACGGTAAATCGCGCGGCGCGACTTCGTGCTCTTCCTGCACCGCCGTGCCCGCCTTCGCCTGCTCGATGAACGTGGTCGGATGTTTGTAGCGAACCTGGCGCAGCACGCGATTCGGAAACGACAGCTTCGTATGCGCGCCGGCGCCGATGCCGAGATAGTCGCCGAAGCGCCAGTAGTTCAGATTGTGCTTGCTCTGCCGATGCGGCTGCGCATACGCCGACACCTCATAGCGCATGTAGCCTGCGGCCGTCGTGCGTTCGTGGATCCAGTCCTGCATGTCGGCGGACGCGTCGTCGTCGGGCAACGCGGGCGGGAATTTTGCAAACAGCGTGTTCGGTTCGAGCGTCAGGTGATACAGCGACAGATGCGGCGGCGCGAACGACAGCGCCGTGTCGATATCGGCCTGGCATTCGGCGAGCGTCTGCCCTGGCAGCGCGAACATCAGATCGAGGTTGAAGTTGTCGAACGTGGTCGCGGCGACTTCGACCGCGTGGCGCGCTTGCGCCGCGTCGTGAATCCGGCCGAGCGCCTTCAGATGCGCTTCGTTGAAACTCTGGATCCCCACCGACAGCCGGTTCACGCCGCTCGCGCGAAACTGCGCGAACTTGTCGGCCTCGAACGTGCCGGGGTTGGCTTCGAGCGTGATCTCCGCGTCGGCGTCGAGCGGCAGCAGCGCGCGGATATCCGACAGCATCCGGTCGAGACCTGCCGCCGACAACAGGCTGGGCGTGCCCCCACCGATGAACACCGTATGCACCTGACGACCCCAGATCAGCGGCAGCGCCATCTCGAGGTCGGCGCGCAATGCGTCGAGGTAATCGTTCTCCGGAAACGTCTCGCCTTTCCACTCGTGCGAGTTGAAATCGCAATACGGACACTTGCGCACGCACCACGGAAAATGCACATACAGCGCCAACGGCGGCAGCGATGTCAGCCGAATACTGCCCGGCGAGGTGAATGCCTTGATGACGCCGTTGCCGATGTCGGCGGGCGCCGGCCTGATCGGAATCATGCTTCCTCCGAGAGGCGCGCAAGCAGTTGCCGCAACGCAATCGCACGATGGCTGCTGGCGTTTTTCACCGCGGGCTCCAACTCGGCGGCGCTCGCGTTCAACGACGGCAAAAAGAAGTACGGATCGTAGCCGAAGCCATGTTCGCCGCGCGGTGCGTCGAGAATTTCGCCATGCCAGCGGCCTTCGGCGATCAGCGGTTCGGGATCGTCCGCGTGACGCACGAGCGCGAGCACGCAGTAGTAATAGCCGCGCCGATCGGTTTCACCCTGCAACGCGGCGACGAGGCGCGCGTTATTCGCGGCGTCGCTTTTCTCGCCGCCGGCGAGCTGTGCGTAGCGCGCCGAATACACACCCGGCGCGCCGCGCAATGCGCGCACACACAGACCGGAGTCGTCGGCGAGTGCGGGCAGGCCGGTGAGCTTCGCCGCATGACGCGCCTTGGTCAGCGCGTTTTCGACGAAGGTCGGATGCGGCTCTTCCGCTTCCGGCACGTTCAGCGTGCCCTGGGCAATCAGTTCGATGCCGGCCGCGTCGAGCAGCGCCGCGAACTCGCGCAGCTTGCCCGCGTTGTTCGACGCCAGCACGACTTTCTTCAACGCCGCGCCTGATGCATGCGCGCCGTCGTCTTGACGAACCTCATTCACTCTTTTGCTCCAGCGCTTCTTTCTGCCTCGCGATCAGCGTGTTGATGCCGTCGCTCGCCAGGTCCAGCAGCGCGTTCATTTCGTCGCGCGAGAACGGCACGCCCTCGGCGGTGCCCTGAATTTCGACGAAGCCGCCTGCGCCCGTCATCACCACGTTCATGTCGGTGTCGCACTGCGAGTCTTCGTCGTAGTCGAGGTCGAGCACCGGCAGCCCGTCGTACACGCCGACCGAGATGGCCGCGACGTAATCGGTGATCGGTGAGCTTTCGATGCGGCCCGTGGTCAGCAGTTTCGCCACCGCGTCATGCGCGGCCACAAACGCGCCGGTGATGCTGGCCGTGCGCGTGCCGCCGTCGGCCTGGATCACGTCGCAATCGATGTGCAGCGTACGCGCGCCGAGCTTCTCGAGATCGAACACCGAGCGCAGCGCGCGGCCGATCAGCCGCTGGATTTCCTGGGTGCGCCCGGTCTGCTTGCCGCGCGCCGCTTCGCGGTCGCTGCGGGTATGGGTGGCGCGCGGCAGCATGCCGTATTCGGCGGTGAGCCAGCCCTGGCCGCGGTCGCGCAGGAACGACGGCACGCTCTCGGCGATGCTCGCGGTGCAGATCACTTTTGTGTCCCCGAACTCGACCAGCACCGAGCCCTCCGCGTGCTTCGTGTAGTGGCGCGTGATGCGCACGTCGCGCAGCTGATTGGCCTGGCGGCCGCTGGGGCGTTGGGTGTCGTTGGTCATGTCGGGATCGGTCAGGAAGAAATGCAGAGGGAAACCGCGATTTTACAGCCGATCGACGGGCGCGGTGGGCCGCGCCGAATGGTGCATCGGTAAAGTCGAGTCACTGCGCGGGCCACTAAGCGGGTCACTGAGCGGACCACTTAGCGGACCACTGAGCGGACCACTGAGCGGACCACTGAGCGCTCGCCCGCACGCACGCTCGCTCGCGGGGGAGGTCGCCGCCAAAAATGGGATAATGCCGGTTCTCCGTCCCGCGTCTCGTACACGCCGGGCGATCTGCCTCTCAGGCCTGCGTCGAACGCATGGCCGCAATCGCGAGAAATACGATGATCTACAGCATGACTGGCTATGCGAGCGCCACGCGCGAACTCGTCGCGGCCTCGGGCACAGGCGGCGTGAGCGTGTCGGTCGAACTGCGCACGGTGAACTCGCGCTTTCTCGATCTGAATTTCCGCATGCCGGAAGACGTGCGCGTCTGCGAGCCGACGCTGCGTGAAATGCTGATGAACAAGCTGTCGCGCGGCAAGGTGGATATCCGCATCAACCTGCAACGCAGCGAACAGTCGGCGAACGCGGGCGCGATCAATCGCGACGCGCTCACGCAGCTGGCACTGCTCGAACGCACGGTGCTCTCGACATTCCCGGAAGCGGGCCGCCTGCGCACCGGCGAGATTCTGCGCTGGCCGGGCGTGCTGGCCGAAAGCGGCGTGGCGCCGGAAGTGCTGCGCGACGCGGTGCTCGCGTGCGGCAAGCAGGCGATCACCGACCTGATCGACGTGCGGGCTCGCGAAGGCGCGCAACTCGCGACGATGCTGCTCGCCAACGTCACCGAAATGGAAACGATCGTCACGAAGATCACGCCGCTCGTGCCGGAACTGATTACGAGGCACCAGCAGAAGATCGTCGAACGGTTGCAGGAGGCGCTCGGCATCGCCGCGCCGGACACGGCCGCGACGATCGTTTCGCGCGAAGAGATCAACGAGCGGATTCGCCAGGAAGTGACGATGTACGGCATCCGTATCGACATCGCCGAAGAACTGTCGCGCCTCACGGCTCACCTGAACGAAACGCGTCACGTGATCGAGAAGGGCGGGAAGGTCGGCAAGCGGCTCGACTTCATGATGCAGGAGCTGAACCGCGAGGCGAACACGCTCGGCTCGAAGGCGGCCGCGAAGGAACTCGCGGATTCGTCGATGACCCTGAAGCTGCTCATCGAACAGATGCGTGAGCAAGTACAGAATCTGGAATAAAGCTGGACACCACCAACATGATCGATCACCACACACGCGAAAGCGGCGCACCGCGCAATCCGTACGCCGGCGCTTATCCCGGCAATCTGTTCATGGTCGTCGCGCCTTCGGGCGCGGGCAAGTCGACGCTCGTGAACGCGTTGCTCGCCGGCGACGACGCGATCCGCCTGTCGATCTCGTACACGACGCGCCCGCCGCGTCCGAAGGAGCAGGACGGCGAACACTATCACTTCACCAGCGTCGACGACTTCATGAAGCGTCACGACGAGGGCGAGTTTCTCGAAAGCGCGGAAGTGCACGGCAACTACTACGGCACGTCGCGCGTGTGGATCGAGGAACAGATGAGGAGCGGCCACGACGTATTGCTCGAAATCGACTGGCAGGGCGCACAGCAGGTGAAGAAGCAGTTTCACAACGCGGTCGAAATTTTCATCCTGCCGCCGTCGCTCGACGCGCTCGAAGAGCGTCTGAAAAAGCGCGGCCAGGACGAGCCGAACGTGATCACGCGCCGCCTGCTGGCAGCCGGCAGCGAGATGGCGCACGCGGCCGAAGCGGAGTACGTCGTAATCAACGAGAACTTCGATCGTGCATTGAGCGAACTGCAGTGCCTCGTCGCCGCCACGCGTTCGCGCTTCGCCTCGCAGTACGCGCGTCACACGCAGCTTTTCGTGCAGCTCGGCATTCACCTGCCGCACGCTTGAGCGCGGCGTTGTGCCGAGCACATAAGGTAGAATAAGCAACATACTGAGAAGGAACCCAACATGGCCCGCATTACCGTCGAAGACTGCCTCAAACAGATCCCGAACCGTTTCGAACTCGCGCTTGCCGCAACCTATCGCGCGCGTCAGCTCGCTCAAGGCCACACGCCGAAGATCGAAAGCCGCGACAAGCCCACCGTCGTCGCGCTGCGCGAAATCGCATCCGGCCAGGTCGGCGTCGAAATGCTGAAGAAGGTGCCGGTTTAAGGCGCAGTGTTCCGTTTTCGATTGCCACGTATTTGCCACACCCAGTTGCATCACTAACGTACAGACCGGCGTCCAACCCTAACCCGCTACGGAGGCGACCATGAGTGCTACCCCGCCCGCCGCCACGGAAGCGGACCACGACGCCGACTCACCCTCGTCTGCACGGAAGTACATCGACGCGGTCCTGGAACAATCGTTCCGCCATCTGTTCGGACCCACCGCCACGCCGGAGCAACCGCGCCGGCATGACGTCGTCTCCATCGCCAAACTGACGTCCGTGTTGTCCGGCTATCTGCAGCCGGAAGAGATCAAGGACATCAAGGCGGCGTTCCATTTCAGCGACGAAGCCCACCTCGGCCAGTACCGCCAGAGTGGCGAGCCTTACATCACGCATCCTGTCGCCGTCGCGGAAATGTGCGCCGGCTGGAATCTCGACGCCCAGTCGATCATGGCGGCGCTGCTGCACGACGTGATGGAAGACCAGGGCGTGACCAAGGCCGAACTCGCCGAGCGCTTCGGTGCGAAGGTCGCGGAACTGGTCGACGGCCTGTCGAAGCTGGACAAGATGGAGTTTCGCAATCGCGAAGAAGCGCAGGCGGAAAACTTCCGCAAGATGCTGCTCGCGATGGCGCGCGACGTCCGCGTGATTCTGGTGAAGCTCGCCGACCGGCTGCACAACATGCGCACGCTCGGCGCGGTGCCGCCGGAAAAGCGCCGCCGCGTGGCCCGCGAGACGCTGGATATCTACGCGCCCATCGCCCACCGCCTGGGCCTGAACAACACCTATCGCGAACTGCAGGATCTCAGCTTCGCCAACTTCAATCCGCATCGGTACGCCACGCTCGAAAAAGCCGTCAAGGCGGCGCGCGGCAACCGGCGCGAGGTGGTGGGCAAGATTCTGGAGTCGGTGCAGCGCGCCATCGCCGACGCGAAGATCGACGCCGAAGTCACCGGCCGCGAGAAAACCATCTTCAGTATCTACAAGAAGATGCGCGACAAGCAGTTGTCGTTCTCGCAGGTGCTCGACGTGTACGGCTTCCGTGTGGTGGTCGAAAGCGCGCTGGAGTGCTACACCTGCATCGGCGCGCTGCATGCCTTGTATAAGCCCGTGCCGGGCAAGTTCAAGGACTACATCGCGATCCCCAAGGTGAACGGCTATCAGTCGTTGCATACCACGCTGGTCGGCCCGTTCGGCGCGCCGATCGAGTTCCAGGTGCGCACGCGCAAGATGCACGAGATCGCCGAAGCGGGCGTGGCCGCGCACTGGCTGTACAAGAACGGCAGCGCGGATCTGAACGATGTGCAGAAACGCGCGCACCAGTGGCTGAAGTCGCTGCTCGACATTCAGAGCGAAGCGGGCGATTCGAGCGAGTTCCTCGAGCACGTCAAGATCGACCTGTTCCCGGACGCAGTTTATGTGTTCACGCCGAAGTCGAAGATCATGGCGCTGCCGCGCGGCGCCACCGCGCTCGATTTCGCGTATTCGATCCACAGCGACCTGGGCAACCAATGCGTCGCGGTGAAGATCAACAATGAACTGCTGCCCTTGCGCACCGAGTTGAAGAGCGGCGATATCGTCGAAGTGATCACGGCGCCGTACTCGAAGCCGAATCCGGCATGGCTCGGTTTCGTGCGCAGCGGCAAGGCGCGTTCGGCCATTCGCCACTATCTGAAGACGATGCGGCTGAACGAGTCCGTGCAACTCGGCGAGCGTTTGGTCGACCAGGCGCTGAAGGGCTACGGACTCGCGCTGTCGGATGTGACGCCGGAAGCGTGGGAAAAACTCGTGCAGTGGACGGGCAACAAGAACCGTCAGGAAATTTTCGCGGACATCGGTCTCGGCCGGCGTGTCGCGGCGGTGATGGCCAAGCGCATCGAAGTGCTGATGAGCGGGCGCGACGCCGACGACGACGGCTCGCGCTCGGGGTCCACGCCGCATGCGCCGCCAGTGGTCATCACGGGCACCGAGGGCATGTCGGTGCAGTTGTCCGCCTGCTGTCGTCCGATTCCGGGCGACGACATCATGGGCTATATCGGCATCGGTCTTGGCATGGCCATCCACACCACCGACTGCCGCGTCGCGCAGCGCATCCACAAGCGCGATCCGGGCCGCTGGATCGACGTCGCGTGGGCGCCGCAGCCGGGCCGCCTGTTCGACGTCGCCGTGAAGGTGCTGGTCAAGAACACCAAGGGCGTGTTTGCCCGCGTGGCGGCCGACATCACGTCGGCGGATGCGAACATCGTCCATATCGCGATGGACGAAGATCTTTCGCAGGAATCCACGGTGCTGCGCTTCGTCATTCAGGTCAGCGATCGCGTTCATCTGGCCAACGTGATGCGCCGCGTGCGTACGAACCCGGACGTCATGCGCATTGCGCGTGAACGGCCGAGCGAAGAAGGGCATCACCGTCACGAAGGCGGCATGCGAATCGATCGCGAGCGCGCGGACTACTGAGCGCGGTTTTGCGCCGCTGGTTCGCCTTGGCGTACTCAGCGGGCGCCAGATGTTCTCTGCTCTTATCTGAACGTGCCGGCTACCGGCAAGTCTCACCTGAAACTCTGGGAGAACGCTGATGAAAGTAGCCGAGCTCAACGGCGTGGCGCTCGATTATTGGGTGGCCCGCAGCCTGCACGACTTCGTGCGCGAAATCTATTTTACCGACAGCGGCGAAACCGTTTCGATTCGCGGCAATGACCGCGGCCGTCCATGGGACGGGCGCTTCACGCCATCCACATCGTGGGAGGCGGCCGCGGCGGTCCTCGAGCGTGCGCAGCGGCTCGAAGTCAGTGAGCGGACCGATGGCGGCGCGGCGCACTGTGTCGCGGAGTTTCACGGCGGGCAGCGGGCCGTCGAAGGGCGGGGCGATTCATTGCGGGTGGCGTTGCTGCGAGCGTTCGTCGCAAGCCGTTTCGGCGATAGCGTGGACGAAGTGCTGCGCGAGCCGCAAGCGCTGACCGGCGACCGGGTTCGGCCGATCGGCGAGCGCACGTCCGGGGATGTTGTCGAGGATGTGCCGAGCCCGGATGGGCGAATTGGAGATATCCAGTCGCCGCCGCGGTAACCTGAGGGTGATGCGAGCAGAGTGCCCGAGCGCTTGCGCAAAAGCACGAGACAAAAACAAAGGGCCTTCCGAATAGAAGGCCCTTCATAGGTGGTGCGGCTGGCAGGATTCGAACCCACGACCCCTTGGTTCGTAGCCAAGTACTCTATCCAACTGAGCTACAGCCGCACGCTTAAACCGGTGATGCTTGCTGCAATGAAACTGGGTGAAACTGAGGACTTCCGGCAGGAAACCCTCGAATAGTTGGTGCGGCTGGCAGGATTCGAACCCACGACCCCTTGGTTCGTAGCCAAGTACTCTATCCAACTGAGCTACAGCCGCACACAGAAACGAGATTATAGCCAAACGTTTTGGAAAATGGAAGCGTGTAACCGCGATTTGTCTCGTGGGCCTGATCGTGTACCCTTGATAGGCAGTCGATTGCTGCAGTTAACGGACCATCATGAACAAGGCCTTTGTCAAAGAGTCGAGTGAAGAGAATGACGACGACCTCGACGTCGCCCAGCCGGAAGTCCCCGCGGGTACCAAAAACTACATCACGCCTGGCGGTTACCGGCGCATGCGCGATGAACTGCTGAATCTGATCGATGTCGAGCGGCCGGAAGTGGTCAGACTCGTGTCGTGGGCGGCGTCGAACGGCGATCGCTCGGAGAATGGCGACTACATCTACGGCAAGCGCCGCTTGCGCGAGATCGACCGGCGAATCCGTTTTCTGACCAAGCGTCTGGACCTCGCTGAAGTCGTGGATAGCAGCAAACAGGAGAACGTCGATCAGGTTTTCTTCGGCGCGACCGTCGACTATGCGACGGAAGACGGCGCCGCGCATGCCGTGACAATTGTCGGGATCGACGAGGTTGATCTGGATATCGGGCACGTGAGCTGGATTTCGCCGATTGCCCGTGCGCTGCTCAAGGCAAAGATCGGCGATACGGTCACGTTGTTCACGCCGGCCGGTCCGCAGCCGATCGATATTCTCGACGTCAAGTACCCGCCGCCGGATCCGGGCGGATAAGCGCGCCCACGGCGTGCTTGATATCGATGAGGGCGGGGAGCGGATCAGACGGTCTCGTTGAAATCCTCCGCGCTGCTGCTCAACGTGGGGCAGCAGGGAGCGTTTCTCTGCTATGGGCAAGCAGTGCAGGCACCCGATCGACCACGCCGCTACGCTTCCAGTTCAGATACCTCGCGTAGCAGGTTTGTTGCGGCGGCTTGTGTGCGGGAAGGCACATGCAGCGCTCGCCGGTACACTCGATCCATAGAATGGCTTCGGGCACACGGCGCGCGACTCGGCGGCCGGGTGTCCGATGGCCTTTTGCATGGCTGCCGGCGGAACAGCTATTGAATGTGCCCCCGCCCGGCACTCGCCAGTCGCTCTATCTCGTCTGTTCCTCAAAAGCATCGTAGGGCGCATGTAGACGGGGCGAAAAAAAGGCGCCGCGAACGGCGCCTTCGATACTGCGAGTACTCCGCAGCTCTTGAAGCTTAGAAGCGATGACGCAGACCTGCGGTCACAGCGATTTGCTTGTTGTTGCTCGACGCTGCGCCCAGACCATTGATGCTGGCGTCGACGATGGCGCCCTCGTTGGTTTGCTGATACACGCCTTGCAGGTACACGTCGGTACGCTTGGACAACGAGTATGCGGTTTGCAGGTTGAACTGATTCCAGTGCATATGCGAGCTGGACAGGTTCGCGCGAGTGTACGTATATGCACCGGCGATGCTCAGAGCCGGCGTCAGAGCATAACGGGCATTGGCTTCGAAGTTCTGGAAATGAGCGCTGTTGGTCGGGAAGCCAACGCCACCCGCCACGCCCGACGAGCCCTGGCTGATGCCGGCGAGGCCCGACAGGTTCGTTTGCGAATACACGAGGCCGACCGTTGCCGGGCCGAACGCGTAGTTAGCGCCTGCGCCCCACGTTTGCTGACGTTCAGCGATGAACGTGTTGTCGCCCGAAACCGCACCACCCGAGTTGAACGCAGCGGCTGCAGTGTTCGCGCCGTTGCTGTTCAGTTGCATGTAAGCAGCAGCGACGTTCAGGCCACCCCAGTTGTACGACGCGCCTGCGCTGTACGCACGGTTGTTCGCGAAGCCGGCAGCCTGGTTCGAGAAGCCGTACAACGCGCCGAACTTGAAGCCGCCGTAGTTCGCGCTCTGGTACTTGACCGAGTTATTGATACGGAACGAGTTGTTCAGGTTGTCGTTGTCGAACGGGTGCGCGAACTGCGTACCGCCATATTGCGTGCCCGTCAGCGCCAGCGGGCCGACGTAATCGACCATGCTGTCATACTGACGACCGAGGGTCACGGCGCCGAATTGGTCGCTTGCCAGACCGACGAACGCCTGACGGCCGAACAGACGGCTGTTCTGCTTGAGCGTGCCATCATTGATGCCGAAGCCGTTTTCCAACGTGAAGATGGCCTTCAGACCGCCGCCCAGATCCTCAGCGCCACGCAAGCCGAAACGGCTGCCGTTCACCGAGCCGCTCGTCATCTGCCAGTTGCTGTGGTCGTGCTGGTTGTTCGTATAGGTGATGCCGGCGTCGATCAAGCCGTACAACGTCACGCTGCTTTGCGCATGCGCGGCGGTTGCAAAAACGCCCGTGAGGGCCGCGACCATGAGTGTCTTCTTCATTGTGTAACTCCGAGAGCGAGAGATGTACTTTGAACCCTGGCTTGGGAGACCTTCACACGAGCGCATGTGCTGCGAGAGGCAGATTCGTGTGAAAAGCGCGTTGACCAATTCGCGCTGGTTTCCGGTTAGGCAGAGTTTAGAGAGACACTTCGCAAAGTGGGCGTTCCGATTTTCGCAATAAAGTATTACTCGATCTGAAACGATGTGCGAATGCTGCTTGAGCCTTATGGATAAAGGCTTGCAGCGTTATTGCGGGAGCGGGGTGACGGATTCGCGTTCGATTGCGTTGCTCATTTGCGACACTAAACGATGCAAAAAAACAACGCACCAATATCAAAAACAGGATTGTTGTTGTCTATGCAATAGCAGATTGCTAATTGTGTGAATAATGGAAATGAGTTGTGCGTCTATACTGGAAGTTCTGCTTCTCGAAGCAGACTTTTTCGTTGACGAAAAAGATCTCCAAACCTTTGTCGGCGCGACTCCCCAGTCGCGCTTTTTTTTCGTCTGCGCGCTTCGAATTCGCAGCGCATCACTCAGTGTGCGTGCGCTGCGCCCTCAAGGTCGCTCCAGTCGGTTGTCGGCGGGGCGCTCCAGTCTTCCATCACGTACCGGCGGGCGTCCATCGGGGACGACAGCAGGTTCTGCCAATGATCCCCGTGCCACATGGGATCGAATTCGAACGGCGCCTCGCTGACCGGGTCGGGATGATCCGAAACGCTCTTTGCGTGCAAGGGGGCGAGCCAGACAAAGAGGCGGCGGAGGTGATTGAGCAGCATGGCAATCTCCTGATACACGTTCACTTACAACCACTAGATTCGATCTTCCCGCCGTGAATGTGGCGCAGCAAGTCGGACAAACACTTACTAAATACAGCTTTTGTTACATTTTATTTTCCATAAAGCAGAAAAATTTCCCGTCGTCGGAGGCGCATTTGAAATGTTCGGACAATATTGCCTTGATGGTTTACTCAGTAGTTAATGAATATGCGTTCGGGATTTAATAGTGAAATCCGGTCGTTATCTCGGCATGTGCTAACTGCATATGAAAAATTTACTTGACGACGATTATTCGTTCCCCGTATAACGGCAAGTCTGAATTTCAGCTGTCAGCTCCGGTCTTGGCAGGCTGCCTGATATCAGGGTGGCCGGCGAAGCGACGGTGTTATTCGGACATAAGGGCAATGCCCGATTTTTGTACATCATCGAGGGAAACTGAAAATGGAAACTGGTATCGTCAAATGGTTCAACGATGCTAAGGGTTTTGGCTTCATTACGTCGGATTCGGGTGGAGAAGATCTGTTCGCACATTTTTCCGAAATTCGCGCTGAAGGCTTCAAGTCGCTGAAGGAAAACCAGCGGGTTTCCTTCGAAGTCAAAGCCGGCCCGAAAGGCAAGCAGGCAGCGAACATCCAGCCTCTGTGAGCCGTGCGGGCGCGCCGCCGATTGCCAGAGAGCCCTCGCCCCGTGCGAGGGTTTTTTTATGGCTTGTACAATTTTTCCAGTCAGATCCGTGAGAGTTTTTTGATTAAAGCCGCGTGGCTTGAATGGCGAAGCGTTGATTTTTGGGCGTGGTAGTTATTGTTTTGGATCAAATCGAATAGTGTTCCCCGGTTCGCCGGCCGTGAACGGCATCGGGCGGTTTACGCTAAAAAGGGCGTTCTCTCGGGCGATCGCATCGCGTCGATGCGATGCGATTTGGGTGCGGGCGGGTCAACTAAGGCATACTTGCCGCAAAGCCACGCGTCTAAAGTATCTCTTTCCATGTCCGAACAGTTTTTGCCGGAACCGGCCCTTGATGTACCCATTGTCTTCGTCGACCTCGAAACCACTGGCGGCTCGACCAGTGAGCATCGCATTACCGAGGTCGGCGTCGTCGAAGTAGGCCCGGCCGGCGTGTCGCGCTGGAGCACTCTGGTCGACCCGCAACAGTCGATTCCGTCATTCATCCAGCAGCTCACCGGCATAACGAATGCGATGGTGCGCGGCGCGCCGACCTTCGACGAAATCGCACCGGCGCTGTTCGAACGCCTGAGCGGCAAGCTCTTCGTCGCGCATAACGCCAGTTTCGACCGCGGTTTTCTGCGAGGCGAGTTTCGACGGACCGGGCTCGCGTTTGATCCCGATGTGTTGTGCACCGTGCGTCTGTCGCGCGCATTGTTTCCGACGGAAAAGCGTCATGGTCTGGACGCGCTGGTCGAGCGTCATGGGCTGGTGCCTTCAGACCGCCACCGTGCGCTCGCCGACGCCGATCTGATCTGGCAGTTCTGGCAACGTCTGCACGGCCTCGTGCCGCTGGACGTGCTGCGCGCGCAGATCGAGCGCACCACGCGCCGCTACCGGCTTGCCGGTGACATCACGGAAGATCTGCTCGACACCGCGCCCGCCGGTTGCGGCGTCTACGCTTTTTATGGCGAAGGAGACTCCCCGCTGTACGTCGGGCGAAGCGTGCGCGTACGTCAGCGGTTGCGCTCGCATCTGACAGGTGAGCGGCGTTCGTCGAAGGATATTCGGCTGGCGCAGCAGGTACGGCGTGTCGAGTGGCGTGCGACCGGTGGGGAGCTGGGGGCGATGCTCGCGGAGGCGCAATGGATTGCGACGCTGCGTCCTGGCCATAACCGGCTTCCGCGCGTGACAAAAAGCGACCCGGCGGATGCGCCCTGGCCATTTCAGGGGCCGGTCGTTTTTGAGGAGCGCGAGGAAGCGTCGCAGGCGCGGGCTTTCCATGTCGTCGACCGCTGGCGCTACGTCGGGCATGCGCCGTCGCTCGCGCAGGCGGCCGAGTTGTATGCGTCGAGCGTTGCTGGGTCATTCGAGCTGTCGACGTATCGCATCCTGCAGAGCCATCTTGCACGTGGGCTACGCGTGGTGCCACTGAGCGTTTCGAGCGACGCACCGGCTTCGAGCCTCGCTTGACGCGCGGCCTCACCGCTCAAAGCAAAGCAGGTTCAGTCAATCAGGTGAGCGCAGTTCGGCCGTGCGCGGCAGGCCGAGCGCCTTGGGCCACGTGCTTCGTCCCCCGGTCACGATCAGCCAGTCGCGCCCACGCCGCCCGTTTCGCACACGTGACCTAGCGCGCGCGTCAATGCGCTCGCGTGAGCAGAGTCGTAGCGGGTCAGCGATTTCCAGTTGGCAAGCGATTGCGCGACGCGCGACGGGCAGTCGTCCGCCGTGCGCAGCGGCTGCACACGCGCAAGACTGGTTACGAGCGATTGCGTCAGCCGGTCCAACTGCGGCCTCGTGCTGGTCGCGAGGTCGGGCGCGGGCCCTTGCGGCGGTTGCGTGCTGCGCCAGGTCGCAAACAGCGCGTTCTGCACGTCCTTGCTTGCGTCGATCTGATCCTGGAAGAACGCACGGGCGAACGCCGGGTCGACGTTCGCCGCCGTGGCGCGCTTTTCGACATCGGCAAGCAGTGCGTTCTCGCGCGGCGTATCGGTAATCGCCTGATGGTTGGCCCACTTCCAGCGCGCGACCGGTTCCGCGAGCGCGAGGCGCTGCGAAGCCAACGCAATCAGATTCGTGAGCGCCGTGTCGTCGCCGTCGGCGACGGCGGGGGACGGGGCGAGGGCGACGCAAGCGGCCAACGCGAGTGCGCAGGATGCGCCAAATCGATACGAGCGATTCATGGGAAATGGACTTGGCCGAATGGCCGCTGAAGAAAACCAGAAGAATAAATGATGCGGCGGTCGCGGAGCGTTTAGTCCGACCGACAGTCAGTGTCCGGTTGTCAGACGCATGAACCGGAAGCGCGCGCGATGAGACGCCGCGGTCCGAAAAGTCGGACGGCGCGCGCTTCAGCCGAGCCGAACTAGCGTCGCGCGCCGCACGCAAGACGCTTAGTGGGACGCGCGCTCACACCGCGCGTCCGCTACGCGCGGAATTCGATGCTGCATCGCGCCACTGTCCAATTACTTGGAGTCGCACGACCTACGTTGTTCGTCGAAAAATGCGCGCACGTGCTCAGGCAATTCGGCACCCAGAAACTCGACGCCAGCGGGTTCCGGATCCGGGCAAAAGACTTTATCCGGGGTCGGAATCTTCGTTGGTTTGGCATCCATGATCTTTCTCCTTTACCAACCGATTATCTGCCTCGGTCGCTGTTTTGCACCAGTGTGAGATGCTGGTCGGATGTTCTCTGTTGCTTTAACGGCACAAGCCAACACTTCAACAGAGTGTTTGAATAGAATTTATCGTCTGCCTATTGTCGTGCGATTCTTCCGCGCGAATCAAAATCAGTCCGGCCTGCTGCGTCGTGTCCTTCCCCGCCTTGTCCCAGCGGCTTCGCGCCCGAAGGCCCCTTTGGCGCCCGCGCGATACACACTGCCGATGACTTTCGTGTGACCAAATCGGCGTATTTCGTGCGGTGCAGCATCGGCAGGATTTTCTCGATAAGTGACTGAACGTTCGTTAATTACCGATGCACCTAGTCTCGATCGTCGTCGTCTCCCTACTGTTTCGTAAACGATTGATTTACGGTTTCGTTGACGAAATTAACCTTTATTAAGGTTTTTCTTCGAAGACTCGCGAATTCACAATCGGCATCAGTTCGAACTCAAGTCTTGAACGACTTGGCGTGGCGAGCGAAACAGCTGATCGCCCGCCGAACCGAGTCGCGCATTGCGGGGCAAAGGGGCGGCCACGCCTGTCCTGGAAGAGGGTGTGCCTTCGCGTCGGCAGTGCGCGTTGGCGTGCATTCATGTTCCGACTCAGGTCGGCGAGATTAGAAGCGCGACCGCGAATGACCCCCCGCGTTTCTGCACGCGATGCCACGCTCGGCTTTCGCGCCAAAACATCCTCACCGGATGAGATGCCGCTCAACGCAGCCGCCGCCTATGCTTGAAGGAGCTATCTCCCACACGACGTGCGGTGGCTAACGGACGCGGCTATCCCCGACGCGGACGATGTCAGTCTTCGCTCTTTGGAGAAGTTCCATGGAAAACGCTGTCTACTGGAAAGGACGTCAAGTCGGAATCGAATGTGCCGGCAGAATCTTGTGGTTTGCGTCGGCGCCGCAGGCAGCGGTCGCCGCGTACGGCAAGGCACGAGAAGAGCCGGCGGTGGCGGAGGATTCCATCGTGGCCCGCAACCTCGTCATGACGCAGTCATATGACCGCTCGCATTTTCGAGGATGATCAGCGCGGCCGCTTTCATCGAACTGGCTCCGAAGGGAGTCAATGAAACCCGACTTGCTCCTGGCGCGAGCGAATTGAACATTGGCCGTTCGCGTCGCGGAATTCTCTTATTGCGCGACGGAGCGCTTGACGCATTAACGTCGTCGTATGAGCTTTACCGCTTCAACCGGAAAGCAGGTTCACAAGGGCTCGAGCCAGCGAGTTCTGAATGACGGCTGCGCGACAACTCCGTTCAAATGAACTTACGGGACGCGGACGACTCCTCGCCGGCACGTGCAGTCGACCTGCGTCAGGTTGATCAGCGCGAATGTTTCGCCCATCTCTTCCTGTTTCCGCTTTGCACGAAAGCGCGGTGACATTGTTCGGCGCTGAGCCGATATTTTGAGATGCGTGGATCGACGTAGTGAGCGATGCGGATCGCACGCGCGTCTGTCTCGTCGATGGACACCCAGAAAGCAAAAAGCCCAGTCGCAAGGACTGGGCTTTTTGCTTGAATCTTGATGGTGCCGGAAAGAGGAATCGAACCCCCGACCTTCGCATTACGAATGCGCTGCTCTACCGTCTGAGCTATTCCGGCATCAGGAGAAACGAGATTATAGGGACTTCTTCAGCAGCTTGGCAAGTCCCCTAACTCATTTTTTTATTTCGAGATGGTAGCGGGTGACGCGATCGACCTCGTTCTTCGAGCCGAGGAACACCGCTACGCGCTCGTGCAGGCTTTTCGGCTGAATGTCCAGAATGCGTTTTTCGCCGTTGGTCGCCGCGCCGCCCGCCTGCTCGACGATAAACGCCATCGGGTTCGCTTCGTACATCAGGCGCAGCTTGCCCGGCTTGTCCGGCGTGCGCTTGTCAGCGGGGTACATGAAGATGCCGCCACGATTCAGGATACGGTGCACGTCCGCGACCATCGACGCGATCCAGCGCATGTTGAAATCGCTCTGGCGTGAACCATCCTTGCCGGCCTTCAATTCGCCGATGTATTGCTCGACCGGCGGATACCAGTGTCGCTCGTTCGACGCGTTGATCGCATACTCGCGCGTTTCGACCGGAATGCACATGTCGCTTTGCGTGAGCACCCACGATCCGAGTTCGCGGTCGAGCGTGAAGCAATTCACGCCGTTGCCCGTGGTCAGCACGAGCACGGTTTGCGGACCGTACACTGCGTAACCCGCGGCGACCTGTTGCGTGCCCGGTTGCAGGAACGACTGCTCGGTTGGCTGCTGGCCGTCCGGGCAACGCAGCACCGAGAAGATCGTGCCGATCGACACATTGACGTCGATGTTCGACGAGCCGTCGAGCGGATCGAACACCAGCAGATATTCGCCCTTGGGATAGTTCGCCGGAATCGGGAAGAACTGTTCCATTTCCTCGGATGCCATGCCGGCCAGGTTGCCGCCCCATTCATTGGCTTCGAGCAGGATTTCGTTCGACAGGATGTCGAGCTTCTTCTGCACTTCGCCCTGTACGTTCTCGCTGCCCGCGGTGCCTAGCGCATCGCCGAGCGCGCCTTTGCTGACGTGGTAGCTGATCGCCTTGCATGCACGCGCGACGACTTCGATCAAAAGGCGCAGGTCGGCTGGCAGGTTATTGGTCTCGCGCTGCTGCTCGATCAGGTACTTCGTGAGAGTGGTACGACGTTGCAAAGCCATTGCTGTGCTCCGGGAAGGCTAGAGGAATATCCCGATTTTACCCGCTCGGTGTGTCTGCTCTGTGCTTTTAAGCGCGAAGAGCGTGCGTTGATGCGGCCGGCGCTGTGCGGCGCGGGCGTCATCAGGCTTTGCGGCGTGCTTTGCCGGCGGCGTGGCTGCCCCGCACGCTGACCGCGAGCGCTGCTGCGCGGGCATGCTCGGCCGACACTCTCGGCATTTTCGGGCGATCCGCCCGGGGCATCGGTTCGATCTCCCGTTCGATCTGCTCGCCGGCCGCCGCGGTGGCGACGCGCAGGTCGTAGGCGATCTGCAGGTTGAGCCAGAATTGCGCGCTCGGTTACTGGGCGGCGCGCGCAGACTCATGATGGAGTCGGCGCATCGATCATCCGCAGCCTGTGGCGTGCGAGCGTCTGGATGTGACGCGGCAATGAGTGCACGAACTCGCCTTGAAAGGTTCTCGCAGTAGTTTTGTCGCCGAATGTCGTGATCATAGAGATCACATAACGCATGGCGTTAAACGCAAGCCGTTAAGTGAATGCGTTTGCTTTCGCCCCGCCGGCGTCAGACGAACAGTCGTCCAGATGGCTAACGCCTACTTCGCCAAGTACGGACGCCGGCGCCTAACTCAGGACAAAAAAAGCCGGCAACGCGTGCCGGCTTGTCGAAGCGAGTGCCGCTGTCAGGCGGCGATCAGG
The DNA here is from genome assembly GCF_902859935.1 of Paraburkholderia fynbosensis. Classification (GTDB taxonomy): domain Bacteria; phylum Pseudomonadota; class Gammaproteobacteria; order Burkholderiales; family Burkholderiaceae; genus Paraburkholderia; species Paraburkholderia fynbosensis. The sequence goes on from NZ_CADIKI010000002.1 coordinate 487,527, forward strand.
CCAAGGCTTTTTCCACGATCTCGCGCACGTCGCGCGACTTCACCTGTGACGCCACTTTCTCCAGCGCCGCGCGCATGCCTTCGCGCAGCGCCGGTGTGAAGCGGCGCCACAATTCGAGCGAGCGGGCGAGGCGGGCGGCCACTTGCGGATTGATCGCATCGAGCGCGATCACCTGATCGGCCCAGAACGCGTAGCCCGAGCCGTCTTCGGCGTGGAATTGCGCGGGGTTCGCCGCACAGAAGCTGAAGATCAGCGAACGCGCGCGGTTCGGATTTTTCAGATTGAAGGCCGGATGCGTCATCAGCTTGCGCACGATGTCGATCACCGGACGTTGCGCGCTGCCGCGCTGCGTGGCCTGCAAGGCGAACCATTTGTCGATGACGAGCGGCTCCTTTTCGAAGCGCCGGTAGAAGTCGTCGAGCGCCTGCTGCGCCTGAACGCTGCCGCCGTTGGCGGCAGCCGCGTTGAGCAGCGCGGAGAGCGCCGCCGCGCGGTCGGTCATGTTGTTCGCCGCGTCGTATTGCGCGGACGCGAGGCGCACCGCCTCGGCGGGATCGTCCAGCTCCGCGAGATACGACAGTGCGAGATTCTTCAGCGCGCGATGGCCGCCCGCCTCGGGCGTCGCCTCGTAGGCGCCCGGCGTGCGATGCTGCTCATATACTTTGAGCCAGTCGTTTTTGAGCGCATTCGCGAGACGCTTGCGCACGAACTGCCGGGCGGCATGCACGGCCGCCGGATTCGACTCGGCCATCTGCTCGGCCAGGTACGCTTCGGACGGCAGCATCAGCGCGAGTTCGCGGAACGCCGGCGACAGTGTTTCGTCGGTGAGCACGCGCGCAAACGCGGCGACCACCGAGTCGTCGAGTTGCAGCGGCACGCCCGAGGCCGCGCGGCCGGCGAGCGCCATCAGCTCGCGAGTGGCGAGCCGTTGGCCGGCTTCCCAACGGTTGAACGGATCGCTGTCGTGCGCGAGCAGGAACGCGAGCTGGTCCGCCGAGTAGTCGTATTCGACGATCACCGGCGCGGAGAAATTGCGCAGCAGCGACGGCAGCGGCTCCTGCGCGACGTCGACGAACGTGAAGGTCTGTTCGGTTTGCGTGAATTCGAGCACGCGCGTGGTGGCGGCCGACGCCTTCGCTTCGCCTTCCAGCTTGAGCGGCAAATCCGTGCCGTCCTTGCCGATCAGGCCGATCGCAAACGGAATCAGCAGCGGTCCTTTTTGCGTTTCGCGCGCGGCCGCCGGAGCGTCGCCGTAACCTTGGCGCAGCGTCACGCTGTAGCGCCGCTGCGCGGCGTCGTACTGGGCGCGCACGGACACCCGGGGGGTGCCGGCCTGGCTGTACCAGCGCTCGAACTGCGCGAGGTCGCGGCCGTTCGCGTCGGCGAGCGCGTGGCGGAAGTCGTCGCAGGTCACGGCCTGGCCGTCATGGCGCTTGAAGTACAGGTCCATGCCCTTGCGGAAGCCGTCACGGCCGAACAGCGTCTGATACATCCGCACGACTTCCGAGCCTTTCTCGTAGACGGTCATCGTGTAGAAGTTGTTGATTTCGACGTAGCTTTCCGGACGCACCGGATGTGCCATCGGACCCGCGTCCTCGGCAAACTGCATCTGGCGCAGCACGCGCACGTCCTCGATGCGCTTGGTCGCGCGCGCGGCTTCGTCCGTCGCGCCGCCGGCCATGTCGGCCGAGAATTCCTGATCGCGGAACACCGTCAGGCCTTCCTTCAGGCTCAGCTGGAACCAGTCGCGGCAGGTTACGCGGTTGCCGGTCCAGTTGTGGAAGTACTCATGGCCGACCACCGCCTCAATGTTCGCGAAGTCGGTGTCGGTTGCCGTTTCGGGGTTCGCCAGCACGTACTTCGTGTTGAAGATGTTGAGCCCCTTGTTTTCCATCGCGCCCATGTTGAAGTCGCTCACCGCGACGATCATGAAGCGGTCCAGATCGAGTTCGAGCCCGAAGCGTTCTTCGTCCCAGCGGATCGAATGGATCAGCGAATCCATGGCGTGACGGGTCTTGTCCAGATCGTGCGGCTCGACCCACACCTGCAGCAGCTTTTCCTTGCCCGAGCCGCTCTTCACGCGTTCTTCGAGTGCGACCAGCTTGCCCGCGACCAGCGCGAACAGATAGCTAGGTTTCCTGAACGGATCTTCCCAGCGCGCGAAATGACGGCCGTCCGGCAACTCGCCTTCTTCGAGCAGATTGCCATTCGATAGCAGTACCGGATAGTCGGCCTGGCTCGCGCGCAGCGTGACCGTGAAGGTCGCCATCACATCCGGGCGGTCGAGGAAATAGGTGATGCGGCGAAAGCCTTCGGCCTCGCACTGCGTGAAGAAGTTGCCGCCCGATACATAGAGGCCCGACAGCGTGGTGTTCGCGGCCGGATTGCAGATGCTGGTGAGCGTCAGTTCGAAGCTGTCCGGCACGTTGTCGAGCAGCAGTCCGTGCTCGTGCGCATGCGCGTTGGCGAACGGCTGGCCGTCGATTTGCGCGCCGACGAACTCCAGTTGCTCGCCCATCAGTTCGAGATGCGCGGCGCGGGACGCGTCCGGGTTGCGGCGCACGCGCATCGTATTCCTGACGACCGTGCGTTCGGGAACCAGATCGAACTCCAGCGCGACGGTGTCGATCAGGAAGGCGGGCGGCGCGTAATCGGCGCGGCGGATCACATTGGGCGTTGCGGTATCGGCCATGGCGTTCTGTAGTGTTGGTACTCGAGCGGTCAGGCGCGCGAAGGGCACGCAAGCCGGGCTGGTCGGGCCATTGTACAAAGCCTCGGGCAATCGTGCGGAGCGAACTTTTTACCGGTTCGCGGAGTCAGCGTCTTATCGGGCACCCGCGCGTGAAAAAGCCGCGTGCGCGTTCGACGCAGCGGTCATCACTGGCGATAATGGGCAATTCAAAGGCCTCACGAGGTAGACCATGAATATCGATCGATGGACCCGCCGCGTCACGCTGCTGTTGGCCGCGCTGGCGGTGCTCCTGTCCGGCTGCACGACCTACGTGACGACTCAGGTCACGGCGTTCTCCGACTGGAGCGGCAGCGACGCCACCCGCACCTTCGCGTTCACGCGGGCGCCGGATCAGCAGAACAATCTCGAACTCGCCACCTACGAGCGCATGGTCGCCAGCGAACTCGCGGCGCATGCGTTCCGTGAAGTCGACGGCGCACAAGCGCGCTATCTGGTCGGACTCTCGTACGGCATCCGCTCGGACATGGTGACGGTTGCGCAACCGGTGTACTACAACCCGTGGCCGTCGCCGTACTGGGGCCGGCCGTTCGATCCGTGGGGACCGTGGGGTCCGTATCCGGCCACATATGTGAACCAGACCTATCCGATTTTCACGCATCTGCTGGGCATACGGATCACCGAGCGCGCGACCGGCAAGGAGGTCTACAACGTGACGGCCCGCAACTCGGGCGGCGAGTCGTCGCTGGTGAGGGCGATGCCGTATCTGGCGCGCAGCGCGCTGGCCGATTTCCCGCTCGGCAATGGCGCAGTGCATACGGTGAAGATTCCGCGCGGCGAGGGCGGCGGCCCAGCGAACGAAGTGGTCGCGACCGGCAGCGCGCCGGCCGGGGTGCCGGTTCCGGCGTCGGGCGCCAAGGCGGCGGAGTAGGCGACGGGCAGCGTGGCGCAGGTGGAAGCGCAATAAGAACGGCCCGGCGGGTTATCCCTGCCGGGCCGTTCCGTTTGTGCAGTCTTGAGAAGCAGGACGTCTTACGCGATCCGGAGTTTTACAGGCTGGCCGTGCAGCGAAGCGCAACGCTAGTGCGATGCACCCGAGCGCGCCGTGCCGCCCGAACACCGCACAGGCGCCGCCCGAGCGCCGCCTAAACGCCGACCCCAAACAACGCCATCGCCCCCAGCACCACGAACAGCACTGCCGCGATGCCGTGCACGAGCCCGGTCGGCAGGCGGTGGGCGAAGCGGTCGCCGAGCAGGATCGCCGGCACGTTGGCGATCATCATGCCGAGCGTGGTGCCTGCCACCACGCCGAAGAAATCGTGAAAGCGCGCGGCGAGAGCGACCGTCGCAATCTGCGTCTTGTCGCCCATTTCCGCGATGAAGAACGCCACCACGGTCGCGCCGAAGACGCCGAAGTGCGTGCGGTTCGTGTTGGCTTCGTCCTCGTCGAGCTTGTCCGGCACGAGGATCCACAGGCCCATCGCGATGAACGAGGCGGCCAGCGCCCAGCGCATGATGGTCGGCGTCACCAGCGAGCCGAGCCACGCGCCGAGCGCACCCGCACCCGCGTGATTGATGAGGGTCGCGGTGAGCACGCCGAGAATGATCGGTACGGGTTTGCGGTAGCGGGCCGCGAGCACGAGCGAGAGCAGTTGTGTCTTGTCGCCGATTTCGGCGAGCGCGACCGCTCCAGTCGAAATGAGAAAAGCGTGATTCACGATTGTGAGGGTTCCTCGGGCCGAGATGTGAACGAGCGACGACCCACGACACGCCGGGCCCTGTTGCGGCGCGTGTGTGGATCATCGGTCTCGCCAGGCCAGAGGCTGCGGCTGCCATGGCCATGCAGGCCAAGTCTGTTGACAGGCGCCCCCGCGAACCGCACGTTCGACGCACCGGGTACAGCGGTGCGCAATGCCGCGGGGCGGCTACTCCCCAATGAGCGACGGAGTATAGCAGCCAGGGATGTGTCGGATTGCGCGAGCGGGCTGCGCGGCGACCGCGCGTTGCTCAGGCGGATGGGCAATGAGCGGGTCGAGCGAGGGAAATGTTTCTCGCATACCGGGCCCGCCGTAACGCTTGGCCTGTGTGCAAATGTTCGGATCTGAAACACCTGTGAAGAAAGTCGAATGAAAGTATTCGCGCAGATCACGCGTTTCCGACCGGGCCGCCGGCCTGATCCGAAACATGCCGGAAGGGACTTTCAGCCGGATCGCGGCGTGGGGCGCAAATGTCAATGCGGCGGCCCGGCACGGTTTAGCCACCTGTCGCACCGGCGATACGGATACAGATGGATACGTCTTTTGTGGCTGATTTAATCCAGAATATTCAGTATGATTCCGGCGACCAGGAGCGCCTCGGACGATTCATCTGACTCAACGTCACAGGCCTCTAACAATTAGGGCAAGTGCCGTTAATGCGCGACCCTATAAGAAAATTGCCCACCGGCTGGAGATCGCCGATCCGCGCGGCGTGTGCAGGCCGCGACGGTTCGTGTTCCGTCTGGCGCCTGAGCCTCTCCCCCGTTTCAACGCGCAAGCACCGATATGCCCGATCTGCACTGGACCATTCCGGTCGGTCGCTGGTCTAGCTGGCCGGCCACCGCATCTGCCGCACCCGATATTGGCTTTATCGAGCCGATCGTGCGGCGTCGTCTGAGCACGCTGTCGAAAGTCGCGCTGAAGGTCGCGCATGACTGCGTCGCGCAGGACGCGGTCCGGGTGGTGTTCGCGTCGCGGCATGGCGAATTGCGCCGCACCACCGACATCCTGCGCAGCATCAGCGCTGGCGAACCGGTTTCGCCGACCGCCTTCAGCCTGTCGGTGCTGAACGCCATGACCGGCGTGTTCGGTATCGCGCGCGGCGACCGCTCGGCGGCCAGCGCGATTTCGGCCGGCGCGCAAACGCTCGGTTACGCGCTGCTGGAAGCGCACGCGCAATACGCGACGCAGTCCGACTCGCCGGTCTTGCTGGTGTACGCCGACGAACCGGCCGACGCCGCCTACGGCACGATTGAAGACGAAGTGCAGGGCGGCGCGCTCGCCATTCTGCTCGACGGCGAGGCGGCGACTGGGCATATGGTGTGCTCCCTGTCGCGCGCCGTCGGTGATCAGACGTCCGGGCGGCTCGGCGGCGTAAGCGAAGCCGGCGCAGCCCAACCCGGCGAAACCGGCATTGACGCGGGCGCGCGCGCAAGCACCGGCGTCGCTCCAACCCCCGCGCCCGCGTCGTTCGCGACCCAGAGCCAGGCGTTGCTGCACTGTCTGGAAACCGGCCAGCCTGCATGCTGGCAGCGCGCCGACATCATCTGGCACTGGAGTTGGCATGACCGCGCGGCTTGATTATCTGTGGCGTTTTTGCGCGACCGGCATGGCCTTCGTGATATTCGGCGTGTGCGGCATGCTGTTTTCCGTGCTGGTGTTTCCGCTCGCATGGCTGTGGCCGCATCGCGCGTCGCGGCAGCGGGCGGTGACCGGCGTGATCCACTGGTTTTTCCGCGCGCTGGTCGCCGTGTTGCGGCGCATCGGCGTGATGGCGCTCGACGTGTCGGGATCGGACGCGCTGCGCGCCGGCGGCCCGGCGATCGTGGTGGCGAATCATCCGACCTACCTCGACGTGATGGTGCTGCTGTCGCTCACGCCGCGCGCCTGCTGCGTCGTGAAGAACGCGCACTGGCGCAACCCGTGTTTCTGGGGGATCGTGCGCGCGGCGCAATACGTCAGCAACGCAGACCCCGCCGAATTGATCGAAGCGGGCGCACGGCAACTCGCGGCCGGCTACACGATGATTATTTTTCCCGAAGGCACGCGCAGTCCCGCGCCGAACCGGCTGCACGCTTTTTCGCGCGGCTTCGCGCACATGGCGCTGAAGGTCGGCGCGCCGATCGTGCCGGTGCTGATGGATTGCGATCCGCCCGCGTTCACCCGGCAGATGCGCTGGTACGACGTGCCGGCGCGCGCGTTCCGGATGCGCGTGAACGTGCTCGATCCGCTCGGCGTCGAGCAGTTCGCGGCGCATGACACGGCACCGGCTCTGGCGGCGCGCAGCGTGACGAGCGCCGTCGAAGCCCACATTACCCGGCACCTGTTCGATTATGGATTCTTTAAAACTGGAAATTAAACAGCTTCTGATCGAAGCGCTCGATCTGGAAGACCTGAGCCCGGCCGATATCGACGACGATGCCCCGCTGTTCGACACCGACGGCATCGGTCTCGATTCGATCGACGCGCTCGAAATAGGCATCGTACTGCGCAAACAATACCAACTGACCATCGCGGCCAATGACGAACGCACGCGCGAACATTTTCGCTCGATCAGCACGCTAGCCGCGCTGGTCGAGAGTCAGCGCGAAGCGGCGCACGCAGCGAACGAAACCGCAAAGAAGGGGGAATAAACCGTGTCCGACGCAGAGATTCTTGAACGCATCCGTGAGATCTTCAAAGAGAACTTCGCCATCGAGCCCGAACAGGTGACGCCCGACGCTCATCTGTTCGAAGACCTCGATCTCGACAGCATCGACGCCGTCGACCTCGCGATCAAACTGCAGGAAATGACCGGCCGCCGCATCAAGCCGGAAGAATTCAAGTCGGTGCGCACCGTCGGCGACGTGATCGGTGCGGTCGAATCTCTGCTGGCGGCCCAGGGCTGATGCCGCTCGCGCGCTCGCGGGTGGCAGCGGCGCCGCCGGACGCTGCCGTGGCGACGCCCGGCACTGAGCGCCATTGGGGCAAGACCGTCGTGCAGGTGCTGTTCAAGCTCGCGTATCCCGCGCTGATTCTGTGCGCGTGGCGCTGGGACGAGCCGCGCCTCGTCGGCGGCATGCTGTTTGCGATTTTGTGGCTGCAGCGCTGGGCGGGCAGCGGCCCGGTCGCGGCTTCGCTGCGGCGTCTGTCGGCGATCGACTGGGGCGTGGTCGGCTTGCTGAGTGTCGCGTCGGCGGCGATCGTCGTCACCGATAGCGAACTGCTGTTGCGCCTCTACCCGTCGCTCGTCAATCTTGGTTTGCTGATCGCGTTCGGTGCGACGCTCGTGCGCGGCCCGTCGATGATCGAAAAATTCGCGCGCCTCGGCAATCCGGATCTGCCGCCCGCGGCGGTCCATCACACGCGGCGCGTGACGCAGGTGTGGTGCGCGTTCTTCGTGCTGAACGGCGCGTTCTCCGCCTACACGGCGCTGTACTGGAGCCGCGCGAGCTGGTCGTTGTATAACGGCGCGATTGCCTATGGACTGATCGGCGTGCTGCTCGTGGCCGAACTCATCTGGCGTTATCTGGTCGTGTTGCCGCGAGCCGCGCGTTCGGAGGCGGCATGATCGCGCTGCATGATCTGCTTTCGGTTTGCGGGAAACCATCGTCGAACACGCCGGTGTGCCGGGACGGCGGCGAGGTGCTCGATCGCGCGGCGTTTCGCGCGCGCGTCGCGGCATGGATCGCACGGGTGCAAACGCGGGCCGCGCAACGCTACGCGTTGTGTATCGACGATCCGTTCGACTTCGCCTGTGCGTTGTTCGCGCTGTTCGCGTGCGGCAAGGAACCGGTGATTCCGGCCAACGCGACGCCCGGCTATCTCGCTGATCTCGCCGACGCCTACGATGCCATGCTGACCGATGCGGATCTGCCGCCGTTCGCGCGGCAAGCGGGCGCAGACGCCAGCGCAACCGTCGGCACAGGACACTTCATCGACCCACAAGCCCCGCTGACGCTCTACACGTCCGGCAGCAGCGGCAGCCCCAAACCGATCCGCAAGACGCTCGCGCAGTTCGACGCCGAAGTGCACACGCTCGAGCAGCAGTGGGGCGCTTTGGTCGGCGACGCGACGATGCTTGCGAGCGTGCCGCATCATCACATCTACGGTTTGCTGTTTCGCGTGCTCTGGCCGCTGGCGGCCGGCCGCGCGTTCGACCGGGCGATCAGCCTCGAGCCGCTGCATTTGCAGAGCCGCATCGAGCAATGCGGTGCAACCGTGGTCGTCTCGACGCCCGCGCAGTTGTCGCGTTGGCCCGCGTTGCCCGGCTTCGCGTCGTTGCTGCCGGCCCCGCGCGCCTTCTTTTCGTCGGGCGGCCCGCTCGCGCTCGATGCCGCGCAGCCCTACGCTGCGGCTTACGGCGCCGCGCCGCTCGAAATCTACGGCAGCACGGAGACGGGCGGCATCGCGTGGCGGCGTCAGGATCGGACCGATGCGTGGCAACCGGTGAGCGGCATCGAAATTCGCCGCGATGAAGATGGCGCGTTGAACGTGCGCTCGCCGCATCTCGGTCACTCTGGCTGGCACCGCACCGACGATCAGATCGCCTGCGACGAGCATGGCCGCTTCCGTCTGCTGGGCCGGCTCGACCGTGTGCTGAAGCTGGACGGCAAACGCGTGTCGCTGCCCGAGCTGGAAGCGCGTCTCGCGCTGCATCCGTATGTCGCGCAAGCGGCGCTCGTGCCGCTCGCCGGCGCGTCGCGCGAACGCGTCGGCGCGCTGGTCGCACTGACCGAAGCGGGCAGCGTGGCCTTGCGCGACGAAGGCCGCGTGCTGCTCGCGCGAACCTTGCGCCGGCATCTCGCCGGTTATGTCGACGTGGTGGTGCTGCCGCGTCATTGGCGTTTCCGGCTGAGCTTGCCGTTCGACGCGCGCGGCAAGCTGCCGGTCAGCGCGGTGGCGGCCGCTTTCGGCGCGCGCGCCGAAGGTATGGAAGTGCTGGCCGAAGCGCTGACCCGGGCACACAGCGGCGACACGCTGCACTACGAACTGCGCGTGCCGCCCACGCTCGTGTATTTCGCCGGCCATTTCCCGGGGCTGCCGATTCTGCCCGGCGTGGTTCAGGTCGACTGGGCGGTTCGCCTTGCCGCCGATCATCTGCCGGCCGTGCGCGCGGTGGCGTCGATCGATCGGCTCAAGTTCATGGCGCCGGTTTCGCCGGGCGCGGTGCTCAAGCTCACGCTGGCCCACGACGCCGCACGCCGGCGCGTGCAGTTCGCGTACCGGCTGGAGGGCCGTGAATGCGCGTCGGGCGTGATCGTCTATCGGGAGCCCGGGTGATGAAGTTCGCTCCCTGCATCGTCATTCCGATCTACAACCACAAGGACGCGATCGGCGCGAGCGTCGCGCATCTCGCGGTGCATCGCCTGCCGATCTTCGTCGTCGACGACGGCAGCGACGACGCGACGCAGCAGGTGCTCGCCGCGCTTGCGCAGCATTACGCGGGGCAACTCACGCTGTTGCGGCTGCCCGTCAACGGCGGCAAGGGCGCGGCGGTGATGGCGGGGCTGCGCGCCGCGCGCGAGGCAGGCTACACGCACGCATTGCAGATCGACGCCGACGGCCAGCACGACGCGACCGACGTGCCGCGTTTCATCGACGCCGCGCGCGCCGAGCCTCGCGCGGTGATTCTCGGTCGCCCGGTCTACGACGAGAGCGTGCCGAAAGCGCGCCTTTATGGCCGCTATCTGACGCACGTGTGGGTGTGGATCGAAACGCTGTCGCTGACGATCCGCGACTCGATGTGCGGCTTCCGCCTTTATCCGCTGGCGCTCGCATGCGAGCTGATCGACAGTGTGCCGTTGCCCACGCGCATGGACTTCGACATCGAGATCCTCGTGCGCCTGCATTGGCGGCGCGCGGCGTTCCGCTCGATTCCGACGCGCGTCACCTATGCCGCCGACGGCGTGTCGCATTTCGACGTGCTGTGGGACAACGTGCGCATCAGCCGCAGCCACACGCGGCTCGTGTTCGGCATGCTGTGGCGTCTGCCGATGCTGCTCGCGCACAAGCTGATGCCGCGCCGCGCCGCGCCCCTGGATGCACCGCACGAAGCACAACAACGCGATGAACCGGATGACGAGGCCTGGTGGCGGATCGCCGAACGCGGCAGCCACCTCGGCATGGCCTTGCTCGCGCTCAGTTGCAAGCTGTTCGGCCGCCGTTTCACCGGGCTCTGGCTGCATCCGGTCGTCGCGTACTTCCTGCTGACGGGACGCGCCGCGCGCGAGGCGTCGGGCACATACTTCAGGCATCTCGGCGCGGCCGCGCCGCAAGACGAAACGCCGCGCCCGGGGTGGTTGTCCGCGTATCGTCACATGCTGGCGTTCGCGCAGTCGGGTTTCGACAAACTCGCCGCGTGGTCCGGCCGCTTCGACGACTCGGACGTGACGTTCGAAGATCGTTCGGCGTTCGAAGCATTATTGGCGAGCGGCAAGGGCGCACTCGTCATCGGCGCGCATCTCGGCAACCTGGAGATGACCCGCGCGCTCGCCGCACACGGTGCTCACGCGAAGGTCACCGCCGTGGTCTACACGGAGCACGCGCGCCGCTTCAACAGCGTGCTGGCGTCGGCCAATAGCGAGTTCTCGCGGCATCTGCTCGAAGTCCGCGACTTCGGACCCGAGACCGCGATGCTGATGCAGCAGCGCATCGATGCCGGCGAGCTGCTGGTGATCGTCGGCGACCGTGTGCCCGCGCACGAAGCGGGCCGTACCACCGATGCGCGGTTTCTCGGCGCGAGCGCGCCGTTCGCGCAAGGTCCGTATGTGCTCGCGCACGCGCTCGGCTGCCCGGTCTACCTGTTCTTCTGCCTGAAAGAGCACGACGGTTATCGTCTGTATTTCGAGCCGTTCGCCGAACGCATCGAATTGCCGCGCCGCGAACGCGCGCAGCATCTCGCCACGTGGGCGCAGCGTTACGCGGCACGTCTCGAACACTATTGCCGCAAGGCTCCCTATCAATGGTTCAACTTCTTCGATTTCTGGGCCAGCCCCAAGCGAGGCGCGAATGGCCGAACATGATCTGAGCGAAGCCGGCACGAATACGCAAGCCGGCGTGAATCGACACGCAGCGGCGGTCGTGATCGGCGCGCGCAAACTGACGATCGAAGAGGTCGTCGCGATTGCGCGGCAGCGCGCACCGGTCGCGCTGAGCGCGGACCCGGCATGGCGCGCGCGTATCCAGCGCGGCGCGGAGTTTCTGCGCCGCCATCTGGCCGCGGGCGCGACCGTCTACGGCGTGAACACCGGTTACGGCGACGCCTGCGTGGTCGATGTGCCGATGGAACTGGTCGAAGCGTTGCCGCTGCAACTGATGCGTTATCACGGCTGCGGTATGGGCCAGTATCTCGACGACGCACAAACGCTCGCGGTGATCGCCGCGCGCCTGAACTCGCTCGCGTATGGTTTTTCCGGCGTACGTCCGGTGTTGCTCGAACGCCTTGCCGATCTGATCAATCATCGCGTGTTGCCGCGCATTCCGGCCGAAGGCTCGGTCGGCGCGAGCGGCGATCTGACACCGCTGTCGTATGTGGCGGCGGCACTTGCCGGCGAACGCGACGTGCAGTTCGACGGCGCGCTGCGCGATGCGCGTGACGTATGGACCGAACTCGGCCTCGCGCCGCTCACGCTCGCACCGAAAGAAGGCCTCGCGCTGATGAACGGCACGGCGGTGATGACAGGCCTCGCCTGTCTCGCGTTTGCCCGCGCAAATCATCTGACGCGGCTCGTCGCGCGTTTGACGGCGCTCTCGACCGTCGCGCTCGACGGCCGTGCCGCGCATTTCGACGCGACGCTGTTCGAGGTGAAGCCGCACGCGGGCCAGGCCGAAGCAGCCGCGTGGATTCGCGACGATCTGAGGGGCCGCGACGATACGCCCGGGCATCGTCTGCAGGACCGGTATTCGATTCGTTGCGCGCCGCACGTGATCGGCGTCGCGCGTGATGCGCTGACGTGGGTGCGCCGCGATGTCGAGAACGAATTGAACAGCGCCAACGACAATCCGCTGATCGATCCCGACAACGGGCGCGTGCTGCACGGCGGCAACTTCTACGGCGGGCATATCGCGTTCGCGATGGATGCGCTGAAGGTCGCGATCGCCAATCTGGCCGATCTGATGGACCGGCAACTCGCGCTGCTGGTCGACGTCAATTTCAACAACGGCTTGCCGCGCAATCTGTCGGGCGCCGAGGCCGCGCGCGCCGCGATCAATCACGGCTTCAAGGCCGTGCAGATTTCGTCGTCGGCATGGACTGCGGAAGCGTTGAAGAACACGATGCCCGCGAGCGTCTTTTCGCGCTCGACCGAGTCGCACAATCAGGACAAGGTCAGCATGGGCACGATCGCCGCACGCGACTGCTTACGCGTGCTGGAGTTGACCGAACAGGTGGCCGCCGCGCATACGCTCGCGACGGTGCAGGCCGCGCGGCTGCGGTTGCGGACCGACGGCACGACGCCGGTGCCGGCGCCGCTGCGGCGGTTTATCGACGAGGTGGGCGCGGTGTCGCCGTTCGTCGCCGAGGACCGGGCGCTGGAGAGCGAGCTGCGCGCATTGACCGCGCGCATCGCCGCCGGCGATCTGCTCGACGGCTATGGTCAGGGAGCGAACGCATGAGCGGAACGCCCAAAGTGCTGAGCGCGAGCGCGACGGTCGAAGTGGCGTTTCACGACGTCGACGCGATGAACGTGTGCTGGCACGGCAACTATCTGAAGTACTTCGAGATCGGCCGTGCAGCGCTGCTGCGCGCGTTCGACTACGACTACCGTGAAATGCAGGCGTCGGGCTATCTATGGCCGATCGTCGAGGCGCATCTGAAGTACGTGCGCCCGGCCGTCTACGGTCAGAAGCTCGATGTGCGCACGCAACTGCTCGAACACGAAAACCGTCTGAAAATAGGCTATGAAATTGTCGATTGCGAATCCGGTACGCGACTGACGAAGGGCTATACGATCCAGGTCGCGGTCGATGCCGCGACCCAGGAGTTGCAGTTCGTCTCGCCACCAGTCGTGTTCGACAAGCTGGAGCGAGTATGGGGACGATGACATTGCGTGCGCTGATGGTGAGCGTGTCGAGCCTGATCGGCGTGGTTGGCGTGATGGCGTGGCCGGCACCAGCCGTGAGCGCAACGGCGGCACCGGCGGCAGCCACCGCACCCGCTGGCAACCCCGCGCTCGTTTCGCAGATCGCCGCGCACCTCGCCGAGGCCAAGGGGGTGCGCGCGCAGTTCACGCAGACGCAGACCCTGGCCGCAATGAAACAGCCGCTCGTCAGCAACGGCACGCTGCTGTTCCTGCGCGAGCGCGGCGTGCTCTGGCGGATCGACACGCCGTATCAAGCCGCCTATGTGATCACCGACGCGGGCGTCGTGCAGATCGACGCCACCGGTCGGCGCGTGAACGCCCACGGCGCGCAAGGCACGCGCGGCGTCGCGCAGGTCTCGAAGATGATGCGCGCAATGCTCGGCGGTGACTTGTCGGCGCTGTACTCGCAATTCGACGTGCAGGCCGAAGGCAGCACCGCGCAATGGCGCATGCAGCTGACGCCGAATCAGCCGCAGATCGCGCAATCGATCAAGCGTCTGGAAATGGAGGGCGGCGACTATCTGCAAAGCTTGCGCATCACGCTGGCGAACGGCGATGTGACGAAGCTAGAGTTCACCAGGAGTACGGCGGTGAGCGAACCGACGGCGGCTGAAGGTAGCCTGCTCGGAGCGCCGTAATGAATATACGGGACGTGCGACACATGCCGCGACAGCGGTCGGCGAAACAGACGTGGGGCGTGCGCGCCGCGTGGCTGCTGCTCGCGCTGATCGCGGCGCTGTATTGCGCGTGGCGCTTCGCGGGGCCGTCGCCGTTGCAGACCAATCTGCTCGCGCTTCTGCCCGCCACCGAGGCGGACCCGGTCGCCGAAAAAGCGGTCGACACGCTGGCGAGCGCGCTCGGCGACCGCACCGTGCTGCTCGTCACGAGCAACGACGGCGCGCACGCGAAAGCGGCGGCGAGGCAGCTTGGCGCGGCGTTGCAAAAGAGCGGGGCGTTCGGCTCGGTGACGGCGGAGTTGCCGCCGTTCGATCTCGCGCAGATTGCTGCGTTGTACATGCCATATCGCTTTGGCTTGTTGACGGCGGCCGATCGCGCGGCGCTGGCGGGAGGGGCGGCCTCGGAAAAGGCAGCGCCCCAAGCCAACTCGACCCTGCGCGGCACCCTCGCCCAACGCATCTACAGCCCATTACACGGCGGCCTGACCACGTCGCTCGCCGACGATCCGTTCGGCTGGCTCGAACGCTGGCTTAGCGGCCTGCCGCTCGCGACGTCGAACCTCGACATCGAAGACAACCTGCTGGTGGCGCATCGCGGGGCCGCGACCAGCGTGCTGATCGTCGCGACATTGCGGGGCTCCGCGTACGAAACCCAAACGCAGCGCGCGGTGCACGCGGCGCTCGTCCAAGGCGAAAGCGCGTTGCGGCAGACGTTCCCCGATGTGTCGGTAGCGCGCACCGGCGCGGTGTTCTACGCGGAGTCGGCGCGCAGCGCGTCCGAGCGCGAAGTGCATCTGATCGGCGTCGCGTCGCTGTGCGGGATCGCGCTGCTGATGATGTGGGTGTTCCGCTCGCCGCGCCTGTTGCTGCTCGGCTTCGTGTCGACGGCGCTCGGCATCGTCTGCGCGCTCGCGGCCACGCTGCTGGTATTCGGCCAACTGCATCTGCTGACGCTGGTGTTCGGCGCGAGTCTGATCGGCGAGGCCGTCGATTATTCGATCCAGTACTTCGTCGTGTATCTCGGCGCGCAGCGCGACTGGGACGCACGGCGCGGCGCGCGCACGGTGCGGCCCGCGCTGACGGTCGCGTTGCTGACGAGCCTGCTCGGCTACGCGATCCTGCTGTGGGTGCCGTTCCCCGCGCTCAAGCAGATCGCGTGCTTCGCGATGGTCGGCATCGCGACCGCATTCGCGTCCGTGCTGTCGCTATTGCCCACGCTGCTGACCCGCGCGCCGAAGCGCAGCCCGCAACGCGTGTTCGCGGGTGCCGCACGTTTGCTGACGCTCTGGCATCGCGCGATGGGCGGACGGCGCGCATGGGGTGTGGCCGTGTTGTTGCTGATCGCCGCGATTCCCGGCTGGCTGCGCCTGACCAGCGACGATGATATCCATCTGCTGATCCAGCGCGACCCGTCGCTCGTCGCGCAGGAGAACAAGGTGCGCGATGCGGTGGGCGTCGATAACAGCGCGCAGTTTTTCGTCGTGCGCGGCGCGACGCCGGAAGTCGTGCTGCAACGCGCCGAAGCGCTGGGCGCGAAACTGGACGGCTTGGACGGTACGCCGAACCAGGTCGGCGGTTATGAGTCGGTGGCGCAATTCGTGCCGTCGGCACAGCGGCAGAACGACGACCGCGCGTTGCTCGCGCAGCATGTGTTCAACGATCCCGCTGCGTTGCGCGCGACGCTGCTGCAAGCGGGCTTCAAGGACGAAGTCGCCGATGCCTGGCTCGCCGCTTACGCGAAGCCACCAGCGCCGCTCACCGTCGAGCGCTGGCTGGCCGCGCCGTGGTCGCAACCATACCGGCATTTGTGGCTCGGCGAAGTCGACCCGGCCGCGAAAACCTATGCGGCCGTCGTGATCCCGCAAGGCGTGACACCGCACAACGCGCCCGCACTGAATGCGCTCGCGCAAAGCGTGCCGGGCGTCGCGTTCGTCGACAAGGCCGCGAGCGTGTCGAAACTGTTCGGCGCGTATCGTGTCGACAGCGGCTGGTGGCTCGGCGGGGCGCTTGCACTCGTGCTCGTATTGCTGATCGTGCGATACGCGCCGAAGAAAGCCTCTTTCGGTAGCGCTTCGAATGAAGCCGCCTTGGGGCACACGCCGCAGAAAAACGTGTTGCAAAACGCCTCAGAGCAAGACCTCTCCTGGGCCGCGCAACCCGACGCGCGGCTCGCGCCCACGCAACGTGAAGCCTCTTCGGTGGACGCCCGGAACACGGCCTCTGCGTCCGACGCTCGGCAAACGGTCTCCCCGGCAGCCGGCCTGCGCGGCGGCATCGCCACCACGTTGCCGGTGGCGCTCGCAGTCGGCGTGACGCTCGCGGTGTTCGGCTACGCGGGCGTACCGCTCAACCTGTTCAACTGGCTCGCGTTGATGCTGGTACTCGGCGTCGGCGCAAACTATGCGGTGTTCCTGCGCGAAGGCTGCCTGCGCGCGCACGCGGATCTCGGCGCGGTGTGGACCGGCGTGCTGCTGTCGGCGGCCACCACGCTGTTGTCGTTCGGCATGCTCGGCATGAGCGAGATGCCCGCGCTGAAGAGCTTCGGCGCGACGCTCGCGCTCGGCATCGCGGTCTCGGTGCTGCTCGCGCCGATCGGCATGCCATCGGAATCGAGGAGGGTGGCATGAAGACGCCATCGGTTTATTTGCATGCGCTCGGCATGATCAACGCGCTGGGCGGCAACATCGACGAGATCGTGCCGGCGCTCGCCGCGACGCGCGCACCTGGCATGGCGAACGTGCATACCGGCATCGGCGACGCGTTTGCCGGCAGCGTGCTGGCGCCGCTGGATCTTGCGCCGCCCGCTGCCCTCGTGCGTTACGACTGCCGCAACAACCGTCTGCTGCTGGCCGCACTCGCGCAGATCGCCCCCGCCATCGACGCCGCGCGCGAACGTTACGGCGCTCACCGGATCGGCGTGGTGCTCGGCACCAGCACGTCGGGCATCGAGGCGGCCGAAGCCGCGTTCGTCTATCACGCGCAGGCGGGCCAGTTGCCCGAGAACTTCAACTACCGGCAGATGGAGATCGGCACCGCCGCGCCGTTCGCCGCCGCCGCGCTCGGCGTGCAAGGGCCGGCCTTCACGATTTCGACCGCGTGCACGTCGAGCGCGAAAGCCTTCGGGTCGGCGCGGCGTTTGCTGCAATTGCAACTGTGCGATGCGGTGGTGGTGGGCGGGGTCGATTCGCTGTGCGAATTGACCCTGCAGGGTTTCGCGTCGCTCGAATCGACCAGCGGTGTGCGCACCAATCCGATGAGCGTGAACCGTTGCGGGATCAACGTCGGCGAAGGTGCCGCCGTGTTTTTGATGAGCCGCGACGAAGCGGCGGTGCGTCTCGCGGGCCTCGGCGAATCGAGCGACGCGCATCATATTTCGTCGCCAGACCCGCAGGGCGCGGGTGCCGAGCTGGCGTTGCGCGAAGCGCTCGCCGATGCGGGCATCGGACCGTTTGCGCTCGACTATGTGAACCTGCACGCCACCGCCACACGCAAGAACGACGCAATGGAAGCGAAGCTGATGGCGCGCGTGTTTCCCGACGGCGTCGCGACGAGCGGTACCAAGCCCTTGACGGGCCACCAGCTCGGCGCGGCGGGCGCCACCGAACTCGGCTTCGCGTGGCTCACGCTCGCACGCGAGGACGTGCCACTGCCGCGTCACGTGTGGGACGGCGAGGCCGACCCCGCCTTGCCGGCGCTCGACCTCGTGGAAAGCGAACGCTTCCTGTCGCGGGGCGCGGGCGCGCAATACGTAATGAGCAATTCGTTTGCGTTTGGCGGCAGCAACGTCAGCGTGATCCTCGCACGGTGACGCGCATGACGGCCACGACGCCCAGCTTCGCGCAACTCGCGCAGCAACCGATCGAAGCGATCATTCCGCATCGCGGCAGCATGTTGCTGATCGACGCCGTCGACACGTTTGCCGAGGAAACGCTGAGCGCGCGCGCCCGCGTGGACTCGCAGGCATGGTATGCCGACGCCGATGGCGCGATGCCCGCGTGGATCGGCATCGAACTGATGGCGCAGGCGATCGCCGCGCACGTCGCGTTGCTGGCGATGCGCGGCGGCGGCCACGCGCGGCCAGGCGTGCTGCTCGGCTCACGCAGCTACAAGGCGTTGCAGCCGACGTTCGCGGCCGGCGCGTGCCTTTCGGTCCGCGTCCTCGAACTGTTGCGCAGCGAGGCGGGCCACGGCGCATACGAATGCACGATCCATCACGGCGAGCTGTGTTGCGCCGAGGCCGTCATCAAGGTTTTTCAACCGCCCGATTTCCAGTCATTCATCGAAGGGAGTTTCAGTTCATGAGCCGGCGTGTTCTCGTTACCGGCGCAAGCCGCGGCATTGGCCGTGCGATTGCGTACAAGTTGGCCGCCGACGGCTTCGCGGTCTCCGTGCATTGCCGCACGGGACGCAGCGAAGCCGACGCGGTTGCGACGGGCATCGCCGCGCAAGGCGGCACCGCGCGCGTGCTGCAGTTCGACGTGCGCGAGCGCGCCGCGTGCCGCGAGGTGCTCGAAACGGACCTCGCCGCGCACGGACCGTACTACGGCATCGTATGCAGCGCGGGCGTGACGCGCGACGCCGCGTTTCCCGCGCTCACCGAGGAAGACTGGGACATCGTGATCGAGACCGGTCTCGACGCGTTCTACAACGTCGTCCATCCGCTCACCATGCCGATGGTGCGCGCGCGCAAGGGCGGGCGCATCGTCACGATCGCGTCGGTGTCCGGCGTGATGGGCAATCGCGGCCAGGTCAATTACAGCGCGGCGAAGGCCGGGCTGATCGGCGCGACCAAGGCGCTCGCGGTCGAACTGGCGACGCGCAACATCACCGTCAATTGCGTCGCGCCGGGTCTGATCGAAACCGGCATGCTCGAGCAGATGCCGCTCGAACAGGCCTTGAAGACGGTGCCGATGAACCGCGTCGGCCAGCCTGCCGAGGTCGCCTCGGTGGTCAGCTTCCTGATGTCGGATGCGGCTTCCTATGTGACGCGCCAGGTGATCGGCGTCAATGGCGGGATGGTGTGATGAAGCGCGTCGTCATTACCGGCATGGGCGGCGTTACCGCATTCGGCGATAGCTGGGACGTCATCGAGGCGCGCCTGAGAAGCGGTGAGAACGCGGTGCGGCGCATGCCCGAATGGGATTACTTCGAATCGCTGCATACGCGGCTCGCCTGTCCGCTGCCCGATTTCAACGTGCCGGCCCACTATCCGCGCAAGAAAACGCGCTCGATGGGGCCGGTGTCGATGTACTCGGTGCGCGCGAGCGAACTCGCGCTCGCCGATGCGGGGTTGGCGGACGACCCGAGCATCGCCGACGGCCGCATGGGTGTCGCGTACGGCTCGTCGTCGGGCTCGGTGCAGCCGATCCGCGCGTTCGGCGCGATGCTCGAAACCGGCTCGATGGGCAGCGTCACGTCGAACAGCTACGTGCAGATGATGCCGCACACCACGGCGGTCAACGTCAGCCTGTTCTGGGATCTGAAAGGCCGGATCATTCCGACTTCGTGCGCGTGCGCGTCGGGCAGCCAGGCGATCGGCTACGCGTTCGAGGCGATCCAGAGCGGCAAGCAGACGCTGATGCTCGCGGGCGGCGCGGAAGAACTGTCGGGCCCGGCGGTCGCGGTGTTCGACACGCTGTACGCGACCAGCACGCGCAACGACGAGCCGCATCTGACGCCGCGTCCTTTCGATGCCGCGCGCGACGGCCTCGTGGTCGGCGAAGGCGCGGCCACACTGGTGCTCGAAGAATACGAACACGCGGTGGCGCGCGGGGCGCGGATTCATGCAGAGATCGTCGGCTTCGGCTGCAATTCGGACGGCGCGCACATGACCCAGCCGACCGCCGACACTATGGCGCTCGCCATGCAGCTCGCGCTGCGCGACGCGCAACTGCCGCCTGAGGCGATCGCGTACGTGAACGCGCACGGTACCTCGACCGATCGCGGCGACATCGCCGAGAGCCATGCGACCGCGCAGACTTTCGGCGAGCGCATGCCGATCAGTTCGCTCAAGAGCTACGTGGGGCACACGCTCGGTGCGTGCGGCGCGCTCGAAGCGTGGTGGACCATCGAGATGATGAAGCGCAACTGGTATGCGCCGACCTTGAACCTCCACAGCGTCGATCCGGCCTGCGCGCCGCTCGACTACATCGTCGGCACGGCGCGTGAGATCGATGCCGAACATGTGATGAGCAATAACTTTGCATTCGGCGGCATCAACACGTCGCTGATTTTCAGGCGCGTTCGATGAGCGTCGCGCTGCAACGCGTGGTCGTCACGGGCATGGGGATCGTGTCGTGCCTCGGCAATACGCTCGACGGCGTGTCCGCCGCCTTGCGCGCGGGCCGCTCGCGCATCGAACGGATCGACGCGTGGCGTGAGCGCGGGTTCGGCTCGCAGGTGGCGGGCGTCGCGTCGGCCGCGCACGAGCCGCCGTTCGAGCGCAAGCTCGAACGCTTCATGGGCGATACCGCGCGCTTCGCCTGCCACGCGGCGCGCCACGCGGTCGACGACGCCGGGCTCGCGCCTGCTGCGTTGCGCTCGCCGCGCGCCGGGGCGGTGATTGGCTCGGGCGTCGGCACCCTGGCGAGCTACGACGCCGCGCTCGCGATCGCGCAGGCGCGCGGCGTCGAAAAGGTGCCGCCGTACATCGTGCCGCATGCGATGAGCAGCACCGCGTCGGCGAACGTCGCGCAGGTGTTCGGGCTCGAAGGAGTGAGCTATTCGCCGTCGTCGGCATGCACGACCTCGGCGCTCGCCATCGGCCAGGCGATGCAGTTGATCCAGACGGGCCGCCAGCAGATCGTGCTGGCCGGCGGCAGCGAAGCGCTGCACGAGAACACGACATTGCTGTTCGACTCGATGGGCGCGCTGTCGCGGCGCTTCAACGACACGCCGCAGCACGCGTCGCGTCCGTACGATACACAGCGCGACGGCTTCGTGATCGCGTCGGGCGGCGGCGTGCTGGTGCTCGAAGCGCTCGATCACGCGTTGGCGCGCGGCGCGCGCATTTACGCGGAGCTGACCGGCTTCGGCGATTGCACGGACAGCGCGGCGATGGTCGCGCCGCGCGCGGCCGGCATCGCGCGGGCGATGCGCGGCGCGCTCGACACGGCGACCAGGCGTCCCGATTACATCAACACGCACGCACCGTCGACGCCGCTCGGCGACATCGAGGAACTGCGCGCGTTGCGTGACGTATTCGGCGCCGCGTCCGGGCGGCGCATGCCGGCGTTTTCGTCGACCAAGGGGATGACCGGGCATTCGATCGGCGCGTGCGGCGCGCACGAGGCGATCTACACGCTCTTGATGATGCGCGATGGGTTCATCGCGGGCACGGCGGATATCGGCGCGCCGGAGCCGGAAGTGCGCGGTATGCCGCTCGTGCGCAGTGCGCACGCTGCGCGTATCGACGCGGCGATGTCGGTGTCATTCGGGTTCGGCGGCAGTTGCGCGAGCCTGATGTTCGAAGCATGGCAGAGCGGTTGAATGGGCCGGCAACGCGGCCGGAAAAAGCGGCCGCGACTTCAAAAATAACGAAGGTGATGACAATGAAAAAAAAGGCTGTGCTGGGTGCGCTCGTCGTGGTGGCGTTGACGCAGGCGGGTTGCGCGACGCAGGTGAAGTCGCTGCCGTTCGCGGCGGCTGGCGGCGAGTCGCGTGGCGAGGTACCGGTGTTCTTCGGTCGGCAGGACCATCCGGCGGTACAGAGCCAGCTGGGCGAAGTGGCGTATTCGGTGCGCATCGCGCGCAAGGTTTCGAGTCCCGACGACGCATGCCACGAAGCGCTCGCCGAAGCGGTGCGCAAGCTGCGCGACGCGGCGCGCGCGCGTCATGCGAATGCGGTGATCGACGTGTCGACGCGGTTTCATAGCACCGAAACCAGTTCGTCGACCGACTTCACGTGTGGCGTGAGTCCGAGCGCAGCGGCGCTTGCGGTGCGCGGGCAACTCGTGGTGCTGGAAGCGCATTGAGTCGAAACGAGGCGGCAAGGAGCCTTGCTGCCCGGTTCTCGGAAAAGGCGCGTTGCAACCGGCTTTAATCAGCCTTGAGCGCCGCGACATTGACCAGCGTCTCACGACGCTTGCCCGGTTGCGGGCGATGCAGACCGAGCCGTTCGAGCAGACCGAAGTCCTTCGCGCGGCTCCACCAGAGATAGGGCAGCGAGACGTTGCGCTGGCCGAAGCTGAAGCCGCAGCGGCGAAGCATGTCGAGGTAGCCGTCGGCGCTCTTTTGCACCTGCATCGGATGACGGAACAGCAGCCGGATCACCCAGGACTTGATGTACGCATCGGTCGATTCGGCGAACAGCAGGATGCCGCCCGGCTTGAGCACGCGGCGGAACTCGGCGAGCGCACGCTCCTGTTCGACGAGATGATGGAAGGTTTGATGGCAGAACACGATATCGGCGCTGGCGTTGGGCAGCGGCAGGTTCGCGCAGTCGCCGTGCAGCAGTTCGATATCGGCCAGCGCGGCGCGGCAGGCCCGGGCCGCGTCGGCGGCGAGCGTGAGCGACGGCGCATGGAAATCGATGCCGACGATGCGGCGCGGCTTGAACGCATCGGCGAGCAGGCGAAACGAAATGCCTTGCCCGCAGCCGACGTCGACGATGACCGGCGCATCAGGCAGGGGGGTGTCGATCAAACGTTTGAGATCGTTGATCGCGACGCGCAGCACATGATGCTCCCACGTGTGCGTGCGCAGGAACCAGATGCCGAAAGCCGTCTCCGGCACGAACGGCACGCTGGATGTTTCGGTTGGCGACACGCTGCACTCCCGGCGAAATGTTGTCCTTGCAGTCAGAGGCGTGATTGTAACGAGAAGTAAGGGCGCGACGTATTGCGGCGCGCCGCATGCAAACCATTGAGGCAATTTTGAGCACACATTCATCAAAGCGCATGAGCGTCGATGTGGCGATCATCGGAGCCGGTCCGGCCGGTGCGGTAGCGGCCGCGCTATTGCGCCAGGCGGGCCGTTCTGTGCTGGTGCTGGAGCGTCGGCATTTCCCGCGTTTCTCGATCGGTGAGAGCCTGCTGCCGCAAAGCATGGCCTACCTTGAAGAGGCGGGGATGTTGCAGGCGGTGGTCGAAGCGGGCTTTCAGCATAAGAACGGCGCGCATTTCGTGTATCGCGACCAGTCGTCGTCGTTCGATTTCCGTGACAAGCATTCGGCCGGTTGGGGCACCACTTATCAGGTCGAGCGCGCGGCGTTCGACGACATCCTGATTCGCTGCGCCGCCGCGCAGGGCGCCGACGTGCGCTTCGGCCATACGGTACGCGCGGTGCATCCCGGTGCCACGCCGCTCGTCGACGTGATCGACGAAGCGGATCACGCGTATCAGGTCGAGGCGCGTTTCGTGCTCGATGCGAGCGGCTTCGGGCGCGTGCTGCCGCGTCTGCTGAATCTCGAATCACCGACGCGGATGCCGACGCGCGCCGCGATCTTCACGCACGTGCGCGACGGTATTCCGGTCGACGCGTGGGACCGCAACAAGATCTGCATCGCCACGCATCCGGAGCGCCGCGACGTGTGGTTCTGGATGATTCCGCTGGCGGGCGGGCGCTCGTCGGTGGGGTGCGTGGCGCAGGCGAGTTTTCTCGACATACCGGAAGCGGAGCGCGACGCGATGCTGCGCGCGCTGATCCAACAGGAGCCGACGTTGAACCGGCTGATTGGCCACGCGCCGTTCCTGATGCCGGTGCGCCATATCGGCGGCTACGCGGCGAACGTCGAGCGCCTGCATGGGCCCGGTTACGCGCTGCTCGGCAATGCCGGCGAATTTCTCGATCCGGTGTTCTCGTCCGGCGTGACGATCGCGCTGCGCTCAGCGCATCTCGCGGCGCACACATTGAACCGGCAACTGGACGGCGAAACGGTCGACTGGTCGGCGGATTACGACGTGCCGCTGCGCAAAGGCATCGACACGTTCCGCGCGGTCGTCGAGCGTTGGTACAGCGGCGAGTTGCAGGACATCATCTATTACCCGGACCAGGTGCCGTCGATTCGCCGCATGATCAGCGCGGTGCTGGCGGGCTATGCGTGGGACGAGTCGAATCCGTATGTTGCCGATCCGGTGCGGCGGCTTACTGCACTGCATGAGGTGTGTATGCAGCGGTGAGCGGCGGCATCGTTTGGGCCGCACGTTGAAGAGGTCAAATGAAAACGGCGCTTTCCGATTGAAGCGCCGTTTTTCATTCAGCGGCCCGAGCGAGGCGGCCTCGTCATGTCGCGATCAACGCGCACTCAAGCCGCACTCAAGCGGCACTCAAGCGGCATTCAAGCCGCAATCCGCGCCGCCCGAGCCGCATGCTGCCGCACAGCGTCGCGACGATGCACGCGCTTGCCGGCCGCATACGTTTCGTAGACCGCACGATCGTCGCCGAGCAGCGCAAACGCGAACAGCAGTTCTTCCAGCGATTCGGTGCGCGCGGTGCGGCGCGCGAGCAGCGGCGTCGCCCGCGGATCGAGCACGACGAAGTCTGCTTCCGAGTTCGGTTTCAACGTGCCGACCTTGTCCGCGAGATCGAGCGCAACGGCTGCGCCCGCGGTCGCCAGATAGAACATGCGCGTGGCGCTCAGATGATGCCCGCCCAGGCGAGCGACCTTGTGCGCCTCGTTCATCGTTTGCAGCATCGAGAACGAGGTGCCGCCGCCGACGTCGGTTGCCAGCGCGATCGGCATGCCCGCCGCGTCGGCCTTGTCGAAATCGAACAGACCGCTGCCGAGAAACAGGTTCGAGGTCGGGCAATGCGAGGCGAGCGTGCCGGTTTGCGCCATGCGTTGGCGATCCTCCTCGTCGAGGTGGATGCAATGGCCGTACACCGCGCGGCGGCGCAGCAGGCCGTAGTGATCGTAGATGTCCAGATAGCTGCGGTGGCCGGGAAACAGACCCGCGACCCATTTCACTTCGTCGACGTTTTCCGCGACGTGGCTCTGAATGAACACGTCCGGATGCTGGCGCGCCAGCACGCCGCACGCTTCGAGCTGCGCTTCGGTCGAAGTCGGCGCGAAACGCGGCGTGAGCGCGTACATCTGGCGCCCGCGATTGTGCCAGCGGCCGATCAGTTCGGCGCTGTCGTCGTAACCCGATTGCGCGGTGTCGCGCAGGAACTCGGGGCAGTTGCGGTCCATCAGTACTTTGCCCGCGACCATCCGCAGATTGCGCGCTTCGCTCTCGGCGAAAAGCGCGTCGGCGGATTCCTTGTGGACCGTGCAGTACACGAGCGCGGTGGTCGTGCCGCACGCGAGCAGTTCGTCGACGAAAAAGCTCGCGGTGTCGCGTGCATACGCCGGATCGGTGAAGCGGCGCTCGGTCGGAAACGTGTAGGTGTCGAGCCACGGTAACAAACCCGGCGCCGGCGACGCAATCATGTCCGTTTGCGGAAAGTGAATGTGCGTGTCGATGAAACCCGGCACGATCAGCTTGTCGCGCATTTCCTGCACCTGGGTCCCCGGCGCGAGCCGCGCCGCGAGCGCCGCATACGCGCCCGCCGCGGCCACGTGGCCGTCCTCGACGATCAGCAGGCCGTCCTCGTGGAACACCGCCGCATCGGGCGACTGAGCGGGGTCGCCGGTGAAGGTCAGCAGTTGCGCGCGAAATGCCGACTGCGCTGCTTTGGCCGGGTGGGCCGGGTTAGTCGCTTGAGTCATGGAAAAACCGTCTCCGAATGTGAAAAGCCTGGCAGCGCGGACGGACGAACGGTGCCGCCGTGGCCACTTTATGTCGGCACCGTCAGTGCGAGCCGCTTTGATGCCAGTGCGCGTCGAGCTTCGCGATCAGCGCGCCACGCTCCGCGGGCGTCACGAACGACGCTTCGAAGCTGTTGCGGATGATCGTGTAGACCTCGGCGTCGTTGAGCTTCAACGCGTCGATGGTGGCGAGATAGTTGGCGTTGACGTAGCCGCCGAAGTAGGCCGGGTCGTCGGAGTTCACCGTCACCGCGACGCCGCGATCGAGCAGGTCCTTCAGCGTGTGCTTGGTGAGGTCGTCGAAGACGCACAGCTTCAGGTTCGACAGCGGGCACACGGTCAACGCGACGCGCGAGTCGGCCAGACGCGTGACGAGCGCCGGGTCCTCGATGCTGCGCACGCCGTGATCGACACGGTCCACTTTCAACAGATCGAGCGCTTCGTAAATGTACGAGGGCGGCCCTTCCTCGCCCGCGTGCGCGACGAGTTTCAGGCCGAGCGCGCGCGCCTTCGCGAACACGCGTTCGAACTTCGATGGCGGATGGCCGCGCTCCGACGAGTCCAGGCCGACACCGATCAAGCGGTGCTTGTACTGCTCGAACAGCGGCAACGCTTCGTCGAAGGTGGCGAGCGCATCCTCCTCGGACAGATGACGCAGGAAGCACAGAATCAGCTTGCTCGTCATGCCGCGTTTTTCCGCATCGGCGAGCGCGCGTTCGATGCCGGCCACGACGGTGGCGATCGGCACGCCGCGCTCGGTGTGCGTCTGCGGGTCGAAGAAGATCTCGCTGTGAATCACGTTGTCGGCGAGGCACCGTTCGACATACGCCATCGTCATGTCGTAGAAGTCCTGCTCGTGCAGCAGCACGCTCGCGCCCGCGTAGTAGATATCGAGGAACGATTGCAGATCGGTGAACGCGTAAGCGGCGCGCAGCGCGTCGATCGAGTCGTACGCGAGCGTCACGCCGTTGCGCCCGGCGAGCGCGAAAATCAGTTCGGGTTCGAGCGAGCCTTCGATATGAATGTGCAGCTCGGCCTTCGGCGCCCGCGTGGTCTTATCGGCGAGCGAGGAGGAGATCGTGGTGGCGGTCGTTGTAGTCATGGTGGTTCGAAGTTTGTTGGAGCCGTTGCGCGCCGGGGTCGCGTTTCAGACCGCTTGCGGCGCGTGATGCGTGCCCGTGTTTGCCTCGACGGCCTGCAGCACCTGCGCGGCCGCCGAGATCGCGATGATCTCCGGCGACTTGTCGACGATGCCGTCGACGCCGAGCGGGCACTTCATCCGCGCGATCTGCGACGGGTCGATGCCGCGCGCCGCAAGCCGGTGTTCGAACTGCTTGCGCTTGCTATGCGAGCCGATCATGCCGAAGAACGCGAAGTCGCCGCGCCGCAGAATGCGCTCGGCCAGTTCGAGATCGCGCGCATGATTGTGCGTCATCACGATGAAGTATGTGTTCGGCGCGGCCTGATCGATTGCTTCGTCGGGCGCGTCGTTCGGATCGAGCTTGACGTTCGGCGCGTGCAGCGATTCGAGCGGCGGGAACTGGGCGTCGCGTTCGTCGACCCAGCGCACGGTGCAGGGCAGCGTGGCCAGCACGCGCACGAGCGCGGCGCCCACATGGCCCGCGCCGAACAGCACGACGGAGAAGTCGCCCGGCGCGATGGTTTCGGTGAGCAGCGCGCTGCTGTCGTCGAAACCGGCGCCGTCCCACAGCAGGCAGTCGGCGGCATCGACGCCTGGCTCGGGCTCGGACAGCATCACCGCGTCCGGCGCGGGGCCGAATGATACGCTACGCACGGTCGATTGACCCGCGGCCACGCGCTTCGCGAGCGACGTGATCCAGCCGAGGTCGCCGATGTCGAGCCGCTCGAACGCCAGTATCACCGCGCCGCCGCAGCATTGGCCGAGGCTCGGGCCGAGCGCGAAACGCTCCAGCCGGCGCATATGCGGCGAGCGCATGCCGTCGCGCAGCACCTGGCGCGCGGTCTCGATCGCCTTCCATTCGAGGTGGCCGCCGCCGATCGTATGCTTCGCCGATTCGCGGGTAACGATCATCTTGGTGCCGGCTTCGCGCGGCGCCGACCCTTCGACGCGCGCGACCGTCACCAGCACGGCGGCGTCGCCGTGCGCGAGCAGTTGTTGCAGCTCAGGTAGCCAGGCTTGCATCCGGCGTTTCTCCATACAGGGCGGCGCGGGGTGTCCGCGCGGCCGGTTGCGCTTTTGCGTGCGGCCTGACGCGTTCGTGTCGCGTGAGGCCGTGGGGTCGATTCATTCCGGTCATTCTATTGCGGTTGTTTCAGGCCGTCGCGCCGGTGCTCGTCTGCGTGGCGGATTGTTCGGCCGCATAAGCGGACTGCAACGCGTCCAGCGCATCGAGTATTGCTTCGGGCGTGGCCGGCGCGCGTAACGGTGGAGCAGGTTGCGCGCCTGGCACGGCCGCCGCGATCGCGTCGCGAATCGCAAGGAACACCGAAAACGGCAGCAGAAGCGGCGGCTCGCCGACAGCCTTCGAGCGGAACACGGTCGGCTCCGCGTTCTGGTTCTGATAGAGCTGCACATAGAACGCGGCGGGCGTGTCGCTGACGGCGGGAATCTTGTACGTGGACGGCGCGTGCGTCATCAGCCGGCCATCGCGGTTCCACCACAGTTCCTCTGTGGTGAGCCAGCCCATGCCCTGAATGAAGCCGCCTTCCACCTGGCCGATATCGATCGCCGGATTGATCGACTGCCCGGCATCGTGCAGCACGTCCGCGCGCAGCAGTTTCCATTCGCCGGTCAGTGTGTCGATCACGACTTCGGACACCGCCGCGCCATACGCGAAGTAATAGAACGGATGGCCGGTCAGCGTCTTCGCATCCCAGTGCACTTTCGGCGTCGTGTAGAAACCGTCCGACCACAATTGCACGCGCGCGAGATACGCCGCGCCGACCAGTTGTTCGAAGGGCATTGCGCCGCCGTTCACCGACACCGTGCTATTGGCGAATTGCACGTCTTGTGCATTGCCGCCGAGCTGTTTCGCCGCGAGTTCGGCGAGCCGCGCGCGAATCGTGTGCGCCGCCGCTTCGGCCGCTTTGCCGTTCAGATCGCTGCCGGTCGACGCCGCGGTCGCCGACGTATTCGCGACTTTGGACGTATCCGTCGCCGTCACCCGCACGCGTGAGAGCGGCAAACCGAACTGATTCGCGACCACCTGCGCGACCTTCGTGTTGAGCCCCTGGCCCATCTCGGTGCCGCCGTGATTGACGAGCACCGAGCCGTCCTTGTACACGTGCACCAGCGCGCCGGCCTGGTTCAGAAACGGCACGTTGAACGAGATGCCGAACTTGACCGGCGAAAACGCGATGCCGCGCTTGAGCACCGGACTGCTCGCGTTGAAGGCGGCGAGCGCCGCGCGCCGTGCGCGGTAGTCGCTGCTATCGAGCAGCGCGTCGGTCAGCGGCGCGATGATGTTGTCGGTGACGCGCTGCCCATACGGCGTCGTATCGCGTTCGCCGACGCCGTAGTAGTTGGCGAGACGCACGTCGAGCGGGTCGCGCTTCAACTGACGCGCGATGCCGTCGAGCATCACTTCCGTCACGAGCGCGCCTTGCGGTCCGCCGAAGCCGCGGAACGCGGTGTTCGATTGCGTGTTGGTCTTGCAGCACAGCGCGACGATATCGACGTCGCTGAGGTAGTACGCGTTGTCGACGTGGCACACGGCGCGCGTCGCGACCGCGCCCGACAGATCGGCCGAATAGCCCGCGCGCAAAGCGATTTCGACGCGCGCGCCGAGAATGCGGCCGCTGTCGTCGAAGCCCGCCTCGTACTCGTAGACCGCGTCGTGGCGCTTGCCGGTGATCATGAAATCGTCGTCGCGATCGGCGCGCAGCTTGACCGGACGGCGCAGCAGCTGCGCCGCCAACGCCGCCACGCACGCGAACAGGGCCGACTGCGATTCCTTGCCGCCGAAGCCGCCGCCCATGCGCCGGCATTCGCACACCACGTTGTGCGCGGGCCAGTCGAGCATATGCGCGACCACCTGCTGCATTTCGCTCGGATGCTGCGTCGAACTGTAGACGAGCATGCCGTCCATTTCCTTCGGCACCGCGTAGGCGACCTGGCCTTCCAGATAAAACTGCTCCTGGCCGCCCACTTCGAACGTGCCGCTGATTCTGTGCGGCGCGGCGGCGATCTGCGCGTCGGGCTCGCCGCGTTTCAGATGCAGCGGCGGCAGCACGAACTGCTTCGCGGCCTTCGCTTCGGCGGGCGTGAGGATGGCTTCGAGCGGTTCGTAGCGGATCACGTCGTCGCTTTTTGCGAGCGCTGCCGCTCGGCGCGCCAGTTCGTGGCTCTCGGCAATGACCGCAAACACCGGCTGGCCGAGATACAGCACTTCGTCGACGGCGAGAATCGGGTCGTCGTGCAGCACCGGGCCGCAATTGTTTTCGCCGGGGATGTCCGCCGCGCTCAGCACCGCGATCACGCCGGGCGACTTCCTGAGCGCGTCCAGATCCATCGACACGATCCGCGCGTGCGCATGGCGCGACAGGCCGAGCGCCGCGTGCAGCGTGCCTTGCAGTTCGGCGATGTCGTCCGTGTAGGTGGCTTCGCCGCTCACATGCAGTGCAGCCGATTCGTGCGGCAGGGACACGCCGATTGCGGCGTGGTTGTCGTGTTCACGCGCGGCGGCGTGCTTGCTCGCCAGCGTCCCGCCCGCGTGTTCGACGAAAGCATCGGTGCGGTTCATCACAATGGCTCCTTCGCTGCGGCCGCATCCGGCACCGCCGCCACGCCTGACAGCGCGGCCGCGAAGCCGAACGCATTCACGTCGAGCAGCGCGAGCGGCGCGTCCTGGCGCGTTTCGAGGTGAAAGCGCCACAGCAGGTTGCGCGCCACCTTCAGCCGGTAGGCGCTCGACGCGCGCATGTCGGTGAGCGGCTGATAATCGGCGACGAGTGCGTTCATCGCCTGCCGCGCGGTGCTTTCGTTCCAGGTTGCGCCGTTCAGCACGGCTTCGGTTTGCGCGGCGCGCTTCGGCGTGGCCGCCATGCCGCCGAAGGCGATGCGCGCGGTCTGAATCGCGCCGTCGGCGCCGAGGTGCAGGGCGAACGCAGCGCATACCGCCGAGATGTCCTGATCGTAGCGCTTCGACACCTTGTACGTGCGAAAGCGCAGGTTGCCCGCCGGGCGCGGCACGCGCAGCGCCGCGACGAATTCGCCGGCGGCGAGCGCGGTTTTCTGATAGCCGAGATAGAACGCGTCGAGCGGCAGCGTGCGGCGGGTCGGGCCGTGGCGCAGCACGACTTCTGCGCCGAGCGCGAGCAGCGCGGGCATCGAATCGCCGATCGGCGAGCCGTTCGCGACATTGCCGCCGAGCGTGCCGGCATTGCGGATCGGCAGCGACGCGAAGCGCGTCCACAGTTCGGCGAGTTCGGGATAGTCGACGGCGAGGGCCGCGTATGCGTCTTCGAGCGTGACGGCCGCGCCGATCGTCAGCGTCTGCGCATCACGTTCGATGGTTTTCAGTTCGGCGACGTTGCCGATGTACAGGATGTCGCCGAGATCGCGGAACTGCTTGGTGACCCATAGGCCGACGTCGGTGCTGCCGGCGAGTAGCCGTGCCTGAGGATGCGCGGCACGCAGCGTGGCGAACGCCTCGAGCGTGACCGGCGCGCGGAAGGTGGACGAGCCGAACGCCGCGCCGCGTGCATCGGGCGCGCCGTATTCGAAGGTGTCGTGGCGTTGCAGATCGCGCAAGGTGTCCGCGATGGCGGCGCGGTCCAGCGTCACGCGCGGGTAGTGCGGATAGTCGAACATCTTCTGCGACGCCTCGACGATCGGCCGGTAGCCGGTGCAGCGGCACAGATTGCCGGACAACGCGGCGTTGATTTCATCGCGGGTGGGCAGGCCGGCGTCGGCGGGCTGGTTTTCGTAAAGCGCCCACATCGACATCACGAAGCCGGGTGTGCAGAAGCCGCATTGGGAACCGTGGCAATCGACCATGGCCTGTTGCACGGGGTGCAGCGCGCCGTCGGCGGCGCGCAGGTCTTCGACGGTGAAGAGCGCGCGGCCGTCCAGCGTGGGCAGGAACTGGATGCAGGCGTTGACCGCTTTGAGCGCGAGCGCACCGCGCGCGTCCAGTTCACCCACGACCACCGTACAGGCGCCGCAGTCGCCTTCCGCGCAACCTTCCTTGGTGCCGGTGCAAAACGCGTCCTCGCGCAGGTGCTGAAGCACGGTGCGCGTCGCCGGGACGCCCGCGACCTCGCGGACGGACCCCTGGTGATAGAAGCGGATGGTTTGCGTTGTCATGGCGAATCCGAAAGACAGTGCGGACCGGGCGCGCGTTACGCATGGGGTCGCCAAAGCCGGCCTCGCGCACGTAGATCGCCATCCAGGTCCCAAGATAGCATTACCGCGGCCCGAAAATATTTCCCATGTCGCATGAAGCTTATTCGGCGGTGGTCATGAGCGGTCCGTCGCCTCAGTACGATTCGCGCGGCGACGGGAAGTTGCGCGGGCGGGCGGGATTGGGCAAAAGCCGGACGGGAGCGTGTGGGCGGGTGCTTGCCCGGGCGCTTGCCGGTTATTGCCGGGTCTTTGGTAGGTCATTGCGGCGTTGGTGCCGCGGTTTTTGCCGATTCATTGCCGGGCATCGCAAAGACGCTCGCACAAGCCACGCGGACGCAAAAACGCCGGCCTTCGGCCGCCGCGAACGGCGATGCGAAGTCCGGCGTGGTGTCGGGACAGGAAGGGGGAAGCGCGTTCAGGCGATCCGGCGGCGATTGCGGACCAGGCTCAAAGCCAGCGGAATGAACGCGAGCACGAACGCGACCAGCGACCACATCGGCAGCGTCAGGCCGAGAATCGGCGGATAGGCCGTCTCGCACAGGCCGGCCACCTTGAACACGCCCGGCAGCCAATGGGCGGGCGGCAGACTGTCGACCACGGGCTGCAGCGCGTCGAAGCCGCAGCTAAAGCCCGGATTGGCCTGCACATACACGTGGCGCGCGGCCGTCACGATGCCCGCGAGCGCCGACAACGCCGCCAGCAGTTCCAGCAGACGCACGCCGCGCCAGTGGTTGAAGCGGGCGCCGAGGAAGGCGAAGATCGCGGTCAGCAGGAAGAAATAGCGCTGGATGATGCACAAGGGGCACGGGTCTTCGTGCAGGAAGTACTGCAGGTACAACGCGCCGCCCACCAGGGCGACGCAGATGAGGCCAAGCAGAACCAGCAGGGAGCGCTCTCGGCGCAGCATCGCAGTGTCGTTGTTCATGGATCGTAGGGCCGTCTGAAGACAAAAGGGCAAGTGCCCGCGATTCTAGCGCGAACCCCTGCCCCGACGCTTATCGCACTATTGCGTCCGCTGGGCCGCTGGGCCGCTGGGCCGCTGGGCCTCCTAGCCGCCCGGCATCGCACTCGCCGCCCCCTCCCGCTCAACGAATCGCGTTGAGCACCGCCTGCGCGCCGCGCCCGATCGCCAGCAGCGCATCGTCGGCGTGCAGCGCGCCCGCCAGCATCAGCCCGACCGGCGCGTCGCCGCGCAGATGGCAGGGCAGCGACAGCGCACAGGTATCGAGGAAGTTGAACACGCTCGGGTTGCGCAGGATCAGCGCATTGGTGCGGCCAAAGGTGTCGTCGTCGTGGATCAGGTCTGCCACGCGCGGTGGCAGCACCGGCACGGTCGGCGCGACCACAGCGTCAAAGCGCTGCCACAGCGTGCGCGCGGCTTCGTCGAGCATCGCTTCGCGTTCGGCGAGCAGGTCCAGATAGTCGACGGCGCTGGCCGGCTGGCCTTTGAGAATGCGCGTGAGCACGCGCGGGTCGTATTGCTCGCGATGCTTGTCGAGCAGCGGCCGATGCCACGCATACGCTTCGATCGGCGAGAAGCCGAAGCGGTTGATTTCGGGCAAGCGGTCGAGCGGCGCGAAACGCACTTCGCTGACGATCGCGCCGGCCGCTTCGAGGTGCTTGAGCGCGGTGTCGATCGCGGCGGCGACCGCCGGCTCGACGCCGTCGGTGACGAAGTTCGTCAGCACGCCGAGGCGCACGCCTTCGAGCGGCCGCGCGGCCGGAATGCGCGGCTCCAACCCGGCCAGCATCCGGTCGACCAGCGCGCAGCACGCGACCGACACGCCGATCGGCCCGAACGAATCGAGCGTCGTCGAGAGCGGCACGCCGCCCTGCTTCGGGATGCGCGAGGCAGTCGGCTTGAAGCCGGTCAGGCCGCACAGGGCGGCCGGGATGCGGATCGAGCCGCCGGTGTCGGTGCCGAGCGCGATGGCCGCCATGCCGTCGGCAACCGAGGCCGCCGCGCCCGACGACGAGCCGCCCGAAATGCGCTCGTCGCCTTTCACGTTGCGCCGGTACGGCGAGAGCGGATTGCCGTAGTGCGGATTCAGGCCGAGTCCGGAAAACGCGAACTCGCTCATGTTGGTGCGACCGACGATCACCGCGCCGGCCCGCTTCAAACGCGCGACCGCGACGGCGTCGGTTTTCGCGGGCGGGGCGTCGGCGAGCACGACGGAGCCCGCGCGGGTCGGCTGGCCTTCGATGTCGAACAGGTCCTTGACCGACACCGGAATCCCGGCGAGCGGCGAGAGCACGGTGCCGGCTGCGCGCAGGCGGTCATGCGCGTCGGCGGCGGCGCGGGCGCTGCCGGCGTCGACGTGCATGAAGGCGGCCGCGCCCTGGCCGGCCGGATCTTCGATCCGTTCGAGCGCGGTTTCGACGAGCGCGCGGCTCGTGGTGCGTCCGGCGGCGAGGTCGGCGGCAAGCTGGGCTAGCGGCGGGAAGGACGTGAATTCAGTGGCCATGATGTCGGTGAGAATCCGGTTGAACCGGGCGAAGCCGGTTGATCAAGGGATGCGGCAGGTGAAGGTGGCTAATGAAGAGGGCAAACAGGTGTGCGCTTGAAAACGGTCGCCGTGACGCACCGTGATGCGTGCGCCCCGGATGCTTCAGATGCGGTTGAAGAGCGTCGCGCGGAACGCCTCGATATGCTTCTGCACCGATCGACGCGCGCCTTCGGCATCGCGCTCGCGCAGCAGCCGGAACAGTTCGAGATGTTCTTCATGGACATCTTCGAGATGATGCGGCTCGGACAGCGAAATGAACCAGAAGCGCAGCGAGCGCTCATGCAACCCGCGCAGGATGTCGGCGAGCACCGGGTTGCGCGAGGCGGCCGAGACGGTCAGATGAAATTCGCGGTCGATGTCCATCATCCCTTCGACGTCGTGTGCGGCGACGCACACCGACGAGCGGTCCAGCAGCGCCTGCATCGCGTCGTAGTCGTGCTGCTGCGCGTGGCGCGCGGCGAGTTCGACGCAGTAGCTTTCGTTGACGAGACGCACGTCGATGATCGCCAGCACGTCGTCGAGCGAAACCGGCCGGACCATGATGCCCTTTCTCGGCATGATGGTCAGCATGCCTTCGTGCACGAGGCGGTGCAGCGCCTGGTGGACCGGCGTTCTACCGATCCCGGTCAGCGCCATCAGTTCCGCTTCGTTGAGCACCTCGCTCGGCCGCAGCCGCATCGTGATGATCTCGCGCTTGACGAACGCATACGCCTGTTCGGCGAGGCTCGCGGCGGCGCTCGCACGGGTGGGCGGGGAAGGGCGGGCAATTTGCTGGAGCGTCATGGGTCGAGCGAGCGGGCGGTGTCGTCCGCATTGTAGTGCAAGGTTTTGCGCGCACGGGGCGCGCGGTGCGCATGGATGTCGAGCTGCGCGGACATCGCCGCGATCGTGCTCCGGGGGCGGGCCGGATGCGCACCAGACCACGTGTGCTGCGCGTCATCCGTCACGCCCCTGCGCCACGCATCTGTGTCGCTCTTTGCGCCGCAAACTCGATTCCGGCGCGCTTCATGCCGGGCTCACGCACGCCCCGGCGCAACCTGCGCCGCATGCCGCACCTTCACGCGCGGCATCATCAACGTGACCAGCCCGCCCACGGTCAGCGCCCCCGCGATCAGCACCAGTCCGAACGTCACGCTATGCGTCGCGTCCTTGACGATGCCGAGCACGTACGGGCTCACATAGCCCGCGAGGTTCGCGATCGAGTTGATGACCGCGATCCCCGCGACGGCCGCCGTGCCTTGCAGGGCAGTCGTCGACATCGACCAGAAGATGCCGAAGCCCGCGAGGATGCCGATATACGCGATCGAGAGGCCGGTGACGGCGAGCGGAATCGAGTTGGTCACCGATGCGCTGCCAAGCAACCCCGCCGCGCCGATGAAGCAGCATATCGCGTAGTGCCAGCGCCTCTCGCCGGTGATGTCCGACGAACGGCCGATCAGGATCATGCCGATGCCGGCGGCCAGATACGGAATCGCGGTGACGAAGCCGTTGGTGACGAGGTTCGTCACGCCGAGATCCTTGACGATCTGCGGCAGCCAGAACGAGAAGCCCGCGTTGCCGGTGACGAGGCAGAAGTAGATCAGCGTCAGCAGCCAGAAACGGCCCGAGCGCAACGCGACCGCGAGACTGTGCTCGGCGCCGGCCGCCGTGGCCGCGCTGTTTTCCCGCGCGAGGCGGCTCGTGATCACGCGCTTTTCGTCGGCGCTGAGCCACGCGGCTTCGGTGGGCGTGTTGCGCAGGACGGCGAGCGCCCAGAAGCCCGCGAGAATCGACGGAATGCCTTCGATCAGGAACATCCACTGCCAGCCGCGCAAGCCGTGCGCGTCATGCAGCGCCGACATCAGAAAGCCCGACAAAGGCGCGCCGATAATGCCCGCCACCGGAATGGCCGCCATGAACACGGCGACCATTCGTGCGCGCCGGTCGGACGGAAACCAGAAGGTCAGATACAGCACCACGCCCGGCACCAGCCCGGCTTCGGCCACGCCGAGGAAAAAGCGCAGCACGTAGAACATCGTTTCGCTGTGCACGAACATCATCAGGCACGACAGCAGGCCCCACAGCATCGTGATGCGGGCGATCGTGGCGCGCGCGCCGAACTTCTTCAGCAGCAGGTTGCTCGGCACTTCGAACACGAAGTAGCCGAAGAAAAAGATCCCCGCGCCGAGTCCGTACGCCGCGTTCGACAACCCGAGGTCGCCGGTGAACTGCAGCTTCGCGTAACCGATGTTGACGCGATCCAGATACGACAGCACATAGACGAGAAACAGGAACGGCATGATGCGCCAGGTGATCTTGCGCAGCGCGGTGGCTTCGAGCAGCGCGTCGGCATTGACGGCGGGCGATGGGGAGCTCATGCGTGCCTCATTCGACGATAGGTAGCGCGCGCACGCGATAGGCGTGGCGCAGCGTGCGGTTCAGGATGGGGTCGTGCAGTTCGAGTTCGAGCGCATCGCCATCGGCCATCCCGACGATACCGCCTTGCACCGCCAGCGTGCCGCAGAACATCGCCGCGCCGGCGGCGAGCGGCGCGCGAGCGAGCAACTCGGCGGCCGGCAGCAGCGATGCGACGCTGCCTTGCTGATAGACGCGCCGCTCGCCGTTCGCGACGGCATACGCGCGCATTTCCAACTGGTCCCAGTGGCCGGCGACGTCGTCGAAACGCCACGCGTCGCGCGCGAGCGGTTTCGGGCAGACCTGCTTGGAGACGGTCACGCCGTACGCCTCCACCTCGCGGTCGGTGTGGTCGGAGCCGATCGTGACGAGCAAGCCCGCTGGCGTTTGCAGCAGCACACACTCGGCTTCGCCGCTGGACTTCACGCCGACCACGTCGATCTGCTCGGCCTGCGTCAGCAGTTCTGCACCGAGCCGATAGAAGCACGGCGTGGTGGACGGCCGCTTCACGCCGAGTTCGGCCAGTTCTGCAATGTGATGCTCGATGGCCGCCTGATCGCGCCCGGCCCACCCGGCGATGGTCAGACGGCTCACCTCGACCTGCTCCGCACGGCTCTGGCCGGCGCGGTCTGCAACATGGAAAGACAACGGCTGCATCAATCGGCTCCAAGGGAAAATATGCGGCAGATATTATTGTGATATTTCACACAAGTCCAGCGTGTCAAAAATATTCCGGCTGACGCTGCGCGCAACGGGTGCGATATTCCTGGGAGAATCCCAAGCCCTTCGGCCTTTTGCGCGATCGGGCGGTGCGGACGCGGCTGGTACACTGCCTCTTTGAGATTACTTTTTGTAAGGGACGCATCCATGCACCATGGCATTGGCTTCATTCAGGATCTGGCGGTCGTGATGGCGCTCGCCGGCGTCGTCACCGTGCTGTTCCATCGCCTGAAGCAGCCGGTGGTGCTCGGTTATATCGCCGCGGGCGTGATCATCGGGCCGTACACGCCGCCGTTCCAGTTGATCCACGACGAGCAGACCATCCAGACGCTGGGCGAACTCGGCGTGGTGTTCCTGATGTTTTCGCTGGGCCTCGAATTCAGCCTGCGCAAGCTCTTCCAGGTCGGCGCGACCGCGATCGTCGCGGCGCTCTCCGAGATCGTGCTGATGCTGTGGATCGGCTACGAGATCGGTAGCGTGTTCGGCTGGAGTCCGATGGATTCACTGTTCCTCGGCGCGATCCTCGCGATTTCGTCGACCACCATCATCGTCAAGGCGTTGTCCGAACTGGGCCTGAAACGCGAACGTTTCGCGCAACTGGTGTTCGGCATTCTGATCGTCGAGGACATTCTCGGCATCGCGATGCTCGTGCTGTTGACCGGCATCGCGCAGACCGGCCAGTTGAGCGCCGGTCTCGCGATGGTCACGCTCGGCAAGCTGCTGCTGTTCATGACGGTGTCGCTGCTGGTGGGCGTGCTGGTGGTGCCGCGTGCGCTGAACTACGTGGCGCGCACGCGCAGCGACGAGATGCTGCTGGTGTCCGTGCTCGGCTTCTGCTTCGGCTTCTGCCTGCTGGTGGTGAAGCTCGACTACAGCATTGCGCTCGGCGCGTTCCTGATCGGCGCGATCATCGCGGAGTCGCGCCATCTGCATCGGATCGAGCATCTGATTGCGCCGTTGCGCGACGCCTTTTCCGCGATCTTCTTCGTGACGATCGGCCTGATGCTGAACCCCGCCGTGCTGCTCGACTACGCGTGGCCGATCGCGGTGATCACGGTCGCGGTGATCGTCGGCAAGATCGTGTCGTGCGGGCTCGGCACCTTCCTCTCGGGGCAGGACGCGCGCACCTCGATGCGCGTGGGCATGACCGTGTCGCAGATCGGCGAGTTCTCGTTCATCATCGCGTCGCTCGGCTTGACGCTGAAGGTGACGAGCGCGTTTCTCTATCCGATCGCGGTGGCGGTGTCGGCGCTGACCACGCTCTTCACGCCGTATCTGATTCGCGGCGCCGATCCGCTGACCCGGCGCCTCGGCCAGGCGATGCCGGCCACGCTCGCCAACGCGTTCAGCCTCTATGGCCAGTGGCTGCGCAGCTTGAGCACGGGGAGCGGCGAGCCGACGCTCTTCAGCATGACGCGCAGGATCATCGTGCAGATCGCGGTCAACCTCGCGCTGGTCGCCGCGATTTTTCTGACCGTGTCGTATAGCGCGCCGTATACCGGCAAGCTCCTCGCGCACTGGCTGAGTTCGGAGCCGATGCAGCGGGTGGTGCAGTGGAGCGTCGCGCTGGTCGTGTCGCTGCCGTTCCTCGTGGCGGTGTATCGCAAGACCAAGTCGCTCGCGCTGCTGCTCGCCGAAGTCAGCGTGCAGCCGGCGACAGCAGGGCGCTTCACGAGCGCGCTCCGTTACGCGATCTCCGACCTGGTGCCGGTGGTGTCGATGGTCGGCGTGTTTCTGCTGGTCGCGGCGCTGTCGGGCAGCATCCTGCCGCCGACCGGCCTGCTCGCCGTGGTGCTGGTCTGCGCGGCGGTGCTGCTCGCGCTCGTGTGGCGCTGGTGCGTGAAGATCCACGCGTCGATGCAGATCGCTTTGCGCGAGACTTTCGAGGAACAGCCGGATCATGAGTGATCGGGACGGACGCTGTGCGCTCCGCGGCTTCGCCAGCCGCGAGTTCCGCCGGAGTGCCCGCAACAATGTGAGCAATTGTGTGTGCGTTTGCGGGGCGTGGCGGGCTGGCGGATAATCAGGGCATATTCATTCGTTCGCGTGGAAGGCGCCTGTCTGACTGTCATGAGCGAAAATAAACCTGACAACGCCGGCGAGCCCGGCAGCCCATCGTCGCCTTCGGCGTCGCCAACCCCGGTGCCGCCGGCAGCAACGCCCGGCGCGTCGAAACCCGGCGCCACACCGCCCGAACCGGCGGTTTCGCTACCTCCCTCGCATGAAGACGCGATCCAGTCGCCGATGAAGGATGTGACGCCGGCTGCCGAAGAGGCGGCCGCGCGCTCGTCCACTGACGACCCCGAGAGCGCGTCGACCGTGACGCCCACCGATCCCCAAACGGCCCGCCGGCGCGATGCGGCCGAAGCGCGCAGTTCGGCCGCTGCATCGACGGCGAAGCAGGAAGCCGAAGTGCATGAGCGCGAGGCGCGCCATGCGGGCGCACCCACTGCGCATCCCGGCATCATGAAAGGCGCGAAGAGCGCGGCCGGCACGACAAGCACCAGGAGCGCGCCGAGCTTCGCGAGCAGCGAGCCGTTGGCCGGCGGGTTGACCACGCCGGTCTCGACCGACGACAACGCCGCCGAACCAGCGGAGACCTCCACCTCGCGCCCGGCCGGCGCGCCGCCGCCGGGCTTCGGCGCGGCGCCCGACTTCAGCGCGACCAATCCGCCGCCGCCCAATGCGTTGCCACCGTCGCCGCCGCGCTATCTGAAGCAGAACGATTCGGCGTGGACGGTGTTCGGGCGCATCATCGCGGCGCGCGCGCGTCAACTGTTCGATCGCGCGGGACAGCGGATCACGCAGCGCACGCTGCGCATCGGCGTGTCGGCGCGCATCTTCCATCCGGAGCCGGGCGCGAAGGGGCTGCGCGGCAAGACGCTGCAATACCTCGAGGAATCGATCGCGCACTGGGTGATGTCGCGTGACGTACTGGTGTTCATGATTCCGACCGTCGGTCATCAGGGCATGCTGCATCCGAGCAACATCCGGTTGCGTGACTACGCGAAGCATCTCGACGGCTTGCTGTTGCAAGGCGGCGCCGACGTTTCTCCGCAGACTTACGCGGAAGAGGCGAGCAGCCACGAGTGGCCCGGCGACCGCGTGCGCGACATGTACGAACTGGAGTTGCTGCACGAGTTTGTCGAGTCGGGCAAGCCGGTGCTGGGCGTGTGCCGCGGCTGTCAACTGATCAACGTGGCGTTCGGCGGCACCTTGTATCAGGACATCGCGACCGATGTCCCGACGGCGGCTGCGCACGTCAACGAGAACTACGATCAGCATCGGCACGGGATTCATTTTCCGGACGGTTCCACGCTGGTCAACATGTTCCCTGGCCGGCGCGATGCGATC
Source organism: Paraburkholderia fynbosensis (assembly GCF_902859935.1). GTDB lineage: Bacteria > Pseudomonadota > Gammaproteobacteria > Burkholderiales > Burkholderiaceae > Paraburkholderia > Paraburkholderia fynbosensis. The sequence goes on from NZ_CADIKI010000002.1 coordinate 528,704, forward strand.
GTCAACTCGATTCACCATCAGGCGGTGAAATCGCTCGGGCGCGATCTGAATATCGAGGCGGTGTCGGCGACGGACGGCATCATCGAAGCCGTGCGCTACCGGCGTGCGCCGTTCGTGATGGGCGTGCAGTGGCATCCGGAGTTTCATCGCGCGGGCGGCCCGGAGTTGCTCGATTGCACGCCGCTGCTCGATACGTTTTTGCGGGTGGCGCGGGAAACGCGGTTTTGAGGTTTTTTGTGTTGGTCTGGCTCGCGTTCCGGTGTGTGGACTGGGAGGGGAGCAGGCTTCGGTTAAATGCTGTTCCCCGAAGCTAATTTGTTTGACGCGCCGTCGCGTGATGCGGCGGTGCGCTTCGCGCGGCATTCGGCCTGCGCTATTTCCCTTTGTTTCCATCTGGCAGTTTGCCTCTGCATTGTCTTGACGGCTGGTATTGCGCGACCTCGCGTGACTGATGCGAGCACTCCGGGTTCCAGTTCGTCAGCCTCTCTTTATCAAGACAATAAGGAATCCGATCGTAGATGAATTTTGCGATATGGCTCCGGCTGTCTATCGCAATATTGAAACCCGCTCGCTGTTGGATTCGTACAAATCCAACGACAAGTTGGGAAACTTGTGCGCGAGGTGGTTTGCTACGGTTTGCTCCTATCCCGAAACGTTTATTTGCTGATTGGCACTTTGCTTATCCGGATTCGTTCGCCGTCAATGTATCTCAATTTGAAGCCGTGTCAGGCGGCATTTGAGTGCTTCGCTTCACGGCAAATCCGCGCGATAATCTGCGGCTCTCTTGGGATCTGGATGGAGCAAGCAGGTATGAAGTATCACTTAATAATACGGCGTGCCATGCTGCTCGCGGTTTCATACGCACTGCTGCCGCATGCCGGTTTGGCGCTCGCGGCGCAAAGCGAAGATGCCGCGCAGATTGGCGGTATGCGGCCGGCAACCAGCGCGTTGACGCCGCAGCCCAATGCGGCCGCTCTCGCCGATGCGCGGGCGGATACATCGTCCGCATCGGATGCATTGGACGCAGAGAACTCCTCGAGCGACGCGCCAGGCAATGTCGCCGAATTGATGCAGATGATTCACGACGCGAAGCTGAGCGAACTGCGCACCACATACAACGGCAGTTACGGCGCGAGTCTGTTCTTCTACCCGCAAGAAATGACTTACTACGTCGCGTTATTTCAGAACAAACATTTCTGGCGCGTGATCAAGTCCGAGAACGTGAATCGGTCGGAAGCGATCTACGCGGAGTTTGCGCAGCAGACGGCGCAGCTCGCAGATGTCGAAATTCGCCGTGTGCAGTTACAGGCGCAAAAGGCGTACATCGCGGAGATCATCGCGATGTCGCAGGATCGCGCGAAACGCCTGCAGGCCGATCTGGCTGTCGCACGTACGCAGCAGGCCAAGGTCGATGACTACCAGCGACAAGCGCAGGGCGAGGCGGTCACGTTGCGCGCGGAAAAGGAACGCGCGCAGGCGCAATTGCGTGCGGCGCAGAACGAAGTGATGCAATTGCAGCGGCAGACGGAATTCGGTCTGCCGACGCAGAGTGGACTGCCGCCGCAAAGCGGATTGTCGAACCGGAAGTAATGGCCAAATAGCGGCGTTGTGATTGGAGAAAAGCCCGGCTATGAACGAACAGCCGGGCTTCCTTTTGCCGCCCAGATTTCGCTGGCGGCGGGTAGCGGCACGTTAGCGCTTCACTTCCCGAATTGATCTGGGACCTCGGTCACGCGACGCTGTGACATATGGTTTATCCATTCCGTCCCGTTGCCGATCGGCGAATGGTTTGACGCAGCAGGGCGGGGCGGCGGCGCGATATCGCGCAGGTGCGTGGCGGCGGACATCGTGACGTCGGCGTATTCGTCGACGCCGAGTTGCGCCGGCGCGAGAGGCGAGTAATTTCCCGCAGCGGAAGGTGCCGGCGAGGTTCGTTGCGCGCTCGGCGGGACGGTGATGTGCGGCATACCGTCGACCATGGGCGCAGCGCGCGATAGCGGATTTGCAGTCGTGCTGCGCGCAAGATGATCGCGTGTTTTTTCTCGCCGGCTGCCGGCCGTTTCGCGAAGCGTGTGGCGGCGTGAGACAGGATCGCTGCTTGCGACATGCGGCGCCGCCGCTGCTTGAGTCGCGCGGGGCACAGGCGCATAAGTGGAGCGGGCAGACGAAGATGCACGCTCCGCACGCGCCGATGTCGCGCTTCGAGCCCGCGCTTTAACTGCGCCACCGCTAACGGGTTCCCTCGCAATAACCACATCGGGCACGCGACGCTGCGCCGGCGGCACATCGCGGTTGGCGGTGGCCGTGACCACGGGTTTCTCAACGGCGATCATCTGGCGATGCGCCGAATCATCGAACGCAATCCATGCGAGTATCGCGGCGCCACTGAGTGCGCATGCGCCACCTGCGAACGCTTTCCAATGGGGCGGAACATCGCGCGACCTGGACACGAACACAGGTGCCTCGACCATAGTCAGCGCGCCGGCCTCAGCGCCCCCATGCGGAGTTTCTTCACGCGCAGGGTGAAATACCGTCGTCGCACGCGTCGCTGTTGCTGCCGAAGCAACTGCCGCAGCAGCGCGCCGTGCATTCAACGGCACCCATGTGCAAAACGACAAGATGGCCTTGTCGCTCATGCAGAAGGTGCGCAGCACCGCTGCATAGAGCGCCTTGATTTCGGTGCGCCAGCTTTGACCAGGCGGAAGAAGCGTCCAGTCACGGCCGAAGGGCGTCGGCAGACGATCGAGCGGACGCAGGCGCGGCATAGCGATCGCGCCTTCGATCAGGGTGAACGGAATAGTGGACATCGGTCTGTTCCGGCGCCTCGTAGTGGGGCCGCCGTGGGCGGCTGCGGGGATCGGTAGGGACTCAGGCTTGCGGTGATGCAGATAGAACGCCTTGCATGCATACCGCACGTCGACGCGAACATCAGCAAGCGTATTCACGAGGAACACATGACCGGGTGCACGCACGCCAACCGGTGACGCCCTCGATTACACGCGATGATGCCGGGCCGCTGTCATACCGGAAATCAGACCGCTCCGAAAAAATGGGGACATCCCCGAGACCCGGACCGATCCAACCACGACGACCCGTCCTCGCGCTCGCCGCCTTATCGATTCAACCGGTACACGTAGCGCAGCGCGGTGATATCCACGCCGCCCATGTGATCCGGTTCAGCGCCGACGAACTGCCAGCCCTGCCGCTCATAGAATCCGATCGCCGGCGTATTGCCTTCGAGCACGTACAGATACAACTGCGCCTCGCCTTGCGCGCGCGCCCAGTCTTCGGCGGCGCGCATCAGCAGCTTGCCGACGCCGATGCCCTGATAGCCCGGCAGCGCATGCAGGTTGTCGAGCAGCACGCCCCACGTTGATTCCGGTTGCCGTTCGACGCAGACGAAGCCGATCGGCTCGCCCGCCAGTTCGGCGATCAGCACGATGCGGCGCTCGCCGCCCGGCGCACTGAGCCGCGCTTCCCAATATGCGGCGCGCTCGCGCGTGACTTCGCCATCGAGGAACGCGTCGGGCAGCAGGCCGCGATACGTGGCTTGCCAACTGGCGCTGTGAATCGACGCAATCAACGCGGCGTCGTCGACGGTGGCGGGGCGCAACGAAAGAGCGGGGAGGGTTCGCATCAGCTGTTGATCAACGCAAGTGCCGGGGCAGAACAGTTTACCGCGATGAATGCTCGCGTCGTCCGTAAGCAAACTGTATGCATTTCGCAACAGCGCCATCAACGGTAACATTACCTGGGGCGGCTTCCGCATGAGTCTCAAGGTTTGCCCTGATTCCGCGTCGATACGTTCACCAGGATAATGCTGCGCCCCCCGGCACGGTCTTTCCTTACCGTTTGCCTGCGGCCTCCGTTTGCACTCGTGCAGCGGATCGTTTCAACTGCCCGCCGTCATCGTGTCACGGCGACGGGCCTATCAGAGAATTTCATGTCCACAGCTTCTCCGACCCTTTCCGTTCAGGAAGAATCCAAGGTCAAGACAGTGTTCCGCGTCGTCAGCGGCAACTTTCTTGAGATGTACGACTTCATGGTCTATGGCTACTACGCCTCGGCGATCGCCAAGACCTACTTCCCCAGCGGCAACGAATTCGCATCGCTGATGCTGTCGCTGTCGGTGTTCGGCGCGGGCTTCCTGATGCGGCCGATCGGCGCGATCGTGCTGGGCGCCTACATCGACCATCACGGCCGCCGCAAAGGTCTGATCCTCACGCTCAGCCTGATGGCGCTCGGCACGCTCACGGTCGCGGCCATCCCGGGCTACGCGACCATCGGCCTCGTCGCACCGGTGCTCGTGCTGCTCGGCCGGCTATTGCAAGGCTTCTCCGCCGGGGTCGAACTGGGCGGCGTGTCCGTGTATCTGTCGGAGATCGCGACGAAGGGCAACAAGGGCTTCTATTGCTCATGGCAGTCGGGCAGCCAGCAGGTCGCCGTGGTGTTCGCCGCGCTGATCGGCGTGACGCTGAACAAGCTGCTGCCCGCCGACCAGATGACCGCCTGGGGCTGGCGCGTGCCGTTCCTGATCGGTTGCCTGATCGTGCCGTTCCTGTTCATCATCCGCCGTTCGCTGAAGGAAACCGAGGAGTTCAAGGCGCGTAAGCATCGTCCGAGCATGAGCGAGATCATGAAGTCGATGGTCACCAACTGGGGCGTCGTGCTGGGCGGCATGGGCATGGTCATCATGACCACGGTGTCGTTCTACACGATCACCGCCTACACGCCGACCTTCGGCAGGGAAGTGCTGAAGCTGTCGTCCATCGACACGCTCGTCGTTACCGTCTGCGTGGGTCTGTCGAACCTGGTCTGGCTGCCGGTCGCGGGCGCGCTGTCGGATCGCATCGGCCGCCGTCCGGTGCTGCTCGCGTTCACGATTCTGACGATCGCCACCGCGTATCCGGCGCTGCAATGGCTGGTCGCCGAGCCGTCGTTCGCGCGCCTGCTGGCGGTCCAGTTGTGGCTGTCGTTCCTGTACGGCAGCTATAACGGCGCGATGGTGGTGGCGCTGACCGAAGTGATGCCGGTCGAAGTGCGCACGGCGGGCTTCTCGCTCGCCTACAGCCTCGCGACGACGGTCGGCGGTTTCACGCCGGCGATCGCGACGCTGCTGATTCACGTCACGAGCAACAAGGCGGCGCCGGGTCTGGTCCTCGGCGTGGCGGCGATCTGCGGCTTGATCGCGACGCTGTTTCTGTATCGGACGCGGGAGTCGCGCAATCAGTATCGAGCGGCTTGAGCGCTCGCGGCCGCGCCGCGGTTGCACGGGTTAAAGAAAAACCCCGCGTTCTCACGGACGCGGGGTTTTTTTATTATTGAACGTGGCGGGGAGCGTGTGATGCAGTGCTGTCGTGCGGGTTGCCTGCGGTCGCTGGCTTGCGGTGCGGTGCGGCGCTTTGCGTGCGCCCCTGCGTGCCCGGCGCCCCCATGCGACCTTGCTTCCATCACCACGCGCAACTAGCCTTTGCGCAACTCGCTCGCCACCTTGTCGACGACTTCGTCCCACGCGCCGGGCCGCGGCTGACGCACGAGGGTCGCGCCCGGATACCACGGGCTGCGCGCGTCGCCCTCGAACCAGCGCCAGTCCGCCGCAAACGGCAGCATCAGCCAGAGCGGCTTGCGCAATGCGCCGGCGAGGTGAGCGATGGACGTGTCGATCGACACCACCGCGTCGAGCCGTTCGATGATCGCCGCGGTGTCCGCGAAGTCGCCAATCCGCGCGTCGAACCGATGGATCGATGCGGCGCGCGGATGCGCGTCGAGCGTCGCGCGTTCGTCGGCGCTCAGCTCGGGCTGCAGCACGATCCAGTCGATGCCGTCGAGCGCGAACAGCGGTTCGAGCGCGGCGAGCGGCATCGAACGCGTTTCGTTCTGCTGGATGCGTCCCGACCACGCGAGGCCGATCTTGCGTTTGGCCTGGCCACCGAGCGAGCCGCGCCATTTGCGGCCGTATGCGGGCGGCACGTCGAGATAAGGCGTGCGGGCGGGGATGGTGTCGAAGCTCGTGCCGAGCGCGAGCGGCAGGCTCAGCAGCGGGCATTGCAGATCGGCGGCGGGGCGCGGCGCGCCCTGCGCGATCAGCGTCACGCGCCAGGCCTGGGCGGCGGGCGCGAGCAAGGGCAGCAATGGCGGCTGGACTTCGAGCACCACGCGCGTCGCGCGCTGCGCGGCGAGCGGGACGAAGCGCACGAACTGCAGCGTATCGCCGAAACCCTGCTCGGCGTGGATCAGCAGCGTGCGTTGTTCGATCGGCTCGCCGTGCCAGCGCGGCAGCGTGTGGATGACCGGCTGCGCGACGGTCTGCAGCCGCCATTCGTATTCCGGCAGCCCGCGTGCGAAGTCGCGCAGGGTGAGCCACGCGAGCGCGCGGTTCATGTGCGCGGAGGCGAGCTCGGGGCGCAGGCGCAGCGCCTGATCGAACGCGCGCACGGCTCGCGCGGGCGCGCCGAGCGCCTGATGCGCGGTGCCGAGACTGAGCCAGGCGAGCGCGAATTGCGGATCGAGGCCGACAGAGCGTTCCAGATACGGCAGCGCCTGCGCGTGGCGCCCGAGTGCGGCGAGCGCGTTGCCCATCCCGTAGATGGCGGGCGGCAGGTTCGGCTGGAAACTCAGCGCGGCCTCGAACGACGCGACCGCTTCGGCATGGCGGCCGGTGGCGTCGAAGGTATTGGCGAGATTGAAGTGCGCGGCGACGAAGCGCGGCTCGGCGGCGAGCGCCGCCTGGAAGCACGGGATCGCCTCGTCCGCGCGACCCAGCGCGTTCAGCGCCATGCCCATGTTGTTCAGCGCGCCGGCATGGCCGGGGCGCAGTTCGAGCGCGCGCCGGAACGACGCGATCGCTTCCGCGTGGCGCCCCAGCGCGTGCAGCGCGTTGCCGAGATTGTTGTGCGACGACGCGTCACCGGGCTGCAGGCGCAGCGACCGTTCGAACGCCTCGGCGGCGTCTTCGTGACGACCCAGCGATGCGTACGCGTTGCCGAGGTTGTAGTGCGCCATCGGGAAGGACGGCGCGAGGGTCAGCGCGTTGCGGAACTGTTCGATCGCGTCGTCGATCTGGCCGAGCGCCTTCAGCGCGTTGCCGAGATTCAGTTGCAGCGCGGCGTCTTCCGGGCGCAGGTTCACGGCGCGCCGCACGAGTGCGGCGGCTTCGGCGTGCTGGCCTTGCTGATGGCGCAGCACGCCCAGCAGGTGCAACGCGTCGACGTGCGTGGGATTGCCGTCGAGCGTCGCGCGATAGCCGCGTTCGGCGTCGTCGAGGCGGCCGTCACGATGCGCCGCGAAAGCGCGGTCAAATACAGGTTGCATGACGGGGGATGGCGTTCGGGTGAGGCAGAGGCCGCATTTTCCCACACTCGCCGGAGCGCGCTCCGGTTTGACCGGTTTGCCTACCCTCTATAGCATCTGGATACCTGTGCATGGTTTTGCTGCGATGCATCGATTCGAGATGTCCGTGGCGGATTGTTCAACGGGTTCCTGCGGGGCTTTCGTGCTGGGTGTGTGTCTGCGCCGGCCAGTGGCGCGGCGCGTGCGGCACGCGATCGGCGTGCAGCCGGCCGGGTTGCTTCGCCTGCCCGGCGACAATTCTCTGGATGCATGATGAAGAAGAAGGATGCGGTGGGTCTCGAGGATGAAGGGCTCGCGCGGGAGCGGAACGCGCATGGACCTGCGCATGCCGCCGGTGCGCATCGGCGCGATGGGGTGGACGGACTTCGTGATGAAAGCGGTGGGGACGGCTCTCATGGCGGGGATGTCCGAAGCGGCAATCCGCCCCGCGGTCACGATGGAAGTGGTCACGGCGATAGCGGCAGCGCCCATGGCGGTCACGAGCACCACGATCACCGCGACCCCAGCCAGCCCAGCAACACCCACGGCCACCACCCCCGCGCCGGCCACCACCATCACCACCACATCCCCGCCGCAGGCCATGGCCGTGCTTTCGCCATCGCCGTCGCGCTGAACATCGCGATCGTCGTAGTTCAGGCGATCTACGGCGTGCTCGCGCATTCCACCGCGCTGCTCGCCGACGCGGGCCACAACCTCTCCGACGTCCTCGGCCTGCTGCTCGCATGGGGCGCCGCCTGGCTCGCCACGCGCCGTCCGTCGGCGCGCTATACGTTCGGCTACGGCAGTTCGTCGATCCTCGCCTCGCTCGTCAACGCGGGGTTGCTGCTGTTCGCGTGCGGCGTGATCGTCACCGAGGCGATCGGGCGCCTGATGAACCCCGCGCCGGTGGCCGGGCTCGCGGTGTTCGTCGTCGCGACCGTGGGCGTGGTGGTGAACGGCGTGTCCGCGTGGCTTTTCATGCGCGGCCAGAAGGAAGACCTCAACATTCGCGGCGCCTTCCTGCACATGGCCGCCGATGCCGGCATTTCGGCGGCGGTCGCGGTGAGCGGCCTCGTGATTCTCTATACCCGCTGGCTCTGGCTCGATCCGCTGATGAGCCTCGTCGTGGTCGCGGTCGTCGTGGCGGGCACGTGGAGCCTGTTGCGCGATTCGCTACGCCTCGCGCTCGACGCCGTGCCGCCCGGCATCGATGCGCAACGCATCCGCGAATATCTGGCCGCGCAACCCGGCGTGGTCGACGTGCACGACCTGCACGTGTGGGCGCTGTCGACCACCGGCAACGCGCTCAGCGCGCATCTGGTGATGCCGGCGGGCCATCCCGGCGACGAGTCGCTCGACCACATCGTCAGCGCGTTGCGTGAGCGTTTTTCGATGCAGCATGCAACGCTGCAAGTCGACCTCGGCACGACCGAGCATCGTTGCGCGCTGGACCACGCGCCGCATGCGGATTGATTCAGATAGTGCGCAACTGAGGTGATGCGGCTGGACTCACGTCATGCGGAGCGGCAGTGCAATAAGCCGCTCCGGGAACGTCATCGGCAGAGCGCCGTGCGCATTCCCACGTCTGCCGAATGACGCAGCGCACTGCCGCCCTCAATATCGGCGGCGTACACTAGAGCGCATTGTTGTCTCCGGAGTGCCGCATGGACGCTGCAGCCTACGACGCGTCGCCGGTGCTGATCGTCGGGGCGGGTCCGACCGGACTTGCCGCAGCGATGAGTCTCGCGCGTGCCCATATTCCCGTGCGTCTGATCGACAAAGCGATGCAGCCGAACCCATATTCGCGGGCCATCGGCATTCAGGCGCGCACGCTCGAACTGCTCGAGCAGCATCGGCTGGTCGAACCGTTTCTCGAACTCGGTCATCGCGCGCGCATCGCCAATCTTTTTTCGAACGGCATGCGTCTCGCGCAACTCGATTTCGATCCACTGCACACGCGCTATCCGTATCTGCTGTTTCTCGACCAGTCCGTGACCGAGCGCCTGCTCACTGAACATCTCGCCACCCTGGGCGTGGCGATCGAACGGGGCGTCGAACTGACGATGTTCTCGCAGGGCTCCGCAGGCCTGCAGGCGACGCTGCGTCGTGCCGACGGCCACGCCGAAACGATGCGCCCGTCATACATGATCGCCGCCGACGGCGCGCACAGTGCGATCCGTCATCGGCTGGGTCTGAGCTTCGAGGGCAAGACCTTCGAGCAGACCTTCCTGCTCGCCGATCTGCACGCCGAAACCGCGTGGCCCGATGACGAGTTCCACATCTTTGCGTCGGGCGAAGGCCTCGTCGCGCTGTTTCCGATGGGGCACGGCCGGCATCGGCTGATCGCGGATCATGCGATCGAACCGGCCGCGGTCGCCTCGCCCCCCACACCCGTGGTGCTCGGCGAGCCGCCGCTCGACCGGGTGCCCGAGCCGTCGCTCGAACAATGCAAGGCGCTGATCGCGCGGCGCGTGCGCGAACGCGTCGACGTGTCGGATCTCGCGTGGTCCTCGTATTTCCATCTGAACAGCCGGATGGTGGAGCGGCTGCGCGTCGGCCGCATCTTCCTCGCTGGCGACGCCGCGCATGTGCATAGCCCGGCCGGCGCGCAAGGCATGAACACCGGCATTCAGGAAGCGTTCAATCTCGGCTGGAAGCTCGCGCGCGTGCTCAAAGGCGCGGCGCCGGACCGGCTGCTCGATACCTACCATCTCGAACGGCATCCGATCGAGCGCGACGTGCTGCGGCAGACCGGCTTCATTACGCAGATGGCCGAGGCCGATCACGGGCCGCTCAAGCTGCTGCGCGAACGCGCGATGCCGGTGCTCGCCGCGTTCGGTCCGCTGCGCGATGCCGCGCGCCTGACCATCAGCGAATTGTCGATCCAGTACCGGCGCAGTCCGCTCACGCTCGAACGGGTGCTCGACGGCGGCCCGCGCGCCGGCGAACGCGCGCCCGATGCGCTGGTGCATGTGGTCGATGGGCCGCTTGGTCGCGCGCCGGGTGTCGGCTGCATTTTCGATCTGCATGATCCGGCGTTCTTCTCGCTATTCCTGCTGGTGCCGCCGCTGCCCGTCGACGATACGCCGCTCGATCCGGCCGCCAAACATGCGCCGCCGCCAGACCCGGAACTGGAGCGGCTCGCTGCCGAAGTCGAGCGCCTGCTACCGGGCGCGGTGCGGATCTGGCGCATCACCGATACGACCGGCGACGGCGGCCCGGCGTTGTCCGAATCGTATGGACGCACGCGGCCGTCGTTCTATCTGGTGAGGCCGGATGGCTATATCAGTGCGCGCGGACGCACCGGCTCAGATTTGCACGGCCTGCTGCGCCATTGCGAAGCGTGGTTTGCGGTAGGGGGCGAGATACCGGAGCAGGCGGCGCTGTGAGGTGAGCCGTTGTTGGTTTTCGCTGTCTTGCCAGGAAGAAGAGGGAGAGCGCCGCGCGACCGGTTGTGCGTGAATCGTGAGCGAGCAGAGACCGACTCGTGAATTCGCCGCTGCCTGAAGCGAAAGGCTGGCCGCGTCGCAAGCTCGTGAGGCACGTCTGCTTTCTGAATATCGAGGCGGCTGCTCTCGAGCCGTCGCTTAAGCGACGGTTCGAGCCGCTGCTCGATCCACCGAGCAGCCGCCTCGATCTGAACCGCCTAAGCGGTCGAAGCCGCCGCGGGCGTCAACTCCTCGCGATGCCCGACGAGCGCCTCCCTGACGAAGTCCGACAACACAATGCCGTTCGCATCCGGTGCCTCGTCGAGCGCCGCCAGCAGCGCGCGCCGCATGCGCGGCTCCCAGAACCGGCGAATATGATCGGCAACCCCGGCGAGCGCCTCCTCGTGGTCCGGCATCGACTCGAAGAAGTCGCCGATCCGGTTCGCCATGTCGATCAGGTTTTGAGTGTCCATCGCTCGCCTCACTTACCCGATGTCGTATTGGCCAGCTCGCGCTGTCTGAGCAGATCGAGCTGCTCGCTGTTAAAGCGCGAGTAGTCCTGCTGCCATTGCGACGGCTGTTCGACCGGCGTCACCTGCACCGCGGTCACCTTGTATTCCGGACAGTTGGTCGCCCAGTCCGAGCTATCGGTGGTGATCACGTTCGCGCCCGATTCGGGGAAGTGGAACGTCGTGTAGACCACGCCCGGCTGCATGCGCTCGGTCACCTTCGCGCGCAACACGGTCTGCCCCGCGCGCGATTCGATGCCGACCCAGTCGTCGTTCCTGATGCCGCGATCTTCGGCGTCCTGTGGATGGATTTCGAGCCGGTCCTCGTCGTGCCAGCGAGAGTTCTCGGTGCGGCGCGTTTGCGCGCCCACGTTGTACTGCGACAGGATGCGGCCGGTCGTGAGCAGCAGCGGAAACTTGCGCGTGACTTTTTCCGGCGACGCGATGAACTTCGTGATCACGAAGCGGCCCTTGCCGCGCACGAAGGCGTCGACGTGCATGGTCGGCGTGCCGTCCGGCGCGTTCTCGTTGCACGGCCACTGGATGCTGCCGAGTTCGTCGAGCTTCTGATACGACACGCCGTGGAAAGTCGGCGTGAGACGCGCGATCTCGTCCATGATCTGCGACGGGTGCGTGTAGTCCATTTCATAGCCGAGCGCGCGCGAGAGCAGGATCGTCGCTTCCCAGTCGGCGTAACCCGCGAGCGGCGGCATCACCTTGCGCACGCGCGAAATGCGGCGCTCCGCGTTGGTGAAGGTGCCGTCCTTTTCGAGGAACGACGAGCCGGGCAGCAGCACGTGCGCGTACTTGGCGGTCTCGTTGAGGAAGATGTCCTGCACGACGATGCATTCCATCGACGACAGCGCCGCCGACACATGATGCGTGTTCGGGTCCGACTGCACGATGTCTTCGCCCTGGCAGTAGAGGCCCTTGAAGGTGCCGTGCACGGCGGCGTCGAACATGTTCGGAATGCGCAGGCCGGGTTCCGGCTGCAGCGTAACGTTCCAGGCGTCTTCGAACAGCGTGCGCGTGACCGTGTCGCTGATATGGCGGTAGCCCGGCAGTTCGTGCGGGAACGAGCCCATGTCGCACGAACCCTGCACGTTGTTCTGGCCGCGCAGCGGATTCACGCCCACGCCTTCGCGGCCGATGTTGCCCGTTGCCATCGCGAGGTTGGCGATGCCCATGACCATCGTCGAACCTTGCGCATGTTCGGTGACGCCAAGGCCGTAGTAGATCGCGGCATTGCCGCCCGTCGCATAGATGCGCGCGGCTTCGCGCACCTGCTGCGCGGGCACGCCGGTGAATGCCTCCGTGGCTTCCGGCGCGTTCTCCGGCAGCGCGACGAAATCGCGCCACTGCCCGAACGCGCGGGTTTCGCAACGCTCGGCGATGAACGCTTCGTTCAGCAGACCTTCGGTGACGATCACGTGCGCGAGCGCGTTCACGATGGCCACGTTGGTGCCCGGGCGCAATTGCAGATGATGCGACGCCTTCACGTGCGGCGTATCGACGATATCGATGCGCCGCGGATCGACGACGATCAGCTTCGCGCCCTCGCGCACGCGGCGCTTCAGACGCGAGGCGAACACCGGGTGGCCGTCGGTCGGATTCGCGCCGATCACCATGATGACGTCGGCTTTATCGACCGACGCGAACGTCTGCGTGCCCGCCGATTCGCCGATCGTCGTCTTCAGGCCATAGCCGGTCGGCGAGTGGCACACGCGCGCGCAGGTGTCGACGTTGTTGTTGCCGAACGCGGCGCGCACGAGCTTCTGGACGAGATAGGTTTCCTCGTTCGTGCAGCGCGACGACGTGATGCCGCCGATCGAATCGCGCCCGTGCTTCTCCTGGATGCGGCGGAATTCGGACGCGGCATAGCTGATCGCTTCTTCCCAGCTGACTTCGCGCCACGGGTCGGTGATCTTCGCACGGATCATCGGCTTCGTGATGCGGTCCTTGTGCGTCGCGTAGCCCCACGCGAATCGGCCCTTCACGCAGGCGTGGCCTTCGTTGGCCTGGCCGTTCTTGTGCGGCACCATCCGCACGACCTGGTTGCCCTTCATCTCTGCCTTGAACGAGCAGCCGACGCCGCAATACGCGCAGGTGGTGACGACCGAATGCTCGGACTGGCCGAGCATGATCACGGACTTTTCCTGCAGGGTCGCAGTCGGGCATGCGGCGACGCACGCGCCGCACGACACGCACTCCGAGTCCATGAACGGCTGGTTCTCACTGGCCGCCACGCGCGATTCGAAGCCGCGTGCGGCAATGGTCAGCGCGAACGTGCCTTGCGTTTCCTCGCATGCGCGCACGCAGCGATTACAGACGATGCACTTCGACGGGTCGTACGTGAAGTACGGGTTCGACTCGTCCTTCTTGTCCTTCAGGTGATTCGCGCCGTCGAAACCGTAGCGCACTTCGCGCAGCCCGGTCACCCCCGCCATGTCCTGCAGCTCGCAGTCGCCGTTGGCGGGGCAGGTGAGGCAGTCGAGCGGGTGGTCGGAGATGTACAGCTCCATGACGTTGCGGCGCAGCGACTGCAGACGCTCCGTTTGCGTGCGGACCTTCATGCCTGCTTCGACCGGCGTCGTGCACGACGCGGGATAGCCGCGCTTGCCTTCGATTTCGACGAGACACAGCCGGCACGAGCCGAACGGTTCGAGCGAATCGGTCGCGCAGAGCTTCGGCACGTTGACGCCGGCTTCGGCGGCGGCGCGCATCACCGAGGTGCCGGCGGGCACCGTGATCGCCTGGCCGTCAATTTCGAGCGTGACGTCGACGTCGGCGTGACGCGCGGGGGTGCCGTAGTCGGTGTCGTCGAGGAACGAGCGGGTGGCGCGTTGCTGCGCTTGCGACTTGCACGCGCAGTTGCCTGAGCCGCAGCCGCCGGCGGGAGAGTTGAGCATGTCTGACATGGTGAGCTCCTGGGTCAGGCCGCGGCCTTGGGCACGCTGTGAGTTGTATCGGCGAGACCGAAGTCTTCGGGGAAATGGTCGAGCGCGGACAGCACCGGGAACGGCGTCATGCCGCCCATCGCGCAGAGCGAGCCGGACACCATCGTGTCGCACAGATCGCGCAGCAACTGCACCTGGCGCGTGGACGTGTCGCCGTTGCGAATCCGGCCGATCACTTCGACGCCGCGCGTCGAGCCGATCCGGCACGGCGTGCACTTGCCGCACGATTCGATCGCGCAGAAGTGCATCGCGTACTGCGCGAGCTCGGCGAGATTCGACGTGTCGTCATGCACGACGAGACCGCCGTGGCCGACCACCGCGCCGACCGCCGCATACGCCTCGTAGTCCATCGGAATGTCCCACTGGCTTTCAGGCAGATACGTGCCGAGCGGGCCGCCCACCTGCACGGCACGCGCCGGCCGGCCGCTGGCCGTGCCGCCGCCGAAGCCGTAGAGCAGTTCGCGCAGCGTCACGCCGAACGCGAGTTCGACGAGGCCGCCTTGCTTGACGTTGCCGGCCAGCTGGAACGGCAGCGTGCCGCGCGAGCGGCCCATGCCGAAGTCTTTGTAGAACGCCGCGCCGCGCGCGAAGATGATCGGCACGGTGGCGAGCGTGATCACGTTGTTGATTACGCTAGGCTGGCCGAACAGGCCCGAGAGCGCCGGCACCGGCGGCTTCGCACGCACGATCCCGCGCTTGCCTTCGAGCGATTCGAGCAGCGCGGTTTCCTCGCCGCAGACGTACGACCCGGCGCCTTTCGCGACGAACAGTTCGAAGCGGTGCGCGCTCTCGCCGAGCACGCTGTCGCCGAGCCAGCCGGCGGCGCGCGCGCGGGCGATGGCCGCTTCGAGCGTCGCGATCGAATGCGGATATTCGCTGCGTACGTAGATGTAGCCGACCGTCGCGCCGGTCACGACGCCCGCGATGATCATGCCTTCGACCAGCATGTACGGATCGCTTTCCATCACGAGGCGATCGGAGAAGGTGCCCGAGTCGCCTTCGTCGGCATTGCAGACGATGTACTTTTGCGCCGCTTGCGCGCCGCGCACCGTGCGCCATTTGATGCCGGCCGGGAACGCAGCGCCGCCGCGGCCCCGCAGGCCGGATTCGATCAGCGCGGCGCAGGCGGCGTCGCCGTCGGTTCGCAGCGCCTGACGCAGGCCTTCGAGGCCGCCGTGCGCGACGTAATCGTCGATCGAGAGCGGGTCGGTGATGCCGATGCGCGCGAAGGTCAGGCGTTGCTGCTTCTTCAGATACGGAATCTCGTCGACCACGCCGACGCGCCGCGCATGCTCGCCGCCTGCGACGAAGCCGGCGTCGAACAGCGCGGCGACGTCATCGGCTTCGATGTTGGCATAGCCGATGCGGCCTTCGGCGGTGGCGACTTCGACGAGCGGTTCGAGCCACAGCAGGCCGCGCGAACCGTTGCGCACCAGTTCGATCTCGACGCCGCGGCGCGCGGCTTCGGCTTCAATGGCCTGCGCCACGGCATCGGCGCCGAGCGCGAGCGCCGACGAATCGCGGGGAACGTAGATGCGCGTCATGCCGGCACCTCCACGCATTTGCTGGCGGCGGCGAAGAGCGCGTCGAATTTCTGCGGCGTGACCCTCGCGTGCAATGTGCCGTTGAGCATCATTGCCGGCGACAGTGCGCATTGACCGAGGCAATACACCGACTCCAGTTCCACCGTCGCGCCAGGCTGATGGCCGGCGTCGAAGCGGCAACCGGTGTGCGCCTCAATGTGCTGGGCGAGCGCTTCGGTGCCCATGCTGCGGCAGGCTTCCGCGCGGCACAGTTGCACGGTGACCGGCGCGGCGGGCTCGCTGCGGAAGTGGTGGTAGTAGGTGATGACGCCGTGCACTTCGGCACGCGACAGGTTCAGCGCACGCGCGAGCGGCGCAACGGCGCCGGGCGGCACGTAGCCGAGTTCATCCTGAATCGCGTGCAACACCGCAAGCAGCGACATACCCGGACGCGCGTGACGCTGCACGAGCTGATCCGGCACGATAGTGAGGGAATCGGTCAAAGGGGGCTCCTCCAAGGTCATATATGCACTTGTTATTCATAAAGCGTGCACTTATGCTTCGTCTATTCAAATATGGTGTAGGTATAGCCGAACGATAGGCGGGCAAATCGGCTCGCGCAATAGGAAAGAGTTGAACATATATGATCAGGATCGAATGTCAGGCACAACTGGTGGTGAAGGGTGCGGACGGGCGCGAATCCAGCCTGTCGGACGTGGTGCCGCTGCTCGCGCTCGTCGACGAATCCGGCAGCATCGCGCAGGCGGCTACGCTTAAGGGTTTGTCCTACCGGCATGCGTGGGGTTTGCTGCGCGGCATCGAAGAGCGTCTGGGCGGTCCGTTGATCGCCAAGGAGCGTGGCCGCGGCTCCGTGCTATCCGAGCTTGGGCAGGCGGTTCTGCGTGCGCAGCGTCTGTGCGGCGAGCGGCTCGACGGCAACATGCAGGCGCTCGCGAGCGAAGTGGCGAGCGACCTGAATCGCTGGCTCGCGCCGCTCGCCGACGACGTGCGGATTCATGCGTCGCACGGCTACGCGGTGGCCACGCTGGTGACGGTGCTGGTCGCGAGCGATCTGCCGGTCGAGATCAAATACCGCGACGGTGTGGACGCCGTCAGCGCGCTCGCGCGCGGCGAGTGCGACCTGGCGGGCTTTCACCTGCCGCTTGGCGAGTTCCGCGCGGCTTGCGCCGACACGTACCGGCGCTGGCTCGATCCGCAGCGGCACGTGCTCGTGCACCTCACGCGACGCAAGCAGGGGCTGTTCATCGGCAAGGGCAATCCGAAACGGATCGACGGACTCCGCGATCTCGCACGCGACGACATTCGCTTTGTCAATCGTCAGCCGGGCTCGGGCACGCGCATCCTGCTCGATCTCGCCCTGCGCCAGCTCGGCATCGATCCGGACCGGGTCAATGGCTATGCGTCGACCGAACTCACGCATTCGGCGATCGCGGCGTTCGTCGCGAGCGGCATGGCGGATGTGGGCTTCGGTGTGGAGCCTGCGGCGCATCACTTCGGGCTCGACTTCATCCCGATCGTCGACGAGGACTATTACTTCGCGTGCGACCGCGCGAATCTCGAACGCACGCCGCTCGCCACGGTGATCGATCTGTTGCGTGGCAGCGCGTTTCGACATAACGTCGAGCATCTCGACGGCTACGATCCGCGCGGCTGCGGCAAGCTCGTCGATCTTGCCGCCGGTCTCGCCGGATCCCCCGATGCGCTGACGTAAGAGGCTGTAAACTTCGGGCTGCCTGCGGCGCTGCGAATCGCCGCCGTTTCGGCTACTCTCTCAACTTCCGCTTCCGCCTTAACCGCGCGCCACGCCGCGCTGACTCGATATGAAAGCTCTTCTCCACGTATGTGCCGCCGCCGCGACGGCGAGTGTGCTGCTCGCTACCGCCCCGGTCGCCTTTGCACAGAATTCACCCGGCGTGCCGGGCGGCATCCTGCAAGACCAGTTCCGTCTTGCCGAACATCCGCAAATGCCGTTTGCCGCGTCGGCGCCGTCGGGCAAATACCAGTCCGGCAAAAAGTCGGCCATGCGCAAGCGCGGCGACATGGGCGATCCGAACGGCTGCAATCTGCAGTGTCCTAAAGACGAATAACGTTGCCCGCATGGCGGCGCAGGGCTCGCCCCGGCGCCGCCGTTTCACGGCCGATGTTCGATCGGCCGCTGCTCACACTCAGGGCTTGGCCGTGTGCCACATGTCCTTGAAGCCTTCCCCCTTCGCATCCCCCGCCTGCTTGTCCTCCGCGTAGCGATACAGCGGATGGCCCTTGTACGCCCATTGCTTCTTGCCGTCGGCGCCGGGGATCAGCGTCCAGTCGCCCGACGGTTTGTCCGCCGGGCCCGCCGTGGCCGCGGGCCAGTGGCTCATGCAGCCGCCGGTACAGGCGCTCACGCCGGGCGTGGTGTCTTTGTCGAACGTATAGAGCGTCATGCCGTCCGCATTGACAAAGCGGCCATT
Organism: Paraburkholderia fynbosensis; assembly: GCF_902859935.1. Classification (GTDB taxonomy): domain Bacteria; phylum Pseudomonadota; class Gammaproteobacteria; order Burkholderiales; family Burkholderiaceae; genus Paraburkholderia; species Paraburkholderia fynbosensis. The sequence goes on from NZ_CADIKI010000002.1 coordinate 546,921, forward strand.
GTTCACCTTGGGCGGGTCGGCGAACGCGCTTTGTTGCAGCGCGACTAGCGCGAGCGGGGCGAGGAAAAGGATGGTCTTGCGCATGATGCGGGCTCCTGGGTTGACAGTGTGGTTGACTGCGTGTGGTTGGAGTATAGGCAGCGGGTGGAATCCGGCCGGCCATCGGTGTGCCTGCCAGCAATAAACGGATGAGCGCGGGTGGATATTCCGTGTCGGGTCGATTGTTGCGGAGTTTTTCGTAAAGCCGTGATTTGCGGCGATTAAGTTTATTGAAATTGCAAATGGGCCGTGAATTTTCCTTGCGGAATTGGGAAGGTTCCCTGTCATTTTTATGAAAAATAATTCAGTCTATTGGCCATATTTAATGTGGCTGCGCTATTGTCGTGTCTGATTAATGAGTAAATCAATGAGTGTTTTAGCCGGCTGCGGATAAAGACAAGACGCCCAAGGAAGAAGATCGTCGACGCGTGGCGCCGCGGCGTGCCGCGATGCATGTATGTGGCGCCTGCGATTTGATAATCGGGTGGTGGTTATTAAATACACCCGGGAAGTGTAAAAAAACGCAAAGAGCCACTCATAAAGAATTCCCGATGTTAGGATTTGCATCGCTCGGTGAATCGGGGTTTTATCTCGCGAGCTAATTTTTTTAACCATTAGATAGGTAATCAAAATGCAAAAGATCAATCGCAATGACTTGGCTAAATCCGCTGTTGCAGGCGGCTGCTGCAAGGGCGCTGCCAGTACGCCGGCCACGCAGACGCCCGTTGTCAAGGCGTAAGCTTGTGAAGGCGTAAAAGTCTCACGCGCCGGAGTGGTCGTCGTACGACCACTCCGGCCCTTTCGCGTCAACGTGGAGTGAAATATGGGGTGGTGGAGCGCCGCTCCGGTCAGGATGACTTCGCTGCGAAACGAAATCGCGCGCGCAAGGCGCCGGCTGCAAGGATGGTCGATCGCTCATATGCCGCCTTCGGTAATCGAACCGTTGGCCGCTGCCGTATGGAAAGCTCACAGCCTCGTCGACGCGCGTGCACGCTGGAACGGCATCTCGCGCTGCGAGAGCGGGCGCGACATGCCGGGGTCGGCGCCGTTCAGCGCAACGCAGGTTTCGTCCGGCAGCTTGCGTGAAAGCCTGATCGACAAGCGGATCTATTACGGCCGTCTGTTGCGCGGCCGCGAGGACTGGCCGGACCTGCAACACGTGGCGCAGATGCTTGCCGCCCGAATCCGGCAATTGCAGGCCGAGGTGCCGGGGCGTCCTGTCATCGTGTCGCCGTTTCACTACGTGTCGCAATACGCGAACATTTATGTGATCGACGCATTGCGCGAAATGCTCGGGCTCGAATCGATTTCGGTGGTGTCGGGCGTGCCGCGCGACATGTACGGTGACGACCAGACGCTCATCCCCAGCGTGACCGTGCTGTACACGTACGGCGACGATAACCGTAATGGCCTTGGCCTGCGCGTCGCGAGAACGTTGAGGCGCAACGGCGTCGCGGTACTGTTCGCCGACGTGCCGCCGTTCGCGCTGCACCGCTATCCGATGGAAACGGTCGGCGTGTCGATCTTCGGTCGCAACGCGCGCATTCACAACGGCGTGTTCCGGCTAGGCGCGCCGTTCAATGCCATGCTGCTGCCGTTTTATCTGCGTTTCCGGCAAGGGCGGTTCAGCGCCGAACTGTTCGGACCTTTGCCGCTTGCCGCTCCTGACGCTCCGCAATGGCTCGCCGGTTACATCGAAAGCGCGGCGCTCGACAACTATCCCGACTGGCTCGTATCAGGACATCCGTCGATGTACGCGTTCGCGCCGGTCCGCTAGACACCCGCGCCCAGCCTGGTGGCCGCGTGGCACGACGTTCGCCCAGACGGGCCGCTGCGGCGGAACTCATAACAACACTGGCCGGCACCGGGCAGCAATCACGCTATGGAACCCATCAATCTCCCCCAGTTCAGGGACGTCTCATGGCGCTGGATCGCGTATGCGACCTCCGCACTCGTGAGCGTCGCCATCGTGTTCGCGTTCGTCTACGACGTCGAACTGAAGCAGGACGTGCGTGCGGAAATCGTATCGCCGTCCGAAATCAAGATTCAGGGGCTGAGCGGCCTCGTGTCGGACATCTATGTGAATCGTTCGACGCGCGTCGCGCAGGGCGCGCCGCTGTTTCGCCTGGACCGCGATCTCTCGCTCGCGAGCAATGGCCTGCAACGCAAAGCGTTCGACGAGCATGACCGCGACGAACAGCTCCGCACGAGCGACGCGCAATATCTTCAGCGCAGGGCCGATCTTGCCGCGCAACTGAATGCCGCGCGGCTCACCGCGCAAAGCCGCCGGGCGGAAATCTCCGCGCTCGACGAACAACTGGCGCAGAACCGCGCGCTCGCCGACGAAGCCGGCCGCAAGCTGACGCGGCTCGTGTCGGTGGCCGACTACATCACCGCCGACCGGATCGAGCAGGCGAGTGCCGACATCCATCAGGCGAAAGTCGCGCTCGCGCAAAGCGCGGCGCGCCGTCAGCAACTCGACGCGGATCTGGGCGCGGCGATCGGTACCCAAACGGGCCTGGGCGCGCAACTCAATGAACTGGACGCGCGCCACGCACGCGAGTTGCAGGACATTCGCATGCGCTTCGAACAGACCCGCCGGGACGCGACGATCTCCGCGCCGAAAGCCGGCGTGGTGACGTACTCGGGCCTCGTGCCGGGGCGCACTCTCGCACCCGACGACGTCGCGCTCGTGATCTCGACCGGCGAGAAGGGCGCGTTGCGCGCCGCGCTGCGCATTCCGTCGCGACGGCGCGGTTTCGTGCGCGAAGGGCAGATCGTGCGCCTCAAGTTCGATGCGTTTCCATACGCGAAATTCGGCAGCTACCCCGCGCGGATCGATTCGATCTCCCGCACCACCGTGCGCTCGGCGATGTCGCCCGCAGCCGCATCCGAGCCGGGCAGTCCCGACGGAGACTACATGGCGTGGGCCACGCTAAGCGGCGACACGTTCCACTTCGAGCGGCAACGCTTCGACATTCTGCCGGGCATGGCGGCGACGGCGAGCATCGTGATCGAGCGCCGCACCATCGCCGAATGGGTGCTCGCGCCGCTGTTCCGTGTGCTGCGAGGCTGACGATGCGCGCGATCTATCAGAACGAAGTCGCCGAATGCGGTTACGCCTGTCTGGCCATGGTGCTGTCGCACTTCGGCCGCGCGACCGAAGTGCGCGAGCTGCAGGCGTTCAGGCCGATCTCCGCCAACGGTTTGACGATGATGGACCTGTACGACGTCGCGCTCGAATACGGGCTTGCGGTGCAGGCGTACCGCTTCGGCAGCGGCGATCTGGCGAGCGTGAAGCGCGGTTCGATCATGCATTTCGGCGGCGCCCATTTCGTCGTGTTCGAAAAGTACGGGCGCGGCTACGTGCAGGTGATCGATCCGGCCACCGGTCGGCGCCGTATTTCGATGGACACGTTCGTCGCCAATGTGTCAGGCTTCCTGCTCGAATGTGCGCCGACGCCGGCCATGCCGCGCGTGCGCAACAAGTCGCGGGTGCCGGCGGCGCTCGCGCGGGTGCGTGCGCTGAATCCGCAACTCGGCGCGCAGATCGTCAAGGTGATCTTCATTGCGCTCGGCAGCCAGTTCGCGATTCTCGCGATGCCGTACCTCGGCAATCTCGTGCTCGACGACGTCGTCGCCGCCGACAACCTGAATCTGCTCAACGTGCTGGTGCTGACGTTCTCCGGCATTTTCATCGCCGGCGCGCTGAGCCAGTACATCCAGACCTACCTCGTCGAACTGTTGCACGGCCTCGTGCAGATGAACATGATCGAGGGCTTGCTCGCGAAGCTGTTGAGCAATCCGATTCCGTACTTCGAGAAGCGCCATGTCGGCGATCTATTCGCGCGCGTGAAAGCGCAGGACGAGATCAGCATCTACGCCACACGCACGGCGATTTCGCTTGGCATCGATCTCGTGGTCGGTTTGCTCGCGCTGCTCCTGATGCTGGTGCAGAGTCCGCAGCTGACCGCGATTGCGCTGCTGATTTTCGTGCTCTACGTGGCGGTCTCGTTTGCGCTGTTCACGCGCATGCGCGATACGCACGCACTCGTGCTCGAAGAATCGGCGCGCTGCGACGACATGCTGATCGAGACGATACGCGGCGCGTCGTTGATCAAGCTGTCGCAGGGCGAGACGCGGCGTACGGCGATTTTCATGGCGAAGTATCGCGCCTATTTTGCGGCGCTCGTGCAGAACAGCCGTCTCGGCAGCGCGCGCGATGCGATCCTGAAGCTCGTCAACTACGCCGACATGATCGCGATCACGTGGTTCGCCGCGCGCCTGATGCTCGGCGGCGCGATTTCGGTGGGCGTGTTCTATTCGTTTCTGATCTACAAGTCGCTGCTGTCGGAGCGCTTTGCGAACTCGATCAACGCGGCCTTTGCGTACTTCATGCTGAGCGTCCCGGTCGCGCGGGTCGGCGATATCGTGGACGGTGACGCGGAGCGCTACACGCCGCCGGGCGAGGCGCACAAGAGCGTCGAAGTGCGTGCTTTCGAGCGCATCGACGTGCGCAACGTGACGTTCCGCTACGGCGCGTCGGATCAGCCCGTGCTGAAGAACGCGAACATCGTGATACGCAAGGGCGACAAGATTGTGATCACCGGCGCGTCGGGCAGCGGCAAGTCCACGCTGTTCAAGCTGCTCGCGGCGGCCGAACCGCTTCAGGAGGGCGAGATCATGCTGAACGGCATCGCCTGGCCGAATCTCGCCGTCGACGAAATCCGCCGTCACGCCGTGCATATGCGGCAGGGCGATCTGATCCTGCACGGCTCGATTGCGGACAACGTGACACTGTTCGCGGGCAACGTGGACGAAGCGCGCGTTCACGCGCTGCTCGACGACGTCGGGCTGCTGCGCGACGTGATGCGCTTGCCGATGCGCACGCGCACGGTGATCAGCGACACGATCGCCAATATTTCCGCCGGGCAGCGGCAGCGCCTGCTGCTCGCGCGTGCGCTGTACCAGCAGCGCGAACTGCTGCTGCTCGACGAGCCGACGTCGAATCTCGATCCCGCGTCGGTGCGGCAGATCGTGGCGTTGCTGCAGCGTATCGAACGCACGGTCGTCGTGATTACGCACGACATGTCGCTCGCGGCGGCGTTCGACACGCGCTACCGGCTGGTCGAAGGCGAGCTGGTGTGCGAGGCGCGCGCCGAGGTGTTGGCCGATGAATAAGCGCACCGTATCGCGCCTGCTGATCGTGCTTGCCTCCGCCGCGCAGACGAGTACCGCGGCGGCAGCCGACCTGCTCAGCGTCGCCGCTCTGGCCGCCGACCATGACGCGGACCTGGCCGCCTCGCGCGCGGGTTCCCGGGCCGCGCGCGAGGCGCTGCCCAAAGCCCGCGCGGCGTTGTTGCCGCAACTGTCGGGCGGCTGGGGACGCGCCTACAACCGCACGGCGATCGAGGGTTTCCCACGCGACAGCTACTGGCAGAACGGCTGGACTGTCGAGCTGTCGCAACCGGTCTTCGACTGGGGCCGCTGGACGGCCTTCCGGCAGGCCGACCTGATCGGCGCGCGCGGGGTGGTCGATGCGGCGCGCGCGCAGCAGGCGGCCATTCTGCAGGCGGTACGCGCGTACTTCGACGAACTCGCCGCCGAAGACGAACTGGCCCGCGCCGACGACTACACGGCCGCGCTCGAACAACACATGGTTCAGCTGCATCGGCGGCAGGCGGCGGGCGAGGCGACTGTGATCGACTTGCAGGAGGCCGAGGCGGCGCGCGAGCAGGCGCAGGTGCAGCAACTGGATGCTCGCAGCGATTTGCAACTGCGGCGGCTCTCGCTCGAACAGATCACAGGGCAGCCGTTTGCGGGGTTGTCGCGGCTGCCGGATACCGTGTCGATGCCGTGCCTGAGTCCCGACAACGAGGCCAGCTGGATCGCGCAGGCTGAAGCACACGACTATCTGGTGCAGTTGAAGCAGATCGACCGGCGCATCGCGCAATTCGACGTCGAGAAGGCGCGGGCGAGAAATCTGCCGGTCGTGAACCTGACGGCGAGCCATACGCCGGCAGGCGCCGCCTCCGGCTACTCCCGTCCGACGACGACCACCACCGCAATGCTGTCGGTGACGATTCCGATTTTCGAGGGCGGCGGGACGGACGCGATCATCGACGAGACGCTGGCGCTTCAGGACAAGGCGCAGGACGAACTGGTCGGCGCAACCCGGCTGGCTGGCGCGACGGCGCGGGAAAACTGGTCACGCTTTCACGACGGCGTCACGCGGGTCGATGCGCTGACGCGTCTCGCGCAGACTTCGCACGCCGCATTACTTGCGACGCAGGTGGGCTACAAGGTGGGCAGCAGGACGAGCACCGACGTGTTGCGCGCGGCGGATTCGTTTTACGCGAATCGCCGGGATCTGATTCGGGCGCGCTACATGGCGCTTGTTGGGTTGCTGCAACTGAAGGCCGCGACGGCGGCGCTGGACCTGGACGAGGTAGCGCGGGTGAATGGTTTGCTGGTTGGCGCGGACGGGGGCAGGGCGATCGAGACGGATCGCGCCGTCGTGGAAAAAACGGATCGACGCGTTGCGCCTGAAAGCATGCCGCCGACCAGGTCGATCGACGGGCCGCCAGTGATGACGCCATTCGAAGCCTTGCGCGTCGCGCAGCGCAAACCGCTTGCGGCGGCTCCTTGACCGGAGCGGCTGGGGCTAGGCCGAAATGCTGGCGAATGCCGGCTGCATTGGGCAAACAAAAAAACCCCGGGAGCCTGCGGCTAACGGGGTTTTTCATACAACGCTATTGCTTGCGCGGTGTTTGGTGGAGGCGGCGGGAATCGAACCCGCGTCCAGAAGCACTCTACGACCAGTTCTACATGTTTAGTTCTGTCATTTGATTTAACCCCAGTGACGCGGACGAACACGCTGCACTAAAGCGATTCACTAGATTTTCGACCCGGGCGTCGTGACGCCGCCAAGGCTTAACTGACGTATATGACCTCTGTCGGTATTGCTACCGGTCTTGCGACACTAGCCCGTCAGTGAACTAGGCAGAGGACGGCGGCCCTTAGGCTGCCAGTGCGAACGTATCGTCGTTTGCAGTTACGTTTTTCCCATTGATTAACGAGGTGACGGGTCCTCGACATGCCCTAGCCGCTTCGCAACCCCTGTCGAAACCAGGTCGCCCCCGCGGTTCGTTGCTCAAGATTTCTGAGCCAGAAGCAGATTTTACAGTAGTTTGACGGCCGCGTCCTGACTCATTGGCATAGCGGCCACCGTGGTGCTTCAGCCAATATCGCGCAGCAGCTTCTGCAATTCGCCCGGCGATTGGACGACATGCTGTGCATGCCACTGCGTCGGTGGAATGTCGTTGCCGCAGTAGCCGTACGCGGCTGCCACGGTCTTCATGCCCGCCGCGAAACCGGCCTGCACGTCGCGCAGGTCGTCGCCCACATAGACGATGCGCTCCGGCGCCACGTCCAGTTCCTGCGCGGCGTGCAGCAAAGGCGCCGGGTGCGGCTTCGAATGCGCAGTCGTGTCGCCGCTCACCACGCAGCCCGCGCGCTCTTCGAGCCCAAGCTGCGCGACCAGCGGCTCGGTCAGCCGCGCCACCTTGTTCGTGACGATGCCCCAGCGCACGCCACGCGCATCGAGATCGTCGAGCAGTTCGGGGATGCCGGGAAAGAGCGTCGTCTCGATGCACAAGTCCGCTTCGTAGTTGGCGAGAAACTCTTCGCGCATCGACGCAAACTCGTGATTGTCCGGGCCGATGCCGAACGCGCCGCCGATCAGCCCGCGCGCCCCCGCTGATGCCAGCGGACGCAGGTCTTCGAGCGGCACCATCTCGAGGCCGCGGTCGTGGCGCATCTTGTTGACGGCGGCCGCGAGATCGGGCGCCGTGTCGGCCATCGTGCCATCGAGATCGAACAGCACAGCCTGGCAAAGACCGAGCGCGTTGTCGTTGTCTTCTCGTTGGGGCAGGGCAGTAGGGTCGCTCATTATCGGATTGGGTTGGGCATGTCGGGGCGGATCAGGCGTCGCGGCGGCAGGCGAGCAGGTAGTTCACGCTCGTGTCGGCGGACAGCGTGAAATGCTTGCTGAGCGGGTTGTAGACGATGCCTTTGATGTCGGCCGCGCGCAGGCCGGCGGCGCGCACGAAGCTCGCCAATTCCGACGGACGGATGAAACGCGCGTAGTCGTGCGTGCCCTTGGGCAGCATCCGCGCGATGTATTCGGCACCGATCACCGCGAACAGATACGACTTCACGTTGCGGTTCAACGTGGAAAAGAACACCCAGCCGCCGGGCTTCACCAGCGTCTTGCAGGCCTCGACGATCGCACCGGGCACGGGCACGTGTTCGAGCATTTCCATGCAGGTGACCACGTCGTACGTTCCCGGTTCGCGGGCGGCGAGCGCTTCCGCGGCGATTTCTTCGTAATTAACGGTTACGCCGCTTTCAAGGCTGTGAAGATCGGCGACGCCGAGCGCTTGGGTCGACAGGTCGATGCCCTTCACGTGCGCGCCGAGACCGGCCATCGATTCGGAGAGAATCCCGCCGCCGCAGCCGATATCCAGCACTTTCTTACCCGCGAGATGCGCGTGGGCGTCGATCCAGTTCAGGCGAATGGGGTTGAGTTCGTGCAGCGGCTTGAATTCGGCATTCGGGTCCCACCACCGGTGCGCGAGGTCGCTGAATTTCTGTAGTTCGTGGGGATCGGCGTTGGTCATGGCGAAAGCTGCCTCGATGAGAGCGGTGAGCGGGCGCTCGAGGATAAACCCTGAGTATATAGGTCGAGGGACAGGGCGGCAAAAGGACGGCTCGTGGCATCGCCTCGACAGGTGCCCGTGCGGCTTGGTGGGCGACGCTCGCGGCTGCCACAGGGCGACGCGACCTGCATTGCGCGACCGGCTATGCATAAAAAAAGCCCCGCCGAAGCGGGGCTTTGATACTGCGGCAACCTGAAGCTTACTGCTTCGGCGTGCCCACAACTTCGACTTCCACGCGACGATCCGGTGCGAGGCAGGCGATGAGTTGCTTGCGGTTCTTCTGGTTGCAACCGGTCGTGACCGGGTTGCGACGGCCCTTGCCTTCCGTATAGATACGGTTGGCTTCGATGCCCTTGCTCACCAGGAATGCCTTCACAGCTTGAGCGCGGCGCATCGACAGACGGTCGTTGTACTTGTCCGTACCGATACGGTCCGTGTGACCCGTTGCGACGACGACTTCCAGGTTGATGCCTTGGATCTTCGATGCGAGTTCGCTCAGCTTTTCCTTGCCGGCCGGCTTCAGAATTGCCTTGTCGAAGTCGAACAGCGCGTCAGCTTGATACGTAATCTTTTCGCTAGAGATAGCCGGTGCGGGTGCGACCGGTGCTGGCGGGGTCGGAGCCTGGGCAACCAGGGCGCCGTCGCACTTGGCGTTGGCCGTTGCCGGCGTCCAGAATGCATCGCGCCAGCAAAGCTCGTTCGTGCCGTTCATCCACACGTATTCGCCGGTACCATTCACCCAGTTGTCGTTCGTAGCTTGTCGCGACGCCGGCACCGACTGCGCCACGGCGGATGCAGCCATAACTGCGGTAGCTGCAATGAACGCGAGCTTTGAAAGTTTATTCATATTTCTCCTCTCGAAATTGAGATTACCGCAGGTTTACTGCGAGCCTGTTGACGAAGACAAGTCATACATTGCTCGAAGTATAACATTGGTGCGGAACAAAAAACTTGGTGTGTAGACTTCGAGCAGTGTCTAACTCTTTGTGCGTTGGCATTTTGCCATATCGTTCCCTTCCGACGATAAAAAAATCCGCGCCCGATCAAATCCCCCTTTAATTGTGGTGCATGCGCAACAGAAGCAATCGCCTGGAGGGGCCGCCAGTCATGGCTGAGCGGCGGATTGCCCCACGCACGAATCGCGCCTGGGCGGCAAGAAAACGGAGTCCCCGCGAGCGCCTCGCGGAACTCCTGCTAGTAGGTATACGTACCCTCGGCGGAGGCGGATTCACGGCATGTTAGAATCGCGTGATGCGTTGCGCCTGCAATGCTTACGCGAAGGCGCGGGGTTGATCCGTTGCCTTGGCATGTAAAAGATACGGATAATGGATCAATTCGCCAAAGAGACTCTGCCAATCTCCCTAGAGGAGGAAATGCGCCGTTCGTATCTCGATTACGCGATGAGCGTGATCGTAGGGCGTGCGCTTCCCGATGTTCGCGATGGCCTGAAGCCGGTGCACCGGCGCGTGCTGTACGCGATGCACGAACTGAACAACGACTGGAACCGCGCGTACAAGAAGTCGGCGCGTATCGTCGGCGACGTCATCGGTAAATACCACCCGCACGGCGACACGGCTGTATACGACACCATCGTCCGGATGGCGCAGAATTTCTCGCTGCGCTACATGCTAGTGGACGGCCAAGGCAACTTCGGTTCCGTCGACGGCGACAACGCCGCGGCGATGCGCTACACCGAAATCCGCATGGCGAAGATCGGCCACGAACTGCTGGCCGACATCGACAAGGAAACGGTCGACTTCACGCCGAACTACGACGGCAGCGAAAACGAGCCGGCCATCCTGCCCGCGCGCATTCCAAATCTGCTGATCAATGGCTCCTCCGGCATCGCGGTCGGCATGGCGACCAACATTCCGCCGCACAACCTCAACGAGGTCGTCGACGCCTGCCAGCATCTGCTGAAGAATCCGCAAGCCACGATCGACGAACTGATCGAGATCATTCCTGCGCCCGACTTCCCGACCGCCGGCATCATTTACGGCGTGGCCGGCGTGCGCGACGGCTATCGCACGGGCCGCGGCCGCGTGGTGATGCGCGCGCTCACGCACTTCGAGGAAATCGATCGCGGCCAGCGCATGGCGATCATCGTTGACGAACTGCCGTACCAGGTCAACAAGCGCTCGCTGCTCGAGCGCATCGCCGAGCTGGTCAATGAGAAGAAGCTCGAAGGCATTTCCGACATCCGCGACGAGTCCGATAAGAGCGGCATGCGCGTCGTGATCGAGTTGAAGCGCGGCGAAGTGCCGGAAGTGGTGCTCAACAATCTGTATAAGGCCACGCAGCTTCAGGACACCTTCGGCATGAACATGGTCGCGCTGGTCGACGGCCAGCCGAAGCTGCTCAACCTGAAGGAAATGCTGTCGTGCTTCCTGTCGCATCGCCGGGAAGTGCTAACGCGGCGAACTGTATACGAACTGCGCAAGGCCCGCGAACGCGGTCACGTGCTCGAAGGCCTCGCGGTCGCGCTCGCCAACATCGACGAGTTCATCGCGATCATCAAGGCCGCGCCGACTCCGCCGATCGCCAAGCAGGAATTGATGGCGCGTCCGTGGGATTCGTCGCTGGTGCGCGAGATGTTGTCGCGCGCCGAGACGGAAAACGCGTCGGCCGGCGGTCGTGAAGCCTACCGTCCGGACGGGTTGAACCCGTCGTTCGGTATGCAATCCGATGGCCTCTACCGGTTGTCCGACACCCAGGCTCAGGAAATTCTGCAGATGCGTCTGCAGCGCCTGACCGGTCTGGAGCAGGACAAGATCATCGGCGAGTACCGCGAAGTGATGGCGCAGATCGCCGACTTGCTGGACATTCTGGCTCGTCCGGAACGCATTACGGCGATCATCGTCGACGAACTCGCGTCTATCAAAGCCGAATTCGGCGACGCGCGCCGCTCGAAGATCGAGCTGAACGCCACCGAGCTGAACACCGAAGATCTGATCACGCCGCAGGAAATGGTCGTGACCATGTCGCATGCGGGCTACGTGAAATCACAGCCGCTGTCCGAGTACAGCGCGCAGAAGCGGGGCGGTCGCGGCAAACAGGCCACGGCGATGAAAGAAGACGACTGGATCGACACGCTGTTCATCGCGAACACGCACGATCACATTCTGTGCTTCTCGAATCGCGGACGCGTCTACAGCGTGAAAGTCTACGAAGTTCCGCAGGGTTCGCGGAATTCGCGAGGCCGTCCGATCATCAATATCTTCCCGCTTCAGGAAGGCGAAAAGATTACGGTTGTTTTGCCGGTCAAGGAATTTTCGGCTGACAAGTTCGTCTTTATGGGCACCGCGTTAGGAACCGTCAAGAAGACGCCGCTGGAAGCCTTTGGCCGCGTGTTGCGCAAGGGTATTATTGCCGTCGGTCTGGATGATGGCGATTACCTGATCGGCGCAGCGATTACGGACGGTCAGCACGACGTGATGCTGTTCTCGGATTCGGGCAAGGCGGTTCGCTTCGATGAGAACGATGTGCGTCCGATGGGTCGGGAGGCGCGCGGCGTGCGCGGCATGCAGCTCGAAGACGGACAGAACGTGATCGCGTTGCTGGTCGCCGGCGACGAGCAGCAGTCGGTGCTCACCGCTACCGAAAACGGCTTCGGCAAGCGTACGCCGATCATCGAGTACACGCGGCACGGGCGCGGCACGAAGGGCATGATCGCGATCCAGACGTCGGAGCGCAACGGCAAGGTCGTCGCCGCCACGCTGGTGGATCAGGAAGCGCAGATCATGCTGATCACCAATACGGGTGTGCTGATTCGCACGCGCGTGTCGGAGATCCGCGAAATGGGACGTGCAACCCAAGGTGTTACACTCATCAGCCTCGACGAAGGGACCAAACTTTCCGGTCTGCAACAGGTTGCTGAGGCCGTAACGGAGGGTGACGTGGAAGGCGACGCCGAAGGTCCTGCCGAAGGTGGCAACGGCAGTGAAGACGGTGGCGCAGCCTGATTCGCGTCGGCCGATTTCAGTCTCGGTTAATGGTTGAAAGCTAAGCTGCGCCGGGAATGATGGCGTGTCGGATCGATACGTATCCCGCGCAGCGCGCAGTTCAAGTTAATTTCTCTCAGGGAGTAATGATGCAAAAACGATTCAAACAACTGATGTTGCTGGCTGCCCTCGTGCCGACCTTCGCTATGGCTCAAGCACTGCAAAGCCAGGCCCCGGCGGCCCCGGCTGCTGCCGCAGCACCGGTTGACCCGGCCAAGCAGGCTGCCATCAAGGACCTGCTGGACGCAATCGACGCGCAGAAGCTGGTCGGCGCGATCGGCAACAGCGCGCAGATGCAAGCCAAGCAACTGGTTCCGGCTATCCTGTCGGACGCGCTGAGCGAAAACAAGACGATGTCGGACAAGCAGAAGCAGGCTGCTGTGCCGTCGCTGCAAAAGAACGCCGTGCCGAAGCTGGTTGACGGCGCGGGTCAAGTGTTCGCAACCGACAGCTTCCGTCAGGACGCAATGCAAGCTCAGTACGACGCCTACGCGAAGTACTACAGCACGTCGGAAATCAAGGACCTGACCGCGTTCTACAAGAGCGCGACCGGCCGCAAGTTCATCCAGGTGCAAGACCAGGTTGGCCGCGACGTCGTGAACGGTCTGATGCAAAAGTACATGCCGCAATCGATCAAGGCGACGCGTGACCAGGCTGACAAGGAAGTCGCTTCGGTCAAGCCGGCTAAGTAATTCCAGGTCGAAAGGCTGCGCTGAAGTCGCGCGAGCCGCCGCCTGGTGAGCGCGCCTCGTAGCTTGTACGGCGCGCCGGGTTTGGCGGGTTGGCGTTGACAATGCGATAATGGCCGTTTGCGCACACGCGCAGACGGCCATTATCTTTTTTTGGCGCAGAATCGCGGCGGATTCGTTGTGACATTCGCTTTAGCCAGTTCTCGCCAAGCGAACCCGAGCCGTCGAATTCGCTTGGCCCGCTTCACTGTGGCTGCCTACCGGTTGCCACCTTCGCCGATTTTCGCGCGATCTTTCTTTTTTCGCGCCCGCTTCCAGGACTTCACGATGCGCGTCTTTAATTTCTCAGCCGGCCCGGCGGCCATGCCCGAAGAAGTGCTGCGCCAGGCTGCCGACGAGATGCTCGATTGGCAAGGCAGTGGCATGAGCGTGATGGAAATGAGCCATCGCGGGAAAGAATTCATGTCGATCCACGAGGAAGCGCTCACCGACCTGCGCGAGTTGCTCGCGGTGCCGGCGAGCCATCGCATCCTGTTCCTGCAGGGCGGTGGTCTGGGCGAGAACGCCATCGTGCCGATGAACCTGATGGGCGCGAAGCCGCGCGCGGATTTCGTTATCACCGGTTCCTGGTCGCAGAAGTCCTCCAAGGAAGCGCAGAAGTACGGCACCGTGCATCTGGCCGCTTCCGGGCAGACGGCGGACGGCTTTACACGCGCACCGGCGCGCTCGGAGTGGCAGTTGTCGGACGATCCGGCATACGTGCATCTGTGCACGAACGAAACCATCCACGGTGTCGAAACTTTTGAGATTCCCGATCTCGGCGATATTCCGCTCGTTGCGGACGCGTCGTCGCACATCCTGTCGCGTCCGATGGACATCGCCAAATACGGCGTGCTGTTTGGCGGCGCGCAGAAGAACATCGGCATGGCCGGCGTGACGGTGGTGATCGTGCGCGAGGACATGCTGGATCGTGCGCAGGCAATCTGCCCATCGGCCTTCGAATGGAAGACCGTCGCCGAGAACAATTCGATGTACAACACGCCGCCCACCTACGCGATCTACGTCGCCGGGCTGGTGTTCAAGTGGTTGAAGAAGCAGGGCGGCCTTGCCGCGATGGAAGCGCGCAATCTCGAGAAGTCGAAGCTGCTGTACGACGCAATCGACTCGAGCGGCTTCTATTTGAACAAGGTCGAGCGAGGCTCGCGCTCGCGGATGAACGTACCGTTCTTCCTCGCCGACGAGTCGCGCAACGAAGATTTCCTGGCCGGCGCGAAAGCGCGGGGAATGGTGCAGCTAAAGGGCCACAAGTCCGTCGGCGGCATGCGGGCGTCGATTTATAACGCCGTCCCGCTCGAAGGCGTCAAAGCGCTTGTCGAATACATGAAGGAATTCGAACAGCGCAACGCCTGAGTCATTGACTAGCAGGCGCGCGCATCCTTTCCAGCAGTTACCCGGCAGGACCGTTTTCACCCAATGGACGACGAACTCAATACCCGACTCAAACCCCTGCGCGATCGCATCGACGCGCTCGACGCGCAGTTGATCGCACTGCTCAACCAGCGCGCCGCGGTGGCGCTCGAAGTGGGCGAGGTCAAGAAGCATTTCAACGCGCCGGTGTTCCGTCCCGAACGCGAGCAGCAGGTGATCGCGCGTTTGCAGGACATGAGCGAAGGGCCGCTCGCGAGCGAGCATATCAGCGCGATCTGGCGCGAGATCATGGCGGCCAGCCGCGCCCTCGAAAAGACCATCAAGGCGGCGTACCTCGGGCCGGTCGGCACCTACAGCGAACAGGCGATGCACGAGTACTTCGGTCAGTCGATCGAAGGCCTGCCGTGCCCCTCGATCGACGAAGTGTTCCGCTCGGTCGAAGCGGGCGCGGCGGAATTCGGCGTCGTGCCGGTCGAGAATTCGACCGAAGGCGCGGTGTCGCGCACGCTCGATCTGCTGCTGCAAACGCAGCTCACGATCGGTGGCGAACTGGCCTTGCCGATCCACCACAATCTGTTGACGCTGAACGGCGGCCTCACGGGCGTGAAGCGCGTCTGCGCGCATGCGCAGGCGCTCGCCCAGTGCCAGCGCTGGTTATCGACGAACGCGCCGCATCTGGAACGCCAGGCGGTGTCGAGCAATGCGGAAGCCGCGCGGATGGCGGCGGAAGATCCGAGCGTCGCGGCCATCGCCGGCGATCGTGCCGCGACCCACTACGGTTTGCTGGTCGTGAACGCGCTGATTCAGGACGACCCGCACAACCGCACGCGCTTCGTGATGATCGGCAAGCAGCCGGCCGGGCCGAGCGGTTACGACCAGACTTCGCTGATCGTGTCGGTGGTCAACGAGCCGGGCGCGATGGTCAAGCTGCTGGAGCCGCTCGCGCGCCATAGCGTGTCGATGACCCGTTTCGAATCGCGTCCGGCTCGCGTCGGCACGTGGGAGTACTACTTCTACATCGACGTCGAAGGCCATCGCGACGATCCGGCGGTTGCCGCCGCGCTGACCGAACTCGGCGAAAAAGCCGCGTTTCTGAAGATACTCGGTTCGTATCCGCGCGCCCGCTGACGGCGAGCTGCCAACGGAACGTACGCAATGAGACTCGGGCGGCATCGGGCCGCCCAGCCGCATATTCAATTACACATAGTCGTTCGGAGATATTCATGACAGCGTCTTTCGGCCCCTCCTACGTGCGCGCGATCGCGCCTTACATCGCCGGCAAGCCGATTTCGGAAGTGGCCCGCGAGTTCGGTCTGGACGAAGCGACCATCGTGAAGCTGGCATCGAACGAGAATCCGCTCGGCATGCCCGAGTCGGCGCAACGCGCGATGGTGCAAGCCGCGAGCGAACTCGGCCGCTATCCGGACGCGAACGGTTTCGAACTGAAGGCGGCGCTGAGCGAGCGCTACGACGTGCCGGCCGACTGGATCACGCTCGGCAACGGCAGCAACGACATCCTCGAAATCGCCGCGCACGCGTTCGTCGAGAAGGAGCAGTCGATCGTCTTCGCGCAGTATTCGTTTGCGGTCTACGCGCTCGCGACGCAAGGCGTGGGGGCGCGCGCGATCGTCGTGCCGGCCGTCAAGTACGGTCACGACCTTGACGCGATGCTTGCCGCGATCACCGACGATACGCGCCTCGTTTTCGTCGCCAATCCGAACAATCCGACCGGCACCTTCATCGAAGGTCCGAAGCTGGAAGCGTTTCTCGACAAAGTGCCGCGCCATGTGGCCGTGGTGCTCGACGAGGCGTACACCGAGTATTTGCCGCAGGACAAGCGTTACGACTCGATCGCATGGGTGCGCCGTTATCCGAATCTGCTGGTCTCGCGCACGTTCTCGAAGGCGTTCGGCCTTGCCGGCCTGCGCGTCGGCTTCGCGATTGCCCAGCCTGAATTGACCGATTTGCTAAACCGTCTGCGTCAGCCGTTCAATGTGAATACGCTGGCGCAGGCCGCGGCCATCGCCGCATTGAACGACAAGGCGTTTCTCGAGAAGAGCGCGGAGCTGAACGCGCGAGGCTATCGCCGTTTGACGGAGGCGTTCGACAAGCTCGGTCTCGAGTACGTGCCGTCGGACGGCAACTTCGTGCTGGTGCGCGTCGGCAACGACGACGCGGCCGGCAACCGCGTCAACCTCGAATTGCTGAAGCAGGGCGTGATCGTGCGTCCGGTCGGCAACTATGGTTTGCCGCAATGGCTGCGCATTACGATCGGGCTGCCGGAAGAAAACGAAGCATTCCTTGCGGCGCTCCAAAAGACGCTCGCCGCCGCCTAAGCGGTACTTCTCGACCCGCGCGCCTGATCGGCAAACCTGATCAGCATGACTGGCGCGCTTTTCCTGTGACCGACGTGGCCGCGTTTTCTTTTAACAAGCTGGTGATTTTCGGTGTCGGGTTGATCGGCGGATCGCTCGCGCGCGCTCTGCGTGAACGCGGCGAGACCGAGGGAGCACGCAAGGTGATCGGCGTCGGGCGTTCGTCCGCGTCGAGCGAGCGCGCTTTGGCCTTGAGCGTAATCGACAGCGCCGCGGCGTTGAGCGACGACGCCGCACTGCGTGAGGCGCTATCCGGTGCCGACTTCGTGCTGCTGGCGGCGCCCGTCGCGCAGACTCAACCGTTGCTCGAACGCATCGCGCCGCATCTCGACGCGAGCACCATCGTCACCGATGCTGGCAGCACGAAGTCGGACGTAGTCGGCGCCGCTGGTGCGGCGCTCGGCGCGCGGATCGGCCAGTTCGTGCCGGGGCATCCGATTGCCGGCCGCGAGTCGAGCGGCGTCGATGCCGCCTTGCCCGATCTGTATGTCAATCGCAACGTCGTGCTGTGCCCGCTGCCGGAGAACGCGCCGCAGGCAGTCGAGCGGGTCGCGGCGATGTGGCGCGCCACCGGCGCGCTCGTGCGCGAAATGACGCCCGCGCAGCACGACCGCGTGTTCGCGGCGGTCAGCCATTTGCCGCACGTGCTGTCGTTCGCGCTGGTCGAGCAGATTCTCAATTCACCTGACGCCGCGTTGAAATTCTCGTTCGCGGCGGGGGGCTTCCGCGACTTCACGCGGATCGCCGCGTCGAGCCCGGAAATGTGGCGCGACGTGTGCGTCGCCAATCGCGTCGCGCTGCTCGACGAACTCGACGCGTACACCGCGGTACTCGGGCGGCTGCGCGCAGCGATCGACGCCGCCGACGGCGCCGCGCTCGAAGCCGTATTCGCGCGCTCGCGGGTCGCCCGCACCGAATGGCAGGAGCAGCGCGCGGTGGGCACGGCCCAAAGCGACGCGTCGAAATAACCGGAAACTGGACTCAATCATGGAATTCCTCGATCTCGGACCATTTTCTCGTGCGTCCGGCACGGTTCGTCTGCCCGGCTCGAAGAGCATTTCGAACCGGGTGTTGCTGCTCGCGGCGCTCGCCGAAGGCGAAACGACGATCACGAACCTGCTCGACTCCGACGACACTCGCGTGATGCTCGACGCGCTCGAAAAGCTCGGCGTGCGTCTGAAGCGCGACGGCGACGCCTGCGTCGTGACCGGCACGCGCGGCGCCTTCACCGCGCGTCAGGCCGACCTGTTCCTCGGCAATGCAGGCACGGCGGTGCGTCCATTGACCGCGGCGCTGGCCGTGAATGGCGGCGATTACCGGATTCACGGCGTGCCGCGCATGCACGAGCGGCCGATCGGCGATCTGGTCGACGGCTTGCGCCAGATCGGCGCGAGGATCGACTACGAAGAGAACGAAGGGTATCCGCCGCTGAGGATTCGCCCGGCGCGGATCACCGCCGACGCGCCGATCCGCGTGCGCGGCGACGTGTCGAGCCAGTTTCTGACCTCGCTGCTGATGACGCTGCCGCTGTTGCGCACCGAAAGCGGCGCGACCACCGTGCAGGTGGACGGCGAACTGATCTCGAAGCCGTATATCGAGATCACGATCAAGCTGATGGCGCGCTTCGGCATCGAGGTCGAGCGTCACGGCTGGCACCAGTTCGTCGTGCCGTCGGGCCAGCGCTATCAGTCGCCGGGTACGATCATGGTCGAGGGCGATGCATCGTCCGCTTCATACTTTCTCGCGGCCGGGGCGCTCGGCGGCGGGCCGCTGAAAGTGGAAGGCGTGGGCCGCGCGAGCATCCAGGGCGATGTCGGCTTTGCCGATGCGCTCATCAGGATGGGCGCGAACCTGCAGATGGGCGACGACTGGATCGAAGTGCGCGGTGTCGGCAACGACCACGGCAAGCTCGATCCGATCGACATGGACTTCAACCTGATCCCCGACGCGGCCATGACGATTGCCGTGGCCGCGCTGTTCGCGGACGGCACGACCACGCTGCGCAACATTGCCAGCTGGCGCGTCAAGGAAACCGACCGGATCGCCGCGATGGCGACCGAGTTGCGCAAGGTCGGCGCGAAGGTGCAGGAGGGCGAGGATTTTCTCGTCGTCACGCCGCCTGAAAAGCTGATTCCGAACGCTTCCATCGACACCTACGACGACCACCGGATGGCCATGTGCTTCTCACTGGTGAGCCTCGGCGGCGTGCCGATCCGCATTAACGATCCGAAGTGCGTCGGCAAGACGTTTCCCGATTATTTCGAGCGCTTCACCGCGCTCGCTCAACCCTGATTCGACCCGAATCGACTGACGTGCGACTTTTTCGATGAAACCGATCCGTCCCTTTCACCAGACGCCCGTCATTACGATCGACGGCCCGAGTGCCTCCGGCAAAGGCACGGTGGCCGCGCTGGTTGCCGCGAGCCTAGGCTTTCACCTGCTGGATAGCGGCGCGTTGTACCGGCTCGCCGCGCTGGCCAGCCTGCGCTACGGCATCGCGCCTGACGATGCCGACGCCCTTGTCAGACTGATCGACGACCTGCATATCACTTTCCGCGAGGGGCTGGCGCAGCTCGACGGCGTCGACGTGTCGGCCGAAATTCGCGCCGAGGACGTCGGCAGCCGCGCCTCGGCGATCGCCGTGCACGCGCCCGTGCGAGCCGCGTTGGTGGCGCGTCAACGGGCCTTTCGCAAGGAGCCGGGGCTGGTTGCCGACGGCCGCGACATGGGCACTGTGATCTTCCAGGACGCCGTGCTGAAGGTGTTCATGACCGCCAGTGTCGAGGCCCGTGCGGCGCGCCGGCATAAGCAATTGATCCAAAAAGGGTTTTCTGCTAATATGGATGACTTGCTTCGGGATTTGCGTGAGCGCGACGAGCGTGACAGTCAGCGCGCCGCCGCGCCACTCAAGCCTGCAGCGGATGCAAAGCTGCTTGATACCTCCGCGTTGTCGGTCGACCAGGCGGTCGAACAGGTGGTGCAATGGTATGAAGCTCTAGTCCCGCATGGCTGATCCACGAGCAGTGTTTTGAGTCAGCGCGTGGGCGCCGTAGAAGTCCGTTGTCAGTAGGTGCTTCGCGATTGTCGCGAAGCGTTGTATTAACCCTTTAACCCCGCGTGGCATTCGCTTTCTTGCCGAAGTTGCTGACCGTCCGGCCAGCCGGGCACCGCGAGAACCATGCAAATTTTGATTTTTATGTCCGACCTGCAAACCTCTACCCCGAATACCGAATCTTTTGCGGCTCTGTTCGAAGAGTCGCTGACCAAGCAAGACATGCGCGCCGGCGAAGTGATCTCCGCCGAAGTCGTGCGTGTTGACCACAACTTCGTGGTCGTCAACGCTGGTCTCAAGTCCGAAGCCTACATCCCGCTCGAAGAGTTCCTGAACGACGCGGGCGAGGTAGAAGTGCAGGCGGGCGACTTCGTTTCCGTCGCGATCGACGCGCTGGAAAACGGCTATGGCGACACGATCCTGTCGCGCGACAAGGCGAAGCGTCTGGCTTCGTGGCTGTCGCTGGAAAAAGCGCTCGACAACAACGAACTCGTGACCGGCACGATCACGGGCAAGGTCAAGGGCGGCATGACCGTGATGGTCAACGGCATCCGCGCGTTCCTGCCGGGTTCGCTGGTCGACACGCGTCCGGTCAAGGATACGACCCCGTACGAAGGCAAGACGCTGGAGTTTCGCGTCATCAAGCTCGACCGCAAGCGTAACAACGTCGTGCTGTCGCGTCGTGCCGTGATCGAAGCAACCCAGGGCGAAGAGCGCGCAAAGCTGCTCGAAACGCTGAAGGAAGGCGCGATCGTGGAAGGCGTGGTCAAGAACATCACCGACTACGGCGCGTTCGTGGACCTCGGCGGTATCGACGGTCTGCTGCACATCACCGACATCGCATGGCGTCGTGTGCGTCACCCGAGCGAAGTGCTGTCGGTTGGCCAGGAAGTCACCGCGAAGATCCTCAAGTTCGATCAAGAGAAGAACCGCGTTTCGCTGGGCATCAAGCAACTGGGCGACGATCCGTGGGAAGGCATCTCGCGCCGTTACCCGTCGGGCACGCGCCTGTTCGGTAAGGTCACCAACATCACCGACTACGGCGCATTCGTCGAAGTGGAATCGGGCATCGAAGGCCTCGTCCACGTGTCGGAAATGGACTGGACCAACAAGAACGTTGCACCGTCGAAGGTTGTGCAGTTGGGCGACGAAGTCGAAGTCATGGTTCTCGAAATCGACGAAGACCGCCGCCGTATCAGCCTCGGCATGAAGCAGTGCAAGCCGAACCCGTGGGACGACTTCAGCCGCAACTTCAAGAAGGGCGACAAGCTGCAAGGCGCCATCAAGTCGATCACCGACTTCGGCGTCTTCATCGGTCTGCCGGGCGGCATCGACGGTCTGGTTCACCTGTCGGACCTGTCGTGGAGCGAAACGGGCGAAGAAGCAGTTCGCAAGTACAAGAAGGGCGACGAAGTGGAAGCGATCGTTCTCGGCATCGACGTCGAGAAGGAACGTATTTCGCTGGGCATCAAGCAGCTCGAAGGCGACCCGTTCAGCAACTTCGTTGCAATGAACGACAAGGGTTCGACCGTCGACGGCGTGGTCAAGACGGTGGACGCGAAGGGTGCAGTGGTTCAGCTGTCGGCTGAAGTCGAAGGCTACCTGCGCGCTTCGGAAATCGCACAAGACCGCGTGGAAGATGCTCGCAACGTGCTGAAGGAAGGCGACAAGGTCAACGCGATGATCATCAACATTGATCGCAAGTCGCGCGGCATCAACCTGTCGATCAAGGCTAAGGATTCGGCTGAGCAACAGGAAGCCATCCGTGGTTTGGCTTCGTCGGATTCGAGCGCGGCAGCTACCGGCACGACGAACCTCGGCGCGCTGCTGAAGGCCAAGCTTGACGGCCAGAACCAGTAAGCCTGAGAGGTCTGCTGCAGTATGACCAAATCGGAATTGGTCGCCCAGCTGGCTACGCGATTTCCGCAGCTTGTACTTAAAGATGCGGATTTCGCGGTGAAGACGATGCTTGATGCGATGTCGGAGGCGCTTGCCAACGGTCATCGCATCGAAATTCGCGGCTTCGGCAGCTTCGGCCTCAACCGCCGTCCCTCCCGCGTCGGACGCAATCCGAAGTCGGGCGAGAAGGTGCTGGTACCTGAGAAGCACGTACCGCACTTCAAGCCGGGCAAGGAATTGCGTGAGCGGGTAGATCGTCGCGCGGGCGAGCCGTTGAAGGCCGAAGAGCCGGATGACGACCTGTAAATGCTTCGCTGCGCGTTTTGCAGCGTGGCATTGGTAGCGTCAGCGGCCAAAGCCAGTTGGCAAAAGACCAGAAAAAGCGCCTTTGGGCGCTTTTTTTTCGCCCATAGATTTTCTAGCCGCGTTGTCGTAGCTGTTTGACCGCACCAAGCCGCATCAAGCCAAGCTCACGCGCGTGCGTCCCTTCGCCACTCTGCCAGGCCCAAGCACCCGTCCCCTCAGTCCTTATTTGCGGCGAGAGCAGGATAAACCCCACGTAAGCCGCAATTCGCCACTTCCTGCCCAGCCACGAGGGCTTCAATTACAATACGGGTCACTTCGGCGCGGGCAATACATTGGCGCGACGCGTCATCGAGCCGGCGTCACCTCGCAACTGCCGTCAAGAGACACATTCATGAAATTTATCGTCTGGTTGATCCGTGTGCTGGTGTTCGTGCTGCTGCTGGTGCTGGCGCTCTCCAACACACAACCTGCTACGTTGAATTTCCTCGCCGGCTACATGTGGTCGGCGCCCTTGATCCTGATCGGTCTCGCGTTCTTCGTGGTGGGGCTGTTGGCCGGACTGGTGTCGGCAATGCCGACTACGGTGCGCCTGCGCATGGAAAATGGCCGGCTCAAGCGCGAGTTGCGCGCGGCGCGCGAAACGCCAGTGGTGGTCGAACAACCACCCATGCCGCCGCTGATCTGAATTTCCTTCCGCCGCGCAAGGTTGAGCGCGGCTTTCCGTTCCTGCTTTCCCGCACATTTGCATTAATCGCATGGATCTAGACTTCTGGTGGCTGCTCGTCATCCCCGTCGCTTTCGCGTTCGGCTGGATGGCTGCGCGCTACGACCTCAAGACGCTGCTGTCCGAGAGCGCCAACCTGCCGCGCTCGTATTTCCGCGGCCTGAACTTCCTGCTCAACGAGCAGCCTGACCAGGCGATCGATGCATTCATCGAAGTGGTCAAGCTCGACCCCGAAACGATCGAACTGCATTTCGCGCTAGGGAATCTGTTCCGGCGCCGCGGCGAAACGGACCGCGCGATTCGCGTGCATCAGAATCTGTTGAGCCGCGCCGACCTGCCGGTCAGCGAGCGCGACCACGCGCTTTACGAACTGGGCCAGGACTTCCTGAAAGCGGGCCTGCTCGATCGCGCGGAGGAAACTTTCCGGTCGCTCGAAACCGGCGACTACGCGTTAGGCGCACAACGAGCGCTCCTCACCATCTACGAGATCGAGAAGGACTGGGTCAAGTCGATCGACACCGCGCGCCATCTGGAAACGATGGGCGCCGAATCGCTCGGCAAGGAAATCGCGCAGTTCCATTGCGAGCTTGCGCAGGAAGCGCTGCAGCAGAACAATCCGGACGAGGCCCGCCGCCAGCTCGGCTTCGCGCTGAAGGCGAACCCGACCAACGTGCGCGCCACTATCCTGTTCGGCGACGTCGACGCGGCTGGCGGCGAGCAGGCCGCGGCCATCGACCAATGGCGGCGCGTCGAGGAGCAGAATCCGGCCTATCTGCCGCTGGTCGCGGAGAAAGTGATGAAGGCCTATGAGGCGCTTGGCCGTCCGCAAGAAGGCGCCGATCTGCTTACCGCCTGGGTCGACCGGCATCCGACCAACGATCTGCTCGATGTAGCCTATCAGCACGTCGCGTCCCTGCGCGGTCCCGATGCGGCGCACGCGCTGGCACGTTCGCAGATGCAGAAGTCGCCGAACCTGGCCGGCATGACGCGTCTACTGGAGGCGCAGCAGGCCGTCGCGGAGGAGCCGCGGCGCAGCGAGCTCGAACTGATGCGTACGCTGATCCGTCAGCGCACCAAGAATCTGCCGCGCTATACGTGCCAGAATTGCGGCTTCAGGGCGCGGCTTTTCTATTGGCAGTGCCCGGGTTGCAGCGGATGGGAAACCTATGCGCCGCGTCGTGTCGAACCGATTGTCGCGTCGAATTGACGGCACTGCGGGCGTCGCGGCATTAACCGCAGGGCCGCCGCGCCCCGCGCATGGCGGCAGCATCGGCGCGGGCGGATTTTGCAGCGAGTTCGTCCCGGCCTCATGACCGGCAATCATCACCGGAACCCTCTACCGGAAGGCGTATGAAAATCACCATTATCGGCACAGGCTATGTCGGCCTCGTCACTGGCGCGTGTCTCGCTGAGATCGGTCACGACGTTTTCTGTCTTGACGTCGATCCGCGCAAGATCGAAATCCTCAATAACGGCGGCGTACCGATTCACGAGCCGGGTTTGCAGGAGATGATCGCCCGCACGCGCGCGGCGCGCCGCATCACGTTCTCCACGGATGTCGAGGCCAGCGTGGCGCACGGTGACGTGCAGTTCATCGCGGTCGGTACGCCGCCTGACGAAGACGGCTCGGCCGATCTGCAGTACGTGCTCGAGGCGGCTCGCAACATTGGCCGCACGATGAACGGCTTCAAGGTGGTCGTCGACAAATCGACGGTGCCGGTCGGCACAGCGCAGCGGGTGCGCGCGGTGATCGCGGAAGAGCTCGCCAAACGCGAATTGGCGGGCAGCGACCAGCATCGCTTTTCGGTGGTCTCCAACCCCGAGTTTCTGAAGGAAGGCGCGGCGGTCGACGACTTCATGCGACCCGATCGCATCGTGATCGGCAGCGACGAAGACGAAGCCGGCCAACGCGCGCGCGAACTGATGAAGCGCCTGTACGCGCCGTTCAACCGCAATCACGAACGTACGCTGCACATGGACGTGCGCTCGGCCGAATTCACCAAATACGCGGCCAATGCGATGCTCGCCACGCGCATTTCGTTCATGAACGAAATGTCGAATCTGGCGGATCGCGTCGGCGCGGATATCGAAGCGGTGCGCCGCGGCATCGGCTCGGACCCGCGCATCGGCTATCACTTCCTGTATGCCGGTTGCGGCTATGGCGGCTCGTGCTTTCCGAAGGACGTGCAGGCGCTGATTCGCACCGCCAGCGAGAGCGGGCACAACCTGCGAATCCTCGAAGCGGTCGAGGAAGTGAACGACAGGCAAAAGGACGTACTGGTTCAAAAGATCACCGCCAAGCTCGGCGACGATCTGAGCGGCCGCACGTTCGCCGTCTGGGGCCTCGCATTCAAGCCGAATACCGACGACATGCGCGAAGCGCCCAGCCGTCGCGTGGTCGCCGAACTGCTGGCGCGTGGCGCTCAGGTGCGTGCGTACGACCCGGTCGCGGTGACCGAAGCGCGCCGCGTATTCGAGCTCGATTTGCACAACGCGCCCGAGCAGCTCGCGCGTCTGACCTTCACGAGTACGCAGGACGAAACGCTCACCGGCGCCGACGCGCTCGTGATCGTGACCGAATGGAAGGAATTCAAGAGTCCGGATTTCGTGTACCTCAAATCGGTGCTGAAGTCGGCGCAGATTTTCGACGGCCGCAATCTCTACGAACCGGACGCGATGACCGAGCTCGGCATCGACTATCACTCGATTGGACGCCCCTATGCCCAACCCTCTGAACTTCCGGCCGATGCCTGAGGCCATGCCGGGAGCTCCCGCGTCCACGCCGGCGGCGCAGCTCACGGTCGTGCCGCGCGCGCAACTCGGCGCGGCGCGCGTGCTGGTGGTCGGCGACGTGATGCTGGACCGCTACTGGTTCGGCGACGTGAACCGCATCTCGCCCGAAGCGCCGGTGCCGGTGGTGCACGTGCAGCGTCAGGAAGATCGTCTGGGCGGCGCGGCGAACGTCGCGCGCAATGCGGTCGCGCTCGGCGCGCAGGCCGGCTTGCTGTGCGTGGTCGGCCATGACGAACCCGGCGAGCGCATCGTGCAGTTGCTCGGCGAAAGCGGCGTGACGCCGCATCTCGAACGCGATCCGGCGCTGCTCACCACGATCAAGCTGCGCGTGCTGTCGCGGCAGCAGCAGTTGCTGCGCGTCGACTTCGAAAACTCGCCGGCGCATGAAGTGCTGCTCGCGGGCCTCGCGCGTTTCGACGACTTGCTGCCGTCGCATGACGTGATTCTGATGTCGGATTACGCGAAGGGCGGCCTGACCCACGTCACGCAGATGATCGCGAAGGCGCACGCGGCGGGCAAGCCGGTGCTGGTCGATCCGAAGGGCGACGACTGGGAGCGTTATCGCGGCGCGACGCTGATCACACCGAATCGCGCGGAGTTGCGCGAGGTTGTCGGTCAGTGGAAGTCCGAGGAGGATCTGCTCGCGCGCGTGACGAAGCTGCGCGCCGAACTGGCGTTCAAGGCGCTGTTGCTGACGCGCTCGGAAGAGGGCATGACGCTCTTCTCCGACGACGGCGTCCTGCACGCTTCGGCCGTCGCACGCGAAGTGTATGATGTCTCGGGTGCGGGCGACACCGTGATCGCCACGCTCGCCGCCATGCTGGGCGCGGGCCTCACGCTGGTCGACGCGGTTGGCCTCGCGAATCGCGCGGCGGGCATCGTGGTCGGCAAACTCGGTACCGCCACCGTCGACTACGACGAACTCTTTCATTGATGCGGTCCGCCGGGTCTTTCGTCACGCGCCATCGCGCAGCGTGAAAAGAACCCACGGGGCGTCAACCGAAGTCCCATGCAAAGCTGTCGATTGGAGTCGGCGTTTTAGCGCTCGACCCCAGTCCCACGCAGGGCTCATTACCGCAGGATCATCATGACTCTCATCGTCACCGGCGCGGCCGGTTTCATCGGCAGCAATCTCGTGAAGGCGCTCAACGAGCGCGGCGAACAACGCATCATCGCCGTCGACAATCTGACGCGCGCCGACAAGTTCAAGAATCTGGTCGATTGCGAAATCGACGACTATCTCGATAAGACCGAATTCGTCGAGCGCTTCAAGCGCGGTGACTTCGGCAAGGTGCGCGCGATTTTCCACGAAGGCGCCTGCTCGGACACGATGGAGACCGACGGCCGCTACATGATGGACAACAACTTCCGCTACAGCCGCGACGTGCTCGATGTCTGCCTCGCGCAGAACATCCAGTTTCTGTATGCGTCGTCGGCAGCGACGTACGGCGGGTCGAGCCGCTTCGTCGAAGAGCGTGAAGTCGAGCAGCCGCTGAACGTGTACGGCTATTCGAAATTCCTGTTCGACCAGGTGATCCGGCGCGTGCTGCCTACCGCGAAGAGCCAGATTGCGGGCTTCCGTTACTTCAACGTGTACGGGCCGCGCGAAACGCATAAGGCGCGCATGGCATCGGTCGCGTTTCACAACTTCAACCAGTTCCGCGCCGAAGGCAAGGTCAAGTTGTTCGGCGAATACAACGGCTATGCATCGGGCGAGCAGACGCGCGATTTCGTTTCCGTCGAAGACGTGGTGAAGGTCAACCTGTTCTTCTTCGACAATCGGGACAAATCGGGCATCTTCAATCTCGGCAGCGGCCGTGCGCAACCGTTCAACGACATCGCGAGCACCGTGGTCAACACGCTGCGTGCGCTGAACAACGAGCCGGCGCTGTCGCTCGCGGATCAGGTGCAGCGCGGCCTGATCGAGTACATTCCGTTTCCCGACGCGCTGCGCGGCAAGTACCAGTGCTTCACGCAGGCCGACCAGTCGAAGCTGCGCGCGGCCGGCTACGATGCGCCGTTCCTGAGCGTGCAGGAAGGTGTCGATCGCTACGTACGTTGGCTGTTCGGCCAGGTGTAAATAATTCGGATCCCTCTTTAAACTGGAATCTCCCGGTTGGTGATGGTCGCCAACCGGTTGTACGAGGGAGGTTCCACATGTTTCGAAAAATTCTGGTCACCGCGGCCATGCTCGCCGCATTCGGCCACGCGTATGCGGCGGTCGACGTCAACACGGCTAACGAGGATGCGCTGCGCGGTATCAAAGGCATCGGTGCTGCCAAAGCGAAAGCCATTCTCGACGAGCGTGCAGCGCATGGTCCGTTCAAGGACCCGGCCGATCTCGGCAAGCGCGTCAAAGGCATGGGCGGGCATACCGTCGAGCGCCTGCAGGCGGAGGGTCTCGCTGTCGGTCCGGCTGGCGCTGCTGCTAACACGCAGGTTGCGGCGGCTGCACAGACCAAAGTCGCGGCCGCTCCGGCCGACGGTTCCAAAAGCAACCTCGCAGTGGCGGTAAAGAAATAAGCCGACGCGGGCCGTGCGCGCGGTTGCTTCACTGTGCGCACGGCCCGCGGCCGTCACCCCCTTCATGGTCGGAGTGAAACGAACACTCCTTCAGCTGTCATGCAGATGACTGGCTCCCGCGGTTCTCAGTCGCGGGGTTTTTTGCGTGGCGGGGCGCACGGCTCACGTCGGTTTTTTGCGTGTCGCAGCATGGCGGACGCGCGCGATGACCGTATTGCATCCATGCCGCCAGAAGGGCCGCACGGCGGCCGCGGGCACGGTGGTTTAGAATCAATAGATTAAGACTCCGCGCATCGACAGCACCAGAACCGATATGGCTTACAAAACGATTGAAGATACGATCGGCAATACGCCGCTCGTGCAACTCGTCCGGCTCCCCGACGACGAAATCCGCAGCCGCAATAACGTCGTGCTTGCGAAACTCGAGGGCAACAATCCCGCGGGATCGGTGAAGGACCGCCCGGCCCTGTCGATGATCAAGAAAGCGGAAGCCCGCGGGCGCATCAAGCCGGGCGACACGCTGATCGAATCGACGAGCGGCAACACCGGCATCGCGCTCGCGATGGCGGCGGCGATCCGTGGCTACAAGATGGTGCTGATCATGCCGGAAGACCTGTCGGTGGAACGCCGTCAGAGCATGGCGGCCTATGGTGCGCAGATCGTTCTGACGCCCGTGACCGGTGGCATGGAGTACGCGCGCGATCTAGCCGAACAGATGCAGCGCGAAGGCAAAGGCATCATCCTCGACCAGTTCGCGAATCCGGACAATCCGGCTTCGCACATCGAGGGCACGGGCCCGGAAATCTGGCGCGACACCGAAGGGCGCATCACGCACTTTGTCTCGTCGATGGGGACGACCGGCACGATCATGGGCGTGTCCACTTATCTGAAGACGCAGAATCAGGCGATCGAGATCATCGGCGCGCAGCCGGAGGAAGGCTCGCGCATTCCGGGTATTCGCAAATGGCAGGAAGCCTATCTGCCGAAAATTTTCGACCGCAGCCGCGTGGATCGCGTCGAGAACGTGAGCCAGGCCGCCGCCGAAGCGATGGCGCGCCGGATGGCATCGGTCGAAGGTATCTTCGCCGGCATTTCGTCGGGCGGCGCATGCGAGGTCGCGCTGCGTATCGCGCGCCAGGTCGAGAATGCGACGATCGTGTTCATCGTCTGCGATCGCGGCGACCGGTATCTGTCCACCGGGGTCTTTCCCGCGTAAGCGTGCATCGCCACGCCCGCCTATGAAAAAGCGCCGGTCGAACCGGCGCTTTTTTTATGTCGGCTGGTGAGGCGCACAGAGCATGCGCATCACGATCGCTCTATTGCGAATTGCCGTTCGGCGCCGTCGCGCCAGTGGCGCCGTTCGCCGCGTTGCTTGCCTCCATCTGCGCTTTGACCTTCTGGCCCAACTGATACACCGCCAGCGCATAAAAGAAGCTGCGGTTATAGCGCGTCAGCACGTAGAAATTCTTCAGCCCCAGCTTGAACTCGGTGCCGCGCCCCGGCGACGGCAGGTCGACCACCGTCACCGGCGTGCCGGCTTCTGCGGCGACGTCCACGTCCGGTTCGTTCAGCAGCAGTCCGGCGCGCAGCAACTGTTCGAGCGGCCAGTGCGGCTCCGGCTGGCCGTCGGCGGCCGCTTGGGCGACGCCCAGGCTGCCGGCGTCCGAGCCGATCCGCCACACCACAGGCCGGCCGTTTTCCCAGCCGTTCTGACGCAGATAGTTCGCCACGCTGCCGATCGCGTCCGCCGCGCTCGTGCGCAGGTCGATGCGCTTGTTGCCGTCGTAGTCCACCGCGTATTGCGTGATGCTGCTCGGCAGGAACTGCGGAATGCCGATCGCGCCGGTGTACGAGCCGAGCACCGTGGTCGGGTCGATCTGCGCGTCGCGCGTCCACACCAGATAGTCTTCGAGATTCTTGCGGAAGGTGGCCTGACGGTCGCCGCGATTGGCGGTGTTCGGGTAGTCGAAGCTCAGGGTGGTCAGCGCGTCGAGCACGCGGAAGTTGCCCATGTAGCGGCCGTAGATCGTTTCCACGCCGATGATGCCGACGATCACCTCCGGCGGCACGCCGAACTCTTCATACGCGCGTTGCAACGTAGCCTGGTTCTCGCGCCAGAAGCGCACACCGGCGTTGATGCGAACCGGGTCGAGAAAGCGCGACTGATACACGCGCCAGTTCTTCACTGCCGGTGACGGCGAGGGCGTGACGAGCTTGACCGCAGTCGCGGAATAGCTGACGCCGGCGAACAGTGTGTGCAGCGCGGACTCGTCGAAGTCGTAGCGCGCGACCATGTCGTTGATGAACGCGTCGACATTCGCATTGTTCGCGTAGCGCTGCGGAATGATCTCTTCTTCAAACGTTTGCCCTTGGGGCACGGACGGTTGCGGCTGGCCCTGCGCGAGCAGCACCGGCTGTTTCTTGCCGACGCCTTGCGCGAGCGCGGGACTGGTTGCCATGACCAAGCACGATGCGACGGACAATGAGGCGGCCAGCGCGCCGAGATGAAGCCGGTTTCGTGCAGACAGAGCAAGCTTGACGGTCATAGTGAGCAAGGGGTGCAGTGTGCGGGAGACGGGGAAAAGTTTCGGGGGCAGTATACCCGACGCCTTCTGCAAAACCGTGTCGAACTCGTCACAGCCGCATCGTGTGGTAACTTGACGAGTGTCGGCGCGCCGCGAGGGTGCGCCCCTGGATGGAGACACGCTACGCGCGCTGCGAAGGCGTTGCGTCGCAGAAGAAAATCATGGCAACAGGTTTTTATTCTCACGCCGACTGTCTGCTGCACGACATGGGGCAATGGCATCCCGAATGTCCCGCGCGCCTGCAGGCCATCGAAGATCAATTGATCGCGAGCCGCATCGACTCGCTGATCGAGCGCGAGTCCGCGCCGCTCGCCGACGAAGCCGCGCTGCTGCGCGTGCATACGCAAGCGCACGTCGACTACATCCGCAGCCGTTCGCCCGCCGAAGGCATCGCCGAGATCGATCCCGATACGGCGATGAACCCCCACACCTGGCAAGCCGCGTTGCGCGCGGCGGGTGCCGCGGTGGCCGCGACGGACGCGGTGATCGAAGGCCGTTACGACAATGCTTTCTGCAGCGTGCGTCCGCCCGGCCATCACGCGGAGCCGGCGCGCGCGATGGGCTTCTGCTTCTTCAACAACGTCGCGATCGCCGCGCGCCATGCGCTCGACGTGCACGGGCTGCAGCGCGTGGCGATCATCGACTTCGACGTGCATCACGGCAACGGCACCGAAGCGGCCTTCTCGGGCGATCCGCGCGTGCTGATGTGCAGCATCTTCCAGCATCCGTTCTATCCGTTCACCGGCGCCGACAACCAGGCGTCCAACATGTGCAACGTGCCGATGCCCGCGCGTTCGAAGGGCATGGAGGTGCGCGAGGCGGTGGACATGCTGTGGCTGCCGCGCCTGCATGAATTCAAGCCCGAGATGCTGTTCATCTCGGCGGGCTTCGACGCGCATCGCGAGGACGACCTCGGTAACATGGGCCTCGTCGAAGACGACTACGCATGGATCACCGATCAGATGCGCGAGATCGCGAAACGTCATGCGCGCGGACGCATCGTCAGTTGTCTCGAGGGCGGCTACAACCTGTCGGCGCTTGGACGCAGCGTGGTCGCGCACATGCGCTCGCTGGCCGGCATCTGAACAGCCTGCCCTGCCATTGGCGGCAACCACGCAACGCAAATGAGGAGCGGGTCATGAACGCGAAGGCGAGCAGCGCTTCACTGATCGAGATCGAACACGATGCGTATCGGGTGCCGGGCGTCGTGCAGTTGACGATGAACCGGCCCGACGCGTTCAACGCGCTCTCCGAGGCTTTGCTCGATGAGATGCAGAATGCGTTGACGCAGATCGCGGCGTCGGATGCGCGCGTGGTTGTCATCGCGGGGGCGGGGCGGGCGTTCTGCGCGGGGCACGATCTGAAGGAAATGCGCGCGACGCCATCGCTGGCTTATTACCAGCGGCTGTTCGCCCGCTGCACGAAGCTGATGATGACGATCCAGCGTCTGCCGCAACCGGTGATCGCGCGTGTGCAGGGCATTGCCACGGCGGCCGGCTGTCAACTGGTGGCGATGTGCGATCTGGCGGTCGCGGCGGACTCCGCGCGTTTCGCCGTATCTGGTGTGAACCTGGGGCTGTTCTGCGCGACGCCTTCGGTGCCGCTCTCGCGCAACTTGTCGCGCAAGGCGGCGCTCGATATGCTGCTCACCGGCGAGTTCATCGACGCCGCCGAAGCGAAGCACCAAGGCCTCGTGAACCGCGTGGTTCCCGCCGACGCGCTCGACGTGGAACTCGCGCGCCTCGCCGCGACGATCTGCGCGAAACCGGTCGAAGCGGTGAGCGCTGGAAAGTGGCTTTTCTATCGCCAGCTCGAAATGGGCATCGAGGCGGCTTACCAGCTCGCCGGCCAGACGATGGCCTGCAACATGATGGATGACTCCGCGCTCGAAGGCGTGCAGGCGTTCATCGACAAGCGCGCGCCGGACTGGAAGCGCTAGGCGGGCGCAAGGGTAACGGTGGGTGCTGTGGTGACCTCGGCGGCCAGGGAGCATCAAGGTCAGCGCGTTTGCGAGTGGCCACGGCGGGAGAGGCCGCGCTTCGCCATCGCGTCAAACGCTCAACGCCCCACCGCCCGCTTCTCGATCCAATCGATCAGCCCCCCGATCACACGGTCGCGATCGAGATCGTTCATCGTCTCGTGATAGCTGCCTTCGTGCAGCGTAAGCGTCTTGTCCGGCGAACCTGCGTGCTGGCCGAAGGCGCGGCTGCCGTCGGGCTCGGTGAGCTGGTCGGCGGTGCCGTGATACACCAGCAGCGGCATGCGCAAATTCGCACGGCCACGTTCGATCCGCGCCATCGCCAGCAACAGCTCCGCGGCGGTGCGCGCCGGAATCGCATCGTGATGCACGAGCGGGTCGTTGCGATTGGCATTCACCACCGGCTGAAGACGCGACAGCAGCGCGGCATCGATCTTCATCGCCGGGAAACCTGGATAGACACGGCTGATCACCTGGCTTAGTGCAAGCATCCAGCGCGGCACGTCGCGTCCCGGCGCGAGCGCGGGGCTCGACAGGATCAAACCGCTCAGCCGCCGGCCGCTCGCGTCGAGCCGCTCGATCGCGTACAGCGCGGCGATCGCGCCACCCATGCTGTGGCCCATCAGAAAGAGCGGCGCGCAGCTTTGCGCGGCGGCGTCGAGCAGGGCCTGCGCGTCGAGCAGATAGTCGTCGAAACGCTTCACGGAGACCCGCTTGCCGGGCGCGTGTCCGTGGCCGCGCAGGTCGATCGCGACCAGTTCGATGCCGGCCGCATTCAGACGCCCGGCCAACGCGGCGTAGCGGCCCGCGTGCTCGGCCAGCCCGTGCAGCAGTGCGACGGTCGCGCGCAGCGGCCCCTTGGCCGGCCAGCGGTACAACGGCAATGCGACGCCATCGGCGGTGGTGACCGACGAGCGCTGCGGCCCGTCGACGTTCTGCCTCCCGCCGCTCGCGCGCACGTTGTTATTTTCGGATGTTTCCATGGCTGCAGCTCGTCCTGATTCTGGTTCGCCCGATCATAGTCGCAGCGATGCCCGGCGCGCGAGCATTGCATCTCACGCGACCCTCTAATGCTCATAGGTTATGAAAAGATCGTAATTGATTATTAAAGGGAATGACGGCCCTGCGGTAGAATTGCGGCCTCAAATCCCAATAAAAGCAACGGCGGCCGCTTGTCGCGAGCGCACAACGCTCGGCGACAGACTCCGCCGTTTCGTTTTTCCATGATCGAAATACGCAACATTTCCCAGCGGTTCGCCGGGCCCCAAGGCTGGGTCGAGGCGCTGCACAACGTCAATCTGTCGATTCCGGCGGGCGAGGTGTTCGGCATCATCGGCCGTAGCGGCGCGGGCAAGAGTACGCTCGTGCGCACCATCAACCTGCTGACGCGCCCCTCCGAAGGCAATATCGTCGTCGACGGGCGCGATCTGACCACGCTGCCCGCCGCGCAGTTGCGCGAGGCGCGCCGCGAGATCGGCATGATCTTCCAGCACTTCAACCTGCTGTCGTCGCGCACCGTGTACGAAAACGTCGCGCTGCCTCTCGAACTCGCCGGCATGAATCGCGACGAGATCGAAGCGAATGTGTTGCCGCTGCTCGAGCTGGTCGGCCTGTTGGCGCAGAAGGATCGTTATCCGGCGCAGATCAGCGGCGGGCAGAAGCAGCGCGTGGGTATCGCGCGCGCACTGGCGAGCAAGCCGAAAGTGCTGCTCTCGGACGAAGCCACCTCCGCG
This sequence comes from Paraburkholderia fynbosensis, assembly GCF_902859935.1. Classification (GTDB taxonomy): domain Bacteria; phylum Pseudomonadota; class Gammaproteobacteria; order Burkholderiales; family Burkholderiaceae; genus Paraburkholderia; species Paraburkholderia fynbosensis. Next base: position 581,766 of record NZ_CADIKI010000002.1, read on the forward strand.
CTCGACCCCGAAACCACGCGGGCGATTCTCGACCTGCTCAAGCGCATCAATCGCGAACTGAACCTGACGATCGTGCTGATCACGCACCAGATGGACGTGATCAAGCAGGTCTGCGACCGCGTCGCGGTGCTGGACGCGGGCCGGGTGGTCGAAGAGGGCAAGGTGATTGACGTGTTCCTGCAGCCGCGTCATGAAGTGACGCGCGCGCTGATCGGCGACGTGATCGCGCAGGAGTTGCCGCCAGCGATGAAGGCGCGTGTCGCAGAGCGCCTGAAGACCGGCAGCGGCCACCTGCTGCGGCTCGCGTTCACGGGCTCGGGCGTCGACCAGCCGATCCTGTCCGAAACGATTCGCCGCTATGAACTCGACTTCAACATCCTGCACGGCCAGATCGACGAGATCCAGGGGCAGGCGTTCGGCTCGCTCGCGGTGCTCGCGGGCGGCGAACCGGCTAAGGTGGCGCAGGCGCTGACGTACCTGCGCGAACAGGGTGTGGTGGTGGAGGAGCTCTCGCATGTTGAGTGAAATGTTCGATATGTTCGTCCAGTCGTTCTGGGAAACGCTCGTGATGGTGGGCATTTCCGGACTGGTCGGCGCATTGGTGGGATTGCCGCTCGGCGTGCTGCTGTATCTGACGGACCGCCAGGGCGTGCTGGAAAACGTCGCGGTGAATCGTGTGATGGGCGTGATCGTCAATGCGGTCCGCTCGACGCCGTTCATCATCCTGCTGGTCGCGGTGATTCCGTTCACGCGCCTCGTCGTGGGTTCGTCGATCGGGACGGCGGCGGCGGTCGTGCCGCTGACGATCGCCGCCGCGCCGTTCATCGCGCGGCTGGTCGAGACCGCGCTGCGCGAGGTCGATCGCGGGCTGATCGAAGCGGCCCAGGCGATGGGCGCGACCACCGGCCAGATCGTCTTCAAGGTGTTGCTGCCGGAATCGCTGCCGGGCGTGGTCGCCGGCTTGACGATCACGTTCGTGTCGCTGGTCGGTTATTCGGCGATGGCCGGCGCGATCGGCGGCGGCGGTCTCGGCGACCTCGGTATTCGCTACGGCTATCAGCGTTTTCTGCCTGAGGTGATGTTGACGGTCGTGGTGATCCTGATCGTGTTCGTGCAGCTGGTGCAGTCATTCGGGGATTGGCTCGTGCGTCGTTTGAGCCATAAATAAACACGGGTCATCGGAACCCGCTAGCAGAGTCGGAAAGGTCCATCATGCAACGTCGCTTCATTCTCAAGCTCGCAGGAGCGTTCGCCGCCGCGTCGCTGTTCGCCGCCGCGGCTCACGCCGAAGACAGCATCAAGGTCGGCGTCACCGGCGGTCCGCATGCGCAGATCATGGAAGTCGTGAAGACGGTCGCGGCGAAGAACGGTCTGAATATCAAGGTCATCGAATTCTCCGACTACGTACAGCCGAACGCGGCGCTCGCCGGCGGCGATCTGGACGCGAACAGCTACCAGCACGACCCGTACTTGCAGGCGCAGGTGAAGGATCGTGGCTACAGGCTCATCCGCATCGCGGACACGGTTACCTATCCGATGGGAATCTATTCGAAGAAGGTGAAAACGCTCGCCGAACTGCAACCGGGCGCGAAAATCGCCGTGCCGAACGATCCGACCAACGGCGGCCGGGCACTGTTGCTTCTGCAGAAGCAGGGTCTGCTGAAGCTGCGCGCCGATGCGGGTCTGAAGGCGACGCCGCTCGATATCGTCGAGAATCCGAAGAAGTTGAAGATCGTCGAACTCGACGCCGCGCAAATCCCGCGCTCGTTGAACGACGTCGACGCGGCCGCCATCAACACGAACTTCGCGATGGAAGCCGGCCTGAAGCCGAAGCAGGACGCGATCGCCATCGAAGATCCGAAGGGGCCGTATGTGAATATCATCGCAATTCGCGAAGCCGACCGGAACAAGCCGTGGGTCGCCAGGCTGGTCGCGGCGTACCATTCGCCGGAAGTGAAGCAGTTTGTCGACAGCAAGTTCGGTGGGTCGGTGATCACCGCCTGGTGAGCCAGCCGCCTGCACATCGGGCAAGAGACGACGGCCATGACGAATTAGAGGCGTAAGTTGAAACCCGGGGTTGCCGCCCGGGTTTTTTCGAGATTAAAATAGAACGATCGTTCGTTATTGTCGTCACGCCACTGGGGAGCGATATCCTTCTGCTAAAGCGCCCGCGACAAAAGGCTGTCCCGAGGCCAGTCGCTATAATGTTCGTTGGGTTGACGTATTCGTAACTTTGGAGCGTGTGCATGAAAATCCTGGTGCCAGTCAAGAGAGTGGTCGATTACAACGTGAAAGTCCGGGTCAAGTCGGACGGCACGGGCGTCGACATCGCGAACGTGAAGATGTCGATGAATCCGTTCGATGAAATCGCGGTGGAAGAAGCGGTGCGTCTGAAGGAAGCCGGTGTGGCGACGGAAGTGATCGCCGTGTCGGCCGGTGTGACGCAGGCGCAGGAAACGCTGCGCACCGCGCTGGCGATCGGCGCGGATCGCGCGATCCTGATCGAGTCGACCGACGAACTGCAGCCGCTGGCGGTCGCCAAGCTGCTCAAGGCGCTGGTCGACAAGGAACAGCCTTCGTTGATCATTCTGGGCAAGCAGGCCATCGACGACGATTCGAACCAGACCGGCCAGATGCTCGCCGCTTTGGCGAATCTGCCGCAAGCGACGTTTGCCTCGAAGCTTGTCGTGGCTGACGGCAAGGCAACCGTGTCGCGCGAAGTGGACGGCGGCGCCGAAACGCTGTCGCTCACATTGCCGGCCGTGGTCACCACCGACCTGCGCCTGAACGAGCCGCGCTACGTGACGCTGCCGAACATC